>JAHZEL010000009.1 GCA_019421865.1 Desulfovibrionaceae bacterium | reverse complement strand
TCGGAACCGGCCTGGGTGAAGCGGAAGATGTTGTCGATGAAGAGCAGCACGTCCTGATGCTCTTCGTCACGGAAGTACTCGGCGCAGGCCAGAGCGGTGAGGGCCACGCGGGCACGGGCTCCCGGCGGCTCGTTCATCTGACCGTAGACAAGCACGGCGCGTTCCAGAACGCCGGCTTCCTTCAGTTCGCCGTAGAGGTCGTTACCTTCACGGGTACGTTCACCAACACCGGCGAACACGGAGTTGCCACCGTGCTGCTTGGCGATGTTGTTGATCATTTCCATGAGGATAACCGTCTTGCCCACGCCGGCGCCGCCGAACAGACCGATCTTGCCGCCCTTGGGGAAGGGAATGAGCAGGTCCACGACCTTGATGCCGGTTTCCAGGAGTTCCACCTTAGTGTTCAGGTCGGTGAACTCGGGGGCGGGACGATGGATGGGGAAGTACTTGTCCGTCTCGATCGGGCCGAGACCGTCCACGGGCTTGCCCACCACGTTCAGGATGCGGCCGATGGCAGCCTTGCCCACAGGGGTCATGATGGGCTTGCCGGTATCGACCACTTCCATGCCGCGAACCAGACCGTCGGTGCTGTCCATGGCGATGGTGCGCACCACGTTGTTGCCCAGATGCTGGGCCACTTCGCAGACGAGATCCGTGGCGTTGGGGTTGTTGATATTATTGATCTCAAGCGCGTTGAGGATGTTCGGCAGCTTTCCTTCGGGGAAAGCCACGTCCACAACAGCGCCGATGACCTGCACAATATGGCCTTTGTTTGCTGTCATGCCCTAATGCTCCTACTGGCTTTGCTGCGCATTTGCGCCGCCAACGATGTCGATAAGTTCGTTGGTGATGGCAGCCTGACGGGTCTTGTTGTAAAGAAGCGTCAGAGAATTGGTCAGTTCGTCGCAGTTGCGCGTGGCGTTGTCCATGGAAGCCATGCGCGCTGCGTTCTCGCTGGCGGAGTTGTCGAGAAGTCCGCGGTAGATCTGAACGTTCACGTAGCGGGGCAGAAGTTCCGCCAGCAGAACCCCGACTTCGGGTTCGTACAGGCATTCGGCCGCCGCCTTGCTTTCGTTCTCGTCACCGGCGGTGGAAGTCACCGGCAGAAGCGCCATCTTCGTGGGAATCTGACGCGTCATGCCCGCGAATTCGCTGTACACGAGGTACACTTCATCGGCCTCACCGCTTTCATAAAGCTGCGACACCTTTCCGCCCAGACGGGCCGCCAGGCGGAAATCGAAGGAACCCATGACGTCTCCATACGATTCGATGATCTCGTAGGAAGTCTTGCGCACCGCGTCGCGGCCTTTCCGGCCCACACAGATGAACCGGACGGTACGGCCCTCTTCGGTCTTGGCACGGGCCAGATCGAGAGCGGTCGATATCAGATTGACGTTGAAGCCCCCGCACAGACCGCGATCGGAGGAAAGAAGGACGATGACCACCGATTCGATCTGCTTGTGAACCTGAAGCAGCGGATGGGCCGCCTCTTCCGTTCTGGCAGCAAGATCACCCAGCATCTCACCGAACTTTTCCGCGTAGGGGCGGAAGCGCTCGATGCGGTTCTGGGCGCCGCGCAGCTTCGCCGAGGCGACCATTCCCATGGCCCTCGTGATCTGCTTGGTCTTGCCGACGCCAGCTATCTGGAGTTTTACATCTTTCAACGAAGGCATGAGTTACCCCCGCGCCTTGAAGGATACCTTGAACTCTTTGATGGCCGCGGAAAGACGGGCTTCCAGATCGTCGTCCAGCTTCTTGCGATCGCGGATATCGGCGAGGATATCGGGCTTTTCGGTACGAAGCATTTCCAGCATGCCGCTTTCGAACGGCAGCACATCTTTCACCTCGATGTCATCCAGGAAGCCGCGGGAAGCAGCAAAGATGGAGGCCACCTGCTCTTCCGTGGGCATGGGATGATACTGAGGCTGCTTGAGCAGCTCCGTCATGCGGGCACCGCGATCGAGAATGGCCTTGGTGTCCTTGTCCAGATCGGAACCGAACTGGGCGAAGGCAGCCATTTCACGGTAATGGGCAAGGTCGAGACGCAGAGAGCCTGCGACCTGCTTCATGGCCTTGATCTGAGCGGCGCCGCCCACGCGGGACACGGAGATACCCACGTTGATGGCGGGACGGATGCCGGCGTTGAACAGGTTGGTTTCCAGGAACACCTGACCGTCGGTGATGGAGATCACGTTGGTGGGGATGTAGGCGGAAACGTCACCGGCCTGGGTTTCGATGACGGGCAGAGCCGTCAGAGAACCGGCGCCCAGTTCGTCGCTGAGCTTGGCCGCGCGTTCAAGCAGGCGGGAGTGCAGGTAGAACACGTCGCCGGGGAAGGCTTCACGTCCCGGAGGACGACGGAGCAGCAGGGACATCTGGCGATAGGCCACGGCCTGCTTGGACAAGTCGTCGTACACGATGAGGGCGTGTTCACCGTTGTCGCGATAGTATTCGGCCATCGTGCAGCCGGAGTAAGCGGCGATGTACTGCAGAGGCGCGGATTCCGAGGCCGAGGCGGACACGATGGTGGTGTATTCCATCGCGCCGTGCTGGCGCAGGGTTTCGGCCACCAGAGCCACGGTGGACTTCTTCTGGCCGATGGCCACGTAGAAGCAGTGCACGCCGGTGCCCTTCTGGGCAAGAATGGCGTCCACGCAGATGGCGGTCTTGCCCACCTGGCGGTCGCCGATGATGAGTTCACGCTGGCCGCGGCCGATGGGCGTGATGGCGTCGATGGCCTTGATGCCCGTCACCATGGGTTCATGCACGCTCTTGCGCTGCATGATGCCCGGAGCCTTGAGCTCCACGGGACGGATTTCCGTGCTTTCCACGGGTCCGAGGCCGTCCAGCGGCTGGCCCAGAGGATTCAGCACGCGGCCGGCCACGGCGGGACCGACCGGCACCGAGAAGATGCGGCCGGTACGCTTGACCGGATCGCCTTCCTTGATGTCGGTGTCGTCACCGAGCAGGGCGACGCCGACGTTGTCTTCTTCGAGGTTGAGCACCATGCCCATGAGTCCGCCGGGAAACTCCAGCAGTTCCATGGACATGGCATTCCGCACGCCGTACACGCGGGCGATACCGTCGCCCACGTACATGACGGTGCCAGTCTCGCTCATTTCCACGTGCTGGTCGTAGTTGCGGATCTGCTCCTCGATGATCTTTCCGATCTCTTCAGCCTTGATGTGCATGGCCTACTCACCCCTCTTGATGGATTCCCTGAGGTTGTCGAGCTGCGCGCGCAGGCTTGCGTCGTACACCATATCTCCCACCCGGAAGACAACGCCTCCAATGATGGAAGGATCGATGACATATTCAAGCTCAAGCTTGCGCTCTGTCTGCGATTCCAACTTCGTTCTGATGCTGTCCTTATGCGCGTCGTCCAGCTCCACGGCCGTGGTCACGACGCCGCGTGAAATGCCGCGGGCCTCGTCGAGCAGGGCCGAAAAGTCCGCCGCAATGGCGGGAAGCAGGGGCAGCCGGTCCTTATCGGCCAGCAGCGCACAAAAACGTTGTTCCACGGCGCCGCCACCAGCCACATCCAGCAGGGACAGCGCCACTTTCTTCTTCTCTTCCGTGGAGAGGACGGGATTGCGAAAAGCCTCCGCCAGCCTGGGAGTCTTTTCCACAGCCTCGCCCAGAGCACTGAGAGACGCTCCATAGCGTTCCAATTCCGCCATGCCCGCCTCTTTCCCGATGGAAAAGAGCGCCGCGGCATAGCGCCGGGACACGACATTGCCGATCACTGCAGCACCACCTTGGTCAACGATTTGTCGATCAGTTTCTGATGCGTCGTGGCATCCAGTCTGTCGAGAAGGCTCTTTTCAACCTCCGCGACAATGGTTTCGGCCATACGCTCGCGGATGGCTTCAAGCTCCGCCTTGCCTTCCTGTTCCGCGCCCTTCTTGGCCTGCTCAATGATGTGAGCGGCCTGCTTTTCGGCATCGGCCAGGATGGAGGCCTTGATGCGTTCGGCCTGAGCGCGGCCTTCTTCAAGAAGCTTCGCGCATTCCGCATCCACGTCGGCTATCTGACGCTCGACCTCGGCAAGCCGGGCCTCGGCCTCCTGCCTGCGCTTGGCCAGATCGTCCATTTCGCGGACGATCTCTTCACGGCGCCCCGTGAAAAACTTTTTGATGAGCTTGCCCGCCGCGTACCAGATGATGCCGACGAAGATGGCGGCGTTGATCACGCGAAGCAGAAAGTCACCCCACGGCAGGGAGTGTCCGTCGCTTGCGGACGCGATCTGGCAGGATACCAGGACCAGAGCGCAGGCCGTCACAATTCCATAGATTCTTTGCACGCCGTTCTCCTTGCTGCGATGATGCTATCCAAGCATGGACTTGAGGGCAACCTGAACGAAATCGCCCACCCGACCGTCAAGCTCGCGCCTGGCTTCCGCGCTTTCCTCGCGGACACGCTCGGCGGCGGCTCGATGGATGGCGCGGGCCTCGTCGCCTGCAGCGTTCACCCTGGCCTGGGCGGCCTCTTCCGCGGCGGTCTTCATGCTCTTGCGCACAGCGGCGACTTCCGCGCGGGCCTTTTCGATGCGGGCGTTGTAACCTTCCATCTTGAGACCGGCCTCTCCCTCAAGGGAATCGGCAGTGCCTCTCAGTTCATCATTCTGCGCACGGCGGCGGGCAATGACGCCACGCACCGGGCGAATGATCAGGTAATTTATGATCGCGAGCGCAATCAAAAAATTCACCAACTGAATCAGGAGGGTTATGTCGATGTTGATCATTCCGAGAACCTCCAACCGAAGCTGTAAAAAGGGGCCACTCTACCGTTGCATTCTAAGCCCCCAAAGTTCTGCGCTCCTGAATTATTGGGAGTAGAATCATTTTTTAGCTACCCCGTTTTCGACTCTTTGTCAAAGCCGGGAGTCTTTTTTTTCAAGAAATGAAGCGGTTCTGAAATGCCGTTTGCTCAAAATGTTACAAGTATGAACAACGTGTCATATCTTCCCGGAAAGCCTCTTTCTTTTGCAGAAACAGGATATCCCGGGGCGAAAAATCTTTCCGTCGCAGCGCCGATTCTGCGCCGATTGCGTTCGTTCCGCCCGGGAAAAAAATAAATAAAATTATGATCGAGTTTTTTTTCACGACGGAAAAAACTTGCAGAAAAACAATCGGACCGTGTTTTTTACGCAAAAAGGCGCTTCCGAAACGTGAAAATCACGTCCCGCCCACGCCTTTTTTCTGCTCTTTTTCCGGAAAACCGTCCCGCCGTCTCCTGTCGAACAGGCGGCCCGAACGCTCTTCGACACACAAGCTGTTCAGCTCTTGAACACGAATCGCCGCATGGAAATGCTGAGCACAATGCCCACAAGCGCGCAGTTGACCACCAGCGCTGTGCCGCCGTAGCTGATGAAGGGCAGCGGCATGCCCACCACGGGCATGAGCCCCACCACCATGCCGATGTTCACGATGATCTGCCAGAAGAAATAAAAGAAAATGCCCGCGGCGAGCGTTGAGCCGAAGCGGTCCTTGGCGTCGCGCACCGTGCTGTACATGGCCATGAGGAACAGACAGAACAGCGTCACGAGCGCCATGCAGCCGGCAAAGCCCCACTCCTCGCCCAGCACGGCGATGGCGAAGTCGGTATGCTTTTCCGGCAGAAAGCGCAGCTGACTCTGCGTGCCCGCAAGAAAGCCCTTGCCGAACATTTCGCCGGAGCCTATGGCGATCTGCGACTGAATGATGTGATAACCCGCGCCTCTCGGGTCGCGCGTGGGATCAAGAAAAGTAAGAATGCGCTCCTGCTGATAATCGTGCAGCACGAACCAGCCGAGCGGCATGACGAGAGGAATGACCAGCAGGCACACGCGCAGCACGCGCCACTTCACGCCGTGAAAGAGCACCATGCCGCCGAGCAGCACCAGCACGGTGAGGCCGGATCCGAGGTCCGGCTGCTTGGCAATGAACAGAAACGGCACGAGACCTATGGAAAGCACCTGGGCAAGCCTTTTCCAGCCCAGAGATTCCCCGTCCCGGCACAGGGCCTTTGCGCCCATCATGAGCACGGCGAACTTGGCCAGCTCGCTCGGCTGCAGATTCATGACGCCGAGATCGATCCAGCGCTTGGCGCCGTACACGGTCTTGCCCACGATGGGCACGAGCAGAAGCAGAAACAGCACGATGATGTAGCACGGCACGGCCAGACGCTCGATGCGCCTGTAGTCGATGAGCATGCACGTCACCATGACGCCGAGCCCGATCAGCCCCCACACGAGCTGCCGCTGATAGAACGGCGACAGCACGAATCCGCCCTCGATGCGGGAACCGCTCGCGGAGTACAGATTCACCATGCCCACGGCGAAAAGCAGCACCGTGGTGAGCACAAGCCCCCAGTTGATCTGGAAGAACATCCGTCTGTCGGGCATCTGCATGGGGAACCTCGGCAACAAACGCCGGGAAGGCGTGAAGAAAAAGGATGCCGCCGGGCGTGGCGAAGCGCTCAGGCGGGAGAAAGCCGCGTTCCCCGACCGCCGGAGCGTCTCCGGGGAACGCGGCATGACATTCGGACGGCTAGGAACCGGAAGCCATTTCCCTGTCGCGGCGCAGCGCTTCCAGCACCGCGTCGGTCACATGACCGGGCACGGCGCAGCGCTCCATGTGATTGACACCGCGGATGGTCGTTCCGGAAGGCGAGCAGACCCGCACCCTGAGATCGGCGAAGCTCTCGCCGCTTTCCAGCGCAAGGCGCGCCGTACCTTCCATCATGGCGGCGATGAGCTCGGCGGCCACGGGGGCCTTCAGGCCCATCGTGATGCCCGCATTGAGCAGACCTTCCATGAACAGCAGGGCAAAGGCGGGACCGCAGCCCACCAGCGAGGAAAAGGCCGGGAACTGCGCTTCGGGAAGCACGACGGCCATGCCCATGAGACGGAACATCTCAAGCAGGCTGCGGCCGCGTTCCTCATCCAGCGCCGGATCCTCAAGGCAGAGCGCGAACACGCCCTTCCCCACGATGACGGGCAGGTTGGGCATGCAGCGCACCACGGGACAGCGCCCTTCCACGCCGCGGATCAGCTTTTCCTGGGAAAAGGCGGCCGCGAGGGACACCACCACCTTGGACGCGTTCAGTGCAGGCCGGATCTCTTCCAGCATGGCGTCCATCTGATAGGGCTTGACCGCAAGAATGATGACATCCGCCTTTTCGGCGACTTCCAGAGGCGTGTCCGCGAAGCGCACGCGGCCTTCCGGACCTATGCCTTCCACCTTGGCGCGGGTATGATCATGGCCGATCAGCGTGAATTCCTCATGGGGCACCAGCCCCTTCAGAACGCCGCCGCCCATGTTCCCGCAGCCTATGCAGCCGACCACGCTCATGGCTCAGCCTACGATTTCGGTCCGGCTGAAGAAGAAGGCGACTTCCCGGGCGGCGGTTTCGGGAGCGTCGGAGCCGTGCACGGCGTTGGCCTGCACGCTTTCGGCATAGAGCTTGCGGATGGTGCCTTCGGCGGCATTGGCGGGATTGGTGGCGCCCATGAGCGCGCGATAGGAAGCGATGGCGTCCTCACCTTCCAGCACGGAGCAGACCACGGGACCGGAGATCATGTATTCCACAAGCTCGCCGTAGAAAGGCCGTTCCTTGTGCACTTCATAAAAGGCTTCCGCCTGAGCACGGGTGAGCTGAATCATCTTCATGGCCACGATGCGCAGGCCGCTCTTCTGGATCATGGCCAGAATTTCGCCCTGCAGATTGCGGGACACGGCGTCAGGCTTGATGATGGAAAGGGTTTGCTGAAGCATGGAATCCTCCGTCCTGGCGTTGCGGGGCACAGGTTTCGTGCCCCCTGGTATGAGAAAGGCTTTCCCGACTCCGGCAGGGATGATCCCGCGGCCGGAAAGGAAAGGGGCGGCCGCGCCCGCAGCCCGTGAAGGCTTTTGCAGGCACGACCTGAAACTTGAGCCGACGCCCGGAGACGGCAGGCTTTGAAAACGCCGAAGAGGCGCAGGGAGCGTTTTGTGCGCGGTCTTCCGCTTCATGGCGGATCCTGCGCCACGCTCCCCTGCCGTCAGTTCTTGAGCGTCTTGAGCACGGGCAGCGTCTTGACGAACTGCAGCGCGAGCCTGAGCTGATTATCCCTGTCGAGCATGGTCTTCACTTCCTCGGCGTCGCTCAGCTTTTCCTCGTCTCCGGCCTTTTCGCCCTTTGCGTCCTTCTGTTCAAGATGACCGCGCAGATCCTTTTCCCGCAGAAGCAGGGCCGGTTCGGCCTCGGTTTCCCGGGGCGCTTCCCAGGCGACCTCAAAGTCGGGAGAGATGCCTTCGGCCTGAATGGACTTGCCCGAAGGCGTGTAGTAGCGGGCCACGGTGATCTTGAGACCGGCGCCGTCGGCCAGAGGAATGAGGTTCTGCACCGAGCCCTTGCCGAAGGTGCGTTCGCCGATGATGAGGGCGCGCTTCTGATCGCGCAGCGCACCGGCCACGATTTCGGAAGCCGAGGCGGAACCGGAGTTGACCAGCACCACCAGCGGGCAGTCCACGTCGTCCGGCTGGGCATGGGCGCTGAAGCTGCGTTCGGAAGAGGCATCGCGGCCGCGCATGGACACGATGACGCCTTCCTTGAGGAACTGATCCGCCACCTCGACGCTCTGATCGAGCAGACCGCCGGGGTTGTTGCGCAGATCAAGCACCACGCCCTTGAGCGCGCCCTTGGCGCGGGCCTTGCTCAGCGCTTCGGCCAGTTCCTGCGAGGTGTGACCGCTGAAGCGGGTCAGACGGATCCACCAGTAACCGGGTTCCAGCTCGCGGGACTTCACGCTGATGAGCGGAATGGCGTCGCGCCGGATCTTCATGGTCACGGGGCGGGTGCCGTTCTTGTGCAGCACCTGCAGCTCCACCGTGGTGCCGCGCTTGCCGCGCATCTTGGCCACCACGTCGGTCAGGCTCATTTCCATCGTATACTGGCCGTCCACGGCAATGATGGCGTCGCCCGCGCGCAGACCGGCCTTGTAGCCGGGGGTGTCCTCAATGGGGCTCACCACCATGACCTGGCCGTTCTCTATCGTAATTTCCACACCCACGCCGAAAAACTCGCCGGTGGTGTTTTCCTGCATTTCCTGAAATTCCTCTTCCGACATCAGCGTGGAATGAGGATCGAGATTCTGAAGCATCCCCTTGATGGCGCCGTCCAGAAGTTCCTTCTGGGACACGTCGTTGACATAGTACTGCTCCACCATATCAAGGATCTGACTGAAACGGCGCAGAGAGTCATAGTCGTTTTCCGCGCTGACGGCTTTCATCACGCCGCCGCCGGTCAAAAAGGTAACAAGGGCGAGCGCCGCCGTGGTCAGGACACGAATTTTTTGCATGAGGGGCCTCCGATTCCGATGGAACATCCGACACACGATAGAGCCGTTCCCGCCAAAACGCAACGTATTTCCTTGCGTTCCAGAGCCTGATAACGCCTGCCGGAAGGCTTGATGCACCTGCCCGGACGGGGAAAAGACGCCCCGATTCCCCCGCGCGGCAACATTTCATTTGACGAGCGGTCGCGAGCAACGTACCCAAGAAGGAAAGGGAGATACTCATGAATCTCATTTCCGACCTGCCCGCCTGGCTTGAATCCTTCCGTCCCGACGACAGTCTCTACGCCGACGCCTACGAAGGCACGCCCGCAGAACTTCGGGCGCTGCTCAAAACGGCCATCGCCTTCGCCTTTCACCGCTGGAAGGAGGACGGCGGCGAGAGCCTCGTGCAACGCCGAAGCGCGAGGGAAGGCTTCTCCCGCACGGAACGCGCCGCGCCCGCCTCGTGGGTGCTGGCCGTCACGGCGGAAGGCTTCGCTTCTCCGGCCCGCTTTCTGGCCGCGCTCGTTCCCGCCGTCATCGCGGGCACGGGCCGCATCGCCGTGATCTCTCCCGTACCGTTCGCTCCGGCCGTATCCGCCGCGCTGGAACTTGCCGGCCTTGAAGACTCCTTCGTGCTGGACGACGAACGCCTGTCCGACCTTTACGAAGATCTCCGGGCCGCCTCTCCCGACGGACGCGTTCTCGTATTTCCCGATGCGGAGCAGGGCCTCTCCGCCGGGCAGAAGGATCTGCTGCACCGGGCCGCCGCCGACGGCGTTCCCGTGTACCGCGACCGCCCCGCGCCCCGGCTGCTCTCTCTTTATAAGGATGAGAACCCCGAAAACGGCCTGCCCTCGAAGGAGGAAGTCACGCGCCGCCTCCGCTGGCTGCACCCCGACGCCGTGCTGCTTGAGGACGAAACGCAGACACCGGACGCCGTTTTTCTTCCGGCCGCCCCGTCCTTCCCTGCCGAAACGTCCGCCGCGCTGGCGGCAGGTCCCGGCATGGAAGCCTGCTGGATCGGCCCTTCTCCCGCCTTTTTCCGAACCCGCACCCTTTCCGCCTTTCTTGTTCAGGAGCATCAGTCATGAGTCAGGACGACATGAAGAACCTCCGCAACATCGGCATCATCGCCCACATCGACGCCGGCAAGACCACGCTCAGCGAGCGCATCCTCTTCTATACGCGCAAGATACACCGCATGGGCGAAGTTCACGACGGCACGGCCACGATGGACTTCATGCCCGAAGAGCAGGAACGCGGCATCACCATAGCCGCGGCCGCCTCCACCTGCCGCTGGAAGGACTGGACGCTGAACCTCATCGACACGCCCGGACACGTGGACTTCACCATTGAAGTGGAACGTTCGCTGCGCGTGCTCGACGGCGCGGTGGGCGTGTTCTGCGCGGTGGGCGGCGTGGAGCCGCAGTCGGAAACGGTGTGGCGGCAGTCGGAATCCTTCGGCGTGCCCAAGATCGCCTTCATTAATAAGATGGATCGCGTGGGCGCGAATTTTTCCGCCGTGCTCGACGCCATGCACGAAAGACTGGGAGCCGTGCCCGCCCCGGTGACGATACCTCTCGGCGAAGGCCCGGACTTTCATGCCGTGGCCGATGTGATCACCATGAAGAAGCTCGTGTTCGACGAGGACACCCAGGGCCGGGACATGGAAGAGCTTCCGCTGGAAGGCGAAGAGCAGGAACAGGCCCTTTTCTGGCGGGAAAAGCTGCTGGAAACGCTGGGCGAAAACGACGATGCGTTCATGGAACGCTATCTGGAAGAGAATTTCTCCGAAGAGGACATCCACGCCGCGCTGAAGCGCGCCACGCTTGCGCGGAAGGTGACGCCCGTGCTTGCCGGTTCGGCCCTGAAAAACGCGGGCGTGCAGCCTCTGCTCGACGCGGTGGGCCGGTATCTGCCCTCCCCCGCCGACGTGCCCGCTCCCTGCGGCACCACGGCGGACGGATCGGAGCGCACGCTCGACATCAGCCCCGCCGCGCCCTTCTGCGGACTGGTGTTCAAGGTGCTCATGGAAGGCGGCAGAAAGACCTCGCTCGTGCGCCTTTATGCGGGCCGTCTGAAGGAAGGCGACACCGTGCACAACACCGCGCTGAACAAGGATGAGCGCATCTCGCGCCTGGTACGCATGGATGCCGACCAGCAGGAACAGATTTCCGAGGCCTGTTCGGGCGACATCGTGGCCGTGCTCGGCCTGCGTCACGCCCGCACCGGCGACACCATCGCCGCGCCGGGCTTCGACATTCTGCTGGAGCCGCTTGAAGAGGTGAAGCCCGTCATCTCCATAGCGCTCGAGCCGCGCAACGCCGACGAAGGCAAAACGCTCGACGAAGCCCTGGCACGCTACAGCGCGGAAGACCCCACGCTCGGCGTCTCGCAGGACGAAGGTTCGGGCAACCGCATCATTTCCGGCATGGGAGAGCTGCATCTCGACGTGATTCTCGAACGCATGCGCCGCGAATACGGCATCAGCCCCCGGGCCGGTCAGCCTCAGGTGGTGGCGCGCGAAACCGTGCGCGCCCGGGGCGAGGGCCACGGTCTCTTCGACCGCGAACTCGGCACCGTGCATCACATAGGCGAAGTTTCCATCGTCATGGAACCCGCCGGACGCGACAACGGCAACCGCATCGCCCTTGCCGACGAGCTGGCTCATCCGGCCGATCCCAAGGACGCGCTGCCGAAGGCGCTGGTGGAAGAGGTGCTTCAGGGCATTTCCGACAGCCTGCTCTCCGGCCCGCAGACCGGCTATCCCGTGCAGGACGTGGCCGTGACCGTGACGGCCGTGCGCAAGGACGGCGCCACCACGGCAGGCTGCCGCATGGCCGCCGCTGCCGCCGTGCGCGACGCCATGGCGAACGCCCGCGCCACGGTGCTCGAACCCATCATGAACGTGGAAATCGTGGCGCCGGAAGAAGCGCTCGGCGCGTCCATAAGCCTGTTCCAGAACTGCGGCGGCAAGGTGGAGGATCTCGGCGAGAGAGGCGGCATGCGCTACCTTTCCGGCATCGCGCCCATGCGCAGGCTCTTCGGTTTCTCCACGTCGCTGCGTTCCGCCACGCAGGGCCGCGCAGGCTTCACCATGCGCTTCCGTCACTACGACTCCATGTAGGGCATCTTCCGCGGCGGAAGAAAAATTCCGCCGCCTCCCGAGCCAACGACGCCGCGCCCCTTTTTAAGGAGCACGGCAGACAACACCGGATCATCATGAGCGACATCAATCTCTTCACGGCCGCGAGGGCCAAGAAAAGCCTCGGCCAGCACTTTCTGCGCGACGAGCGTGTCGTGCAGCGCATCGTCGATCTTCTGCGCGTGGAAGACGGCGATCAGATCATGGAAATAGGCCCCGGCCCCGGCGCGCTCACCGCGCTGCTGCGCCCCCTGCCCTGGAAGAAACTTCTGCTGCTGGAAAAGGACGACCACTACGCCGCCGAACACGCGGCCCGGCCTCTGGAGGGCCTCGAGGTGGTGGCGGGCGACGCGCTCGCCTACCCCTGGCAGAGTCTGGAAGGCCCGTGGAAAATCGCAGGGAACCTCCCCTACAACGTGGCCTCCCCGCTCATGTGGGACATCGTGTGGCAGACGCCCGACCTTGCCCGCGCCGTGTTCATGGTGCAGAAGGAAGTGGGCGACAGGCTCACCGCCCGCCCCGGATCGAAGGACTACGGCGCGCTCAGCGTGTGGATACAGAGCTTCGTGGCCACCAGAAAGGGCTTCGTCATCGGCCCGGCGGCCTTTTCTCCGCCGCCCAAGGTGGATTCCGCCGTGGTGGTGTTCGAGCCTCTGCCTGCGGAGCGGCGGCCCGCGCATCCCGAACGCCTTTCAAGGCTCGTCAAGATCTGCTTTCAGCAGCGCCGCAAGCAGCTTCAGAGCATTCTGCGCCACGCGCTTCCGCAGACATTTTCCCCCGAAATGCTCACCTCTCTCGGCATCGATCCGGCCCAGCGTCCGGAAACCCTTGCCGTGGAACAGTTCCAGAAACTGGCCGATGCGCTTTTTTCTTGAAAAAATCATCCCGGAGCGGCCCGTCTCTCTTGACGATGGGCAGGAAACGTGTACTTAAAAGAAAACCGCATCTCCCAAATTCCTTCGTATGTCTGCCTTCAGGCAGAAAGGAGCTCTCATGACCAAGGCCGAACTCATCGCCAAGATAGCCGAACAGGCCTCCATCAGCAAAAGCAGCGCCGAGCAGTCTCTGAACGCTCTGCTCGAAGCCATACAGGAAGCTCTCGCTTCCGACGGTAAGCTTTCCCTCCCCGGCTTCGGCTCCCTCGTGGTCGAAGAACGCAAGGAGCGCAAGGGCCACAACCCCCGTACCGGCGAAAGCATCACCATTCCCGCCGGCAAGGTCGTGAAATTCAGGGCTGGCATTAATCTGAAAAAGCAGATACAGTAGCGGGACGGTTCTTGTTCCGGCCCTCGGAACAGCTGACCTTCCAGCCGCTAAGGAGTCTTCATGCTTATACCTGGTGAAAACGGACACAGCCCCTTCCCCTGGGATCTGCCTCTGTGGCAGCCTGACTACGCCATTTTCTTCGGCGTGCTCTACTCGGTCATCCTCATTCTCGGCATCGGCATCACGCTGGCGTTTGCCCGCGCCATCAGGGACAGCAAGAACGCCGGGCACAAGGATCACTAGGCCGCCGCAGACTTCCTCCGAAACATACGCTTCAGCGCCGCGGAAAAGTCTCTTTCCCGCGGCCTGCGGCGTTTTCCCGTTTTTTCTCACGGCTCAGACCCGGTTCCGCCCTGTCTCCTTTCCCGCACATCGGGGTAAAGGGAACACGCGAAACAGCCGCTTCGAGCATGACTGAAAACGCCCTACCGGGGGGACGAGCGCGAAAGAACCTTGTCCGAAAGCTTATTTTTTCTGTTTTTTTGAAGTTTTCCCCGCGGGAGGCCCTCCGGGGGACTTGCTTTTTGCTGTAAACTGTTTTAGTTTCCTTCTCTCCCTGCATAATAAACCGCAGCCCCGGAACGTTCGGACGGCGCGGAGCAGACAGGGACCACATTTCCGTTTTTCCTTTCGGTTCACTCCCTGAGAACTGGCGGATCGGACGGAACAAGAAATTCGCTGAAAAGGGGGTGATTTCTGTGCCCGGAGTTTTTCTCAACGAAGACGATTATAATTTCGACATCGCCCTGCGTCGCTTCAAGAAGCAGGTGGAAAAGGCCGGCGTTCTCTCCGAAATGAAGAAGCGCCAGCATTATGAAAAGCCCAGCGTCATGCGCAAGAAGAAGAAGGCCGCTGCCCGCAAGCGCCTCATGAAGAAGATGCGCAAGGTGAACATGGGGTAATCTTCGACGACAACGGTTCGCATGGGTTCTGAACCGTATGCAGACCGGTTTCGGAGCCGGAAATTGGACCTTTTATCGGGCTGATTTCCGGCTCCTTTGCCATTTTTTACGGAATCGTTCCGCGCTCCGCATGTTCCGGCGGCGGATCGGTTCCATTCCGTCTTCCGCAAGGGTCGCGCCCGTCCCTTTCGCGGCGAAGGAAGAAGACCGCTATGAGTATCGCTGAACAGATCGACAAGGACTACATCCAGGCCTACAAGGCCAAGGATCAGGTAAAACTCGGCACGCTGCGCCTTCTCAAGACCGCAGCCAAGAACCGTCAGGTGGAACTCATGCGTCCCCTCGAGGACGACGACTACATGGACGTGCTTCTGCGCGAGGTCAAGCAGCGTCAGGACTCCATCGAGCAGTACACTTCCGCCGGCCGCGCCGATCTGGCCGAAAAGGAAGCCGCCGAAGTCGTCGTGCTTCAGGCCTATCTGCCCACGCCTCTTTCCGAGGAGGAACTCGCCGAAGTGGTGGAAAAAACCGTGGCTCCCCTGCTCGACGGCGGCATGAAGAACATGGGCAAAGCCATCAGCGCCATCATGACCGAATACAAGGGCCGTGTGGACGGCAAGGCCGTAAGCGCCGCGGTGAAGGCCCGCCTTCAGCAGGCGCGCTGATCTATGGACGAAAGGACTCTTCTCGCTCTTGAATTTCCCCGCGTCCTTGAGCGACTTTCCGACTTCTGCCTCTCCGAGGCGGGAAAGGAAGCCGCTCTTGCCTTGCGCCCCATGGACGACGAGGACAGTGTGCGCGCATCCCGTCACCTCTACGACGAAATGCGCTCCTGGCTGGCCGAAGGCGACTTCTCTCCCGTTTCCTTCCCCGACATTTCCGGCCTTCTCACCCATGTGCGCACCCATGCCGATCCCATACTCGACATGGACGGCCTCTGGGCGCTGAAGGAAACCCTCGGTCTGGCCCGCCGCATCGCGCAGAGCATCCATGCCGGAGCCGAACGCCGGCCCCTGCTCGACGCCATGGCCTGCGGTCAGCCCCTGCCCGAACTTTCCCTTTCCGCGCTGTTTCGCTGCGTGAGCGACGACGGCTATCTCAAGGATGAAAGCTCCCCCGGTCTCATGCTCGTCCGCAGCGAACTCAGGGGCATTCATCAGAACTGCCTGCGCCGCGTCAAGGAATTCGCCGAAAAGTACAATATCGGCCGCTACCTGCAGGACGACTACATGACGCTCTCGTCCGACCGCTACGTGCTGCCGGTGAAGGCCAATTTCAAGGGCCGCATTCAGGGCATCATTCACGACTATTCCAACACCGGCGAAACGCTGTACTTCGAGCCCATGTTCCTTGTGGAGCAGAACAACCGCCTGCAGGAACTCAAGCAGCAGGAACGCGAAGAGGAGCGCAAGGTTCTGCGCATGATCGCGGGGCTGCTCCTTCAGGAAATGCCGCAGGTGGAAGCCGCCTGGAAGCTGCTCGTGGAAACCGATCTCGGTCAGGCGAAGTGCGCTCTCGGCGCGGCGATTTCCGGCTGCTGCGTTCCGCTTGAAAAGGGCGCTCCCGTGCGCCTGCCCGGCGCGCGTCACCCCCTGCTCGTGCTCGAAGCCGTGCGCCACGCCGCAGACAGAAACTACACCGGCCCCCGCCGCATCGAACCCGCCGACATTCTTCTGCGCGAAAACGACCGCGTGCTCGTCATCAGCGGCGGCAACGCGGGCGGCAAGACCGTGGCTCTGAAAACGCTCGGCCTCATCACCCTGATGAGCCTGACCGGTCTGCCCGTGCCGGCGGATTCCGGCTCCACGCTGCCCTTCTGGAGCCGCGTGTACGCCTTCATCGGCGACGAGCAGAGCCTCGACGATCACGTTTCCACCTTCACCGGGCAGATCCGTCATCTTTCCAGAATCTGGGAAGGGCTGGACGAGAACGCCCTCGTGCTGCTCGACGAATTCGGTTCCGGCACCGATCCTTCGCAGGGCGCGGCGCTGGCGCAGGCCGTGCTGGACGGACTTCTGGAAAAGAAGGTCTACACCATCACGGCCACGCACTTTCCCGCGCTCAAGAGCTACGCGCTCACCCGCGACGGCGTTCGCGCCGCCTCGGTGCTGTTCGACGCCTCCACCAGAAAGCCGCTGTTCCATCTGGCCTACGATCAGGTGGGCGCAAGCCAGGCCCTCGACGTGGCGCGCGAACACGGACTTCCCGAATCGGTGCTGCGCCGTGCGGAACACTATCTTCTCATGGACGGCGACGACGCCACCGCCGTCATGGACAGGCTCAACGAACTCGCCCGTCAGCGCGAGGAGGAACTCGCCCGTCTGAAGGACGAGGAACGCCGTCTGCGCGACAGGCGCGAATCGCTGCAGCAGAAGCTGGAGAAGGAACGCCAGCGCCTCGACGAGGAAGTGCGCCGCATGTCGCAGGAGCTCATGCGCGACTACAAGAGCGGCAAGGCCACGGCCAAGCAGGCGCAGAAGGAGATGTCCAGGCTCCGGGCCGATCTTGCCCGCTCCGCAAAGGAGATGGAAGAGGAACGGCCCGCCGTGGATCCCGCCAGCTTCACCGTGGGCGGCGAAGTCACGCACCGCATGTGGAACCGCAAGGCCGTGCTGCGCGAACTCGACGAGAAGAACGGCCGGGGCAAAATCGACCTGAACGGCGTGACCATGTGGGCGCCGCTCTCCGATCTTCAGCCCGCCTCCGGCGCGCCTTCCGCGCCGAAGGGCAGCGTGACCGCAAAGGTTTCAAAGCCTGTTTCCTTCCTGCGTCTTGACTTGAGAGGAAAACGTGCTGATTTAGCATTGGCGGAACTCGAACAGTTCCTCGACCGTTCCCTGCTTTCCGGCGTGGAAGGCGTGGAAATCGTTCATGGACGCGGAACCGGCGCGCTGCGCAAGGCCGTGCATGAACTTTTGCGCACCTTCCCCGGCGTGGAGAGTTTTCACACCGCTCCCGAAGATCAGGGCGGCGACGGCATGACCCAGGTACTGTTCCGCTGAGGCACGGGCATTTATCATGAAGAATACTGATGTGATACAGGCGATCAAATCGCGCATCAGCCTTGCCGACATGGCAAGGCGCTATGTGGAGCTGCGTCCCGCAGGCTCCCGTCTTGTCGCGCCCTGCCCGTTCCATCAGGAAACCAAGCCCTCCTTCTCCATCAACGAGGAACAGGGAACCTTCTACTGCTTCGGCTGCCAGGCCTCCGGCGACATCTTCGATTTCTACGGACGGCTCAACGGCCTCGACTTCAAGGAAACGCTCGCCGCGCTCGCCGAAGAGGCGGGCGTGCGGCTCGAATCCTACCGCTCCGATCCGGCGGCCCGCGAGCAGCGCTCCCAGAAGCGCGACATGCTGAAAATGCATGAGCTTGCGGCCTCGCACTTCCACAGCAACCTTGCGGCCTCCTCGGCCGCGGCCTGCCGCGACTACATCGCCGAGCGCGGCATTTCTCCGGAGCTTGTGGAAAAGTTCGGCCTCGGCTGGAGCATGGATTCCTGGCAGGATCTTTCCGACTGCCTGCGCCGCGCGGGATTTTCCCTGAACGCGGCCGTGGAATGCGGCCTTCAGTCGAAAAGCCAGGGCGGACGCACCTTCGACCGCTTCCGCAACCGGCTCATGTTCCCCATCCGCAATCTTTCCGGGCAGGCCATCGCCTTCGGCGGCCGCATTCTTCCTGCGCTGGCCCGCGAGGACGACGCCAAGTACATCAACAGCAGCGATTCGCCCATCTACAAGAAGGGCGAGCATCTGTTCGGTCTGTTTCAGGCACGGCCCTCCATCGCGGTGAAGAAGAACATCATCCTCACCGAAGGCTACATGGACGTCATCACCCTGCACCAGTACGGCTATACGCAGGCCGTCGGCGTGCTCGGCACCGCGCTCACGCCGGAGCAGATCAAGAGACTTTCGGGCTTCAGTTCGAACCTCGAGCTCATGTTCGACGGCGACAACGCCGGTCGCAAGGCTGCCTTCCGCTCCTGCGAAATGCTGCTCTCGCGGGGACTTTCGTGCCGTGTCGTCCTTTTTCCCGACGACAACGACATCGACAGCATGCTCCACACCTTCGGCGCCGACGCCGTGGAAGATCTGCGCGCCCATGCGCAGGACGGCATCGCCTTCTGCATTTCCGTGCTGCGCGGCATGGCGCCGCGCGAGGCCGTGGAATGGGCGAGACGCTTTCTCTCGCAGGTGGACATGCCGGAACTTTTTCACCGCTTCGCGGCTCAGCTGGCCGCGGGTCTCGGTCTTTCCGAGGCCGACCTGCGGGGCGGGGTGCTGGAACGTCGCGGGGCCGCCGTGCGCGGCAGGGAGGCGCAGAAAAACCTTGCGCCCCACGCCATCAGCCGCGACAAGGAAATCATGACCTTTGCGGTGCGCTATCCGCACCGCCTGCCGGATCTTCAGGCCGCAGGCGCGGATCTGGCCCTCACGAGTCCCTGGGCGCTCAGGCTCTGGGAAAAAGTGGCTCAATACTGTTCCGAACAGGCCTTCGACGCGCTTGATCCGAAGGAAAGAAATTTCTGGATACGATGCCGCGGCGAAGACGCGCCTCCGCTCGACAACGAGGAAGGCGAACTTGCCGCCATCAGGCAGATGCTTATCAACTTGCAGAAGACATCTCACATGGCTTCCGTCGTGGCTGCTCTCCGCCAGGGCACGGCCAGTCAGGAAACACAACGGGAATACATGCGCGCGCTTCTTGAAGCGCGAGGGAGGCGTAGTGACCAATAATCTTAAAGAAATCCAGCAGGTCAAGGCTCTTATCGCCAAGGGCAAGTCTGCCGGCTACCTCACGTTCGAGGAAGTCAGCAAGTCCGTGCCCGCGGAGATGAGCACGCCCGAAAATTTTAAAGAGATCATCGCGATGTTCGATCAGATGGACATCGCCATCGTGGATACGGAAAAGGAAGGCAAGTCCATCGTCGTCAACCATGCCGACGCGGAAAACGATCCCGTGGACATCGTGTTCGACGAGACCGACGACGGTTCGCTGGAATTTCCTCTGGATCTTTCCGCGGACGATACCGGCGACTTTGCCGCCCGCAACACCGACCCCGTGCGCATGTACCTGCGCGAAATGGGCGCCGTGCCGCTTCTTGACCGCGACGGAGAAGTCGTCATCGCCAAGAAGATCGAAACCGGCGAACAGGACGTGCTCTACGCGCTCGTGGAAGTGCCCGTGGCCGTGGAAGAACTCATCAACGTGGGCGAAGACCTCAAGCAGAACCGCATCAAGCTCAAGGACGTGGTCAAGACCATCGAGGAAGACGATCCCACCGAAGACGAAATGAACCAGCGTCAGCGCGTCATTCTTCTTCTCGACGAGATCAAGGCCATCTACAAGAAGAAGCACAAGATCTATCAGAAGCTCGACGCCTGCTGCACGCTCGAACGCCGCGTGACCGCCACTCAGAAGGAAATCCTCCAGTACAAGGAGGAAGTGGTGGATCGCCTGCGCGAAATCAAGCTGGAAAAGACCCTCATCGACCGCATCGTGGAAACCGTGGAGGACTACGTGCGCCAGATGAAGAACTACCAGCGCGAACTCGACGCCTACGTGGCCACCACCGGCAAGACGCAGGAAGAACTGCAGGCCCTCTTCGAAGCCCTCGACAACCGCACCCGCTCCATGCAGGACGTGGCCGCCGAGCTCGACATGAGCGTGGACAAGATGTTCTCCTACAAGGAACTCATCGTCGGCAAGATCGAAAGCCTCCAGCGCCTGCGCGAAAAGTGCTGCCACGACGTGGACGACCTTGAGGAAGTGCTCTGGCGCATCCGCCGGGGCATGGTGGCCTCCATGCGCGCCAAGCAGGAACTCATCCGCTCCAACCTGCGACTCGTGGTCTCCATCGCCAAGAAGTACACCAACCGCGGTCTGCAGTTCCTCGACCTCATTCAGGAAGGCAACATCGGCCTCATGAAGGCCGTGGACAAGTTCGAGTACCAGCGCGGATACAAGTTCTCCACCTACGCCACCTGGTGGATCCGGCAGGCCATCACCCGCGCCA
>JAHZEL010000008.1:406589-550629 GCA_019421865.1 Desulfovibrionaceae bacterium | reverse complement strand
TCGGAGGCAGCCACATGGTCGGCTGCGCCGCGAGTACCCGCCGTGCTGTCCGAGAGCAGAACGTCACCAGAAACACTAGCAGTTCCAAGCACTTTTTTGTGACTGTGATCCTGACGCGCGAAATGAGTTACATCAGTGCCAGCGCTGCCGTTATCCGAGTCTGCCACGGGAATGTTTCCACCTGCCATCACATGCCCATACTGTGTTTCACTGGCCAGGCCATACGTCGTTCCTGTACTGGCATGACTCGTTGGCGGTACTCCGAGATTACTTCTGGCGCTTGACGCACTGGTAGCTCCGGTGCCCCCCTTAGCAATAGGAAGAGTGGTCGAAAGTGTACCTGCAGAGTCCGCCGTGGCAGCGTTTCCAGTGATGTCGCCGGGGAGTTTTCCCGACGAGTCACGCACGGGAATAGTATTTTTTGTTATACTGGTGCTTGCAGAGTATCCATCCACAGAATCCGTATCATGAATAAGCTTCCCGACGGATATCCACTGTGTACCGTTGAAGGTTTGCAGCTGATAGCCACCTTCGACAGAAGCAAGTCTGACAGCCCCATTAGGGATATCCGTCGTACCTGTGTAGTCCATCTTGGCAAGCGCCTGAAGCAGAGTTTTTATTCCAGGTATATCGTTGACGATTTTATTCAGGAGTGCCGGGATATTCCACGAGATGGCCATAAATCATACTCCATAGGCGGCCCAGTCTATGGTGGCCGCCACGCGGTTGCCGTTTTTGTCCAAAGCGAAGATTCGGAATCCCGTGGGATTCATTACGTCCTCAAATACAACATGGGCCGTCTTACCGGTATCGTTTACGACCTGTGGCTGAGGGAAGGACTGGACGTCGGCGAAGTCAATGGCGAAGTCCACCCATTTGCCGGTAAGCATTGGAGTCTCTTCCATGCTTATCCATCCTTCTCCGTTGTCATCGGCAGAGACTTCCACCTGACCGAAATCCATCTTCCGCTTTACATCCAAGCGGAAATAAATATCGGATATGGCCACAAGGCCATCCGTCCATGTGAAAGTATAACGGACATACCGGAATGAGCCGGCATAAACGGCCATACCGTTTTCCGTCATTGTCCTCCATTCGGTTTTGTCGGCGCTCACCTCTATTTTACAAGTCACGGAAGGAGTACCGGAAAGAGTCTCCTGCGTTAGTACCACGGATATTTTGGTGGACGGAATGAGTGTGCCGACATCCACGACTTCCGTGTAAACACCGGGGGAGACCGGTGGAGATATGACATGCTCCATTCCGTTGTCGATTTTGTCCTGCCAGGACACATTTTCGGACTCGACACCAAGAACTTCCGCCACCCGCTCCGTGTTTTCCTGCCATGTTTCGTCCACGGGGACGGGGCCTATCATGTGGCCGAGACCGTCCAGAACCATGTTTGTCCTGATCCCGTTGAATAGGCTGTGATAATCTGAATACAGAATAAAATCCGGCGGTTGGGATACGGCGATGGTAATAATGCTCCGCTCGCCAAGATTGCCCGCGATATCCACGGGCGTGACGCCATAGGTGTAGTCACCCGCCGCCGTTCTGATATCCGCGAAGAACTGCGAATCCGTATGACCGATTTCCGCCCCCATGCCGTCTTCAAGCTCTTCCACAAGGTACTCGCGAATAGGGAAGAAAATGGAGTTCGGAACGGTGTAGTAAAGCATTACGTTGTTGTCCACGGCCGAACAGTTGAAAAACGTGACGTGTCCCGGAGCCCGAACAATAAAGTCGGCACTCCCCCAAGGGCTGAGGTTGCCGGAGTTGTCGACTGCCCGTACAAGAAAACTGTGCTCGCCGACAGCAATAGCTGGTACGGAAAGGGACAGCGCGTCGATCCTTCCATAGTCCTGTTCCTTCGTCTCCATGATTCCATCGGTGCGCTCTTCCTCCCATTGCCTAACGACATCGTAGGCCACCACAGGAACGGTTCCAGCTCCGCCGTCGGGCTGTACCCATGAAAGCGCAATATGGTCATCTTCCAGCACAGCGTTTACCACGGGTGCCTTTGGTGCCGTAAGCATGATAGAACACTCGCCCCATGCTGAAGCCTGTCCAATAATGTCAACGGCGCGTACGCGATACTCATGGGTTCCAGCAGCGGGAGCCAGAAAACGGAGCGCCGTGCCTTTCACCTTGCCGAGCAGGACGCCGTCCACAGATGCCACCTCATAAACGTCTATCTGGAAGGGGGATGCTATCACCGGCCAGCTGATGACAAGCTGAGTTCCGTCCACGGATGCCACTGGTACGGGAGTCCCGATTTCGCCGATGGAGACACTGAAATTCTTCACCACCCCGGCGTTCTCGAAAATATCGACAGCATGGATATGAAACTCATACGTCTCGCCTATGGGGCGTGGCGATATAGAGAATTGCGGATCGAAGTATTCGACTTGCGTTCCGGCATAAACATCTTCCACGACATAACGACTGATATCCCATGTGGTCTTACAGTCCTGCCAGCGGATCTGCGCCCCTTGTGTGGTGAGAACTTCATACGTGGGTGCGGGAATTGCCGGTGCCTGAACAGTGACGGATGCTCCGGCAGGATTGACGGAAACACGATTTCCCGTATCCACTCCCTGAACGTATTCGGTGATTTTCCCTGTGTCGCCATAGGGGTACAGATAAGCCGGAGAGTAGTCCGCCACCATGTCGGCGTATCCCGTTAGCTTGTAGTGTGAGAAGTCAAGCAGACCGGTGATTTCATCCCATTCCACCCTTATTCCTCTTGGATTTTCAATAGCCAGAGAGACACCTGTGATATCCTGTGGAGGAGAGGTTTTGCCTATAACTTTCTCCGTGACACCCTCCGTCCATTCTGAAGTGACGCCGGTATCGGCGACGAGCCGCAGATAGACGGTGTATTCCCTGCCGTCTTCCACTCCTTGGACAGCGACATAATCCGCCGTGGTGACGTCCACGCTGTTGCTGAACACATTGCCTTCCGAGTCCTTCGCCCGGAGCTGGACATACAGGCGCTTGAACTCCGCCGGTATTCCCGAAGGCAGAGACCACCACACTGCGATCTGAGAAAGAAGAGCATCTCCTGATTGAATAAGAACGGACTCGTCCGAACGGATTTCACGAATACCAGGGGCGGGAAGCGTATTTTTATTTCCGATGGTAGGTAGCTTGATGACCGGTTCCCATGCGGGGATCGCCCCGGATTCCGCGTCCAGAATTTTCGGCATGGCCCACGGCACCAGGGAAAGTTCTGCGCTGTTGTCGCTGTTCACGCTGATGGAGGCGACAAGATATTCGGCATATTCGCTTCCCAGCGTCGAGACGGATGCCAGTGCGCCGATATAAGGCACCTGCGCTTCGGTAATCGAGTTCGCGAACATCATGTCTTCCGTGATGTCGTTCAGCACATGGGTGATCTGATAGGTAAGCAGTTTGCCGGTGCTCTGACGGATGGCGATACCGTAAGCGGCTTCTTCCGAGAAATGCACGGAATCATCCAGACGAACGCCGACAGGAAGACTTCCGTCCGCAGGCTTGTCTTCTTCCCTGTTTACGTAAACAAAACTCCCCTCGGTGCCTTGGTAGATCAAAGACACAACTCTGGCTGCGCCGAAAGTGTTCATGAGTACGTCGTGTGCCACGCCCACTACGTCCCCACGGCGGCACATCATCCATTCCCAGTCGGTGGAAAGCGTTACGGTAATGGGTCTGAGGCGCATGGACGCAAGATAATACCGGCCCATTTTGTACAGGTCTTCCCACCTGGTCTTGCCCGTGAAGTTCCATTCCACGATGTCCGTGGCGGTAGTCTTGTCGTAACCGTCGGCGTAGATGAAGCCTTCCTTTTCCTCGTAGTCCTCCGTTTCATCATAGAAGGATACCCGCAGGGCATGGGGCATGGTGTAATAGCTGCGTTCAATACTGAAGCCCCAGCTGTTTCTGGGAGTGAACATCTGTACAGGTGTCTTTTCAGCATTATCCACGGTGACGCCGAAAAGGCCGTCATTGTCCGTGGTCACTGCCCCGCGTCCGGCGGATGCCGCCGCCGTCCAGCGCGTCCATGCCGAGGCTTCCGTGTCGCATACAAAGTCGAAATGGTAATCCTTCGTCTTGCAATACACAGCGAAGGCGGCAAGCGCCGTTTCATCGACTTTGGCAAGGGAGTACGGAGAGTTCAGGGCATGGCGGGAAGTCAAAAGATAGCGCAGATGATCGGCGGGATTCTGTGTTTCATCGACCACATCTTCCCCGTCGCTGTCTTTTGTCCATCCACCTGCTTCTTCGTTGTAAACAGGCAACCTGGAGCAACACAACGCGTTGAAATTATCCACATAGCCGGAAAGCTGTTCGGAGGCACGGATACAGAGTTCCGATACGCATATCGGTATGGGAGTGTTGAATGCGGGCTGGTTGATCACAGCCCTCATAACGCTCCATGTGATATCGTTGTACAGAGTATCCCTGTCGCTTTCCGGCGACATTCTGGTAACGCGTACCTGGTATTCGCCATGGGGCACGGCCCATTCATAGGTACGCGTCAAAGGGGTGGTCTGCGCCGCGCTGATGGTGAGCGTCGTGGATGTTCCCGCGTCGTACCAGGAATCACGGAACCACCACTCATGATGCTTATGTTTGTCCTTGTAGCGTTCGATGGGATAGGGATTCCAGTGTGGGTCGGAAGCCTGTATTTTCCCGGCTGTCCAGTCGGGAATCCCCCAGTCCGAGTCGGACTGACGGACATGCCAGGTGCCATCGGTGGTTGCCCAAGCGTCGTTCTGGCCCGCACCCGTGTAGCAGTCCACATACTGGGCGGGAGCAAAGAATCTTGTCGATTCCGCGTAGGTCTGCCAGTTCTCGGTTTCGACCGGAGCGTATTCTATTTTAAAGGACGCGCTCGCGGAGGAAGCATGGCCGGAAGAAACGTCGGCCATGGCCGGGGAATAGATGTCCACGGAAATAGAATCACATTCTCCGACAACACGAGTGACGGGTTCGTTGTACTTGAGCTTTGCCCCCACGGAGTTTTCACTGTAGGACTTGCCGAAATATTGCAGGTCGTTTCCCGTGGTAGAACCGTGAAAGACATGCGTAACGTCCTTGAATTCGCCCAGCGGGGTGTCGCCGATACGAAAGTCAGTTACGGTCATATCCGGGTGACCCCAGACGACAAGCATGTTGAAATACTGATCATCGCCGACCTGCTTCGTCCACGACTTTGCGCCGAGTGGTCCGGCAAAGCGGTACTTTCCCAGGACAAGTGGTACATATCCGAAAGGATTGACGGCATTCTGAGAGCCGGTGATGGAATATGTCTGACTGCTTTTGGCTGCGGAAGTCGAGATGGCCTGCTGAGGGGAAGTGACTGTCGGGCAGATTTTGCCGAGGGCATAGGTGCCGAGCGTCATGACCGCCATGCCTGCAAGGGCGCCGACGGCCATGGCTCCGGCACTTGCCGAGGCCGCTCCGATAGTCACAAAAGATGTGGCGGCAGCTCCGTAAATAGTGCCTCCTGCAAACTCAGCTCCGAGCAGTCCGGCTGCCGCCGCGGTCGCGGCACCAGCTGTAAACACCGAGGCCACCATAACAGCCACCATGAGCACGGATGACAACACGTTTTTGCCGCCCCCACCCTTGCCGGGGGAGACAATAAACTCCACGAAGGAACCGGCCTGCGGCTTGAAGACTGCCCACTTTTCTGCCGATACTTCCACACCGTCCACCTTGCAGCGGCAACGGTCCAGCCATACGCTTACCTGAAAGGCCGTCGGCTCATTGCCCAGAGAGCGATGCAATACCTCGATAAGAATCTCCCGCACGGTTCTGCCTTCCAAACAGACCATACGACGAACCTTCATGCTCGACCAGTTGCGCCCGGCAACGTGAAACACACGGTCTGGCGGCAGAAGCTCCGGTTCCGTTATGACTGCGGGCAGGTGTTTCAGCTTATCGGATTGCATGATCTCTGTGCCTCAGAACACGGTGGAGCTGACGCCCCCAGCGGATGCCGGTATAACGCTCAATCCCAGCGTTGCAGCCTTCCATGATATGGAGCATGTAACCTTCCCTGACGTACAGGCCGACGTGATGATCCGTTCCGGCGATACGGAACACCAGCATGTCGAACGGGTTGTATCTCTGTCCGGTCACATCCATGCACCAGTCAAAGCGCGTCTTACGATCAAGCAGATTGTCTACCTGATGCCGGTTGTAGGCGGATTCGTACAGGTCGCCCACCTGCGGAAGCATCAGGCCGAACTCTTCCTTGTAAAGCAAGTACACAAGGCCGTAGCAGTCGCACCCGTCGAAGTCCGAGCCATGATCCTTGAAGGGAATGCCCACATATTTCCTGATGATATCGTTGATCTGTCGGTCGGTCATGGGAAGCCTCAAGAGAAAAGATTCGGAAAACAGGCGGGGGTGAAGCGCAGCCACGGCACGGGTTCGGTATTTGCCGAGTTCAGAGATATTTGAACTTCCGCCTTGGAAGCGTCTATGGCCGCCGTGGTCAGGTCAAATTCCGGCCAGACCTGCGTGACGGAATCGGGATCGGAGGCCATGACGACTTCCACTGTGATTTTCGGGTATTCATCGTTTACGGCCAGAAGGTAGGGAGCCACCACCTGCGAGACATTGGAAATGGAAAATCTCCCCGACGGCGGCGCTTCGGAATCCGCAGAGGGCAGCGTCGGTTCTATGGGAACATAGATGAAGATTTTTCCCCGGCTCTTCGTGCCATAAATGGGCGTTGCCGTATCCTCATCACTGTATAGGTATTCCGTGGGGTCGGTAGAGAGAAGCACCGGTGCGTCGAAATCCGGGTGAGTGATGGTCAGAAGGCAGATTTCCCGCTCTGCGGTTTCCTGCGCCATGACGGCGATTTTATGGCTCGGTGACAGCGGCATATCAGTTTTCTCCTTCAACCAGCGGCACGTCCGGGAATATTTCCAACGTCAGCGTGACCTGCCAGAGCCCGACAAAGTTACTGAGATAGTTTTTCGTGTAGATCCCGTCGGAAGAAGGCTGCAAGCGCGCCCGGATATACTGCATAGTCTCCTGTCCGTCTGCGCCCGTTACAGGCCTCGGCCAGTCAAAGCATACGGCTCCGCCCCCAAGAGAGTCGTAAACAAAGGAATCCAGAGTGGCGCACTCCGCCGTGGTCATGACATAGCTTGCGCTGACAATGACGGGTTTCGCGTTGCCGCGCCGGCGCACCTTGGCAGGACCTGTATCCGTCTCGGAACGGATAAGGTTCGAGGGCATAAGCTCCTTGTACCCATCGGCCTGCGGTTTCTGCGGGAGCTTTGGCGGCCAGACATAAATTGCGCTCATACTATCTCCTTACCGTGGCCTGCGTGGCCCCTGTCTGCGAGGATACGGTTCTGTTGAGCTTCGTCCCCTGTGTATTCATCTGCTTTGCCACGACATCGCCGATCAGCACTTCTATGGTTTTACCGCCGTTTGAGGTGGTAGACTGCCGGACCGTGGCTTTCTCATTGGAGCCATTGTAAATGTTTACCTGCACATTGCCGGCACCGCCGGTAGATTCCACGCCGAGCTTCCCGCCAGGAAGTCTTGTCAGAGGCATGATGGCTTCCGGTCCGGATTCCCCAAAGACGCCACCCGATGCGAACCGCATAGGGGCACCCATAGAGAAATACGTCGGACTGTCGTAAACGCCGTTGACGTAGGATTCCAGCCCGGTGGCGAACGCCGCGCCGTCGGCAAAGCCGAACAAGCTGCCGATACCGGAAACCACGCTGGAAAACAGACCGGACCCGCCGATACCGTTGAAAATCTGTGCCGTCCAGTTGCGCGTCATGATACGCGCGAGATCCGCGATGATAGAGTTTGCCAGATCCTTGAATTCCAGTTTTCCGGTGGTCACGAAGTTAGCGAATGCGTCACCCACGCCGTCCACCACGGAACCAAGAACCGAGCCGAGCTGCCGACCGGTCCTGGTGGCTTCGGCATAGAATTCCATCCATGAAAGCCTCATCTGATCTGCTACATCGGTGGAATTTTCCAGGCGACGAATTTCCTTGAGCTGTTCAATATACTGTGCCGGTACTCCCGCCTGCCGCCACAGCCTGGCCTGTTCTTCGATAAGCCGGTTGGAAGAGTCCAGTGAAAGGCCGTACTGGCCCGTTTTCTCTTCCAGCTCTTTCAGAACGGAATTGACGGTCTCAAGATTCTGGGTGTTTCTACTGCGGGACTTTTCCAGTGCCGCAGCGTATTCTTCCATCTTGGCGTTTACTTCGCCCTGAGCTACGCCGAGGGAAAGCAGTCGTTCCCGCTGCTGCTCAATATCGCGTTCCTTTTCCAGCCGGTTCAATGTGGCATAGTCGTCGTTCATACGGGCGATTTCTATGTCCACGTCGCGCAGACCGACGGTCATATCGTCATAGTGCTTCTTTATGGCTGCCTGAGACCAGCTGCTTTGCAGTGCATTAATTTCTTCCAGAGAAAGGCCGGCTGTTTTGCCGTTTCTGGCTATTTCCTGAAGTTTTGCGGAAAGCTCATACCCGAATTCCCCACCAGTTCCGTTCAGGCGTTCGATTTCCGCGTAAACCTGCTGTATGGCCTTTGCAGCTGCTTCTGCCTGCTTGGCTGTCGGCCCCTTGTCGGAAGAGCCCGCTTTCAAAAGCTCCGGCGGCGGATTATGGCTGATTCGCCCGGAGTATTCGTTTTTGGGATGAAGAACGCTGTCCACCATATTCTGGCGTTCAAGAAAGCCGGCTTTGACGAAGGCGTCGTAGTCCAGCTTTCCCTGCTGGGCCAGTTCAGCCCCCTGAGCGAACGTTGCTGAGACGCTCCGCAGGTCGGCATATTCGGCAAGCGACTTCAGGCCTGAAGTGACGCGGTTTATCATGTCGATAAGCGCTTCACTGTCGCCGATGTTGGCCTTCAGGTCTGTCCATGCCGTAGAAAGGCGATTGACCGCGCCCTGTGCGCCGTCGGCGGCATCTACGGCGGCGTCTCCGAACTCGTTTTTCAATGTGCTTCCCAGCTTCGGCAGAAGGTCGGATGCAAGCACTTCACCTTTCTGCATGGCCTTGTCGAGTTCGGCCGTGGTCATTCCCATGGCCTTCGCCGCAAGCTGGAACGCACCGGGTAGGCGTTCGCCAAGCTGCCCCCTGAGTTCTTCAGCCTGAACCTTGCCCTTACTTATCATCTGGCCGAGGGCAAGATAAATACCGTTCAGATCATCCTGACTAAGAGCCAGGGCTGCGCCGGCTGCGGAGACGCCTTCAAAGATGTTGTTGAGGTCTTTTTCAAGCGAGGTTCCCTTGCCGGCCGCAAAGAAAGTTTTGGCGGCTTCGGCAGTGCCGTAGAATTCCAGGCCCAGCCTGTTACTGGTTTCCCGGATGAATGCCAGCTGTTTTTCCGCACCCTGAGAGCTGCTGGCAATGGTGGTATAGGCTTTGGAAAGTCTGTCAGCCTGAAGAGCGGAGTCAAAACAGATTTTGGCAGTGGCGGCGATGGCCGCTCCTACGGCGGCTACGCCAAGAGCCGCGCTTTTTGCCCCGGCGACAAGAGTGGTGAATGCACCGCGCGTGTCGCCGAGCCCGGCACGCAGTCTGGCAAGTTGCATGGTGGAAAGATTCGCGTCGGAGGCAAGCGCCTGAAAAGCCCGTTCCCGGGCGACGCGCTGCATGGATACGGCAAGATCCTGAACATGGCGGGAGCTGGTATTGATATTGACACCCAGCGCCTTCAGGTCGGCGACGGACTTATCCAGCCCTGAGGTGCCTGCAAACTTGGACACGGATCCGAGGCTGGCACCGACTTTCTTCACGGCTGCGTCTACAGCAGCAAGGTCGGTTCCGGCTTTCGATGCACCGTCAACGCGGACCTCAATGCCCAGAGTCGTCGTGTTTTCAGCCATGACTATTTCCTGCTTTCAGAGAGCTTCCTTGCCGTCTCTTCATGCCAGACGGCAAGGAAGGCCCCGTCCATGCTGCGAAGTATTGCCGTTTCCCATGGTTCGGGGAGATTTCCCGTCAGCCGTGCCCAGGCGGCCATATCCGCCCAGGACAGGGGCAGTACCCCGAATCCGTTATTCCCCCGGCCGGAAGAAAGTTCCTGAAACCACGCCCACAAATATTCCCCGTTTTCCGGTACATCCGGGACAGCCTCTTCAGGCAGGGGACAACCCAATTCCTCCGGCGTTTTTCCCGTCTGTTTACAGACCTGAAGAAGATGAGCGCGCTGTGCGTTTCTCTCGTCCCTGTTTACGGCACTCCGCGTAAACGCCTGGACAGCCTCGCACAGCGCTTCATTCAGTCCCGGAAGTACGAGGCTCTGTCGGCAACGAAGGCTTCAGCCTGTTCCTTGAGCCACGGAAAACGAGTGTAAAGCATGACGGCGTTTTCCCGGGTACAGGGCAGGCTTTTACCTTCCACGATCACCCCCTTCCAGGAAAGCGTGCAGGCTGCCAGAATTTCAATACTTTCCTCCCGGAGCTTGTCTGGGTCGAGAACTGCGCGGCCGCCTTTTTTCAGCCTGCGGCGTACAAGCATATTGCTGACGCTGCGGTACGTTGAGGAGTCGGCCCCGGCAAGCGTAATGAATACCCCGACACTTTCCCCGGTAAGGGGATCATTGACTTCCAACTCCGCCCCTTGTTCGGCACGCGTTGCACAGTCACGAGCGGCAAAATCAAACATGGCTTCAGGCATGAGATTTCTCCTTCCGGTTAGCCCGCAGCGGGAACAGTGCGGGTGATTTTGAGGTTGGTACCGACCGTGGCGTCCAGGGCGGCGGACCACGGGATGTTCAGCGTGATGGGACCTTCCGATTCGGCAGAGGCGTCTGCGCCTGTCAGAGTGATGTTGGGAATGAGGAAAGTGTAGCCATACTCCCCGCGTTCCAACGTGAATTCCAGGCTGATGCGGGTATCGTTGATGAAATCATCAACAAGACTGCCGTCTGTATAAAAGGCGGAAAGCGTACCGGAAAGCGTGCTGCGTCCCCAGCTCACCGCGCAGGCCGAACGGTCGAATATGGCGTATTGCGGCTCTATGCCGTTGTTCAGGGTAAGTTCAATGCCCGTCACCACGGCAATAGGGGACCCGTCCACTTTGAGCTCGCCCTTGAAACTGTCGAACGGTTCACCTGCCTGCGCCGCCGTAACGGAAGACGAGAGAGCGGAAGTCGCATTCTTCCCCGACAGCCCGACGATGGAAAAGGTACCGGTGATAAGCTGATCGGGGGCAACGGAAAGGGAAAGCTGATTGATAAAGCAGCCCGCATACTGGGCATACTGGCCGATATTGGTAAAAGCCCGTTCCATGGTGAAGGAATGAACGTCCACGCCGGCCTTCAGCACGTTCTCGCTCCATGTGCCGGCAAGCACTGCTTCCAGAAAGTCATCCCAGGCTGCGGCACAAAACTCGAAGCCGATATCGCCGGCCACCTTGTCCACGCCCGTGCGATGAAAAGGAATCTGCCTGTCCGAGCGCAGGGTGTTGGAAGAAAACGTGTCACGCGTCAGTCCGAGCGAGCAGCTGGTGATATTGATTTCCTTAAGTGCGGGGGATTCGGGCGTGGTGCCCGGTGTCGTTTCCGCGACATAACGGAGCCCGTGTTTTGCACCGCTGGCAATGGTCTGCATGGAACCCTCCTATTCCTGAAAAGCGTAAAAGTTGGCGTTGATCACGGCTTCCGTGCGCTTGCCGTCTCCCGTCGGAGCACCTTTTTGTGGCGTGGTGAACGTGGCCAGGCCGTTATCAAAAGAGATTTCTTCCCCGCGCGGAAACAGTCGGATAAGGCTTCCGGTAAGCTCCGCCGCCTGAGATTCTTCCCCGGCTGCGGTCACAACTTTGATTTCTATTCGTCCGTTGGTGCGGACAAGGCCGTTTACCCCGAGCGTTGCCGTGGCACTCTCGGTAAACACTATCTGCGCGCGAAGGTGCGGTCCGTGCGGCGGCGTGAAAACATCACCTTCAAAGCCAAGAGGAAGGTCCAGTGCCGTCGCTGCTTCCCTTACCTTCGTTTTCAGCGAGTCATACAGCGTCATCATGTTCTCCTGTCGTGAAGGTGAGCGCCTGTTGCCATACAAGCGACCAGGCGCACAGATTGTTTTCCGCAAGCTTTTCGTCCATCACCTGTTCCAACACACGGACTCTTGCCGGACTTACGCCGGTGAGACCAAAGCGGGAGCCGTGGATGGTAAGCGCCGCCTTTTCCGCTGCAATGAGAACGTCTTTTTCCGCAGCCTCCCGCCCGGCACGGTTACTTGCTACGACAACAACGCCGAATGTCCCTTCCATATCCAGGTCGAGTGCAGTTCCTTCGTTATCAGCCGATACGGCCGCCACCAGAATAGTCACACCGGGCGGAAGCCTTTTCCGGGCGGCAACTTCAAGGTCAAGCTCCCCGGAAAAGGCTTCCACACGAGGCAAAGCAGGAAACGTCTTCTTTAAGAGTTCCACGGCGGCATCGCGCACTTCGGTAAGCGTGGGCATGGTCACTTCTCCAGGTAACGGGATACTATGCGGACGGCGGCAGCTTTCCATGCGGCCGGAATGTCGCCGTCCTTCTGAAAGAGAAACGGGCGGGCCGGTATCTGTACGGTATGTGCTCTTGTAGCCATGCCGAACACGGCCCGTCTGTCGCTCACCCGGGTAAAGCGTACCTGCCCCTTCTTCGATCCGCGAGTAATGCGCCGAAAATGCAGCTTCGTCGCGCCAGCTTTTTTCCGTATTTCCGCTCCGAACTGATGAACAGGAGCATAGATGAGGTTGGTGCCGACAATGACGCTTTCCGACGTCTGACGCATGGTGATGCTCTTCTTCAGCCGCCCGCTCTGCTGAAGAATGGGGTGGGCGTCACCTTTGCGCCGGCGCACTGTGGAAGGTTTCAGCGGCGTCCACGGATGTCCTTCCGGAGAACGTTCCGCTTCCATGCCCCGGCGGATGTTGACGATAAGGGACTGTCCCACGGCACGGAGAACCCTCTGTCTGTCGGCATTCAGCTTCCGAACGCCGGCCGCAAGGGAAATCGTTACATGGCCGTTCGCCGCCTTTACCGTCACCATCTCAGAATCCTTTCAGGCTCCCCGGGGTGAACATGCGAGGCGGCACGGATACCAGAATGTCGCCGGAGCTCGGCGCGCTCTCTGTAACCACCCCCTCGCACTGGAAGGTGATGACACCTTTCGACATGTCCTTCAGTCCTGACATGGCGTCTTCAAACGCCTTGCGCACGTCATCCGGCACGTTGCCCGTAGCGACATACAGGTAGTATACGGCCATATCCGCGCACCAGCGCCGCACGGGCGCGGGCACAGGAGAAAGCGGAGTCCTGTACCTGGCCGCCGCGTAACCGTCGATGGTTTCCGTGGCGTCCGTAAGGACAGCGGTAAGGACGACGCCATCGGGCTTACCGTCGGGGAGTTCCCCCCGGTCGGTAAGCTGTGCCAGAGTCACTTCCCCGAAGCGCGTCACAAGGTCTTCGGCTGTGGCGTAGGTCATGCCTTTGCCTTTCCTTTGCCGTTTCCAGAGGAAACATCAGAAACAGCGGTTTCCTTTACTTCCTCCACCACCAGCATGGATTCAGCCTTCAGAGACGCAAGGTTTTCGGCATCAAAGAATCCGTCGGGGTACTCCTGCGTTCCGTAATGAGCCATGCCTGCACGACGAAAGCCGTTACGTTTTGCTGTGATGCGGATCATGTTTCCTCCTAGTGCAGCCAGGGGCAGACCAAGAGTTCGGCGCTGCCTGCCCATTCGTTGGTCGCTCCGTTTGCGGCCATGTTGTTGACCACAACCTTGCGTGCTGCCGCTTCATGCACGGCGGGAACCACCAGCAGATTGGGGACAAGCCCCAGAGGGTCGCCTTCATCGTTGGTAAGGGCCATCATGGCGGCGCGGGCTTCGGCATAGCTGGTATTGTCCAGCGCCTTGGTGGAACGGACGGCGCACTGCCACAGCCCGAATCCCACATTGACACGGGCGTCCACGCCGTACAGGTATTCGTCACGCATGAAGACATTGTCGTCCGTGGGCGCATCTTTGCGCTTCAGGTCGTAATCCCGGCGCACCTGGAAAATCATGGGCTTCACCGGACGGCTGGTGCAGAGCAGAAACCACGGGGCGACCGGATCGGAGTCGGGGGAGAGAGAGTTGGAAACGGACTTGCCGGCCACGGGGTGGTCGGTATCGAAGAAGTACTGCCCGTCGTAGCAGGTAAGCTCGTGCCCCTTGGAGAGCGCCGCGAAGACAAGACGGTTCGGGTGATTACCCGCTTCCGCCCCCATGTCGCGGAAAAGCGGCCCGTAAATCCCCACCTGGTCATCTTCCAGGTCGTCGCGCTTTACCGCAAGCGTGCTCTCGAACTTTTCATTCTTGATGCTGTAATCATGCGTGGACAGGTTGCGGATAACACGGTCCCCGGCCCATTTGCGCATGGAAGGCAGGGTGCCGAGCCACGGATACACGTTTTCACGGGAGCTGGACGGTACCACCATGGCGATTTTTTCATACTGGCTTTCCGCCGTGCCCAGTCCATCCGCGAAAGCGGCGGACACCGTGATGTAAAGCTGATTGATGAGGTCAGTGGTAATGATCATGATTGCATCCTTCAGGTTAGCCGGCCGCAGGAGTCGGCGCAAAATATCCGCATTCCACCCAGATACCGTCCTCCGTCACATCGCGCACAACGCCGGCAACGGGCGCGTTGCTTTCCGTAGTTTTCTGCACGGTATTATCGTCGGTCGCGTAGCAGATGGAGCCGACTTGAGCCAGAGCTGGCTCATCGGAAGATTTGCCGCCGAAAGCGAACATGCCCCGGCGTACCAGTACCTTTTCCCCTGTGGCGGCACGACGCTGCGCCACCCCCACCACGGAAGTCAGCCCGGCGGTTATGGACGCGGGCACGGCCTTGCCGTCCCCGTTCAGGCACACCATGGCCCCGGCAAAAATCGCGGAAGCCGCCTCAAATTCAAATTCGTCGCCGTTGCGGAAAACGGTATCGCGATCACTCGTCAGTGCTGCCATGTTTTTTTTCCTTCACTTTTCTGGTGGTGAGATAGCTTTCCTCGCTTACCCCCATGGCCCGGCACAGCTCCTTTGCCGAAGACGGCACGTCGGGAGCTCCGGAGCCTCCGGGAGGCGTAACCGTGGCATGGGAACTTTTCTGCGCTCCGGGGCGCATGTCGGGAGCCGAGGCCAGGAACGCCTTGAAGCTTTCCGGGTCAGCCGAGGCGTAACTTTTTGCCCAGTTTTCCATGCCGGGGGTAATCTTGCCTTCCGTCTTGCCCTGTTCCACCAGGAGGGTGGCCTGAGCGGCCTTCATTTTGCCGAGTTCCTCATGCACGGCGTTGAACGTGTCCATAGGCACGAACTTTGCCGGATCAGGACTTTCTGCGCGGGAAGCAAGAGACTGCGCCGCCTTCATGATGGAGGCGGAAGTTTCGTCTTCGCTTTTCAGTGTCTTTCCGAGCGAGGAAAGAGCCGCCTTCATGCTGCCGTTTTCCGCCGCAAGGCTGCGGACGGCAGATTCCACTGCCGCTTCCGTTGCGTCGGCTTCACTGAGGCCGAGCACGGAAGCAAGAGTTTTGAGACTGTCCATATCGGATTCCTTTTTTGAGAAGTCTGGACCGTTCGTCCGGGAAAGAGCCTTCAGGCCGGTCAGGTTGGGAACATTGGTGAGTGCGGCCGATTCCAGCAGCAGGACTTCGCCGTCCGTCTCGTGGTAAAATACCGGGGAAAGGTAACGAAACTCGCGGGCAGCAAGGTGTTCCTTTGCCCTGTCCGTCCATTCCACGCGCCCCCACACACCGTCGTCGCGGGCTTCAAGTTCGCTTATCCATCCCGCCGCCGGAGCCGGGCGGCCGTTTTGTGCCGCGTGTTCCAGCTGGTGGTCGTAGTCCACGGGAATGTCCACGCCGCCCTGGTATTCCCTGGTACGGGCGATGACATCGGAAGGCGTGCAGTGCCAGGGGCCGCGTCCGTCGCGGCCGGAAAACGAGCCCGAGGGAAGCAGCTCAATCCATTCTGGCAGGGAAGCCGGAAGCTCTACGCTGAGGGATGTCTTGAAAGTTACCATGCCGGAACTATGGCACGAAAAGAAAAGGATGACCTGTCCTGAATCTGTTCCGGGGCTGAGGTAGTCTTCTGCGTATATGTGTTTACGGGTTGTTTACCGTCCATTCTCCGGCACGAAACGGGGTGAGTCCCTGTGTCGGCCTATGTCGGATGAAAAACGCGCCTGAAACGGGCTGGAATAAAAACGGGAATGGTTGGACTTGCCCGTTGAATAGAACGGATTGTATGACGAAAGAAAAAGGAGGCCGCCGTGAGAGCCAGAACCATATATGACCGGGATCTTGACGTGCTGCTCGATATCGCCAAAACCGAATATCAGATTCTTTCCACCCATGACGAAGCGCTGCAATCAGGGCTTGTCAAAACCTACCTGTGGATTTCCACGGTCATTCTGGCTGCGCTCCTGGCTGTCGGGCACACCATGATGCAGGAAAGAGCGTTTCTTTTCCTCTTCTCCGGGCATTGCGGTCCGATGTTCTATGCTCTGTGGGGCGCGTCGTTGATCTTTGCCGGTATCGTCTTTGTTTACGGCATAGACGCTTTGCGGGGCCGGAAAGCACTCTCCAGTATTGGAAATTTCAAGAATATGTACGAAATCGGAGAGCAAGCGTTCCAAAAGGGAAACGAGCAGGGATTTCGTTCCGCAGCTTTACGCTTTCTGGATCGTGCCGTGACCGAACGGAACCGTATTATCAACCGCAAGGGGAGACACCTGCGCATCATGTCGTGGCTTCTTCTCGGCTCCAGCCTGAGCGCAGTTCTTTCCGTCGTGGCCTTCGCCTGGGGGTAACGGCGACGCTGTTTTGGAGCAACGTCGCCTCTTGAGCATCTGCACTTTTCAGGGTAATCTTCTTTACGGGAACATTATAAGTTCATGACAACCGGGAAATCGCCGGTCCGAGGTTCAGTCCGCCCCTAAAAAGGCCGACCGTTACGTGGAGAGTGGCGTACCACCTTGAGCTTACAATGTTCCCTTTATTTTTTGATATCCAGCTTCTGAGGTAAACGCACGGATCGGGTCAATGTCAATCCGAGCCGAGCGGATGGAATTAGTCCTGATGACCATTCGTTTCCCAGTTTCAGGATTCCGAATCTTTGTCTTGAAGTTCACTCGAACGATGATTTTTCCCGCACCACGGGTACCCGTATCCCAGGCATAAACAAGCCCTTCATCACGCTTCTGTTCTCCGGTGCCGCCCATATCCCAATATACCGCGTCAGGATTCATTAGCAGCGACGGAAGTCGTTTTACGTCATCCACGGAAAGAGCATTGCCGCGTCCTTGTTTCGCAGTCCGCAGAAGATGCAGGATTTCATCATCGGCAATGGTGATTGCAGCCGTTTCAGGCGTCACCCCTGCATGTGCGGGGAGCCATGCAAGGATATCATCGTCCAGCGCTCCCACCACACGGCGAGAACCGGTTGGTCTGAAGGTTCCTGCCTGTGTCTGCAAGGCGATACCTTCCAGCCATTCGGTAATCTCCCGTTCCACCTGGGGAAACGCAAAGGCAAGTTCCGCAATGGCAGCGGCCCCGACGGACGGCGGCAGATCCACCAATTTATCCATGGCCAGTTTTGCCAGGTGAGCCGCCTGATCAGTGTTGCCTGGATTGTAGGCCCAGCCGGGGTCTATGCCCGCCGGCACTTCCATGACTTCTCCGGTGGCGGGGTTCACCCATGTCACAGGAGCTCCGTCCGCAGGAACGTCCGTCACCTGCCAACCGTTTTCTTCGAGATCGTCCTTGGAAACCGCCACGGCATCGCAGCGGCAGCGCCAGCCGTTCGGAGGGTAATGTGTCTTCCACCAGGGATGGTCCATGGGCAGGATGGTGCCGTGCCACGATCTGTGAAGCGGACGTATGCGGCTGTCCAGAATACCTTCATAGCGCAGGTACGGAAAATCCTCTTTCACGGACTGCTGCTGTTCCCAGCGCCCCTGGGCGAAGGATACGCGCATGTTCACGTCGAAGATGGTTTGCAGCCGCCGTATGCTTCCAAGCTGAACGGTTTTCTTTTCTCCAGACATCGGGTCAGTGACGGTCGTCTTTCCCCACCAGCCTTTTTTCTGAAGGATGGGCTCAAGATTGCGTTTGAAGTCGGTAAACGTAGTACCGCTCTCCATAGCCTTCATGAGCTCGGCGTGTATGTCCTTCAGGATATCGAACCCGGCGGAACGCGCCACGGTAAAGCCCGCGTGATGCTGCTCCTGCCATACTTCGGCCCAATGATCGGAGACAAAGAGATTCGTTCCGCGCCGGCGCAGGGCGTCCACAGCTTCTTCAAAGGGAATGGACGGAAAATCAGCCATTGCCTTTCACCCTCTGATTGAACATGGCAAAGGAAAGCTGACGTGCCATGGGGGCCGCGTTCTGCTCCTTCAGCACATCGGGAAGCTCGGCAAGAAATTCCTCATAGGTTGAGCAGCGATTTGCAAGATCAAGAATGGGCGCCGCGAGAGGCGACACCAGAGGTTCCCAGTCTTGCAGCTCTTCTTCCACGGCCAGATCTATGAGGTCTGAAGGAATTACGGGAGATTCCACTGACTGGGCGGCTTTGTTTACAGATATGGAAGCCGGAGCTTCTTCCGGCCGCGCGTGCCCCGTCATGCCTATGACGTCCGCGCCCGGAGCAGGTTCCGGTACGCCCAGCTTGTCGCGTATGACGGAAACTTCCACCAGCTTCGGGGCCACGGCGGCCAGCTTGACCACGTTGTCCACAAGAGCCGTCACGTCTTCCTTTTCTTCACGGGCCACGCGGATGACAGGGTAGCGCTTACGCGGGCCAAGGTTCAAATCCACCAGCGGCCGGGCAAGGTCGCGGGTGAGCGTGGCGGAAAGCTGCATGGCGTCGGAAGCTTCGATATCCTCACGCACCTTTTCATGGGCGTTGGCCGTGCCCACATGTTGTCCCGTATCCGTGGTGCCGGTCTGTCCCAGCACAACCTTGGAAATTTGCCGGTCGAAATATTCGGCCAGAGTCTTGAAGAGCTGCGCGTTGCCGTTCGCATTCGTAGCCTGAAACTCCACCTGCATGGTGTCGGGGATGATAGCCGCGGCGTCCTGAGCTATGGAGCGCACAGCACGAAGCAGCACCTCCCTCTGGTCTTTGGTGGCGTCTGCTCCGTACCGCCCCAGGCGAAGGGGAAAGCCGAACACCTGCGCGAACTGCACCCAGCTTTTGATATCGAAGTTCTTGAACAGGTAGTACCAGGCCACGGGCCGGGCCAGCCCGCCGCGTATAGGAAGGCCGGACTTGGATTTATGAATATGCGTGACGAACTTGGCAGGCGCCAGAGGTTCAGGCAGACCGTTTTCTCCCTTCAGGCGCAGGGTAGTGCCGTCGAACCTGTCGAAAACGAACCAGCGGGGGTCACGCCATTCCAGCGCAAACGGATACCAGTTCCGGCCTTCGGTGTTCCACATGATTTCACAGACGGAATAACCTTTCCCCACGGCATCGAGAATGTCCTGCATGGCGGAGGCAACAACGCCGGAAGAGATGACATCCCGCACAAGGTCGGCGGCCTTCACGTCCTCGGCGGAGTCGGACGCGGCTTCCACCTGCACAGGGAGTCCCGCCACCTGCAACTTGCGGGTGGACAACACGGACCGATAGTGCAGGTCCTTCTCCTCCATCTCTTCGGCAAGCTCAAGGTATGCCAGAGCGTCTCCCTGTTCCGCAGCCAGAAGAAGGGAAGTCAGACGGCTCGGAGTAAGGTTCTGCGCGGGGTGCCCGGAAAGTATCTGCCGGACGCCCGTCACAGTGGGCGCGGCCTGTTCTTCATACAGGCGGCTTTTGTCGATGGGATTGCCGTATGCGTCATAAAGAGTCTTCACCACGCGCCTCCGGTAAACATGGTATCATCATCGAAATCGTCATCCCCGCGCATAAAGCTGTCTGGCTCCCGTACCGTTGCGGGGGTATAACCGTAGTCCATGCGAGGAGAACTTGCCGCGTTCACAGCCAGAAAAAGCGCCCAGGTACGGTCGGCATGACCGGAATTGTCCGATTCCGCCACAAAGCGCGGCGCGCCCGTGGGGCCGGATACCTTTTGCAGCTTATGCAGGTCGGAGCGCAAAGCCTGCACCCCCAGCGGGATACGGATACGTCGGTCTTCAAATGCCTGTTTGCCGAGTGTTGCCAGGGTGAGCTTGTTCGTGCCGGTAAACAGCACGCCTTCCACACGGGTGGAACCGTGGCGGGCCTTCGCGTCTTCCACGGGCTTTTCTCCCATGCCGGTCTGGTCCATGCAGACGCGCAGCACGCGGTAACGCTGCATCACGTCGTCGAGCAGAAAGTCCTGTTCGGCAAACGTCACTCCTTTGCGTTCGATGATTTCCCGCGTCCACAGTACGTCCCCCACCTTTTCCAGTACGGCGATGACGAAAAGGTCATGGCGGCGGCCTATGTCCACACCCACATAACAGGGGCCGCCCGCGTAGTTTTCAAAAAGGCCGGCGCGGTCGTTCTCAGCGGCGTTGATAAGGTCATACGAAAGCCAGGCGCTGGCTTCATCAAGCCATTTCAGCTCGTATTCCTGCGCCCAGGCGTCTTCGTCATTCAAAGCGGAGCGCAAGGCGTCGATATCCCGGTCAAGCCCGTCCGCCACCGCCTGATAAATATCTACAATATGCTGCGACCAGCCCGTTTCCCTGTCGCCGGTCATGAGGTCATAGAACTTATTTTTTTTGCCGTTCGGGGTGGACACGATGCGAAGCTTCAGGCCGGGCTTCGATATCACCGGGAAAAGCGCCGTCCATATCTTGCGGGAATCGGCGTGGAAAGCGAACTCGTCCAGGAAGACGTTGGCGGAAAAGCCGCGCGCCGTGTCCGGGTTGGCGGGCAGCGCCGTTACGCGGGAACCGTTCGTTGTCTTGACTTCCAGAGATTTTACCACGGTGTTGTCGGAAAGCCTGAAGTCGTCGGTAAACGCCTCGAAGCCGACATTCATGGCGCGAAGATGAAGCTTCAGCCCTTCCTCCATGGCCTCGCGTGCCTGTCTCTCACCACGGGAAAGAATCACCCAGCGGGTACGGCGGCCGGTAACTTCCGCGTCGATGAGATCTTCTGCGATTTCCAGCGTGGTGGTGAACGTCTTGCCGGTCTGACGGGCGAACATGCCGATCTTGAAGCGGCTTTTATCGTCCAGCCACCGGCGCTGATACGGGTAAAGTATGGCGCTCATGCTTCGCCCCGGTAGATGGCCTTCATGCGTTCAAGCGCCTGTTCGGGGGTAAGTCCGGCGGATTCCGCGGCTGCCTTGCGTGTCGCTTCTTCCACCTTCTTTTCCGCTTCTTTCCGGGCTTCCTCTTTCATCTTGGCCACCATTTCCACATCGGTCTTGCTGGCTCGGCCCAGCGATTCCAGCGCGCCGGAAAGTATGGCAATCTGTTTGACGTCCAGAGTCTCTCCGCGTGTGATTTCACGCCCCAGGCGGGAAACGAGCGCCTGCAGCATTTCAATGTTGGCTCGCATGGCCTTGGGTTCGGTATCCGTGCCGAACTCCTTTACCAGTACTTCCGCCACCTGCCTGCTTTCACGGACGGAAGCGATGATCTCATCATAGGACTGCTTGTATCTGCCGAGGGCGGAGCGGGAGACTTCAGAAACACCGATATTGCGCAGAGCGGAAAGAATTTCGTCCAATGTGCGCCCGCGTTCCAGAAGAGAGTTGATTTCCGCAACGATTTTCGGATCGAGCCTTTGTATGGAAGAGCGCCTGCCCATATCATGCCCCCGCGCGCGGACGCTTTACGCCGGGCACAGTCACCCGGCCGCGCGCCACGTCTTCACCGCGTCCTGTAAGGTGAATGACCTTCACCGCACCGAGATCTTCCACTTCCGCAAGGCCCATCTCTTCCAGCCAGGCCGCGTCTGCTTCCACCTGGTCGCGGGATACGGGATGCCCGTAGGCGTCAAGAGCGTCCTGCATGACGGAAGTGTTCATTTCAAAGCCCTGAGAGTCGGCAAGAAAACGCAGTATGGCGCAGCGGCGGCTTTCCGCCTGAAGCTGAGCGAAAGTCCGTTTTTCAATCATCGGCTGTTCTCCAAATGATGCTCTATCAGCATCGAAATTTCATTTTTGAGGCCGGTAATGGACGTTTCCATGCCGTCCATGCGCCCGCGCACCTCTTTCATGTCTCCGCGCAGTTCCATAAGAGAAAGGTCTATCTTGTGCAGCGTCTTTGCGTCCGGCACCGTTTCCATACGCCGTTCCAGAAGTTCCAGCCTGGCCGACATGTCCTCCTGCTCCGTTTTTACGGCGCGGAACTCTTCCCGTGTCGCAAAGCGTCGGGACAGATGATAGATGCCCCAGCCGTAAAATACCGTGGCAAGTATCCCAAGTACCGGCCACCATCGGTCAAGTTCTGTGAGGATATCGGTCATGGCTTCCCCTTTTCATAGTCGATAAGCGCCTGATAGGCGGCTTCCATGCTGCGGCAGTACCCGCCGTAGTCGCGGATATGGACAAGCACGTCTTCAGGCGTGGTCAGTGCGTCCGGCTGTACCCCGGCGCGAGAGGTTCCGGCGGGACGGGAAGAGTCAGCAGGTTTGCCGGAGGCGGCAGGGTTGCTTCCGGGACCGTCATGTAGTCCAAGGGCTTCGTTGTAGAGCCGCACCCAGTCAGCACCAAGGCCAGCGCAATCACGGCGGGCAGCTTCCGAAACATCTTTGAGCCTCCTGTTGAACGCACGGCGCTGCTTATCCAGCTCCTGATTTTTGTTTACAAGATCGGCCTGTAAACGGTCGGCAAGGGCGGCAGATTCAGCCAGGCGCTCGCGGGCGCTCTTTTCGGCAGAAGCCACGGCTTCGGCGTGTGCGGTCTGTATGGCGGCTATCTGCGCCTTCGCTTCCTCCTCGGCGGTGTCTCTGCCGTGAATGTATCCGGCGAGCAGAGAAACGATGCACAGCAGCCACGGAAGCCAGCCTTCAGACAACCAGGAAAGCAGCTTACCCAGCACAGCCACGTCCCCAGCCCGCTTTGATATACAAATGCTGCCTTGTTATGATTCGTTGCACATATTCGCGGTTTTCCCGGAAGGCGGAAGCTTTGCGGCCCGCGTTTACGTCTGCGACGTGCCCGAACCAACGGTCCGGATTGCGCCCCACGCGGGCCGAAAGGGCGCGGTCCTTGCCCACCCACCCAATACCCCCGTTATAGGCGGACAGAGTAAAGGCCATGCGGTCGCAGGCGCTCGCGGCGCTCTTGATACGTTTCCATAGCCAGAGGTCATATTCGCACATGGCGCGCATAGCCCAGCCGGGATTGTACGGCGCGGGCTTTTCCCCTTTGAGTGATGGAGCCACCGAGGGCAGCCAGGCGGCGGTGGACGGCATGAACTGTGCCAGGCCTTCAGCGCCCACCGGGGAACGGGCGTCTTCCTTCCACAGGCTTTCTGTGTGTATCTGCGCGGCGAAGATAGATACGGGTGCATCCATCCCCCATACTGAGCGGGCCGTGCGAATAAGCGGAGAGCGGTATTCAAGCGCGGCGCGGGGAATCGTTTCTTCAGTGCCGTGGGCCATGTCGGCGAACAGCAGAAACGCAAGAAGCCAGCCCACCCCCAAAAGAAATCCCATACTCAGAATTTCCAGCGCATTGCAGGCGCACTCCGCCAGAAGTCGGGCGTATTTTTTGATTTTCTCACTCATGACTTACAGCCCCAGGCACATACCAAGAACGACGCTGCCCACGATAATGCCACGGCGTATGGTCGCCACGGCGAAAGGCCGGATATACCGGTCGCAGATCTCGAAGTCCGGCGTACCGTCGTCACCGGCGGCGTCGGGGTTTTTCAGCCAGTCGGTTTTGAGATACCCGGACGGCCTGGCATACGGGAAAATTGCCCGGTCGAGCCACACACCCACGCAGGCGGCGAAGGAAACAAGTCCAGCCTTGTAGGCTATGACCGGAAGCTGCTGAGGAGAGAGTACGGCCAGAAAGGCCAGAATGAGAACAGTAACGACGCCGAAGAAGGCCAGCCAGCGGCGGGCGGAAAAAAGATGTTTGAACATAAAGAAATCCTCCTGTGACTTCATCATGCCACAGGAGGACGTTTTCATAATGTTCGGAAAAGGTTCACGGGAAAGCTTAGTCCAGCAGACTTCCCTGTTGACGCCTGCCGCCGTACATTCTTGCAACAGCTCTTACATAACGCTCGGTGACTTCCGCGCTCTCTGCAATCTGTCGTATGGACAGGCCCGCTGCAAGCCCTTCCAGAACAATCTTTTTCTGGCCTTCTCCCCGACGACGGTTTGGGAAGGTTACTTCTCTGCCACCGTACACTTCACACAGCAAAGACATGGCCCGCCAGCCCGCCACACGTCCAAGTCGGGTGGACAGATCCGGCCTTTTGGGAATGTATATGCGGATTCCGCCGAGGTGGGAGCATAGAGTCATAGCGGCATCTTCCCCAACAAGCATGGTGAGTTCACCCATCGTTACCCATTTTTCAGCCACGTTTTTCTCCCCATGTTCCGGCAAAGCGTCCCTTGCGCCTTGCATCGTAGGTCAGCGCAGCGATCACCTTTCTAATCTGCTCGATGCTTGCCGTGTCCAAGCTTTTGACTGCGCCTTTTGTCTGCCGTTCCAGTATCCCGACGGCGTAATCCCAGGAAATATGCCTGCCTTCCTCGTTTCCTTTTTCCGCAAGCAGAGCCTCAATTTTCCGCAGGTAGCTGCCGCGTTCCGTTCGCGCTCTGAGGCCTCTGGGATTAGCGCCCTGACTCAGCTCCGCGCCCATGGCCTGAAAGCGCATGAGTAGATCGTCAAGCTGCTTCCCGGAGAGTTTCGCCGCCGTGTTTACGCCGTAGGTGTCGGAAAGAAGCGCGCGGTACGTTTCATCATCAAGCCCCAGCCTGTTTTTGCCGATATGCACCTTGGCAAGCATGGCCTTGCGGTTTTCCGTGGTACGGGAACGGCGTGCGGATTCGGGGCTGTGACGGATGAGTCTTGCCCGCACTTCTTCAGGACTGAGCGCCTTGCCGGTGGAAAAATCAAGAATCGCCATGTCTTTCCCTCACTTTTATATCGCCGCACGGAACGAATACCGATCCCCTGTCTATGGTACGCACAAGCACCTTCCACACACCGTCATGGGCGAGTATTGGAGGGGAAAGCGTTCATGTACCTAGAAATTCCGGTTCGGTATCGTTCCACAGCCGGGCCGTGACGCGGCTGCCCACGGGAATGAGGGGCGCGGGCGGCAAGGAGGGAGCCCCGTCGAACACGGCCCGGCCGAGAAACGCCGTCACGTCGTCCGCGCTCATAAACAGCACTCGTCCGTCGGCAGTGTCGTACCAGCGCCGGTCGAGGCGTACCCGGTAAAAACCTTCCGGGCCGCCGTAAAGAGGGGCGGGGGAAAGTTCCAGACGGATGCGGCGGGAGCCGACGCGGGCGCTTACCGTGGCGGAAAACTGACGGTTGTCCATGGCTCTATTCCTCGACGCGCAGGCCGGAAAGGTCCACGTCGGGCTGTTCGCGTCCGATCTTCGCAAGCAGCAGCTCGTTCAGGCGGCGGGCAAGAGCAAGACGCCGTATCGCTTCCCGGCGCTCTTTTTCCTTGGCGTTTACGGTTTCTTCCGCACGGGCTATTTTCCGCTCTGTAGCTTCCCGGTGCCTGTCGCTTCTCAGTGAGTCCGCCGAGATCAGCAGATCGCCCACATATTCCCGCCGCAGCTTGCCGTCCTTATTCAGAGTCACCTTGCCGTCTTTCGCGACGAAGAGTCGTCTCCCGGAAGGACTGTACACCACCCCATGCCTGTCGATGCTGTAGCCGGGATAAAGGGGAATTTCCATGAACTTCATTTTGTCCTCTTGTCCTCTTTGAGACCTCTCAGAAGTACATCTTCGATAACGGGTATGTTTGCGATCATGTTGGCCGCAAAGCTTCTGACAAGTTCCGGCGGGTAGCTTTCCCATTTGTCCGCCGTTTCCGCAAAAATTCCGGCGAGAGCCTTGACGCCGTTGGTAATTCCCCAGACCGCCCCAAGGTCAAAACCTGCCTTGAAAGCGTCATCACGCAGTTTCTTCACTCGTAGCTGTTCCTGCCTGAGGTGTTCTATTTCGTCCTGTACGTTCCAGGCTCCACCGGTAAGCATGATTTTCTCCTTTGGCTGGCATCATCAGGCCCGGCGCGCCACCGCCGGACGACGGCCCCGTATTGGGGCCGTTTCGCCGCTTAGTTCATGGCATTATTGAAAGGTGCGAGCGCCGAGAACCTAACCACGCGCTTTTCAGGAATGGCGATGGGCTCACCTGTGCGGGGATTGCGTCCCGTTCTGGGGTTCGCCACTCGTACCTTCAGCTTGCCTACGCGGGGAATGGGAACAATGCCGCCCCCAGCAGCTCGGCGGCAGCGATGTCGCCAATGATGTTCATGACTTCGCGCGCCGCGTAAACGCTGAGCTTCGGGTAGGCTTCGTGCAGCTTTTCGGCAAATTCTTTGTTTGTCATGGTGTTCTCCTATTGCGCCGGTACGGCGTCGGTTTCCGGGGCGTCCGGCAGTTCATAATAAAAGGCGTCTTCCGTCTTTACAGTGCAGCCCACTTCGGAAAGTGTCTCAGGGGCAAGCCCTTTCAGCTTTTCCTTGTCCACTTCCTCTTTGGTTCTGATGAAGTCCGTCATGCCGCGTTCCTTCAGGGCGGAAAGCACGCGCTCGAATGTCCACTTGCTTTTCGGCTTGAGCTTGGACGAAGCCCGAAATCCGATAATGCCGAAGGTAAGCTGAAGGCTTTTCTTTTTGCTGAAAAGCTCTTCTTTTCCGGCTTCCGCGAACCTTCCGATGGAAAGCTCAATGCCTCCGATTTCCTGCTTGATGGGTTCGATTTCAGCGGCTGCGCCGGTTTTGATTTCGTCCATCCTTTCCGCCGCGCTCAGATTGATGAGGTCGATCTGCCGTTTTAGTGCGGCAATTCTGGCCAGCCCGGAATCCACGTCTTCCAGACTATGGATGGGGTACGCGGGTACAAGATTGGGCTTAACACGAGGCATGAGCTTCCTCCTGAGCGAAGGGGTTTACGAGAACGGCGTTTTCTTCCAGGCCGCGTACGCGGTCATTTTCTGCGCGCAGAGTTTCAATGATAGACGCGCCGATCTGGTAGATGTCTCCGTCGCCACGGCGATTCAGGAACATTTCCAGCTTGTCGAGTTCACGGGCGATCTTGTCGGATATCATGACTTGTTCTCCTTCTTGATTTCGCTGTACTTGCAGCCTCCCCGACACGCGCGGAAAAGCTGGACGGCTATGGGGTTGATGGAGGAAAAAGGTTTTTGCTGGTTGTCCGTACAGTCCTTACGGCTGATCATTCCAAGGATAGGACAGGGAAGAATGGACAGGTCCAGCAGGCTTTTGACTTTGTTTTCGATGAAATCCAGAGGGGCGTGATGTTTATTGCGTATGGCAAGGCTGACAATGGCCGGGGAAACTTCCATATCGGCTGCAACCTTCCGTACACTTGTGGCGTCGCAGGCTGCGGCCAGCTTCTCCACCCAGCCGGGCAGAGGGCTTCCCCATGCGGCCTCGGCCTTTTCGCGGTTGGTCATTCGTCGTCCCTCCCGCTTCGTTCACCTGTGGTGACAACAGTGTCGGTATTCGGGTCATAAAGCTGTTTCACCCGCAAAATCTGCGGAGCCTTCGGGCCGGTATTACGGGCAGGGATGAAGCGGTAAGAGGCGGTAGCGACATGTTGAAGATACCCGCCACGGCATAGCCAGCTGCAATAATATTTCGCTTCATCGTATTCGATGACAGAGTTTTCCAGCGAAGCCGCGGCGGCCAGCTCACTCACCGTAAAGCGGCCCAGAATGGACATGGCGCGCCACATACGGTTTCTGCCGGATTCCGGCACGAAGGAACCGTCCTTTCGTACACGCGGCGCGTTTACCCCCAGATCTTTTTCAAGACGGTAAACACCGCTGAGGTTACGCTGCGGGGCAGGAGTAAACGAAAGCACACCCGCCTTGACCAGACCGCCGAGATAGTCCCTGGCTTTCTTTTGACTATCCACATCGGCGGCCGCGCAGAGCTGTACACAGGAAAATGTCTTCATTTTCCGTATGCAGCGCCACATCCGCTCCCGCATAGTCATGGCGGGATCAGGAATAGAAGATTGAAGATTGGCCATCAGCGCCCCCGTTTCGGGGCTTCCCCCGTGTAAAAGGTGCGGGAACCCCAGTCAGACAAGGTAATGGTTTTTCTTCCTTCGGTTCTTGCGGTTTCTTCTACGAGAGCAAGGTTGACAACCACACGTCGCACAGAACCATCAGCCACTTTGTAGATATGCTGAAGCATATCTTCGGCGATTTCGGTATCCTTCACATAGAACTTGCAGAGCCGCTTCACGTCCTCAAGCGAGGCAGGTTGCGCCGGACACCAGTCCAGCACTCGACCATGGAAGCGTTCCCAGCGGCGCAGGTTGGAAGGCAGATTTTCCTCTCCGATAAGCATGATGGGGGCCTGAGACGCCTCGTATATGTCGCGAATGATCTCGATTTGTCCCTTGGCAACCAGGTAGTCTGCCTCATCTACCACCAGCGGACGCCCGGAAAGGGCCAGTTCTTCCGCGATCTGGTCAAGCATTTCGCTGATGGTTTTGCCGGGGCGAAGCCCCAAGCCTTTACAGATGGCCTCATGAGCCGCCTTCCTTGTCCATGAGCTTCTGGCCTGTACATAGCAGGCCTTGCAGCGAATAACGGCCACAGCCGCAGCCGTGGACTTTCCATAGCCCGACGGACCGTAAAAAACAGTGATACCCGGCAAATGACGCGGTCTGTCTATGGCCCGCCGAAGGGTTCCCAGGCACAAGGCTACGTTGGTAAGCGGGGCAATTCCCGCGTTGACCATATTGTCTGTCTGTTGCATAATAATCTCCTCTGTGTATTCGGGAATTCCCGAATGGCCCGCTGTTCCGGCAGCGGGCTTTTCTATTGGTTGACAGCGTATAGAAACTGCATGTCTTCAAGCCCCTTGCACTCAGCGCTGAACCGGTACATGGACCGCCAGTTCTCCTCTTCCGAAGAAAGCGTTTCCCCGGATTGAGAGCGAGCGTTGAGCTTCTGATAAAGCGCATACCGTTCCTGCATGGAGGCGGGCACTGTGAATTCGTTACGGGTGAGTTCCGCAGCTTCCTTTTGCGCCGCCTCCGCCTGTTCAGGCGTCAGTGTCTGCATGGCTTTTTCTCCCGATGCGGCCCGGCGGGCTTCTTCGAGTTCAAACGTGGTATGCGCTTCCGACGTGCGGGTCGGCTGCGGGCTTGCAGCTTCGATTTCTTCCGCGCGGGCAAGGTGGTAGTCCATGATGTCCTGCGCCGCCGCGTCGATGCCGTGCTTCTTCGCAAGCTTACGTATGGCGGCTGCCTGCTTCTTTACGGAACGCGCCGCGATACGCCCGGCCACCGCGAGTTCCTGCCGTCTTTCCGCGCTCAGGTTGTCCACACATTCCGCCCGGCACACAAAAAGCCCGTCCATGTACACGTAAACGGCGCTTGTGTCCTGCCGGTCCATGCGTATTTCCGCCATGCGCCCCATGATGTCGGCAGAACCGAGTTCCGGTGCGATGTACTCGCGGCCGCCCATGCGAATGCTTTCCTTGTTGATACGGCGCTCGCCAACCACGGGCAGAAGCAGCATGTCCAGCGCGGGCAGGTAGTCGTCCGGTATGCGCCGCACGGTATCCTTGCATTCCGCAAGCTTCTCGTAAGGAGTCTTGCCGCCCAGGCCATCATGAGACCGGTGCATGTAGATCTTATCTGTCCAGTTGTCGCAGAACTCCTGCAATGCTTCCGGCGTCATGGCCATGCTGAGTTCTTCCGGTTCCCCGCCGCGCTTCATGAGTCTTTCAGCAAAGCTCTTGCGGCTCTCGATTTTCTTTCTGGTGGCCACGTCATGCCCCAGATAGCAGGGCGCGGCAGGCAGAAGGTCATGGGAAAAACTATGGAACACGCGCTCGATGGCGGGCTTTCTGTCCGGCCGGAAAGGCGGAAGCGGATCGTGCCGGATATCAAGGTCGGTAAACAGCCTGATCATCTGACGGGAGACATACTCCTTACCGTTGTCGGTCGCCGCCACTTCCGGCACGCCCCAGTCAAGCAGACAGGAGCGGGTGATTTCCGCGACTTCCCGCGCCGTGGAACTGGGCGTCACGCGGAGCTTGACGCGCCGCGTGTAAACTTCGATCACACCGATAATGGCGTAGCGCTTGCCGTCTGAAAGCATGATATCGGACGGAGTACCATCATACTCCCACAGCTGGTTCAGGTGGACGATACCCGCGTAGTAATCCCCGAAGGAAGGCAGATAACGGTTGCGCCACATGTCCGGCGACTGCGTGAATTGATACAGGGAAGGATTCCTTTCCTTCCAGCGCTGCATCCACCGCTGAAGAACACGAAGCGAAGGAACGTCGAACCGGTTTTCCGGTAAGCGCTTGGCGTTGGTGGCCCGCAAGAAGTCCAGGATAACAGTGGAAGACGCTTCCGCCTTCTCACTCATCATGGCAACGATGATTTCCTTCACTTCCGGCTGACTGTCGATGCAGCCCTTGCCGCGCTGTCCCTTCCCGTAGTCGCCCGCAAGGCGAAGGGAACCTTCGGCGGTGACCGCTTTTGTCCAGTTGACGAGTGTGTTCTTGGTGATGTGCGGGACAGCCTTTTTCAGCCAGTCCTCAGCCTCAATTTCTCCGGCGTTCCAGCGCACCGCGAAGGCTTCCATGCCCCGCGTCTTCGGCAGGTTGGTAAACTTCGTAAACACTACACACAGGTGCAGGACCATGGCTTTCGCGTCCGCCCGGCACTGTGCCTTTGGGCTGAGGGTAGCTTCCACCGGAAGGGAAACGGACTTCGGGGTGAAAGGAGTGCTTTCTACGACGGGGGCGAACTTTGCGGCCAGGGCAAGACGTGTCTCTTCAGGCATGGAAGAGACAAGCCATTCACGGCCGCCGCCACGCCCTGCACGGGGACGGGACTGCCAGTTCTCACGAGAGGCGCGACGGATAACGCTTGTTTTCACACAAGTAAGAGCTATTTCAATCTCTCGTGTTGTATATGCTTCTTTTAAATTGTCCATGACGCGCCTCGGAAAAGATGGTTACAGGTGGCAGTGCTGCCCCCCTGTTTACGGTTAGTGCCTACGCGGCGGCCTTCCCGGTAGTGGATACCTTGCGCGGGTCGAAAAGGTACTTCTCCGGCACCCCGGCTTCACGCAGTGCGTCCAGAATGCGAGGCGAGTGACTCTTGCCGAGAATGGTAGCGGAAACCGCTGTACGGGAAATGCCCAGTTCATAGGCGATAACAGCCGCGGAACGTCCGTTCCGTCTCAGAGCCTCATAGATGCGCATGGACCAGAAACAACGCTGCTCACCAAGACGCTTCCGATCGGTATTTTCAGTCTTTGCCCAGTTCATAGTTTTTCCTCCAGTTGCTTCTTGCGCTTCCTCGCTGCCTTCATCTCCATGTCTGCCTTGCCGTAGTCCCGGAATCGCCTGTCTTCCGGCGTCATGATGTCCAGGCCGCAGGCGGCCAGAATAACCCGAAGGGGCTCGTAGTCGCCGGTAGCCTTACAGAACACCACAAGGGCAAGAATGGATGGGGGATGGGAGGTATCCGATGGAGAGAGCCACTTGTCCAAAACATCCTTGGATACGGACTCCGCACGGCCTGCCGTCAGGCGGACTTCGGCGTCTCTGGCGATGGCGTTTATCTTGTCCACCAACGCTTTACGCCCCTCGCCGTCAGGATTTCCCGCCGCGCGGCGCATGGCCGCCCGGACGGCGGGCATAAGCCCGGCTATCCTGCTGTAATCGTAATCAAAGAGGGAAAACTGTGGCATGGTGGCCGCCTTCCGGCTTGTCCAAACCTTGTCCAGGCTAGGACGTTGATATTCTGAATCGGAGCGGCTACACTTGACTTGTCACGTTCACATGTAAACCGCCCGTAAGTCTGTTTTCTGTCATTTATTGCGCATTGTCAATAAAAAATTGCGCAACAGTTGGTTTTTGACAGGATTTATGATTTCACGTGCAAAAACAAATGGTTATCCCATTACCTGCGCGCAACAGTTTGCGCAATAGTTAAGGGGGTAGAAGTATTGCACGCTATGGACACTCTTGCAGCACGTATAGAATTCATCAGAGGCTCTCAATCTAGGCGCTCTTTTGCGCAAGAAATGGACACAACGGAAAGTACCTTGCGCAACTACGAAAAAGGAGTGTCTGTTCCTGACGCAATTTTTCTTGAAAATATCTGCAAAAAATTGCGCATTTTGCCAGAATGGCTCCTTCTAGGGCGCGGCCCCATGAGAGAAGATGATGACTCCAAACAGGCATTACTGGCAGAGCTACGAAAAAAAACGAGTGATATCATTGAAAAAAATAATGATATCGTCATGATTCCGCTTGTAGATGCTGTACTTTCTGCGGGTGGGGGTAGCTTTGAAACAAATGGAACCCCAAGTAAAGAGTATGCCTTTCGCCGGGATTTTATTTTGCGCAAAGGCAACCCTAGCGATATGGTTTTGATGAGAGTTTCCGGTGATAGCATGGTGCCGGAAGTTCTAAATGGCGATGTCGCACTGATCGATCAAAGCAAAACGAAAATTATCCCTGGACAAATGTATGCCGTTGGTTTTGAGGAAAGCATCTATCTAAAAAGAATAGATAACTTGCCCGGCAAAGTTATATTAAAAAGCGCCAATCCTGCCTATCCGCCGCTAGAATTGGATACGAGAGGCGATCTCTCCGCCCATTTCCGCGTTATCGGCCGGGTACTCTGGATCGGACGCGAATACAAATAAAAAAAGCCCCCTGTTTTGTGCCAAATCGACACATTGCAGGGGGCTTTTGCCAAGATGCCAGGGCTCCGCTATAACACCGTAGCGCGGCGGTTATGAGCACACCACGGGGATTTTTCCGTAGTCAAAAACTAGCGTACACCTTCACCTTTTAAACGTATTTTTGCCGGATAGCTTCGTTCGTACGCTTCTTCCCGTTTTTCGTGCTCTTTTTTCCTCTTGATTTCCTGTAAACTGCCGCGCTTCAACACCTTCCGTCCCACCATATCCCCGTAAATCCCACAGAATCCCGGTATTCCCTTATACCCAAAACTATCTGTCGCTATACACGTACGGACGCGATAATTGCAGAAGTCCGTTTGCCTCGAGAGAAAAGCCGGGCATCGTCTTCGAGTCCATATACTAAGGCATTGCTGAGTGTCGTGTCTCTGAGGGCGGACGCCCTCTGATTCGTCCTCTAGATCGTACTGGTAAGAGGGCGGGACTTTGACCTTCAGGCAGGAGACATTGAGCGTCTTATACTTTTCCGGTTGTTCCCTTATGCGTGGTGTTTCTTGGTCGGAAGGACCTGAGGCTCTGGATATGAGGCTCCCTGTCTGTGGACTTTTTACCGCCGCAGAGAAGACAGCTGGCAAACGACAACATCTGCAGGCAAAGGTAGAGACTGGATGCTGTCAGATGGGCGTTTTTCAGCGGCAGGCGCTCTCAGAGACGAGTTTTGCCTGTCGATCAGGGAATGGAGTGGCTGAAGAAAAAGTCGTTCAGGAGCCGGGAAAGCTGGGGGCCGAAGCTTTCCCGGCTTCCCTTTGCCGAAGAGTCTGCGCCTCGCTTCGAATTCAGTCATGATACGATAAAGGCGGTGAGCAACTGCGCTATATGCGGATGTCTGGATTGCGGCAGGGGGCTTTGCCTAGCGGCCGGGGACGCACCCGGCTTTTGCCGAAAGAAGACCGGTTCCCTGGCAGGAAATTCCCAAACGCTGTCGGCCTGAAGGCTCTGGACGGAGAATAAAAAAGGCGCCGGAACTTGTCCGGTGCCTTGGGAAGGCATGCTGCCCGAAGGGGAAGAGTTACTGCATATTCTTGTTGCGGTATACGAACTGATGCGGATCTATGCCGTATTTCTTCACCTTGTAGTTGACGATACGGTAACTGGACTTGAGATCGCGGGCCGCTTTCAGCATATTGCCGCCGGCCTTGATCAGCGCGTCGACAAGCAGTTCCTTTTCAAAGCGGGTAACGGCATCGCCCAGCGAAAGGCCTGCTTCCGTAGCAGTGCTTTCCGCCGTCTGCAGGGAGGGCGGAAGATCTCCGGCCCGGATGACGTGATCTTCGCAGTACTGCGCAGCACGCTGCAGGCAGCTGCTCAGTTCGGAGATGTTGCCCGGCCAGAAGTAGCGGGTAAGCAGTTCCAGAGCAGGGTAGGAAATGCGCTTGATCTTTTCCGTGTGATAGTTGGCGTTGCGCAGCAGAAGATGTTCCACAAGGGGAACGATGTCTTCTCTGCGTTCTCTCAGCGGAGGAATGTGCAGAGCGCAGACATTGAGCCGGGCGTACAGTTCGCCGGAAAAACGGCCCTGTTCCACGAGCGCGTCGAGCTGGGCGCTTGTGGCGGCAATGACTCTCACGTCCACAGGAACGGGATCTCCGCCGCCCTGACGCACTACCGTATGCTCCTTGAGCAGGCGCAGCAGACTTTCCTGAGCCGTAGGCGTGAGCGCTTCTACGGCGTCAAGGAAAATGGTGCCGGTATTGGCCTGTTCAAAAAGACCTTTCTGCGTCTGCATGGCGCCGAGAAACGCGCCTTTCTGATAGCCGCACAGTTCGATCTGAAGGCGTTCCGGAGGCAGCGCGGCACAGTGGCATACCACAAGAGGAATGTCGCTGCGCGGGCTGAACGCATGAATGCGCGTGGCGAGGCGTTCCTTGCCTACGCCGGGTTCGCCGCAGAGCAGCACGGGAGCGCGCCCCTGCGCGATGTGCGCGGCCTGCTCCAGAATGTTGCGCATGACTTTGGACTGCGCAATGAACGCGGAGTCGGAACGGGCGTCCTCATCTTCGGCAATGCTCTGGGCCATCTGACCGGGAAGCCTGCGCTGACGGCTGAGGGCTTCCTGCATGTAGGCGGCTTCATTGGCGATGAGGGCCGCGGCGACTTCCATGAACACTCGGCGTTTTTCCAGATCTTCACGCGACACGAATTCCGTATCGGCGTTCAGGGTGCCGATGACTTCGCGGGCCGAGAGGGTACCGTCTCCGGAAGGAGCCAGAATGGGAACGGAGATGAAGGAGAGCCGTTCCATTTCCTCGTCGGAACGTTCGAAGAGCAGACTCAGAAAGAGGGAATCGCCCTTGAGTTTTTCCACAATGACGGAGCGCCCCGTAGCAAAAACCTGTCCGGTGACGCCCACGCCGGGGGCATAGCTTGCGTGATTGGCTTTGGGCTGGGTATCGGCCAGACTGAGGCGGAGCATGCCGGTCTCGGGATCAAAAAGCACGATATGCGGACGCAGAAAGCCGTGACGCTCGGAAAGCTTCCGCAAAAGGGACGTGAGACTGGTCTGGAAAGGGCGCTTGGGACCCATTTCGCTGGCGATGAGGCGCAGCGTTTCCAGCCAGGGACTGACATCCTGATTGGCGGCGTTGTTTGAATGCTGCAGCATGAAAGCACTCCGGAAGTGCGAACGGCGTTATTTCTTGAGAGCGGCGATGCGGGAACGGAAGAAGGCGGCGGATTCCTTGTCGGTGGGAGGCAGGGAAGCCACGGCGGCCTCATAGGCGGCGATGGCGCCTGCCTTGTCGCCGGCGGCGACGGCGGCTTCGGCAACCTGCTGATGGATCACGGGAACGACTTCGGCGGGCGTGTCGGCCACAAGAGCCTTGAATTCGTCGCGGGCGGCCGCAAAGTCACCCTTGTGCATGAGCACCTGGGCGTGGTTCAGACGGGCCGTGTAGCCGAGAGGGGAGTCGCCTTCGTTTTCAGCCACGCTGGCATAGGACGCAGCGGCTTTGTCCCAGTCCTTGCTCTCAATGGCGGAAGCCGCAAGCTCAAGATAGGCGGACGTGGCCACGGCGGAGGGAGCATCCTTCAGGAAGCCTTCCAGAGCGGCGGTGCGGCGGGCGGGATCCTGAATGGAAATGATGCGTCCGAGCGCAAGGCGGGCGTCGGCAATCTGTTCTTCACGATACCACTGCCATCCGGCGACGGAAAGAATGATTACAACCAGAACCACCACGCCGGCGGCAATCTTGCGGGCATGGGTGAGCACGAAGTTCCACAGAGGGGCGGCTTCGGGGCTGACCTCGGCCTGCATTTCCGCACTGAAGTTGGGAATGTTCACACCGCCCATGACGGGGTCGGCCCCTTTGCGGAAAGCGGGTTCGGACAGGGGCGTGGGCTTCTGAATGGTGGGACGCTGTGCCATGTATGACTCCTTCAAAATGGAGAAAAGGACAAAAGGAAAGGCCGGAAGAGTTCCGGCGTATGGAAGCACGCTAGTAAAGACTGACATAAATGTCAAAAGAAAAACCGTTTTTAAGGCGTACTCAGCGCGGAAAACGGCGGTTTCGGCACAAAGGAAGACAAAACGTGCGTGATGTTTTTACGCCGGAAGGGCTTCGTGTTTCACGGAAAAGGGAAGAGGGTCGGAGAACGTCTGCAGAAGAAGCGGGCGGCCCGCGAAGAGAAGAATATTCGGAGAAGTCATGCTTTTTCCGTAACGTAAAAGGAAAACGCTTGCATGGCGGCTTTCCGACCCGTATGCTGACCCCATGTTTTTTCAAGGAGACAGATTATGGAAGATATGACGATCGGTGCAGCTGTCCGTCTTGCCGGAAAAAAGGCCAGAGAGGCTTCCCGTCTGATGGCGGCGGCCAGTCCCGAAGCCAAGACCCGTGCGCTGCTGCGGCTGGCTTCTCTGCTGGAGGAAAGAGAAGGCGAACTTCTCGAAGCCAACGGCAGGGATCTTGAAGCGGCCCGTCTTGCCGGGCTGGACGGCCCCCGTATGGACAGACTCCGTCTTACCCCGGCCATTCTGGCCGACATGGCCGGAGCCTGTCGTCATGTGGCACAGCTGCCTGATCCCGTGGGAGCCATGGACTCCCAGTGGCAGCGGCCCAACGGTCTGCTGGTGGGGCGCATGCGCGTTCCTCTCGGCGTGGTGGCGATGGTGTACGAGGCACGCCCCAACGTAACCGTGGATGCTTCCATTCTCTGCCTCAAGGCGGGCAATGCCGTGATCCTGCGCGGCGGATCCGAGGCTCTCCGCTCCAATGTGGCGCTGGCGGCGCTTCTGCATGAAGCGCTGAGTGAAGCGGGACTGCCGGGCGATGCCGTGCAGTTCATCGACATCACGTCTCATGAGGCCGTTTCCGAGCTTTGCCGTCTAGATGAATTCGTGGACGTGCTCATTCCCCGCGGCGGAGAGTCGCTGGTGCGCGCGGTGACCAGTCAGGCGACCATGCCCGTGCTCAAGCACTACAAGGGCGTGTGTCACGCCTTCATCGATGAAAGCGCCGATTTGGATCAGGCGGCGGATATCGTATACAACGGCAAAGTGCAGAGGCCGGGCGTGTGCAATGCGCTGGAATGCCTGCTCGTGCACAAAGCCGTTGCCGCCGCGTTTCTTCCCCGTGTGGCGGAAAAACTCGGCGCTGCCGGAGTGGAGTTCCGCGCGGACGAAGCGTCGCTGCCGCTGCTCGGATCTTCTGCCGTGCCTGCTTCCGCCGAAGATTTCGGTCAGGAATTTCATGATCTCATTCTTGCCGTGCGCGTGGTGGAAGACATGGACGACGCGCTTGCGCACATCGCCCGGTACGGCTCGAATCATACGGAAATCATCTGCACGACCAATCATCTGAATGCCATGCGCTTCCTGCGTGAGGCGGATGCCTCCATGGTTGCGGTCAATGCTTCGAGCCGCTTCAATGACGGCGGACAGCTCGGACTCGGTGCGGAAATCGGCATCAGCACGTCCAAGCTGCATGCCTACGGTCCCATGGGGGTGCAGGAGCTGACCACCACCAAGTTCGTGGTCTTCGGGCAGGGCCAGGTGAGGAAGTAGGCGATCATGGCAGGTACGGGCATACTCGGAGGCACCTTCAATCCCGTGCACAACGGGCATGTACGTCATGCCGTGGAGGTGGCGGAGGCGCTTGGGCTTGACCGCGTCATGCTCATGCCCTGCGGAACGCCGCCCCATAAGGAAAGCGCGGGACTCCTGCCGTTTTCTCTGCGGGTGGAGCTTCTGCGCGCCGCCGTGCGCGGCATTTCCTTTCTCGGCGTGGAAACGCTGGAAGGTGAGCTGGAAGGGCCTTCCTACACCTGGCGTACGCTTGTGGAGTGGGGAAGGCGTCACATAGGGGAGCCTCTGCCGTATTTCATGATGGGCGCGGAATCCTTTGCCGCGCTGGATACCTGGAAACACGGCCTTGAGCTTCCGAAGTTCGCGCACCTTGTCATGGTTCCCAGAAACGGTGACGACGGAAGCGTGTTCCATGAGAGCATACGTTCCTTCTGGCCGGGGAGTCTTCCCCCCGTCATGGACGTTCCTTTGGGGCGCGAGACCGTGCGTCTGGCAGGCGGCGGCGAGTGCACCTTCCTGCCCGTGCCGAGGCTGGACATCAGCTCCACGTTCATCAGGGCGCGGTGGAGAGCCGGAAGAAGTCTGGCAGGACTCCTGCCGGAAGCGGAACTTGATGTGCTTGCCGCCCATGCCGAAGAGGTTTCGGCCTGCTGGGCGACGGCGAGGGTGCGCTAGGCTCGCCGACGAGTTTCTTTTTACGCGTAATTCGAAAGAGTGATGCCGCTTCCCGGAAGGGAGGCGGCATTTTTCATGGAGCATTGGCCGCCCGCCTTGGAACGACGTGCGCAGTCGGAGCGTCGGGATTTTTGCGACGGCATGTCCCCGGTGAAGGCGGGCGTATCGCCTGAATAAGGATGGCGTGCTTGGGACCGGGCCGGAAAGATCGACGGCCTTATTCGACCATCGCCGTGCGTTCAGCAGGAGCGGGGAAGCTCGTCCGGTACCGTGAGATGTCCTTTCGGCAGTATGTGCCAGGGAAACGCGCCTTCGCTGCGCAGCCTTTCGGCCAGTGCCGCGGCCGTGATGGGAGTGCCGTTTTCCCGAAGTCCCGCCAGACGGGCCAGAAAGCCGACGATTTCCTCGGGGCGGTATCCTCTGTCCCTAAGCGCTGCCAGACTGAGGCTCTGATGGCGTTTGGCCAGGCGTTCGCCTTCCCTGTCGTGCAGCAGAGGAATGTGGGCAAAGTCGGGCGGCGTGCCTCTGAGCAGCCGGTAGAGCAGAAGCTGGCGCGGCGTGGAAAGAAGGATGTCTTCTCCCCGGACGACCTGCGTGACGCCCATGCGCATGTCGTCCACCACCACGGCGAGCTGATAGGCCCATACGCCGTCGGAACGGCGCAGGGCAAAGTCGCCGCCGCAGCTTTGCAGCGTGATGCGCTGCGGGCCGAGCACCAGATCATGGAAGGTTTCTTCCGCATCGTCCGGGCAGAGCAGGCGCAGGGCAGGGCGTCTTCCTTCGGCCTCCTTTTTCGCGCGTTCCTCTGCCGAGAGATGACGGCAGGTGCCGGGATAGGCCGCTCCCGCGTCGCCGAGACCGTCGGCCGCACCGTGAGGAGCTCCGGCAAGCATGCGCAGCTCCTTGCGCGTGCAGTAGCAGGGGTAGATGCGCCCCTGTGCCTTCAGTTCTTCGAGCGCCTTTTCATACAGGGGCGAACAGAGGCTCTGCCGGTAGGGCGCATGCGGCCCTGTCTCCGGACCTTCATCCCAGGTGAGTCCCAGCCAGAGAAGATCGCGTTCGATGGCGTCCATCCACTCCTGCCGGGAGCGGGCGGGGTCGATGTCTTCGTGGCGGAGAATGACGCGTCCGCCTTCTGCCTTGGCGGCAAGCCATGCCAGCAGAAAGGACCAGGCATTGCCGAGATGAAGCAGCCCTGTGGGACTCGGCGCAAAGCGTCCCGTGACGTGCGTGAAGCGTTGCATGGTCATGCCGTGGCCTCCGGCGCGGTCGGAATGGTTTCAAAGCACTGTTCGATGACGGCATTGGAGATCATCATGCCCCGCCGCGTGAGTGCGAAGCGTCCGTGATCCAGAACGGCCATGCGTCGCCGTATCAGTTCTTCTATGAGCGTGGCGTTGTCGGCGGCAAAATCGCGTCCGGTAAGCGCGCGGTAGGCTGCAAGATCCAGTCCTTCGGCCATACGGAGCCGAAGCATGACGAATTCTTCGACTTGTTCGGTGAAGCCGAGCGTTTCCACGCATCCCGCCTCACGTCCTTCACGAACAGCGGCAAGCCAGGTATCCGTATGGGCAGGCTGGCTTATGCGGCGGCCCTTGAGACAACTGACGGCGGCCGGGCCCAGGCCGAGATAGTCCTCTCCGAGCCAGTAGCCGAGATTATGACGGCAGACGCGGCCGGAGCGGGCGTAGTTGGAAATTTCGTACTGAAGGTAGCCCGCTTTTTCCAGCAGGTCTCCGCCTTCTTCATACATGACGGAGGATTCCTCCTCGTCGGGCAGCTGAAGACGTGCCCGATCCCGGAAAAGGGGCGTTCCTTCCTCCAGAGTAAGGCCGTAGCAGGAGAGATGTTCCGGGCCGAGGGCGACGGCCTCTCTCAGCTGCGCCATCCATCCTGCCGCCGTTTCTCCGGGAAGCCCCCAGATGAGATCAAGCCCCACGTTGTCGAATCCTGCGTTCCGCAGGGCCCGGAACGCAGCGAGCGCCGCGGCCTTGTCATGCACGCGCCCTGCGGCTCTGAGCAGCCTATCGTCCAGCGCCTGCACTCCGAGGGATACCCGGTTCACTCCCGCCGCCCGGAAGCCTGCCGCCCGCTCCCCGGACAGAGATTCGGGATTGGCCTCCATGCTGATTTCCGCATGACTGTTCAGGGTAAAGCAGTCGGCCGCCGTGTCGAGAATGCGCCCGAGTACGGAAGGCGGAACAAGGCTCGGCGTTCCGCCGCCGAAGAAGACCGTTTCCACGGCCGGGTGCTCCAGAGCCGCTGCTCGCCGCCGCATGTCCGTAAGCAGCGCCTCTGACCACAGGCGGAGACGGTCTTCGTCGACCGGTTCGGAGTAGAAGGCGCAGTAACGGCACTTGCTGCGGCAGAAGGGAACGTGAATATATAAAAGCATGGAAGGCAGCATGAAAAAAAGGCGCGTTCCCGTCAAGGAAAAACGGGCTGTCGGAAGAAGCGGCGGGAGGCCTGCGCGTTGCGTGAAGGGGCGGTTTCGTTTTTTCTTTCTGAGTGTGGCAGCGGAGAAGCGTTGACAAGGGGCGGCTCCTTTCGGATAAACGGCGTCAGGCCCGTGCGTTTTCCGGAGAGTTTTCGGGTCGGGCAGGAGGCGTCTTTTCCTGCTCTGTACCGGCGCTTTCATGCCGTAAGGAAAACTATCCGCTCAGGAGCATCCGGCGCTGCCTTGCTGCCGGGAGGTTCCGCACGACTTTTTAAAGTATCGCCGGGTCATGTTCAGCCTCGGCTTCAGGGAGGAGCTATGGAACTTTCAGCCGTTCTTTTTGACCGTGACGGAACCTTGATCGTCGATCGCCACTATCTCGGCTCTCCCGAGGGCGTCGAGCTTATCCCCGGCACGGGCGAGGCGCTGGCTCTTCTCCGGGCTAAGGGCGTGAAGAGCTTTGTGGTGAGCAATCAGTCGGGCATAGGGCGGGGCTATTTTCCCGAATCCGGCTGGCATGCCTGCGAAAAGCGTCTGGGAGAACTGCTGGAAGCCTTCGGGGCCGCCATCGACGACGAGCGCTTCTGCCCCCATGCGCCGGAGGAGAACTGCACCTGCCGCAAGCCCGATACCGGCATGTGGGAGAGCCTGCGTGATGCCAACGCTCTTGATCCCTCCTGCTGCGCCATGGTGGGCGACAAGGTGGAGGATCTTCTTTTCGGCGCCAATGCCGGTCTTTTGGCGGCGGTGCTGGTGCTCACCGGTAAAGGCGAGAGCAGCGCCCAGAAGCTGGGACTGGATGAGGAGCGTATCCGCCGGGAGGGATTCTGTTCTGTGGATGTGGCTCTGCCGGGCGCCCGCAGAAACGTCACGCGTCTTTTTGCCGCCTCGGATGTTCAGGCAGCCGTGAAAGGTCTTCTGGCCTGACGGAAGAGCATGGGCTTTGGGTATTGCCCTGCTTGACTTTCCCTGTCCCGTGGGGCAGAAAATTGACGTAAGAACGTGAAGGTCGCGTTCCCCATAACTTTTTTTCAACGAGAGGCCGGTATGCTTTTCAGAAACACCTGACAGCGTTGTTCGCAGAGACAAGGTGTGTCTTGCCGGCTTCCCGTAGTGGCGTTTTCAACCGCTCCCTGCGATCTTGCGTCGTTTCTGAAAGGTGCCGCCTCGTAACAAGAGGTGAGCATGAATCGTATCTTTTCCGCTCTTGCGCTGGTGCTTCTCAGCGCGTCTCTGGCCGTGGCCGCTCCTCTTGACGCCTTCAAGGGACAGAAGGGCAACATCGACATCGCCGGCGGTACCGCGCATATCCCGGTGATGCAGAAGGCTGCTCAGGCCATCATGACCGCCAATAAGGATATCCGCATCACCGTGGCCGGCGGCGGCTCCGGCGTCGGCGTGCAGAAGGTGGGCGAAGGCCTGGTGCAGATCGGCAATACCGGTCGCGCCCTCAAGGACAGCGAAGTGTCCAAGTACGGTCTGGAAACCTTCCCCTTCGCCATCGACGGCGTGGCCGTTGCCGTGAATCCCGCCAACAGCGTGACCTCCCTCTCCAAGGCCCAGGTCAAGGACGTGTTTGCCGGCAAGATCACCAACTGGAAGGAACTCGGCGGCAAGGACGCGCCCATCTCCCTCTATGTTCGTGAAGACGGCAGCGGCACCCGCGAAACCTTTGAAGAACGTGCGCTCGACAAGGGCACGTCCGTGCAGAGCGCCAATGTGGTCAACTCCAACGGCGCCATGAAGACCGCCATCGCTCAGGATCCCAACGCCATCGGCTATGTGGGCATCGGTCATCTTGACGACTCCATCCGCGGCGTCACCGTGGACGGCATGGTTCCCTCGCAGGCAAACGCCGCCGACGGTACCTACAACATCACCCGTCTGCTCTATATGAACACCAAGGGCAAGCCCCAGGGCCTGACCGCGCTGTTCATCGACTACATCTACTCCGAAGACGGCAAGGGCTTCATCAGCTCCTCCGGCTACATTCCGCTGGACAGAAAGTAGGGGGCCGGCATGGGAAGAGCAGGTGCAGATATCCGGCCTCAGCGCCGGAACGGGGACGCGGGCCTCGTGATCGTTCATGCTTCCGTGGCGCTTGCCGCGGCGGGCATGGCTCTGCTGTTTCTCATGGTCGTCGCCTTTGCTCTGCCCGCTTTTCTTCAGGGCGGGGGCGGCGGCCCCTTTTCCTGGTCATGGGCGCCGGGAAAGGGAGAATTCGGTATTCTGCCCATGATGGCGGGTTCTCTGCTCATGGCTTCTCTGGCCGTGGTTCCCGGCTGGATCATGGGATTGTGCCTCTGCTGCTGGCTGCTCGCCTCCTCCGGCCGGGGGAGTGTGTGGCATACGCTGGTAGGAGGGCTGGTCCGCGTGATGACGGCCATCCCCACCGTGGTTTACGGTTTTGCCGCAGTCTTTCTTCTGGCTCCGTTCATCCGCACGGCCTTCGGCGGATCGGGATTTTCCTGGCTGACGGCTGCGATCATGCTCAGCCTGCTCATTCTGCCCACGGTGGTTCTCGTGCTTCAGGCCGGACTCGGCCCGAGGCTGGAAGTCGTGCGTCTTTCCGGGGCGGCGCTGGGCTTGAGTCGACTGGAACTTCTCTGGTATCTGGTGCTGCCCGCATCCCGAGGCACGCTTCTTTCCGCCGCCGTGCTCGGCTTCGGCCGCGCCGTGGGAGATACCATGCTGCCGCTCATGCTGGCCGGAAATGCGCCCGTCATGCCGGAATCCCTGCTTTCCAGCCTGCGTACGCTTACGGCGCACATGGCGCTCGTCACTTCCAACGAGGTGGGCGGGGCGGCCTATGATTCCCTGTTCATGGCTGGTCTGTTTCTTCTTTTCATCAATGCGGTGGTGAGTCTCGTTATCCGCCGCATGGGAGAACGGGCATGAGACATTCCGTTCCCTTCCTCTGCTTTCGGTTCCTGGCGGGGCTGTCCGCCGTGCTGGTTCCCCTCATGGTATTCGTGCTCATGGGGTATCTGCTCATGCGGGGTGTTCCCGTCATGGGCCTGGAGCTTCTTTTCGGCAGTACGGCACCGCTCGATGCCGTGCTCGGACGCGCGCCGGTATGGGACGGCCTGTGGCCTGCCTGTGTGGGTACGTTCTGGCTTGTGGTGCTGACCATGCTTCTTGCCGTTTTTCCGGGAACGGGCTGCGGCATTTTTCTGGCCGAAATGGCCACTCCTGCCCAGAAGCGCGTGCTCGGCGCAGCGGTGGACATGCTGGCGGGCATGCCGTCCATCGTCATGGGGCTGTTCGGCTTCATGCTCATTCTTCTTCTGCGCCGCACCGTTCTGCCCGATGCCAATACCGGACTTCTGCTGGCGGCGGGCTGTCTGGCCCTTCTTGTTCTGCCCGTGCTTGCCGCCTCCACGCGGGAGGCACTGAACGCCGTTCCCCGCCCGCTTCGCCTTGCTGCCGCCGCCAGCGGTTTTTCCCGCTCTCAGGCGCTGTTTCATCTTTTTCTTCCCGCCGCTGCCCGGGGTATTCTCGGCGGCGTGGTGCTCGCCGTCGGCCGTGCTGCAGAAGATACGGCCGTCATTCTGTTCACGGGCGTGGTGGCCAATGCCGGACTTCCGGCGGGCCTTTTCGGCAAGTTCGAGGCCCTTTCCTTCGACATCTACTACATTTCTTCACAGTACCAGAACCAGCAGGAGCTTATGCACGGCTTCGGTGCGGCTGCGCTGCTTCTGGGAATTTCCTGCCTGCTTCTGGCGGCGGCGCGGATGCTTGAAAACAGCTTTCGGCGCAAATGGCAGGGAAAGGCGTGACGCTCATGGAAAAACTGCAGTCTTCCTGTCCGGTACTGAGCATACGCGGACTGTCCGTTTCCTTTTTTCAGCATCCCGTGATCCGGGATGTCTCGCTGGACGTGCCGAAGGGCGGCATCGCCGTTCTGGTGGGGCGGTCCGGCTCCGGTAAAACCACGCTCCTGCGCGCCGTGAATCGCCTCAACGAGGAGGTCTCCGGATGCCGCACCACGGGGCAGGTGGAACTTTTTCTCGAAAGCGGGCCTGCGCTCGTTTATCCCGGAGAGGAGGGCGGAGCGCTTCCGCTTACGGAGCTTCGGCGGCGCGTGGGCATGGTGTTTCAGACGCCGCAGGTCTTTCCCGTGAGCGTTTACCGCAACATTGCCATGCCGCTTTCCGTGGCGCAGGGCTGCCCGCGCTCCGAACTGGAGGGCAGAGTGGAGCAGGCTCTTCGACAGGCGGATCTGTGGAAGGAAGTGAGCGACAGACTGGACATGTCGGCCGACAGGCTGTCCGGCGGGCAGCAGCAGAGACTCTGTCTGGCCCGGGCGCTTGCTCTTGAGCCGGATATGCTTCTTCTGGATGAACCGACGGCATCTCTGGACGTGCGGGCCGCCCGCCATGTGGAAGAGCTGCTTGCGGCGCTTTCGGAGCGGCTGCCCGTTGTCATGGTGTCGCACGGGCTTGCCCAGAGCCTGCGTCTGGCGTCCTTTCTTGCGGTCATGGAAGGCGGGACGCTTGTCCGGACGCTGGAGAGTGTGGACGGCATGGAAGAGAAGGATCTGGAACGCCTGCTTGAGGAAGGGGAGCGCGGGACTGGCGAGGAGGTATAGAGCCTCGCAAACGGAACGGACTTTTTCGAGCATGCCAGCAGGAACGTGTGCGTGGAATGGACGAAACATAATCATTGCAGCATCACCGCCGTTCGTTCCCGAAAGGGAAAAGTTCAGCTTTCGCCTTGCCGTTTGATTGTCGGCAGGCTATAAGAACACAAGCGCATCCGCGCATACGATGATGAGATCTGAAGGAGAGGCCGATGCCCAGCTATGAAGAAATCTTCACCCCGGAATGCCTGAACGAGGTATTTCCTCCCGAACGTACCGACCAGTTTTTTGATGCGCTGTTCGGAGATCCTGATGAGGGTGCCTATGACATCCGGATGTCGCTTCTTTCCGCTTCGGACAGAAAGCTGGATTTTCTGTTTGAACTGCATCAGCGCGGAGACGCCTGTCTTGCCTGCAATCTGACGCACGGTCTGCCGGCCGTGTTTCTCCGCCATCCGATCATCAATATCAAGGGCGTAACGGCGGAACTGGCCCGGCGAGCCGGATGGCCCGACGGGTCATGGGAGTGGAGTCTTGGGAGCACCGATGAAATTTCTAGGGCGCTGCACGTTATTCCCCTCACTCTGAAGCGTGTGGACTGAGTATATTTTTGCTTGACTCCGGTTCATGATAGAGCTATGTCTTTTCGACCGGAGGGGTCGTTAACTCAGTAGGTAGAGTACCTGCCTTTTAAGCAGAGAGTCGCGCGTTCGAATCGCGCACGACCCACCACATATTTTGAGGCCATGCTTTCGAGCATGGCCTTTTTTGTTTCCAGTCGGCATGGCTTCGGTAGACGGGGCGTTTTCCCCGGGCGACTCCGGACCGGGGCTCTTCTGGAAACGGCATTGTTTTTTCCCGATGCGCCGCCTTCCTTCCGCCCCTCTTCCGAAAAATTGCGCCTTCGTAAGCCCGTCACCGGCTTTTTGTGCAGCCGAAGCCCATGTTCTCCAGCGTTTTCCACAAAAGTCCCGGCTATGAAAACGTGCGGATTTTTTTCAAAAACCGAGGCTTTTTTCTTTGCGTCCGTAAAAAATGGTGCTACGGTCATTTCTATGACGGCCTTTTTTACGGCCGATTTGTGGTTATTCACAGGTAAAAGGCAAACGGGAGTCGAGGATGAGAACCTTTGAAAAATCCAGCAAGCTGGACAATGTGCTTTACGATGTGCGCGGACCCGTCGTGGACGAAGCCGCCCGCATGGAAGAGAGCGGCATGAAAATTCTGAAGCTGAATATCGGCAATCCCGCGCCGTTCGGCTTCTCCGCGCCGGAAGAAGTGATTTTCGACATGCGCGATTCCATCGTGCAGTCGCAGGGCTATTCCGAGTCTCGCGGTATTTTTTCCGCCCGAAAGGCCATCATGCAGTATGCCCAGATCAAGAATATCCCCAATGTGAGCATGAAGGATATCTATACGGGCAACGGCGCGAGCGAGCTTATTCAGCTTTCCATGCAGGCTCTGCTCAACAACGGCGACGAAATTCTCATTCCTTCTCCCGACTATCCCCTGTGGACCGCCTGCGCCAACCTTGCGGGCGGAAAGGCCGTGCATTACATCTGCGACGAAGAGTCCGACTGGTATCCTGATCTTGAAGACATGGAAAGCAAGATCACCGACAGAACCAAGGCACTCGTCATCATCAATCCCAACAACCCCACCGGTGCGCTTTATCCCGTGGAAGTGCTTGAGCGCATTGTGGAAATCGCCAGACGGCACGAGCTGATCATCTTTTCCGATGAAATTTACGACCGTCTCGTCATGGACGGGGAAAAGCACGTTTCCATCGCGTCTCTGGCTCCCGATCTTTTCTGCGTGACCTTCAGCGGACTGTCCAAATCCCACATGGTCTGCGGATTCCGTGTGGGCTGGATGATCCTGAGCGGCAACAAGAGTCTGGCTACCGACTATATTGCGGGCATCAACATGCTCTCCAATATGCGTCTGTGCTCCAATGTTCCCGGCCAGTCCATCATTCAGACGGCACTCGGCGGCTATCAGAGCGTCAATGAATACATTGTGCCCGGCGGCCGTATCTACGAGCAGAGAAACTTCATTTATGAAGCCCTCAACAGCGTGCCCGGCATTTCCGCCAAGAAGCCCAAAGCCGCCTTCTACATTTTCCCGAAGATCGATACGGAGCGCTATCATATCATTGACGACACCCAGTTCGCTCTGGACTGCCTGCGTGAAACCCGTATTCTGTTCGTGCCGGGTTCCGGCTTCAACTGGAAGAAGCCGGATCACTTCCGCATCGTGTACCTGCCGCGTATTTCCATACTGGAAGAAGCCGTGGACAAGCTTGCCGCGTTCCTGCGCGACTATCGCCGCTAGCGACGAGTCGTTTCGGTTCGCCGACCGGGATTATTAAAAAGCGTCCCGCAGAAACTGCCTTTTGTTGTAAAAGGGGCAGTCCCTGCGGGACGTTTGTTTTTAGTGCCTGAAGTATCTTTTCCGGGAAAACTCAGATACCCGGGAACAGAACCGTTGCTGCGGTAAGGAGAAAATAGATGCCGACGCCGATCACGATGAGCCCCGCCACCTTGCGGCCCCAGAAAACGGCGGTCTGCATGCCTCTGGACTCCAGCATGCGCTGACTGAGCGCCACCGAGCTTCCGGCAACGGCAATGGGCAGACAGTGCCCGGCCGCAAAGGCAAGCACGAGAATCAGGCCCTCAAGAACTCTCTGCTGCACCGTGATGACGGCCAGAATGGGGGCAATGAAGCCGAACGTGCAGGCCCCGGAAAGAATACCGTAGGAGCCTCCGAGAATGAATGCCCCCTTATAACCTCTCAGTGAAAAGCGGCTGAGGCTTTTTCCCGGAAGACGGCATGCGGCAACGCCCATGAGGTCGAGACCGAGCCAGACAAGAAGACAGCCTATGGGCAGCCCCCACAGCGGGGAAACATCTCCCATCATGCGGCCGAGCAGGGAGCAGATGGCTCCCACGACGGCGATGGACAGAAAAAGCCCGGCACTGAACGTGACGGCGTATCCTCCGGCCTCGCCTTCCTTCACGGTGTGGTCCTGACCGGCCACGTAGCCTATCATCAGCGGTATGGACGCCATATGGCAGGGGCTGAACAGCACGCTCACCATGCCCCAGAGAAAGCAGCCGACAAGGGCATAGCCGAACGTGTCGGCCATCCACATATTGATGGTGACAAGAAATTCGTCAAACATACGGGTTCATCTCTGGAGGGAGGAAGAGGCAGCACCGTCCTCTTTTTCTGAAAGAAGGGCGTCCATTTTTTTTATGATGCGTTTTTCATCGAGAAAGCCGACGTGTCTGGCACGTTCCTGTCCGTTTCTGTCGTAAAAGATCTGCGTGGGAATGGCCTCTATGGCATAGGTCTTCTTGAGCTCGGGCTGCTCACGAACATCAAGAAAAATGATGTCCGCCGTGCCTTCATAGTGCTTTTTGACCTTTTCGAGCACGGGAACCATCATTTTGCAGGGAATGCAGCTTTGGGATCCAAGATCCAGCATGGTGACTCTGCCGGGGACAGGCATTTGAACGTCTTCGGCAAAAGAGGGAGAGACTGTCAGAAGAACGAGGGAAAGAGCGGAGAAGAGAGCGCGTTTAGACATGGCAATGTCGACCGTCAGTTGAGGTGAAAATACAAGCACTCCGAACCATTGGACGAAAAATCTGGCGGATTGCAGAGGCTTTCGCGCAGAGCAGAAACATTCGGAGGCTGCGGAAGGGCGGCTTGCCCCTGTTCCGCAGCCTCGTGTCATCTGTCTATTTGCAGCAGCAGCCGGTCTTGACGTTGGCGTCCGGAATGGCGATCCAGTTCAGCACTTCATGCCTGGCAGGAACGCGTCCGCTGCATACGACGGTTCCGTTGACGGAAACCGCCGGAGTGCTGAGCACGCCTGCCGCCATCATTTCACGCAGATCCGTAACCTTTTCCACAGTGGCGACAGTACCGGAGCTTTCCACCGCCTCGCGTACTATCTGTTCCGTTTCTTTGCATTTTGCACATCCGGGACCGAATACCTTGATGATCATGTGAGCCTCGCTTGGGTTAGAGGAGTATGCCCTGAAGGGCGTTGAGCAACCAGCCTGTGAGAGTGAAAATCACCCAGAGATAGGCGAAAAATACGGCCTGAAGTTTTGTCGTCATGACCTGTCGGAGCATGACGGCTTCGGGAATGCTGGCGGCTACGGCGCTCATGCAGAAGGCCAGCGTGGTGCCGACGGGCATTCCTTTGGTCAGGAGTCCTTCCATGACCGGCACAATGCCGGTAACGTTGGAGTAGAGCGGAATACCGGTGATGACGGCCACAGGAACGGTCCACCACTGGCCTGCGCCGAGGTTTTCGGAAAACCAGTTTGCAGGCACAAAGCCGTGCAGCGCGGCGCCCACGCCGACGCCCACGATGACCCATTTCCAGACACGGCGGAATATGGAAGTCATTTCGCTCAGGGCAAAGTCATGTCGCTGCCGGATGGTCAGGCGTCTCCCTGAAGCGGAAAGCGGAATGACGGGCGTTTTCATGGCCTCAATGACAAAGGGCTGAAGCCAGCGGTCGGCCCTGATCGTATCCATGACGATGCCGCCGATGATACCGGCCGCCATGCCGACGGCGACATAAATCACCGTGAATTTCCATCCGAGCAGTCCCCACAGCAGGACAACAGCAATTTCGTTGATGATGGGAGAGGTGATGAGAAAGCTCATGGTAATACCGACGGGGATGCCCGCCGTGGTGAAGCCGAGAAAAAGCGGAACGCTGGAGCAGGAGCAGAACGGTGTTACGGCTCCGAACAGAGATCCCAGCACATAGCCCAGACTGCGTTTTTTTCCGGCCAGAAAATCGCGTACCCGTTCGGCGTTCAGCGCAGCGCGCAGCCATGAGATCACATAGATGAGGGCGACCAGAAGAAGCAGAATCTTGATGGTGTCATAAAGAAAGAATTCCAGTGCAGCTCCCGGCGTTGATCCGGGAGTAAAGCCGGCAAGATCATAGACGATCCATGCCGCGCCGGGCTGAATGCCGGAGTAGGCCGCCCACCATGCGGCGGCAAGAACAGCCAGCGTAAGAACATAGCGGGGGAGCCATCCGTCCTTTCCTTTGTGGGGCGCGTGCGGAAGCTTGTCGTCTGTCGGAGCCATGAGGAATCTCCTTATAAATGATATTTGTTGAAATATTGAAATATAGGACGAAAAAAAAGACGAGGCGGAATCAGCGCTCGGGCAGGAACGAGGGATTGATGCCACTTTCTGCGCGAAATTTACGGCAGCATTCGGGCTTGCCGGAGCAGCATTCCGACGTGAGATAGGCAATGATGTCCAGCATGAGGGGAATAGCTGCTTTGTAGCGCATGAAGCGTCCTTCCCTCTCCACGGTGACAAGTCCGCTCTGCACGAGAGCTTTCAGGTGGAAGGAAAGGTTGGTTGCCGGAAGGTCGAGAGCCTTGGCAATGTCTCCGGCCACAAGTCCGTCAGGCGCGTTTCTGACCAGCAGACGAAACACGTCGAGACGCACGTCCGACGAGAGGGCTTCAAAAATTCTGCTGGCGGTTTTGCTTTCCATGTGCCGGATAGTTCAACAGAAATTGAACTATGTCAAGGGTAATTTAAAGGCGAATAAGCATGCGCGAAAGGCGTGTCCACGCCTGGGGAGCCTTTTGGCCGGATCCTTTTATTGCGCCGACGTGGGAAACTGGAGGAGAAGCTTTTATCGTCTTCATCCTGAAATTACAGGCATGATAAAAAGTATCTTATCATTGTTTGATATGTGTATGTCTTCTATTATGATGTATATTTTTAAAGGTAATGTTTCTATGTGTATAAAACATGAGTTCATATATTATTTATTGTTATAATTTATTGAAATAGTTTTTATAATAAATAAAAAATATATTGATTTTATATATTTATTGTGCCTGTATGCATGCCTCTATGGATGTTTATGTTTTTTAATGTAACCGGTATCAACCAGGTTCAGGAGTCGGTCATGTCTGATGTACGTCTTGTAAAGCCGGTCGCAGGAAGTTCACAGTCTGTTTCCTGCAACGGGCAGGAACGATTTGTATTCGATTTTCCTGCCGACGCCGTCATGCTGTCCCGAGAAGGCGACGACATGCTGATGACGTTTGAAGACGGTTCTTCTCTCAGGCTGGAAAATTTTTATGCCGTGTACAGCAAGGAATCCATGCCTTCCTTTGAAGTCGAAGGTGCGGAAATTTCCGGTCAGGACTTTTTCATGGCCATGAACGAGCCGGATCTCATGCCTGCCGCCGGAAGTGGCAGTTCGTTCGGCCGGGGCAACGGAAACCGCTTTCATGATTTTATTGATGCCGCACTCATGGAGGGGCTGGACCGTCTCGGAGGGCTGGACAGCACCTGGCTAGACGGCGTGATTTTGCCCGAAACGGACGGCGCTGCTGCCGGAACGGCCCGGAACGACGGGAATGCTCCGGTAGCCGTTGTTTCCGGGGATACGCCCGGAAGCGCGTCGACGGATACCTATTCACGACTGATGGTGTATGAATCTGCGCTTGAGAACGGATCAACCCCTGATGCCGGTCGTGTCGTGGCGGGCGGTTTTCTTGTGATTTCAGCACCGGACGGTGTCGCGTCCATCGTCATCGGCGGTGTTGCGGTACTTTCGAACGGCACGCTGACCGGGGAGAGCGTATTCACGGATGAAGGTCGACTGGATGTGACTTTCTTTGATGCCGCCACGGGTCGCTTGGAATATGTTTACACGCTGACCGGGGCTACGCAGGAACATACGGGTAATAATGACGTGCAGGTAGAGCATGATCTTGTCGTGACGATTGAGGACACCAACGGCGACAGCGCTTCGGCCGTTATTGCGGTGGTCATCGGAGATGATGTTCCTGAGGCCGTGGCGGACAGCGCCGCCGTGAAGGAAGGCTCCGTGGAGACGGCGGAAGGAAACGTTCTGGAAAATGATGTTTCCGGTGCCGACGGTTTCGGGCGTGTGGAGTGGAACGGGGTATCTTCCGACAGCCGTTATGTTCTGAACGGCGACAGCGTTTTTCTGAACGGCGAACGCGTGGGCAGTCTCTCGCTCGGTGCCGACGGGCGCTATGTGTTCACGCTGGATTCGAGTTTCGACGTTCCGCAGGATGGGCTCGACGATCTGGTACTGGAGTACCGGGTCTACGACGGGGACGGAGATTACCGCGACAGCACGCTGACCATTGCCGTATCCGGTGACGATCAGTCTCCTGCTCCGCCTGTGGATCCCGGAGGCGACGTTGCCCGGATTACGGTGGATGAGGGCGCACTTGTCGGCAGCGGCAGCCAGAGCGCAGGCTCCGGCCAGCATACGGAGCACGGTGCGGTCGGAAGCGGGGCGTTCCGCGTGCAGCTGAACGGCGAGGACGGCGTGATCTACGTCGGCGGCGAGGGAGGCTGGACTGTTACCATCTCCGGGAGCGGAGCCGCGGTATCCGGCTCAGCCGTGACGGTGAACGGCGTGGTGGTGAACGTGACCGGAGCTTCGCAGACGGCGGACGGAAGCTGGCTCGTGACGTACGACTACGAGCTTGTTTCGGGGAGCACGCATGCGGATCCCGATGCCTCGGGCGCAGAAGATACGGTCTCCGGTTTTATCAATATTGACGTCGTGGATGCCACGGGAGATACGGCTTCGGGCTTCATCAGCGTGGAGGTGCATGACGACGCGCCTGAGGCCGTGGCGGATAGCGCCGCCGTGATGGAAGGCGCCGTGGAGACGGCGGAGGGGAACGTTCTGGAAAACGATGTGTCCGGTGCCGACGGTTTCGGGCGTGTTGAGTGGAACGGGGTATCTTCCGACAGTCGTTATGTGTTGAACGGCGACAGCGTTTTTTTGAACGGCGAACGTGTGGGCAGTCTGTCGCTCGGTACCGACGGGCGGTATGTGTTCACGCTTGATTCCGGTTTCGACATTCCGCAGGAGGGACTCGACGATCTGGTGCTGGAATACCGGGTCTACGACGGAGACGGCGATTACCGCGACAGCACGCTGACCATTGCCGTATCCGGCGATGACCGGACACCCGTTCTTCCGACGGAACCCGGAGGAAGCGCGGCACAGATTACGGTGGATGAAGGCGCACTTGCGGGCAGCGGCAGCCAGAGCGCAGGCTCCGGCCAGCATACGGAGCACGGTGCGGTCGGAAGCGGGGCGTTCCGCGTGCAGCTGAACGGCGAGGACGGCGTGATCTACGTCGGCGGCGAGGGAGGCTGGACTGTTACCATCTCCGGGAGCGGAGCCGCGGTATCCGGCTCAGCCGTGACGGTGAACGGCGTGGTGGTGAACGTGACCGGAGCTTCGCAGGCGGCGGACGGCAGCTGGCTCGTGTCGTACGACTACGAGCTTGTTTCGGGGAGCGTGCATACGAATCCCGACGCTTCAGGCGTGGACGATACGCTTGCAGACTCCATTTCCGTGGACGTCGTGGATGCCACGGGAGATACGGCTTCGGGCTTCATCAGCGTGAACGTGCACGACGACGCGCCTCTCATGCAGGCTGCGTCTCCCGATCCCGTTCATGCCGCCGATGAGGCGGTCGGAGTCCTGGAAGGGGAATTCTCCGTGAACTTCGGCGCCGATGGACCGGGAGAGTTTTCTCTGAGCTATGACGGCCATGCCCTGCAGCCGACTGGGGACGGCTCCTATGTCTGGAGCGGGAGCGGCATGACGCTGCGGGTTTCTCCGTCCGGCATGGATGCCGACGGCAACGTCCGGTACTCCTGTCGCCTGGAGTATGACTCCTCAGCGGTGGGCGGCGGCTTCGACGGAACTCTGACGATAACGGCTACGGACGGCGACGGCGACACGGTATCCCGCGATATGGTGCTTTCCGTGGAAAACAGCGCTCCCGGGGCAGAAGATGACAGATATGTGCTCTACAAGGAAGTGGAGGGAGACAGTACGGTGTCTGCGTCGGCCAGCGCCACGCTTCCGGGATGCATGATTGCCGTGGGCGGGAGATCCGATCTGGAGGATGCCGACATCTCCTGGAAGAACGGCGAGCAAGGAGCGGCGGACACGATTCGGGACGGGCTCGGGAACCTGTTCGGCGATGTGTTCATCGATCTCGGCGGCAACCATCTGACGCTGGATCAGCTTGCCGATGCAGCGCATATTTATGTGTTTGAGGTTACGGAGGCCACAACGGCCGCACAGTTTTCCGCAGCTGCGGCCTTTGCCGCCGATCACAATCTGCTGCTGTATGTCCGGGGAAATCTGAGCACGTCGCTGCTGAATAGCGGGCAGCTCGACTGCGTTACCATTGTGAGCGGCGATTTTACCGTGGATTCCGACGGCTTTGCCGTGAACAGCTACCTGTATGTGGACGGAGACGCCGCGGTTTCGCACGATTTTGCCGTGAACGGAGGACTTGCCGTTTCCGGAGATCTGACAAGTTCCGGCGATGTTTCCGTAACGCTGGATCAGACGGCGGAAACCTTCACGCCGGACAATGTCATTATTTCGGAAACCGTTTCCGGCTCCGAAACGCCCGAGGCCTCGCTGACCATTACCTTCGATGATCTTATGAAGAACGATGCGGATGCCGACGATGCGTCCCCTGCCGCCGACGGCATGCACATCACCTCGATCACCATAGGAGGAGCGGTGTTCGAGTTCGGTGAACCGGCCGGAAACATTGCCTATTCCGGAACGACCCGTATTTCCATCGACTGGGATGCGGGCGTCATTCATGTGACGAATACGGGAAAGAACAGTGAATCCGTGGAGCTAGGCTATACGGTGGAGGACAGGCACGGCGCGCGGGACGAGGCGGAGGTGACGATCGACATCTCGGCCGATACGGGATCCGGCTCCACCGGGGACGATCTCATACAGGGCGCATCCACGACCTTCGTCACGGGCAGCGACTACAACATAGCCATAGCCCTCGATACGTCGGGCAGCATGGGGCAGAACAGTATAGCCACGGCGCAGGAAGCGCTGCTCGGCATGCTGAAGGACATGCTGGAACAGGTGCGGGTTACGGATGTGAAGGTGAACGTGCTGTATGTGGATTTCGACAACGACGTCAACACGTTCAAGGAAATGACCATCACGGCCGAAACGAGCGTGAGCGAGCTTGAACGCTTTGTGCTGGATTCCTCCTTTATGTCGGAGGGCGGTACGAACTACGAGGCGGTGTTCAACGCCATGTCCGGATGGTTTGAGTCCAACAGCGCGGAGAATACCGTCAACAGAACGTATTTCATCACCGACGGCAAGCCGACCTACTACTATAAGGGCAGCCTTTCCTGGAAATCTTCGGGCAGGCAGTATCATGTGGAGATTCCCGTCGGGGCCACTGAAGGAACGGTAGTCTACGACAACTACAACAACAGTTATACGCTTACGCTGCGTGACGGTGTGCTCGGCTTCTACGCGGGACGGAACAACAGCAACTGGCAATCCGTCATGGGCGGAGACGGGCGCACGTCCCTTGACTACGCGGTCAATCAGGAAGCGGCCGAGCCTCTCAAGGATCTGTCGGACGTGCAGGTCATAGGCATCAACAAGGGAGACGTGCTGGATCAGGACGAGATGGACAGGTACGACTCCGGAGGTTCGGCTCAGCTTATTTCCGGGGCGGACGAGCTGGAGGACGCTCTGCAGTCGGAAACGCACAATCAGCCTGCGGCGGATACCGTTTTTGCAGGAGCCGGAGACGACGTGGTGTTCGGCGATGCCGCGCTCATGATGCTGAACGGCGAACGCGCAACGCTGGCGGAATACGTGCAGGCAGACCTCGGATTCAGGCCCGGTACGGAGGACGTGCTGCAGTATGTCCGGGAGCACGCGGAGAAAGTGGAGTCCGACCTTGTGCAGAACGCTTCCGCAAATGCGCCGGACAGAGAGGATGCCCTGATCGGAGGATCGGGGAACGACATCATGTTCGGGCAGGGAGGAAGCGACCTTCTTATCGGTGACGGCAGCAACACTCCGTCGGGAAGCGACACGCTGGATGAACTGGCATCGATTCTTCATCTGGAGAGCGGCTCGGGCACGGCGTCTCTGGTTTCTGCGGTGAAGAGCATGGATGCGGAGGCGCTGACGGAGCTGGACGCTCTGCTGGCTGGCCTTGAGCAGGTGAATGTCGATGGCGGCAGTCTTGCGGACTGGAACGATATGCTGTTCGGCGGCGCCGGTGACGATGTGCTCCTCGGCCTGGGAGGGGATGACATGCTTTTCGGCGGCGCAGGAACGGATGTGCTCTTCGGAGAATCGGGCAACGATGTTCTGGACGGCGGCGGGGACGCGGACTGCCTTCTGGGCGGGGACGGCAACGATATGGTCGTGTATGACGGCAACGATCTTTTTGTGGACGGCGGCGCAGGAATGGATGTGCTTCTGGCGGATACGGCTGCGCTTGCGGGGCGGGATCCTTCGAGCCTTCTCGGTACGGGAACGTCGTCTCTTCCGGGAGAAGAACCGCAGGTCCGCGGCTTTGAAGTCGTCATTACCGGCGATCATGTCACGGATCTCGGCCTGACGGGGCTGGACGATCTTGCCGGATACGGCATCACCATCGGACGGAACGCCGAAGGGGAGGATATGCTTTTCCTCGGTTCCGGCTGGAGCGGCGGAAACGGCCTGTATACCGATGCGGACAGCGGCCTGACCATACGGACGACGATGTCCGCTCGGATGCAGGATGACGGCGGAACCTCCGTCGTTTCCGACGGCGTGGAGGAGGCCGTCGAGCAGCAGGTTTTCCTGCTTCAGAACGCGAACGGCTGATCTGAAAACGTGCGTCCTGTGCCGTGAGATGCGGGAAAAGGCTTCGGGTGAACAGCATACCGAAGCCTTTTCTTCAGGCAACGCAATCGGGCGGCCTTCCTGTTCCAGTATGAAGGCGCGTTTCGTCTTTTGCCTCTGGAACGTGTTCCCTGTGAATGGTGAGCTGTCGGACGGCCTGTAAGGCGACGGAACGCATGCTTCTGAAAAGGCAAGGTGTGGAGAGAAAGGAAAGATTTCATGCAGGTAAGGGCAATAACTCATCATCAATAATATTATCATTGAAAATAGGCTGTCTCTGATTTCATATCGTGAGAAACAGGTAGAGAAAGATGGGATAAAGTGACGTTGCGGTGAGTCCGTATCATGGAACGACATCATGGCATCACGGTTTTGATACATAACTTTTTACAGGATGGAGATGGTATGTGCGCTTTTTACTCATGCAGGCAGGGGGATTCGTGCAGAGATGGCGTGTGCCGGAAGAAATGCCGGTCTCATGGGATCATCTCCCCTTTTGTTTTGCTGCTTGCCTCCTGCTGTCTGTCTCTTGTCGCGGGCCCTTTTCCGACAGCGGCACAGGAAAAGGAGACTCCCGTCACCATGAAGCAGTCCGTGGAGTTTCTGCTGAAGAACAGCAACGCGCTCAAGGCCATACAGGAAAACCGCATGGCGGCCGGCTACGAAGTGGATCGGGCGAAGGCCGGTTACGGGCCGAGCCTTGATATGACCGTACGAGGCGGGTACGGCAAGCTTACCGACAGCACCACCCGTTCCTACGGTTACAACGAGGCCTCTCCCTATTCTTCGGGTTCTCTTGTGCTTTCCCAGCCCATCTGGGACGGCTGGGAAACCCGCAGCCGGGTACGGGAGGCGGAGTCCATCTATCGTTCCCTCGATCATCGAGTACTGGACAATGCCAATTCGCTCGCGCTCGATGCCATCATCGCCCATGTGGATGTGCTGAGGAGGCAGGAAATTCTCCGTCTTGCCGAGGACAATGTACAAAGGCATGAAGTCATGCTGGGCAAGGCCAGCGCAAGAGCGTCGCAGGGCGTGGATACCGTGGCCGACGTATCTCAGGCGCAGAGCCGCCTGGCCCGTGCGCAGTCCACGCTTGCGGAAGCGGAGGCCAATCTTCGGGTGGCGGAGGATACCTATGTCCGCCTCACGAAGCATCCGGCCCGCAATCTGGCGCCTGTTGCCATGCCTGCTTCCGTGTTCTCCAGCGCCGAGGAGGTGCTGGACGCGGCTCGGAAAGGGAATCCCAAGGTGGCGGCCTATCTGGAAGACGTGAATGCCGCCACGGCGGCCAGAGAACAGGTGAAGGCCTCCTATAATCCGTCCCTCAGTCTGGAGGCGGGGCCTTCGTTTTCCGACCGCGACGGAAAAAGTGAGCTGTGGACCGCCGAAGTGGGCGTGGCCGCCGTGATTCGCTGGAACCTGTTCAACAGCGGCGCCGACGTGGCCGAAAGCCGGGCGGCAGCGGCCCGCATTCGCCAGAGCCGACGGGTACTGTACAACTACATGGATGAGCTGAAACTCAACGTGGAACAGAACTGGACCCGTTTCGTATCCGCAAAAAAGCAGCTGGCGTTTTATCAGGAGGCCATCGGCTATAATGAGCTGACCTGTCAGGCGTATGAAGATCAGTTCATCATGGGGCAGCGGAGCCTGCTTGATGTGCTGGATGCGGAAAACGAGCTCTTCAACTCCTCGTCGCAGGTTGCAACGACCCACGGCAATACGATCATTGCAGTGTACCGCATGAAGGCGCTGGCGGGTGAGCTGATTCGGGATCTCGGCATAGACACGGCGCTGCTTGCCGACCTTCCAGAAGATACGAAGGCGCATGACTATCCGTATCTGCCGGAGGCTGAGTAGAAAAACAAAGACGCCTTTCCCGCAGCATGAGGGAAGGGCGTCTTTGTTGCTGGTATTTTCGGAACGGCTTTCGGGAAAGCTCAGGGAATCAGAGTTCCTGCTTCAGATAGATCATATCCGTAAGCTGTTTTCCGTTCTCCATGATGGGGTGATCGTAGTTGTTCACAAAGAAGTCTTTTTCCACATGGGAGAAGCGGAAGCCGCAGGCCTGATAAAAGCCGAGCGTCATGGGGCTGTCGCCCGTGCCCACCAGCATGACGCCGCATCCCAGGTAGTGCTGCAGCAGAAATTCCACCATGCGCCTGCCGAGCCCTTGGCGACGTTTTTCCCCGGTCACAGCGAGATTTTTGAGTTCAAGGATGCCTTCGTCTTCCTTCGTGACTACGGCCACGGCCTGGGCCGCGTTCATTTCGTCAAACATCACGAAAAGCTCCCCGCGCTCCAGATAGCGGTCGATCATGCTTTCCTGTTCATCGGCTTCAAGCAGCAGGGGAAGATAACGCTTTTTGTCGGCGGTGATGCGGCGAATGTCCATTGAGGTTCTCCTCGTTTGCCGGGGCTGGAATGGGGAGGCGGCGTCCGGGGCTGGCTTCTGCCGAAAAGAAAGCCTTTCCGGCAACAGATCGACGAAAAGCGCTCTTAAGCGGACTGCGCGGCCCGGGCTTTCCTGTTGCGGCCGGATACCGGCTGACGTGGGTGCCTGAAACAAAAAAGGGGGAAAATTTCCCCCTCTTTTTGTTGTATTGCCTTATTCGTAGCTTCTGCAGTGGGCAGCCATGCGTTCTCTGGCTTTGGCCATGCGCTCACGCAGCATGAGACGGTAGGCATCCAGGCTGCCGCCGATGTCTTCCATCGTTCCGCGGGCCACACCGCTGTCGATGGCGGCCTTGGCCACGGCAGGGGCCACCCATTCGATGATGCGCGGGTCAAGGGGCAGAGGAATGATGTATTCCGGGCCGAAGGTGAAGTCGCGGCCGTGATAGGCGGCGCGCACGTCTTCGGGCACGCTTTCCAGCGCAAGATCGGCCAGAGCGCGGGCGGCGGCGATCTTCATTTCCTCGTTGATCTTGCTGGCGCGCACGTCGAGAGCTCCGCGGAAGATGAAGGGGAAGCCGGAGACGTTGTTCACCTGATTGGGGTAGTCGGAACGACCCGTGCCCATGATGGCGTCGGGACGTACGGCCTTTGCTTCTTCATAGCCGATTTCCGGCACGGGATTGGCGCAGGCGAAGATGACGGGCTTGTCGGCCATGACTTTCAGCATGTCGGGCTTGAGCGTGCCGGGGCCGGACAGACCAAGGAAGAGATTGGCTCCCTGCATGGCGGCATAGAGCGTATCGTCGATGCTGGCTCCGGGGGCGGGGGGCGTCTGCGCGAAGGTCATCTGCACATCGGAGAGGTCGGTACGTCCGGTATGGATGAGACCTCTGATGTCGAACATGGAGATGTTTTCCTTCTTCACGCCCATGGCGGCGTAGAAGCGGGCACAGGCCATGCCTGCGGCTCCGGCGCCCATGACCACTACCTTCATGTCCTCCACGGCACGGCCCGTGATGCGCGAAGCGTTCATAAGGGCTGCGCCGGTGATGACGGCGGTTCCGTGCTGATCGTCGTGGAACACGGGAATGTTCATGGCCTTCTTCAGCTCTTCCTCAATGTAGAAGCATTCCGGGCCGCGGATGTCTTCAAGGTTGATGCCGCCGAAGGTAGGTTCGAGCGCCTTGACGATGTCGATGAGGCGGTCGGGATCGCTGCAGTCGAGTTCGATGTCGAAGGCGTCCACATCGGCGAACATCTTGAAGAGCATGCTCTTGCCTTCCATGACGGGCTTGCCGGCAAGAGGTCCGATGTTGCCGAGACCGAGCACCGCGGTACCGTTGGTCACCACGGCTACCAGATTGCCGCGGGCCGTCAGCTTTTCCGCATAGGAAGGATCGGCCACGATGTCGCGGCAGGCTTCGGCAACGCCGGGGCTGTAGGCAAGCGTAAGGTCATCCTGCGTCGTGGCCTTCTTGCTGGTCATGACTTCTATTTTTCCGGGGCGGGGCAGCCCGTGGTAGCGGCGAACATCTTCCTTGGTATAGCTCATGGGGAGATCCTTATTGAAAATTATCTGGCAAGAATGTCTTTCATGACGGCCAGAGCCGCGCTCATGGCTTCGGCATTGGCCTGCGTGCCCATGTGCCCCATGCGGAACACACGACCGGCCAGCGGGCCGAGGCTGCCGCCCACGTACAGACCGCGCTCGGCAAGAGCGGCTCTCCAGTCGCTCCACTGCCAGCCTTCGGGCATGCGCACGGCGGTGACGGTGGGGGAGTTGACGGCTCCTTCCACGGGCCACAGCGAAAGGCCGAGCGCCTTTATGCCCTCGCGGCACTGACGGGCCACGGCTTCGTGCCGGGCAAATACCTGTTCGAGTCCCTCGCGCTCCAGAGCGGAAAGAGAGGCGTCAAGTGCGGCGACACCCCACCAGTTGGGAGTGTAGGGAAAACGCATGGGATCTTCAATGGCATGATCGAAGGGCTTGATGGCGTCGTAACCGGCGTATCCTACTTCGCGGATGCGTTCCCAGGCCGCTTCGCTTACGCTCATGAAGCTCATGTCGGGCGGGCAGGCAAGGCACTTCTGAGAACCGCCGAGCACGCAGTCGGCGTTCCACAGGTCGGCATGCACGGGAGCGCCGCCGGCACTTGCCACGGCATCCACCACCAGGAACGGAACGCCCAGATCCTTTTTCAGGCGGCCGAGTTCTTCCAGCGGATTCAGCGTGCCGGAAGGGGTTTCGCAGTGCACGGCCGTCATCAGCACGGGGCGATGGGCAAGAACGGCGTCCTTCACCTTCTCCAGCGTGGCCGCCGTGATGGTGGTATCGTACGGCTCGGATACGCGCACGGCCTTGCAGCCGAGCACTTCCGCCATGTCGGCAAAACCGTCGCCGAAGACACCCGTACCCACGGAAAGCACCGTGTCGCCGGGCTTCAGCAGACTCTTGAGCGCTCCCCACAGCACCAGCATGCCTTCGCCCGTGCCCATGAGCACGTCTTCCTTCGTGCCCAGCACCTTCTGCAGGCGGCTGCGTACCGACTTGTAAAGTTCAAGATACTCCGTACCCATGCGTGGAGGAGCGTAGTCCTGGCTGAGAGCGCGCGCAACGTCGGGATGAACGGAAACGGGGCCGGGATAGAAGGGCATGGCCGCATAGGGCTTGAAACTGTTCATGGCAGAGCGGAAAGCAGACTCTCGGACGGGAAAGACGCTTTTCCGCCTGTGGTTGCCTTCCCCGCCGCCTCCCCCCGGGAGGTGAAAAGAACGGAATCCTCCGTCCGTGAAACATACAAGCGTTTTCGTGAAAAGCCCCCGTCATGTCAAGGCCTTTGCCGAGAGGCGGCAAGGCCTTGATGTGGAGGCCGGGGCGCTGCCCCGTGCCCCGCCGGGGGAGATAATCTTCCCCGGTCCCCCATGATTCTGCCTTACGGCGCTGGAACGGCGGCAGAGGCATCACTGGAGAGCGTCGGAAGAGTCGGGGAAGAAAAAAGTCGGCTCTGATCGCCGATGGATAGTGTTGCAGGGAGAATAAAAAAGAACCATGCCCGGAAAGACATGGTTCCTTGATGCTGCATGGCCGGCCGGGCGGAGCCCGATACGGATGATGGAATCAGCGTTCTGTTTTTGCGACGACTCTCACGTTATATGGGGGCATGCTGATTATGGGTGCCGAGGGCGCGGGTCAGCTTGTCGCCGGCAAGGAAGAGCTGGCCTTCGTTGAAGGCGCGGCCCATGAGCTGGATGCCCACGGGAAGATTGCCGCTCATGCCCACGGGGATGGAGAGACCGGGGAGACCGGCAAGGTTGAGGGACAGGGTGAAGATGTCCATGAAGTACATCTGAAGCGGATCGCCGGACATGTGTCCGATCTGCCAGGCGGGCACGGGAGAGACGGGGGCAAGGAGCATGTCGCATTTTTCCAGAGCGTCGAGGTAGTCCTGACGGATGAGTCGGCGCACCTGGGCGGCCTTGCGGTAGTAGGCGTCGTAGTAACCGGCGGAGAGCACATAGGAGCCGAGCAGAATACGCCGCTGCACTTCGGGGCCGAAGCCTTCGGTGCGGGAGCGGGTATACATGTCCTCAAGATTTCTGGGCTCTGCGGTACGGTGTCCGTAGCGCACGCCGTCGTAGCGGGCGAGGTTGGAGCTGGCTTCGGCGGCGGCGAGAATGTAGTAGCTCGCAATGGAGTATTCCGTGTGGGGCAGCGAGACTTCCACGATGTTCGCACCGAGGGAGCGGGCGGTATCCACGGCATTCTGGCAGGCGGCGGCAACGCCTTCGTCAAGTCCTTCATGGCCGAAGAACTCGCGGGGCAGGCCCAGCGTGAGACCGGAAAGATCCTGCTGAGCGTTGATGGCCGCCTGATAGTCGGGAACGGCCACGGGGGAGCTGGTACTGTCGCGTTCGTCATGTCCGGCAATGACCTGAAGCACGAGTGCGGCATCTTCCACGGTGCGGGCGAGCGGGCCGACCTGATCGAAGGAAGAGGCGTAGGCGAGCAAGCCGTAGCGGGACACGCGTCCGTAGGTAGGCTTGATGCCTACGCAGCCGCACAGAGAAGCAGGCTGACGGATGGAGCCGCCGGTATCGGAACCGAGGGAGGCGAAGCACTGGCAGGCGGCCACGCTGGCGGCCGATCCGCCGCTGGAACCTCCGGGCACGCGGGTGGCGTCCCAGGGATTGGTGGTCACCTTCCATGCCGAATGCTCGGTCGTGGAACCCATGGCGAATTCATCCATGTTGTTCTTGCCGAGAATGATGGCTCCGGCATTCTTCAGGCGTTCCACGACAAGAGCGTCGTAGGGGGAAAGAAAGCCTTCGAGAATTTTGGATGCGGCGGTGGTGGGCAGACCTTTGAGCGTGAGGGCATCCTTCACGGTGACGGGAACGCCCCAGAGAGGCTTGTCGGAGAGATCGGCGGGGCGCTCTCTGTCCATGCGGCGGGCTTCTTCAAGCGCTTCTTCGTCCCGTCTGGCAAGCAGCGCGCCGACGGAAGGTTCCGTAGCCTCGATGCGGGAGAGGCAGGAGCGGGTCACTTCTTCGGCTCTCACGCTGCCGCTGCGGATGCGGTCACGGACTTCACAGAGGGAAAGTTCAAACAGTTCGGACATTTATTTTCCCTCCACAATACGGGGAACAATGAAGAAGGAGCCGTCGGTGGCGGGGGCGCCGGCCAGAATGTCGGCACGGTCGCAGCGACGCACGGCCGTATCTTCCCGGAAGGCGCTTTCATGGATGACGGGAGAATACAGGGGCTCCACGCCGGAAGTGTCCACTTCGGCGAGCTTGTCCATGTAGGCCAGGATGCGGGAGCACTGTTGTGTCATTTCTTCCTGCACGGAGTCGTCGGGAGCAAGTCTGGAAAGGCGGCACAGATGCAGGAAAGCGTTTTTGTCGAGCGACATACGGATTCTCTTTAGTTCTGGGTAATGGAATTGACGAGCTGATCAAAGCTCAGGGGCCGCTGGGGAGCGGCAGGCGTTTCAGGTTCCGTGACGGTAAGGTCGCCGGTCGCGAGGCGTTCCTTGAGTCGGGAAATGTCGGCCGGGATATAGCCGGTGGCGGCGGGCTGGAAGACGAAGAGCTGTCTGCTCGCCTTGCCGGAGGCGTCCCAGCGGATGGGCGCGCCGGCCCAGGAAAGACGGGGGCCGGAAGCCAGAGCACGGTTGAGCTGAGCAGGCGTCCAGCCGGGCTGGAGATTGAGCTCGGCGGCCATGCGCACGAAGTCGAAGCCGAGAGCGGACCAGTCGTCGGCATGCTCGTTTCTGGAGCCCATCACGCTGCGGAAGGCGCTGATGCCGGGGCCGGTGAGATCGTCGTTCCACACGCCGGGGAAGATGGTGAGGGCGAACGTGGCGGCATTGTTGCGGCTGCCCGGTCCGAGGCTCTGTTCCCAGATGGAGGTGCCCATCATGAGGCGGTTCTGCGCGCCGCTGTAGTGCAGGCTGGAAACGAGCATGTCCATGTTCTTCCAGCTGTCGGGCAGGAATATGGCCTGGAAGTCGGCCGTGGCCACGGGAATGCTGCCGCGCTGGGCGCCGACCTTGGTTTTGACGAAGGCTCCGGCTTCCTTGGGCCAGGCGTTCATCTGACCGGCGGTATAGGAGCCGGAGGTGACGGCAAAGCCGCGGGCCGTGGCTTCCTGCATGAACAGGCCGCTCATGCGCTTGCTGTAGGAGTCGTTCGGGCTGAACACGCCGAAGGAGGAAATGCCGAGCTCGGAAGCGGTATCGAGCAGGGTGCGGATCTGATCTTCAGGGCTGGCGAAGAAACGCCAGGCCTGCGTGCCTTCTTCCCCGGAAGGCAGGGAGGAGAGGAAGGCAAAGAGCGCGCGTCCGGAGGCAGCGTTCTTGACGTCCTTGTAGCGGCCGGGAATGAGCGGTCCGCCCACGGTGACGAACTGGGGCGGCAGCGTCTGCACTTTCTGCTGCCAGCCGGGAAGGCCGGAGTCGATGATGGTGAGCTCGACCTTCTTGCCGGAGATGCGCAGATCGTCGGCAGCGGCGGTGGCCCCTGCGGCAACCTGACGTCCCAGCGCCGAGGCGGAACCGGTCTGAGGAACCACGAGGGCCACATATACGGTGTCGCTCACGGTAGGAGCCGCGCCGAGACCGAGCATAGCGGGCGCGGCGTAGAGCAGCGGATTCGAAAGTCTGGCGAGTACGGACGAGGCGTCATTGACGAGACCGCGGCGGGCGGCCTTGAGCATGACGAGATTCCAGGGGAAGTTCCGTTCCTGTTCGGCAGAAATGTCGGCGGCGAGCTTTCTCAGAGTATCGCTGTCCATGGCGTCAAGGTCGGTCCAGTACATGGTTTCCCATGCAGCGCGCTGATCGGCGGAAGCCTGAGCGTAGAGCGTGGAGAGTTCCTTGCGGGCGGCGTAGCCCTGCTTGCCCGGGCGGCTTGCGGCAATGGAGACGGCGCGGCTGCGCAGAAGCTGGGAGGACGAGGGATTCTTCCACATGGCTTCGGCAAGGCGCCCCTGTTCCGTACCCGAGAGACCGGCGATGCTGTTGACCCAGAGCGTGGCCTCATCTTGTTTCTGGTAGGGAAGACGCTGTTTTTCCAGCATGGAGCAGCCGGAAGCGAGTATGGCGAGACACAGGGTCAGAAGAAGGACGATGCGAAAACGGGGGAGCATGGCGATATCCTTTGTGCTTCAGGGCGGCTTCCCGGAAGGACGCGTCTGAAGGAGGCGGAACCTTGAGAGCTCTGCCGGGCGTACGGAAAACGCAGCCGTTCCGGAAAAAAAGGTTCCGGACGCGGAAAACGTCCGGAACCTTGAGCATAAGCCAGCTTGCCTGTGAGAGCAAGAGCGCAGTCAGGACTTTTGGTCGTGCGTCTTGTCTGTGGAGCTGTTTTCGGCTTTCTTTTCCTGGGTGCTGCGGATGTCACGCATCTGCATGGGATCAGGGCGGAATCAGCAGGACATGGTGCCGCCGCCCTTACGAATCGCGGAAACCGCGACGAGGGCAAGCAGCAGAATGACGAGGGTACCGAGCGTATCCATGATTTCCATGAGCAGGCTCCCTGATGCAGGAGAAGGACCGGAAGGGGCGGTATCCGCGCTCCTTCCGGCATATGGGGCTGCTTACAGAGCGGTGCTCTGGAAGCCGTTGTCCACGTAGAGGATCTCGCCGGTCACGCCGGAGGCCAGATCGGAGGCGAGGAAGGCGGCGGAGTTGCCCACTTCGTCGATGGTGACGAGGCGATGCAGAGGAGCACGCTTTTCGAACATGGCGCCGATCTGGTGGAAGTCGGAAATGCCGGAGGAGGCCAGCGTACGGATGGGACCGGCGCTGATGGCGTTCACGCGGACGTTCATGGGACCGAAGTCGGTGGCGAGATAGCGTACCGATGCTTCAAGAGCGGCCTTGGCCACACCCATGACGTTGTAGTTGGGAATCATCTTTTCCGAGCCGTAGTAGGTCATGCAGAGCACGGACGCGCCGGGATTGAGCAGAGGTTCAAATGCCTTGCACAGCGCCACCAGCGAATAGGCGGAAACGTCGAGAGCGAGACGGAAACCGTCGCGGGAGGTGTCGAGGTAGCGGCCCTTGAGGTCGTCCTTGGAGGCAAAGGCCACGGAGTGCACGAGCACGTCGATCTTGCCCCACTTTTCGGCCACGAGTTCGGCGCTGCGGGCGATGTCTTCATCGCTGGACACGTCGCAGGGGAAGGTGAAGTCGCCGGAAAGTTCGGCGCTGATGGGATCGACACGTTTTTTCAGGGCGTCATTCAGATAGCTGAAGGCAAGCTGAGCGCCTTCGCGATGGAAGGCGGAAGAGATGCCGTAGGCGATGCTGTGCTTGTTGGCCACACCGAAGATGACGGCTTTTTTTCCTTCAAGAAGCATATTCCTCTCCTTTGGTGATGGTTGAGATGGGGGAGGTTACAGGGAGCGGCCCGTGAGCAGACGGAAGGCTTCCTGATATTTTTCGGCGGTGGTGTCGCGCACTTCGTCGGTCAGCGCAGGCGCGGGCGGCGTCTTGTCCCAGACCTGGGTTTCGAGCCAGTCGCGCAGATACTGCTTGTCGAAGCTCGGCTGACTGTGCCCGGGCTCATAACCCGCGGCAGGCCAGAAGCGCGAGGAATCGGGAGTGAGCACCTCGTCGATGAGGGTGAGCGTGCCGTTCACGATGCCGAATTCGAACTTGGTGTCAGCAATGATGATGCCGCGCTCGGCCGCATACTGCGAAGCTTCGCGGTAGATGGCAAGCGTGGTTTCGGCAGCCTTGTCGGCGTATTCCCTGCCCACGATGGCACGCATCTGCTCAAGATTGATGTTTTCGTCGTGAGAGCCGATTTCACCCTTGGTGGAAGGGGTGAACAGCACTTCGGGGAGCTTCGCGTCTTCCTTCAGGCCTTCCGGCAGGTTGTAGCCGCAGAGCGTGCGGTCGTGCAGATAGGACTTCCAGCCGGATCCGGCAAGATAGCCGCGCACGATGCATTCGGCCTTGATGGGCTCGGCCTTCTTCGCCAGCACGGAGCGTCCCGCAAGCTGATCCTTGAAGGGCTGAAGGGCGGCGGGGTATCTGTCCACATCGGATTCGATGATGTGGTTGGGAATGAGATGGGCGAACTTTTCCATCCAGAACAGGGTGAGCTGGTTCAGAATGACGCCCTTCCACGGAATGGGCTGGTCGAGAATGACGTCGAAGGCCGACATGCGGTCGGTGGTGACGATGAGCAGAGTGTCGTCGTCGATGTCGTAGATGTCGCGAACCTTGCCCCGGGAGTGAAGTTTGAAGCCGGGGAGATTGGTGGACGTGACGACGGGATAGGGAAGCTGTTGCATGGAAAACCTCGGGAAACAGGCTCCGGAGAGGCGGCATCAGCCGCGCAGTTCTACGGAGCGGGCGTGGGCCTCAAGTCCTTCGAGTCTGGCGAGCAGAGCGATGGAAGAGGCATGGGCGGAAGTGAATTGCGCAGAAGCTGCCACGATGCTGGTGCGCTTGCAGAAGGTCTGCACGCTGAGCGCGGAAGAATGGCGCGCCGTGCCGAGCGTGGGCAGAACATGGTTGGGACCGGCGTAGTAGTCCCCCACGGGTTCGGGGGAATACTGACCCATGAACACGGCTCCGGCGTGGCGGATGGAAGGCAGCACTTCCCAGGGGGAGGATGTGCAGATTTCCATGTGTTCGGGAGCAATGCGGTTGGCCATCTCCACGCCGACGGAAAGGTCGGGCACCAGGATGATGGCGCCCCAGTCGTCGAGGGAGGCGCGGGCGATGTCGGCGCGGGGCAGTTCGGCGACGCGCCGTTCCAGCGCTGCGGCCGTGCGGTCGGCGAGCAGGGAACTCGTGGTCACGAGTATGGCGGAGGCGAGTCTGTCGTGTTCGGCCTGCGAGAGCATGTCGGCGGCAACCCAGTCGGGATTGGCGCTTTCATCGGCCAGCACGAGGATTTCGCTCGGGCCTGCGATCATGTCGATGCCGACCTTGCCCTGAACGAGCTTTTTGGCCGTGGTGACGAAGATGTTGCCCGGGCCGGCGATGACGTCCACGGGGCGGATTTCCTTCGTGCCGTAGGCGAGTGCGGCGATGGACCAGGGGCCGCCCACGCGGTAGACCTCATTGATGTCGAGCAGGTAGGCGGCAGCCAGCATATAGGGGTTCAGCGTTCCGTCGGCACGAGGAGGCGTGACCACGGCGATTTCCTTCACTCCGGCCACCTGGGCGGGAATGGCGCCCATGAGCATGGAGGAGATGAGGGGCGTGTTGCCGCCCTTGCCGCCGGGCACGTACAGACCGGCACGGTCCACGGGTTCCACCTTCTGGCCGAGAATGGAGCCGTCTTCGCGGGTGATGAACCAGGACTTGTCCTTCTGGGCTTCGTGGAAGGCGCGGATATGGGAGGCCGCTTCCACGATGACGCTGCGTTCCTCGCCGGAAATGGAGGCGGCGGCGCGGGCCAGTTCCTCCTGCGGTACGGCAAGGGGCAGTTCCATGTCGGGAGCGTCGAACTGACGGGTGCGCTCGATGAGCGCCTGATCTCCGCGTTCGCGCACGTCCGCGAGAATGGCGCGCACCTGGATTTCCACATCCTGGCCGTTGCCGTCGGCGGGGTTGCCCCGCTCGGACAGACGCCGGAAAAGGGCCTCGGCTTCCGCGTCGGCCGGCGACTTTATGTTCAATATGCGACAGGACATTGATTTCTTCTCCTTATATATGGAGGCATTCGGCAGGCCTTGGGCCGTCGCGTTGCAAGAATGGAGATTCCTGAGGGAATAGTCAAGTTTTTCAGTGTGCCGCATCAATGTCGGCGGTCTTTGACGACCTGCCTTCCGCGGCCGAGGGCAAGCTTTCCTGCGGGCACGTCCTCCACGATGACGGATCCTGCGCCCACGAGTGCGCCGTCCCCTATGGAAACAGGAGCGACGAGAGAGGTGTTGCTGCCGATGAAGCAGTCCGCGCCGATGGTGGTGCGGAACTTGTTCTTTCCGTCGTAGTTGCAGGTGATGGTGCCTGCGCCGAAGTTCACGCCGGGGCCGACTTCGGCATCGCCGAGGTAGGTCAGATGATTGGCCTTGGAGCCTTTGCCGAGATGCGTCTTCTTGAGCTCGACGAAGTTGCCCACGTGCGCGTTTTCATCCACGAGCGCCTGCGGACGCAGACGGGCGTAGGGGCCGATGAGCGCGCCGCAGCGCACTTCGGCCTTCTCGATGTGGCAGAATTCCCGGATTTCCACGTTGCCGTCGATGACGGCGTCGCGCAGCACGCAGTGGGAAAGAATGCGGGCGCCGCTTCTTATCACGCTGCTTCCGTAGATTTCACAGGGGCCGAAGATTTCCGTTCCCTTTTCCACCACGGCAAGAGGGCTCACGCGCACAAGCTGGGGCGCGTGCAGGATCACGCCCGAAGAGAGCAGCTCGGCACAGCGGCGTCTTGTGAGGATGTCTTCGGCAACGGCAAGTTCGGAAGGCGTGTTCACGCCGAGCAGGGCCTCGGCTTCGCATCCTGCGCCTTCGGCCCGGATGCCGCGAACGTCCATGCCTTCGGCAAGACCGAGGGACACGAGATCGGTGATGTAATATTCGCCGCCCTTGTTCTCGCAGGACAGATGCGGCAGGAGCTTGCGCACGGCGGGCAGCGAGAAGAGATAGATGCCGGTGTTCACTTCATGCGCGTCTTCCAGCGGACCGTAGAGGGCGGGATCGAAGTCCTTGGCTTCCACAATGCCCCGGACGGCGCCGTTTTCGCGCACTACGCGGCCGTAGGAGGCGGCGTTGTCCAGTACGAGGCTCAGGAAGGCCACGTCCGCGCCGTCGGCCGCGTCGAGGAAGCGGTTCAGAACGTCCGGCGTAAGAAGCGGGGCGTCGCCGTTCACCACAAGAAGGCAGCCGTCCCCGTCAAGATGCGGCATGGCCGTCATGAGGGCGTGACCTGTGCCGAGCTGCTGTTCCTGACGGATGCATCTGGCCGTTCTGCCCAGTCGTTCGGCCGTGCGGGCGGCTTCGGCGGAGACCATTTCGGCCTCGTTGCCCACAAGCGTAAATATGTTGCCGATGCGGGGCATGGCCGCCGCCGTGGCCGTAACCAGCGTGAGCATGGTTTCGCCGAGCAGCGTCTGCAGAACCTTGGGTCTCGGCGAGGGCATGCGCGTGCCCTTGCCGGCGGCGAGAATGAGGACGTCGATAGATTTCATGTCAGTCTCCACGGAGAGCTCGGCCCGCGGCGCACACCATGACGCCGAGAACCATGAGGAATATGCCTCCCCGGCGCAGCGTTTCGTCGGGCAGGGAGAGAAGCTCGATCAGTGTCTCGCGGGTTTTCCGGGGTGAAATGAGCCAGGGCAGAGCCTCAAGAACGCAGGCCAGCCCCAGTGCGGCAAGGAAGAGGGAAAGATTGAAATTCATCGCGGCAGTATCCTAGGTATCGGCCGACTTGTAAAGAGTCTTTTTGTTGCTCCGCGGCCCTGAAATGCGGCGTTTCGCAGGCGTTTCCGGGGGAGGAGAAAACGAAAATGCTTGCGAAGAATGAAAAATGCGTTCAAAAGGTAGGGGAAAGATCGTCCTGCAGGAGAAATATCGTGAGCATGATAACGTTTATGTCCGTGCTGAAATACGAGCAGGTAAAGGTAAATGCCGCTCTGGAGAAGGAACTTGCCGCCATGCCCGCGCCGCTGCGCGACATTGTGGGCCATGTGCTCCTCGCCGGAGGCAAGAGACTGCGTCCGCTCATGACGCTCTCCTGCGCCCGCCTGTTCGGCGCGGAAGGCCCGGAACTGTACGAGCTTGCCGTCATTCCCGAAATGATCCACGTGGCCACGCTTCTGCACGACGACGTGCTCGACGAGGCTCCGTCCCGCCGCGGACGCGTTTCGGCGCATGTGCGCTTCGACGTGCCCCGCGCCATTCTGGCCGGAGACGCGCTGCTCGCCGCCGCCAGCCACAAGACGGCTTCGTTCGGTATTCCCTCGCTGCTGACCTGCGTGTCGGAGTCCGTGCTCATGACCGCCGCGGGGGAAACTCATGAAATCGCGCTTCAGCGTTCCCTTTCCCACAGCCTTGGAGAGTATCTGGACGTCATCGCCGGAAAGACCGGCTGGCTCATCCGCGGTTCCTGCCGTCTTGGCGCGCTCTACGCCGGGGCGTCCGAGAAGGACGTGGAGGCGGTTTCCGAATACGGCCTCAATCTCGGCATCGCCTTCCAGATGGTGGACGACGCCCTCGATTTTGCCGACGAGGCCGTGACGGGCAAGCCGACGGCCGGCGATCTTGAGGAGGGCAAGTTTACGCCTCCCATCATGAAGTATCTGGAGTTCATGCCCCGCTGCGACAGGGAGAACTTCTGCGAAAAATTCCGCACCGGCACCTTTACGCCGGAAGAGCGGGCGCGCATTGCCGCCGATATCCGCCGTCTCGGCTTCGACGCGGAATCCAGGGCCATGGCCGACACCTATCTCGACAAGGCTGAGCGCTGCCTCGACGGACTGCCTCAGCGTTTTGAACAGAAGCTCTTCCGGGAGGCGCTCGAGTTCGTGCGCAACAGAAAATCGTAGGAGCAGAAGATTATGGCTTATTTCCGCGTACTTTCCGCGCAGCTTGCGCTTCTTCAGAGTCTGCTCGTCAAGGAAGAGTCGTGGGCCATACTCATCACCGCCGATCCCGACGCTCTTGCGAGCGCTATGGCCCTTCAGCGCATCATCCGCTCGAAGGTGAAGAGCGTGACCATAGCCCGCACCAACGAGATCTCAAGGCCTGACAATCTGGCCATGATTCGTTATCTCAATATTCCCGTGGTGAAGTGGCGTCCTTCCATGCGGAAGAAGATACAGCGCTTTGCCCTCGTGGATTCGCAGGCGCATCACAATCCCGCCTTTGCCGGGCTGGAGTTTTCCGTGGTCATCGACCACCATCCGAAGAGCGCCGATCCCTGCGACGCGCCTTTTCAGGATATACGCCCCGACTACGGCTCCGTCAGCACCATGATGACGGAATATCTCTATTCCGCAGGCATTCGTCCGGCCAGACTTCTGGCTACGGCGCTTCAGTACGGCATACGGACGGATACCGGCACCTTCGGCCGCGGATGCACCGATGTGGATCTGCGTGCCTATCACTATCTCAGCCGCTTTTCCGATGCCAATCTGATGAACCGCATTCTGCGCAGCGAGTACATGCCCGAGTGGCTTCCCTACTTCTCCCGCGCCTTTGAAACGCTGCGCCCCTGCGGTCGAGGCAGTTACGTCTGGCTCGGCAAGGTGGAAAGCTCCGACATCCTCGTTGTGGTGGCGGATTTCTTCCTCAAGGTGCACGGCCTGCGCTGGGTGGCGGTATGCGGCGTGAGCGCGGGCCGGGTGATCGTGATCTTCCGCGGAGGATACGGCAAGATGGATCTCGGAGCCGTGGCCTCCTGCGTCTTTTCCGGAATAGGCGGCGGAGGAGGGCATCGGACGATGGCCAGAGCCGAAGCCGCTTTTGTGGACGTGCCCGTGGAGGCCCGCAGCGGTCTTGAAGAATACGTGTTCCAGCTCATTTATGCGGCTGCGGAAAAGCGGCGCAGAATCCTGTTCCCCGGAAAGGGGAAGAGTGCGGAAGACGCCCCCGCCGGAGCTTCTTTGCCTGAGGAAAAAGGTAAAAAGGAAGGCTCCGAAAGCGGAAAAGCGGAACTGGCCTGAAATCTGATGGCGGGTGCCTGAAGTGGAGCCTCGCCGCCTGACTTTTTTACACCGGACTCATCTTGCCCGCAGCCGCATGGCGAAGCGTCGGCAGCAGTCTGAGGGGCCGCCTCTCTATAGGAGACGGCCCCTTTACATTTACGTTGTGATGATGTAATTTGATATCGAACTAATTGAGCGGCCGTCGTACGACATTTCCGCGGGAGCAAGCACAAGCGGCATGGCGGATCATGCCGGGGAAGTCCCGTAGGGCGGAATCGGCCGGAAAAAAGAGAGGATAACCCTATGACCATACAAGAGATTTTTGAACGATTCGACAGTATCGGCAGCTGCGTGTTCGCCACCATAGGCAACGATTATCCTGAAACGCGCATCGCCCACTTCCTGGCTTTCGATGAGGAAGGCCTGTATTTCATGACCATGACCACCAAGCCCTTCTATCGGCAGCTCAAGGAAAGCGGCAGGGTTTCCGTGTGTGCGCTGGGGGCTGATCCCTCCGTGCAGCAGACGGAGGACGGCATGCTGGAAATGAAGCCCGGATACTTCATCCGCGTTACCGGCGATGTGCGGGAAGTCAGCATGGAGGAGATCAAGGCAAAGAACAATCCTGCCTTTACGTATGCCGTTGAGGATCAGCAGCGCTATCCGGCCATGACCACCTTCGTGCTGTACCGGGCGAAAGGCGAGATCTTCGATTACGACTTCGACATGAAGAACCGCGATCACAAGCTTGAGCGGATGAGATTTTCCTTCGGCGGTTTTCCCGTGGAGAAGCCCGGGCTCGTGATTACGGATGCCTGCATCGGCTGCGGAACCTGCATGAGGGGCTGTTCCTTCAAGGCCATACGCAGGGAAGGCGACCGCTATGTTATTGACGGATCCCGCTGTGATGAGTGCGGCAACTGCTGGGTGCACTGTCCTGTGGGGGCGGTGCAGCATAAGGGGCTGTAGAACATTCTTTTGGGAAGGGTGTTTCTGTAATGCCCCGGCATTTTGGAACGTTTGCCATGCAGAAGAAGGGCGGATGAAACATGACGCAGGAAGAACGAATAGTCCGGCTTATAGCGGCGTTGCTTGAGGAGCGCGGAGAGAAGGCGGGGTCCGGCGACTTCGGCGATGAGAAGTCCCGGAGGGAACTTTTGCGGGCGCTGTTCAACACGCGTCCCCCGTGGCCGGTTTCCCCGGCGTTTCTGGAACTTCAGGATGCCTTTCTGAAGGAAGAGCGGAACAGGCGGGGCGTGACATCGGCGGCATCGATTCCCTTCGTGCGCGACAGGCTCTGCCTGTGGCAGGGGGACATAACGCTGCTTGACTGCGATGCCGTCGTCAACGCGGCCAACAGCGCCATGTTGGGCTGCTTTCGTCCCGGACATCACTGCATCGACAATGCCATACATACCTTTGCCGGCGTGCAGCTGCGCCTGTTCTGTGCCCGCATGATGGAGGAGCAGGGGCATCCGGAACGCACGGGCGGCGCAAAGATCACTCCGGCCTTCAATCTGCCGAGCCGTCATGTCATTCATACGGTGGGACCGATCGTGAACGGTTCGCCTTCGGCGGAAGAGGCGCGGCTTCTTGCCTCCTGCTATGCTTCCTGTCTTGATCTGGCGGCGCAGAACGGCGTGGAAACGCTGGCGTTCTGCTGCATTTCCACGGGAGTGTTCGGCTTCCCGCAGAAGGAAGCCGCCGATATTGCGGTGAGGACCGTTGCCGAACGTCTCAGGGAATATCCATCCATAAGGAAGGTTGTCTTCAATGTCTTCAGAAACAGCGATCTTGAAATCTACCGGCGTCTGCTCGGCTGAGACGGAACGTCTGGCCGAGGCTCTGGAGAGTGCCGACGCCGTGCTCATCGGCGCGGGTGCTGGGCTTTCCGCCTCCGCGGGACTGACGTATTCCGGCGAGAGATTCGAGCGGCTCTGCAGTGATTTTGCCGAGGCCTATGGCATCCGGGATATGTACTCCGGCTGCTTTTATCCTTTTCCGACCCCCGAGGAGCACTGGGGATGGTGGAGCCGCCACATCTGGAACAATCGCTACGCTCCCGGCTCTCTGCCCGTCTACCGGCGTCTTTTTTCTCTGGTGAAGGAGAAGGATTACTTCGTGCTGACCAGCAATGCGGACCATCAGTTCCAGCTTGCGGGCTTCGACAGAAAGAGGCTCTTCTACATGCAGGGGGACTATGGTCTGTGGCAGTGCAGCGTGCCGTGCCACGAGCGCACTTACGATAATGAGGCCGTCGTACGCCGCATGGTGCAGGAACAGAAGAACCGGCGTGTGCCGTCGGATCTTGTGCCTCGCTGTCCGGTATGCGGAAGGCTCATGACCATGAATCTGCACGCCGACGATACCTTCGTGCGTGATGATGGATGGTTTGCCGCCAATGCCGGATACCGCGAGTTTCTGCGCAGTCATGAAGGCTGCCGCATGCTGTTCTGGGAACTCGGCGTGGGCTTCAATACTCCCGGCATCATCAAGTATCCGTTCCGGCAGATGACGGCCGGCAATCCGGCCGCAACGTATGTCTGCATGAACATGGAAAGGCCGCAGCTTCCCGCGACCATAGCTCCTCGCAGCCTCTGGATTTCGGGCGATATCGGCGAGCGCCTTGCCGAGCTTGAATCCTGCCTTGAGGAAAGAAGAGGGAGCTGAAAAGCTGCAGCAAGAGAGGGCGGCGGATATTTTTCCCGCTGCCCGCCTTTTGTTGATGACTGGAGACTCCTGTCGTCGGAATATGTTCCGGTCCGTGCGGGAGGCTTATCTATGAGGGCAGTCGGGCCTACCAGCCTACGCGGGTGCAGGAGAAGATCATCTGCCAGATATTGCCGATGTGCGCGCTGCGCATGGGGCAGTCCGAATCCTCATTGAGCTTCTTCAGTCTGTCGATGGTCTGCTGTTCCCTGTCGTGACTGAAGACTTCCACGGGCATTCCGTAGCGGTGTTCATCGGTCATGATACGGCGGCTCAGATTGAATCTTCTGCGCACAAGTTCGAGAATTTCGTCGTCTATGGAGTCGATTTCCGTTCTCAGCCGTTCGATGGATTCTTCTGCTCTGGGATCTGCCATACGTTCCTGCCTTGTGAGGTGTTGCTGCACGGCGTTTTGCAGAAAATCTCATCTCTGAAGAAACGCCGGGGCCTTTTGAGGAAATGCTCCAGAGCGTATGCTCTGTCAAGCCGCCTCCGGCAGGCGGGGGCTGGAATTTTCCCTTTTGTGCCCATTGCCCATTGCGGGTAAAAAGGGTATCCCTTTCATGGCGTTTCCGTCCGTCGTTCCGGAGACGGAAGATTTCACTACAGGAGATGACTATAATGAACAGAAACATAGTTTCCGCTCTTGCCCTTATGTCCATGCTTACGCTGCTCGGCGGCTGCAACGAAGAAACGAAGCCCGAAAAGCCCGCGCCTCAGTTCGGCGTGGTTCAGCTGTCCAAGGTCTATCAGGAAAGCAAGCTCGGCCAGCAGGGCGTTGCCCGCTTCAACGAAGTGCAGGAAAAGGCCGTGGCTGCCATGAGCGACATTCAGGCCAAGGTGGAAAAGGCCAGAGCCGACAAGAACGAGGCTGAACTTTCCCGCCTCGAACAGGAATTTCAGAGCCGTCTGTATTTCCTGCAGAACGTCATTCAGCAGGATCAGGAACACGTGATGAACGTGCTTCAGACCGAAGCCAAGAAGGCCATGGAACAGTGCCGTTCCGAACATAAGCTTTTCGGTATCTTCCAGGATGACGTCGTTCCGGTGTACAGCCCCGAAGCGGACATGACGAACGCCGTGAAGAAGATTCTCGATGCCGGTACCGCTTCCTTCGGCGATCTCCCCTCCATGGAACAGCCTCCGCTGCCCGAGCCTGAAAACGCCACGCCTGCGGAAACGCCTGCCGCCGACAAGGCTCCTGCCGCTGAAAAGCCTGCCGCTGAAGCTGCGGCTCCCGCGGCCGCTCCTGCTCCTGCGGCTGCCCCCGCTGCCGAAGCCGCTCAGCCTGCCGCCAAGTAGCGTGTCTTCAGGCGTTCAGCGTCTCTGAGTTTGCGCTGGCTTTCGGCGCTGATGAGCGCAGGGTATTTTCTGAAACTGTATCTGACAGACGTCCGTCGTTCCTGCAGGAACGGGAAGGCGTCATGACGGGATCCGTTTTCCGATGAGGAGAGCGGATCCTTTTTTATCTGTCTTTTGGGTGTTCCCGGGCCTGAAAGAGAAGAAGCTTCTTTGATTCCCGAAAGGTCCGTTTCCGTGTTGTCCCAGGGGAGAGATCCGGAAACGGTACGTTTTTTCTCTTCCGTCATGAACCTCTTGATTCCGGTACTATTTCATCATGCGTCAGTACTTGCCGCCGGAGCAATCCGTCTGTATAAAGACGGTATATTTTCCTTAGAAACAGGAGTTCTCATATGTGCGGAATCATTGGCTACAGCGGACATCGTCCCGCCGTGCCCCTGCTGGTGGAAGGACTGCATCGTCTGGAATACAGAGGCTATGACTCGTCGGGCGTGGCCTTTGAGCAGTCCGGCAGCCTTCATGTGGTGAAGGCTGCCGGCAAGCTGTCGGCGCTGGAAGCGAAGCTGGAGAACAATGCCTATCTTCTGGCTACGTCCGGCATAGGGCATACGCGCTGGGCTACGCACGGCCTGCCCGTGGAGCGCAATGCTCATCCGCATCTTTCCCAGGACGGCACCATCGCCATCATTCACAACGGGATCATTGAGAACTTTCAGGAAATCAAGGACGAACTGATCGCCGGCGGGCACGTATTCCTTTCGGATACCGATACCGAAGTGCTGGCGCATCTCATCGGCGAGGAGCGCAAGAGCGCGCCTGATCTGCGCGAGGCCTTTGCCCGTGCGCTGCGCCGCGCTCACGGTGCGTATGCCGTGGTCATGATGGCCGTGGAGGAGCCGGGCGTCATCTATGCCGCGCGCATGGCCGCTCCGTTGCTCATGGGCGTGGGCATCGGCGAATGCTTTGTGGCTTCCGATATTCCCGCCTTCCTGCCCTATACCCGCGAAGTGGTCTTCCTTGAAGACGGCGAGGTCGCCCGCATTGAAAAGGCTTCGTGGCAGGTGTTTTCCCTGGCCGATCTTTCGCCCGTGGAAAAGACGGTCAGCCACGTGCCGTGGGATATGCAGGCTGCGGCCAAGGGCGGCTACAAGCACTTCATGCTCAAGGAAATCATGGAGCAGCCCAGGGTCATCACCGACTGTCTGACCGGACGTGTGATGGAAGATAAGGACGGGGAGCTGTACGTGCAGCTTCAGGAGCTCGATGCCCTGCCCGTGCCGAAGCGTCTGCACATCGTGGCCTGCGGCACATCGTACAATGCCGGTCTCTGGGGGCAGCAGCTTCTGGAAAATCTGGGTGGCATTCCCACGGATCTCGACATTGCCTCGGAGTTCCGCTACCGCGATCCTCTGCTTCTGCCCGGCGAGGCTGTCATGGTGATCAGTCAGTCCGGCGAAACCGCCGATACGCTTGCCGCGCTTCGTCTGGCCAAGGAGAAGGGCTGCCCCGTCATAGGACTGTGCAACGTGGTCGGTTCCTCCATTGCCAGAGAGGCGGATGTGGTGCTCTACACCCAGGCCGGGCCTGAAATAAGCGTGGCTTCCACCAAGGCCATGTGCAGCCAGATGGCGCTCATTACCCTTATGGCGCTTTACTACGGGCAGCGTCGCAGCCCGGCAGTTCATGACAAGGCGCTTCTGCAGGCGCTCCGTGATCTTCCGCAGCAGCTGGAAGCCGCTTTGCCTTCCATGCAGGAAAGAGCCGGGCAGCTTGCGCTGCGCTTTGCTCTTGCCCGCAGCTTCTTCTATCTCGGACGAGGTCAGTGCCATGCGCTGGCTCTGGAAGGTGCGCTCAAGCTCAAGGAGCTTTCCTACATCCATGCCGAAGGCTATGCCGCGGGCGAAATGAAGCACGGCCCCATTGCGCTTATCGATCCGCAGTTCCCCACCTTTGCGCTTGCGCTGGACAACGCTCTTTTCCCGAAGGTGAAGTCCAATATTCAGGAAGTGCTGGCCAGACAGGGGCGCGTCATCGCTCTGGTGCAGGAGAAGGACGGAAAGGCTCCCGATCTCGCCGTGGAAGAACTGTGGGTGCTTCCTGCGGCGCATCCTGTGATTTCCGGATTCCTGGCGCTTCCCGCGCTTCAGCTCTTCAGCTATCAGATGGCGGATTATCTCGGCAAGGACGTGGATCAGCCTCGCAATCTGGCCAAGAGCGTCACGGTGGAATAGTAACTTTCCTTGCCATGGGGGCCGTTCGCGGCTACCATGAGCTCCAGTATGCCGTCCTGCCTTCGGAATTTCCGAGGACAGGACGGATGTCGGTTTTCTACCTGTGTTGTTTCGGCAGTCATGGGGAAGAGGAGAGTCCGCTCTTTAAACGGTACTCTTCATCGGATCGGTCATGATTGTCAGGCTCCATGGCGGAAAGGTGTCCAAGTGCGTTTAAAAAACGTGCCTTTTCGGAACGATCCGGCGGCAGGCGTCGTTAAACGCGTTTTTCCGGATACTGCAGGCGGACTCCGCCTGAAAATCCGGTGCATGCTTCAGCCGGCGTACTCGCTTCCCATACGTGGGGTGAAGCGGCCATGCAGTCGAAAAACGGCCGCCGACTTTTTTCTGCCCGGTTACCTCGGAACTTCCACACGGATGTGTCTATGAAGAAAAAACTTGATCTCAAGATGATGCTCGACAGAAACCAGTTCGCCGTGAACTACAAGCGAATGTGGCCGTTCGTCAAACCGTTCTGGCCCATGGCTCTTCTGTCGCTGCTGATCTGCATTCCCGTCGGCAGCCTCGACGCCATCATCGCGCTTTTCCTCAAGCCCTATACCGATGTGGTCGTTGTGGGCAAAAGCATGGAGTCGCCGTGGTATATTCCGCTGCTCATCGTAGGCTTTACCACGGTGCAGGGCTTGCTCAATTTCGGCGGCGCCTATCTCAATGCCTGGGTAGGCGGCAAGCTGACGCTGGGGCTCAAGGCCAAGCTGTATGAAAAACTGATACAGATAGAGCCTTCCTATTTTGATAAAACCACCTCCGGCGAAGTGCTTTTCCGCTTCAACTCGGATGCGGAACTTGCCTGTTCTGGTCTGCTCGGCAACCTGAAGAGCTTCCTGACCAGAGTGTTTTCTTCCGTGGCGCTCATCGGCGTGCTTTTCTATAACTCCTGGCAGCTGTCCATTCTTGCCATCGTCATTCTGGTGGTGGCTGTGGCTCCGCTCACCAAGGTTAAAAAGCTGCTTACCTCGCTGGTGACCCGCAATAATGCCTGCATATTCCAGCTCAACACTACCTATAACGAGACTTTTTCCGGCAACCGCACCATAGCGGCCTACAATCTTCAGGAAAGACAGAAGAATCGCTTCAATGCCCTGCTCGGAGACGTGTTTACCCTCACCGTTGCCATGACGCGCCGCACGGCCTGGATCACGCCCTTCATGCACTTCGTCATTTCCATCGGCCTCGGGCTTGCCATTGCGCTGGGCAGCTGGCTCATCGTGCAGGGTTCCATTTCCGCCGGTAACTTCGTCTCCTTCATTACCGCGCTGCTTATGCTCTATACTCCGCTCAAGAACATCACCAACGTGGCGGTTTCGGTGCAGAATTCCTTCCTAGCCATCGAACGCGTGTTCAGCTTGCTGGAACGCCCCGATGTTCTCGTGGAGAAGGAAGAGCCGGTGGCCCTGCCTGCCGTGAAGAAGGGCGTATCCTTCGAGCATGTCTGTTTTGAATATACTCCGGGCGTGAAAGTGCTGCATGACATCAATCTCGACGTGAAGGTCGGTGAAATGCTGGCTCTTGTGGGTAATTCCGGCGGCGGCAAGAGCACGCTGGTCAGCCTGATTCCCCGCTTCTACGACGTGACGAAGGGCAGCATTCGCATCGACGGTGTGGATATCCGCGATTTCGGCCTGAACGATCTGCGTCAGCATATCGCCGTGGTCTTTCAGGATAACTTCCTCTTCGACGGTACGATCAGAGAAAACATTCTGCTCGGCAATCCGGCGGCAACGGATGCAGACATCGAAAAGGCTCTGCAGAGCGCCTGCCTGAGCGACTTCATCGCTTCGCTGGAAAAGGGCGTGGATACGTCCATCGGCGAACGGGGCGTTCTGCTTTCCGGCGGTCAGAAGCAGCGCGTGGCCATTGCCCGCGCCTTCCTCAAGAATGCGCCCATCGTCATTCTCGACGAAGCCACCTCCGCCCTCGACAATAAGTCGGAAGAAATCGTGCAGCGCGCCATCGACAACCTCATGCGCGACAAGACCGTGTTCGTCATTGCGCATCGTCTCTCCACCGTGAAGAATGCCAACCGCATCGCCGTGATCAACGAGGGACACCTTGCGGAACTCGGTACGCATGAAGAACTTATGGCCATTCCCAACGGGCAGTACCGCACGCTGTACAATATGCAGTTCAAGGCGCCCATCAAGCACAGCGAGACGCAGGAACAGGCGGAGAAAGCCGAAGCCTAGCCCCGCGCTGTTGGCGGAGGAACATTACGCCTTCGCAGACTGAAGACAAAGAAGAAGGGCCGTCCGGTTTCGGGCGGCCCTTCATGTTTTACGGTGCGGAGCAATCGCTGTATGCGTTCTGCAGGATCATCGGAAAGGTTTTTCTCCCTGTTTCCCGGTCAGCTCGTTCACGGCGATTTCAGCGCAGCTTTTCATCAGCGGCTCATGACGATGCCCTGTTCTTCCAGATCGCTGTAAAGCATGTTCAGGGACATTCTCAGAGCAAAGGGGCTGATGGTCTTGTTTTCAAGGTTGGCCAGAAGGTCGATGTGATGCCCCTTGGCAAAGGAGGCCAGGTTGGGGCTCTTGTTGCCTTCGGCGTCTTCAAAGTGCCAGGCCTTGATGGTCTTGCCGTCAAAGTCGTCGATCACGATCCTGAAGTAGTTTTCCGGGCCAGCAAGCACGTTGCTGGTGCTGTCGAGAACAATCTCTTCGGTGTTTTCGAGAATGATCTCGTTCAGCTCACTGCAGGAAGCTCAGGTGTCGGGGCGAACCGTGAAACGCGGATCGCCCGGCCACACCTGGGGATTCTTCAGGCTGAATACGCCGCTGAACATATCGAGGCGCACCTTGCCGTCAGCCGTGAGCACGCCTTCCGGATGCAGCATGGCCACCTGCACGCGTACCTTGCCGTCTTCGGAAGCCATCTGCCACTTCGCGCGTTCCGCGGGGCTGGAGGGCAGGTAGTCGAGCGCGTGAGGATCAAGCATGTCCTTGAATTCCTTCACGGTTTCCTTGCCGTTCTGGGTCAGGGAGATCTTTGCGGAATCCTTGCCTACGGAAAGAATCTTCACGGTCGCGGAGCCGACCTTGACGCTGTCGCCGGCCTTGTAGGCGCCGGACACGCGGGGTTCGGAAGTCAGCCAGATTTCCGTGATGCTGGGCGTGGCAAACTCCTTGACTTCCACTTCGTCGGCGGAGGTCCTGTTCACGATGAGATAGGACTTGCCGCTGGGGTAGATGGAAGCGCCGAAGTAGGTCTTGTGCTGCAGGGGCTCTCCGGTGGAGGCGGTGACGGGATGTCTGCCTTCCTCAAGGCCGAGGCCCTGGAACTTGCCGGAGTTCACGTCTACCAGGGTGGGATCCGCAGCCACCTGGAAGTTTGTGCCGTAGAAGTTGCCGGAAGACTTCATGATGCGCAGGTTGGAATAGCCTGCGCTGCTGCCGTAGGGATGGCTGCTGCCGTTCACGAACTGCAGGGCGCGGGAACCGTCGGGCAGCAGGTTGATGGAGTCGCCTTTCTTCATGGTGCGGTTCTTGAGCACCAGATATTCAAAGGCTTCGTCCACTTCCGAATAGCGCTTGCCGAGCAGCATGACCTCGATGTTGGTCATGGTGCCGATGCTGGCAATGCGGGAGCTGTAGTACAGCCCGGCCGGAGGAATGACGATCTTGCCGTCGCGGATGAAGCTTTTGCGAATGACCACGCCTTCGCTGATGCGGCGCTGACCGAGATACAGATCGAGGTCGGCAGCCTTGAAGCCGGGGACTTTGGCGATGATGGCCGCATTGCGGGCCGGCGACTGCATGAGCGCCGATTCCGATGCCGCCATGGCGCCTGCCGGGATCAGCAGGGCGAGCGCAACACTTGCCCCTTTGAACCACAGGTGTCTGCTCATGGACATCTCCTTGGGTTGAGGTTTGACACACGTCGGAAAGTTCCGACGACGGGAACAATGTCGGGAAGGCGCTGAAGCGGCAGAAGCTGGAAGGCTGGAAAAGCCGCCGGAGCATGACGCTGAGGGACGGATATGGGGGCCGGTCTCAGCAGGGCCTGTTGGTGGGGGAGAATGTTGCAGGATGAATGAGATTCAGGAAGAGGGATCCGGCGTACCGAATGCTGTTTGAGTTCTGAACACGAAGGGCGTGTTCCGCAGAGGCGGCCCGCTCTGCATGAAGGAAGCGGAAACGCCGCCGAGGAAATCCTGTGATGTTGTTTGATACGGAATTCACTATACGGGAGTCCATGCCTGTGTCAACAATCGACAGACGTATGCTGCGTAACTTGTTCTTAATGTTGCCGGAATCATGGCGGCGTCAGATACAGGCACCGGAATATGCCAAAAGAAAGTGTTCTCTTTTTCGACGGGGCGGGAGCAGGAAGCCTGATCTTCCGAAGAAGACAGACACGGTCTGCCCCTTTGAAGATGGGCAGAGAAAAAGGGCCGTTCCGGGAAGAACGACCCTTTTGTGAGCAGCGCTTTTCAGGCGCAGCGCTCAGGAAAAAGACTTACATGCCGAGCAGGCGCGGCAGGAAGAGCGTGATGTCGGGGAAGAGCACGATGACCACGAGCGCCAGAGCGGAGGCCAGAAGCATGGGGAGTACGGGAGGCGTGATCTCCTCCATGGTGAGGTTGCTTATCTTGGCGCCCACATAGAGGTTGACGGCCACGGGAGGCGTGACCTGACCGAGGGCGAGGTTGATGGTCATCATGACGCCGAACCAGACGGGATCCCAGCCGAAGTGAGCCATGATGGGCATGAGGAAGGGCAAAAGGACGTAGTAGATGGAAATGGCGTCCAGCAGCATGCCGGCGATGAACAGAATGACGTTGATGAGCAACAGAAGAACGGTGGGATTGTCGGAGAGCGAAAGCAGTACGGAGGCTCCGCGTTCCACAAGGCCCACGGTGCTGGCCACCCAGGCGTAGAGACCGGCGCAGGTGACCACGAACATGATGACGGCGGTGGACTTGACGGACTCGACGAGCACGTCCACGAGAATGGAGACCTTGTTGATGGTGCGGTAGATGAACACGCCCACGAAGAGTCCGTAGAAGATGGCGACGGCCGCGGCTTCGGTCGGCGTGAACACGCCGCCGTAGATGCCGCCGAGAATGACCACGGGCGTCATGACGCCCCAGAAGGCTTCACGCAGAGCCTTGGAAACGGGCATGGTTCTGGGCTGACCGCGATAGCCCTTCTTTCTGGAAGTGATGAGCACCGATGCCATGAGGAAGAGAGCGACGACCACGCCGGGAATGAAGCCGGCGGCGAAGAGGGCTGGCACGGATACGTCGGCAATGCCGCCGTAAACGATGAAGGCGATGCTCGGCGGAATGACGATGGCAAGACCGGAGGTGACGGAAACCGTAGCCGCGGCAAAGGGCTTGTCGTAACCGCTCTTGACCATGGCGGGAATGAGGATGAGGCCGAGGGCGGCCACGGTGGCGGGGCCGGAACCGCTCACGGCGCCCCAGAAGGTGGCGACGCCCACGGTGGCTATGGCAAGGCCGCCGGTCATGTTGCCCACAATGCTTTCCACAAGCATGACGATGCGGGCGGCAATGCCGGCGCGTTCCATGATGAATCCGGCAAGGATGAAGAAGGGAATGGCGAGCAGCGGCACCTTGGCCACACCGGCGAAGAAGTTGTAGGAGAGCATGTCCACGCCCATGTCCCACCACCAGCTGACGAAGAGGGCAGAGAGGCCGAGAGAGATGGCGATGGGCACGCGGAAGATGAGTGGCACGGCAAAGGTGATGAGAAGCCAGAATGCGGGATCGTTGAAAAGTTCCATATCCATATGCGTATTCTCCGGGGAGAGAGCTTCAGTCCGGGAAGGGGGCACTGAAGGCATCGGGTTGTCGGAAGCGTGCCGCATGGGCACGGAGACGTTTTCCAGGGCTCCGTCAGGGGAGCGGCATGGGGGCTAGTAGCTTCTCAGGCGGAAATCTTCCCATACCTTCTGGAGAATGCGCACGATGATGAGGGCGGAGAACAGCGGCGTGGCGATGGTGTAGATCCAGACCGGAATGGCCAGGGATTCGGAAACCACGCTCAGTTCATATTCGTCCATGACTTCTATGCAGCCCTGCCAGCAGAGGGCGGCGAAGAAGGCGATGCAGCAGAGAACACTGAATATGTACAGGAGCTTTCTGACGGGACGGGGCATGGCGTCGTACAGCAGGTTCATGCTGAAGTTGCCGCCTTCGCGGAAGGCCCGCGAGGTGCCCAGAAGAACGATCCAGACAAACAGGTTGACGGTAAGTTCTTCCGAAGAGGAGAAGGATAAGTTGGTGCAGTAGCGCACGATCACGTTGATGAACGAGATGCACGCCATCACGGCCAGCAGAATTGCCCCGAGAATTTCTTCGAAACGGGCGTTCAGAAAGTTCCACATAATGAGATCCCCGATGATGAAAGAAGGGAACGGCCCTGCGGGGAGCCGTTCCCCGTTCAGTATTACTGTGCGGCCTTCATGTCGGCCTCGGCGGCCTTCACGAGTTCAGGTCCGATTTCCTTGGTCCACTTGTCGCGCACGCTCTGGGTGGCGGCATAGAACTCGTCGATCTGTTCGTCGGTGAACTTCACGATGGTCATGCCCTTTTCTTCCATAGTCTTGAAAGGATCGGTCACGGCGGGCACCTTGTTCAGGCTCTGGAGATAGGCGAGGGAGGAGCCGTCGTCAAAGCCGAGGCGGGAAAGGGCCTTGCTGTACTTTTCCATTTCCTTGGCGCATTCCATGATGATGGCCTGATCTTCCGCAGAGAAGGACTTCCACACCTTGGAGTTGGCGGTAAGCAGAAGCGGGTCGATCATGTAGTGCCAGTCGGTGTGATACTTGTGCCAGGTCCAGATCTGCAGGGTGATGTTGATGCCGTTGGTGGGGTTTTCCTGACCGTCGACGATGCCCTGCTGGAAGCCGGTCACGGCTTCGGACCAGTTGATGGCCTGAGGATTGGCGCCGAGCGCGGTGAAGATGTCGGCGAAGATGGGAGTGCCGCACACGCGCAGCTTCATGCCCTTCATGTCGGCGGGATGATTGATGGGGCCCTTGCTGGTGGTCAGTTCACGGAAACCGTTTTCGCCCCAGCCGATGAACTTCACGCCGGTTTTTTCCACGGCGTCGACGAGCATCTGACCGGACTTGCCGGCTTCGATGGCGTCCATGGCTTTATAGCGGTCGGGGTTGTTGGCCACGAAGAAGGGCAGCGCGGTGAGGTTGAGTTCCTGCACCTGGGGAGACCAGTTGATGGTGGAGGCAAGGGCGAAGTCGATGGCGCCGCGGCGCACGAGCAAAAGTTCGGAGGTCTGCTTGCCGGCCATGAGCTGAGCGCCGGGGTAGACCTTGATGTTGATGCGGCCGTTGGTGCGTTCTCTGACGAGGTCGGCAAAGTAGGTGGCGGAAAGGCCCCAGCCGGAGGTGGCGGCGGGAACCACGCTGAGCTTGTACTCCTGCTTGTAGGCGGCGAGAGCCGGAGCAGACAGAATTCCCACACAGGCGGCGGCCATGAGGGCGGTACGGAAAAGTCGCTTCATAAGATCCTCCTCAGGATTGTCTCGGTGACGCTCTGTCACGATGCGCCCGGTGTGAAAAGAGACTGCTCCCGCCCCTGGGCATGGAGGCGGATGCAGGGTTTAGGCCGCTTAGAAGAGCGGCAGGATAATAATGAGGATGGGCAGAATCACCACGAGTTCCAGCGTGGTGAATACCCAGCAGGCATTGGCCAGGTCCAGGTCCAGATCGAACAGGGACGGGGGAATGAGCGCGTTCATGGCCACGGGCATGGCGGAAAGAATGGCCGTCACCTTGAGGGGCAGGCCGCCTTCCACGTCGCCGAGACCGGCCAGCATGGCCAGAGAGGTGACGATGACGGGCACGAACGCGAACTTGATGAGGGAAATGACGGCGGATTCGCGCAGATAGCAGGTCATGCGCGAAAGACGCAGCCCCATGCCTATGGAGAGCAGGAAGCATACGGTTCCTGCGATCATGGCGGCGGTGGAAAGGGTGCCGAGAACGGCCGGACGGTGGACTCCGGTCAGATTGAGAGCGAGACCGAGGGAGAGCGCCGCCACGATGGCGGCAAGCACGGGATCGACATGAAGCCGGAAGGAGCGGGCGGCAGGTCGTGCGGTACGGCTGAAACTGCGGGCTACGGGCAGGGCGACGCCGAAATAGAACATTTCCTCGCAGAGCCTGTAGAGAGAGGTCATGGCGATGGCCTGTTCGCCGAACTGCATGACGGCCACGAGACAGCCTACGGCTCCGATGTTGGTGAAGGTGCCGCAGCAGTACATGCTGCCGGTCTTTTCAGGGGAGAGCGCCATGCGGCGGGAGAAGAGAAGGGCCAGCACACCGCCGGAGGCCCAGGCGGCAAGGCCGAGGGCGGGCAGTACGAGCAGGCGCGGGTCGGGGGAGGGCAGTCCCCAGAGGGACAGCATGGCGGAAACGGGAATCAGTCCGAACATGGCGACCTTCTGGATGAGAAGACGCAGGGTTCTGAGCGATTGTTCCGTGAGCGGGGACGAACCGGAGCTGACCCACTGCCGGAAGACGTATCCGGCGATGAGGCTGACGAAGATGATGGTCAGAGTGAGCAGCAGCCGATCCATTGGCGGAAAAGGGAAAAAGTTACCGCACGGCTTCTGGCCCTGTACCGCACAAGGAGAGAGAAAAAACCGGCGCACATCCTGCCCTGGACCGTTTTTTCAAATACATGAAGCCCGGCTTCATGCACTCGCGCACGAACGCGGCAATCGCAGATTCGCCCTGCGGCAGCCTCTGCAGCTGCGCCGTCCGGCACCCCGCCGAACAGGCGGAGAAAAAAGGTTCCGGAAAGACGATTTTTCTCAGATTAGTAGGTTTTCAAAAATTGTCAAATGAATGGGCGCATTTTTTTCAAAAGAAACAAAAGAATGTAAAAGAGCAAGTTTTTCACGAAGGTTAGGAACGATTTGAAGATGAGCTGTTCTGGCAAAAGTGTGTTTTGCCGTCTGATGGCGGTCTTTTCTCCGTCGTTTCGGAGAGCGGAAGACGATTTGTGCAGAGCCGTGATGTGCACGGGGATTTTTCTGCGGTGCAGTCTTTTGATCTAGCTGCCGAGCACGGCGGTATGGTCGATGGAGGAAAGGAGAAAGGCGCAGAGGGCGTCTCGTTTGGGGCTGCCGCGGGATTCGGTTCCGCTGGCGTGAGCGAGTGGCGTTTTTTGAACGCTCAGTGTCGTTCGGGAGAGTTTGCCGACGGCAGGGAGAGGTTCCGGGGCGGGAGGTTCAGAGAACGTCCGCGCCGCGGCGGGCGTTTTCTGTCGTCAGCATGAACCGCCTGACTTCTTTTTCGGATCCAGTCCGAGCTTCACCATGCGGCTGCGCAGGGTATAGCCGTTGATGCCCAGAAGCTCCGAGGCGCTGTTTTTCCCCATGAGCTTGCCGTTGGTTTTGCGAAGCGCGTGAAGAATGCAGGCTTTTTCCATATCCTTGAGCGGCATGACGGGCATGGCGTCGTCGAAAAGGGAGAAGGCGGGGCGCTCTTCGAGCTTTTTTTCCGGCATGGGGCCGGAGGCGGGAAGGGGCGTCTCTTCCGGCTGAAAATGCAGCCGTCCGGTGCGCTGAGCCAGAATGAGCGCACGCTCCACAACATTGGAAAGCTCCCGCACATTGCCGGGCCAGTCGTGGTTCATGAGCAGGGAAAGTTCTTCCTGCGACGGCTCCAGCAGCATGGGCAGGTCAAGCTCGCGCTGTTTTTTCTGCAGCAGGAAACGGACCAGCGCGGGGATGTCCTGCTTTCGCTCCCGGAGCGGAGGCATGGCTATGGGAAAGACGTTGAGTCGGTAATAAAGATCCTGCCGGAAGGTGCCTTCCCTTACCAGTCGCTCCAGATTGCGGTTGGTGGCCGCAATGATGCGAACGTCGAGTCTGATGGGGGTACTGCCGCCGAGGCGCTCCATCTGTTTGTATTCCAGCACGCGTAAAAGCTTGGACTGGGCTTCCGGCGGCAGCTCGCCGATTTCGTCCAGAAAGAGGGTGCCGCCGTCGGCCCGTTCGAAGCGGCCTTTCTGTATGCGTCCCGCTCCGGTGAAGGCATGGGCTTCATGGCCGAAGAATTCGTTTTCCATAAGGGCCGGAGGAATGGCGGCGCAGTTCACCTTGATGAAGGGCTTGTCGGCACGCTCGGACAGATGCTGGATGAAATCGGCCATGACTTCCTTGCCGGACCCCGTTTCTCCGGTGATGAGCACCGGCGTGACCGTGGGAGCCACATCTCGGGCCAGTCGGCAGACCTGAGTGAAGGGGGCGCTCGATCCTACGAAAGGAAAACCGGAGGCCTGCTGCAACCTTGCCGGAGCCTGTTTGTCTTTCGGCTGCAGATAGCGGTGCAGAAAAAGAGTGAAGGGCACGGCCAGCTGGTCGAGCAGGCGGGCATCTTCGACGGTGAAGGCCCGGGGTTTTTCGGAAAAGACATCCACGGAGGCGAAGTATTCGTCGTCCATGTACAGATGCAGTACCACGGCGGACTGGAAGCGCGATCGCCCGCAGTCGTGCATATAGGATCGCACGGGATTCTCGGCGGCAGAACTGGTCAGTACATAGCGCCTGCGTGAACGGATGATGCCGCAGGCGAATTCCAGAACCTGATCCGGTATTTTTTCCAGGGATTCGCCTTCTTCCGAGCCGTCTCTGTGGCAGAGGGCCAGGCGATGCACCGCGCCCTTGTCTTCTTCAAAGCGGCTGAGGGCCAGCGCGTCGAGCCGCAGGTGCCCGGCAAGAAAGGAGAGCGTGTCGTGCAGCATGCGGTGGATGTCGGTGTCGCTGCAGATGCGCAGGACGGCGTTGCGGAAAAATTCGGGAGACATCACTTCAGACATGGAAACTCCGTGTAAAATATGTGGAAATATCCATACACTTGTGAAATATACAAAAAAATATGGATATTTCAACATAACTATCTGATGCAGATACAGTATTCCATGCGTATCCGTGCGGAAACATGAAGAATAGTTTATTTCGGCACGACTCTTGCAAAAATAATTGCTGTCCCGATGAAAGGCAATCGGATGCGCTCCGGGACAGGGCGCTCCGGAAACAAGAGGATGAAAGTATGAATAAACTGAAGAGCTGCGCCCTCGGTCTGGCGCTGGTTCTTGGTGTGGTAGGCACGGCCTGCGCGGCGCCCACCGTATTTCCCACGGGCGTGACCATCTACAATCCGGAAAAGGCCTATAACGGCTACACGCTTCTGTGCGTTCTTCGCGCCACGCCCCACGGCCTGCCGCTCATCGACATGAACGGCAACGTGGTCAACAAGTGGATGCGTGTGGAAGGTCAGCCCGCCCAGCTTCTGCCCAACGGCAACCTGCTGGCCGAAAAGGTGCTGTACGATCCCGACAAGTGGACCGGTCGTCTTCTGGAAGGTTCCTCCGTGGTGGAAAAGACCTGGGACGACAAGATCGTCTGGGAATGGGACAAGGGCGTGGAAATCGAAGCTACGCCGGAACTCAAGGCCAAGGGCCAGAAGACCATGTGGAGCGCGCAGCAGCACCATGACCTGCAGCGCGAAGGCATGGCCGTGTACTACACGCCCACGTCCATGCCGAAGGAAGACGGCAGAACGCTTATCCAGTGCCACAAGGAAGTGAACGGACAGGACAGCGCCGCCCTGGTCATCGTGGATAAGGACGGCAAGACCGTCTGGTCGTGGAACTATATGGAACACGCCGACGACATGAAGGGCATTGCGAACTTCCAGAACGCGGCCTCCTGGCTCGGACCCAACAAGTGGTACGATGCCGGCGACGAACGTTTTCATCCGGAAAACATCATCTGCGACGACGGTCAGTCCGTCATCTATATTCTCGATCACAAGACCGGCAAGCCCGTATGGCAGGTCGGTCCGGAATACGGCAAGGACGATCCTCTGCGTCATCTGGGCATGAAGCTTGAAGAAGGCGGCTATCGCGGTCTTTTCGCGGGCGGCATGCTGCATCATGCGCACATGATTCCCCGCGGTCTGCCCGGCGAAGGCAACATCATGGTGTTCAACAACGGCCTTCCCTATTCCGAAGTCATTGAGTTCGATCCCGTTACCGGAAAGAAGGTCTGGGAATACTCCGGTCAGGCTCTGGGATACGGTCCGACCCATTCCCTGTCGCACTATTTCTTCAGCGCGACCATCAGCTCCGCTCAGCGTCTGCCCAACGGCAATACCCTCATCTGCGAGGGCGACGGCGGCCGCATCTTTGAAGTGACTCCGGATCATGAAACCGTCTGGGAATACGTCACGCCTTATATGTGGTACGGCATGGTCAGCGGCTTTGTGGCCGAGGAACTGCAGCGCGCCGACAAGAAGGCCCGTCCGACCAACTCCGTGTATCGCGCCTACCGCTATCCCTACGACTACATCAAGCAGGTGAAGGCTCCGAAGGAAACGCCCGTGGAGTACAAGGATCCCTTCATTTATGATCCCTCCATCAGCGAGGATCATGAAGTGGAAATGTCCGGTGAGGAATTCACCACCTTCAAGCGCTACTGATATCTGAACCTCTGTACGGGAGAGAGAGAACCGGACTCTCTCCCGTTTCCGGAGCCGGAGCATGAATGATGAACGCATGACGGGTCGGCACATGGCCGTCCTTTTCTTCTGTTTCTGTTCAGGCTGCTGCAGCCTTGTCTATCAGGTCATCTGGATACGGCTTTTCAGCCTGACGCTCGGCTCCACGCTGCTGTCCGTATCGTTCGTTACGGCCATGTTTTTTCTCGGTCTTGCCCTGGGAAGCCGTCTCGGCGGGCGTCTTGCCCTGCGCTGCAAAAAGCCGCTCGCGCTTTACGGCAGACTGGAACTTCTCATTCCCGCGCTGGCCTTTCTTGTTCCGCATCTTCCTGCGTATCTCGACGGACTGTCCTCCTTTACCGCAGCCTGCGCGCTTGCGGGAGCGGCCATGCTGACGGTGTCCGTGCCCATGGGGTGCGTTCTGCCCGTGCTTACGCCCTGTTTTCGCCCCGCTGGCGGAAGGGGCCTTGCCTGGATGTACGGTGTGAACACCCTCGGCGCGTTTGCAGGATCGATTCTTGCAGGAGCTGTCGGCATCCGCTTCCTCGGCGTAGCGGTCACTCATCATCTTGCCGTTTCTTTCAACGTGCTGCTCGGGGCTGCCGTTCTTGTGCTTGCTCCGCGCCTTTCAGTGGAGTCTGCGCCGGAGCAGGAGCAGGACGGTCCCGTTCCCGTCCGGCTTTATATGGCCGCCTTCCTGTCCGGGCTCGTGTTCATGGGCTGGGAATGCTGCGTCATCCGCTGCCTCGGATTATATTTTCGTGATACAGCGCTGTTGTATTCCGGCATCGTGGCCGTGGTGATTCTTGCCTCGGGTTCGGCCGACATCGTGTTCGGCTCCGTGTGCGCCAGGCGGCGGGTGCTGCCGGTGTTCGTGCTGTCCACGCTGCTCGCTTGGATTGTCGCCGCGCTCTGCGTGTCCTTTATGCTGGTGTTCTACCCGCACGTGGTGCGCCTGGACATGCGGCCTGTTCTTCTGATTCTTTTCCTTCTGCTGTTTGCCGGCGTTCCGACATTCCTTTTCAGCGTGAGCATGCCGGCCTTCTTTACCGTGCTCTGCCGCAGCCGTGAGGTGCCTCTCGGCGCGGGGAGGCTTTTTGCCTGCAATACGCTCGGCTCCGTATCGGGCGCGCTGCTTTTTCCTGTGGTGCTTTTTCCCCTGGCGGGACTTACCGTGTCGCTGGCGGTTCTTTCGGCGGCGGGCATGCTGTATCTCGGCACGGCGTGCGGACTCTGGCAGGAGCGTGTGCAGTCCCTGAAGAGCACGGCGATTGCCTTTGGCTGTGCGGCGCTTTTTCTGGCGGGCGCTTCGTATCTTCCCGACGTGACGCGCGGCGCGCTGGAAGCCAAGCTGCGCGGAGATCTCGGCCCCTGGGCGGAGCTTGCGCGTATTCTGGAAATACGGGAAGGCCGCTATGGCGACTCCTGGGTGGCCGAGCTTCCCGGCGGGGAACGTTTTCTTTTTGCCGATAGGGTCATCATCAGCCGTGACCGTTCCGCAAGTTTTCGCACGGAAGGATTCGTGCCTCTCATGACCGGTCGGAATATGCCGGAGCGGGTTCTGTCTCTCTGTTTCGGAGGTGGGCTTTCCACCCAGGCGGCAGGTATGCTGCCTCAGGTAAGCCGTTTCGACATGGTGGATATTTCGCGGGACAACATGGAACTTGCGCTTGAGCATTTTGCCGACAACGCCCGCTGGAAGGACGATCCCCGGGCCGTTTTCCATGTGGAGGACGCATTTCGTTTTCTCAGGCAGGGCGGGGGCACGTGGGATCTCATTCTTGCCGAACCGACACCGCCGTATTTCGGTTATCGAGGCGCGGTGTTCTACACTACGGAGTTTTTCCGGAATGCCTCCCTGCGCCTCGCTGAGGACGGCGTGTTTTCCATGCCGCTGCCCTGCGGACAGATGACGCCGCAGCAGGTACGCAGCGTGATGAAGAGCTTTGCCTCGGTTTTTCCTCACTGTCAGCTGTGGTGGAACGGCGTGGATCCGATCATGCTGGGCAGCCTTACCCCAAGACCGCTGTCTTCCGCGCACTGGGAAGCCATGCGGAATGTGCCCGGCTTCTTCAGCGAACTTGCCCGCGTGTCCGGTCAGGCGGCGCTCCAGACCAGAGAGTCTCTTGCCGCGGCGCTTCTGATGACGGATGAGGACTTCCGTGCCTTTGCCGGCAGCGGCATGATTCATGCGCTGGACCGTCCGTTCCTTGAGTTTGAAAGTCAGGAGAAGCAGACGTTCCGCAGTGCGGTGGAGATTTTCGAGCATCTTTCCGGGCCGGATGCGGTGCGGCGCTGCGCTGATCCGGGCTTTCTGCCCGACGAGTACTGGAGTTCGGCATTTGCTCTTCGCCGTACGCGTCTCATCAATACGTCGGTATGCATGGCGGGAACGCTGTAGCGACATCTTTTCCCCGGACGGAGGCGGCATTCGCAGGTGCGGATGCCGCCTCCGTCGTTTATCTGCTGTTGCGCAGAAGAACTGGTGAGGCAACGTTGTTCTCGTTTTTTGCCGTTATGAGAACTGTGGTGTTTCTTGCGTGCCGCTCAGATTCATTATAGGTTATTAAAACAGGAAAATTTTTACAGAATAGGCCGAGTGTTTCGGCATGACTTTTGCATGGAAAAAGAACAGACGCCGGATGGATGGCGCCGGGGAGATTCGATGCGCAGAATTCTGTATGAACTGACCACAGCCTATGCCGCAGCCGCGGGATGCTCCTGCGAGATAAAGGAGGGCAGCTGCCGGGCCGTTCTTTCCATAGAGGGCATGACGGTGAACATAGGCATTGTGGAAAGCTCTGGCATGCTGCTTTTTCAGACGGGGGTGGCGCTGCTTCCTGCCGGGGCCAGCCGGGAACGTGAAGAGTTCTGTCTGAAGCTTCTTTCCGCCAATAATCTTTTCCGCGACACCTTCGGCTTTACGCTCGGCGTGGATGAAGAACAGCAGATGGTTACCGTGCAGATTGCCTGGGATGCCCGGCAACTGGATGACGAGGGATTTGCCTGCCTTGTGAACAATCTTCTCGCCGTATCCGCGGACTGGATGCTCCGCCTGGATGCATGGCGGCCATCCCCTCCGGAATCCCAGAACATTCCGGGGGACGACATTCTCATGCATTCCCTCAAAGTCTGAACGGAGGATAGATATGCGCATTACGACCAGCGATCAGCTGCAGCAGTATCGGGCAGAGGGCCGGCACTTCACCCTGAACCGTCAGGGACAGCTGGAAACGCAGAGTTCCTTCATGCATCTTCTTGAGAAAATCAAGGATGCCTTTTGTTCCCTGACTCCGTCGGGGCGTGCGGCCATAGAGAACCGTCAGGCGGCCCTGCAGGCGGCGATGGACAACGTGCTCCTGCAGGGAACGGTCATCAATGCTGCCCGGACGCCGCTTCCCCGACCCGCGGCTTCGTCCCGGCTCCTCTCCGGGGCGACGGGGAATACTTCTGCCCAGTCTTCTGCTTCTGAACCCGTGCGGACAGGGAATGCTCCGGTGGCGGGCGCTGGGCAGAATATGGCGCTTATGGCGGAAGTACACGAAATGGTCGAATCGGAAATCGCGCGATTGTATCCGGATCTTGGAGAAGAGGTGCGGAACCTGTGTTCTCTGGCGGTTTCCGCGCGCATGCAGAGCTTTCTTCATGATGCAGACGTTTCCGGCGGCGTCAACAGAAGCGTACTGCGTGAAATTGTGTTCGGCGTGATCGATGATATCGTCGGACAGACTGATCCGAAGGGAACGGGCGCTTCGTCTGTTTCGGATACGTCTGCAGGCGTCGGCATTTCGGAAAAGGAAAAGCAGGAAGAAGAGGAAATCCGAACGACGGCCGAAACTCTGCTGCGCGGGAAGTTTCCGCAGAAGAGCGAGAAGGAAAGAAAGACACTGCTTCTCTATGTTTGTAACGAAATGCAGGCGTTCATGCCCGGCCTGAGAGAGGAGATCGACCGGAATCCGAACCTGCTGAAGCAGACCGTGACCGACTTTGTGAAAGGGCTTTCCGGCAATGAGAAGCCGACACTTCCTCCAGAACCGACGCCCCGTTCCGCATCCCTGCACAGAACCCGTACCCTGAACGCTCAGGACATCCGCCCCGACACGCTCCTTGTTCAGGGGCAGAATACCTGTTTCATGATCAGCGTGCTGAACAGCATGATGACTTCGGAAAGGGGCAGACGCATTCTGGCCGATTCGCTCGGCAGCGACGGCAGAATGACCATAGGCGGGCAGTCGTTCCGCAGTCCGAATGAAATGAATAGGAGTTTTTCGCCTCTTGAGCATTCTCTCGGAGCCGCCTATCAGGTACACGGAGCGGACGTAGATTCCGACTGGCAGGAGGGCAGACTCGGGGATGCTCTGGTTGTGGCGCGGATGTTCGGCATGAAGGTGCAGTCGCAGGACAGAGTAAAGGACTGGAGCCCTGAAATCATACAGAGTTTTCTTGATGCGGGGCAGATGGTGCTTCTGTATTCCGGGGTGCACTACACGGCCGTGGTCGGCGTGGAGGGCGACAGACTGATCGTCCGCAACTCGTTGGATCCCGGCGCCGAGCAGTATGTTGACGTAAATACGGTCGGCGACAGCCGTCTGCAGGTTTTTGAATATCCCGACGAGTAGGGCGTAGACCACACCGTCAGAGCATGACAGAGGATTTCTCCGAATGCCGGAGCGTATGATCATGCAAAAAGAAACGGCATCCTTCGGAATGCCGTTTCGCTTATGAATTCAGGTGCTGTTCCTGCAATCAGGATTTCATTCTCTGAATAGTCTGCGTGGTGGAGTAGCCGTCAAGCCGGGAAAGGGTAACGGCCTTGCCGCCGTAGCTTTCCACAAACTGGGCCTCTGGCCAGCGGTCGATGGTGTAGCCTTCCTTCAGAATGAGATCCGGGCGGATGGCGTCCACAAGAGGTAGCGCGGTATCCTCGTCGAACATGACCACGAAGTCCACGAATTCCAGCGAGGCCAGCAGGAGCGCGCGGGTCTTTTCATCCTGCACGGGGCGGGACGGGCCTTTGAGTCTTTTGATGGAAGCGTCGGTATTCAGGCCCACCATGAGCACGTCGCACTGCTGCCGGGCCTGCATGAGCGAATGAAGATGCCCCTGATGCAGCAGGTCGAAGCAGCCGTTGGTGAAGCCTACCTTTCTGCCCTGCTCACGGCACTGGGCGGCAATGGCTGCCGCTTCGTGACGGCTCACGATCTTGTTCTTCTGCTTCCAGCCCGGACCGCCGGAGCTGCGGCGTCTGGAGAGTGCGTCGAGAATTTCCTGCGCTGTGACGCAGGAAGTGCCGAGCTTGCCCACGGCTATGCCGGAAGCAATGTTGGCGAGCTTCATGGCGTCTTCAATGTCCGCTCCGGCGGCCAGGGATGCGCCGAAGGCGGCCAGCGAGGTGTCGCCTGCGCCGGACACGTCGAACACTTCGCGCGCTTCCGTGGGAATGCGGAATACTCTGTCCGGCTGCCGGGCGGAGACGAAGGCCATGCCGTACTCGCTGAGCGTGACGAGAAGATTCTGAATGCCGTGCCTTTCAAAAAGCGCGGACGCTCCTTCGCGGAGCCTGTCTTCAAAGTCGGGGGCCGCAGGACGGCAGGACAGGCCCGTGGCCTGATTGAATTCCTTGAGATTGGGTTTGACCACGGTGGCTCCGGCATACTTCGAGTAGTCGTCGCCCTTGGGGTCGATGATGACGGGCCGGTTCTGCCTGAGGCAGGCGGCAATGATGCTCCGGCAGCGTTCTGCGGACAGCAGACCTTTGGCATAATCGGAAAGCAGAACGATGTCCGCCTCCTTTACGCGTTCGTCGAGTTCCGAGTCCAGAATACCGTCGTCGCACTGAAAGCGGCGTTCGTTGTCGATGCGCAGCAGGTGGCTGTTGCCTGCAATGACGCGGGTTTTCTCAATGGTGGGAAATCCCGGCACCGTGATGGCGCAGACGTGCCCGCATACATGTTCCAGAAGTTCCTTCACCTCCCGCCCTGCGGCATCGTCTCCGACGAGGCAGAGAATGTCGGCCGTGCAGCCGAGACTGTGCAGGTTGGCCACCACGTTGCCCGCGCCGCCGAGCATTTTCTTTTCGCTCTGGAAGTTGAACACGGGCACGGGTGCTTCGGGAGAAATGCGTTCCACTTTGCCGTAGAGAAAATGATCGAGCATCACGTCGCCGATGCACAGTACTCTGATGTTTCTGTATGCCTTGACAATGGTAGAAAGCAGCATGGTTCTTCCTGCGCAAGCGTGTTTTGAAGAAATCTTTTGAAGGTGGTCCGGCATCCGGTTTCTGATGTTCCGAATCAGGACGTAAAAAACAGGCAGATTGAGAATAGCAGCGGGGGAAGGTGAAGTAAAGGCGGCGGTATTCTTGCCACTCCGAAGAAAAGCCGTTACCTCTTTTCACGATGGCGCGGACGGATTTTTGCGTTATCCGACTCGAGGTACGCCGTCCGCTGCCATAGAGGCCGCATGTCGAAGAACGCCCGTCCTGTACGCGAGTCCGGAATGTTCGTCTGCGTGTGCTTCGGGATGGCCCGGATCTGCCGGAGGACTCTTCGACATCATCTGTTTCTGAACGGAAACAAGGAGAAACGTTATGGCTGAAATGCTGGATTGCCGCGGGCTGGTATGCCCGGAACCGGTCATTCGTACCCGTGCTCTTCTGGAGCGTAACCCTGAAGATGTGGAAGTGCTGGTGGACAACGCTCCGGCTTCGGAAAACGTGAGCCGCCTTCTGGCGAAAAGCGGATACGCGCCTCAGGTGGAAAAACGCGAAGAGAAACTGTGGGCCGTGACGGCGCACAGAGCCGGCGTATCCTGTGCCGCTGCGGAGGAAGTGATCGCGTCCGCAGGAAATGACGATCAGGAAAAGCCCTGCCGCACGCTGATCTTTCTCAGTTCCGATACCGTGGGCAGCGGCAGCGATGAGCTCGGCAGTCGCCTCATGGCGAATTTTCTTGCCACTCTTCCGGAAATGGGATCCAATTTGTGGCGCATCGTCATGGTGAACGGCGGTGTACGCCTTGCCTCCACGCCCGGCCCCTGTCTTGAGGCGCTGAAGAAGCTGGAGCAGAGCGGCGTGAGTCTTCTGGTCTGCGGTACCTGCCTCGACTACTATCACCTGCTGGAAGAAAAGCAGGTGGGCGAGACCACCAATATGCTGGATATCGTCACGAGCCTTGATCTTGCCGACAAGGTCATCCGTGTCTGACGTTGGAACATCCTTCCGGCCGCGTGCTGGCTGAAGGACAAACGGCCCCGGTATTCCGGGGCTTTTTTGTTGGAAAATGAATAACGACTGAGAGGGAAAGATGCTTCGGAGCCACCTGGGCCGGATTCAAATACACGGAAAGGCAGCCGGGAGATACTCCTCCTTCGAGTTCCCTCTTGTTAAAAGTTTTAGGAAGGGGGATGGGGGCGCGGAGGAAGGGGGACAGCCCTTTTTCAAAAGGGTGTCCCCCTTCCCCCGCCCATTCTGTCCCTCTCCACAGGCAGGGGCCGCGCAGGTGTTCCTCTTCTTCACCCGCACGGCCCCTTGTGGCAGTGATGTCTGAAGGCCGTTACGGCCTGCTGGCTACTTTGCTCTCGGATGCTTCAGCGCGGCCTGGGCCGCGGCAAGTCTTGCGATGGGGATACGATAGGGCGAGCAGCTTACGAGGTCGAGTCCCGCTTCGTGGCAGAACTCCACGGAACTGGGATCGCCGCCGTGCTCGCCGCAGATGCCGATCATGAGGCCGGGCCGTGTCCGGCGGCCTTCCGCGATGGCGATTTCCATGAGTCTGCCCACGCCCTTGCGGTCAAGAACGGCAAAGGGGTTGTCCTTGAGAATGTGCTGGTTGATGTACACGGGCAGGAACTTGCCTTCGGCATCGTCGCGGCTGAAGCCGAAGCAGGTCTGGGTAAGGTCGTTGGTTCCGAAGCTGAAGAATTCCGCAGCTTCCGCGATTTCTCCGGCCAGCAGGGCGGCGCGGGGCAGCTCGATCATGCTGCCGCACAGGTACGGGAATTCCACCTTGTGCAGCTCCATGCATTCCTTGGCGATGCGGTCGCAGCGTTCCTTGAGCAGGGCCATTTCCGCAAGGCTGATGGTGAGCGGAATCTCGATTTCAGGCAGAGGAGTGTAGCCGTCGCGCGCGAGCCGGGAGGCGGCGTTGAAGATGGCGTACATCTGCATTTCATAGACTTCGGGATAGGTGATGCCGAGGCGGCAGCCGCGATGCCCCAGCATGGGGTTGACTTCGTGCAGCTTCTGTACCTGCTCAAGCAGCTTCTGCTTTTCTTCGAGCAGCTCGGGATTGTCGCCGCGAACGCGCAGTTCCGTGGTTTCCACGAGCAGCTTGTCCAGACTGGGCAGGAACTCATGCAGCGGCGGGTCGAGCAGGCGTATGCACACGGGCAGGCCGTTCATGGCCTTGAGTATGCCGTAGAAGTCGTTTTCCTGCATGATCTGCAGAGGCAGAAGGGCGGCGGCACGTTCTTCCGCGGTTTCGGCGAGGATCATCTTCTGCACGTGGGGCAGGCGTTCCTGCGCCATGAACATGTGCTCCGTACGGGTAAGTCCGATGCCTTCCGCTCCGAAGCGGCGGGACTTTTCCGCATCTTCAGGCGTATCGGCGTTGGCGCGTACCTGAAGATCGCGTACTTCGTCGGCCCAGCCGAGAATGGTCTGATATTCGGGAGAAAGTTCCGGATCCTTGAGCGGAACGGCGCCGAGAATCACGCGGCCCGTGGTACCGTCGATGGAGATGAGGTCTCCCTTCTTCACCACGGTGTCGCCCACGGTGAATTCCTGCTTTGCATAGTCGACTGTCACGGCTTCGCAGCCGCATACGCAGGGCTTGCCCATGCCGCGCGTGACCACGGCCGCATGGCTGGTCATGCCGCCGCGGCTCGTGAGAATGCCCTGGGCCTGCACGATGCCGTGAATGTCGTCGGGAGTGGTTTCCACTCGCACCAGAATGACGCGCGCCCCCATGCGGCCCATGTGTTCGGCCTCGGTGGCATCGAAGACAACGGAGCCGAAGGCCGCGCCCGGAGAGGCGGCAAGGCCCGTGGCCAGCACGTGCGGATTGGCCGAAGAGTCGATCTGCCGGTGCAGCACGTTGGCCAGATGTTCGGGATCGATGCGCAGAATGGCTTCCTTCCTGTCGATGAGGCCTTCCTCCACCATGTCGCAGGCGATCTTCAGTGCGGCCTGCGCTGTACGCTTGCCGTTGCGGGTCTGAAGAATGAAGAGCTTGCCCCGTTCGATGGTCAGTTCGATGTCCTGCATGTCGCGGTAGTGCTTTTCCAGCGTTTCCGCAATGCTGCTGAACTGCGCATAGATGTCGGGCATTTCGTCGGCCAGTCTGGCGATGGGCTTCGGCGTACGTACGCCTGCCACCACGTCCTCGCCCTGCGCATTGACGAGATATTCGCCGTACAGCTTTCTTTCGCCGGTGGAGGGATTGCGCGTGAAGGCTACGCCGCTGCCGGAGGTATCGCCCATGTTGCCGAACACCATCGACTGGATGTTGACCGCGGTGCCGAGGTTGTGGTCGATCTTGTTGATGGTGCGGTAGACGATGGCTCGATGGTTGTTCCAGGAGCGGAACACCGCCTCAATGGCGAGCAGCAGCTGCTCATGCACATCTTCCGGAAATTCCCGTCCCACTTCCTGCCGGTACAGTTCCTTGTAGCGCTCAATGACCGTTTCCAGCGATTCCACGCTGAGCTCCTGGTCGAGCTTCACGCCCTGCGCCGTCTTCTGTTCCTGCAGAATATGCTCAAACTTTTCCTTGGGTACTTCCATGACCACGTCGGAGAACATCTGGATGAAACGGCGATAGGTGTCGCAGGCGAACCAGCGATTGTTCGTCAACCTGGCAAGAGCCGGGAACGTGGTCTTGTTCAGACCGAGGTTGAGGATGGTGTCCATCATTCCGGGCATGGAGAACACGGCGCCGGAACGCACCGAAAGCAGCAGCGGATCGTGTTCGTCACCAAAGCGCTTGCCGACCTTCTTTTCCACTTCGGCAAGGGCGGCCGCCACTTCGTCGGTCAGGCCCTCGGGGAGTTTTCCGCCGTGCGCATAGTAGTCACGGCAGGCGTCGGTGGAAATGGTCAGGCCGTAGGGAACGGGCAGGCCGAGTCTGGTCATTTCCGCCAGATTGGCGCCCTTGCCGCCCAGAAGGCTCTTCATCTGCGCATTCCCTTCGTGGAACAGATACACGTACCGCATATGGACGCTCTCCTTGTCGCTTGAGGGTGACAGTTCTTTGCTTCAGAATACGAAACTCGAGTCTTCCGGTCAATACGGGGCCTGTATTTTAACGGGCATCCGCGCGTCATGGTACGGATTTTATGCGAAGTAGTGCAAGACGGCTCGGACAGCAGTCGCAGGGAAAAAGATACGAAAAAAGGCCGGAGCAGAAATGCATCCGGCCTGAGGATATGAAGAAAAAAGCGTCAGTTCATGGTCTGTTCGGCGTTCTGTTCAAGAAGACGGCGACCGCGGCCCCTGCCGCTGCCGGATGCGGCGGGGGCGGGTTCCATGCCGGGAATGTCGAGAATGCGGCGATACAGTTCTGCGGGAGACATGCCGTTGGCGGAGGCGATGTCGGCAAGCGTGCTGCCCGGATTCACGCCGTCAAGGCCGGTAGCCTTCAGACCTTCCGTGACAGCAATTTCATCGAGCCGCATGAAGGTGCAGAACTCGGTGAGAGAGCTTGTTTCGGCATGGCCGTAGGGCGGCGCGCCGTGCTTTGCTTCCTGCGCAGTTTTGATGTTCTGGTTCAGGTCGATGAGAAACTGTACGGGCTGCACTTCGGCAACGGTGGCGGCGTAGCACAGAACGCAGATCAGCAGGGATCCCGCCAGAGCGGCCCGTCCGCGCGCGGCGGAGAGATAGCTCTTGAGGGGCCTGATGTTCAGTGCCATGTGCCAGAGGGAGAAGATCAGAAAAAGCGTGCCTCCGGTGATGTGCACGGCTCCCCACTGCTCCTTGCCGAGCATGAGTACGCTCCAGTCAGCCCATGAGGCGACGCGTCCTTCGGGAACGACGTACAGAACGACAGAACTGAGCGCAAGCAGGAAGAAGGAGAAGAGGAGGGTGAGAGAAACGAATTTTCGGGTCATGCGGCTGCTCCTGGTGGAAAAGGTGAGGCCTTGCTATCAGAGGAGATCGGATGTGACAAGTTACAAAGCCTTACAGAGGCGTTGCATTCGGAAGACGGGAATGAAGGATGGCTGTAAAAGAGACAGGTTATGACATTCCAGAAAAAAGAGGAAAGTTTCAGGAGCGGATGCGGCAGTCGTGAGATTGTCTGGAATTTTTTTGCGAAAATGAAATTCTTTTTCATTTAACTTGACAGGGGTATGATTTTGCGCAAGGTTCTGTCTTGCGTTTTGTACACCGCGCAGCAGGAGTGAACGGGAGCAAAGGCAGGGGAGCCGGAGAACGTTTCTGCGCGGCGGCGTTTTTCAGCCGCTTTCGCGGCATAACCATCGGGAAAGAAGCGTATGAAGAAGCTTGTGACTCTCCTTCTGGCGGCCGCCTTTGTTGCGTCCTCCTCCGGCTCCGCCTCTGCCGTCGACGTCAAGATGGACGGCGAATATCTCTTTCAGTTTCAGTCCGGTTCCGAAGGTTTTCGCGGCCGGAATACCGACTACGCCGTGCAGCGTCTGCGTCTCGGCATGACGTTCAGTGCCAGCGAGAATCTGGCCGGATATTTTCAGCTTCAGGTCGGCGACTATCACTGGGGAGATACGGAGTATTCAGGGCCGAACGGTCCGGTGGCCATGCGTCAGGCGTATGTGGACTGGACGCTGCCCGGCACGGACGTGAAGATCCGCATGGGACGCCATGCCTTTGATCTGCCTGCCTACACGGGCAACTCTCCCATGATAGCCGATCTGGTGGCGGACGGCGTCGTGGTGGCGGTTCCTCTGGCGGAGGTGTATGACCTTACGGCGTTCTGGACCCGCATGGCCCGGGGCGTCAATCGCGTGGATCTGTCCGATGTCAGCGCTCCGAAATATGATTTGTTCGGCCTTGTGGGCAGCGCATCCTTCGACAGGTTTTCAGTGTCGCCGTGGGTGATCTACGGCGCGAAGGGGGATGGCGAGGATGCTGAAGGCGGGCGTTTCCAGCCTTCCATTCTGACCGAGCAGGGGAACATCAGCGGCAGCGGCCGGGCCGACATCGTGGTCGCCGGCGCGGGCATGGAATGGAAGCCCTTTGATCCCGTCACACTCGCTCTGGACGGCGCCTGGGGCCGCGCGGTTTATTCCGACTCCAGAGATCAGGAAGGCTGGTATGCCGTGGGCCGCGCCTCGTATGCCATGAGCTTCGGTGAGCCTTCGCTGCTGGCCTGGTATGCTTCCGGCGACAAGTCCGGCAGTCCCATGAACTCCGGACAGATTCCTATCATCTACGGCGACTTCGACGGCACGAGCACGTACTTTGATGCCGCCTGGGGGCTTGTGGGCGGCCATCGCTGCAGCTTCGGCGGCACCTGGGGTATCAGCGCCCAGGTGAACGGCATGTCCTTCATCGACGGTCTGTCCCATGACTTTTCCGTGACCTATATTGCCGGTACCAACGATAAGAAGAACGGAGCCTACGGCGAGGGATACGACTATCTCACCAGCGAGGATGCCGCCGTGGAATTCGATCTGCTTTCCACGTACGAAATCTATAAGAATCTGACGGCAGCTCTGGAGCTTGCCTATATTATTGAAGATTTCGACACGTCGGCCGTGCACGGCCGCTCCGGTCGTTTTGAGAACGACTGGCGTACGGCGCTGCTTTTCCAGTACAGCTTCTAAAAAGGCATGTTCCGGCGCTCTTCTGAGGGGGAGAGCTCCGGAATATGCCGATACGGATCGGCTGCAGGCGGCATGAGTCTGCGTCACTTGAAGAAATCAGTTCGGTTTATGCTCCGGCACTTTAAACGAGCAGGCCCGTTTTTCCGCAGGGGAGTGGAAAAACGGGCCTTTTTTCCGGACGGACCGGACACCGCATTCGGCCTAGTGGCGTCGGTGCAGGAGGGTGAGGGCAACGAAGGGCCGCGCGGCGATGAGAGCTTCCCAAGTGGGAATCATGGAAACAACGGAGGCGACAAGCATGAGCGCTATGCCGAGCCACATATTCCACGGAATGTTTTCTCCGAGCACGATCATGGCCAGAATGGGGGCCAGCACGGGCTTGAAGAAGAAGACGAGAGAACCCTGCATGGCGGAAGTGGCTTCCATACCCATGAAGTAGCAGGCGTAGCCGCCTGCGGTGACGAACACGCAGATATAGAGCACGTTCAGGATGTTCTCGGAAGTGTAGCCGGTGAAGAACGGCATGTTGGCAAACATGGGGGCACCGGCTGCGGTGAGGGCGTCGGCGATGAATCCGACATGGCTGAGGAGCATGAGAACGATCATCTCCGCGCTGGCCGCAAGGCAGCTGAAGCAGGTGACGGCGACGCCGGAATACTGTGCGCACTGCTTTTTGCCGAGAACGGCATACAGGGCGAAGGTGGCGGCGGAGAGCAGCACCAGCAGAATGCCCACCGGATCAAGGCTGGTGTGCAGAGGATCGATGATGATGACGGCGGCTACGACTTCCAGCACCAGCGCGGCGATGTGCTGGGGACGGATGTCGGCGTGCAGAATGAGAAAGGCGAAGGCCAGCACGAGAACCGGGTTGCAGCTGAAGAGCACGCTGACCACGGAGGCGGGCGCATAGAGGATGGAGACCTGATAGAGCATCATGCTGACCACGAGGCCTACGAAACCGAGGCCTGCAAAGCCTTTCCAGTCGCGCAGCGTGATGGTTGCGCCGTGCTGGCGCAGACCGCGCAGGGCAAAGGGGATCAGCAGCAGACCGCCGATGAGAAAACGTGTGCAGGTGAGCTGCATGGGATTGAAGGCATCGGCCACGGTCTTCAGCGCCACTTCCATGGAGCTGAAGAAAATTGTGGCGAGAAAAATGAAAATATATCCGCGATTCATGATATAACGTTCCTGCCCTGAGGCTTTTTCTGGATGCAGATGTGCCGGAAGCTTCGGCCCTGCATCCGTCTTGCCTATAGCAGGGGGGAATGATACCGTAAAATACTCATTTGATATGGCAGTCATATCATAAACGCATAACAGAGCCTGCCCTATGGAGCTGAACTGGGAACTTTGCCGGATGTTTTATCAGGTGGCGCGCTGCCGGAATTTCAGTCGGGCTGCGGCCATGCTGTTCACGAGTCAGCCTGCGGTGTCGCGATCCATGTCGACGCTGGAGCGGGAACTCGGCTGCCGTCTGTTCATCCGCAACCGGCGCGGCGTGGAGCTGACGCCCGAGGGCCGGATGTTCTATGCCCATGTGGAGGCGGGGTATGAGCAGCTTCGCCGCGGCAGGGAAGCCGTGGCTCAGGCCGTGGGGCTGCAGTCGGGCAGCATTGCCATAGGCGCGAGCGAAACGGCGCTGCGCGGCTGGCTTTTCCCGCGTCTGGACCGCTTTCACGCTCTCTACCCGGGCGTAAAGCTCCGTCTGTACGGGGGAACGTCGCGTCAGGCGATGGAGGAACTGAAGTCGGGAGCCATAGATTTTGCGGTGGCCGCAGTATCGGGCGGGGAATTTCCTCCGCTTCGGGAAACGCGCCTGTGCTCGTTCCGGGATGTTTTTGTGGCGGGAGAGGAGTTTTCTCCTTTTAAAGGAAGAAGCGTGTCGCTGGAGGAACTTTCCCGGCAGCCGCTCATCTGCCACAGGCGGGGAACGCTGACCTTTGAGTTTCTTGAAGGTATTTTCAAGGAACACGGTCTGGAGCTGGAACCTGCCATGGAGCCGGAAACGTCGGAACTGGTTCTAGATCTGGCCAGACACAGTCTCGGCATAGGCTTTCTGCCCTACCGCACGGCGGAAGAGGCGCTGAAAAGAGGAGAGCTTTTTGCGGTGCAGACGCGCGAGATGCTGCCGGAGAGAAGGATCAGCCTGCTGGAGTATGAAGGGCACAGCCTGAGTCTGGCGGCCCGGCGCCTTCGCGACATGCTTGAGGAGGATGCGAAGGCTGAGGCCTCAGCGGTGGACCACGCCGAGAATGTTGGGCAGGGGAATGGCGTCGCCCCGTGAGGAGAACATATAGGAAGCGGGACTCATGCCGTGCCAGAGTCTGAACTGCCCGGGCAGACGCAAAAGAAGCGAGGCTTCGCTGCCGCCTTCGACGTACATGGCGCTGTTGATGTTGAGTTCCCTGTGTGCCGCAAGAGCCTCCACGAAATCGTGCACCGAGGCGGGATCGGGGCAGTGCAGAAAAAGAATGCGCCCGTTCATGTCTTCGGCAATGGCGGCGATGGCGTGTTCCGGACCGTTTTCAGGCCACAGCTGCGCGCCCTCCGGTCCCATCAGGCGGAAGTTCTGCACGACGATGTCGTAGCGGGGCAGAAGATGCTCCCAGTCGTCGGTGTCGCGATCGAGCACGGCGGCACGGGGCAGTCCCTCCTCCCGCGGCCCGGCGACGAAGAACGCGCCGTAACGGCTGACGATGCGGCCGTTGTTGGTGCGTTCGCCGTTCCGCATGTATCCGGTGGAGGTCTGCCCGTCCTTGAGGTACATGCTGGCATTGATGGCCGCGGTGAGATTTTTTTTCTCCGCCCATTCCCGCATGGTGGGAACGCCCTGATCCTCCCAGCGGGAGCTGAAGAGACGGAAGTCGAAATATTCCGTATCGAAGCGCAGCGCGCGGATAATGATGCGCCGTGAAAATCCGCCGTCGTTCTGCCCGGAGTAGGCAAGACGCGCCATATCCAGCCCGTCCTCCAGCTTCAGCCAGACGATGTCCTGACCGGGCCTGGATGGTTCGGGTTCCGCTTCTTCCGCACAGAGCGTGACGGGCAGCAGCAAAAGCAGCGTCATGAGGACGATGGAACGGAAGGTGTTCATGCCTCTCTTGTATGCCACTCCGTCTGGATGGGCAAGAAAAACCCTGCATGAGGCATGTCCCGCTTCCGCAGAATCTCAGCAGATCCGGCTTGCGAAACGGCGGAATATCCCGGTACTTGACGACCGGGCGTATTTGTCCTACGCCCATATTTTTACAGCGCAGGAAAGCGTGTCTCCCGTTGCGACCTTTTCGGGAGCGAACCGCTGCCATGCATCCTATATGAAAGAAGGCAGAGTCTCTGCCGTCCACGGAGTGTCTTTTGGAAACGCAGAAGAAAGCCCGCAAGCCCATCAAGCTTGCTACGAAGTCGGAACACGCGGCATATTTCATGCCCATGCTGGAAAATTTCGCCGATCACGGGGAACTGAACGAGGTCGTGAAGAACTGCGTAGGCAAGGCCTGCGATCTTCTGGACGCGGGCATCCCCCTGTATCCCAATGACTTCAAGCGAAAGCAGAACGCCGGGGACGTGTGCACGCAGTACGGCGCGATGAATGATGAGGAACTCGCCGCGCTGAATGAGGAATTCGCGCTGGCCGGACGCATGATGTCTTCCCGTTCCTTCGGCAAGGTGATCTTCTTCCATGTGATGGACCGCAGCGGCCGTATTCAGTGCTACGCGGAAAAGAGCGTGATGGGCGACGAGGCCTTTGCCGCGTTCAAGAAGCTCGACGTGGGCGACATCGTCGGTGTGACGGGGCATCTGTTCCGCACCAAGACCGGCGAACTGACCCTGCGCTGCGACAGCGTCCGCCTGCTCAGCAAGTCCTTCCGCGCTCTGCCCGACAAGCACAGCGGCCTCACCGACGTGGAATCCCGCTATCGTCAGCGCTACGTCGACCTGGTCATGAATCCCCGCGCCCGCGAGATTTTCCGCAAGCGTTCGCTCATTGTGCGCGAGTTCCGCCGCTTCATGGAGCAGAGAGGCTTCATGGAAGTGGAAACGCCCATGCTGCACGCCCTTGCCGGGGGCGCGACGGCCAAGCCCTTCGTGACGCATCACAACGCGCTCGACATCGACCTTTACCTGCGCATTGCGCCGGAACTGTATTTGAAGCGCCTCATCGTGGGCGGCATGGAGCGCGTGTTCGAAATCAACCGCTGCTTCCGCAACGAAGGCATCGATACGCGTCACAACCCTGAATTCACCTCCTGCGAGTTCTACTGGGCCTACGCCACCTTCGAAGATCTCATGGATCTTACCGAAGAACTTTTCGCCCACATCGCCCGCGAAGTGTGCGGCGGCACGGTGATCACCTATCAGGGCAGGGAAATCGACCTTACTCCCGGTCACTGGAAGCGCATGACCTATCACCAGGCGCTCGAGGAAATAGGCGGACACCGTCCCGAGTTCTACAACGACATGGAAGCCGTGCGCGCCTATCTGCGTTCCCGCGGCGAAAAGTACATGGAAAGCGAAGGCATCGGCAAGCTTCAGTCCCGTCTCTTCGATCTCGATGTGGAAGAGAAGCTTGTGCAGCCCACCTTCATTTATGCCTATCCCGCGGAAATTTCTCCGCTGGCCCGCCGGAACGACGTCAATCCCGAGATCACCGACCGCTTCGAGTTCTTCATCTGCGGCTGCGAGTACGGCAACGCCTTCTCCGAGCTCAACGATCCCGTGGATCAGCGCCTGCGCTTTGAAGCTCAGGTGGAAGCCAAGGCCGCCGGCGACGACGAGGCCTGCCCGCTGGACAACGACTACCTGCGCGCCCTTGAATACGCCATGCCGCCCACCGCGGGCGAAGGCGTGGGCATCGACCGTCTGACCATGCTGCTGACCGACGAGCCTTCCATCCGCGAAGTGCTTCTCTTCCCGCTGCTCAGACCCGAGCTGTAATCTTCCGGAGCGGTTTCCCTTGGAAACCGCTCCGCTTCTGCCTTTGATGCCCGGCTTCGGCCGGGCATCGGATCCGTGCAGGATCGCCCTGATCCGTAAAAACGGATCCGCAGAACATTTTCCAGAACATATTCAGCCTTTCGGATATAACGCTCCGGCGTTCTGCCGGAGTCTCCACGAAAGAGGATCCGTATGTCGTATTCGCTGTTCATCGCTTCGCGGTATCTCACCTCGCGGAACAAGCGCACGTTCATATCCGTGATCTCGCTCATGTCCGTGCTGGGCGTGGCCATAGGCGTGGCGGCGCTCGTCATCGTCATGAGCGTGTACAACGGAGTCACGCAGGAGATGCGCGAAAAGATACTCGGCGCGAATCCCCACATCATGGTCATGGCCACGCAGGCCGGAGCCTTCGGTCCCGATGCGGCAAAGGGGCGCGGCGAGGTCATTGATCGCATACGCGAGACCCCCGGCGTGGTATCCGCCACGCCTTTTCTGTACGCCGAAGTTCTGCTTTCCACGCCGCAGGGCGCTACGGGACTCGTGGTTCGCGGCATCGATCCTGAACAGGCCGTCGAATCCATGCCCATGCTGCAGCATCTGGAGAGCGGAAGCGTGAAGAATCTAGCCCGGGAGCATGGGCCTGCCGGCATGCTCGTGGGCCACGATCTCGCCCGGCGTTTTCATCTGAGCGTGGGCAGCCGGGTCAATCTCATGTCTCCTGCGGGCCAGCGCACCACGGCGGGCTTCGTGCCCAAGCTGCGCTCCTTCCGTGTGGAAGGGATCTTCAAGTCCGGCATGTCCGACTTCGACAGCCGCCTTGCCTATGTGCCCATTGCCGCCACGCAGGACCTCATGGGCTATCCCGACGGGCATATCTCCGGTGTGGAGGCCTTTGTCGAGGATCCCTACAAGGCTAGGGACATCGCGGCAAGCATCGCCGAAAGTCTGGGCGCTCCCTTCTACGCCAGAAACTGGATCGACATGAACGCCAATCTTTTCGCGGCGCTTCAGCTTGAACGCTTCGGCATGTTCATCGTCCTGCTCATGGTGATTCTGGTGGGCTCTTTTTCCATCATTACGTCCCTTGTCATGCTCGTTATGGAAAAGACCAAGGATATCGCCATATTGATGTCCATGGGCGCGACGACGGCCGGGGTGAGGCGCATCTTCATGTTTCAGGGAGCCATCATCGGGGCTGTTGGCACGAGCATAGGTTATGTGCTAGGAATCGTGCTGGCTCTGCTCCTCAAGAAGTATCAGTTCATCGAGCTGCCTCCCGGCGTGTACATGATGGATACGCTTCCGGTCATCATCGATCCGCTGGATCTTCTCATCATCGGAGCGGTGTCCATGCTGATGTGTTTTGTGGCCACCATCTATCCTGCCAGGCAGGCTTCCCGCCTTGTGCCTGCCGAGGCTCTTCGCTATGAGTAACGACATGGATGCTCCCTTTGACAAAAAGCCGCTCTACCTTGTCCGGCATGCCCGGAAAACGGTGGAAAGTCCGGCAGGTGAGCTGACCATTCTGCGCGACGTCAACTTCGAGGTGCAGGCAGGAGAAGCCCTTGCCATCGTAGGGTCTTCCGGCTCCGGAAAATCCACGCTGCTGCATCTTCTCGGCACGCTCGATCACGCCACCGGCGGCAGCATTCTTTTTGAAGGTCGTGAGCTTTCCGGCCTGTCCGCCCGCGAGGCGGCGCATTTCCGCAACAGGGAACTGGGATTCGTGTTTCAGTTCCATCATCTGCTGCCCGAATTCACCACCGTGGAAAATGTGGCCATGCAGGCCATCATTGCCGGCATGAGCCGTCGCGAAGCGCTGGAAAGAGCCGCCGAAGCTCTGGAGAGAGTGGGGCTGGCCGAGAGACTCACGCATCATGTGACCACGCTTTCCGGCGGCGAACGGCAGCGTGCCGCCATAGCCCGCGCCACGCTTCTGCACCCCAAGGTGCTGCTGGCCGACGAGCCTACCGGAAATCTGGATGAAAAAACGGGCGAGCGCGTGGCCGAGGTGCTCAGGCAGCTGAACCGCGACACGGGCATGACGCTTATCATAGTGACGCATAACCGGGAACTTGCGGACAGTATGGACCGCAGCCTTGAATTGAGATCGGGAGAACTTTATGCGCAAGATGCTTTCTAGTCTGGTCTGTCTGGCGCTGTGTCTGCTTGTGCAGGCGGCAGCGGCCGACGCGGCCGAAACCCGTGTGCTGGTGCTGCCTTTCGCCGTCAATGCGCCGACGGCGCAGGCTCAGCTGGCCAAAGACATCCCCACGCTGGTACGCCAGAGTCTGGAGGAACGCGGTCTCAAGGCCATTCCCACGTCTTCCGGCAAGAAGACCGCCCAGGATGCCGCGAGCGCCAGAAGCCGTGCCAGATCCGCCCGTGCGGGCTATGCCGTGTTCGGCAGCCTGAACCAGCTCGGAGAAAACTTCAGCCTCGATATGCAGGTCGTTTCCGCCTCCACCGGTTCTTCCCGTGTCTACCACAGAGAAGGCGCGAATCTTCTGGAACTGCAGCCTGCGGTCAACAGCCTTGTGGATCAGATGGTGGTCGAACTCGATACCTCCTCTCCGGTGCGTGCGGCGGCAAAGTCTGCGCGCGGCGGCATCGTGGACATCGACATCCGCGGCCTGAAGTTCATCGACAAGGACAGAGTGCTTGTCCGCGTGGGATCCCGTACCGGCGAACCTCTCAATGAGGACATGGTGGATGAAGACGTCCGCAATATCTGGGATCTCGGCTACTTCAACGACGTTCGCGCCGACGTGGAAAGCGGCTCGGGCGGCCCCGTGCTGATCTTTACGGTGGATGAGAAGCCCCGCATCGAAGACGTGCGTGTGGAAGGTTCCGAGGCCGTGAGCATCGACGACATCAAGGAAGCCATGTCCACGCAGACCAACAGCGTGCTCAATGAAAAGGTGCTCGCCGAAGACCTGCAGAAGGTGACGGATCTTTATCACAAGCAGGGCTTCTATCTTGCTCAAGTGACCTACGAAGTGCAGCCCCGTTCCGACGGTGCCGCCGCGGCGCTGGTTCTTCATGTCACGGAAGGCAACAAGCTCTATATCAAGGAAGTGGCCATCGAAGGCCTCAAGGAAATTTCTCCCGACGATGTGAAGGATTACCTCTCTCTCAAGGAGAGAGGTCTCTTCTCGTGGTTCACCGGTTCCGGCGTGCTCAAGGACGATCTTCTGGAGCGCGACTCTCAGGCCATCCGCGCCTACTTCATGAAGAACGGCTATGTGGACGGTCAGGTCTCCGCGCCTGAAGTGCAGTACGACGACGACGGCATCCGCGTGGTCTTCCGTGTGAGGGAAGGCGTGCACTACAAGGTTGGCGAAGTCATTCTGCAGGGTGATCTCATCGATACCGAGGAGCGCATCCTCGAGCAGATCTCGATGGACGAGCATCAGGCTGCCGGCGACTTCTTCGATGTGGAAGTTCTGCAGAACGACGTGAAGGCTCTTACCGATTTCTACAGCGACTACGGCTATGCCTTTGCCGACATCAACGTGGATCCCCGTCCCCGCCCCGAAGACGGCGTGGTGGACGTGGTGTATACCGTCAAGCCCGGCGAACGCCAGTATATCCGCCGCGTGGAAGTGGAAGGTAACGACCGTACCCGCGACAACGTCATTCTGCGTGAAATGCGTCTGGCCGACGGTCAGCAGTTCAGCGGCGCCAAAATGCGCCGTTCCGCCCAGCGTCTGGAAAAGACCCGCTACTTCAGCGAAGTCAACCCCACGGTGGTTCCCACGGGCGTGCCCGGCGAAGTTGATCTGAAGATGGGAGTCAAGGAAACCGAAACCGGTGTGGTGAGCGTGGGCTTCGGCTACTCCACCTACGACAAGTTCGGCGTCATGGCGTCCATCACGGAAAACAACCTCTTCGGTCGCGGCTACACGCTCGGTCTGTCCGGCTATACCGCCTCGAAGGAACAGTATCTCGAAGCCTCCTTCGTCAACCCCCGTCTGTTCGACACCTACTGGGGTTTCTCTGTGAGTCCCTATACCATCGACGAAGAATGGTCGTACTTCTACAAGCGTTCTACCGGTGTCCGTCTCGGCCTGTTCCATCCCATCGGTGAATACACCAGCGTGAACTTCGGTTACGAGTTTGAACGGTACAATCTGTACCACATGGCGGACAATGCCTCGAGCATCATCCGTGCCTACAAGGGCAAGCACTGGGCCAGCACGGTGTCCATGGGCGTCACCCGCGATACCACCAACCGCGCCTCCTTCCCCACCGAAGGTACCCGCGTGTCGATCAACATGCAGTACAGCGGCCCCTGGACGGCCAGTGACGACAGCTTCTTCAAGCCCATTCTGGAAGCGGGCTTCTACTACGGCCTCAACGACACCAACATCCTGCACGTCCGCGGACGCGTGGGCGCGGTGTACAAGGCCGACAGCGACAAGACCGTGCCCGTATTCGAACGTTTCTGGATAGGTGGTATCCGCAGCATCCGCGGTTACTCCTATGACGACATTTCCCCGCGTGACCCGAGAACCGGTGAAACCATCGGTTCCGACCGCATGGGCTATGCCAACTTCGAATATATCTGGGTGGTCAAGCCCGATCTCGGTCTGGCCTTCGTGCCCTTCTACGACATCGGCTTCAACGCCGACAGCGCGCAGTGCTCCAGCGTGTTCGACAAGGTATACTCTTCGGCCGGTCTGGAAGTGCGCTGGCGTTCGCCGATGGGCGATCTGCGCTTCGCTTACGGCTATCCGCTTTCGAAGAATGCTGACGGCACGAAGCGCAACAGCGGGCGCTTCGAGTTCTCCATGGGGCAGCCCTTCTAGGAACGGATTCGGCTTCGGCGGCGGAAATGTTACCGATGCCGGAGAAAACAGCTTATACGGCTTTGTCTGAGGGCTCAGCCTGATACGAGGGGGAGGGGGCACCTTCCCCCTCTTTTTGTACCGATGAACGATGGCCTGCCTCTGCTGGTACAGTGTAATCGGGCCAGGCAGATGTCGGTTGACTTGTTCGGCAGTGTGTTTAGGACGTTCGGTTCGGCGAACGCCAGGCCGTCATCAAACGTACACGGTCGGCGTGTATGCTTCTGCTTCTGGATGATAAGAAAATCTTCCGGATGATATGGAAGGAATCATGAAAAAGTACGAGACGATTATTTTTGATCTGGACGGCACGCTGCTGTACACGCTTGAGGATCTGACCCTCAGCGTGAATCACGCGCTTGCCGGTTTTACGGACGTTCGGCGCAGTCTGGAGGAGGTTCGCACCTTCGTGGGCAACGGTGTGCGCAAGCTCATGATCCGTTCTCTGCCCGGAGGCGAGGAGAACCCGCGTTTCGAGGAGGCCTTTGCCGAATTCTGCAGGCACTATGCCGTGCACTGCCGTGATCATACGCGTCCTTATTCCGGCATGCCGGAGCTGGTGCAGGAACTTGCCCGATGCGGAAAAAAGCTCGGTATCGTTTCCAACAAGCCCGACCGGGAAGTGAAGGAAATGAACGAGGCGTATTTCGGCGGTATTTTTGGTGCAGCGCTGGGAGAACGGGAAGGCGTGAGGCGCAAGCCTGCGCCCGACAGCCTCAATGAAGCCATGAAGGAACTTGACTCTGATCCTGCGCATACGCTGTATGTGGGGGACTCTGAAGTGGATATTCTTACCGCCGCCAATGCCGGAGTGGACTGCCTGTCCGTGACGTGGGGCTTCCGTACGCAGGAGCACCTGCGCGAGGCCGGGGCCACGCGTTTCATCCACGAGCCGGGAGAACTGCTTGCAGTTTTGTCGGAACTTGAGCGCTGACAGGCGGCTTCATTTCAGCCTGAGTTTGTGGATGCCGATCTCTCAGGAAAGGGGGAACTGCCCCTGCTGACATCGGGAGATGACAAAAGCCCCTTTCGACGCTGTGTCGAAGGGGGCTTTGTTATTATCCGATGCTCGGAGCGGAAGAATAACGGGCAGAAGCTACTTTTCCTTTGCGTCCTTCGTCTGTCCCACACCGGGGCCGGACAGACTGCTTCGGCCGCTGCCTTCCGGCGTGACCTGTATCTGCAGACCTATCCGTTCTCGTACGGCCTGCACATGGGAGATGATGCCTATCATCTTGCCCTTCTGATGCAGGGCGGCAAGCATGTCGAGAGCCGTGTTCAGGGCTTCCTCATCCAGCGTGCCGAAGCCTTCGTCCAGAAAGACGGAATCCACGCGCACGTTCCGGCTGGCCATCTGTGCGAGCCCCAGGGCCAGCGCCAGACTGACGAGGAAGCTCTCACCGCCCGAAAGATTGCGTGAGGAACGTATAGCGTCCGCCTGATAGCGGTCGACAACGTTCAGTGTCAGGTTTTCTTCGGTGCTGTGCACGAGTACATAACGGTCGGTCATGAAGGAAAGCTGCCGGTTCGCAAGAAGAAGGAGTCTGCGGAACGTCAGCTCCTGGGCGTAGTTGCGGAATTTCTTGCCGTCTGCGGAACCTGCCAGATCATTGAGCGCCGCCCAGCGGCGGCAGATGGCCGCCTGGTTTTCCCGCCGTGCCCGGATACGCGCCGCCTGATCCCGGCGTTCGTTGTTCGCATCCAGCTTTTCCTGCAGAATGCCGGTCCGCTGCAGTATGTTTTCCCGTCTGACGCGGATGTCCTCCAGCGCCTGCAGCGTTTCTTCCCGTGAGGGAAGAGGAAGCGCTTCTTCCGCCTGCCGTCTGCGGATAAGTTCCGCAGTCCGGGCTTCAAGGCTGACGCTGCGGTCGGAAAGCTCCTGTTCCTGCTGCTCCAGCGCCTGCAGCACGTCTTTTTCCAGCAGAGCCTCGCGGCATGCCTGTTCGCTGACGAACCCTTCGGCAGCAAGTTTTGCCTGAAGAAGCTCTTCCATACTGTGCAGAGTCTCGGCTCTTTGGGCCATGCCCGCTGCAAGGGCGGCATCTGCGCTCCGGCTCTCGGCAAGCGCTCTTTCTGCCTTTTCAAGGGCCTCCCGGCAGCGTTTTTCGTCGGCTTCGAGCTCCAGCAGGCGCTTTTCGGAAGCCTTTTCCTCTTCATCGGCAAGACGATGACCGAACAGTTCAAGTCGGCTCCGTTCCAGCGTCTGCAATTCCTTTTTTCGGATCTGCCGTGTCTTGTCCGTGTTTTCCAGCTCTTTGCCTGCCGCGCTGACGGCTTCGGCTTCCACGGCAAGATTCCGGGTGTATTCATGAAGACGCTGCAGCGCGTCGGCTTCCTTTTTCTGCAGGGCGGCATAGCAGTTGCGGCGTTCAACAAGAACCGGGACGGCAAGACGAAGTTCGGGCAGGGAAGAGGCCTGAACACCGAAGGACGCGACCTCATCGCACAGAGTACGGCAGTCCTGCTCCGTTTTCTGCGCCCTGAGAGCGGCCTCTTTTTTCAACGTTTCCGTTGCCGTACCGAGTCTGATTTCTTCCTTTTCCAGAACAGCGGTTTCCTGCGCGGCCTGATCCCGCAGAAGGTTCAGTGCTTCCGTACGGCGTTCAAGCTCGTGACGGCGTTCTTCCTGCGCTTCGGCCGCCTGCAGCTTGTCGGCGGCATTTTTCAGTCCTTCTTCGGATTTGGTCTGCAGGCGCTCAAGAAGTGGAACCAGTTCGGGTGCCTGTTCCGTCAGAGCAAGGGCGCTGAGAAGCTCCTGAGTCTCCTTTCCGGAAAGTCGCGTGACGGCGTTTGAATCGTCCGGGGAATGCGAGCTATCGGCGGGGCTGGAAAGTTCCGTCACGAGCGTACGCAGTCTGGTTGTCACCTGAGCTTCGGCTTTTTTGTTGTCCGACAGGGCATCGGTCGTATGCACGGCATCCCGCTGGTGGGAGATGAGGCTGCTGGAGAGCTTCTCAAGGCTTTCTTCCAGCTCAGCTATCTGACGTTCCTCTTCGTCGGCGGGAAGGGGAAGGGCTTCAGGATCAGCAAAGGGGTGCGTCAGCGATCCGCACAGAGGGCAGGGCGCGCCTTCGTGCAGATGCGCTCTTTCTTCCTCGTAGGTCCGTATTCTGTGCTTCAGCTCCAGAGTTTCCTTCAGCGAGGATAGGCGGATGCGCTCGGCCGCAAGTTCAGTGTCCTCCTGATGCGCGAGCTGGGCAAGGCGTTGAAGCTCTTCCTCCATGGCAGCTCTGTCCGTCATGAGATCCCTGCGCAGAAGAGCGCTTTCCAGAGCGCGGTCCAGCAGGTTCTTCTGTGCGGAAAGGCCGTCTTTCAGGCTGTGCCAGAAAGACAGCGGCTTTCCTTCCAGAAGGACTTCCTGCTGACGGTTCAGCTCCTCCTTGAGATGGCGGGTGTCGGCCAGTTCCCGTTCCGCAGCCTCGACGGCCTTTTTCTTCTCAGGAAGATCGTTTTTCAGCCTGTTGAGCTGAGTAAGAGTTTCCTGCAGCTTCTGACGGGTGCCGCCGAGTTCTTCCGTGTCTTTTTCCAGCATGACCAGACGGGCCTGCATGCTGCCTGCCGCATCCGCAAGCGCGGCATCGGAAGCGGAGGCATCCAGTTCCTGCCGGATCTTCGTCAACGTAAGTTCCGCCTGCTGTCCGGCTGCGGCCGCAGCGTTACGGGCAAGAAGCTTCATCTCCAGCGCCTGTTTCCGCTCGGAAAAGTCCTTGTCCAGTTCTGCCAGATCCCTGCGTTTTGAGCCCAGCTCGGTGTCCAGTGCCCGTACACGGGTCCACAGCGCCCGTTCCTGTGGGAGTTTCTTTCGGGCTTCCTCCAGCGCCTTTTGTGCAGAGGTCAGCGCTTCCCGTGCCGTTGCCGCCGTATTGGTCAGTATCGGCATGGCTTCGGCAATGGCGCTGCGCTGCTTCTGATCCCGGTTCTGTTCCTCGCGGCGCACGGATACGGACTCAAAGAGAGGGGAAAGGTTTGCGGCCTTTCTGGCAAGAGTCAGTCTGGCTTTTCCAGCGGAAAAGTTGGCCTCGTCCGCCTTCAGCTTTTCCCGTTCCTGCGCCAGCTTTTTTTCTTCGCTGTTCAGAGCCTCGGCACGATCCAGACGTTCCTTGTCCCTGCGTCTTTTTTCTTCCTCTTCGCCAAGCGCGGACGCCGTTTGCTGAAGATCGAGGCGTTCCTGCTCAAGCTGCCGTTCTTGCTCTTCGGTCAGAAGCTGCCGGGCGGCCAGCTCGTCGTCCAGCGCGGCCAGACGCTGCGTTTCTTCTTTGTTGCGCTCGTAAATAGCACGGGAAATGACGGAATAAATTTCCGTGCCGGTGATCTGTTCCAGAAGAGGCGCCCGTTCATCGCCGTCAGCCAGAAGAAAGGAAGCGAAGCGCCCCTGGGCCAGAAGCATGGACTGCGTGAAGCGGTTGAAATCCATGCCGGTCAGTTCCGTGACCTTGGCTGTGACTTCCGTGGTTTTTTCGGCGATGGACAGTCCTTTGTCGTCATAGAGCCGGTGTCTGGGCTGCTGAAGATTGCCGGAAAGCTTTTTCCCTGCCTTGTTCTGACTCCAGCTGCACAGAAATTCTCCCTTCAGCGTGCGGAACCGTACTTCAGCCAGACAGTCCGCCGTTTGACGAGACATGATTTCGTTGCCGCTTTTGGCAACTTTGCCGAGACGGGGCGTACACCCGTACAGCGCCAGACAAATGGCATCGAGAATGGTGCTCTTGCCTGCGCCCGTAGGTCCGGTGATGGCAAAGATGCCCCCGGCCTCGTACTCCGCGCCGTCGAGATGTATGGTCCAGTCGCCGACCAGAGAGTTCAGATTGCGTATGCGTACGCTCAGAATGCGCATGAGTCCTCCTCATTCCGCCGGGCTGCGGCTTCCGCTTCTCGGAAGACGGTCCGCAGCTCTTCCAGCGCCGGATCCGCGACGTCTCTTTCCGGAAAGGCTTCCCTGAGCCTTCTTTCAAAAACTTCTTCCACGCCGAGCTCTTCAAGATCCTCTTCTGCCGGGTCGGCATCGAGTCCGCCCGCGAGGGTGCGCATGTTGCGGATACGGAGTATTTCCAGTCCGTTGCCCGCGTATTTTTCCACGCGGTCCCGTAGATCGGGAACAGGCTCGCTGCCGGTATGGACTACTTCCGTCCAGATGCTTTCTCCGCTTTGCGAAAGCTCTTCAAGACGACGTTCCAGTGCGGGCAGGTCGCCTTCCACTTTTTCAAGGCGTTGAAAGACGGGGACAGCAATGTTCCGGCAGGAGACGTTTCGACCTTCCACGCTGAGCAGACATACTTCCTTCGGGCGTGATCCCTCGTCAAATCCCATGGGCAGGGGGGATCCGCTGTAGCGGATGTTTTCTCTGCCGTTCACTTTTTGCGGAAGATGCAGATGACCGAGCGCCACATAGTCGAAGTCGTCCGGAAAAATGTCGGCCGTTACCTGACCGAGAGAACCTATGCGCAGGTCGCGCACCCCATCGTCCGGCACGGTAAGGCCTCCCGCCGCAAAAAGATGACCTGTGGCCACGGCGGGAATGTCGCCATGTTCGGCGCGCAGCACCCGTACCTGCGCCGCGGCCCGGTGGTAATGATCCTTCATGCCTGCGGCCATACGGCTGTCACGTTCTTCCGGGTCGTCTCCGTCGCAGGCACGATAGAGATCCCTGTCCCGGAGAAAGGGGATGGCGCTGACGATAAGTTCGGCTTGCCCGTCCGGACTGCGCAGAAGCAAGGTTTCTTCTTCCGGCGTTCTGGCACGTCCCGTAACGTGAATGTGCATGGCGGAAAGAAGGGCTCCGGGCGCGTCGATAAAGGCGGGGGAATCGTGATTGCCGGCAACAATCACCACATGTCGGCAGCCTTCTTCCGGCGAGGTGACCTCACGCAGAAAATCATAATACAACGTTTGGGCCGGGTTGCCAGGAATGGCGTTGTCGAACACGTCTCCGGCAATGAGAAGAACGTCGACTCTTTCCCTGCGGACAAGTTCCAGAAGCCAGGAAAGAAAGCTTCGGAATTCTTCATGGCGTCGCCTGCCGAAGAGACTGTGTCCGAGGTGCCAGTCGGAAGTGTGAAGAATATTCATGGTCGCGGGATCCTGCGTGGAATAGGCCGTATGGAACGTGCCGGAAGATCCGGGCGGAATATGCCGGAGAAAAAATTCCGGGAAATGCCCGTGCAGCATAGTGCTGCGTCCTGAGCTGTGTACCATGCTGCGGCTGGGCTGTCATGTGGAAAAGGCTGTGCCCCGTCTGGGGCCGAAAGGCGGTGGGACGCTGTTTGAAAAGGGCCGGAGCCGAAACGAGCGGCTGGTGAAGCTAAGTGTGTGGGGGGGGATTTGTCGGAAGAGAGCCGGAGAGGCACAGCACGGGCAGGGAGAATTTCGGCAGGAAGTTTCGCGGCCGGTCAGGTCTTTTGATATGGCTGCCGGTCCAGAAAATAGAACCCGCACTCTTTGGAGAGAAGCGGAGTGTCGGAAGCACTGCCGATGGGACAGCAGAACAGGCAAGAGTTGTGGAGATGAAGCGCTGTTTTTTTTGATGTCTGTTACCGTGAAGAAGGAGTTTTTTTGCGGAGCGAATTTTCAGGAGCGTATTTGAGGCAGCAATACCCGATGGATAGCGACATAAGGCCGTCAGAATCAGAAGAATGTCTTGTATTCTGCAGCAGGCCTGCCTTGTGAGAAAAGGGCGAATGGGAATGCCGTACACGAAAAAAGCGGAGATCCCTGAAAGGGATTTCCGCTTTTTTCATACTTCAAGCCTGTGATGCACAGGCGTTTCAACTACTTGTAAACCTTGGAGGCGAAGATGCCAAGGCATATAACAACAGCCATAAGACCGGCACAAATAGTGAGTACCATGCTTCCGAGTTCCATACCGTCCTCCTTGATTACATAGAAGAGTGTCGTCTCATTGTTGTCATAACGACATCATACAGAATGAATTTTTATACATACTGATGAAGTCGCCCTTGTTTTTTTTAGAACATAGCAGGGTGGAATATTAAAAACAATATATTTTTTGAAGAAATAAACATTTTTTCAATTTTATGCAAAGCGTACACAGTATTTTATTTGTATATGATAATTTATATTTATAATATATGTGATACTTAAAAATTATATAATTTTTTTCAATGATTTTATGTGATTATTATAATATCTGCAATTATTGTGGGCGGAATGTTTTTATATGGATAAATAAATGAAAGGTTATATTGGTATATAAAATATATTTTATTCGGTGATTATATTCATGAGAATATAATCACATTATTAAATATTGTCCCGATAAGCAGATTTTTCGGAATGTCGGAACCGCGAAAAATCTGGGCAAACGGTCGGGAACGCCTTTTGTCGAAGAGCGGCTCCCTGCACCGGGGCTTGCCTTGGTCAGCTAATCGGGTATCTTCGGAAAGCGCAGTCTTTTTTCGTAAAGAAGATTGCTGGCCGCCTTATCGGCGTTACGGGACAGACGCTCTGTGTCCGTAGGCGTGACGGAAGGACGGCGTGTCATGAAAAAACACTCTGGACCGCGAAGAGCGGACGGGAGTTCATTATGGGCGAGTTCCGCGTGCCCGATACAGGGCTTCATATTCTTATTCTCGGCTGCATGAGTTCGGGAAAATCCACCCTGCTCAATGCCATGCTCGGCAGAGGCGTGTTTCCTGCCGGAAACCGGGCCACCACGGCACAGATCTTCCGCATCATCCATGATCCCTGGTGCGAAGAGAACGTGTGCCGCAATCCTTCGGAAAGCGAGGAGTGGTATCCTCTCACGCTGGAGCGGCTTGCCTCCTACAACGGTACCATGCGGGAGAATGTTCCTGCCGACATACGGCTTGTGCTGCCGCATCTGCAGAAAAAGCGTACCATCGTGTTCTATGACACGCCCGGCCCCAATACTAGCCGTCACGACGAGCACAGAGGGGAAACCTACTTTGCGCTGGAGAAGCTTCCGCTGACGCATATCTTTCTTGTGCTCGACATGGCGCAGCTGCATACGAGGGACGAGGAAGCACTGCTGAAGGATTTGGGCCGTGTCAGCGCGTTGCGCGGAGGCGTTCCTGTGCTGGTCATCCTCAACAAGGCCGATGTGATCGACGTGGAGAAGGAATCGGTCAGCGACATCGTGAACGATGTGCGGGATACGGTGGCACAGTATCTGCCGGAGGGAACCGCCGTGGACGTCATTCCCGTCATGGCCAAGGGAGCCGAAGTCTGGCGCCGCATGATAGATCGCGATGTGCTGACCGTGTTTGAAGTGGAATTCGGGCAGTATATCGACTGGCGGCTGTGCAGTGCCATGCTCGAGGCTTCCATCATGCCCGAGTCCATACGCGTCAGCGTGGCGGAGCAGATGGAGGAATGGCGTCGGCTGCAGAAATTTTCTCAGGCGTTCCGCTCCTCGTTGGAATATCTTGCCAGAAGGGTGCATCCCGAGGCGGAACTCATCAATAAGAATGTGAGCAAGATCCTCGACTACGCGGACTGCCGTCGGGCCGTCACCGGTTCCGGTATGGCGGCGCTTGAGGAGTATATTGACCAGCTTACCGTGAAACACTATGCCGCTCCTCTGCAGGAGAGCGTTGATTCTGACAGAGCGTAATATGAGAAAGAGTGCCGTCAGCAGAGAACAGGCCCTGACCCTTTTGAAAAACTGGAACAGTGAACCTTTTCATATTCTGCATGCGCTTACCGTGGAAGGCGTGATGCGCTGGTTTGCCCGTGAAAGGGGCTTTGCCGATGAGGAGGAATTCTGGGGGCTTGCCGGGCTTCTTCATGACATCGACTTTGAGCGCTACCCGGAAGAGCATTGCCGCAAGGCTCCCGAACTGCTTCGTGCCGGCGGTGTGGATGAAGACATGATACACGCCGTCTGCAGCCATGGTTACGGACTGTGCTGCGATGTGGAGCCGGAACACGAAATGGAAAAGATCCTTTTTGCCGTGGACGAGCTTACGGGGCTTATCGGGGCTGCAGTGCGCATGCGTCCTTCGGGCAGCGTCATGGACATGGAAGTGTCCAGTCTGAAAAAGAAGTTCAAGGATAAACGTTTTGCAGCGGGCTGCTCGCGGGATGTCATCCGCAGCGGCGCCGAACGCCTGGGCTGGACGCTGGATGAGCTTTTCGCCGGAACGCTGGACGCCATGCGCTCCTGTGAGGCCGGTGTCAACGCCGAGATGGCGTCGCTGTAGAGTCGCCGTACTCCCTGGAATGGTTCGAGGAGATGCTTCTTCGGTGTCGTCAGTCAGTTTCCAGATCCGGGGCTGTGTGGTCGGCCGGAGTCATGCGGTATCAGAAGGAATGTCTCTGAGAGAAGCGCCATGCAGCATGTACGACCGGCCTGTCCTGAGGATGCGGATATGCTCGGAGCCATTCATTACCGATGCTGGATGGAGACCTATGCTGGTCTGCTCGATGAGCGTATTCTGGCAGCCAGAAGCGCACGAAAAAGCGCTGACAGATTTCGCTCGGAAGGCTGCAGGAACATGCTTGTGGCTTTGAGCGGCGAAACGACCGTCGGGTTCTGCGGATTCGGCCCGGCTCGGGCGGGACAAAGGGAGCCTTCCGAAGGGGAGATATACGGGCTTTACGTATTGAAGGAGCAACAGGGGCGGGGCATGGGAAGTCTGCTTGTGCAGACGGCTTTGAAAAAGCTGCAGGATGCAGGATTTTCTTTAGTATTTTTGTGGGTTCTGGCCTCCAATCGGAAGGCTGTGTCGTTTTATGAAAGGCAGGGCTTTATGCCGGACGGTGAGAAGACGGCCGTCATGCTCGATATTCCTGTGCGGGAACTTCGTTTTCGGATGACGTTGAAAAATTATCCGGCCATACCGGTGTGATGAGTTTTCCGAAATTGCGGTTTCCGCCAACGTCGGTCAAAAAGGCAGGGAAGCAGGGGATGAACGTATGCCCCTGACTCCCTGCCTTCTGTTTTCAGAGTTTTTCGGCGAGAAATGCTCCCGTCACGCTTTCCGGGCAGCGTGCCAGCTGGCGGGGGGAGCCTGAGGCCACGATGCGTCCTCCGTCGTTGCCTCCGCCCGGGCCCATGTCGATGAGATAATCGGCGTTGGCAATGACGTCCATGTCGTGCTCAATGACGATCACGGTGGCGCCGCTCGCGATCAGTGTCTGGAAAACGCCGAGCAGCGTTTGCACATCCAGAGGATGCAACCCTATGGTAGGCTCGTCGAAGACGAACACGGAGCCGCTCTGACCTCGCCCCATGTCTCCGGCCAGCTTCAGCCGCTGGGCTTCGCCTCCGGACAGCCCCGGCGTCTCCTCTCCCAGCGTCAGATAGCCGAGACCGAGCTTTTCCAGAACTTCCAGCCGCTGCTGTACGATTTTGAGATCAGCGCAGGCCTGCAGAGCGTCATGTATGCTCATGTCCATAAGTTCGGGCATGGAATAGGCATTTCCGGACCGGTTCCGGTATTTCACCTCGTAAGCAGCGCGGGCGAAACGGCTTCCGCCGCATTCGGGGCAGGGGACTTCCACATCGGGAAGAAACTGCACGTCCAGATTGATGACGCCGGTACCGTCGCAGACAGGGCAGCGCAGTCTACCGGTATTGTAGGAAAAGTCTCCGGCCTTGAAGCCCAGGGCCCGGGCCTGCTCGGTACGGGCGAACACCTTGCGGAGTTCGTCGTGCACATTGGCGTAGGTTGCCACGGTGGAACGCACGTTGATGCCTATGGGAGAGGCGTCGATGAGCTTGACCTGCGTTATGCCCTCCGCCTGCACGGTGCGGACGTGGTCAGGCAGGTTGCTGTTTGTGGTGATGGCCTGAAGCGCCGGTACGAGACTCTCCAGAATGAGCGTGGTTTTTCCGGAGCCGGAAACGCCGGTGACCACGGTCAGGCGGCCTTTAGGAAAAACCGTCTCCAGCGGTTTCACCGTATGAATCCCGCTTGTGGAGAGATGAATGCTTCCGAGAGAGAACAGATCCTTGTCGGGAGTTTCCGGACGTATACGACCCATGCCTTTGCCGGTCAGAAAGCGTCCTATGCGTGAACGAGAATCGGCGGCAATGTCGGGAATACAGCCTTCGGCAATGACCTCGCCGCCGTGCTCACCGGCTTCCGGCCCCATTTCGATGAGCCAGTCGGCCACCGAAAGAATCTGTGTATCGTGGTCCACGAGCAGAACCGAATTGCCGTCGGCAACAAGATCCTGCATCACGCCTATGAGGCCCGTGATATTGGATGGATGCAGTCCTATGGACGGCTCGTCGAGCACGTACAGAACGCCCGTCGTACGGTTGCGTACGGCCCGGGCCAGCTGCATGCGCTGTCGCTCGCCTGTGGAGAGCGTGGAAGCTGCACGATCCAGCGTCAGATAGCCGAGACCAAGTTCGAGCAGGCGTCTGGCCGTGCTCCGGAAGGCATCACAGATGTCTGTTGACATGGGACGCATTGCTTCAGGCAGCGAAGAAGGAATGCCCGCTACCCATGACGAAAGCTCGGTTAAAGGCAGAGTACAGGCTTCGTCCAGCGACAGACCGAGAATCTTCGGCGCTCTTGCCGCAGCGCAGAGACGTGTCCCCCCGCATTCCGGACAGACGTCTTCCTTCAGAAATTTTTCCACCCGTTTCATGCCCTTTTCATCTTTGACTTTTGCAAGGGCGTTTTCCACGGTGTAGACCGCATTGTAGTAAGTGAAGTCCAGTTCACCCGCCTGATTGGAACTTTTGGCCTTGTACAGAATATGCTTCTTTTCGGCAGGCCCGTCGTAGACGATATGCTTTTCTTCATCCGTCAGATCGCGGAAGGGAACGTTGGTGCGCACTCCCATGGCGCGGCAGACGTCCGTCATGAGAGACCACATCAGAGAGTTCCATGGAGCCACGGCTCCTTCATCGATGGTAAGCGATTCATCCGGCACCAGTGTGGAGCGGTCCACCGTGCGAACAAGTCCCGTTCCGTCGCAGGTGCGACAGGCTCCCTGGCTGTTGAAGGCCAGCTTCTCCGCCGACGGCGCAAACCATTCGGCACCGCATTCGGGGCAGTGAAGTTTCTTACCGGCGGCAACGGCAAGGGAGGGCGGTACATAGTGTCCGTTGGGGCATCGATGACTTGCCAGGCGTGAATACATGAGCCGCAGACTGTTCAGAAGCTCCGTACCGGTGCCGAACGTGCTTCGTATGCCTGCAATGCCGGGACGCTGCCGCAGGGCAAGCGCTGCCGGAACGTGCAGCACGTCATCCACCAGAGGTCGGGCGGCCTGCGTCATGCGCCTTCGCGTATAGGTGGACAGGGCTTCGAGGTATCTCCGAGACCCTTCGGCATAGAGAACGCCAAGAGCCAGAGAGGATTTGCCGGAACCGGAAACACCAGCTACGGCGACGATTTCGTTCAGCGGAATCCGAACGGAAATATTCTTCAGATTATGAACACGCGCTCCCTTTATTTCAATGAACCGGGGAACGACTTTTGTGTTGCCGTTGCTGTCCTGCATGGCTGAAACTCCTTCTTCCCCTGTATAGAACGCCCGTTCGGAACAGACAAGTTCCATAGGGGCAGGGGAGGCTGCGTTCGGAGCGCGCCTGCTTGCAGCGAGGGCTGTCTCCATGAGGAGGCTGGCTTGGCCGCGCTGGCTGTTAGAGGCTTTTGTCATGCGGAAAAGGCATGAGGGAAGGGTATTCTGCGGGAGGCGCATCAGTGAGGCGTGGGAGGTCGTCAGCGAGAGGGGGACGAGCGGAAAGAGGCCTGGTTCATTTGGTGATGAAGACCGAGTATGGCTGTCTTCTTCGTGAGAACGACAAAGGATCTGTCCGTCGAGGAGGCGCAATGATGACGAGACTGTGTGATTGCAAGATCAGTTTGCTGGGAAAAGGGAACTGAGGACTGCCCCTCCGGTATGGAAGTCTCGGAGGTGAAGAAGAATAGGGAAAGTTTTTGTTTGGTGGACTGAGCCGGGGAAGGCATGAGACGCCAATAAAAAAGCGGCCTTTCCGAAGAAAGGCCGCTTGAAGATGACGGAGTTACCCGACTACTTCTTGTTCAGTTCCGCTTCCTGCGGGAACATGGGCGTATAGCGGTAGGCCAGCGAAAGGACCATGGCCGCATAGGCAAACACCAGGAAGCAGCTTGCCCATTCAGCCCAGTTGGGAACGTAGCTGTACCAGCTGTCGAAGGGCATGACGGGCTGGGCCAGACCCTGAACGGTAAGCACGTAGCGGTTGATGGTGATGCTCGTGCAGGTGAGGAAGAGCATCAGATAGAAGATCCAGGGCTTTTCGCGCAGCGACTTGATGAGCAGCACGACCATGGGGATGATCAGGAAGGCGTGTTCCATCCAGAAGAGCCACTTGCCGTAGATCCAGCCGTGGAACATCTGGTCGAAGGTGAGGCCCTGACCGGCCAGCAGATCCGTGGCCCAGTACCAGCTGTCGAGGCACTTGAAGATGGTGTACACGATGAGCATGGTGCCGCCGACCTTGCCCATGAGCTGCTTCACTTCCCAGCTGACGAGCTTGCGGCCGGACATCTTTTCCATGAGAGTGCAGACGAGCACGGTGAACATGGGGCCGGAGGCCACGGCGGAAAGCACGAACAGGAAGAAGGTCCAGGGCCAGATGAAGAAGCCTTCGCGGAACAGGTAGGGACGGCCGAAAAGCACGCCGTACATACCGCCGAGAGAGCCCTGATGGAAGGTGGACAGGAACGCACCGATACCGGCGAAGATGGGCATGTACACATGGAAGTTGTGGGCCAGCGCATGGATGAAGGGTCTCTTCATGAGCTGACGGTTTTCCAGCACCAGCGGCACGAACTCAAGAATGAGCACGATGCAGTAGCAGGTGATACAGAAGATAACTTCCGTGAGCATGGAGTGAACGTTCGGGTACCAGTAGCCGAACCAGCAGCGGATGGGCTGGCCGATATCGAGAACCAGAATCATCATGGCGCCGGTGTAGCACAAAAAGCCGATGACAGCGGCGAGGTTCACGATGTTCTTGAGCTCATCGATGTTGAGAATGTAACGCAGAGCGCCCGTGAAGAACGCGCCGGCGCCCAGGGCGATGACGGCAAGGTCGAAGGTGATCCAGAGACCGAAGCCGAAGTAGTCGTCCATGCCGGTTTCACCGAGGCCGAAGCCGAGAACGCGCACGGCGGCATAGAGTCCCCAGAGGAAGACGACGCCCAGAATGGACATCCATCCCATGAATTTCGTCAGAGAGCAGCGCTCGCACCCTTCCGGGAAAAGCTCCGCATCAACAGGTTTGCTGTAATCCATAACCTACCCCTGCTTTGTGGCTTCGCCGGTCTTTTCGTGTTCGAGATAGTTGTCGCCTTCGCGGCGCACCCATTCGCGTCTGCTGATGTAGTACACCTGAGGATCGGTGCCCAGACGTTCCAGCAGACGGAAAGCATAGGGACTCTTGATGAGTTCATGCACCTTGTGCGCCGGGTTGTTCAGATCGCCGAAGGTGATGGCGCCGTTGGGGCATGCTTCAGTGCAGGCGGTAACGTACGCGCCGTCGGGCAGGTTCATGGGATCCTGACCATTGGCTACGGCAGCTTCCTGAGCCTTCATGAAACGATGATGGCAGAAGGAGCACTTTTCCACCACGCCGCGCATACGCACGGAAACGTCGGGAGTCAGAGCCTGCGCCAGATCGCCGGGCCACTTCGGATCGTACCAGTTGAAGTAGCGGGCATGGTAAGGACACGAGGCCATGCAGTACCGGCAGCCGATGCAGCGGGGCGGAATCTGGCTGACGATGCCGCCTTCCTCACGCTTGTCGGTTGCCACCACGGGGCACACGGCCACGCAGGAAGGCTTGCCGCACTGCATGCAGGGCCGGGGCAGATAGGCCACTTCGTGATCCGGGAAAGGCTTGTGGTTGGAAAGACGGAACACGGTAAGCCAGTTGAGGGAACGGAGCTTGTTGCTGCCGTCCACGGCAGGAGCCACGTTGTTTTCCGCCTGACAGGCCACCATGCACGCGCCGCAGCCCGTGCACTTGTCGATATCGATGACCATGCCCCACTTTATCTTGAATTCTTTGACTTCAGAAGACATCACGATCCCCCTATGCCTTTACGGCCTTCACGCCCGCAAGGCCCCAGACCGGCAGGCCGGTACCGGGCTCTCTGGACACGCTGGTCAGCGCCAGAACGTTCGCGCCCTTGCCCCTGCTGAATTCGTCGAAGGCCGTATGGCCGAGTCCGGCGACGAGGGAGACGGTATCGGGCAGGATACCTTCGAAAACGGCGGTAACCGCAGTGATTTCCACATTATTGCCGGCGATGATTCTGATAAGATCACCGGCCTGTACCTTCAGTTTTGCGGCAGTGGCGCCGTTCATCTGCGCCACGCTGTACTTGCCCTTGAGCTGGTAGTCCGTCACCACCTTGGTGGCGAAGGGCGGAATGGCCGTCTGAGCCGTTCCCATGCCGAGCACGACCACGGGAGCGACCTGCAGATCGCCTTCCACGGCCTTGGCGGATGCGGCCGCACGGATGGCTTCCCAGTTGTAGAAGAGCGGAGAGGCGGGCAGGGACACGGTGGCGGTATGCACATTGCCTTCTTCCAGCATGGAACGGAACGGAGCACCGAGAGCGTAGGCATGCTTGTACAGAAGATCAGGCATATCCTTGACGCCGGTGTCGAACTTGAGTTCCTGAGCCAGAGCAATGAACAGCTCGCCGGCGCTGCGCGCATCGGCAAAGGGCTTGGCTACGGGTCGGGCCAGAGCGTAGGTCACGCGGCCGGAACCGTAGGGCGTCTGCACGTCGTCGAAGGCTTCCATGCCGAGAGCCGCAGGCAGAACCAGATCGCAGGCGGCGCAGGTTTCGCTCATGAAGCTTGCGACGGCCACGGAGAAACCGGACTTCGCAAGCGTTTCCTTCATACCGGAATCGGCGGGAAGGGCGTAGAGCGGGTTGGCGGCATAGACGAGCATGAATGCGGGAGCCTTGGTTTTGCCGGAAGCCACGGACTGCGTATAGTCCACAAAGCGCTTGCGGATGGTTTCGCGGTATTCGGTGGCGTTCGACACCACGGACACCGGGAAGGGCATATCCACAAGTCCGCCTTCCCTGTTCACGCTGCCGAGCAGCATGTTGACGGCAATGGCCGCCATGACGGGACCGGCAAAGCCGCCGGAACCAAGAGCGGAACCGGCAATGACCAGAGGTTTCTTGGCAGACACCAGAGCCTTGGCGGCTTCTTCAAGGCGCGCCGCAGGCACGCCGGTGATGCCGGAAACCTTTTCAGGCGTATAGGCGGCAACGAACGAGGCGAAGTTCTGCAGTCCGGCGGCAAAGTTGGCCTTGCCGGCCTTGATGAGCAGATTGGCCACACCGAGCAGAAGCGTCATTTCCGTGCCGGGCTTGACGGGAAGCCACAGATCGGCGCCGGCGGCGGTGTTGTTCTGCACGGCGCCGGCATAGATGAACTTCTGCGTGGCTTCGCCCGCCACGGGGTGAGTGCGGTTGAACGCGCTGCGGTTGGCCGCCACCACGCCCCAGCTTTCCAGAACCGGAGCGCCGACGGCAAGAATGCAGTCGCTGTTTTCCAGATCATAACCGAGACGGCCCTGACCGCCCATGGCTTCCCATGCGGCAGCGGCAGGCTGTTCTTCATCGGGCATGAAGTAGAAGTCGGAAGAGCCGCACTGATTGAGAATGGACGAAATCACCTCGTTGATGCTGGAGGTGGGATCGCCGGAGACGGCGGCCACGGCGGAACCGGCTGCCGTAATTTTTTCCTTGAGCAGGGCTTCGGCCTCACTCCAGGTGATGGCGACATACGCGCCGTCGGAGGAGCGGCGAAGAGGCGTCTTGAGGCGGGCGGGGCTGACGCGAAGCTCGGCTTCGGCGGCGGCCAGCGCCGTCATGGCGCCGTGAGTGACAGGGTTGTTCTTGTCACCGATGGTACGCACGGGCGTTCCGGCCACGGTGCGCACGAGAAAACCGGTACCGGAAGGACACAGCTTGCTCACCGTGGGCAGGTATTCGCTGGCGCCCTTCTTCAGGCGCGGAAGCCAGCCCCAGTTCTGTGTCCAGTACACAGCGTCGTAAAGAGTGTTCCAGATGATGGGAGACGCCACGAGGCCCACGGTCCCGCCGGCGGCAAATTTAAGAAATCCTCGTCTATCCATGATTTCCTCGCTTTTGCCTTACTTGTGGCAGGTGAAGCAGGCGTTGCTGGCGTTGGTGTTGCCCATGGCCATATGTTCGGCATGGCAACGTTCGCAGCCCCACATCAGCATGGTATTTTCGGAGTAACCCGAAAGCCTGTTTTCCCGGTAGACGGGAGGAATGTCCGTTTCAGCCACATTGAGGTGGCACTTGGAGCAGAACTCGGCCGTTTCTTTCGGACCGCGCAGTTCGGCGAGAGGGCCGAAGTGCAGAGCATGACTGAAGAACACGTTGTCGGGCTGCTTCTGGTAGATGAGCCATTCCGACTTGATCTCGCGACCGGTCTGAACGTACTCACGGACGAAGCGAGCCTCTTCAGGATTGGAGCCCAGAATCGTGAAATGGCACTCCGCACACTGGGCGGTAGTAGGCGCTCCGCTGAATGAGCCGTCGGCACGTACGAAATGGCACTGCTCACAGGTCATGCCCTGTTTCTGTACGTGTTCGACATGGCTGAAGGCTATGGGCTGCCTTTTGGTTTCCTTCATAAGGTTGGGCAGAACCCACCATCCCAGAATAAGGGCCACGACCAGCCCCACGACAAACGCGCCCCAGCCACAGCAGCATTTTTTAGCCGCGGTTGCCGGTGTGGTTGTGTTGTTCCTCTCCTCCATCCCTATGCCTCGTGCTGGTTGAGGTGATAAAAAAGGACAGTGCGCATCTTCCGGCCGGGCCGGAAGGGAGGCATGTCGGAACCGCTTGAAATTCCTTCTTATTACGACGACGGTTCCAGTGAACTTTGTTATATTAGTTTAAAAAGAGGCGGCTTGCAACGGTGAAAACGTCTTTCGTTTCGCATCTTTCATGACGCCCGGCGAGGGGAAAAATTCCGCATGCGGAAAAATTCTCGGCATAACTATGGAAAATGTATAAAACTTTCAAGTTTTTTCCGTAGAAATGAAGCCGTATTTTTAGTAAAAAATCAGCGCGTAAAAAAGGTATGTTATTTTTTTCATTTATTAAAATCAGAAAAATACCGCTGATTTTTCCTTCTTCAGGAGGGGAAATCAGCGCCTCTTGTCAGCGGAACGATCCCCTTCTATACTTGCGAAAAGGCGGTGTGCCGCTTTTTTCTTTCATTAATGTTCCGGAATTCCTTCGATTCTTCGGAACAAACGTAACAGGCGGGTATCTGTATGCAGCAGGAACTGGATTGTCGGATCTGTGGCAGAAAATTCAGCAAGCGTGGCGGCATTCGCCATATGTGCGCGGAGAGCATCGCCGATTTTGCACGCTTTGACATTGATGCTGAAAACATGTGCATGTCCTGCGCTATGGACAAGGTGAAGGAACTGACGCTTGCCCGGGAAGAACGTCTGGGAGATCTCAAGGCTGAACTTAAGGAATATCAGGCCAGGCTGCTTCAGGAAATTGAGGTGTTCACGACGCCCCATCCCGAAACTTGGACCAGCGGCGTGAAGGGAGTCGTTTCCGGCTATGCCGTGATCGGCGTGGGGGCCTTTACGGGCATTTCCAATGTGCTTACGGACTTTTTCGGCGGCGAATCGGAAGAGTATCTCAAGAAAATCCGCATGGCCGAGCGCCGCGCCATCAATGTGGCCAAGATGCAGGCTCTGGAAATGGGGGCGAACGTCATATCCGGCATCCGCCTGGAAGTGAAGAGCGGTGCCGCAGGTATGCTGCTGGTATCCTGCGTGGGGACGGCTCTTGAACATGGCGTGGTCAATATGCCGGAATTTGCCAAGATGCGTGAACTTTCCGCAGAATATCACAGAGTGAAGGCTCAGAAGCTGCCTATTGTGGCTGGAACGTCGGAAAGCTATGCCGAACTCAGTCCTATTAAGGATGAAAACTTCCACATGCCTGCCTATCTGTAAAAGAATATTGAACTGAAAGCCGGAATGCGGATTTATCTGTCTTATAAGGATTTGTCTGCATTTCCGGCAGAATTGGAAGTCTTCTGACAGCAGGCATGATTCCCTGCAGCGGATGGGAAGCGTCAGTGTCTTTTTTCAGAGAAATGCTTTTTTTGATAGAAAGAGACTGTCTTCCTTTATTTGGCTGATGTACGAGGTCGGAGCTGCATGTTTATCCGGCGAGCCTTCATACACGAGTTTAAGGATTGAGAGAAAAGTTACTCGCCGAAGCTGATGTTTTTCGGGCGGTAGATTTTTCCTCAAGCGATGGGCGCTGTGTCCGTGTGCCATTCTTGCAGATGTGAGTTTCGTTTTCAGGCGAGTATACCTTGAACTTGGAACTTGTCTTGACAGCACGGCTTACCCGCATGTATATTTTCAGCGCCGTTTTTGCAGGAGGGATGGCAGAGCGGCTGATTGCGGCGGTCTTGAAAACCGTTGAGGGTCACACCTCCGGGGGTTCAAATCCCTCTCCCTCCGCCAGAATAAAGTCTCAGAAAGCCCTGTAAGGTATTTAACGCCTTATAGGGCTTCACTTTTTTAATTCTGTTAGTCGCACTTGGTCTCAGTTGATTCTTGTGCATATCCGATCCAGGGATGTATGAAAGGGTGTATGGAATTCATGCCTACCAGAGCACTTTCCTTCATACATCCACAAGGAGTATTTCATGAGTGGTGTCAACAAGGTAACAGGCGCAAAAATCAAAAAAACACAGTCTTCCGACAAGATTATTCAGCTTGGAGACGGAAAGAAAATTTTGAGTCCTTTTGGGTACGACTGAGGTATCCAAGGCAAGTATCAATTCAAGCAGCTATTAATGATATGTTTATATAATGAGCATTACTATCAATATATAAAAAAGAAATATAAAAGTAATTTTATTTTACACAAAAGGCTTGATTGAGGATGCATTAATTGTAATATATAACTATTTTTACAACCTATGAATGATATTTATTTTGATATAATCTTAGTATGGAATTTGTTTATATAATGGAACCGTATCTTTTGTAAAAGTTACGGATCTATTGCTAAGTATGACGAATATTTTACAGCGTGGCCTTGTAAGGCGTCGGCGGAGAGCAGGGCGTCCACGGCGGCCATGTCTTCAGGCTTCACGCGGATGAGCCAGCCGTTCTCGTAGCAGGAGGCGTTGAGCAGGGTGGGGGTGCCGTCAAGATCGCCGTTCACGGCGGTCACTTCACCGGCTACGGGCATGAGAATATCGACATAGACAACCTCACCGAGCCGATTCTGGCTGAGAAGCATTAGACTAATGGGGGGGCCGCCGTAAGATCGACGCTCAGGAACGTACCGACGCTGAATACCGTACCGAAGATCAGAGCGAGAGAACCAGAAGGTCAACCTGTATCATATTTCCGAGCTGACAGAAGCTGTAGGTGAAGATATGCATCATACTACTTGTGAGCATAGTAGCACAAATTCATATCGGAACCAGCCTGTTGCTTTGTTCTTTGCCCAGTTAACAACGGAACTACCGAGGAAAATTGCCATAGATTTGGCGATGTTAATCAGAGATGTGTATCTGCTGGTCACGGTCAAGGGTACATCGGCCACACTGGTAAAGAAGGAAGACGTCCAGCCGAGAGGCATCCTGTTTAATATGCAGATACGCACGGTGATACAGACGACGCACAGCGCGGAGGGAGTGAAGGGGCGGCCTCCATCAGGTATGTGCAGGGGCAGTAAGAGCGAGACCACATATCAGGTCAGTACTGTTTTGTGGAATAGCCGTAAGCTCGTTGACGAGCAGCAGAAATAGTCATTCGTTTTAGAAATAGGAGTTGAGTGCCGGTCTCCTATGGGAACACATCAAAACACCTTTTGAAGAGACGAGTCGGAGAAAGGGAGCAAACGTATTCAAAAGCATCTTCGTTCGCTCCGATGGCTACTCGAGATAGGAAGCAGCCTGTCATGATTTGAGCATACGGAGGGAAAACAGCGCTTTTTCGGGATGGGGACGGGACCTGTCATCCACAACTTCTTATATGATACGCTCTCCGTTGCCGGAAACGTTTCTTCCCGACGACGGAGAGTGCGTTAATCGCTTGTCTTCATAAGTCGACGTTTTTCATGTTCCCGATTCGGAGATCGGAACGTTCATGTCCTTTCTTGGCCTCCAAGGGACTGCGTCTGGACTCCGGCTATACCTGCATGGAATGTTCCGTGAGAGCTTTCAGTTTCTGCCAGTACTGCCAGGGGCCTTCGGGGCAGTCTTCCATGAAGGGGCGTTTCCTGCTGAGATCCTTTCCTTTCAGTCCGGGATAGTCGGCAGTATAGCGATAGGCTCTGTGTACGGCGTTGGTGGTGTCTGCCGGAGTTTCCGTCTTCTCCGTGAGGATGGCTCGGCAGCCGAGGCGGGTGGCCGGGTTGATGAATTCCCAGGCAATGTCTCCCTCGCAGGTTGCAGAGGCGTTGGGGGCGGAGGCCTTTTCTCCGGCGTCAGTATTTCTATGGGGAACAACTTCGATAAAGTGCCCGTGCTCGGTGGCACAGGCCAGTACGTTACCGTTGGGCAGAATCTGTACGCTGCTCTGGATGGGCGAAGAAAAGCTGTTGGGAGAAGGGGCGGTCCATTGCCATGTGATGGCGTTTTTGCGTCTGTCGAGCTCCACGATTCTGGAGCGGTTGCCTAAAGGGTGCATCCAGCCGTTGTCGAAAAGTAGTATCTTGTCGTTGCCGAGCCATGTGGCGCAGTGAGGGCCGAAAAGCTCCTGATTACCGGGGTCAAGGAATGAAGGATTGCTGCCCTTACCGTAGGTAGCGGGATTGCCGAAACGGTAGGAGATCTTCCCCGTCGTCTTATTGACGAACAGAATTTCTCCGAAGGTGCGGGCGCACAGAAGAATTTCATTGTACTCCGGTACGTCGTCCACATTATTGAGGTGAGCCCAGTCAAAAATACCCTGTCTGTAGTATTTGTTGCCCACTACATAGTTGATGTCCAGGTTCTCATAGCCTTCTCCGGCATGATCCCACATGTCCCAGGACCATACGATCATTCCTTCCGGCGAGACTTCTTCGACAAAGTTGACCCAGAGCCCGTCTTCCTCTCCGTCTGGAATAAGGGAGGTCAGGCGTCCCTTCCTTCGTGCGTCCTCCCATGAATGCTTTTTCCAGCAGAGAATGAGCGTATTACCGTTTTTGCAGCGTTTAAAGGCATGATGCTGGCAGCTTTCAGGATGGTGATGGACATATTCCCATACGACGTTTCCTTCCCAGTCGATTTCCTGAACGCATCCACCTTCGCCGCCGTGATCCGAATATCGGGGAGACAGCATTCCGCCCCTCAGCAGATGACCATTTTCCAGAAGCGTACTAAATGATGCGGGTTCGCAGTCGTGTTTCCATTCCTTGACGATGTAGCCTTCCATGTCGATGAGGAAGGTTTTCTTCTGGCGCAGGGGAGAATAAAGCGTGTAGCCGTTGCAGGCTTTATCCGCACTATATTGAAGGACTCCCGTGGGAAGAATGCAACTTTCCATGGCTGCTCCTTGGCTGGGATGAATGGGAGACGCGGAATATTTCCGTTGATCGCGTTTTCTGATGCAGGAAGTATACCGGAACTACAAGATAAATAAAGCAGAAGAATAGGAAAATATATGAATTTTGTTTATGAAATCTCGTAGTTCGAATTATGGTGGTTCATGACATTGTAAAAAGATATTGTCATGCTCAAGGCGCGATACCTTAGGTTACCTTGCCGTTTGCCGTGGAGACGTCTTTGGAAGATGAGCTTCAGCAGGCTCGGGGGAGGAAGGTGTCTTGTCCCGTATGTGAGGTAAACTGCGCGCTTCTGGAATCGCCTGTGGGCAGCGAACTTTTCGGATATGAAAAAAGGCTTCAGCGGAACGCATGCTTTTCATTTCGGGCGGTTCGAACAGACATATGGCGGCACTTTTTTGATCGGAGAGCTGCCGTAAGTATTCAGGCCGGCTGTTTCGGAGGCTGCAGTCTTGGGAAATGGAACGTGTAGGTGACTTCAGCACCGTGTATGCCCACTACGCATTCTCGCTAGCACGCATCATCATCTTCTGTTCCGTACGTGGAAAATTTTCGGGAACAATGTTATTGTCGATTGAATGGTTTTCTCCTGGCCATACCTTTGCTTCGCCTGGGGCTCGGAGAATATCCCTATTCTTGCTGAATAGTTTATTGCGCAGTTGCCCAATGTTTTCGTATGCTACAGTCGTTGTTGGGACTCGGATTTTTTGTAATGCTGTAGCTTCTTCAGGTCCTGTCGTGTCCGACAGATGAGAAACTTGCTGGAGCAGTCTTGTATTCTCTGGTTTACGGCTCCCGACAAGCCTTTTCAGCTTCTACGTCTCCCGGAAAAGGGTTCCGGTTCTTTCAGAACATGGGGCCTTTTCCGTCGATCGGCGAAGTCATGATACGATATATGAAAAAGGTGTTGCTCCGTAGTCGGAGAAAATTTTACAAGTCGGAAGGTCATTCCTGGTGTTTGTATATGTTTACATTTACTCTATATTATTACATGAAAACTTTATTACTATGTTAAATAATTCATATTTTTTTATACATATTGCGATATTTTTTATTTCATTAAAAAAGAATAATAATAGATGACATTATTTTTCAAAAAAATAAAATATTTAAATATATATCAATGTATTATATTGATATATTAATTATGGTATATACTTAAAATATTAATAGTATTTTACTATGTTCATACTTTGATATTGCTGTAATGTTATATTTATAGTGTATATAAATAAGCAGTGAAGGATTATGGAGATACGGTGGTCTTAATTAATAAACAAAACAATATGTTGGATGTGTGTTGCGTGGAAAGGGATATTTTTCTTGACTTGAAGGAAAGAAGATATAAGATAAAAAAGACTTTTTGATATAGTCGTATGCGTTTCTGCTGACAATGGAACTTTCATGAAGAGGATGTCATCCTCTTTGTATTTTTATAAGTAATCCATTGAAATAGCAGGTTTTTATGTTCTTCTTTCCTTTCTATCCCACTTTTGTTTTCGATTTGAGCAAGCTCTGTGCCGGTTTGTAGCCGGTGCGGGGCTTTTGTTTATTAATCGCTCGTTTTTTGGCCTCCTTTTTTCTCTCTTTCTTTTTTAGGAGACTCCTATGGCTGACATACTTCTCACCAGACCTGCCGCAGGTACGTCCAATACGATTGTCTGTGACGCGCAAGCCCGTTTTGTTTTTGCTTTTCCTACCGATGAGGCCATGCTGTCCCGTGCCGGCGACAACCTCGTCATCACGTTTGAAGACGGCAGCGTTATTCAGCTCGAGAACTTCTATACGGCCTATTCCAGTGAAAATATGCCTTCGTTTTCCGTGGAAGGCGCGGAAATTTCCGGCGAAGACTTTTTCATGGCTATGAATGAGCCTGATCTCCTGCTGCCGGTCCGGCCCGAACCGTGTCTCAGGGGAACGGCAATCGCTTTCATGACTTTGCCGAATATGGCTCTTCTGGATGGACTGGATCGTCTGGGCGGTCTGGACGTGGGCTGGCCGGGCAGCGATGTGAATCCTGATCCGGAGGGCGCGGCTGCAGGGGAAGACATCAACTATGACGTGGCCCTTACGCCTGTCGATCCCGGCGATCTCGATGACGATACTCCCGTTATCGATAACCCCGACAATCCGCATGACGGCGGCGCTCCTGCAGGCGCCGATCGCGACGTTCTGCATGTAGAGGAAGGTGGTCTGCGCGGCGAGGGGAACACTACTGCCTCGGGTGCCATGATCATCGACGCGAAGGACGGTGTGTCCACCATCGTCATCGGTGGTGTGCTGGTTTTTGACGGTGCACTTACGGGGACTGTAGTACCCACGGACGAAGGCTATCTGGAAGTGACGGGCTTTAATGCCGACACCGGCAGGCTGGACTACACCTATCATCTTACGCAGTCCACACAGGAACACATGGAAGAAGGGGGCGACAAGATTGCCCATGACCTCGTCGTGACAGTGACGGATACCGACGGCTCCACGGGGTCCGGCGTGATAAGCGTGGTGATTACCGACGACGTGCCTTCTATCGAAAGCTTCGCGCATGAAATGACGGAAGGCGATGCCGAGATTTCCGGTGATGCGCTTGAGGGCTCTGTGGCCGGTGCTGACGGAGCGGATTTTGCGTGGACGAGCCCTGATCAGCAGGGGAAGTTCGGCTCCATTAAGCTGAATGAAGATGGTACCTACAGCTACAAGCTTGATAATAACAATCCGGTGGTAAAAGAACTGACGGACGGCGAAACGCTGACGGAAGAGTTTACCTACACCTATACGGATGCCGACGGTGATATTGCGGAAGGCAAGGTGACCATCACCATCAACGGCAAGAACAACGGCATCGTTATCGAGCCTACTGATCCTTCTGCAGGTTCGGATGAAGTGACGGTGTACGAATCCGGCCTTGCGAATGGTTCCGAAGCCGGTGATAAGTGTACCTCGGCATCCGGTTCACTGAGCATCAGTGCTCCCGACGGCGTGGTCTCCATCGTCATCGGCGGCGTTGTGGTGTTTGAAAACGGCGTGCTTACCGGTAACACTGTTTCCACGAATGAAGGCACGCTGACGGTGACGGGCTTCGATGCGAGCACGGGCGAGCTGAAGTTCGAGTATGTGCTGAGCGACAACACCACGGAGCACAATACCGACGCCACGAATGCACAGGTTTCCCATGACTTTGCCGTGACCGTGACGGATACAGACGGCACCGAGGCTGGCGGCACCATCACCGTGAACATTGTGGACGATGAACCTTCCATCGAAAGCTTTACGCATGAAGTGACGGAAGGGAATGCCGTGCCCGTTGTGGGCGATGCCCTCAAGGGTTCTGAAGCCGGTGCGGACGGTGCTAACTTCGCCTGGGACGCGAGCCAGAACGGGAAGTACGGCACCATTACCCTGAATGCCGACGGTACCTACAGCTACAGGCTCGACAACGACAACGCGACGGTGAAGGCGCTCACGGATGGCGAGACGCTGACGGAAGAGTTCACCTACACCTATACGGACGCGGACGGCGATATAGCCAAGGGTTCCGTAACCATCACCATCAACGGCAAGAACAACGGTATTGTTATCGAGCCTACTGATCCTTCTGCGGGTTCGGATGAAGTGACGGTGTATGAGTCCGGTCTTGTGGACGGCTCTCAGGCCGGTCAGCTCGATGCTCCCATCACGGCCAGCGGCTCCTTGATCATCACGGCCCCCGACGGCGTGGACTCCATCGTCATCGGCGGCGTTGTGATGTTTGAAAACGGAGGGCGTACCGGTAACGCTGTTTCCACGGATGAAGGTGTTCTGGAGGTGACGGGCTTCGATCCTGTTACGGGCGAGCTGAAGTTCAATTATACCTTGAAGGACAATACCACAAAACATGACGGTTCCGGCGTGGACAAGATTTCTCACGACCTTACCGTGACGGTAACGGATACGGATGGGACTGCGGTCGACAGCACCATCACTGTGAACATCGTGGACGACGTGCCGACGGCTAGCGCAGACAATATTTCTTTTACGGAGGCCGTGGCACAGTCTGGAACAGCAGGCGGCAACGTACTGGACAACGATAAATTCGGTGCAGACGGCACCGCCGAACAGGCGGTAGCCTCCGTCAAGCACGGCAATACGGAAGGTACGGTCGGCAGAGCGCTGGAAGGTGATTATGGTAAGCTGACGCTGAACGCGGACGGCACCTATACCTATCAGCTGAACTCCGGCGTGAACGTGCCGAAGGACTCGACCGTTACGGAAACCTTCACCTACACCATCACGGATGCGGACGGCGATACGTCGGAAGCGACGCTGACCATCACCATTGAAGGTAATGAAGACATTCCTGTGGTGACGGTGGCTACTCCTGAACCGGGTGACGCCAACATCATGGTGGACGAAGGCTCGCAGCCTGAACACGGTGGTGAAGGGCATGGTCAGAGCGGCAAAGGCTCGTTTACGGTGCAGCTGAACGGTGAAGACGGCGTAATCACGCTTGGCCATGAAAGTCAGAGCATCGTCATGTCGGTCGAGGACGGCAAGACCTTTGATACGACGGGACTGTCGACGATTACGGTGAACGGTGTTACCGTGACGGTGACCGGCGCGACGCAGGCTGCGGACGGTAGCTGGACGGTGAATTATAGCTATGAGCTTACGGGTCCCCAGACGCATGGTCCCGACGGCTCCACTACGGATGCCAGCCTGACGGGCAGCATCGCCATCAGTGTGACGGACGCCACGGGCGATACGGGAAGTGGTACGCTCACGGTGCAGGTGCACGACGATGTGCCGACAATCAGTGCGGCAGCTGACGCAGCTTCCGTCAAGGAAGGCGATCCGATCAGCGGTACGGTGGATGTCGACTTCGGCGCGGACGGCGAAGGCTATCTGACGCTGAACGGCCAGGAGATGTCCAAGAATCCTGAGACCGGGAAGTGGGAGCTGACGACGGAGAGCGGCCAGATGGTGGTGGACGTGGAGAACGGAACGTTCACGTTCACGCCGAATTCCGGAGTGAAGGAAGCCCAGGACTTCACGTTCCAGGTGTACGATTCCGACGGCGATCCTGCGTCCGATGCCGTGAAGGTGACCGTGGACATCGTGGATAATCCTTCGATATCCGCCGAGAGCGACGAACTGGTCACGGAAGACGCGGGAACCGAGAACGGCGGCAAGTCCACCGACTCCGGCAGTCTGACGGTCACGATGGAGAATGAGACCAGCGTGAAGGTGACGATTGACGGAGTGGATCAGCAGGTCAGTCTGTCCGATCTTACAGCGGAAGGCGGCAAGGATATCGAACTGGCTGAAGGTACGCTGAACCTGAAGTACAATACCGCGACCGGCAAGCTGGAGTACAGCTTTGAGCAGGATACGGCGGCTGTTCATAAGGAGAGCGGTACTCCGACGGAAGAAAAGAGCTATGACATCGACGTGACCTTCACGGACAATGTGGGTCAGGACGTGACTGCCGATCTGACGCTGACCATCAAGGACGACGTGCCGACGATCAGTGCGAAAGCTGATGCTGCCTCCGTCAAGGAAGGCGATCCGATCAGCGGTACGGTGGACGTCGACTTCGGTGCGGACGGAGAAGGCTATCTGACGCTGAACGGCGCGGAGATGGCCAAGAATCCTGAGACCGGCAAATGGGAGCTGACGACGGAGAGCGGCCAGATGGTGGTGGACGTGGAGAACGGAACGTTCACGTTCACGCCGAATTCCGGAGTGAAGGAAGCCCAGGACTTCACGTTCCAGGTGTACGATTCCGACGGCGATCCTGCGTCCGATGCCGTGAAGGTGACCGTGGACATCGTGGATAATCCTTCGATATCCGCCGAGAGCGACGAACTGGTCACGGAAGACGCGGGAACCGAGAACGGCGGCAAGTCCACCGACTCCGGCAGTCTGACGGTCACGATGGAGAATGAGACCAGCGTGAAGGTGACGATTGACGGAGTGGATCAGCAGGTCAGTCTGTCCGATCTTACAACGGAAGGCGGCAAGGATATCGAACTGGCTGAAGGCACGCTGAACCTGAAGTACAATACCGAGAGTGGCAAGCTGGAGTACAGCTTCGAGCAGGATACGGCGGCTGTTCATAAGAACGGCGAAGTTCTGACGGAAGAAAAGAGCTACGACATCGACGTGACCTTCACGGACAATGTGGGTCAGGACGTGACTGCCGATCTGACGCTGACCATCAAGGACGATGTGCCGACAATCAGTGCGGCAGCTGACGCAGCTTCCGTCAAGGAAGGCG
>JAHZEL010000008.1:0-406489 GCA_019421865.1 Desulfovibrionaceae bacterium | reverse complement strand
AGGATACGGCGGCTGTTCATAAGAACGGCGAAGTTCTGACGGAAGAAAAGAGCTATGATATCGACGTGACCTTCACGGACAATGTGGGTCAGGACGTGAATGCCGACCTGACGCTGACCATCAAGGACGACGTGCCGACTGTGACGGCTTTAGCGGACTCCATTGGCCTGGCTGTAGAGGAAAGCAGCTCGGCGGTATCAAACAGCTTCAACGTATCCTCTTTGTTTACGAGTGCTCCTGGAGCGGATGGCGAGGCCAGTCATCATTATGAGATAACTCTGAATGAGGAAGCTGAGAATTCCCTCACTGCAATAGTGAATGGTCGGGAGTCTTCCGTAAGTCTTGCTGTTGATGAAAACGGTGTTCTCACGGGTAAGGCGGATGATGGCACGGTGATTTTCACGGCCTCTGTGGATGACTCGGGGATTGTGTCATTGACAATGACGGGTGAGGGTACTCTGAAGCATGGAAACGAGGCTTTGTCCCTGAACGGTATTGGAGTGAAGCTGACGGTAACCGATAAGGATGGTGACGCGACATCGGATAATATATCGCTGGCGCTGTCCATCAACGATGGACCCATAACTTTCAACGGTTATACGTCCAATTTTGAATCGCATGCCGGGTCCACTACGGATAGCGTAACACTTGATTTTAATGACTATAAGAATAGGCATGACAATCCAATTGAGAACAAAGGCTGGACTCCTGACGGATACGAAAACTGGGATAAATACGGTTCAGGAACTGTTTATGATCATGGACACGAAGAAACTGGATACAAGAATATCGGTATAGCGCAGGATGAACATTATATAAAGCTTACTGCGGTAACAGTCGAGTTTCTCGATGCTGATGGTGAGACTGTGATCAATCAGCCTGACAATACATCCAATATTGTACCTCCTGTTCCTTCAGGTATAAGGGAAGTATTGGGGTATGATCCACTGCTTACTTTTGTTTCAGCTATAGCAGTAAAAGATATACCTTATCCTGAAAGCGGCCTCAGCGTTTACAGTGGTAAGTCTGATGGTGATAGCGGCGATGGCGAAATCGGCGGAATAGACGGTGCGCTCAATACTAACGTCAGTGAAGCCGTCAAGATTACTCTGGATGAAACTGCCTATTCCATAACCATTGGTCTCAATGCTTTTTACAATGAGACATGGACTCCCGGAAGTGATGATATTGAAAAAGCCTGCGTGGTCTTTTTGGACGCAGACGGCAATCAGGTCGGCATGTACTTCTGGGATGCTGAGAGGTACAATAATGGTGTAAGCGATAACAATACCTTCTATATTGCTTCGGGCTTCAAGACTGCCTACATCATTCCCTGGGGGCAGCAGTCGGACTTTCTGGTGAATAGTGTTTCTGTCGATTATAATAATGATCCTGAATGGACTTTGTCCGGCACGATTACGGCGTCCAGTGCAGACGGGATTGTGGATTATGCCATTGGACAGATGGGAGAAAGTATTACCATAGATGAGACTGATGTGCAGATTCGCTATAACGCCGCTGACGGAACCGTTGACTTCTATACTGTTGTGAAGGCTGGAAATACACAGACTGTGAAACTTCTTGGTCAGGCGAGTGTCACAGATGACGGTCAGTGGAAGCTTGACTGGTTTGATTCGGATATTTCTCCTGAGGGAATGGCCATTCCGGTCATATCCGTAGATGGAGATGGTGACAGCTCGACAATCAATATTATCGTGACAGGTACAGAGGGGGATAGTATCTTTGTGATTGGTACGGACGATGCGGATGCCATCTCCGGTACTACCGGCAATGATATTATCCTCGGCGGTTCCGGTGACGACATCGTCTACGGACAGGGCGGTAATGACCTGCTCTTTGGCGACGGCAGCGACACAGCAGAGAGTGCCTCATCCATCGGCACGCTGAATACGTTGGACACCCTGCTGACCAAGGCCGGAGCCGAAGAAGGCGATAGCTATGCCGAACGTATACATGCGCTTGGAGCACCGGGAACTCAGGAACAGCCGAGCGAACTTGACAAGTTCATCAGCAGTCTTGAGGGCGATGGCGGTATTGAAAAGAATACCGACGGCAATGATCAGCTCTTCGGCGGCAGCGGTAATGATGTCATCTTCGGTATGGGCGGCAACGACTATATCGACGGCGGTGACGGCTCCGACATCATCCTCGCCGGTTCCGGCAACGACATCATCGTGTACGACGAGAGCGACTATCTGGTGGACGGAGGTTCCGGCATAGACGTGATGATCCATAACGGTGATCTGAGTCTGGATGCACTTCTGGGCGGCAAAGTAATGGTAACGGTCCCATCGTCAATGACGTGGAAGTGCTCATCACCGGCGATAAGGCGCTCAGTCTGACCAGCATGAACAAGCTGAGCGAGGTTGGCATCACCATTACCCACGGTGAGGGAGGCGATACGCTTTCACTGGGGGCCGGATGGACGGCCGTGGATTCGGACACCTCCGATGGGGTGGTATCGTACACGAACGAGACTCACGATTTAACGGTACAGATCGACGTGGATGCTATGACTCCGTCTGAAACTGACCAGATGGTCTTCATTCTCAACAACACGAACGGATAAACACCGAGCAGGGCTGTCGGCTTGATTCTTCATGGTCGGCAGCCCTGTTTTCGTCCGCATGGTATGGAGGGATGCAGATGATAATTCATTAATGAGGGCATTGCATGATACTCGTGAGCGATGATATAGAGACATGGGGTGGCATAAGATTCGCGTGAGGGCATATGCGCATATTGTTTTGCAACGATACGTATCCGGGCTGTTTCGGAAAGATGCCCTCAATACTGGCCTCGAACCCTGACAATCAGGTCATGTTTCTTTCTTTTTATCCGCGTCAGGATACCTCCGGTCCGGAAATTATCCACGCCCGGCTTAAAATCGACAGAAACCGCAGCACGCAGCAGGGCAGTGATGCCTACACGGAAGAGTGGAACAAGGCGATGAGGCTTGCGCAGCAGGCCTGCCGGACCTTCTTTCATATTCGGGAGTCGGGGTTCATTCCCGACGTGATATTTGTTTCCTTTGCGGACGGCCCGGCGCTGTTTCTCCGTCATGCCTTTCCCGAAGCGTTCATTGTTTCCTATCTGGGCATTACCAGAACAAAGCACGAGACGAGAACGGAAAAGCTGAATGCCCTCATGGACATTCAGAAGGCCCAGATCACGCAAAGCGATCTTTATTTTGTGCGTTCCGAAAACCAGAAACGGCATTTTCCCGGCATGCTGCATTCCGTTATTCATGTACGACCGCAGTATGTGGATACGGAGTTCTTTTCTCCCCGGCCGGGAGATCTTTCGCCGTTTTTCCCCAGAACGCCCGAGCTCTGGAACGGCGAGACCGTCACCTTTCACATGAAGGGGCTTTCTGCCGGAAGCCATGACATGCGTCAGGTCATTCTCGGTCTGCTGGCCCATCGGCCGCACTGTCTGGTGCTTTTGTTCTTCGGCAATGGCACATCGAAGACACTCTGGGAGCCGCTGTACAGCTCCCTGCCGGAAGATATGCGGTCACGACTGCTTCTGCTCGGAGGGCTCGATCTTCAGGCATACCGCAATATGCTGCTGGTGAGTTCCGTGCATGTTTTTCCGGAACAGACGGATGCGCCGCTGCAGGGCATGCTTGAGACCATGAGCTGCCAGACGCTTGTCATGACGCCTGTTGCAGACGGCGACCATACCGTGTTTACGGATGGAAAGAATATTATTGATTTTCCGGAAAGCAGCTCTGAAGCTCGGCTGGAAAAAATATGTGCGGTGCTGGATCATCGAAAAGATCTGGATGCGGTAAAGCGAGCAGGGCGGCAGTATGTTCTTGAGCATCACAGCGACAGCATATCGTTCATGCAACATTTGAAATTTGTTATGAGCGAGTATGAAAAACGTAGTGCATCGCGATAGGTTGTGCCGTAGACGTCCTTTTGCATCTTGTGTATCGGACGTGAGCGCCTTTTTTCTATGCTATTCGAGAGCAGAAAGGTGTTAGAGGGATGCGTTGTCAAGCAATCGTCCGTTGTCATTCCATTCGCCGTACATGATTCCCTTTTTGGTGTTGTCCAGAAGTTTTTGCAGCCGACTGCTGAATAATTCCGGCTGTTTCTTTTTTATCTGAATGGTATCTATTCTCACCCGTTGATAAAGCGGCGGAAAGGCCTGGAAGTTTTTCCAGGTTTCGGGATCCGCCTGCAGGGCGTTCAGTATTTCCCTGTCGATGACGAAGCCTTTTTCCGACATATCGGGCAGTACGGCTCTGCCTGCGTCAGTCATGCGTCCGAGTCGCTCCATTCTTCGGCAGCGCTCTTTATTCAGTTCGGACCATACGCTGCCTTTCCGGCGTGGAGCCAGCCGCTGCGCCGTTGTTCCCTCATTTGTTTTTTTCGTCGTGCTGTCGATCCAGCCGAAACACATGGCTTCTTCCACGGCATCTATGTACCAGAATGTTCCATCATCGACAGGTCTTCCGCGCTTGACGATAACCCAGCATTCTTTTTCCGTTCGGTAGTGTTCTGCAAGCCACCGGCGCAGTTCATCCCTGTTTTTTGCCGGTAATATATTGATGATATCCATTTCAGGTATCCCTTTGGTATTCGGTGCGGGGAAAGTGAACGTAAGGCGGCTCTGGGAAGTGTAGCGGGCATGTGGACAGGGGCCGACGATGGAGGGCTTCTTCAACGCTCAGATGAATAAATAAAAGAAAAGAGCCCGGATGAAAAGCCGGGCTCTTATGTACTCAGTGGTGTCCCCGGCGTGAGTCGAACACGCGGCCTACTGCTTAGGAGGCAGTCGCTCTATCCATCTGAGCTACGAGGACACGAGGAAAGAATCTAGCCTTTGATCTGTACCCTGTCAAGCTTGGCTTTATTGAGAAGGACTGCGTCCCGGCTCATGGAAGATACGGAGCATCGTCTTTTTTCGCTGTTTATCTGCCCGGTTACGGCAATGTTCACAGGTCTGGCAAATGGCAGGGGCTGAACGTCGCGGGAATGTGTTCTTTTTACTTCGACGGACTTTCAGCGCCGGATGCGGGTGCAGCGCTCAGGAGAGCTTTTCGATATAACGGACCCGCAGATGGGTATCGGGATGCTCGGCAGTTTTCTTTTTGGTCATTTCGCCGGTAAGCCGGACGGTATCCTTCGGCGTAACGTCGACCTGCCCGAAGACATGGGGCGGAATATCCACAGTCATGGTTCCGCTCTTGTCCTCGAAGGCATATCTGTTCTTATCCAGATGTCTGACGATGTTTCCGTCAAGAACGCAGGTTGTATCGTTTTCGGAATCAACGGCGGCCTGGACTGTAGTGACGACTTTGCGTGCGTCGCTCGGTCCGATGAATGCGGCATGGGCGTTTGTTGCAAGGAGCAGAGACAGAGATACAGCCAGAACGGAAATCTTCATAAGTGTTTCCTCCATACGCACAAGAAAACATACAGTCTGCGATCAACTGACAGAGTACACGTTTTCTCGAAAAGCTGCAACGAGGTCTGCCGTTTCCCTCTCAGAATGCAAGATGCAGTGAAAGAGATATTTTTTGTGTCGCCTGGTATCGTGACCTGTGGAAACAGCGCCGTTTCTGCAATAGTCGTAAGAAAAAAGGGCGTCCATCTGCAAAAGTTTTCTGCAGGCGGACGCCGTTTTTATGAAGAATGTATGGAAGATACGTTCTTCTAAAGGATGGAAGAGGGAGGACTAGACGTCGGCTCCGGCGCGCATGAGTTCAAGCGTAAGGCCCTGAGGCACGCTGACAAAGGAGCAGTCGTCGCTGGCCTTGTTGAGCAGCTTTCCGCCGAACTGGCTGACAAGCTTTTCCGCCATGACGTTGGGATCCTCCACCCGGATGCCGATATGGTTGAGACCACAGGCGGCTCCATTGGGCATGGGGGAGTCGGCGGGGATCTTCTTGAGGAAAATCTGCACGCCGGAGAGCGTGACGACGGCGCCGTCGGCTCCGCCGAACTTGCGGAAGCGCACGAAGCTGGCGCCGAGGGCTTCAGTCCAGAAGCGGATCATGGCGTCGAGGTCGGAGCAGCAGAGATGAACGTGGTCAAAGGAAATCATGGGTACTCCTTTGCTTGAAGCGTGGTTGAACGTGTGAGATGGCGGCAAAAGTGCCGCATACCTGTCCGGTTCCGGCCTGTTTTTCCTTTTTGGAATCGGAAGATTCCGCAGGGGCGTACGAGACAGAACCGGCAGATTTTTTCCTCAGGCGCCTTCGGCCTCGTTGCCGCTGGAGGCAAGGATGCGGAAGCAGGTGGCGGGCACCAGAAGGGTGCCGTCCTCATGGAGAATCCGGCAGGCCTTCTTGATGGCGCGTCCTGTCGTATCATGCGTCATGAGCACAAGGGAGACGCAGTCGTCTCTGGTGGCGGCCTTCTGGATGAGCTGGGCGAAGCTGATGTTTTCCTTGGCGAAAACCGTGGCGATGTCTCGCAGAACGCCGGGGGTGTCGCGCACGGTGGCGCGCACGTACCAGGGGCTTTCCGCCTCGTCGGAAGGAAGAATTTCGGCTTCGGGCAGGGTGTGGACGAAACCGGTATTGGCTTCGGCGCTGTTGACTTCATCCCGGCGTGCGAGGGCCAGCAGATCGCCGAGCACGGCGCTGGCCGTGGGCCTGCTGCCCGCGCCGAGACCGTGCAGGAACAGGGAACCGACGGCATTGCCTTCAATGCGGACGGCATTGTAGGCGCCGTTCACCCTTGCCAGCAGCATGGAGTGATGCACAAGCGCGGGAAACACGCCGGCTTCGATCTTGCCGTTTTCATCGCGGGCCTGACCGATGAGCTTGATGCGGTATCCGAATTCGCGGGCAAACTGGATGTCCAGAGGATTGAGGCCGCGGATGCCCTCGATGGAGAGCTTGGAAAAGTCGTAATGCACGCCCCAGGCCAGACGGATGAGCAGCACGAGCTTGTGGGCCGCATCCTGACCGTCGATGTCCAGCGAAGGATCGGCTTCGGCGAATCCCAGCTCCTGCGCTTCCTTGAGCGCGGTGGGAAAATCGAAGCCGTGGTTGTTCATTTCGGAAAGAATGTAGTTGGACGTGCCGTTGAGAATGCCCATGATCGAGGTGATATGGTTGCCGGCAAGGCTGTCGCGCAGCGTCTGAATGACGGGAATGGCACCGGCGGAACTGGCTTCATAGCCGAGGGCCACGTTCTTTTCCGCGGCGAGAGCAAAGATTTCACGGCCGTATTCCGCGAGCAGGGCCTTGTTGGCCGTGACCACGGACTTGCCGTTCTGCATGGAGCGCATGATCAGATCTCTGGCCACGGTGGTTCCGCCCATGAGCTCGACCACCACCTGAATGTCGGGATCGTCGGCAAGAGAGAGGGCGTCGTCGGTGAGCATGATACCCTCGGGAAGATCGCGTTTCTTGGCGAGGTTGTGTACGGCCACCGTCTTGATCGTGATTTCACGGCCGGTCCTGCGCAGAATTTCGTCGTGATTCTTTTGCAGCATTTCCACAAGGCCGCTGCCGACCGTGCCGAGGCCGGCCAGACCGATGCAAAGGTTCTGAGACATGCAAGCTCCAAAGGAGGGAAGAGGTTGAGAGAGTCTCCGGAAGGGGGGCGTATCGCCCCGACTTCCGGTTCCAGCGGAAGCGGCCTTCGATCAGCCGTTCCCGCTGGTTAATTTAAAAGGTAAGGGCATCAGCCTTCCTGAAGCACCTTTTTGATGCCCTGAAGGGCCTGCCGGGTACGCTTCTGGTTTTCAATGAGCGCGAAGCGCACGTATTCGTTGCCCATCTGACCGAAGCCTATGCCGGGCTGCACGGCCACATGACCTTTCTGCAGCAGCAGCTTGGAGAACTCCATGGATCCCATGGCCCGGAAGGGTTCGGGAATGCGTCCCCAGGCGAACATGGTGGCCTTCGGCGGCGTGATGGGCCAGCCTATGCGGTTGAGACCGGTGCAGAGCACATCGCGGCGCTTTCTGTATTCATCGCATATTTTTTCCACGGCGTCGCGGGGCGCGTTGAGTCCCACCGTGGCCGCAATCTGGATGGGCTGAAAGATGCCGTAATCGAGATAGCTTTTCAATCGGGTGAGAATGTGGACAAGATCCCTGTTGCCGAGGCAGAAGCCCATGCGCCATCCGGCCATGGAGTAGCCCTTGGTCATGGAGTAGAACTCCACGCCCACGTCTTCGGCGCCCTTGGCCTGAAGGAAGCTCGGCGCCTTGTAGCCGTCGAAGCACAGATCGGCATAGGCCATGTCGTGGATGACCCACATTTTGTGTTCCTTGGCGAATTCCACGATGCGCTCGAAGAAGGCCAGATCCACAACCTGCGTGGTGGGATTCTGCGGATAGCTGATAATGAGCAGCTTCGGTTTCGGCCAGGTCTGCTTGGTGGCGGTGAGCAGGTCTTCAAAGAAGTCGCGGTCTTCCGCCACGGGAATGCGCCGCACGTCGGCTCCGCAGATGACGGGAGCGTACACGTGTATGGGATAGGTGGGGTCCGGGGCGAAAACCACATCGCCGGGATTCAGCATGGCGAGGCAGAGGTGGGCGAGGCCTTCCTTGGAGCCGATGGTGGCAATGGCCTGTGTTTCGGGATCGAGATGGACGTCGAAGCGGCGGGCGTAAAGATCGCAGATGGCCTTGCGCAGATTGGGAATACCGCGGGATACGGAATAGCGGTGATTCACGGGCTTGCGGGCGGCTTCGCAGAGCTTGTCCACAATGAATCTGGGGGTCGGCAGATCGGGATTGCCCATGGAGAGGTCCACGATGTCGATGTTCTGCTGCCGAAGCTGCTTCTTGATGTCTCCCACTACGGCGAAGGCATAGGGGGGAAGACGGTCTATCCTCGAAAATTCGGGCATACTGTCCTCACAGTACGGGAGCCAGGCCGGGCCGCACATTTCCCCTGGCGCTGGCATGACGCTTCCGGGCTGCCTCGACGCAGTCTGAACTGCTGAGGATTACAGGTATGTCGGGCTGATGCGCGGCATACAGGGGGCGGCAGACGGGGGACGATGCCGCCTGCGCGCTGGCATGACGCGGGGCGGCGGAGCCTGCCTTGATGATATTTCCCGTTTATAGTAGTACATCAAGGGAGTTGTAAAGAGGCCGGCATGTGGGCTGCCCGGCTTTTCCTTTTTCCGCACCCAGGCCCGTGATGAACTGATGGAACAGATGGATATGCTGGCCTCGGAGGGGCCCGACAAGGCGGAGGAATTTTCCGGCACGCTGGAGCGCGTGGTTTTCCATAATGAGGAAAACGGCTGGACGGTGTTCCGGCTGCGCGTGGAAGGACGGGAGGATCCGGTGGCCGTTGTGGGCACCATGTCTTCTCCCCAGCCCGGCGTGCGCCTGTGCGTAAAGGGGCACTGGATCAGTCATCCGAAGTTCGGCCGCCAGATACAGATGACCTCGTGGGAAGAGGAACTTCCCGCCACGGAAGAGGGCATCCGTCTTTTCCTTGCTTCCGGCTGCATCAAGGGCATAGGGCCGAAATGGGCCGACCGCATTGTGGCGCATTTCGGGGCGGATACTCTGGAAGTGATGGATCACGACCCTGACCGCATGCTGGAGCTTCCCCGCTTCGGCAAGAAAAGACTGGAGGCCATGAAGGCGTCCTGGGCGGAGCATCAGGGTATCCGGGAACTTATGATTTTTCTGCAGCCGCACGGTGTGACGGCCGGTCTTTCGGTGCGCATCTATCGTCAGTACGGTGCGCAGGCTCTTGCCGTGGTGCGGGAAAATCCCTACCGGCTGGCCATGGACATACACGGCATAGGCTTCACCACGGCCGACGCGCTGGCCCGCAAGCTGGGATTCGACGAGGCCAGTCCCCTGAGAGCCGAGGCCGGCGTGCTCTACATGCTCATGCGCCTTACCGAAGACGGGCATGTCTACTATCCGCGGGATCTTCTGGTGCAGGAGTCGGCGGACAAGCTTTCCATTCCTGCCGACATGGCGGACGAGGCCATAGCGGAACTCGAGAGAGAGGAGCGCGTGGTCATCGAGGATCTCGGTGATCACGAAGGCGTCTACCTCACACGAAACCATATTTACGAGTCCAAGATAGCCTTCTATATGCACAGGCTTCTGCATTCTCCGAAGTCCGTGCATTTTTCCGAGCCGAAAAAGCTGGTGAAGAAGGTGCTTGAATCCATGCCCATGACGCTCGCCGAAGAGCAGAAGAAGGCCGTGTATACGGCGGCTTCGTCCAAGGTCATGGTGCTCACCGGCGGCCCCGGTACCGGCAAGACGACCATTCTGAACGCCATCATCCGCGTGTTTCAGGAAGTGAAGGCGCGCATTCTTCTGGCGGCGCCTACGGGGCGCGCGGCCAAGCGCATGTCCGAGGCGAGCGGGCTGGAGGCGAAAACCATTCATCGCCTGCTGGAGTACAGTCCGGCAGAGGACGGCTTCAACCGCAACGAGAACAATCCGCTGGCGTGCGGGCTGCTCGTGGTGGACGAAGCCTCCATGATGGATACCATGCTCATGTACCATCTGGTGAAGGCCGCGCCCGTGGGAGCCACCTTCATTCTTGTGGGCGACGTGAATCAGCTTCCTTCCGTCGGACCGGGCAATGTGCTGCGCGACGTCATCGCCTCCGGGGTGGTTCCCGTCGTGGAACTCATGGAAGTGTTCCGGCAGGCTGCGGAAAGCGACATCATCTGCAACGCGCATCTCATCAACAAGGGCCTTCTTCCGGAGCTGCATCAGAGCGGCGGCCAGAAGACGGACTTCTATTTCTTCAAGCAGGATGATCCGGAAGCGGCGGCCGATCTCGTGGTGGATCTCGTGCGCGACAGGATTCCCCGCAAGTTCGGTTTCCGTTCCGAGGACATTCAGGTGCTTTCGCCCATGCTGCGGGGCGGGGTGGGCGTGAACAGCCTGAACCGACGCATTCAGGATGCCGTGAATCCCCAGCGCTCCTCCCTTGTGCGCGGCGAGCGTCAGTTCCGCCTGAACGACAAGGTTATGCAGGTGCGCAACAACTACGACAAGGATGTTTTCAACGGCGATACCGGCACCATCATCTATCTGGATGTCGAGGAACGCGAGCTGACCGTGCGCTTTGACGACCGCAACGTGAACTATCTCTGGGAAGAGATGGACGAGCTTGTTCCGGCCTATGCCATATCCATTCACAAGTCGCAGGGCGGAGAGTACCCCGTGGTGGTCATTCCGCTCATGATGCAGCACTACATGCTTCTTCAGCGCAACCTCGTCTATACGGCTGTGACGCGCGGCAGAAAAATGGTAGTGCTGGTGGGTGAATGGAGGGCGCTTGCCACGGCGGTACGAAACAATCACATACGCAGACGCTACACCTGGCTGGCTCACAGACTGGCGGGGAGCGAAGGCACGGTGCACGCCGAAATGCTGCCCGAGAAGAGCGGTTCCGGCAGAACCCGTGCGGGAAAGGAAGGGAAATAGTCATGACGGATCATGCCGTGATGCGGAAGAAGGGACGGATGCGCTCCGGCGTGCAGGCCGTGCTGCTGGGACTGGCGTTTTCCGGAGCCGTGCTGGCCTCCGGCTGTGCGCAGCAGCCGAAGATTCCCGAAGAGCAGAATGCCGCGGGAGAAGTGCAGGATATTGCCCGCATTCCTCAGAATCTTGCGGTGTTTGCCTCCCGGGCCGGAGGAAATTCGCTGCTTCGCTCTCCGGCGGCGGCCGAGGAGGACATGCAGGTCTTCCGCAAGAAGTTTTTTGCGCCATGGGAATCGGGCAGGATATCCGCTTCCGTGCTGCGGGAGTTTACGGCCGTGCTCGACTGGCCTTCCGGCAAGCGCGGCTATGCGGAGAACCTGCGTCCGTGGACCGATGCGGCATGGGAACGCATGCGGCACAACGCCGCTCTCGGCGAGGTGTCCGGCCGGGGCAGGGCTGCCATACTTGTTCAGCATGCCGATCTGCGGCTGGCTCCCACGGTGAAGCCCCGCTTCGCCCGGGTGCAGGGCGCGGGGCAGGGCTGGCCGTTTGACGATTTTCAGCAGACCTCCGCAGCGGTGGGTACGCCGCTTATGGTATACCATGCCAGTCGTGACGGCGCATGGCTTCTGGTGCAGAGCCCCGCGGCCTGGGGCTGGGTGGCAGCCGACCGTGTGGCCTTTGTGGACGAATCCTTTGAAAAGATGTGGAAAAACGCTCCGCTGGGATCCGTGGTGAGGGAAGGCGTCTCTCTGACCTCTTCCGGAGCTTTTCTTGCGCTGGCGGATATCGGCACGGTGCTTCCTTTCAGTGGATCGGACGTTCTGGTGCCGGTACGCGGTTCAGATGCCCGGGCAGGCATGACGCGCGTCAGTGTTTCGCCGGAAGCGGTGGTTTCCATGCCGCAGCCTCTGACCGCACAGGCCGTGGCGGCCGTGGGCGATCGCATGATGGGCGGCAATTACGGCTGGGGCGGCATGTTCGGCAACAGAGATTGTTCCGCCATGATGCGGGATCTGTTTGCGCCCTTCGGCATCTGGCTGCCCCGCAACTCCGCGGCGCAGGCCAGGGCCGGAAGTTTTCACTCCTTTGAGAACATGTCTGCAGAAAAGAAGATGGAAGTCATTCTGCACGGCGCCGAGCCGTTCCGGACGCTGCTGTGGATGCCCGGACATATCGGCCTTTATGTAGGAGAGTTCGAGGGCGAGCCGGTCTTCTTCCACGACATCTGGGGTATCCGCAGCAGACTTCGCGACGGACGCGAGGGCCGCATCATTCTGGGCCGGGCGGTCATTACCGGCGTTCGCCCGGGAAGCGAGCGTCCCGATACCGACCCGAAGGGACAGCTCATCGAGCGCATGCGCGGCTATACCATCATCGGCGGACGATAATCATGGAAAAGAACTTTACTTTTTATGCCGTTACCTACGGCTGCCGCGTGAATCAGTACGAAACGCAGGCAATACGCGAGTGGTGGCAGAGCCTCGGCGGAGTGGAAACCGATGATCCGGCCTCTGCCGATGTCGTGCTCGTGGACTCCTGCGCCGTGACGGCGGAAGCCGTGAGCGACGCCAGGCAGATGACGCGCAGGCTCGGCCGCATCAATCCTCATGCGCGTATTTTTGCCGCAGGCTGCGCAGCCTCGGCGGAACCGGCGGATTTCGCGCTGCCCGGCGTGGCGGCGGTCATTCCTCAAAGGGACAAGTTTGTCCTGCTCGGCGGGCATCCTCTGGAAATGACGGATTTTGCCGTGAACGAGGCGGAAAGACCTCGCTTTGCGCCCTTTTCCATATCGTGCTTCCGCAGGGCAAGACCCGTGGTCAAGGTGCAGGACGGCTGCTCGCAGGGCTGTGCCTACTGCATCATACCGCTGACGCGCGGCCCGGCACGCAGTCGTCCGGTGCAGGACATTCTGGCGGAAACGGAACGCCTGCTCAGGGCCGGATACCGCGAGATCATGATTTCCGGCGTGAATCTCCGTCAGTTCCATGCCGACGGCGGGGACGGCAGAAATTTCTGGTCGCTGCTTCGCCGCATGGATGCGGAATTTTCTCCGGAATGGCAGGGCAGGGTGCGCTTCAGACTCAGTTCGCTGGAACCGGCGCAGGTGACGGATGACGAGGCGCTGGAAACGCTGGAAGGTTGCCGCATGGTATGCCCGCACCTTCACCTTTCTCTGCAGAGCGGAAGCATGGCCGTGCTTCGTCGCATGGGCCGTTCCCCCTATTCTCCGGAAAGCGTGGCCGGGGCCGTGGAAAAGATGCGTCGCTTCTGGCCCGTCATGGGACTCGGCGCCGACATCCTCATGGGGTTCCCCGGGGAATCCGAGGCGGAAACGGAAGAAACGCTGCAGATGCTGCGGGTTCTGCCCATGACCTACGCCCATGTGTTTCCCTATTCCGTGCGTCCCGGAACGCGCGCGGCGGCATTGCCGGATCAGCTTCCGAAAAAGGTCCGTCAGGAGCATGCCGCCAGAGTGCGGGCGTTCATGGCCGAAAAGCATCGGGAATTTCTGCAGGCGCAGCTTGCTCAGCCCCTTATGAAGGTGGCCTTCGACAGTGCCGATGCCCGGCACGGCAACAATGAATGGTACGCCGACTGCCGCATGGAAGACGACGGACAGGTTCGGCGCGATCATGAACTGGTCGACGTCGTCCCCGTGCGCGTGGAAGGAAATTTGATTATGGTACGCCCCCTCGGGGAAGAACACCCCTCGAACCATCCAGCAGGAGAATGATATGCCGCTTCGCAGCATGACCGGCTTCGGCCGTTTTCAGAGGGACGACGGCGACGTGGTCCAGACCTGGGAGATCCGCAGCGTCAACAGCCGTTTTCTGGATCTCAAGTGGAAGCTTCCGCCGCAGGCCCGCAACATGGAGGCCCGTTTTGAAAAGATCGTGCGTCGTTTTGCTTCCCGCGGCCGTGTGGAAATTTCCCTGAATCTGCAGCTTGAGAACGCGGCACGGGTGAACTTCGACAGCGCGCAGGCCTCGGCCATGCTGGATGCCGTGAAGTCGTTCGCCTCTTCCCGGGGAGATATCTTCGAGGTGGACTATATGACGCTTATGCAGCTCTCTTCGCTCTGGACCTCCAGCGGAGAAGCGGACGACGATTCGCTCTTCGAGCTGCTGGCGTCGGGCCTTGAAGGCGCGCTTGCCGACTGGAACGAATCCAGAGAAACGGAAGCCGGCGCGCTGGCCCGTGATCTGGAGATGCGTTTCGGGCGTATGGCGGAATGGATTTCCGCCATTGAGGAACGTGCCCCCGAGGTCAAGAAGGCCCGCTTTGAACAGGTGCGCGAGCGCCTTTCCGATATGCTGAACAATCTCGGTGCCGAGCTTGAGGAAGGCCGTTTTCTTCAGGAAATGGTCATCATGGCCGACAAGCTGGACGTGACCGAGGAACTGATCCGGCTGCACTCGCATCTTGTGCGTCTGGCTTCGCTCATGGAAAGCGGAGAGGATGCCGGACGCAAGCTGGACTTCACGCTTCAGGAAAGCTTCCGTGAGATCAACACCTGCGGCAACAAGATTCAGGACGCGCAGGTTTCGCGCATTGTCGTGGACTGCAAGAACGAGCTGGAGAAGTGCCGCGAGCAGGTGCAGAATCTGGAGTAGGCATGGCAAGACAGCAGCTTGTCAACGTGGGATTCGGCAACTATGTTCTGGCCTCGCGCGTGGTGGCCATAGTGAACCCGCTGTCGTCTCCCATGCGGCGTCTGCGCGACGACGCCCGAGCCGAGGGACGCCTCGTGGATGTTTCCCAGGGGCGGAAAACACGCGCCATTCTGGTAACGGATTCCAACCATGTCATACTGTCCGCCATTTCCGCGGACACGCTGGGACAGCGTTTTGCTTCGCAGGGCGAGGCCGATGCTTCCGGCGATGAAGACGAGGATGATATATGATGACTGATTTCGGCCCGCGCCGCGGCCTTCCCTTTGTTATCTGCGCCCCTTCCGGAGCAGGCAAGACGACGCTGGTGAGCCGTCTCACCGCGGAATTCCCGCTGGAATTTTCCATTTCCTGCACCACGCGGGCGCCCCGCGGCACGGAGAAAGACGGCGTGGATTACATTTTCCTTGACCGGGAAACGTTCGTGGAGCGCAGAAAGCAGGGCTATTTTGCCGAATGGGCGGAAGTGCACGGCAATTTCTACGGCACGCCTCTTCAGCCGGTGCGCGACAGACTGGCGCTCGGCAAGGATATGCTGTTCGATATCGACGTGCAGGGCGCCGCGCAGCTTTCCCTTTCGCTGCCCGAGGCAAGGTTCGTATTCATTCTTCCGCCTTCGATGGAGGAGCTTGAGCGGCGTCTGCGCGGACGAGGCACCGACAGCGAGGACGCCATACGGGTCCGTCTTTCCAATGCCCGCACGGAAATCATGAGCAGTCACTGGTTCGATGCCGTCATCGTCAACGACGATCTCGAAAGCGCCTATGACCAGCTGCGCTCCTTCTATCTGGCCTCCACGCTGCAGCCCTCGCTCAAACCGCAGCTTGCAAGAAGTATCTGCGGAGCGTAGTCTGAACGCTTCCCCCTCTTTGTTGCGGCGGAGGTTCGCTGCGGAAGAGGGAAAAGCGGGTTGAATTGAACGCTGTCGATACGGATATGGCGGGAAATGTTCTGCCGTTGCAGACCCGCCATGTCCGGACAGCGTATTTTTTTCATGACATGCGGAAAGTCTGCGGTCTGTTCACGACCGCAAGACGCACCGAAAAAGCATCTGCGGAGAAGGACTCCGCCGACAGGCCTTCAGAATATGAGCAAGAACTGGGTATTCCGTACACGTCGGGATGAGGCTGCCTTTCCCGCTTCGTTTCACGACATGGCTGAGCGCTGCGGCATTTCTCCGCGGCTTGCCCAGCTGCTCTGGCTGCGCGGCATCGACGACAGAGAGCAGCTCGCGGAATATCTTTCTCCCGGGCTTCGCTATCTTGCCAGGCCTTCGCTGTGGCCCGGCATAGAGAAGGCCGCGGATATTCTTGCCCGGGGGCTCAGGGAAGGCAGAAAGCTGGCCGTTTGGGGCGACTACGATGCCGACGGCGTGACCAGCACGGCGCTGGTGCTTCAGGTTTTGCGTCACCACGGTTACGAGGCCATGTGGCACCTGCCGGACAGGCGCGAGGAAGGCTACGGCATGAACGAGGCCGGGGTGGAGCGTCTGGCGGAGCTGGGCGTGACGCTTCTTCTGACCGTGGACTGCGGTATTTCCGATGTGGCGGCCATTGCACGGGCCAGAGAGCTGGGGATGGAGGTTGTCGTCACCGATCATCACCTGTTGCCCGAAGAGCTTCCGGATGCGGCGGTTCTCTGCAATCCGAAGCTGGCGGACTGTCCCTGCGCTTCGCTCTCCGGCGTGGGCGTCACGTTTTTTCTCATGGCCGAGCTGAATGCTCGTCTTGCCGAGGGAGGAGCTTCTCGCTTCGACATGCGCCGTACGCTTGATCTTGTGGCGCTGGGAACGCTGGCGGATCTGGTGGAACTGGAAGGGCAGAACCGCATTCTCGTGAAGAACGGTCTGCTCGTGATCGGCGAGGCAAAAAGACCGGGCATTTCGGAACTCAAGGTGGTCTGCGGCTTTGCGCCTCTGGCCTCGCTCGGAGCGGGGCAGGTAATCTTCAGCCTCGCGCCGCGCATCAATGCTGCGGGGCGCGTGGCTTCGGCGGAAACGGCGCTCGAACTTCTCTGCGCCGGGGATTGCGACACCGCGGCGGATCTGGCCCGTCGTCTGGATGGATATAATACCCAGCGCCGTCAGGAAGAGGAACGCATCACGGAAGAGGCTATGCTTCAGGCCGAGGCCTCGCTGAACGATCCTGCGCTCGTCATTGCCGGAACGGACTGGAATCAGGGCGTGATCGGCATTGTGGCGTCACGACTGGTGGAGAAGTACCACAAGCCCACGCTGGTGCTTTGCACCGACGGCGAAACGCTGAAAGGGTCGGGGCGTTCCATCAGCGGCTTTGATCTGCACGACGGCCTTGCCCGCTGTGCCGGGGAACTGGAATCGTTCGGCGGGCACCGCATGGCGGCTGGTGTGAGAGTTCGGCCGGAACGCCTGGAAGCCTTCCGCATGCACTTTTTTGAGGTGGTCAGAGATATTCTGGGGCCTGATCCCGTTCCTGCCGTGCAGCTGATCGACGGCGAACTGGACTTCAAGGAAGCGTCGAATTTTATTTTCCTGAAGGAACTGGAAATGATGCAGCCTTTCGGCGTGGGAAATCCCGAACCCGTGTTCCAGTCGCCGCCGCTTCTTGTCAAAAGAAGACGCCTTTTCGGGCAGCAGAAGAATCACGTGCTTCTGGAGCTGACGGACGAAAGCTGCAACATCACGCTTCAGGCCAAGGCATGGCGGCAGGCGGAACAGTTTCCCGCCGATCTCGAAGGCAGGCGCATCCGACTGGCCTACAGTCCGGGCATCGACATGTACAACGGCGCCGCCAGTGTGGACGTTCGCATCAGGGACTGGAAGCTGGTCTGAAAATCCGGTGCGGTCTGCCCGGTCGGCTCTCCCTGTTTCCCTTTGATGCTCCGGCCGACCGATGCGGAGGAAAATCGCGCGGGAGTCGGAAAAGACCTTATGAAAGAATATGGGGAAAGACTGTCGGACGACGGATTTTGAAAGATTTTCCAAGTCGACGGGCGGACGTGTTATGCTGTGCACCAACCCCGCTCCGTATCCTCTCGAAGATGGTGTGCGTTCCGTTTTGCGCCGATATCCGCAAAAGAAGAGTGTGCTTCACGCATTCCCGGCATGACCGGAGTTCTTCCGGCAGTATCTCCATGCCGCAAGGCACGACGAAAAAGGCTCCCGCCGGAACGGGAGCCTTCCTTGTATCCGGAAAAGAAGCGGAAATCAGTCGCGTACGCCGTGGAATTCGATTTCGGTGATTTCGTAGGTCACGCGGCCGCGGGGAATGTCGATGGTGACTTCGTCGCCGACTTCGTGACCGAGAAGGGCACGGCCGACGGGAGAGTTGATGGAGATGGATCCCTTGGCGAAGTCGGCTTCATCAGGTCCGAGCAGCGTGAACTGACGTTCTTCGTCGGTGTCGACGTCGACCACATGCACGGTAGCACCGAAGATGACCTTGTCGCTGTGAATCGTGTCGAGGTCAATGACAGTGTACTGGGGAAGCTGGGATTCGATGTAGTTGATGCGGGCTTCCAGGAAGCCCTGACGCTCACGGGCGGCATCGTAACCGGCATTTTCCTTCAGGTCGCCTTCTTCACGGGCTTCCTTGATGGCCTGAATGACGGCAGGACGCTCCTTCTTGAGCGCTTCAAGTTCTTTTTCCAGCTTCTTGTATCCCTGTACGGAAATAGGCGTGCTCATGGCAGATCCCTTCAAAAAAAGTAATAAGCAAAAAAAAGAGGCCCAACTTCTCGAAAGGGATCGCATTCACTTCCAGAAAAGTGGGGCATCAGGAAATGCTTTCCTTGCAATATAGGCCTGCCGGAACATGAAGTCAATCCCCGTGCGGTTTTTCGCTTCTGTATCGCCTGTCCGACGGAAAATAGGGCGGGGCGGGGTACTCTGGAAGGAAAAACGCCGTTCCGGATTTACTGCTGGACAAGGAGTCCAGGTTCTGCGAGAATAAAAGTTCTGTGATTCCGTCGGCGGCTTCTTCCGTCGGCGAAAAAAAACACTATGGAACTGCTATGGCAAACGATAATCAGCCGGATAAAGTCATTTATTCGATGAACCGCGTGACCAAGCGACATGGTCAGCGGGAAGTTCTCAAGGATATTTCGCTCGGCTATTTCTACGGCGCGAAAATCGGCGTTCTCGGCCTGAACGGCGCGGGCAAGTCGTCGCTGCTCAAGATCATGGCCGGCGTGGACAAGGCCTTTGACGGCGACGTGGTGGTCGCCCCGGGCTACTCCATCGGCTATCTTGAGCAGGAGCCGCTGGTGGATGAAACGCGCACCGTCCGTGAAGTCGTGGAGGAGGGCGTTCAGGAAGTCGTGGATCTCGTCAAGGAATTCAACGAGATCAACGAAAAGTTCGCCGATCCCGATGCCGACATGGATGCGCTGATCGAGCGCCAGGCCAAGGTGCAGGAAAAAATGGACGCCCTGAATGCCTGGGATCTCGACTCCCGCCTGGAAATGGCCATGGATGCGCTGCGCTGTCCGCCTGCGGATACGCCCGTGTCCGTGATTTCCGGCGGTGAACGCCGCCGCGTGGCTCTGTGCCGTCTGCTGCTGCAGAACCCCGACATTCTTCTGCTCGACGAACCGACCAACCATCTCGACGCCGAGTCCGTGGCCTGGCTGGAAAGATACCTGCAGGGCTTCCCCGGTACGGTCATCGCCGTTACGCACGACCGTTACTTCCTCGACCATGTGGCCGGGTGGATTCTGGAACTGGACAGAGGTCGCGGCATTCCGTGGAAGGGCAATTACTCCTCCTGGCTCGAACAGAAGGAAAAGCGCCTTGCTCTTGAGGAAAAGGCCGACAACGAACGCCGCAAGACGCTGGCCCGCGAACTGGAATGGATCCACATGTCGCCCAAGGGGCGTCATGCCAAAGGCAAGGCCCGCATCAATGCCTACGAGGCCATGCTGAGCCACGAGAGTGAACGTCTCGCCCCGGATCTGGAAATCTACATTCCGCCGGGACCGCGCCTCGGCAAGTCGGTCATCGAAGCCAGAGATCTGTGCAAGAGCATGGGCGACAAGGTGCTGGTGGAAAACGCGAGCTTCCTTGTGCAGCCCGGTGCCATCGTGGGCATTATCGGTCCCAACGGCGCGGGTAAGACCACGCTGTTCAAGATGCTCGTCGGTGAGGAAAAGCCCGATTCCGGTACGCTCAACATCGGCGAAACCGTGAAGTTCGGCTATGTCGACCAGAACCGCGCGTCCCTTGAGCCCGGCAAGACCGTGTATGAAATCATAAGCGGCGGCAGCGACTTCATCAAACTCGGCGGCCGCGAAGTGAACGCCCGTGCCTACTGCTCGCGTTTCAACTTCCAGGGCGGCGACCAGCAGAAGAAAGTGGACGTGCTCTCCGGCGGTGAACGCAACCGCGTGCACCTTGCCTGCATGCTCAAGTCCGGCGCCAACGTGCTGCTGCTCGACGAACCCACTAACGACATCGACGTGAACACCATGCGTGCTCTGGAAGATGCGCTGGAAAACTTTGCGGGCTGCGTGCTGGTCATCAGCCATGACCGCTGGTTCCTCGACCGTATTGCCACGCATATTCTGGCCTTTGAGGATGAGGGGCAGGTGACCTTCTTTGAGGGCAACTTCTCCGAATATGAAGAGGATCGCCGCAAGAGACTCGGCAAGGATGCGGATACGCCTCATCGCATGAAGTATCGCAGACTGACCCGTCAGTAATCTCCGATCGGGGAGTTCTTTCCCCTGATTACGGTATGGAAAAAGGCAGCCATTTGGCTGCCTTTTTTTCGTATCATCAGAAGCTTTTTGGTGAGAAAACAGGAAGAATTTCCTTATTTTCCTTCTTTATTTCGTTGAGCGTTCTCCGGCTTCAGTCTGCTCCGGGGAGCGCAGCGTAAGCAGCGTGATTTCCGCGCCTACACCGAGGCGCATGGGCACATAGCCCCACATGCCTGTTCCGGGACTGACGTAGAGCGGCATGGATCCGGCCCGGTAGAGGCCGGAGCGGAATCCGCTGTTCATACGGGATACCAGCGGGAAGAGAAAGAAGAACTGTCCGCCGTGGGTGTGTCCGGAAAGCTGGAGATGACAGCCCAGAGCGGCGTTCTGTTCGGCCTGTCCCGGTCGGTGCGACATGAGGATGCGCAGGCCTTCGTCCGCTCCCTCAAGGGCTTTTCTGGTGTCGGGCGCGCCCATTTCTCCGTCGAGACTGCGGAACAGAACGGCACAGGGATCAGTGACTGCGGCAATGACCACGTTTCTGCCTCTGACGTCGTACTGCCTGTGAGCGTTCAGAAGAACAGTCATGCCCCAGTGCCGCCAGGTTTCCACCCAGGGGCGCAGTCCGGAGTAGTAGTCGTGGTTTCCTGCGCTGATGACGACATCATAGCGTGCCCTCAGATCCGTGATGGGATGCAGAAAGGAACCGATGCTCTCCGGCGTGCCGTCGGCCAGATCTCCCGTGATGAGGGTGAAGTCCGGCTCCAGAGCATTGGTCCGGCGAACCACTTCCTCCAGCCACGCGCCGGTGAAGGTGGAGCCGATGTGCAGGTCGCTCAGATGGGCGATCTTGAGTCCGTCCAGATCCTTGGGCAGACCCGTTACGGTAACGTCGATCCGTCTGACTTCGGGAACGGCCAGGGCGCGCGCCATGCCTGCGGCCGCCGCCGCCAGACTTGTGGCGAGCATGAGAAGTTCCGCAGGAATGGAGAGCAGGGCGGAGAACAGGCTCTCTTCCAGTCCGCTCAGACCGGGGCTCAGAAGGGAGACTCCGAAACACAGGGCAAGAAACAGATCGCGCAGAAGCACAAGCCAGGACAGGACCATGAACGAGGAGGAAATGAAGCCTCCCGCGCGCACGAGCAGAAAGGGCAGATCGGGGCGTTTCGTAATGAGTACCCGCATGCCCGTGATGGTCTGGGAAATGATGAAGAGAAGAACCGTGAGCGGAATTCTCCAGAGGACGGGCACGGGATCGTGCCAGAACAGGCTGAAGGACATGTACCCGGCCACGGCCAGCATGAGCGTGGTGCTTGAGGCAAAGAACATGCGGTTGCGTGCGTAATCGGCCATGAGGAGATCCTTGATGGTTGCAGGAGTCGAGGGACGGATGTCGGCGTGGCGGCGGAAAAGTCTGACGAGCGCTTGGGCTGTTTGGGTGGAGACCGGGAGGAATGTGGCGGTATTAGGAACGGAACCTGAGAAAAGCTGTTTTTCAGGTTGCCCGGATCTGTGCCTGTCTCGCTCCCATGTGTGCTCATGGAACAGGTTCTTTCCGTAAATCCGCCTGAGTTTTTCCGAGAGAGGCGGCGTTCTCCGGCGGAGGGCTTCCGCAGCGGCAAAGGGGAGGCGTGAACCTGCCCCTTTTTTTACTGCAGAAAGTGGGTAAGGGCGGCGGATCTTCGAGCGGATGGTTATTTCACGGCGACGTATTTTTCCAATGCCTGCGCGGAGCAGGTCTGACCGCGCCAGAATGCCGAAGCCCAGAGCACGAGCACGGCGGCCTGCGTGTCGTCGAGCTGCCTGAGTTTCGTCTCAAGGATTCGGCTGCTGCTGCCGTACTTTTTATCCAGCTCCTTTTTTCCGCAGAGCTCCGGAACATGGGTGAGCAGGTGGGCGGCGCGCAGGTGGGATGCGTCTATGACGATGTTCTTGTGTGCGTCTATGACGGTTTTCAATTCTTCAGCGGTGAAGAGTCTTTTCAGTTCGCCGACGGTGGTGAACCATGTGTCGATGGTCCAGGGAAGCATGAATTCGGCTCCGGCCGTGCGGCTGCGGAAATGATCCCTGATCCAGACATCCTGTTCTTCAGGGGACGTGTGACCGTAATGAAACATGAGAACTCCGGAAGGCTAGAAGGGGCGGGTATAGGGAATGTCGCCGTATTCAAGGGATGGATCTTCCGCGCAGGGCAGCAGGGGCCTGCGCCCCTCACGCCAGTCGCGAAAGTGGGCGAGAACGCGGGCATGATCGAAGCAGAGAGGTCCTGGAATATGATCCGGATCGTAGAAGGCGGCCTCGGCGGCGTCGTCTCCGGCAAGCAGGGCGTCCGGATCGGCGCAGCGTCCTACGAAAACCGTGGTGAGGGTATGACAGCGCAGATCGCGCAGCGGCCAGGAGTAGACGCCGAGAACCCCCTCAAGCTGAACGTCGAGGCCGGTTTCCTCCTTCATTTCGCGTACGGCGGCGTGTTCCGCGCTTTCTCCTTCCTCGATGAATCCGCCCGGAAGGGCCATGCCCAGCGGAGGATTCTTGCGACGGATCAGGATGATGCCTCTTTTTTCGTCGTAAATGACGACGTCGGCCGTGGGCAGAGGATTGCTGTATTTTACCACAAGCGTCCCGCAGGACGGGCAATGGCGGGGATGATTCATGCATGAACCTCGGAATGGGGATTCAGAATGTGAAAACCGGCCTGCCTGAGATCAGCCAGAGGCAGCGCGCCTTCTCTGAACAGGCGCAGGTTCCGGCTGCCCAGAGGTTCCACGATGGTGCTGGCTTCTCCGCCGCCGGGAGCCGGAGGCTCGTCGAGAACGCCGTCCGTTTCCGGCATCAGGGAGAGAAGAAGTTCCGGATCAAGCTCGGATGCCGCAGTGACGGCTTTCCGGCCGCTGATGTTTGCGCTGCTTGAAACGATGGGAAATCCGCTCTGTTCGGCCAGCGCCCGGGCGGCGGGATGCGAGCTTATGCGGGCGGCTATTTTTCCGCTGCCGCCGGTGAGGGCTTCGGGAAGCTCGGGGCGGGCGGGCAGAAGAAGCGTGAGCGGACCGGGCCAGAAGCGGGCCAGAGCACTCATGTCGTCGGCAAGGGCAGGGTCGGGGATGGCCACGAGCGCGAGCTGCTCGAAGCAGCCCAGAATGACGGGCAGCGGCATGGAGAGAGAACGGCGCTTGCAGTGGAATACGCGCAGCACCGCTTCGGCATTGTCGGCGCGGCAGCCGATGCCGAAAAAGGTTTCCGTGGGGTAGAGAATCACGCCGCCGAGACGTAAGCGGCGGGCGGCTTCCTGAAGGGATAGAGTCACGCTTGCCTCCGTGGAAGGGTAAGCCTATACTGAACGCATGAGTTTGAAACCCTTGCGTATCATGACAGTCGGCAGGCCACATGCTCCTTTCTGGAAGGATGCCGCGGCCCATTATCTGGAACGGCTTTCCCGCTGGAGAAAGGTGACGGATACCGTCATCCGCGACTCCGATCCCGCACTGCCGGTCGCCCGGCGTGTGGAGGATGAAGGAAAGCGCATTCTTGCGGCGCTCTCGCCGCAGGATATCGTGGTATGCCTCGATGAAAAGGGGCGTTCCATGACATCCCGGGAATTTTCACGCTTTTTGGACGGAATGTCTACTGATGCGACGCGTCGTCCGTGCTTCATCGTGGGCGGCCCCTTCGGGCTGCATGACTCCGTTCGGGAAAAGGCCCGCCACCTCATAGCCTTCGGCCCGCAGACGCTCCCGCATGAGCTGGCCCGAGTGGTGCTGCTCGAACAGCTTTACCGGGCGGAAACGCTGCTTCGGAACATGCCGTACCATCATGACTGACGGGGCGGCGGGGAGGGCGCTCGGTCTTTTACCCGGCATAAAAAGGGAAGCGACGGCAACGTTTGTGAAGGTGCGCCCGCGACGGGGCCCGACGGGCGGAACGCTGAAAGGCGTCAGGTTGAGTCAGGCCAACGACCTGGGTTTCAGCTCCGGCAGACAGGCTGTTCGAGGAGGCCGTTTTTCCGAGAACTGTGACCTTGCCGGAAAAGTCTGTTGCACTGCCGCTTCCCGTGGGATCAGCTTTCTTCTCCCGCCATTCTTCTGAGTTCGGCTTCTCTGGCTCTGGCGTCGAGGGGGCGGCAGAGCGTGAAGGTTTCGTCGCTGCGCACTTCCTTGGACACCTGAAAATGCTGGGCCGCCCGGGCGGCAAGCTGCGGCCAGTGCGTGATGATGAGAAGCTGTCTTTTGGCGGCCAGATCATGCAGCCTGTCGGATACGCGGTTCAGCGTGATGCCGCCGACTCCGGCATCCACTTCGTCGAAGATGAGCGTGGCGTCTTCTCCCGTGGCCTGTACGCCGACCACGGCCAGCATGAAGCGTGAAAGTTCGCCGCCGGAGGCGATTTTATCCAGAGGCTGCGGATGCTGGCCCGGATTGGGGGCCCACAGCAGGCGGTAGCGGTCTTCCACGCAGGCAGGGCAGATGACCTTCACCTTGTCTTCCACTTGAGGCCATACCTCGTGAGGGACGCATTCAGGCTCCACATGAACGCGTTCGGAAAAGCCGAGTCCGGCCAGTTCCCTTTCCAGCGCCGTGCAGAAGGATGCGGCAGCCTCTTTTCGGCCCGCGTTGCATTCTTCAAGTATTACATGAAGTTTTTTGGAGAGTTCCCGCTCCTGCTTTTCCAGCCTGTGCAGATCAAGACCGCAGGCATCGAGGAAGGAGAGGTTTTCTGTGATTTCGTCCCGGAGTCGGAGAATTTCAGGGATGGTCCGGCGCATGCGGCGCTTGAGCTGTGACAACTCGTAGAGGCGCGCCTCAAGCTCGTCGGGATCGTATTCGCAGTCGCAGGAGGGCGTGCTGCGGAAGCGCCGAGTCAGTTCCCGGGCTTCTTCCTCGAAGTTCAGAAGCGATTCGAGAGACGGCGCGAATGTTTCGTCTTCCTGGGCAAGCCCATGGAGCAGGCGTTCCAGCTCGCCCAGCATGGTGGAAAGTCCGGCTCCCTCGCCTCCGAGCATGAGTTCCAGCCCCTGCTCATACTGCGAGCGCAGATGTTCCAGCCCCTTCATTTCCGCACGGGCCTTTTCCAGCCGCTCTTCCTCTCCCTCTTCAGGCGCGACGCGTTCGATTTCCTTCTGCTGCATTTCCAGCAGTTCCCGTTTCTCACTCAGCATTTCCATGCGCTCCAGGAGTTTGCGTCGCTGCTCCGCCACGTCCTTGAGTTCCTTCAGAACGGCATCCTTGCGGGAAACCAGCGTCTGGTCGGGAAGGAAGGAGTCGATGAGCGACGCCTGATAGGAGGACTGAAGCAGGCGCTGCTGCCCGTGCTGACTGACATGGAAAAGAAGAACGGGGCGCAGGGCACGCACGGTTTCCTGCGAGGTGAGGGTACCGTTGAGGAAAAAGTGACTGCGTCCGGAAGAGGCGGAAAGTTCTCTCCGGAGCACGATTTCCTCTTCCCCCTGTTCGCCCTGTCTGGTGAAGAGCGCCTCCACCTGCGCCTTGTCCCGGCCGGGGCGCACCATGTCGGTAGAGAGTTTGTCTCCCAGAACAAAGTTGATGGCCTTGAGAATGAAGCTCTTGCCTGCGCCGGTTTCGCCCGTGAGGACGTTCATTCCGTCGCCGAATTCAAGCTCCATGTCGTCAATGAGGGCCAGGCCGCGTATGCGCAGATATTCCAGCATGATTCCACCAGAAAAGGGTTAGGGGGATTTTCCCGATGGAATCATCTTTCATTGAAAAAATGTAAAAAGTCAAGAATAAATTTACTCATTGATAAATCAAAAATTGATGATAAACGCAACCGAAAAAGCCCGGAAGGGTGGAACGTGGCTGGTGTTGAAACGGGGTGGAAGGACTGTCCTGCCGTCGTCGGACTGAAAGAGGCAGCTGATGAAGTGGAGAGAGAAGCAGGCGGTCGGGCACAACAAAAGAGCCGGGGTCGCATCCTGTTCTCTGTGCGGCGTATCCGGCTCTCGTCAGGAAAAAAAGCGGCACGGCCTTGCGGGGCCGTGCCGGTGAAATCAGTTCTGAAGCGCCTTGCGGAATCCTTCGGCAGAGCGCTCGATGACGGCGTCTTCCACGGCAAAGGACAGGCGGAAGTAGCCGGGGTATCCGAAACCGGAACTCGGCACGGCGAGCACGAGGTTCTGCGTCAGTTTTTCCACGATGGCCTTGTCGTCGCCGCCGGGGGCCTTGGGGAAGAAGTAGAAGGTGCCTCTGGGCAGGGTGAACTCGTAGCCTGCGTCGGCCAGAATGGCGGCGAGGCGGTTGCGGCGTTTCGTATAGATGGCGAGCGCCTCGTCGGTGGAGGTGCCGAGGCATTCGGCCATGAGATACTGCCCGATCACGGGAGGATTCACGAAACCGAGCACACGGTTGGAGAAGATGAGTCCGTCCATGAGCTTGTCGGCATCTTCCATGGCGGGGTTGACCGCAATATAGCCCACGCGCTCGCCGGCCATGCCGTAGTTCTTGGCAAAGGAGCTGATGACCACGCTGTGGCGGTAGAGAGGAAGAGCGGAGGGCACTTCCAGTCCGTCGTAGGCCAGGAAGCGGTACGGTTCATCCGCCACAAGGTAGATCACTCGTCCGATCTTTCTGGAAGCCTCTTCCAGCATGGCGGCAAGGTCGGCGATGTCTTTTTCGGAGTAGACGGCGCCGGAAGGATTGTTGGGAGAGTTGATGATGAGGGCACGGGTCTTCGGCGTAACGGCGGCGGCAAGGGCTTCCACGTCGGGGCCGAAGTCTTCCGCACGGCAGGGCACGGGACGGAGTGTTCCGCCGTGATTGCCGACATAGAAGCGGTATTCGCCGAAGAAGGGAGCCACGGTGAGCACTTCGTCGCCGGGTTCGAGAACGGTGTGGAAGAAGGCGTTCATCACGCCTGCGGCGCCGCAGCCGAGCATGACGTGAGCGGCCTTGAGCGGGGTGTGCTGCTGCTCGCTCAGCCAGGCGGCCAGCTTTTCTCGGGCCCAGCCGAATCCGCCGTTGGGCATGTAGCCGAGAATGCCGGGCTCGGACAGGCGCGCGGTAAGGGCCTCCATGGCACGGGCCGCTTCGGCGGGCGGCGCGAGGTCGGGATTGCCGAGACTGAAATCGCAGACGGCATCGTTGCCGTACTTTTTGCGCAGTTCAATACCGGCTTCGAACATGCGCCGGATCATGGATCCCTGAGAGAGATTCTGCTCCATGGCGGAGCTGATGACGGATGAGGACATGGCAGACTCCTTGAGAAAAGGAAGTGCATCGGAGGAAACGGCAGGAGCAGCGGTACACGCATGGGGCGCCGGATCATCGGCGTTTCCTGCCTCGGAAAGAAGCGTGGCGGCGGGATCGGGCGTCTCAAGAGCGGAGGCCAGCCGGTTCAGCCACAGGTCGATGAAGGCGGGATCGTCGGCAAGCCCTCTCAGTTCCGCCTGACAGCGGAAGCCTGCCTTTTCAAGGCGGCTTTTCCAGGAAGAGGGAGAAGAACCCGCCATGTCTTCCAGCGTATGCCGCCCCACCACGGAGAGCAGGGGCAGAAGCCATACGCGGCTCTCCGGTGACGTTTCCGCGCGCAGAGAAGGCAGCAGCAGGTCCAGTCCGTCGGACGCAGGAGCATTTTTTGTGGCTTCGTCCGGGCGGATCATGCCGGAGCCGACCATGCAGGCCACATGGATGCGGGCATCCCGTGCGCTGACGGCGCTGCCGAGGCGGCGATAGAGAATGTCGCACTCGTGGCGACTGCCGTGAGCCATGAAAATGACCGGCTCCAAGGCAGAGCGCAGCGGCGAGATATGGTTGAGCAGCGTTTCCGCCGCTTCGGCCACGCAGGGAGCCTCGGGATCAAGACCGGAGAGCAGAGGTCGGCCGAGACTGACGGAAAGGCCGCCTTCCTCCAGAATGGCGCGACAATCGGCGGCCACGGCGCTGTATTCCATGCCCGGGATGATATGCAGGGGCTGAACGGCTACATGAGTATAGCGTTCAAAGCGCATGCGTCTCAGCGCCTTGAGCACGGAGTCGGACTTGGTGCGGGAACTGGCCAGCCGCAGGCGCATGGTTTCCGAGGTGAAGGCCCAGCGCACCGGCAGACGGAAACGCGCTTCGGCTGCCGTCTGTACGGCACGCAGCGCCGCTGCTCCGCGGATGTTGCCGCAGCCGTAGGCTACCAGAAGAATACCGCGTTTCATGCCTTGTCCGCGGAAAATGTTTCTTCGGTAAAGATCTGGAATCCCTTTTTGCGGAGCAGCACGGCAAAGAGGCCGTCGCCGTCGACGAGCGTGCGGGTGAACGTCCCGTCATAGATGCGTCCGCAGCCGCAGGACGGAGATCTCGCCTTTAAAATGGCGGCCGAACAGCCGTATTCCTCGGCAATGTAGAGCGCGGCTTCCGCGCCGGAGCTGAAGGCTTCGGTCACGTCCTCGCCGGTTGCGGAAAGAACGCGTCCGTCCTTCTGTTCGCTGGGGGTGCGCGGCGTAGGCAGACCTCCCAGCACTTCGGGGCAGACCGGAACGGCCTCGCCTTTTTCCACAAGGGCGGCGATTTCGGGGCGCAGGTTCGAGCGGCCGTCATAGCGGCAGGGGGTACCGGCAAGACAGGCGCTCACCACATAGCGGCAGGGCTTCTGAAAGTCAGTCAAAGGAAATCTCCACCTGTTCCTGATTGTCCTTGCGGCGGACGATGGTTCCGATTTCCCATGCCTCGGTCTTCATGGACTTGAAGCGGGGGAGCATTTCGTCGGCCGTGGCACGGTCGGTGATCATGATGTAGCCGATGCCGCAGTTGAAGATCTGGAGCATTTCCGGCCAGGAGAGATTGCCCTGCTGCTTCAGCCATTCGAAGATGGTCGGGCGTTCCCAGCTGGAGAAGCGGATGCTGGCACAGATGGATGGCGAAAGCACTCTCGGGATGTTGTCGTAGAAGCCGCCGCCGGTGATGTGAACCATGCCCTTGATGGGCAGATCACGCATGATGGACTTGACCTGATCGGCGTAGATGACGGTGGGGGTAAGCAGAACGTCGGCAAAGGTTCTGTCGGTGCCGGGCACGATGTCGTCCGCCTTCACGCCGCTTTCCTCATAAATTTTACGAACCAGAGAGTAGCCGTTGGAGTGCAGGCCCGAGGATGCGAGACCGATGATGACGTCGCCCACGCTGATGGTGGAGCCGTCCACGATGTTCGGGCCGTCCACAAGGCCTACGCAGAAACCGGCGAGGTCATAGTCGCCGTTGGCGTACATGCCCGGCATTTCCGCCGTTTCACCGCCGAGCAACGTGCAGCCGCTCATCTTGCATCCTTCCACGATGCCGCCCACCACGGTGGTGGCAAGATCGACGTTCAGCTCGCCGCAGGAAAAATAGTCAAGGAAGAACAGCGGCTTGGCACCCAGTACCAGGCAGTCGTTCACGCTCATGGCCACAAGGTCGATACCCACGGTATCGTGACGGTTGAACATGGAGGCCATCTTGAGTTTCGTGCCCACGCCGTCGGTACCCGCGACAAGAACCGGCGACTGCATTCCCGAGACGTCGGGACGGAACAGGCCGCCGAAGCCGCCTATGTCCGAAAGAACGCCGTGGGTCTGCGCGCTGGCTACCAGCTCCTTGATGCGGGAAACCAGCTCATTGCCGGCATGGATGTTGACGCCGGCGGAGGTGTATGCGGCGGAACGGGAAAAACTCATGGTCTCATCTCCTGGTTGAAGAGCGTTGGCCTGCCCGGCAGGGACGCTTTGCGTTCAGGTACCTGTGCCCGCAAAGAGAAAGCCCGGGGCTTTCCCTGCGGCATTTCCCATGGAAATCGCTTATGCAGGTACCCCGTATTAATAGTCGCTTCCGTTCTGTTTGCCAAGTTTTTTATGGAACATGCCGTATGTGGGACACGGGATGGAGGAGAAGGGGAGAGTCTGCGGGGCGGATATCGCGGGGGCATGCGGGGACGAGCACCGGAATTTCAGGGCCGGTCGCAGCTGACTCCATGTCGGCGGAAGTCGCGGCCCGCGTCTCCTGCGGGAGTGCGCACTTGCATTTCCTCGCGGAGCACGTAGAACAGAGCAGTCCTTCGGGTTCAATTTTTATTTTTCGAGGCGGTCGTCATGAGCAAAGATGCTTCCAATCCTTTTTCCATGCTGAATGCGCGGGATTTTCCTTCCCGCAGCGACAGGGACAACTTGCGCAGGCAGCGCCGCGCCAAGACTGTGGTGAAGAACAGGGACGCCGAGGCCGCCGCGCTGGATGCCGACACTGAGCTTTTTCTGCAGGCTATGAGCGGCAATGTACAGAAGCTTCCGTCTTCCGGTCAGACCGGGGGGGCGGACAAAAAGTCGTCCCGCAGCAGCGCCGAAAGCGGGGACACCACCTTTGCCGATATGCTGGAGAGCCGCGGCGTCAAGCGCATGCTGCAGAAAAAGAAGGCTGAGGCGGCAGTTCAGCCTCAGCAGAAGGAGACGGCTCCGGAAGAAGAGAATGAGCCTGTCACGCTGACCGCCATGGCGCTTGCCGGTGCGCGGATCGGCCGCCGGGACGATACCGCTCTTTTGAGCGAAGCGGCCGGACAGCCTGCGGAGGAAGACGACAGCCATGACTTTTTCAGTGCCGTGCGGGGAACGGTGCCGCTGAACGGCAGAGGCCGCGACGTGCCTGTGGAGCCCGAAGCTCCAGTTGTTCCCGTGACGGATCCCCGTCATCCTCTGCAGGATTTCATGGAAGGCAAGGTGGAATTTTCCGTGGCGAGCACCGATGAGTATGCGGAAGGGCACGTCGTGGGGCTGGACCTCATGATCGTATCCCAGCTGCAGTCGCGGCAGTTCAGCCCGGAGGCGCACATCGACCTGCACGGCCTGAACTGTGAGCAGGCTTTTCAGAATCTGGTGGGCTTTTTCCGCAGCGCCTACTACAAGGGCGTGAGAACGGTGCTCGTTGTGACCGGGCGCGGACTCAATTCCCTGAACGGTGTTCCCGTGCTGCGCTTCCGCGTGCAGCAGTGGTTTACGCAGGATCCCTTCAAGCGCGTGGTGCTGGCCTTCTGCACGGCCCGTCAGGAAGACGGCGGGGCCGGAGCGTTCTATGTGCTGCTGCGCCGGCGCAAGAAAAGCGCGGGTAAGATCCGCTGGGACGTCATGCCTTCCGATCCCGATCTTTATCATTGATTCTCCGGAATCCTTCGTCCGAAAAGGGCGGAGGCTTTTTGTTTTCCCTCTTTTTACGGTCGTTGCCTGACGGACGGAATGCATGCGGAAGGAGGAAGCTTTTCGTGCCGAAACGAAAAGGCGAAGTGCTCCGGGCGTGAGGGGATGGGAAGAAAAGCGTCCGCTTCTTCCGTGAGATGTCGACTTTTGGGGCCTGTATTGCAAAATCTTTCAGACCCTTTCAGAAATCGTGTCATCTTTACATGCCTGCCTTTACTCTTGATGAAAAGCGCTTGCTCGGATATACTTATGCCGATTGTGGCCTGAGAACGGCCTTTTTTATGTAACATCCCCTTGCCGAGGGAGGACAATATGCAAGCTCCTGAAAAAAATCTGGCGTTCGAACTGCTCCGGGTAACGGAATCTGCAGCGCTTTCCGCAGCGCGCTGGCTGGGAAAGGGCGCCAAGGAAGACGGTGACGGCGCGGCGGTGGACGCCATGCGCCTTTCTTTCGACTCCCTCTCCATCAAGGGGCGCGTCATCATCGGCGAAGGCGCCAAGGACAAGGCTCCCATGCTGTATAACGGCGAAGAAGTCGGCGACGGCACCGGGCCTGCCATCGACATTGCCGTGGATCCCGTGGAGGGAACCAATCTGCTGGCGCTCGGCCGTCCCAATGCCATCGCCGTCATAGGCGCCTGCAAGTCGGGCTACATGTACAATCCCGGCTCCAGCTACTACATGAAAAAGCTCGTGGTGGGCCGCGAAGCCCGTGACGTGGTGGACATCGACGCGCCTGTGGCCGACAACCTTCAGGCCGTGGCGCGCGCCGTGGGCAAGGACATCAACGACCTCGTGGTGTTCGTGCTCGACAAGCCCCGTCACAAGGGACTCATTGAGGAAATCCGCAAGACCGGAGCCCGCATCACCCTGCACACCGACGGCGACGTGGCCGGCTCCCTCATGGTGGCCGACCCCAGCGTGGACGTCGATGTCATGATGGGCACCGGCGGAACGCCGGAAGGCGTCATTTCCGCCTGCGCCATCAAGGGCGTCGGCGGTCAGATGTTCGGACGCTTCGATCCGCAGTCCGACGCTGAAAGGGAGGCCATGCTTGCGGAAGGAACCAGACTGGACGAGATCCTCACGGTCGACTCCATCATCCGTGCCGATGACGCCTTCTTTGCCGCCACCGGCATTTCCGGCGGCACCTTCCTCGGCGGCGTGAGCTATTCCGGACGCGGTGCCGTCACCCATTCTCTGGTGATCCGCGCCAAGACCGGCACGTTCCGCTACATTGAGTCTCATCACAACTGGGATCGGCTGATGAAGTTCAGCTCCGTCCGGTACGACTAGAAGACGGTGTCGCCGCCGACCGGCGGCGGCCCGTGTGTTATGACCCATAACCCATCAGGGAGTATGGAATGAACAGTGTTCAGACCGCCATCCTGTTCCCCGGTCAGGGGTCGCAGGCATCTGGCATGGGAAGGCGTCTTGCCGAGGCGTCTTCCGATATCATGAATCTCTGGAAGAAGGCGGAAAGCATCAGCGGCCTGCCTCTGCGCGAGATATACTGGGACAGCGACGACGCCACGCTCATGGCGGAAACCCGCAACCTTCAGCCCGCCATCACTGTGGTGAACCTCGCCCTGTGGCAGAGCGTTTCCAATCGCCTTTCTCCGGCCTGCGCGGCCGGACACAGCCTCGGTGAATTCAGCGCGCTGGCTGCGGCCGGGGTGCTTCCCGTGGACAAGGTGCTTGAGCTCGTCACGCTGCGCGGCCGTCTCATGGCCGACGTGGATCCGGAGCATATCGGCACCATGTGCGCCATGATCCGTCTCTCTCAGGAGCAGGTGGAAAACGTGGCCAAACAGGTTTCCGAAAGAACCGGCAAGCTGGTGCGCGTGGCCAACAAGAATACGCCTCTGCAGTTTGTGCTGAGCGGCCACCGCGAAGCCGTGGAAGCGGCCGCCGAACAGCTGAAGGCGGAAAATCCGAGAGCCAAGGGCTTCCCTCTGGCCGTGAGCGGCGCCTTCCATACGCCCATGATGGCCGAAGCTTCGGCGGAATTTTCCAAGCTGCTGGACAAGCAGGACTGGCACGACGCCGCCTTCCCCATATACTCCAACATCAACGGCGAACCTCTGAGCGACGCGGAAGCGCTGCACAGCGCCATGCGCCGTCAGATGACTTCTTCCGTCTGCTGGGTGGACACCATTTCCAACCAGTGGAGAGACGGCGTGCGCCGCTGGGTGGAATTCGGACCGCAGGGCGTGCTGACCCGCATGGTGCGTCCGATTCTTGTGGCGGCCGACGTGGCCGACGGCAGTTACACCACCGTTCACATTCCCAACAAAGACGCTGTGGATGCATTTGAAGGATAACGATGCGCGACATACTTCTTATTGAAAAGGCCCTCCGTGACATTGTGGCGGGACACGGCTGGGAATGGCCTGAAAAGGCCGTTCTGGAAATCCCCAGAGACGCCGGACACGGCGATCTTGCCACCAATCTTGCCCTGGTGCTTTCCAAGCAGGCCAAGGCCGCTCCCCGCGTCGTGGCTGAAAAGATCGGCGAGGAACTGTGCGCCGCCTTCCCCGGTCTGGTTTCCGTGGAAACGGCCGGTCCCGGCTTCATCAACATCACCTTCGCCCCTTCGTTCTGGCAGCAGGTGGTTGTGGACGTCGAAGAGCAGGGAAAGGCGTTCGGCTCCTCGAAGAACGGCAACGGCCGTCGTATCGTGGTGGAATACGTTTCCGCCAATCCCACCGGTCCTCTTCACATCGGACATGGACGCGGCGCCGCTGTTGGCGACTCTCTGACCAGACTGCTGCGCTTTGCCGGCTACGATGTGTCCACGGAGTACTACATCAACGACGCCGGACGTCAGATGCGTCTGCTCGGCGACTCCGTGTATCTGCGCATGCGCGAGATCTGCAACCTGCCCGTGGTCTATCCTGAAGATCCCAAGGGCTGGTATCACGGCGATTACATCCGCGACATCGCCCGCGAGATGCTGGAAAAGGATCCTTCTCTGCCGGAGAAGCTCGAAGCCGAAGCCAAGGATCTCTGCTACGAGTATGCCTGCGCCACCATTCTGGCGGGCATCAAGGAAGACCTCAGGGAATTCCGCGTGGAGCATCAGGTGTGGTTCTCCGAGAAGAGCCTCGTGGACGCCGGAAAGGTGGAGGAAGCCTTCGACAAGCTGCGCGCCATGGGCCTTGTGTATGACAAGGACAACGCCATCTGGCTCGCCACGCAGCAGTTCGGCGACGACAAGGACCGCGTGCTCCGCAAGAGCGATGGTTATCTGACCTATTTTGCTTCCGATATCGCCTATCATGCCAACAAGTTCGATCGCGGTTTCGATGAATGCATCGACGTGTGGGGCGCCGACCATCACGGTTACGTTCCCCGCATGAAGGCCGCCATCACCTGCATGCAGCATGATCCGGAAAACGATTTCCATGTGGTGCTCATCCAGATGGTGAATCTCATGCGCGGCGGCGAGCCCGTGGCCATGTCCACCCGCTCCGGCGAGTTCGTCACGCTGCGGGAAGTGCTGGACGATGTCGGTACGGATGCCGCCCGCTACATGTTCCTTTCGCGCAAGAGCGACAGTCCTCTGGATTTCGATCTGGATCTGGTGAAGCAGCGCAACATGGAAAACCCCGTCTACTACGTGCAGTATGCCCATGCCCGTGTGGCTGCGCTTCTGCGCCGTGCCGCCGATCGCGGCGTGGTGCTGCCCGAACACTGCACGGCCGACATGCTGAAGTCTCTGACTTCCGCCGATGATCTGGCCCTGCTGCGCGAAGTGGAACGTTTCCGCAATGTCGTGGAAGATGCCGCCCGTGCCCGTGCCGCTCATCCCATCAGCTTCTATCTTATGGAACTGTCGGGCAAGCTGCACAGCTATTATGCCAACAATCCCGTGCTGAGCGGTGATGATGAAGACGTCATGAAGGCCCGTCTGGCGCTGCTGCGCGCCGTGAGCGTGGTCATCGCCAACGGTCTTGATCTGCTCGGCGTGAGCGCTCCGGAATCCATGTAGTCATGGCAAACGCCTTTTATCGCAGTTCCTCCTCCAGCGCGAAGAAAAACAGCGACCGCGAACGGCGGCAGAGCATTTTCTTCGCCTCGGAGGAAAGCTCGGACGCCGCGGCCTCGTCGGCCGCGGCGGAGGGCGAGTCCTCTTCGCGCAGAAGCGGCTCCTCGCGCGCAGAAGGGCGTTCGGAAGGTCGGGGCTTTTTTGCCTGGCGTGTGAACATCACGCCGTCTGCGCTCGTGACCATGAGCGTGCTTGCGCTGGTGCTTCTCGGGTTCAGCTTCCTTTCGGGCGTGATCGTGGGGCGCAGCAGCATGCCTCTGCCTCAGGCTCTGGAGCTCGATCGGCTCCTTGCCGAGGAACCCGCGGCCGAAGAAGGGAGCGAAGCGGAAGTTCAGGAGAAGATTCTTCCCAAGGAAGAACTTCAGTTCATGACCAGCCTGAAGAACGACGCCGCGGGAGGGGTTCTTTCCGAAGCGGAAGGGCCTGCCGTAACGCAGCCTGCCGTTCCGGCCGTGGTGCAGGAAAAGGCCGCCCCGGAAAAGCCGAAACCCGAGGTGCAGAAGCCCAGGGAGCCGCAGTACGACTACGTGCTGCGGGTTGCGGCCTTCAAGGAGTCCAAGCAGGCTCAGGCTCTGCTCAATACGCTCGTCAAGGATGGTTTCAAGGCCCGTCGTACGCAGACCAAGACCAGCCGTACCACCTGGTACTATGTGCAGGTGCTCATGCGCGGCAGCAAGGCGGATCTTCAGGTGCTCCGCCGCAAGCTGGACGGTTACGGTTTGCATGATGCCATGGTGATCAGCGAAAAGGCCGTCAAGTAGACGGGCTCCGGAAGAAAACGCTCCGGGAAGCGGCAGAACGGGAATCGTGCCGTGCGGCACGGAACCGATGTATTTTCGACGGACAGGAAGGCTTCGGCTTTCCCCGCAAGGGGAGAGGGGAGCCTTCTTTCCGCCGGAGGGAAGGAAAATCCTTCATCCCCGGAAGCGCCTGTGCACTTGACAAAGCGGAGCCCCGTGGGTATTTTGTCATGTTTCCAGAGGTAAAGCATGGATCTTAAACACATTGCACTCAATGAGATAGGCCCCCAGGGCTGTTCGCTGACGGTCTCCGACGAGGCTGTCTGGACGAAGCCCATTGAGGAATATCGTCTGTCATGCCGCATAGTTGAGCCTGTCATCGCGGAGGTTTTCCTGCTTCCGCAGCAGGACGGCTGTCTGCTTCGCGGTACCATCAGAGGCACTGTGGCCATGCCGTGCAACCGCTGCATGGAAGAGACTCTTGTGGTGCTGAACCAGAGCTTCGACGAATTCGAGGAATACCCCGCAGCCGTCGAAACCGAACCGGAAGAGGAAGATCCTGTCGGACTTCTGGATGAATGTGCCGTGACCTGGGAGGGCGGAGCGCCTTTCCTTGATCTGGCATCGCTTTTGTGGGAGGAATTTTCGCTGGCTCTGCCGGTGAAGCCTCTCTGCAGGCCGGACTGCCGGGGTCTGTGCCCCGTGTGCGGCAAGAATCTTAATGAAGGTGCCTGCGGCTGTTCCCGCGACAGCGGTGATCCGCGGCTGGCTGCTCTGCGTCAACTGAAAGTGAAACATCAGGGGTGATTCCCCCGTTTCCGCGATAAGGAGAAACAACATGGCCGTTCAGCAGAACAAAAAGTCCCACTCCAGAAAGTGCATGCGTCGTTCTCACGATCGTGTGGCCAAGCCCACCGTCATCTACTGCTCCTGCGGCGCTCCCACCAAGCCTCACAGCGTCTGCCCTTCCTGCGGCAAGTATGATGGCCGTCAGGTCGAACCTGTAGCGAGCGATGAGCAGTAATCGCGCAAGACTCGCCGTGGACGCTATGGGAGGGGACTTCGGCCCCTCCGTAGTCGTTCCCGGCGCACTTCAGGCTGCTCGGAACACGGGCGCCAAAGTGATCCTCGTCGGTATCGAGGAAGAGATCCGCAAGACCATTGCCGGACTCTCCGTTCAGGAAGAGGAGGGCGAGCTTTACGAGATCGTCAACGCCACGCAGCTGGTGGAGATGACCGACAAGCCCTCTGAAATCCTGCGTACCAAGAAGGATTCTTCCATGCAGGTGGCGTGCAGACTGGTTCGCCAGGGACAGGCCGACGCTTTCATCAGCGCCGGTCACTCCGGTGCGGCCTATGCCTGCGGCATGTTCATCCTCGGGCGTATCCCGGGTGTTGAACGTCCTGCTCTGGCTTCCGTGATTCCTACGGAAAAGTCTCCCATGCTTCTTCTGGACGTGGGGGCCAACGTGGAGTGCCGTCCTCACCATCTTTTTCAGTTCGGACTCATGGGTGCCACGTTCGTCAGGGATATCCTCGGCTACGAGGATCCGCGCGTCGGCATTCTGAGCATCGGCGAGGAAGAAGGAAAGGGCAATACGCTGGTCAAGAACAGCTATGAACTGCTCAAGCAGGCCTCCAATCTCAACTTCATCGGTAATGCCGAGGGCAGGGATCTGTTCACCGGCAATATCGACGTTGCCGTCTGCGACGGCTTCGTGGGCAACATCGCCCTCAAGCTGAGTGAGGGGTTGGCCTCTTCGCTGACCCATCTTCTGAAAAGGGAACTTCTCAACAACGGGGTTCTGCCCAAGCTGGGCGCCTTCCTTTCCATGAAGGCCTTCCAGAACTTCAAGAAGATGGTGGACTACGCCGAATACGGAGGTGCGCCTCTGCTCGGTCTGAAGGGCATTGCCATCGTGTGTCACGGAAAGTCCAACGCCAAGGCCATCACCAGCGCTGTCACCATGGCCAACACCTATGTGGTCAAGGGAACGCAGCAGCGCCTTGTGGAAACGATCAGCGCCAATGAGGAGCTGACCAGTTACGGCCGCAGCGTATAGTTTTCATCATGTTTTTTCACCGTACGGACCGCCGTCAGGCGGCCCTGCGGTATGTGTGGACGGCGGCGAATGTTCGTCGCCCGACGTGACAGATTACCGTGTTTGCCGGGATGTATCCGGAGGCGCCTTCAGCGTCCCCGGTGCGTTCTTTTCTGCCGTTTTTCGGCAGGAAAGCGTGATGTCGCGTCTTGTGTCCGTACAGTGCACGCTGTCGGGGCGTCCAACGCCTTCTCTCAGACTGCACCGCCAGCCGCTTCGTCCCTCTGCGGAAAATGCGCGGCTTCTTTCAGAGGCGGGGCCTTACGGCCCTGCGCTCTGCCAAAAAGGTACGACTGCCGTTTCCATGCGGCTGTGTCCGGACTTCTTCATGAATCATTCCTGCTACATCTGCGGACTCGGTTCCTGCATCCCGCCCCGCGTCATCACCAATCAGGATCTGGAAAAGCTGGTGGACACGTCCGACGAGTGGATCACCACCAGAACGGGAATCAAGGAACGCCACATTCTCGAAGACGGTACCGATGCTTCCGACTGCGGTGTGGAGGCGGCGCGCGCCGCTCTCGACATGGCCGGAATCTCGCCGGAGGAAGTCACGCATATTTTCGTGGCGACCTGTACTCCCGACTATCTTTGTCCCAGCACGGCCTGCGTCATTGCGGGAAAGCTCGGTCTTTCGACGGCGAGCGGCCGGATGGGTGACGTCATGTGTCTGGATTTCAATGCGGCCTGCACCGGTTTCGTGTACGGTCTGGAGCTTGCCAGAAACGCCGTGGCGAGCCATCCGGATGCCGTGGTGCTCCTTGTGGCCGCCGAGGCTCTGAGCCGCCGTACCAATTTCAAGGATCGTACCACCTGCGTGCTGTTCGGCGATGCCGCCGGAGCCGTGGTGCTTCGTTCTTCCGACAAGGGCGCTCTGTGGCGCCTTCGCGATGTCGTCTGCTCTTCCGACGGCTCTCTCCACGAACTCATCAAGATCGGAGGCGGTTCCGCCTGCCGGATCAGTGAAGGTGATACCGTAGGCCCGGAATGGTTCATTTCCATGCAGGGCATGGCGGTATTCAAGCATGCCGTCCGCAGCATGGCGGAGGAGAGTCTGCGCATTCTTGAGCGCAACGGTCTTTCGCTGAACGATCTCGATCTCTTCATTCCTCATCAGGCCAACATGAGAATCATCAGTGCCGTAGGCGAGCGCCTGGGACTGGATGAAAGCCGTGTGTTTGCCAATGTGCAGCATTACGGCAACACGTCTGCGGCCACGCTCCCCGTTGCCATGGAAGACGCTCGCCGGGCCGGCGTGCTGAGGTCGGGCATGAAGGTCCTGCTGACCAGCTTCGGCGGCGGCATGACCTGGGGTTCCGCACTTCTGGCCTAGTTTCTCCGTTGTCATTTCCCCGGAAAACGCTTAGTATTCTCCCAATCAGGAGCATGAGCATGAGCGATCTTACCCCTACCGCGCTGGTTACCGGCGGTTCCCGCGGCATCGGCCGCACTGTGGCGCTTACTCTGGCCGCCGCAGGGTATCAGATATACTTCACGTATGTGAGCCGTCCGGAAGCGGCGCAGCAGACCGTGGCCGACATTGAGGCCGCCGGGGGCAGCGCCCGGGCCTTCTGTCTGGATTCCGGCGACTCTGAAGCCGTGAGTCGTTTCTTTGCCGAAGAAATCAAGGGCAAGGTGCATCTTTCCGTGCTGGTGAACAATGCCGGCATTACGCGCGACACGCTGGTTCTGCGCATGAAGGATGAGGACTTCGACGCCGTGGTCAATACCAACCTTCGCGGCGCCTTCCTTTTCCTGCGCGAAGCCGCCAAGATCATGACCCGTCAGCGCGACGGCCGCATCATCAATATTTCCTCCGTCGTCGGTCAGATGGGCAATGCCGGTCAGATCAACTATTCCGCCGCCAAGGCCGGACTCATCGGTATGACCAAGTCCGCCGCCAAGGAACTGGGCAGCCGTTCCGTAACCGTGAACGCCGTGGCTCCCGGCTTCATCGAGACGGACATGACGGCATCTCTTGCCGAAGACGTAAGAAAAGCCTATGTTTCCGCCATTCCTCTGGGCCGTCTCGGCTCTGCTCAGGATGTGGCCGATGCCGTGGCTTTCCTTGCCTCCGACAAGGCCGCGTACATCACCGGACAGGTCATCGCCGTCAACGGTGGCATGTACTGCTGAGGATATTTCGAAAATGCCGGTCTCATCCGTTTTGAGCGGAGGAGAGCGCTGTTTTCTCTCTGTTGTAGGTAATGCCGGACGTCTGGTCCGGTCGAAGTAGAAACCTGAAACACCCCCTGGAGGGAACCATGGCCGCCGTTGAAGATAAAGTTAAGCAGATCATTGTCGAACAGCTTCAGCTTTCTGAAGAAGAAGTGACCCCCGAAGCGTCCTTCATCGAAGATCTGGGCGCCGACTCTCTTGATCTTACCGAACTTATCATGGCCTTCGAAGAAGCCTTCGGCGTGGAAATCGCCGACGAAGACGCCCAGAAGATCCTGAAGGTTAAGGACGCCATCAACTATATCGAAAGCAAGCAGAAGTAAGTTTTTTACTTCCTTTCATCTTGTTTTCATGAAGATGCCGGGGAGCTTCGTGTTCCCCGGCGTATTCGAGTTTAGAGCGGTTTCGCATGAAATGCGGATCGCACGGTGGCCGCGCAGGCGGACACATGCGCCCTGTCCGGAAGGGGATTTCCGGCAGGGGAGCGCAGCCTTACAGGCAAATCCACTCTGAAGGCTCGTGATCGTTCCGGGCCGAGACGGTTCCCTGGCGGCGCGTTCCGCGGGAGGAGAGGCCTGCGGAGAATACCGCTTTTCCGCTTCCGGGCGGAAAGAGGCGACGACGTCGCTGTTTCGGTATTTTGCGTTTCCTTGTGCAGGGAACTTTTTCCCGTCACCTTTATATGGAGTTGTTCCGCGTGGATCGTAAGCGCATTGTCATCACCGGCCTTTCCGCCATCACGCCTCTGGGTACCAACCTTGAGAGCAGCTGGGAGGCCCTCCTTGCCGGCAAGTCCGGCATTGGTCACATCACTCAGTTTGATTCCACCGAATTCCCTACGCATATCGCGGGCGAAGTTAAGGATTTCAAGCCGGAAGAATTCATTCCGGCCAAACAGTGCCGCAAGATGGACCGGTTCTGCCAGTTCGCCGTCTGTGCCGGCATGCAGCTCGTGGCCGACTCCGGTCTGAAGATCGATGAAAGCAACGCCCATCGTGTGGGCGTGGTGCTCGGCGTCGGTCTCGGCGGCCTCAAGACCATCGAAGATTTCCACGAAAAGCTGCGTACCTCCGGTCCCAACCGCGTATCTCCCTTCTACATTCCCATGCTGATTTCCAACATGGCGCCGGGTCAGGTGGCCATTTTCACCGGGGCGAAGGGCATCAACGTGGTTTCCACCAGCGCCTGCGCCTCGGCTCTGCATGCCATCGGCAGCGCCTATGACCAGCTTGTGCTCGGCCGTGCCGATGCCGTCATCACCGGCGGTGCCGAATCCACCATCACGGAAATGGGCATTTCCGGCTTCACGTCGATGAAGGCCCTCTGCACGGCGCATCAGGATGAGCCCGAAAAGGCTTCCCGTCCCTTTGATGCCGATCGCGGCGGCTTCATCATGGGTGAAGGCGCCGGCATGCTCATGCTCGAAACGCTTGAGCACGCGCAGGCCCGCGGCGCGAAGATCTACGCGGAAGTCGTGGGCTTCGGCGCTTCCGACGACGCTCACCACATGGTGGCCCCTCTGGAAACCGGCGAAGGTATGGCCGCGAGCATGCGCAATGCTCTGGCCGATGCCGGTCTGGCTCCTGAAGCCATCGACCACATCAGCGCGCACGGCACCTCCACGCACGCCAATGACGCTGCGGGAACCAAGGGCATGCACGAAGTGTTCGTCGATCAGGCGTAGAATCTGGGCATCACGGCTGGGAAGTCGCAGACAGGCTATCTGCTCGGCGCTTCCGGCGGCGTGGCCAGCGTGTTTGCCACGCTTTCGCTGGAAACCGGCATGGTACCCGGCACCATCAATCAGGAAACGCCTGATCCCGAGTGCGATCTCAATTACATGGGCGGCGGCTCGAAAAAGCTTGATCCCCGCTATGTCATGATAAATTCCTTCGGCTTCGGCGGCACCAATGCCAGCCTTGTGCTGAAGAAGTTTACCGCTTAATCTGCAGGGCCGGGGTTCCGGCCCTCAATTTTCAGGAACGGAGAATCATGGACGAACTGATCTTGCGCGACCCCGAGGTCGCGGACGCCATCTGGAAGGAATCCCGCCGTCAGGTAAGCAAGCTTGAGCTTATCGCTTCGGAGAACTTTGTATCCGTTGCCGTGCGCGAGGCGCAGGGCTCCATCATGACGCACAAGTATGCCGAAGGCTATCCGGGAAAGCGTTATTATGGCGGCTGCGAATATGTGGATGTCGTGGAAAATCTTGCCCGTGACAGAGCCATGGAGCTTTTCGGCTGCAACTATGCCAACGTGCAGCCTCATGCGGGCAGCCAGGCCAACATGGCCGCGTATCTTGCCCTCATCAATCCGGGCGATACCGTCATGGGCATGGATCTTTCCCACGGCGGCCACCTTACCCACGGCAGCCCTGTGAACTTTTCCGGGCGTTCCTACCACTTCGTTCCGTACGGCGTGAACCGTGAAACGGGCCGCATCGACTATGACGAGCTGGAAAAGACGGCCCGCGAATGTCGTCCCGCCCTCATTGTTGCCGGCGCCAGCGCCTATTCCCGCATCATCGACTTTGAGCGTTTCCGCAAGATTGCCGATGAAGTGGGCGCCAAGCTCATGGTGGACATGGCCCACATCGCCGGTCTCGTGGCTGCGGGCCTTCATCCTTCTCCGCTTCCCTGGGCGGACATCACCACTACCACGACGCACAAGACCCTGCGCGGTCCGCGCGGCGGCATGATTCTGACCAGCCGCGGCGAGGAATACGGCAAGAGCATCAACAGCAAGGTGTTCCCCGGCATGCAGGGCGGTCCGCTCATGCACGTGATCGCTGCCAAGGCCGTGGCCTTCGGCGAAGCTCTCCGTCCTGAGTTCAAGGAATATCAGGCTCAGATCATCAAGAATGCCGAAGTGCTTGCTCGCTGCCTGACCGATGCCGGATACAAGCTGGTTTCCGGCGGTACCGACAACCATCTCATGCTGCTTGATCTGACCGACAGAGACATCACCGGCAAGGACGCCGAACATGCTCTCGATCTTGCCGGCATCACGGCCAACAAGAACACGGTTCCCTTTGAAACCCGTTCTCCCTTCATCACCTCCGGCGTGCGTCTCGGCACTGCGGCGCTCACCACTCGCGGCATGAAGGAAAAGGATATGGAAAAGGTCGGTACCTGGATTGTGGACGTGCTTTCCAATACCACCAATGAAAGCCGCCTCGGCGACATCCGGGCCGAGGTTGAGGCTTTTGCCTGCCAGTTCCCGCTTTTTGCCTGGTAATGACGGGGCGGTTCTGCGTGCCGCACGTGCGCAGAACCGCCTTTTTCTTGTTTTCAGTATTTGCACGTGATAGTTTCCCGTCATAAACGGGAGGTTGTATGGCACAGGGAGGCCGGGCCAGCTGGCCGAGATATTTCATGGATATCGCCTATCTTGTGGCGGAACGTTCCACCTGTCTGAGAAGAAAGGTGGGAGCGGTGGCCGTGCTTGACCGGCGTATTCTTGCCACAGGATACAACGGCGCGCCTTCCGGCGTGCCGCACTGCCTTGAAGTGGGCTGTCTTCGTGCCACGCTCGGCATTCCTTCCGGGCAGCGGCATGAGATATGCCGCGGCATTCACGCCGAGCAGAACGTCATCATTCAGGCTGCGGTACACGGCATTTCCCTGCGGGGAGCGGAGCTTTTCTGCACGACCTATCCCTGCTTCATCTGCGCGAAAATGCTGATCAACTGCGGTGTGAAGAGAATATGGGTCTCCGAGAACTATCCTGACGATCTTTCCAAGAACATGCTTGCCGAGGCGGGGGTGGAAGTGCTTCATCTGCCGCACGGGCAGGACGATGTGGTTCAGGTGGAGAAGGAAGACGCCATAAGCGACGAAAAGGAAGGAGGCATATCGTGAATCAGCACGAAGAGTTCATGCGCGCGGCGCTTGAGCTGGCCGAAAAGGGACGCTGGAGCACGGCCCCCAATCCCACGGTGGGCGCGGTACTGGTGCGCGACGGCAACATTGTGGCCCAAGGCTGGCACGAGGTGTTCGGCCAGGCTCACGCCGAGGTGAACTGCCTGCGCGACGCCCGTGAAAAGGGCATTGATCCTTCCCTCTGCACGCTGTACGTCACGCTGGAACCGTGCAATCATCAGGGAAAGACGCCTCCCTGCACGAAGGCTATTCTGGAAGCCGGCATCCCTCATGTGGTAATCGGCATGCCCGACGTGAACGTACAGGCGTCCGGCGGTGCCGAGTTTCTGCGCGCTCACGGCGTGGAAGTGGAAATGGGCGTTCTGGAGAAGGAGTGCCGGGATCAGATCGCGGACTTTGTGGTCTGGCAGACGACGAAGCGCCCCTACGTCATTCTCAAGATGGCATCCACGCTCGACGGCCGCATCGCCACGAGAGCCGGTCGCTCTCAGCGCATTTCCAACAGAGCCTCTCATGAGGAGGTCATGCGTCTGCGTGAGAATATCGGCCGCGCCGGCGGAGCCGTTCTGGTGGGCGGCAACACGTTTCTTCTGGACAATCCCCGTCTTACGGCCAGAACGGCGAACGCCCAGCGTCAGCCTTTGGCCGCGGTGATGACCTCCCGACTGCCCGGTGCCGAATCCACCTGTCATCTTCTCGATGAAAGACCCGGAGACTGCGTTTTCTTCAGTACGGCCGCTCAGGCGGCGTCTCCCTCCGCAGCTGCGCTGCGGAGCAGAGGAGCCCGCGTGTACGGTGTGGACTGTCCCGCCGGTAGTCACGCGCTGGATGCGGAGCAGGTTCTTACGGCGCTTCGGGAACAGGAAAACTGCCTCTATGTGCTTTGCGAGGGCGGGGGCAGGCTTGCGCTTTCTCTGCTGGAGCGCGGTCTGGTGGATGAATACCATCTGCATCTTGCGCCCACCATTCTTGGTGACGCCGATGCGACGCCCGTGTTCTCCGGACGGACGGCCGACAGCATGGACGATGCTCTGCGTATGCGCGTGGTGAAGACGGCCGTGCTGGACGGCGACATCCATCTTTATTTTCGAGCTGACAGAGGCTGATCATGTTTACCGGACTTGTGGAAGGTCAGGGGCGCGTCGAGGCTGTGGAGAAGCGCGGCGGCGACATACTCTTCCGTTTTCATCCGCTTTTTGCGTGGCCTGAACCTGAGATCGGTGAGTCCGTCGCCTGCAACGGCGTCTGCCTCACGATGGAGACCTGGATTCCGACCGGGCCGTCGTTCACGGCGTTTGCGTCAGCAGAAACGCTGTCATGCTCCAATCTCGGCGGACTCGGCGTCGGGTCGCTTGTGAACATGGAGCGGGCCATGCAGCTGGGAGAACGTTTCGGCGGTCATATCGTGAGCGGCCATGTGGATACCGTGGCCCGCGTGGAGAGCGTGCGCCCCGTGGGGCAGTCCCGCTGCGTTCGGTTGGCCTTCGATCCGGAGTGGAGCACGCAGATCGTGCCCAAGGGATCCGTAACGTTGGACGGCATCAGCCTTACCGTCAACGACTGCGGTCCCGGCTTTCTGGAAGTGAATATCATTCCCGAAACATGGCGCGTGACGACGGTGGCCGTCTGGCGTCCGGGCTCTGCCGTCAATCTGGAAACGGACGTCATCGGCAAGTACGTGAAGCACCTCATGCAGCCCTACGCCGGTGAAGGCGCGCCCCGTGAGGAGCGCGTGACCATGGACTTTCTTCGCCGTAACGGCTTCGGCCTGTAAGTAAGGATACAGTATGCCCCTGTGCAGTGTGGAAACAGCCCTTGACGATTTGAAACAGGGCAGAATGATCATTCTTGTGGATGATGAGGACCGCGAGAATGAAGGCGATCTTGTCGTCGCTGCCGAGTTCGTGACCCCGGAAGTCATCAACTTCATGTCCCGCGAGGGGAGAGGACTCATCTGTCTTTCTCTTTCCGCAGAACGCGCCGACGCGCTGGAACTGCCGCTCATGTCGCGGCGCAACGGGTCGAGGTTCGGTACCAACTTCACCGTGTCCATCGATGCCAGAGCCGGAGACTTTCCGCCGATTTCCGCGGCCGGACGTGCCCACACCGTGCAGGTTGCCGTGGCCGACGGCGCAAGGCCGCAGGATCTCGTCACTCCCGGCTGCATGTTTCCCCTTCGTGCCAGGGAGGGCGGCGTGCTCACCCGCGCCGGACAGACCGAGGGCAGCGTGGATCTCTGCCGTCTGGCAGGCCTGAAGGAAGCCGCCGTCATCTGCGAGATCATGAAGGACGACGGAACGATGGCCCGCATGCCCGACCTTGAGGCGTTTGCCGAGCGGCATGGGCTGCACATCGCCGCGAACAAGGACATCATCCGCTGGCGTCTGGAGCACGGCGAAGTGGCGGTCAGGCGGGCGGCCGAAGCCTCCATGCCCACGAAGTACGGAAATTTCCGCATCATTGCCTACGAAAATGCCGTGGACGGACGCACCCATGTGGCCCTGGTGAAGGGCGACGTGTCCACGGATGAGCCGGTGCTCGTACGAGTGCACAGCGAATGCCTGACCGGCGACGTGTTCGGGTCCATGCGCTGCGACTGCGGCGGTCAGCTGGCGGCGGCATTGTGCCGGATAGAAAAGGAAGGGCGCGGCGCGCTGCTCTATATGCGTCAGGAAGGGCGTGGAATCGGTCTTGCCAACAAGATCAAGGCCTATGCCCTGCAGGAGCAGGGGCTGGATACGGTAGAGGCCAATATTCGTCTTGGCTTCCGGCCCGATTTGCGCGATTATGGCGTCGGCGCCCAGATTCTGGTCGATCTCGGCATCCGCAGACTCCGTCTTCTGACCAACAATCCCACCAAGATCGTGGGGCTGGAAGGGTACGGACTGGATATTGTGGAGCGTGTGCCCATCGAACAGGAACCCGGCCGCTACAATGAAGATTATCTGCTGACGAAGAAAGAAAAAATGGGCCACCTGCTCCGGCGGGTATGCCCCAAGACTGAGTGAGGAAATTATGTATTCCGTCAAGACCATAGAAGGACAGCTCAATGCCCAGGGCCTGAAGATCGCCATTGTGGCGTCGAGATTCAACGATTTCATCGTTCAGCATCTGGTGGAGGGCGCCATCGACTATCTGACCCGTCACGGCGCCTCTCAGGACGACATCACCGTGGTTCGTGTGCCCGGCGCCTATGAGCTGCCCATCGTGTGCAAGAAGCTGGCCGCCTTCTCCCAGTATAACGGCATCATTGCCCTCGGTGCGGTCATTCGCGGCAGCACCCCTCATTTCGACTATGTCTGTGCCGAAGCCTCCAAGGGCATCGCGCAGGTTTCCCTTCAGTCCGGCCTGCCCGTGGGCTTCGGTCTGCTGACCTGCGATACGCTGGAACAGGCCATTGAACGCGCCGGCGCCCATGTGGGCAACAAGGGTGCGGAAACCGCCGCTGCCGTTGTGGAAACCATCCGTGTCATGGAGCAGATCTGATGGGCGTGAAAGAACCCTCTCGTCGTGCCCAGCGTCTGCTGGCCTTTCAGGCTCTGTACGGCCAGGAATTTCTGGAATGCACTTCCGTGGAACAGCTCAAGGCCGCCTTTCTTGCCGTGCCCCGTCAGGACGAGGCTCTGGAACAGGACGGAGAGCCTGCCGGATTCGCCTGGGAACTCGTGTGCGGCGTGTGGCAGCATCGCGATGAGCTGGACGCGGTCATCGAACGTTTCGCCCGCAACTGGCGTCTTGACCGTGTGGGGCGTGTGGAACTGAATCTGCTGCGTCTCGGCGTGTACGAAATGCTGTATCGCGCCGACGTCCCGGCCAGAGTTTCCATGAACGAAGCTCTGGAAATCGACAAGCAGTACGGCGATACCCGCTCGCATACGTTCGTCAACGGCATTCTCGACGCCGTCAGCAGGGCAGTGGACAAGGGCGAACTCCGGGCCCGCGGCTGATACCGCAGATCCTGAACGCTCCGATACCAGTACAGCGGGCGCAAGCCCGAAGCTTCAAGGAACAGAAATGGCACTTTCGTCTCGTTACGATCCTCATGCGCTGGAAGAAAAGTGGCAGAAGATCTGGGCTGAAAAAGGCTCGTTCAACTGCGAAGTGGATTCTTCCAAGCCCAAGTATTTTCTCATGGAAATGTTCCCCTATCCTTCGGGAAACATTCATATGGGCCATGTCCGCAACTATTCCATCGGCGACGTCATGGCGCGTTTCCGCCGTCTGCAGGGCTACAACGTGCTGCACCCCATCGGCTGGGACGCCTTCGGTCTGCCTGCGGAAAACGCCGCCATCAAGCACGGGACGCATCCTGCGAAGTGGACGTATTCCAATATCGACAACATGCGCGCCCAGCTGCAGCGCATGGGATACTCCTATGACTGGCGCAGGGAAGTGGCCACCTGCCGTCCCGAATATTATCGCTGGGAGCAGGAATTCTTCCTCAAGTGCCTGGAGAAGGGCCTTGTCTACCGCAAGAAGGCTCCTCAGAACTGGTGCCCGAGCTGCCATACCGTGCTGGCCAATGAGCAGGTCATCGACGGCAAGTGCTGGCGCTGCGACTCCGAGGTGGAGCAGAAGGATCTGACGCAGTGGTTCTTCCGCATCACGGCGTATGCCGATGAGCTCCTGGCCGACCTGAAGAAGCTTGAAAACGGCTGGCCCGCCCGCGTGCTCACCATGCAGCACAACTGGATCGGCCGTTCCACCGGTGCGGAAATCGTGTTCAAGCTGGAAGGCCGCGAAGGGGAAATCCGCGTGTTCTCCACGAGAGCGGATACGCTCTTCGGCGTAACCTTCATGACGCTGGCTCCCGAGCATCCCCTTGTGGAATCCCTTATTGCCGGTCGTGAGAACGAGGCGGAAATCCGTGCGTTCATCGAACGCACCCGCAATATGGACCGCCTGGACCGTCAGTCGGAAACGCTGGAAAAGGACGGCGTGTTTACCGGCGCCTACTGCCTCAATCCCTTCACCGGCGACCGCATTCCCATCTGGCTGGGCAACTTCGTGCTGGCCGATTACGGTACCGGCGCGGTCATGGCCGTGCCCGCCCACGATCAGCGCGACTTCGACTTTGCCCACAAGTTCGGCATCGGTCTCAAGGTCGTGGTCAGCCCCGAAGGACAGGAGCTTGACCCCGCCACCATGACGGAAGCCTTTGTGGAACCCGGCGTTCTGGTGAACTCCGGCGAGTTCACGGGCATGCCCAACGAAGAGGGAAAGGCCGCCATCATCAAGAAGCTGGAGGAAACGGGCAAGGGCCGCGCCACGGTCAACTACCGCCTGCGCGACTGGAACATTTCCCGCCAGCGTTACTGGGGCGCTCCCATCCCCGTGGTCTACTGCGAAAAGTGCGGCGTGCAGCCCGTGAAGATCGAAGATCTTCCCGTGCGCCTGCCCCTGGACGTGAAGACCTGCGACGACGGCCGTTCGCCTCTGCCGGAAACGCCTTCCTTTGTGGAAACCGTATGCCCCTGCTGCGGCGGTCCTGCTCGGCGTGAAACGGACACGATGGATACCTTTGTGGAATCCTCCTGGTATTTTGCCCGTTATACCTCCGCCCGCAAGGAAGATGCGCCGTTCGACATGGATGCGCTCCGGTACTGGATGCCCGTCGATCAGTATATCGGCGGTGTGGAACATGCCATTCTGCATCTTCTCTATTCGCGTTTCTTCACCAAGATGCTGCGTGATTTCGGCTATCTTCCCGCCGATATGGACGAGCCGTTCACCAACCTGCTCACCCAGGGCATGGTGCTGCTCGGCGGCAGCAAGATGTCGAAGTCCAAGGGCAACATCGTCGATCCCGACGCCATGGTGCAGAAGTACGGCGCCGATACGGTGCGTCTGTTCTGCCTGTTCGCCGCTCCGCCGGAACGCGATTTCGACTGGAGCGACAGCGGCATTGAAGGCGCATATCGTTTCGTGAGCCGCGTGTGGCGCATGTTCTCCGAAATGCAGTCCGTGCTGAAGCCCGTCGCCGCCTGCTCCGATCTCTCGCCTGCGGCCAGCGAAGCCATCCGTGCCCTGCGCCTGAGCGAGCATGCCACGGTGAAGAAGGTGGGTGAGGACATTGCCGAACGCAATCAGTTCAATACCGCCATTGCCGCCATCATGGAGCTCGTCAACGCGGTGAACCAGTATCGCGAGGAACTTTCCGCCACGGAAGAAGGCCGCACGGCTCTTTCCTCCGCCATGGCCACCGTGCTCGTCATGCTGTTCCCGTTCACGCCGCACATGTGCGAGGAAGTCTGGCAGGAACTCGGTCATACCGATTCCCTCGACGACGTGCGCTGGCCTTCCTGGAGCGAAGATGCTCTGAAGCGCGACGTGATCACCGTGGTGGTTCAGGTGAACGGCAAGCTTCGCGGCAAGGTGGAAGTGCCTGCCGGAGCTTCCCGCGAGGATCTTGAAAAGGCCGCTCTTGCCGAACGGTCCATCCAGAACCACATTGCTGGCAAAACGGTGCGCAAGGTCATCGTTGTTCCCGGCAAGCTGGTCAACGTGGTGGCCGGATAACCTTCCATTCAGAAATGACGTTCCCGGTCTGCCGCCGGGAAGACAGCCCGAAGGAGGGAGAATTCTTCCTCCTTCGGGAAAGTGAGACGGCAGAAGGGCAGAGGCCTTGCGGAACGTGGTTCCGCAAAAAGGCCTCTGCCTGCCTATCGTGCCGTGATGAAGGAATGCCTGATGATAAAGAACTGGGGAACATGGAAAGGACTGGCTGCGGCGGCTGTCTGCTGTCTGGGCCTGTGCGTCGGCGGCTGCGGATATGAACTGGACGGATTTTCTTCCGGCAGTTCCAGAGCCGTCAGCGTGCTCGGCGACGGCAATCAGACGCTGAGAATAGACAAGGTGGAGCAGGTCACCATGTATCCCTGGGTGCAGTACTATCTTCGCGGCATTACGCGCGATGAGGTCAATCTGCGCAGGCTTGCACGCTGGGTGGACAGCGGCAATGCCGATTATCTGCTCACCATCAACATGCCCGGCTTCCTTGTTCGTTCCTCGGTATCCAACCAGGTGGACAATACGCTGCTCAGCGATGCCGTCGTTCAGCTTGAGCTTGTGGTCCGCAGCGGCAAGAACGGCACGGTGGTGTGGCGTTCCGGCGTGATTTCCTATACCGACACCTTTGAAACCGTGGATGAAGACAGCGTTGTCCGCGAAGGTCTGAAGGAAGCCCTTCGCCGGGCTCTGGATCGCATGCAGCAGAATTTCTGATCTTTCCGGAGATTGGTATGGACAGCCCCGGCTTCTTTTTCTGCATCTGCCCCGACGCCGCCTTTCTGCGCGACTACATGGATCGGGAGCTTCTTGCGCCGCTCTTTTCTGCAGAAGGGGATGCCGCCCGGATTGATGTTCAGACGTTCTGGGCCGATGAGGGGCTGGACCGTCGATTCTGGGATGCGCTGACATTGCTTTCAATGGACGGGCGCAGAAGGGTGCTCATCGTGCGCGGCGCGCAGCAGCTTCCCGCGGATGTCTGGAAGAATCTGTCCGCTTCCCTCGGTACGCCTCGTTCCGGCGTTCTTCCGATATTTTGTCTTGAAAGCCCCTGGGAAAAGGGGCAGCCCAAACTTCCGGCCCATGTGGCCAAGCTCAAGTGTCTGGCCTTTGCCGACAGCAGAAAGTGGGTATGGCGCTCGGCCGGCATAGAGGCTCGCTCGCTCCGGCAGTATCTTCAGAAGCAGGCTTCCGCCATGGGCCTGCGCATGACGCCCGATGCGCTCAACGTGCTCTCCGAAATGCTCATTCCCGACGCGTCGGCCGTGCGGGGCGTGCTTGAGCAGATGTATCTTGCTTCTGCCGACGGTTCCGTGGATGTGTCTCTCGTGCGTCAGATGACGGAGTTCACGCCGGAAGCCGTTATTTTTGATGTGATCCGTCAGCTGGAAAACGGCAACGCCCGCGCGGTATGGAAAACGCTGCTGCGCGAAGGCGACGGCGGCGAGTCGCTGCTGTTCCCCCTGCTTACCCTCATGGCCCGCGAGGCCCGCGTGCTCTGGCAGATGCAGGCCGGCGACAAGGTGTTCGTGCCGCAGTTCGTGGAGAATGAAAAGCGGCGTCTGGCCGCACGCCTGGGCTTTGAAGGCCTTTGCCGCGTGTTTGAGGCCCTTCAGAAAGCCGAGCTTTCCGTCAAGAGCGGGGCAAGGCAGCCCCTTCAGGCCATGGAAGAGCTGGTGGCCACGCTTTCGCTTCTTTTCGCTCCGTCCGGCGACAACAGAAGGGAGCGGCAGAGCGCATGAAAGATGCCGTGCCTGCTTCCGAAGCCGATCTTCGTGCCGGACACAGACAAAGGCTGAGAGAGCGTTTTCTTGCCGATCCTCACGCCATGCCGGATTACGAGGTGCTGGAACTTGCCCTCGGCTGCGTGTACATGCGCCGCGACAACAAGCTTCTTGCCAAGCGTCTGCTGACTGCCTTCGGCGGATTCGACGCGCTTCTGGCCGCCTCTCCCGAAGAGCTGGCGCGTGTGGAAGGCTGCGGTCCGGCCGTTGATAGTTTTCTTTCTCTTCTTCGGGAAATCATTGCCCGTGCCTCGGAAAGCAACGTACAAAGAAAGCCGTCCGTCACCTTGTCCGACATTGTGGACATGGGGCGGCAGCGCCTGAAGCACTGTACGGATGAGGAAGTGTGGGCCGCACTTCTAGACAAACAGAACAGGCTGCTTATCTTTAAGAGGATTCGTCATGGATCTTCCGATCATGTTGCTCTCGAACCCCTTGAAATCGTGGAACTCATGGTCCGGAACCATGCAAGCAGTCTGGTCCTTATGCATAACCATCCCGGCGGAAATCATCTGCCGTCGCAGGAGGATAGAGCGCTGACGGGACGCATAGCCCTGGCGCTCCGGCATCTGGGGCTGTTTCTGCACGATCATGTGATCATTACTTCCGATGCGGCGTTCAGCATGACGCAGGACCGCCGCCTGTGAAGTGACGAAACGGAATGTACGGGTTCTGCCCGAATGAGGATAGCATGAGCGATACGCAAAAAACGCTTTCCGCACTGCCGGAAGAAGATAACAACGATCTCTTGGAACAGAAGGAGGAGCTTTCCTCGTCTGTGGAGGCTCGCGACGGTATGCCGAATGAGCCCGGAGACGAGCGGCCTGGCGACGGAGACGGCTCCTCGGAAGACGGATCCTCCGGCGACGCCGAGGATCTCACGCCTGCCATTCCCTCCGTGCTGCCGGTTCTGCCCCTCAGGGACAGCGTGGTTTTCAACTCCATGATAGTGCCGCTGTTTGAAAACCGTGAAAAAGCCATGGAGACCGTGGAGTTTGCGCTGAACGGCAACCGATATCTGCTGCTCTGCGCCCAGCGCGACGACTCCGTGGAAAATCCTGAGCCTGAAGATATTCACGATGTCGGCTCCGTGGTCATGATACTACGCATGATCAAGATGAATGACGGGCAGGTGAAGCTGCTTGTTCAGGGGCTGACGCGTGCGCATGTGGAGGAGTTCGACAACAACGGCCCCATCATGCTGGCCCGCATCCGCGTGCTCGAAGAACAGCGCAGCGAAGTTTCCGATGTGGAACTCGAGGCCATGATGCGTGCCGCCCGCGAGCAGAGCGACAGGATTCTTCATCTGCGCGGGCTTCCCGCCGGAGAGATCATGGGAGTGCTGAACTCCGTGAACGATCCGGGCAGGCTTGCGGACATCATTGCCGCCAATATGCGTCTGCGTGTGGACGAGGCGCAGAGTCTTCTCGAATGCCTCGATCCTGTGGAGCGTCTGCGCCTTGTGAACCGGCACCTCATCCGTGAGGTGGAGGTCGCCACCATGCAGGCGCGCATTCAGAGCATGGCACGCGAAGGCATGGACAAGGCTCAGAAGGATTATTTTCTTCGTGAACAGCTCAAGGCCATTCACAAGGAGCTCGGCGACGGTGACAGCGACGATGAAAACGAAAACATCAGAAAGGCCATTGAAAAGGCCTCGCTGCCCCCTGAAGCCCGACGTGAGGCCGACAAGCAGCTACGGCGCCTTGCCTCGATGAACGGAGACTCCGCCGAGGCTACGGTTGTCCGCACCTATCTTGATCTTCTGGCCGAGCTGCCGTGGAAAAAGATGTCGCGCGACCGTCTGGATATCGTCAAGGCCGCGGAAATCCTGAATGAGGATCATTTCGGTCTGGACAAGATCAAGGACCGCATCCTCGAATTTCTGAGCGTGCGCAAGCTGAATCCCGACTCCAAGGGACCGGTGCTCTGCTTTGTGGGGCCTCCCGGCGTGGGCAAGACTTCTCTTGGTCGCTCCATTGCCAGAGCCCTCGGGCGCAAGTTCCAGAGGATTTCTCTCGGCGGCATGCGCGACGAGGCGGAAATCCGGGGACATCGTCGTACCTACATCGGCGCCATGCCCGGCCGCATCATACAGGCCATACGTCAGGCCGGTACCCGCAATCCGGTCATCGTGCTGGATGAAATAGACAAGCTCGGCAACGACTTCCGCGGTGATCCCGCCTCGGCGCTGCTGGAAGCGCTTGATCCGGAACAGAATTCCCACTTCAGCGATCACTATCTGAATCTGGAATTCGATCTTTCCAAGGTGCTGTTCCTGTGCACGGCCAATCAGCTCGACACGATTCCTGCCGCGCTTCTGGACCGACTGGAGATCATTCATCTTTCCGGCTACACAGAGCAGGAAAAGCAGGCCATTGCGCGCAAGTATCTGCTCAGAAGGCAGATCGCCGAGAACGGACTCAAAGAGGACGACATCGTCTTCCGCGACAACGCCATAGCCAGGATCATCCGCGGCTATACCAGAGAAGCCGGACTGCGCGGACTGGAGCGCGAGCTCGGCTCGGTCTGTCGCAAGCTGGCACGTCGCAAGGCGGAAGGAGAAAAGCCTCCCTTTGTTGTCACGCCTGCCATGGTGGCCAAGCTGCTCGGAGCTCCCCGTTTTCTGGACGAGGAAAAGGAAGCCGAACTTCTGCCCGGCGTGGCGCTGGGACTGGCCTGGACGCAGGCTGGCGGCGAGGTGCTGCACATTGAGGTGAGTACCATGCAGGGTAAGGGCGGACTGCTTCTCACCGGTCAGCTCGGCGATGTCATGAAGGAAAGCGCTCAGGCTGCCGTGACCTATGCCCGTTCCCATGCCGTGGAGCTGGGCATTGATCCGGAGTTCTCGCAGAAGCTGGACATTCATATTCATGTGCCTGCCGGCGCCACCCCCAAGGATGGGCCTTCTGCCGGTGTGACGCTGGTGTCCGCTCTTGTTTCCGCGCTTACCGGGCGTTCCGTGCGCGGCGATACCTGCATGACCGGTGAAATCACGCTTCGCGGGCGGGTGCTGCCTGTGGGCGGCATCAAGGAAAAGATTCTCGGAGCGGTTGCCCGGGGATTGAAGCGGGCCGTCATACCGGCACAGAACGCCAAGGATCTGGAAGATATTCCGGCCGATCTGAGAAAGCGCATCGAAATTCATACGGTGCATACCATAGACGAGCTGCTTGCTCTGGTCATGGAAGACAGGAAAAAACAAGAAAAGGCATAATGCCGGATTACTCAGACTTCATGCCTGTTGAAGAGAAAGGGCCGTTCCTCCGGGGACGGCCTTTTCGTTTAACTACATGACGTGGTTGAAAGGGAACGCCGGAAAAACGGGAGTGCAGAGAGGGATCGATGGGGAGCCACGTATGGGATGATTTCGGGCCTTTTCGAGTTCGTCCGGGAAAGGCTCTTCCTCGACAGAGAGCTGAGTCTCCGACAGTACGGGACTTCATCTGAGAAGTGGCGGTCGGGAATGAAATGTATATTGGGATAAAAATCACGAAATAGGGCGGCAAACTTCCCACGGATTGGTGTTTGACGTAGGGTAGAAGTGGAGGTGTTTCCCATGTCCGGCTCTGAAGACCAGTCGTTATCCTTGCATTTGAAAGCCGTTATTGCCGCCTTGTGGACCGGCAATCTTTTTGCCCCCTTTCTTATGAGCGGTGTGGCCGCCATTCTTCCGTCCATCGGTGAATCGCTGGGGGCTCCGGCCGTCATGCTTTCTCTGGTGATGGTGTGCTATAATCTCGGTCAGTCCATTGCTCATATGCTGAGCGGACGAATCGCCGACATGTTCGGCGTCAAGCGTATCCTGCTCATCGGCGTTGGCTGTTTCTGTCTGTTCAGCGTTCTCATGGGCTTTGCTCCGGCCATGGAAGTGATCATTCCTCTGCGCTTTGCACAGGGACTTTCCGCCGCCGCCATAGCCTGTACCGTGACGACCTTGAGCGTAACGCTGGCACCGGCCAATATTCGCGGTCAGGTCATCAGCATCGTCGTGTCGGCCGTATACCTGGGCCTTGCCATTGGGCCGCTGGCCTGCGGCGGCATAACGGAGCTTCTGGGCTGGAGATCCGTATTCTTTATGATCTCCGCTTTGAGTCTGATGGAGCTGGCGCTTCTTCAGCGCGTCATTCCCGAGCAGCCGCTCTCCGAAATTCGCCGCTCCTTTGACGGCATCAGCGCTCTTCTGGGTGCCGGAGGTCTTTTCTGTGTGGCTGCGGGGGTTACCTGCACCTTCCTTCATCCTGCCGTCATCGGCCTTCTTCCGCTCGGCATCGTGCTTTTGATCGCCTTCGTGCGCCGGGAATGGACGTCTGCCGATCCCATGCTCGACCTCAAGGTACTGTCCAAGGTGCCCGGTCTGCCCGACGGCATGGCGGCAACGTTCATCAACTACGGCTCCTTCATGGGCCTTTCCCTGTTCTTTTCCATGTATCTGCAGCAGGTGCTCGGCCTGAACGCCTTTCATGCGGGCATGATTCTCATGATGCAGAGTATGTTTCAGACGGTGTTCTCTCCTCTGGCCGGAAGACTGGCGGACAGGTATCACCCGTGCATCATTTCCACGTCCGGCATGGCGGCCTGCGGTCTGAGCATTCTCAGCCTTCTGCTGCTCAACGAACACAGTCCTGTCTGGCAGGTGGCCGTGAGTCAGGCGGCTCTGGGAACGGGCGCCGCGTTCTTTGTGGCTCCCAATATGTCGGCCACGCTCGGCAACGTTCCCCGCGAGCAGCTTTCCGTTGCTTCGGGTCTGCTCGGCTGCCTGCGTACCATGGGCGGATTGATGAGTCATATCGTCATGGCCTGCATGATCGGCATTTTCATGGGAGATACCGTGGTCGGTCCGGAAAACGCCGGAACCTTTCTGCGGGCCATGCGTTATACGCTGCTTCTTTTCGGCACGTTCAATCTCATGGGCGTGGCGCTCAGCCTGCGGGCGTTGCGGCATCACAGGTAGATCGGGCTTGCCGGTACTCATCCGCCGGGGTAGCATGGGAAGGAACGCCTTTTTCTAAGACGCTGTGGAAATCCTGAAAAACGGTGTAGTATTGGCGTTGATGAAGTGCGCGGCCGCGTAATGCGAAGTGCCGCAGAATCAAACAAGCATTATGGGTCATGAAAGATATCAAAAGGAGATAGTATGGGAGTTCTGGGTAAACTTTTCGGCGGCCGCGGAGCTCTCAGCAGCACGACGGGAAGGCAGCCTCCACTGAGAAACAATACCTCCAGCGACTCGGCACCGGACAACGAGGGCCCTTCTTCCGCCTTCATGGGCAGACATTTCGAGGGTCTCGGCGACGTGTGGTCGGCGTTCTTCCCCGGAGGCAGTCAGGAATATGTGGGGATGCTTCAGGATATTTTCCAGAAGAGTTCCGCTCAGGGACCTGTGATGCACAGGAAGGACGGCAGCAGCGTCATTCTTCTTGCGTCGCCTTCCAGCGGGGGCATCGGCATTCACTCGCACATCGTCATGGTGAAGGGGAAGGGCAAGGCCGATTTCGTCGGGGGCTATCCCGCGCTTGAGGGACTGCCGGTTCCTTCCGTCATTGAGCAGGCCCATATCTGGACGAACGGCATTTCGGGGGTCGTGGCTGCAAGAGCCAGAGCCACCGGTGCGCCTCTGGCCTTTTTCCTGGCCGGATTTTTTCAGCATGTGCCTCAGCTGCAGTTCGGTTCGGCACACAGTTTTTCTATGGCAGGGCTGGCGTTTGCTCTGAACCGGGCAGAAGAAACGGAGTTTACGCCTGAACCCGGTTCGCCGGTCTATGACGCGTCTTTGAAGGAATTTCTGCTGGCGCATCCGGACAAAAGCGCCGGGGACTTCCGCCCCGAGGTGATTTCCACGCACGGACTCGGCATACTCCTGCCCACGGAAATCGTGGGCGTATGGAGATTTCAGGTGCCGGTGCTGGGGGCGGAGCGCGTCGTTTTCATGAATAGGCCGTTCTGGCGTCTGCTTGTGTCGTTTTCCGGATCGGGGGAACAGGGCGTTCACGGGTATCTGTATGCGGCGGAACATGTGCTGAAAGGCTATCAGCCACAGGTCGGCGATGACGTTACAGGCACCGTGTGGCTTCAGGGAAGCATGGATACGTACCCCGGAGAGGCGCAGCGCTAGCCTGTCGGCAATTGGAGGGGGCTGGCAGAGGCGGTTTGGAAAGATGCGTCACGGGCCGCCTGTTGTGCAGAGGGGTGGAATGCCCGGCATCCATGCTGCGGATATAAAAATATAACTATTATTTTATATTGTTATTTCATATGGATGTGCAGTCTGCTGTCATGTTTTTCAACGGAAACTCTTGCGGGGCGATGCCTCTGTGCGATATTAACCGGAAAAGGAGCCATTCCCGCATAGACAGGAACGAGGTGAAAATATGAATAGACGCATGTTTCTCTGTTCTCTGGTAGGCATGATGACTGTCGGTTTGACGGCCCCGCTGCTTCCCCACGAAGCGGAGGCTGCGCCGCCTCCGCCGGATCATCATCCCGCGAAACCTCCGAAGCCGCATCCCGGCGGTTCCGCTCCGCGCCCGGCTCGTCCGGGCGGCCCTGCGCCCAGACCCGGCGCCCCTCGTCCATCCAGACCCGCGCCTCGGCCTGCTCCCCGTCCCGGCGGTCCTCGTCCGGCTCATCCCGGAGCTCCGGCTCCCAGACCGGGAGCCCCCCGGCCTTCCAGACCCGCTCCGAAACCTGCACCGCGTCCCGGCGGACCGCGTCCGGCTCAGCCCGGAAAGCCCGCGCCCAGACCCGGCGCTCCCCGGCCGTCCGGTCCGGGTTCCCGTCCGGCGCCGCGTCCCGGAACAAGACCTGCTCCGAGACCGGGAAGACCCGTGCCTGATGCACAGAAGCCCAGACAGCTTTAGACGGCTTTCAAGGAGAATGCACCCATGAAAAAAGTGTTTGTTGCAGGCCTGTGCGCCGCGCTGTTGTGCTGCGGCCTGTCGTTCGGCGTTCCTTCTGCCGAGGCCTCTCCCGCCGATCTGACGGGCGTTCAGTGGAAGCTTTCCACCTCTTCGGAAAAGCTGGCGTTCCTTTACGGCGTTTCCAGCACGGTGGCCATTGAGCAGCTCATAGCGGAAAAGCAGGGCGTTTCGGCATCCCCCTTCGTCAAAGCTTGGATGACGGCATTCGGCGATACAAACTGGAAGGACATTCAGAAGTGTCTGGACGACTGGTATGCCGCGCATCCTGACGACTCAAAGAGGTCCGTCTTTGAGGTGCTCTGGTATGAATTCATGGCTCCTGCCTCAAAATAGACATGACCTTTGGGAGTGACAACATGAAAAAGATCTCGATTGTTCTTCTGGCCGGCGCGCTGGCTTTCGGCGCTGTCGGCTGCACACAGATGTCCAGAACCCAGCAGGGTGCTCTCAGCGGAGCTGCGGGCGGTGCGCTCATCGGCGGCGGCCTTAGCGCCATTACCGGCGGCAGCGGCACGACCGGCGCCCTGATAGGCGGCGGCCTCGGCGCTCTGGCCGGAGGCATCTACGGCCATCAGCAGGAAAAGGGCGATTATGGACATGGCCGCTGGTAATACCGGACGGCGCTTTTAATGGCATAAAAAAGAAAGGCCCCTTTATGGGGTCTTTCTTTTTGCTTTTCAGGAAGACGAGCTGCGCGAATCCGGGCGACGGCATGCCTTTCGCGCGCAGGTGGATGAGGCTTTTATGTCCGTTTTTTGTGCGGCACCTCTTGTGTGGCGGCGTTTCGGGATCAGCGTTCCCTGAGCCTCGGATCCAGCATGTCGCGCAGGCTTTCTCCGAGCAGATTGTAGCCGAGAACCGTGATGAGAATGGCAAGCCCCGGATACAGGGAAAGCCAGGGCGCTATTTCCAGCGTGTTCTTGCCGTCCATGAGCATGTTTCCCCAGCTGGCATCCGGCGGCTGCACACCGAGGCCGAGAAAGCTGAGGGAGGACTCCACCAGAATGGCTCCGGCTACGCCGAGCGTGGCGGAAACCAGAACCGGGGCAAGGGCGTTGGGCAGAATATGCACGAAGAGCAGGCGGCAGGTTGACGCGCCTGCAAGTTTTGAGGCCGCGATGTAGTCTCTTTCCCGCAGGGAAAGCGTTTCCGCCCGCACGAGGCGGGCAACGCCCATCCATGACGTGAGACCGATGACGATCATGATGTTGGTGAGGCTCGGCTCAAGAAAGGCGATGACGGCAAGAATAAGGAAGAAGGACGGGAAGCAGAGCATCACGTCCACGCCGCGCATGATGAGTTCATCGGTCCAGCCGCCGAAATAGCCGGAAGCCAGCCCCAGAACAATGCCGATGGCCGTGGAGATGCCTACCGCCACAAATCCGACCCACAGGGAAACCCGCGCGCCGTAGAGGAGCCTGGAAAAGACGTCACGCCCCAGTTCGTCGGTTCCCAGCAGATGCTCGGAAGAGGGCGGCATGAGAATGTGGTCGAGGTTCAGAGCCGCAGGATCGTAGGGAGCAATCCACGGAGCGAGCAGTGCCAGAATGCTCATGACAAGCACGATGGCAAGGCCGGTGAGAAACATGCCGTGTCGTTTCAGACTGATGCTCATGCTTTTCCCTCCCTGTCGGCCGCGGCCCTGATGCGGGGATCGGCAAGACCGTAGCCTGCGTCGGCCAGCATGTTGCCGAGCAGCGTCAGCACGGCGCCCAGCACGAGATTGCCCATGATGAGGGGATAGTCGCGGGCCATGACCGCAGTGTAGAAAAGCTGCCCCAGTCCCGGCAGGGCAAAGATGGTTTCAACGATGACGCTGCCGCCGATGAGCCCCGGTACGGACAGGCCGAGCATGGTGATCACGGGCAGCAGTGCATTGCGCAGCGCGTGTCTGCCGATGACCAGTCTTGGGGGCAGGCCCTTGGCCCGGGCCGTCGTCATGTAGTCCTGCCTCAGCACTTCCAGCATGGAGGAGCGGAGAAAACGCGAAGTGCCCGCTATGCTGCCTACAAGTCCCACGAGAATGGGAAGTGTGAGATGTCGGGCGATGTCCAGTATTTTTCCCGGTACGGAGAGCTGGGCATAGTCCAGCGAGGTGAGGCCGGAGATGGGAAGCCAGCCGAGATCGATGCCGAAATAGAGCATGAGCAGCATGGCCAGCCAGAAGCTCGGCATGGCAAAGCCGAGGAAGACCAGAACGGTGAGCGCTCTGTCCAGAAAGGAGCCGCGGTACACGGCGGAAACGATGCCGACAGGTATGGAGATCAGCAGCGTAAGCAGCAGGGAGATGACGTTCATCCCCACGGTCAGGGGCAGCCTCTCCATGATTTTTTCCATGACGGGGCGGGCGTCGCTGGAAAGGGATATGCCGAAGTCGAGTCGGACGAGCCTGCTCAGCCAGTCCACATACTGTTCCCAGAGCGGACGGTCCAGTCCGTAGAGCGCGTTCAGGCGCTCGCGGACCATGTCTCCGGCCAGAGGGTTGAGACTGGTCTGCATGTCCGTGGGCGTACCCGGAGCCAGATGAATGACGAAAAAGCTCACCAGCGTGATGCCCCAGAGCACAAGCAGCATCCACAGCAGCTTGCGCACGGCGCGCACGGACAGAGCCTTCCAGCGGGAGACCTCTCCCGCAGTTGCAGCGCTTTTCATGGTTCTGCTCCTGAAAAGAGATGGCCCCTGAGAGGGGAGATGGAGCAGGCTCACGCGCCGCATCCTCGGAAAGAATCCGGTCGCGAACCTTTCACCTGTCTCCTCCCCGGCGTTTCCGAAGAAAAGCGGCAAAGCCTTGCCGGAGAGGAGCAGGAACAAAGATCATCAGCCTTCCGGCTGCATGGTGCCCTGACTGATGTCGTGCTTCATCCATGCCGCAACGGCCGCGGCCTCGCTCTGCCAGGCGGCAGGCGCAAGGCGGATCTTGAGGAACTGCCGGAACATTTCATCCAGCATGTCCAGAGCCTGATCCAGCAGGTACATTTTTTCGAGGAAGATCGCGTCGGGATCTTCGGAGGCGTCTTCCTTGGAAATGGGCGGCGTACGCAGGGCGTTGATGCTGAAATCCTCGGCCTTCAGCGTCACCTGCCAGTCCATGCCGTCCTTTTCCAGCCGGACGAGGGCCCGGACGACCTGTTTGCCGGTCAGAAGTCCGAGTCTTGCCTCACGCAGCGGCGAAAAGGAGCCGACCACGGTGGCGGTTTCCTGATTTTCACCTTCGCCGCCCCGCACCACGATGCGTTGCTCCATGGCCACGGTGAACGGCTCGCCGTTGTGCTCCGGCGTTTCCATGCGGAACACGTTGCCGGTTTCGCTGCGGAACCACAGCCAGGTAAGAAATTCCTGTCCCAGAATAAGATCGGTATTTTCTCCGATGTAACCAATGTCTGCCATGTCCGGTGCCCTTTATGAGATGAAATGCGTGGATTCCACGGCGTCGAGTTTTTCGGCGTACTGTTCACCGAACATGGAAAGAGCCAGCGAACAGGGAACAAGCTGTTCAAGACGCAGTTCGAAACTGCGGGTGAACAGTTCAAGAAAGAGTTCTATCATTTTTGTCTGCGTGGAGGCGAAATAGACGCGGCCGGTGCGGGTGTTCCAGATGACCTGAAATTCTGCAGGAATGGGCAGAAAACGTCCCATGAGCCGCAGTTTCACCTGCTCGCCGATTTCTTTCTTGCGGTCGCGGGGAATGAACTTCTTGCCCAGCTCCTTGATGCGGTTCTCTTCCTCGCGAAGCGCTATGCGCGTGTGCTTGCGAAGAACCGCAGGCGGAATGCGGCGGGTGTCGAGCCGGAGGGAAAAGGTCAGGTAGTCCGCTTTTTCCGGCGGGCTCATCTTCCATTCCGTATCAAGCATGTCGTCGAAATTCGTCCATCCGAAGGCCCGCTCTTCGGCTATGTCGTCAATGTCCATGAAGGCGAACTGGCGGAGCTTTTCAGGAATGGCCGGCCACAGTTCGGCGGGAACGTCGTCTATGATGCGAAAGCGCGTGAAGCTGGTGCTTGCTTTGAGAAAACTCATAATTTCCTTCCTTTTGAGCGGGAAGGGAGCTTCCCGCAGGCCGGGCAATGGTACGACAAGCACGCGATGCGCGCAAGAGCGTACAGACAGGGCCGGGCAGGCTCCTGTGCCGAACAGGCGGCCGTAGGCGCCGGATTATTTTTTTCCGGCCTTTCCGGCTTTCGGCTTACGGGCAGGCGCCGGGCCGCGGCCTTCGTTGATGCAGCAGTGCTCCTCTTCGCAGCAGGCGCAGACGGAGCCGTGATCCAGCGTGTCGATGATGCCGCATCCTTGCCGGTGATCTCCCGCGCAGGTGTGCCGCAGCGCTTCGAGGTGAACCTTCAGGTGCTGAAGAGAGGCTATCTGTTGCTCGACGTCGGCAATGTGCCGTTCCACAAGATCGTTGATCCATGCACAGCTTACCGTGGGATTGTCCTTGAAGGCCAGAAGTTCCCGGATCTCGGTCAGGTTCATGCCGTGCAGGCGGCAGCGGCGGATGAAGTGAAGCCGTTCCACGGCGTCATCATTGTAAAGCCGGTAGTTGGCGTCGGTGCGTTCGGGCGGAGGGAGAAGGCCCTCCTTCTCATAGTAGCGTATGGTGACGACCTGACAGCCCGATCGTTCGGCCAGTTCCCCGATTTTCAGAGGCATGACATGCTCCTTTTTTCTGTGCGGCTTTCCGGATGGTAACGTCGGAGCAGGTGCAGTCAAGGGCGAAAAGCGATGAAAGACGGGGATTGAAAGGTTTTCGAAAAAGATTTTCAAAAAAATATTCAGGAGGGCTTGACTCTATAGTCGCTATAGACACTACGTTGATTCCAACAAGGAGAATCAACGTGAAAGACAATCACAACGACATAGCTTCCGAGGCTGGCTCCGCAAGGGCGTGTTCCTGTGCGGATGCCTTTGTGCTCCGGCCTTTCTCCCAGATGCAGGAGGAATTCCGGCATGCCCACGAGGAGAACGGCCATCATCACCATGAGCACGTCCATGACGGCTGCTGCGGTCATGATCATGCTCCTGCCGAGCCTGTGGACATGGCGACCCTTGGCCGGGCTTCCGCCACGACGGCCGTGTACCTGATCAGCAATATGGACTGCCCCATGGAAGAGGCGCTCATCCGCAAGCGTCTGGGCTCCGTGGAGGGCATTACCGGTCTGGAATTCAATCTGATGCAGCGGGTGCTTACCGTGCATCATAACCTTGCTTCCACGAAGGGCATTGAAGAGGCGCTGACCTCCATCGACATGATTCCCGAACCGCTCGGCGACACGGGAAAGATCGAACGTCGCCCCGCAGGTTCCGGACGCATCGCGTGGAAAAAGCTGGCGCTTGCGGGCATATTTGCCGCGCTATCCGAAGGCACGGAGTTTGCGCTGGAGTGGGGCGTGATCGGAGGTGCCGAAGAAGGATTTTCCCTGCTGAATAGTCTGCCCCTGCTGTTTGCTCTGGCGGCCATTCTTCTCGGCGGACTGGGAACGTACCGCAAGGGCTGGCTTGCCGTTTCCAACTTCAACCTCAACATCAACGCGCTCATGTCCGTGGCGGTAACGGGAGCGGTGCTCATAGGGCAGTATCCGGAAGCCGCCATGGTGATGGTGCTGTTCAATGTGTCCGAAGCCATTGAGGCCAGAGCGCTGGACAGGGCGCGCGATGCCATAGGAAAGCTTCTGGAACTGGCGCCCGAGCGGGCTACGGTGCTTTGCGAAGACGGCACATGGAAAGAGAAGGATATCCGGGAGATTCCCGTAGGAAGCCGCGTCCGGGTAAGACCCGGCGAGCGGGTGGCTCTGGACGGCATGGTGGTTTCAGGACATTCCGCCGTGAATCAGGCGCCTATTACCGGCGAGAGCATTCCCGTAGAAAAAGTGGAAGGCGACACGGTGTTTGCCGGTACCATCAATACGTCCGGCTCCTTTGAGTTTGAGGTGACGGCCGGTCCGTCGAATACCACGCTGGCCCGCATCATTCATGCCGTGGAGGAAGCACAGGGGCGTCGTGCGCCCGTGCAGCGCATGGTGGACAGTTTTGCCGCCTGGTACACACCTGCCGTTTTTCTGCTCGCGCTGCTGACGGCTGTCATTCCGCCGCTGTTTTTCGACTGGAGCTGGACGGAAGCCGTGTATACCGGCCTTGTGCTTCTGGTCATCGGCTGTCCGTGCGCCCTGGTGATTTCTACGCCGGTGAGCATCGTCAGTGGGCTTGCTGCAGCTACGAAGAGTGGTCTGCTGGTCAAAGGCGGCGTATTTCTGGAACAGGGGCGCCTTCTGCGCTGCCTTGCCCTCGATAAGACGGGTACCCTGACCTACGGTAAGCCGAAGCTCACGGATGCCGCGCTGCTGGATGGGGAAAGCCGCGAGGAGGCTCTGCGCCTTGCCGCCGCGCTTGCCTCCCGTTCCGATCATCCTGTGTCGCTGGCCGTGGCGGAAAGCACTGGGCAAAACGGAGATGATCAGATTCATGTCGATGAATTTGAAGCTGTGGCCGGTCGCGGAGTACAGGGGCGGATCGGATCGCGTCTTTACAGGCTCGGCAGTTCACGCATGATGGCGGAACTCGGGCTCGGTTCGGCAAAGCTTGATCAGCTGACGGCGGAATTCGAGTCTCAGGGCAGAACAGTGGTGGCGCTGGCCGACGACAGCCGCGTGCTTGCCGTGTTTGCCGTGGCCGATACCATCAGAGAAAGCAGCAGGGAGGCCGTGCGGGAACTCCGTGAGCTCGGCGTGCATACCGTGATGCTGACGGGCGATAACGAAACCGTGGCGAGGGTGATTGCCGGGCAGGCTGGTGTGGACGAGTTCCGCGGAAGCCTTCTTCCGGAAGACAAGCTGAAGGCCGTGGAAGGACTGTCGGAGCGCTGGGGCAGAACGGGCATGGCCGGTGACGGCATCAACGACGCTCCGGCTCTGGCCAGGGCGGATATCGGCTTCGCCATGGCCGGCGGAGGAACGGATACCGCCATGGAGACCGCCGATGTGGCTCTCATGGATGACGACCTGCGCAAAATTCCGAGATTCATTCGTCTTTCCCGTACCACCCACAGCATTCTTGTTCAGAACATTGCGATGGCGGTAGGCGTGAAGGTGCTGTTCTTTGCCCTGGCCTTTGCCGGATGCGCCACCATGTGGATGGCGGTGTTCGCCGATGTGGGAACGGCGCTGGTGGTTGTGGGCAACGGACTTCGTGCGGCCCGGTATCGGGACTGATCAAAAAATTCAAGAAGAGCTTTAAGTTTGATCGGTCTGTCGCTTCTGGACGGAGGGATGCGGACAACGCGCAACAGCGCGCCGCCCCCTTGCTCCGATAACATTTGGTAGGAGAGTCCATTATGATATTTCAGCAGATTCGCGGAGCAACGAGCATTATTACCTTTGGCGAAAAGCGTTTTCTGATTGATCCTTTCTTTGCCCGGAAGGGAAGTCTTCCGCCCGTGCCTTCGCCTCTGAATGATTTCGCCAATCCGCTGGTGGAGCTGCCTTTGCCGGTCGAAGAGATTACGGCCGTGGATGCCGTCATCGTCACGCACATGCATCACTTTGATCATTTTGATCAGGCGGCGGCTGCAGTTCTCCCCAAAGACATGCCTGTGTTCACGCAGAACGAACGGGAAGCGGAAGAGATGAGGGCTTTGGGCTTTGAGCATGTGACGGCGCTTTGCCCGGACGGCGTGGCGTTCTGCGGCGTGACGCTGTACCATGTCGAGGCGCTGCACGGTGCCGGGGAGCAGGCGGCGCGCAACTACGCGGCTGTCGGGCTGGACTCGGAGGCCTGCGGAGTGGTGTTCCGCGCACAGGGCGAGGAGACGCTTTATCTGGCCGGGGATACGGTCTGGTTTCCTGCCGTGGAAGAGGCACTTGTTTCCTTCCGGCCGGGCGTGGTGGTGCTGAATGCAGCGTGGGCGCAGTTCTATGATGGAACGCCTATTCTCATGGGGCCGGAAGAGGTTGCCCATGTGGCTGCCGTTGCTCCTGGAGCTCTGCTCATTGCCTCGCATATGGATGCCGTGAATCATGCCAGACTGGATCGAGCGGCCCTGCGTGCTTTTGTGGAAAGCAGGGGACTGCAGAATCGCTTCTTGATTCCCGAGGACGGAGAGATTCTTAATCTTTCTTCTTCTCCGGCGGAGAATTGCTTACTTCTATAGATTAGGATGAGGAGGGAGTTCTAAGAACGGGCTCTTCTCGACAGCTAGTCGAGATATTTCAAAAAAATGATTTTCAGCGCTCACGACTCCGGTAAAATTCTTTTTGCCGGAGTCGTGCTGTATATTTTTGTATATCTGACGATGACGATCGCTCACATCAAAAAGAAGCTGCTGGAAAAGTCGTTTGTTCCAATAGGATGAGCAATGATCGAGCGGATTTTTCTGGAGATATTTTTGTACTGACAATACACTGTTACAGCGAACCTGCTTTTTGTGTTTCATTCTTTTTACAATTGTCTGAATATATGGACGTAAGCTGAAAAAAAGTATACTTTGACGGCAAGAAAAGCCTGTGGTGTTCGTACTCGTCTGCCGGCGAGGGACAAGGCTTTAAAGTAACGATACTATGATTCCTGACGGGAATCTGTCCGTTCGGCATCAGATGCCGGCATGTTTTGGAGCGGGCTTTTCCGCGTATTTCTGACATACGGCCGCGGCCGTAAACAGTTTTCCAAGGTGCTGTGAGGTCATCATGAAAGTAAGCAAAGTTGTTCTTCCTGTCGCAGGATGGGGTACCCGTTCTCTTCCGGCCAGTAAGAACATTCCCAAGGAAATGCTGCCCATTTATAACAAGCCGGTCATCCAGTACGTGGTGGAAGAGGCCGTGCGTGCCGGAGTTCAGGAGGTCATTTTCGTGACGAATCGCCACAAATGCGTGGTGGAAGATCACTTTGACCGCAATATTGAACTGGAAGAACTGCTGGCCGAAGCCGGAAAGATCGATCAGCTCAAGGCCGTGCAGGAAGCCGCCAGCATGGTGGAAGTCATGGCCGTGCGCCAGAAGGAGCAGCTGGGCCTCGGTCATGCTGTGGGCTGCGCCAGATCCATGGTGCAGGAAGATTATTTTGCCGTCATGGTCGGCGATGATTTCATGGTCGGCGATGATGCCGGACTCGTGCAGCTCGTTCAGGCGGCCGAGAAGTACAACATGCCCACCATCGGCGTTATGGAAGTTCCGGCCGACAAGATCGACAAATACGGCATGGTTGCCGGTGAGGAACTCGAAGACGGCGTGTACAAGATCACCGACATGGTGGAGAAACCTGCCGTAGGTTCCATGAACTCCCGTCTTGCCATTGTCGGTCGCTATGTGCTTCCCCGCGAAATCTTCAGCTACATCGCCAAAGTCAAGCCCGGCAAGGGCGGCGAAATTCAGCTTACCGACGCTCTGGCCGCCTATATGAAGGACAAGGGCATGCTCGCCGTGAAGATGAAGGGCCGTCGCTTCGACGCCGGTGACTGGGTTGACTATCTGACGGCAGGCATCTACTTCGGCCTTCAGGACAAGAAGCTGAACGAGCCTCTCCGTGCGGCTCTTCAGGAGCTTCTCAACAAGTAGTCGTTTCCCGGAAATTGTTCCGGCAGAAATAAAAGAGCGCGTCCGGCGATGTGTCGGCGCGCTTTTTTTTGTTCGGCGGTTCTTTCCGGATATGCCCGTGAAGGCAACGGTTCAGACGTCGGATTTCGTAAGTCTCTCGGGCTCAAGGCATATTGTTTTTTTATCCACTCGGGACTACGTTCGGCCTCTGACAAAGGAGACTGATATGATTGAGTTTACACGGGAAGGCCTGCTCGAGCTGACAAAGGAGCTTGTCCGCATACGCAGCGTGTCACACACGCCGGGCGAAAACGAGGCGGCGGCATATATTTTCTCTCTTCTCGGCAGGGAGCCGTACTTTCAGGAACATCCGGAATTTCTGCAGCTGATTCCCGTCGAGAAGGGCGGTCTTGAGAGAAAGGCCGTCATGGCCTTCGTACCGTCCGCCCGGCAGACTTCCCGAACCGTGCTTCTGAACGGTCATTTCGATGTCGTGGATACCGATGTCTGCGGAGATCTCGCCGATCTTGCCTTTGATGCCGACGCCTACACCTCCGTGATCGGAACGCGCGACATTCCTGAAGAAGCCCGGGAAGATCTGGAATCGGGCAACTGGCTTTTCGGTCGCGGCGTCATGGACATGAAGGCGGGCATTGCTCTTCACATGGCGTATCTTGCCCATATGGCCCGCCGGCGTGACGAGCTGGGCGTCAATCTGCTTTTTCTGGGCGTGCCCGATGAAGAGGGCAGTTCCGTAGGCATGCGGGGTTCTCTTTCGGCCATGTGCGCTTTTCTTAAGGAAAGGAACCTCGAACTTGTGGCGGCGCTTTCCGGGGAGCCGTCGTTCTGGACGTCGAAAACGACGAAGGAGAGCAGTCCCTGCCGTATCTTTTTCACCGGAACGACCGGCAAGATCATGCCGTTTTTCTTCTGTGTGGGGCGTGAGGCCCATGTGGGATATTCCTTCGACGGCGTCAATGCCGCCGCCATTGCCGCGAGGGTGGTGTGCCTGATGGACTGCTGCCCCGACCTTATGGACGGCACCGGCCCGAATACGCTTACGCCTCCGGTATGTCTTACTCTGAAGGACCTGCGGCACACCTATTCCGTGACGCTGCCGGAGCGGGCGACGGCCTTGTTCAATGTGCTCTCCGTCAGCAGAACGCCGGGGCAGATGATTGAGATCTGCCGGAAGGTGGCGCAGCGTGCGCTGGATGAGACGATCGCCGCCATCGAGGAGGCCGGGCGTCGTTTTCAGAACCTTTCCGGTCGTGCCGATACGCCCGTTCCCTGCTGGAAGCCCGCCGTGTTCACGATTCGTGAACTGATGGAATCGCTGGCCGGAAGCGACGGCGTGGAAGCGGTGGAAGAGCGCCTTCGTGCGTTTGCAGAAACTCTCCCTGCCGACATGGACGAGAGAGAAAAGGGCCTGGCGGTAACGGAACATCTGGTTTCTCTGGCCAATCTGAAGGGGCCTGCCGTGGTGCTGGGATTCCTGCCTCCGTACTATCCTCATCGCCTCAATCTTGGAGCTTCGGAAAAGGAACGCAGGCTTCGCTCCATTATGGAAGGGGGTTGTGCCGATCTTGAGAAAAGCACGGGGCAGGTCAGACTGGTGGAGTGCTTCAGCGGCATCATGGATCTGAGTTATATGGGCTTTCAGGGGCAGGCTTCCGATCTCGGAATGCTGGCCGAGAACATGCCCGGCTGGGGGACGGTGTACTCTCTGCCTGTCGACGATCTTCTGTCGCTGGATGTTCCCATCGCTTCCGTAGGTCCTGCAGGCAAGGATGCCCACAAGGATACGGAGCGGCTGGAACTTGATTACTCCTTCACCGTTGCGCCCCGCATACTGGAGCGTGTGATCCGTGAACTCGGCCTCAGCGCCTGCTGAAGGCTTCTGCATACTGCCGGAACTTTTCCGGGGCCGGTACGGGGGGCTGTCTCCTGTACCGGTTCTTTTCCCGGCCCATGCAGATTGGGGCGAAGTTTCTCCGCGTTTCATGCGCCGGAAAGGCCGTATCGGCCGGAAGCGTGGCGCATCGTGAAACAGGACGGCCCCCGATTTTCCCCCTGAAGCTATTCAGCTCTGCTGGACTGGAGACCTTCGGCTTCTACGTTTTTCAGGGAAAAAAGAGAGGCTGACGCGTAGGTATGAGGTTGAGACCCGGTGGAACGACTGTCCTGTGCGGTCAACAGCCGCGCACGCTGCGGCGGAGCCCCGTGGTCGTTTTCCGCCGGAACGTACTCTCGACTCCGCTACAGTCTGTCCCCCCCCTGGGGGGATCGACTTGAAGTCGGCAAGGTCATGGCTTATACTTCCCGCGTTATTCTTCCTTTTTCTGCCCTAAGGGCCGGGAGTTTCCATGTTTGAACTTGAATTCAACGGCAGACCGTATCTCAGAGCGGACAATGATCTGCCTCTTTTCTTCATAGCCGGACCGTGTGCCATAGAAAGTCGCAGTCATGCGCTGGAAGTATCCGCTGCACTGAAGGAAATTTTTACGGCTGCGGGTATCCCCTTTGTATACAAGTCCAGTTTCGACAAGGCAAACCGCAGCTCCGGCGCCGGTTTTCGCGGCGTCGGCATGGAGGAAGGGCTTTCCATTCTGGCGGAAGTAAGGGAGAGCCGGAATGTTCCCGTACTCACCGATATTCATACGGCTGAGCAGGCTGCTCCCGTGGCAGAAGTCGTGGATTATCTGCAGACGCCCGCCTTCCTCTGCCGTCAGACCGATCTCATTCTTGCGGCCGCTTCGACCATGAAGCCGGTGAACATCAAGAAGGGGCAGTTTCTTGCTCCGTGGGAGATGGAAAACGTGCTCAAGAAGGCCCGCTCCACGGGCAATGAGCGCATTTCCCTGTGCGAGCGCGGTACCAGCTTCGGTTACGGCAACCTCGTTGTGGACATGCGCGGCCTTGAGATCATGAAGAAATTCGCTCCCGTGGTCTTTGATGCGACGCATTCCGTTCAGCTTCCCGGCGCGCAGGGATCGTGCAGCGGCGGTCAGCGGGAATTCGTGCCGACTCTGGCCCGTGCGGCTGCGGCCGTGGGTGTGGCGGGTATTTTCATGGAAGTGCATCCCGATCCGGACAAGGCTCCGTGCGACGGCCCCAATATGCTGGCGATCAAAGATCTGCCGGAATTTCTTTCCCTCATCAGGGCGTTCGACGCCGTTGCCAAGGAGAAGCGCGCATGAGTATCATTGCCGTGATTCCGTCCCGGTATGCGTCCACGCGTCTTCCGGGCAAGCCGCTCGTGGACATCTGCGGAAAGCCCATGGTGCAGCACGTGTATGAAAGGGTGCGTCAGGTTTCGCTGTTTGACGAGGTTCTGGTGGCTACGGATGACGAACGCATTGCTGCGGTGGTTGAGGGATTCGGCGGCGCGGTATGCATGACGAGCCCCGATTGTCCGTCCGGCTCCGACCGGCTTATCGAGGTGGCGTCTTCGCATCCTGCGGATATTTATGTGAACGTGCAGGGCGACGAACCGCTGGTGGAGCCATCCTCCATTGAAAAGCTGGCGAAGGTCATGCTGGAGAATGACGATCTTCCGATGGGAACGCTCTGCTACCCCATAACTGCGGAGCAGGCTCAGAATCCCAATCTGGTGAAGGTTGTGCGTGCCCATAACGGCAACGCCCTGTATTTCAGCCGCAGCCCCATTCCCTTTCCCCGTTCCGGAGGTATCGAGCCTTCGTATTTCGGGCATCTCGGCATGTATGCCTACCGCCGGGATTTTCTCATGAATTTCGGAAGCCTGCCGTATTCTCCCCTGGAGAACACGGAAAAGCTGGAGCAGCTGCGTGTGCTTCAGGCCGGCGTGGCCATCCGTGTTCTTGAAGTGGAAGCCGCCGGACCGGGAGTGGACACGCCCGAGGATCTGGAAGAAGTGCGACGCATCATCATGGAACGGGCCGGAAAATGAGCGCCATGACCTATCTTGAAGAAGCCAGACAGGTTCTGCGCGATGAAGCGCAGGCTCTTCTTGTTCTTGCGGACAGCCTTGGGGAGGACTTTGAAAAGACGGTGCAGTGCCTTCTCGGTATCCGGGGGCGCATTGCGGTGACCGGCATGGGCAAGAGCGGTCATGTGGCACGGAAGATCGCGGCCACGCTGGCTTCCACAGGCTCGCCCGCGTACTTCATTCATCCGGCCGAAGCCAGCCACGGTGATCTCGGCATGATGACTCCCGACGATGCCGTGATCGCCATTTCCAATTCGGGCAATACGGCGGAGCTGACGGATATCGTGCTCTATGCCTCTCAGAACAATATGCCGCTTGTGGCCATTACCAGAAATGCCGACAGTTTTCTGGGGAAGCACTGCGACCATCTTCTTCTGCAGCCGCAGCTGCATGAGGCCTGCCCGCTGGACTGCGCGCCGACCACCAGCACGACGGTGCAGATGGCACTCGGCGATGCACTGGCCATGTGCCTGCTGACGGCCCGCGGTTTCCGCAAAGAAGACTTCCGTCGCTTCCATCCCGGCGGATCGCTGGGCCAGAAGCTTTCCCTCGTGAAGGATCTCATGCATACGGGCGTATCCATGCCTCTGCTGCATCCCGATGCCCCCATGATGGACGTGCTGGCGGAGATGACCCGCAAGGGCTTCGGCTGTGTGGGCGTCGTCGACGGAGAGGTGCTGGTCGGCATCATTACCGACGGCGATCTGCGCAGACACATGGGGCCGAACATTCTTGAAAGCACGGCCTCCGAACTGATGACCAGAAATCCCGTGTGCGTGGATGCCGCCATGCTGAGCGCCAAGGCGCAGGGCATCATGGAGGAACGCAAGATCACCTGTGTGTTCGTGGTGGACGAGCAGCACAGACCGCTCGGCGTTCTGAGCATGCACGACATTCTTCAGTCCTGAGGGCGTTTCGGCAGGCGCTCATGCAGGCTGCCTTGCGGAATCAGCCTCGATCCGAAGGAATCGTTTCTTCAGACGGAAAAGAATAGTCGCCGTCTGTTGCGGTGGGGCAGAGATGTTGCCTCTCAAGGACTTCGCAAGATCATGAAAAAGGCTCCGGTTGCCCCATGCGGGATTGCCGGAGCCTTTTCTTATGCCCTGCAGAGGGAGGAAAAAGCGGTCAGATGACTTCCGAGCTCGTTCCGGCTTCGTCTGCCTGTTTCTTCAGTTCTCCAAGATCGTAGGGCGTGGACTGGTAGACGAAGTAGTTGAGCCAGTTGGCGTAGAGAAGGTGGGCATGCGCACGCCAGGTCATGCGGGGAGCCTGGGTGGGATCGTCGTTGGGGTAATAGTTTTCCGGAATGTCGGGATTGATGCCTGCGGCAAGATCACGCACGTACTCCTTATTCAGGGTGTCGGCATCGTATTCGGAGTGTCCGGTAATGAAGATCTGTTTTCCGTTGTCGGTGGAAACGGCATAGAGTCCGGCCACGGGAGAAGATGCCAGAATCTTGAGGGCCGGTTCCTTTTCCACATCTTCCCTGTCCACGGTGGTATTTCTGGAGTGGGGAACCATGAAGACGTCGTCGAAACCGCGGAAAAGAATGGAGCCGGCATGATCCACCTGATGAGGGTAGATGCCGGAAATCTTCTTGGGCAGGAGGCGTTTCTGAATGCCGTAATGGTAATACAGGCCTGCCTGCGCTCCCCAGCAGATATGGAAGGTGCTGTGCACGTGGGTCTTGCTCCATTCCATGATTTCGCACAGTTCGTCCCAGTATTCCACTTCTTCGAAGGGCATGAGTTCCACGGGCGCGCCGGTGATGATCATGCCGTCGTAGTAGTTTTCGCGCACGTCTTCAAAGGTCTTGTAGAAGGAGAGCAGGTGGCTGCGGGGCGTATTCTTGGATTCGTGGCTGGAGGTGTGGATAAGTTCAAGTTCCACTTGAAGGGGAGTGTTGCCCAGAAGCCGTGAAAGCTGGGTTTCCGTGGCTATTTTCGTAGGCATGAGATTGAGCAGCAGGATCTTCAGCGGACGGATGTCCTGCGTCATGGCACGCGTTTCGGTGATGACGAAGATGTTTTCGCTGTTGAGCGTTTTTACGGCAGGCAGTTCATTGGGAATCTTGATGGGCATGGCATTCTCCCGGATGAGGAACGGAAGGGATCGGAAGGACGGGCTGAGCGGCGAAAGGGCCTTCCGGATACCGGAAGGCCCTTTTTTTATCAGCGGTTGGCGGCCAGAGCCTGATCAATGTCGGCAATGAGATCTTCGGCGTTCTCTATGCCGCAGGAGAAGCGCACGAGTTCGGGCAGAATGCCGCAGTTGCGCAGTTCTTCATCGTTCATCTGGCGATGCGTGGCGCTGGCCGGATGCAGGCAGCAGGTACGGGCGTCGGCCACATGGGTTTCGATGGCGGCGATGCGCAGATGCTTCATGAAGTTTTCCGCAGCCTTGCGGCCGCCCTTCACGCCGAAGCTCACCACGCCGCAGGAACCGTTGGGCAGGTATTTCTGGGCAAGTTCATGATACTTGTCGCCGGGCAGGCCGGGGTAGCGCACCCAGTCCACCATGTCGCTGCGGCTGAGGTATTCGGCTACGGCCAGAGCGTTTTCGCAGTGACGGGCCATGCGCACATGCAGGCTTTCAAGGCCGAGGTTCAGCAGGAAGGCGTTCTGCGGAGCCTGAATGGCGCCGAAGTCGCGCATAAGCTGAGCGGTCGCCTTGGTGATGTAGGCCGCGGCGTTGCCGAACTTGGTGACGTAGGTGATGCCGTGATAGCTTTCGTCGGGCGTGCAGAGACCGGGGAACTTCTCGGCGTGGGCCATCCAGTCGAACTTGCCGGAGTCCACGATGCAGCCGCCTACGGCTGCGCCGTGACCGTCCATGTACTTGGTGGTGGAATGCACCACGATGTCCGCGCCCCATTCGATGGGACGGCAGTTCACGGGCGTGGCGAAGGTGTTGTCGATGATGAGCGGCACGCCGTGGGCATGGGCGGCCTTGGCGAAACGTTCAATGTCGAGCACCACAAGGGCGGGATTGGCGATGGTTTCGCCGAACACGGCCTTGGTGTTGGGGCGGAAGGCGGCTTCAAGTTCTTCGTCCGTGCAGTCGGGAGAAACGAAGGTGAAGTCGATGCCCATACGCTTCATGGTGACGGCGAACAGATTGTAGGTGCCGCCGTAGATGGTGGAAGAGGCTACAATGTGGTCGCCCACTCCGGCCAGGTTGAAGACGCTGAAGAAGGAGGCCGCCTGACCGGAAGAGGTGAGCATGGCGGCGCTGCCGCCTTCGAGAGCGGCGATTTTGGCGGCGACATAGTCGTTGGTGGGGTTCTGAAGGCGGGTATAGAAGTAGCCGCTGGCTTCAAGGTCGAACAGCTTGCCCATGTCCTCGCTGGTGTCGTACTTGAACGTGGTGCTCTGGATGATGGGGATCTGGCGGGGTTCGCCGTTACCGGGCGTGTAGCCGCCCTGAACGCAGGTGGTTTCGATATGCTTGCTCATGCGATATCCTTTTGATGCTTGGAAGCGTGTTTGTATGCCTGTTGTGCCTGCCGGACCTTTTTCCATAGGGGCGCGGAAGGGCCTGTGAACAAAAATGAAAAAGCCCGTGCTTGTCGCACGGGCTTTCTGCCGTCATGGATCAGACATGAGGAAAGACCGGTGCGACGTATGGTTCGCCCCTGCACATGCGCTCGTCAAGAAGATCAAGAAAGTATTCCATATCATGCCTGCCTTTGATATAACTCTATATCTGGAAATCCTTATATAGAGGGCTTTCAAAAATGTCAAGTCCTGTTGTTCGGAACCTGCGGATTTTCTTCAATTCTGCTCTGCGGGCCTTGCGGGACAGGCCTGCCGGAGCGGAAAAATTGTCAGTAAAAGCGTGTGTTGCGTCTGAGTGTCGGTCTGTTTGCCGGTGTTTTTTCGCATGGAGAGTAGTGATATTTTTTTGGACGTTTCGGCATCTCTTTAAAAAGGTACAGGCCTTTGCCCGGAGAGGGACAAAGGCCTGTATGGAGGATGCCGCGTGGCGGCGGTACTGATGGCAAGAAGTGCTTTTTCGCGGGCGCAGCCGGTCATTTTTAAGAAGACCGGCCCGACGGCGTCATATTACGGAAGCTGTCCGTAGGAGGCGTCGTCTACGGCTTCCAGCCATTCGTTGGAGCTCTCGTCGCCGGGAACCTCAACGGCCAGATGCGAGAACCAGCTGTCTTTGGCGGCTCCGTGCCAGTGCTTGACCCCGGCCGGAATGATGACCACGTCGCCGGAATGAAGCTCACGGGCCTGCTTGCCCCATTCCTGATACCAGCCTCGTCCGCCGGTGCACAGCAGAATCTGTCCGCCGTTGCGCGTGGCGTGGTGAATGTGCCAGTTGTTGCGGCATCCGGGTTCAAAGGTCACGTTGCCTATGACGACGCCTTCGGTGGAAAGCATGTTGAGCCAGCTGTTGCCGACAAAATACTTGGCATAGGCGGTATTGGCCTCGCCGCGGGGAAAAAGATCCGTGAAGGTATTCATGTCTGCTCCTGTGGAAGCTGAATGGAAAAGAGCCCGTACCGGACTGATCTGCCGGGAGAGTGATCCGGGAAAGAGTCAGGCGATGTTTCGTATGAGATACGATAGCGCTGAAGCTGTGCCCCTGCCAGTGACGGTCCTCTCAATTTCTTGCACGATTCTCTTGGCGCTTGTTGGAGCGAACCATCGGTCCGGTTCTTTCCGGATCTCTCCGTATTGGCTTCAGCCGAGCTTTTTCCCGGTGGCGCGGAAATAAAGGGTGAAGCCGGAGAGCGTGAACAGTACGGCGCCTGTGAGAATGACGGCGGCGGCAAGAAAGATGCCCGACGTGCCCGAGACGTCGTAAATGTTGCCTCCCAGCGCCGCGGCTGTTCCTATGGAGAACTGTATGGCGGCCACGGAAAGTCCGCCGGCGATTTCCGCCTTGTCGGTCAGCGTGAGCGCTATCCATGCCGTCCAGCCGACGCAGAGCATGCCGAACAGAAAGCCCCAGAGCAGAAGCGCGGGAATGCTGATGAGACTGCTGTCGGAAAAGAAGAAGAGAACCGCTGCCGTGATGACCAGCGTCACATGCATGCCTGCCATGGTAAGGCGGAAACTTCTGTTCAGCAGGCTTCCGGCAAGAAAGGTGCCGAGGGTATTGCTGACGCCGTAGGCCAGAAGCATGGCGGAAAGTGAAGCGGCTTCCAGGTGCAGATCATGCTGCAGGTAGGGGCGAAGATAGGTAAACAGCGTGTGGTATCCGCCGTAGGCAAGAATGGTTGCAAGAAAACCTGCCAGCGCCCAGCGCGTTTTCAGCAGGGAGATCATGCCGCCAAAGTCGTTGCCCGGCCGGGGCGGAAGAGGCGGCAGGCTGAAAAACTGCCAGAGCAGGGAAACGGCTCCGGGAATGATGGAGAGCAGAAAAACGTTTCTCCAGCCGAAAGCTTCTTCCAGAAGACTGGCCAGGGGCAGGGCGATGATGGTGGCTACGGATACGCCCGCGTAAATGATGCTCAGCGCCCGCGGAATATCTCTGGAAGGAACGAGCTGTATGGTGACGGCCGAAGCCAGAGACCAGAATCCGCCCACGCATATGCCGAGCAGGCCTCGTCCGATGAGGAGCATGACATAGTTTGTTGCCGTGGCGACCAGCAGATTGGAAACAATGAGCAGGGCGGACAGCATGAGCAGGATGCGTCGCCTGTCGGTGTGCGGGGTAAGCGGAGCAAGCAGAAGGCTGGTCAGCATGGCCAGCGCTCCGACGGAGGTGACGGTCTGTCCGGCCATGCCTTCGGAAATGGCAAGACCGTCGGCAATGGGCGTGAGCAGGCTTACGGGAATGAACTCTGCCGAAATGAGGCAGGTGACTCCCATAAAGAGGGAAAACACCGCGGACCAGCGGGCCTTGCCCGCAGAGGAGGACAACGAATCGTGAGTCATGGGAACTTCCGGAAAGAAAAGGGAAGGAAGTCGGCCCGCCGGGAATGCGGCGGGCCTTCGGATGTCGCTTCAGCCGTCTGCTGAAGGTGTGGGCTTTATACTCGAGGGGCTCTTTTCGGCCGGGACGGAGACAGGGCGTTGCAGAAATCAGCGAGTTTCCGGCCGGGCCTTGTCCGCCTATTTTGCAAGATGCCTTCCGAAGAATCGGCCGAGCTCTTCAAAGTGAAAGCGGGCTTCGGGCATGTCTTCGTTCATATGATACTGCGCGTGGGAGAGGCCTTCGAACACGATGAGATCTGCGGGCACGCCGGCCTGTCTCAGCTTGAGGTGCATACGGACCGTATTGCTGAGGAAAAGGTCGCGGGTACCGGAGGTAAGAAGCACGGGCGGGAAGCCGCTTACGTCGCCGTAAACGGGGGAAAGAAAAGGATCCTTCATGTCGTGCCCGTCAGCATAGAGACGTGCCGCTCCGGCGAGCCAGCCGTCATAGCTGACAAGAATGTTGTCCACTTCTTCGTTGGTGAAATAGCTGTCTCCCGTTTTGGTCATGTCTGCCCAGGGCGTACCGGCTGCCAGGGCGGCAGGCAGAGGAAGCCCTTCGGCCTTGGCTTGCAGGGCGAGAATGAGCGTCATGGCTCCACCTGTGGATGTGCCGAATACCCCGATGTTCCGGGCAGGCGTGGAGGCAAGCAGCTCCCGGTACACGGCAAGAGCGTCGTTGATGGCGGCCGGATAGGGATGTTCGGGAGCCATTCTGTAGTCGACGGAAATGATTTTATAACCGCCGATGCCCGCCATGAGCAGGGCTTCCTGCGTTCCCGCTTCTCCCGGTCCGAGAACATAGCCGCCGCCGTGAAGATGCAGCAGAATACGGCCGTCGTCGACGTGATGTGCCGGTTCGATGATGTATACGGGAACACCGGCCATGGTGCTTTTGGTGCTGGTGACGCCCAGCTTTTCCTTAAGGGCGGGAAGGCTTTTCAGCTGAGCCTGCGTCATGGCGTCGATCCACTGCTTCCAGGCTTCAGGCGTCGTCGTCGGCGTATTCCAGCCGGCGGGAAGGCCTGCGGCGATCATGGCGCCGAGTTCGGGACTGACGGTTTCAGGCACGGGAAAGGCTGCTTCTCTGCTCTGTGCCTGAAGGGCATTGCCGAAGGTGAGCAGGGCTGCAAGCAGTACCGGGGCGATTCTGTTCATGGGAACTCCGGGGCATCTGAACGGCAGATGGCTGAAAAGGTTTTCCGAGATGCGTTTGTTATAGAAAAGTGGAAAATTGATAGCAAATACTTATATTGAATGACCAGATATGCTTTACAGGCATATATTTGAGCGATAAAAAGGTATGGGAGTAGGCAGGGCACGAATGCAGACCGAACCGGGGCGTCGATCATGGGCGTTCCGTCATGATTCCGGCAAAAGGAAAAGCAACATGGAACTGAGAGTGCTTCGATATTTTCTGGCCGTCGCGCAGGAGGAAAGCGTGTCGCGGGCGGCGGAACTTCTGCATGTGACGCAGCCGACCCTTTCCAGACAGCTCATGGAACTGGAAGACGAGCTGGGCACAAAGCTGTTTCTGCGGGGTGGGCGGAGGATGACGCTTACGGAAGAGGGGATGTTTCTGCGCAAGAGAGCGCAGGAGATCGTTTCTCTGGCCGACCGTACGAGCGCCGAATTCCGCAATTCTTCGGAAGACATCAGCGGGGACGTGCACATAGGCGGGGGAGAAACCAGAGGCATGCGGTACATCGCCGAAGTCGCCTGCATGCTTAAACATGCGCATCCGCATGTTTCCTACCATCTTTTCAGCGGCAATGCCTCCGAGGTCATGGAAAGGCTGGACAACGGACTGGTGGATTTCGGCGTTTTTATCGAGCCGGCGGATCTTTCCCGATACGAGTACATACGGCTGCCCGTTGCGGACAGATGGGGAGTGCTCATGCGAGCTGACAGCCCCCTCGCGGCAAAGCCTGCGCTCGGTCCCGACGACGTGGCGCCTCTGCCGCTCATCTGTTCCCGTCAGGCTCTTGTGGCCAACGAAATTTCAGGCTGGCTGGGAAAGAACTTCGACAGGCTGAACGTGGTGGCCTCCTACAACCTTCTGTATAATGCGTCCATACTGGTGGAGCAGGGCCTTGGCTATGCGCTCTGTCTTGACGGCATCGTACGCTGCGCGGATGGCGGTCCTCTCTGCTTCAGGCCGCTAGCTCCCAAGCTGGAGGTCGGTCTTGCCGTTGCCTGGAAGAAGTATCAGATTTTTTCCCGTGCCGCGGAAAAGTTTTTGGAAATGCTGCAGAAAAAGCTGGCCGATCATGGTGCATCTTCTGCCCTGCCGCACTGAGGAGCATCCACTCCGGTTCAACGACGTGTTATGTGGTTATGGAGAGCCGGGAATGAAGAGTGCGCAGCAGCTTCTTCCGGAAGTTCTGAAGAAGTCATAAAGAAGGCCGCCTCCCCCGGGGAGACGGCCTTTCATCATGACAGTTTCATGATGCCTATACGGTGATCAGTTCGTACTCGCTGCTGCCGAGACCGATGGCTTCGGCATGCTTGATCTGGCTGCGCCAGTCCGTGGTGGGATGGATGCTGGTGAAGTGGTCGTGATGACCGTGGTCGCACTGGCCGAGCACGCTGGAGGCGATGACGGGAGCCGCGTTCACGGCATCGATGCAGGCCTTGTCCAGAGCCACGGGGTCGAAGCTGGCGAACATGCCGATATCCGGCACCACGGCGGCATCGTTTTCACCGTGGCAGTCACAGCAGGGGGAAACCTGATTGACGATGCTGATATGGAAGCAGGGACGTCCCTGAACGACGGCCTTGGTGTATTCGGCCATGCGGCGGTTGAGAATGCCGCTGTCGGCATCGGTGGCGTTGGAAATGGCGTCGAAGTTGCAGGTGGCTATGCAGCGGCCGCAGCCCACGCACAGATCGTGATTGATGACGGCCTTGTGATCTTCGCCGTAGGAGATGGCCGACTGACCGCAGAAGCGGGAGCAGGTACGGCAGCCGCGGCACTTTTCCGGATCGATCGTCGGCTTGCCGAGGCAGTGCATGGCCATCTTGCCGGCGCGGCTTCCGCAACCCATGCCGATGTTCTTGATGGTGCCGCCGAAGCCCGTCATTTCATGCCCCTTGAAGTGGGTGAGGGAAATGAAGATGTCGGCATCCATGATGGCGCGGCCGATGAGGGCGCTCTTGAATTCCGTGCAGCCTTCCAGCGGCACTTCCACGTCGTCGGTACCTTTCAGACCGTCGGCAATGATGATCTGGCAGCCCGTGCTGAGCGGGAAGAAGCCGTTTTCATTGGCGGCGTCCATGTGTTCCAGAGCGTGCTTGCGGCGTCCGACGTAGAGGGTGTTGCAGTCGGTGAGGAAGGGGCGTCCGCCGAGAGCCTTGACGCGGTCGGCCACGACGCGGGCAAAGTTGGGGCGAAGGAAGGAAAGGTTGCCGGGCTCGCCGAAGTGCAGCTTGATGGCAACGAACTTGTTTTCAAAGTTGATGGTTTCAATGCCTGCGGCGCGGATGAGCTTGTCCAGCTTTTCCAGCAGGCTGGTGCCCACCTTGCAGCGCATGTCGGTGAAGTAGACTTTGGATGCGGCCATATGTTTTCCTCCTGATGCGGTTGGAGTCCTGGGTTATGCGTGTTGTCTGTCGTAAAAGCCGGAGAGCGAGTCCTGCACCGACAGAACGGGCCGGGGCCGGTTCGGTACGGCAGCATGAACGCTCTGGAGAAGCGCGGGGGCGAGTGCCTCCGGCAGAAGTTCCATGTCGGACGCGGTCAGATGCAGCTCAAACCTGTCCGGGGCGATGAGCCGAAGACGAAAGTCCACCTGCGGCAAGCCCGCTTCCATAAGGGTATGCCTGACGACCTGCTCACCTGCGGCGATGTCGGCCAGCGTTGCCGCATCGGGCCTTGTTCCGTAGGGCAGCCTGGTCAGCAGACAGGGGCGCGGCTTCTGCCACGGTATGGTCATGCCGGTTTCTTCGGCCGTCAAGTGTATATCGTTCTTGGTCATTCCGGCAAGCGCAAGGGGCGAGATGACGCCGAGTTCCCGCACGGCCTGGATGCCGGGGCGATAGGCTGAGGCATCGGAGGCATTGGTGCCGTCGCACAGCGGCAGATCGCATTCCTGCGCAAGGCGGGAGAACATGGCGTATTTGCAGGCGTAGCAGCGGTCGCGCGCGCCTTCGGCCACGGCCGGAACGGACAGCGTATCCACGGGAATTTCCCGGAAGTCCAGCTGCTGGGCCCTGGCCCAAGAACGGGCGAAATCGCTTTCCTCGGGCGGAACATGAGGGCCCGTAACGTGCAGCAGCACCGGCTGAAACTTCAGCAGCTTTGCGGCATGGGCCAGAAAGCGGCTGTCGAGTCCACCGGAATAGGCGAGGGCGAAACGGCCGTTGTCCGCCGTTTCGTCGAGAACGCGCTGAAGGCCGGAAAGTGGCGAAATGGACATGAGGCTTCGGATATCCTTTTCTGCTCAGTTTTCTTCCGGACGGCCGCAGGCGAAGATGGCGCCGTTCGGCGCGTCTTCAAAAACGCGGCTGCCGTAGATGATGGCTTTCTTTTCCACGGTCATGGCGGGCCAGGGGCCGAATTCGGCCTTCAGGGCCTTGAGCAGCGCCATGGCCGTAGGCGTGACGGTTTCGCCGTGTCCGGGGAAGGGGCGCACGGGAATGCCCTCCATAAGTTCCAGCACCGCTGGAGCCGGGACAGGAATGATGCCGTGGGCACAGTGCACGAAGCCGTCGCTTATGGGAAGAGGGCTGACGACGAGGCGGGACGGAGAAAGCCTGTGGAACAGCTCGCAGGTCATGCAGATGTCCAGAATGCTGTCCAGCGCGCCGACTTCATGAAAGTGCACCTCGGCGGGCGTTCTGCCGTGCACGGCGCCTTCGGCTTCGGCCAGCAGCGTGAAGGTGCGAGAGGCAAGGGCCTTGGCCTCGTCGCTCATGCCGCCGGAGGCGATGATGGCGAGAATGTCGGCCAGCGTTCTGTGCTCATGCTGATGGGGAAGCGAGACTTCCGCGTGCCAGCCGCCGATGTGGTTGACTTCCTTGCGCACCAGCTGAACGCTGCCCGACAGTTCGGGCATGATGGAGGAAAGATGCGCTTCCAGTTCTTCCTTCGTGATGCCCGTCATGCAGAGCAGACCGGCAAGAAAGATGTCGCCGGAAAGGCCGGAGTGGGCGCGTATGGTCAAGACCGGAGAAAGGTCGACCGGAGCATGATGGTGTTCGTGGGAGTGCGTGTGCTCGTGATGTTCGTTGCTCATAGATTGTTTACCACTCGTGCCGCGGCGCAGGCGGCGCCGTAGCCGTTGTCGATATTCATGACGGCAATGCCGGGGGCACAGCTGGACAGCATGCTGGAGAGCGCGGCCTGTCCGCCTCTGGCCACACCGTATCCGACCGACGTGGGCACGCCGAAGACGGGGCGCGGCGTCAATCCGCCCAGAACGCTGGCCAGCGCGGCATCAAGCCCGGCCACGACGATGACGGCCTGAAAGCTGTTGATCTCCTCCAGCCGTTCGGACAGCCGCCAGAGACCGGCCACGCCGCAGTCTTCAAAGACTTTGTGCTCTATGCCAAGATATTCCAGCGTACGCGCGGCCTCCCAGGTGACGAAGCCGTCGGCGGTACCCGCGGAAACGACGGCCACGCGACCCTGCGTCCTTGCGGGCAGGGCGTCTCCGAAGGCCGTGCGCGACAGGGCATGATAGTTATAGCGCATTCTGACTTCCGCAGGCATGCGTTCGAAGACGTCGGGTGCGAGCCTCGTGAACAGAATGGGGCGACCGGAACCCTTGCCGAACTGTTCCATGAGTTCCTGTACGGCCGCAAAGGGTTTTCCCTCGCAGAAGACCGCTTCAGGCAGACCGATGCGTGCGGCCCGGGCGTGATCAAAAAGGATGCCGTGATTCATAATGATTCCTCTTGAGAAGGAGATAGCGTTCCCGACGCCTTTTCGCAAGCGCGTCTCGACCGGTCTCCGCCTTTCCCCGTAAGATATAGGTTGAAGCGGCGGAAGCGGCCAGCCCCGATCCTCCCTTTTTCTTGCCTGATTCTGCGGACAGTAGGATAACCTCCATAAAAAGCACCGGATGGTTGTCAGGGGGGGGGGGGGAGGGGGGGGGGTGGGCAGGATCGGGCAAGATACGGAGAGAATCGTAGCTGGTCTTTCGGCGGGCTCCGTGTATGATGGGGATAAGGTAAGAAGGGCATATTGCCGACGACAGGATTCTCTCCATGACCAGGAGGTCGATATGAGTATTTCCCGACGGACTTTTCTCAGAGCGGGCGCGGCCGTGGCAGGCACCCTGGCAGCGGGCTTCGGGCTGCCGAACGGAGGAGCGGCGGCGGAAAAACGCGCCGTAGTGTATGCGACGAAATCACTCGACAGCCAAACGCTGCGCAAAATGTATTCGCTGGTATGCGGAGGCATCACGGGGCGGGTCGCCATAAAACTGCACACCGGCGAGCCGGGAGGACCGAACATCCTGCCGCGGGAGTGGGTGCGTGATCTTCAGGCGACCATTCCGCAGAGTTCCATCGTGGAGTGCAACGTGCTGTATCCCAGCCCGAGGCAGACGACGGCCGGACATCGGGAAGTGCTGAAGCAGAACGGCTGGACGTTCTGCCCTGTGGACATCATGGATGCCGAAGGCGATGCCGTGCTTCCGGTAGCTGGCGGACGTCATCTGAAGGAACTGTCCGTGGGCGGGCATCTTATGAACTACGATTCCATGCTGGTGCTTACGCACTTCAAGGGGCATACCCTCGGAGGTTACGGCGGCTCCCTCAAGAATATTTCCATAGGCTGCGCCTCGGGAGCCGTGGGCAAGCAGCAGCTGCACCGGGTGACGCCCGAGGGCGGCTGGCCGGGCGGAGCGCCTTTCATGGAACGCATGGTGGAAGGCGGCAAGGCCATTGTCGATCATTTCAACGGGCATATGGCCTATATCAACGTGCTGCGCAATATGTCGGTAAGCTGCGATTGTGAAGGAACGGCGGCCGAGCCTGTGCTTCTGCCGGATCTCGGCATGTTGGCATCAACGGATCTGCAGGCGGTGGACCGGGCTTCCGTGGACATGATCTATGCTTTGCCGGAAAAGGTACGCGCGCCTCTGGTGGAACGCATGGAGAGCAGAGAAGGCCTGCGTCAGCTTTCCTACATGAAGGAACTCGGGCTGGGAAGCAGCGAATACGAGCTGGTATGGGTCTGAGATTCGGGTGGAATGCTTCAGCATTCGCCTCTCGGAAGGAATGGCCGTGACGCTTCAGCGCCGTTTCTGCCTGTAAGCTGCCCGGAAACGTCATGAAAAGTTGCCCCGGAAAGGTTTCGATTCGACAGCCTTTCCGGGGCGTTGTTGTAAGGGAATCTGAGTTCGTCCGTCCCGGCTCGGGAGGGAGCGGACATGAAGAAAAGCGGCGTCAGACAGGATGGGCGTTGTATCCCGCGGGCGTCATGCCCGGCCTGCTCTGGAGGGCAGGGCCGCCACGATCACGCCGATGATGGTCATGGCCATGAAGAGATTCTGCAGCAGGGAGAGTCTCTCTCCGAGCAGGATAAAGGCAAAAAGGCAGGTGGCAATGGGAACCAGACTGGAGAACAGACCGACTTCTCCGGCGGTAAGCTGCTGCAGAGAGTAGTTGAAGCCGCAGTAGGCCACCAGCCCCACCATGATGCTGAGGTACAGGACGCTTAAAACGGAAGAGGCGTGTACGGACTCGGGAAGCGGGAAGAAAAAGTTGAGGGGAAGAAAGAAGAGGGCGCCTCCGATGGACTGAATGGCGGCAATGGCGAGCACGGGATAGCGCTGGGTCAGGCGTCTGGTGAAAACGGCATAGAGGCTGCTGGCCAGAATGGAGCAGAACATGAAGAGGTTGCCGATCAGAGGATGCGGAGCCGCTTCGCTGGCGCTGCCGAACCAGGATGCGCCAGCCACGCCGACAACGGCGAGCAGAATGCCGATCATGAGCTGCACGCTGGGCTTTTCCTTGAGAAAAAGCCAGCCTGCAAGCCCCATCAGTATGGGGAGGCACGCAGCGATGACGCCGCCCTGCGAGGCCGAGGTATACATCATGCCCAGCGTCTCGCAGATGAAGAAAAGACAGGGCTCACACAGAACGATGATGACAAAGAATTTCCAGTCTCCGCGCTGGTAGGGCAGAGGCAGCCACTTTTTATGCAGCGCAGCGTACACGCAGGCCGGAATGAGAAGCCGCATGAAAACAATCTGCACGGGAGAAAAGGAAAGAAGCGCAAATTTTGTTGCTACCATTCCTCCGCCTATAAGGGTGAAGATCAGGCAGAGAAAGGCGTAGAGTTGCTTTTTGGACATGGTGAGCTCTGCAGAGGTTTGTCGAACGGGGTTGTTCCGGAAGGCGTAAGCGTGCGCGGAAAAGAGAAAAAGAACGCGGCACGGCGCTGCCGGACTATGGGAAGGCACAAGAAGGTCCGACCGGGCACAGTCTTCCGGTCGGACCTGGCGTGTTATATGCCGAGAGCGGGCCAGCAGAAGGCCGCCACAACAACGACGGCAACGCTGGTTCCGAGCATGCGCAGGGGCATGACTACAAGCAGGTCCTTGATGCGGACATAGCCTGTGGCGAACATGATGAGGGCCGGGGTGAGTTCATAGGGAAGAATAAACTGGTCGAGGCCGTACAGAAAACTGTAAAGCACGGGCTTGATGGTAAGGTCGAGCGAGGTGGCGATTTCGCCCATGGGGACGCTGAGCGAGGTGGCTGCCGCTATGGGCGTGAGCACCATATTGGTGACAATGCCCGTCCAGTAGGCAAAGAGCGAGACCAGCGGCCCCGAGTTGAACTGTTCAAGGAAAGGCTGAAGGTTCTGCGCCAGCCAGGCGGGAAGCCCCAGTTCTCCGGCAACCGTGCCGATGGCCATGCAGCCGACGATGAAGAACAGAATGGGGAACTGCACCTCTTTCAGATCGTCCGTCGAGAGCAGGTTGAAAATCGGGGTGAAGCCGAGCAGAACGACGGCGCAGAAGGCATAATATCCGGGGAGGGAATGCAGGCTTTCGGTGGCGAAGGCCAGAAGCGCCAGCAGGGCCAGAAGAAGGGTTTTCTTTTCACGCATGCTCATGTTGCCCAGCGCTTCCAGCTCACAGGCGGCGCTGTTTCTGAAGGCGTTGATGTAGCGTTCAAGTTCCCTGCTGCCGAAGAAGTGCAGTATGGTAAAGGAAACCAGCGCATTGAGAAGTTCGTAGGGAAGGTTTTCCACAAAGAAACCTATCCAGCTGAAGGTGATGCCCATGTCCTGAACCATGATGAGTCCGGGAAGACCTATGTTGTTGGGCAGAAACGAGGCGCTGGAAATGTTGGACCCGAAGAAGGCCGCCAGAATGAGGGTGGAGGCGGCTCGCGAACTCTGGGGAAGATTCAGGCTGTGACACATGCCCGAAGCTATGGCCATGAAGATGATGGTGACGGTGATGGTGTCGGGGATGATGGCGCTGACGAGGTATCCGGCGGTGAGGAAGGCCAGATAAAGGCGGATGGGGGTGGTGCCTATTCTGCTGACCGTGAAAAGAGCGATGCGCGAGGCCAGTCCGTTCTTTTCCATGAGCACGCCTATGAGCATGCCGCTCAGGCACATCCAGGGAATGGGGGAGAGGAAGCCTGAGAATACGGTGTCGGGAGAAGAAACTCCCGTAAGAATGTAGAATATCAGCAGCAGGAAGGCTGTGACGAAGGTGGGGAGAAGATCAAAGGCGAAGATGCCTATGGCAAAGATTGTTCCGAACCAGTAAAGGTTGATGCTTTGAGACGAACTCGACTGCAGCAGAAAGGTGGCGATTATGGCACAAATGAGACTGGCCGACCATCTGAAGCCCTTGCTGTTGAGTGCTATCATGTAATCCCCCTGATAGTTGCCTGTAGGGTATGCAGGAAATGCGGCCTTGTCCGTACTTGAGCAAAGCCGCATTGTCCTGCGCTGTCAGTTATCGGAACATCATGTTGTTACTATATTCCCATGAGAGGCCACACGAATGCGGACATGATGCCGATGGCGAACATGACGAAGACGGTTCTGAGGCCCATGACGACGATGATGTGCTTGATATGTACATAGCCGGTGGCGAACATGACAAGCGCCTGACCGAGTTCATAGGGAAGCACGAACTGGTTGAGGCCGTACAGGAAGCTGTAGAGCATGGGCTTGACGGGTTCTCCGAGGTTGGTCGCGATTTCGGCAATGGGAAGGCTGAGGGTCGTGGCTGCGGCAACGGGAGTAAGCAGCATGTTGACCACGAAGCCGAACCAGTAGCTGGCGATGGCGATGATGGAGGAACTTTCCACGGCCTGCATGATGGGCATGATGCCGGCAACGACCTTGCTGGGAATGTCGAGTTCCATGCCGATGATGCCTATGGCCATGCACGCGGCGATGAAGAACAGAATGGGGAAGTCGATCTTCTTGAGATCGTCTTTGGTCAGCAGGCCGACGCAGGGGGTGAAGCCGAGGAGAACGACGGAGCAGAAGGCATAGTAGCCGGGAATGCCGTGGAAGGGTTCGGTCATGAAGGCGATCAGAGCCATGACGGCAAGGCCGAGCGTTCTGTATTCCGCGTTGCTGACGGGGCCGAGCGCCTTGAGTTCTTCTTCCGCGTACACGCGCGCATTATCGATATGCTTGGCAAGATGCTTGCTGCCGAAGAAGTGGAGAATGGTGAACGCGATCAGCGCGTGCATGACGGAGAAGGGAAGGTTTTCCCAGAAATACTGGAGCCAGGATGTGGTGATGCCGATTTCCTTCACCATTTCCATGGCAATGATGCCCACGTTGTCGGGCAGATAGGTGGCGCAGGCGACCTGAGCGCCGATGAAGGCCCCGAGAATGATGGTGCTGGAAGCTCTCGATACGGGGGGCAGCTGGAGCTTCTTGCAGATGGTCGAGGCTATGGCCATGAAGATGATGATGACGGTCAGGGTGTCGGGAATGATGGCGCCGAGCACCATGCCTGCCAGATAAAAGGAGATGTAGAGCCGGATGGGCGTCTTGCCTATTCTCGATATGGTCAGAAGTGCGATTCTGGTCGAGATGTTGCACTTGTCCATGAGAATGCCGATGAGCATGCCGCACATGCACATCCACGGAATGGGCTTTGTCCAGCCGACAAAGGCCATTCCCGGACCGGCGATGCCCGTGACGATGTAGAACATGAGCAGCAGAATGGCCGTGGCGAACGTGGGGAGCACCTCAAAGGCGAACATGCAGATGCCCATGATGGTGCCGAACCAGTACAGGTTGGCCTTCGGAGTGGCGGGATCGTAAAAACAGAAGGTGATGGCCAGGGCAATGGCGAGACTGGCTATCCACCCGAACAGGACGGATTTTCTGATTTCCTGCAGATTGGCAAACATATTGACCTCCAGAAGAAGGGACGCTTCCTGATGCGTCGGAGAAACTCCGGAACGGGGCCTGATGACACGATACAAGGAGCGACGGGCTGAGGTTCGCCGCTCCGGGTCATGCGTCGGCATGACCTTCGGTTGCACGGAAAGGCGGTCATGTCGTTATCCTTGCGGAATCTGCCATGACCGCCTTACGGCGCTCATGACCAGTTGAACTGGTCCATGTAGAATCTGTTCGGCTTGATGGGGTACTCTTCCATGGGAAGGTACTCTCTGTGCGTCTTCATCCTGCCGTTTTCCATGCTGAGCACCACCCAGTAAGGCGGCGTACTTTCGTCTCTGCCCGGGAAGTCCTCACGGAAATGTCCGGCTCTGCTTTCCGTTCTTGCCAGAGAGGAACGGATGAACGCTTCGGTAAGCGTGGCCATGCCGCGGGCTTCGATCAGCTTTCCGAGATAGTGCGGATCGGGAGCCGCCATGTTGGGCACGAGCTCGGACCGGATGTGCATGATGGTGTCCAGCGCCCGGTTCAGCGCGCCCGCCGACTTGAGAATGCTGACATCGGAAGCGGTCACGACTTCAAGAACGGTGACGTCCATGTCCTTGGGCATGATGCCGGGCCTGCCCAGATGATCCAGTTCGCGGGCCAGGCAGTCTTCGGCGAAGGCGAAGTCAAAGGCGGGCATATCTTTGGAAGCGGCGTATTCACCGGCGGCAAGACCCGTGTCGTAGCCGCTGGTGGCCGCCTGGCAGAGGCTGAATCCGCCGAAGTACACGCCGACGAGATGACTTTGCGCCGTGCCCACGGCGTAGAGACCGGGAACGCAGGTGGCGCCTTTGCTGTCGGTCTGCACGCCGCCCTGGCTGGTCTGAATCTGGGGAATCCAGACCTGCGTGTCGGTAAAGAAGTCCACGCCCTTGGCCTTCAGCTTGGCGTCGTTGAGCTTCATCCATCCGGCTTCGGGGCGGCGGCTGGCAATGCCTTCGGGAGGAATGCGGCTTACGTCGAAGGTGATGGGGCCGCGTCCGGCTCTCGTTTCCAGAACCATGGCGCGCACGTTGTAGAGCGTGTCGGTTTTGGAGCCGATGACGGGGGAATAGTGATTCAGCATGAAATCTTCCCCCTTGGAGTTCAGGAAGCGGGCTCCGAGGGGAAGAAGAACGCTCTGCCCCGTCCAGGCAAAACGCTCAGGAGTATTCCAGATGCCGGCGAATTCCATGGAGCGCAGCTTTGCTCCGGCGGAGAGGGCAAGCTCCACGCAGCCGCTGGAAATGGAGTTCTGGTGATACGACGTTTTCCAGCCGCCTATGCCGGTTGCCAGAACCACGGCACGGGCACGGATGATGATCGGCAGGCCGCTGCGCGTGAAGAAGCCTGCGGCGCCGGAAACGGTATCGCCGTCCTTGATGATTCGTGTGATCATCACGTTGCCCATGCGGCGGACGTTCAGAGCTCTGAGCGCGGTCAGCAGCTCTTTGCGCATGTTCTGACCGCCCTTGCCGAGAGGCGCGGACGTCGTGGCCTTGATGTGGGGCAGACCGCGCTGCGGCGCCATGTGATAGCTGCCGTCGGGGTTGCGGGCGAAGGTATGGCCCATGGCCTCGTAGTCGCGGAAGCGCTCACGGGACTTGGCGAGCGTGGCCAGTGTTTCCGTCTGGTCGCACAGTCCGTCGTAGTAGTAGACGATGTCGTCCAGCCAGTCCATCAGGTTTTCCCCTTCGTGGGGAACGATGAAGTTGCCGTCGCTCATGCTGCACAGGCCGCCCCAGTCGAGCGGGCCCTTGTCCACGATGAGCACGTCCCTGACGTGCTGCCGCGCCGTTTTGGCGGTCCACATACCGGCGGATCCTCCGCCGATGATCAGGACATCCGTAGAAAGAACAGTGGCGTTTGCACTCATTTTCTTCCTCCTATGAAACGTCTGTCCAGATGGCGGGGGTGGAATTCCTTGAAGGGATCGACATCAATGGCGCCTGCCGGGCAGTGCGTTTCGCAGGCAAAGCAGGTCATGCAGTCATCAGGATAGGCGATGTATGCCCGGCTGCCGCAGGTCAGGCAGCGCTGAGATTCCTCAAGGGCGTTTTCCAGCGTCAGGGTTCCGTCGGCCGCGGCGGGATGGCGGAAAAGCTGTTCCAGTCCGGAAGGACTGCGGGAAGGGAGCGTGTGGCGGTGGCCATGCATTCCCATGTCGGCGTTGGCTCCCTGAAGAATGTTGGCGACAGCCTGCGCGGCCTTTTTGCCGGAGATCATGATCTGTATTTCGGAAGCGTTTTCGAGGGCGGCGCTGCCAGCGGCAAAGACCGTGCGCACAGAACTCTGGAACGTGCGGGAATCCACTTTGATTCTGCCGGATTCCGACAGGTCGAGTCCATGGGGGGCTTCGCCGTTCAGCGGACTGCCCGTGGCGATGATCACGGCACGGAAGCCCAGATCCTCAAGATCTTCTCTCCAGCACGAGTAGTTCAGGGAAATGCGGCTTTCGAGCCGGACTTCCGCGCCCATGGTCTGAAGCTGGTCGAGGTAGGTATCCAGAATGGCGGCGCAGGTCTCGTTTTCTCTTATGTGGCCTCCGGCCTTTTCCCCGGATTCAAAGACGGTGACGGGAAAACCGGCTTCAGTCAGATGCCAGGCCGCGGCCAGACCGGCGGTTCCCGCTCCGATGACGGCCACCTTGAAGAGGTGTCTGAGGGAAACGGGCAAGACGGAGCGCTTCAGATCCCTGTCGCCGAGGAAGGTCTCAATGCCGGAGATGTTGACGGACTCGTCCAGCGCGTGGCGGGAACAGGGCTTTTCGCAGGGGTGATGGCACAGTCTTCCGGCCAGAGCGGGAAACGGCATGGTCTGCTTGAGGCAGTCCAGCGCTTCGTCCAGCCTGCTTTGCTGAAGAAGATAGTGTATTTGTCTGAGATCATTTCCTGCCGGGCACGCCGCCATGCACGGCGCGGCCTTCGGGTTGCGGGTATCGAGCCTGAACACGTCGAGCGCGCAGGTCTTGATGCAGGTGCCGCACCCTGTGCATTTTTCTTCATCAATACTTGAAATCATTATTGTTTCCTTGGTATGGCGGAAGCTTTTTCCAGGCGCTTCAGAAAACTTGGAACCTGGAAAAAGCCATAAGGATCGTTGGTATCAGCGAAGGAAGGACTGAATTTCATCAAGGGGGAAGGTGAACTGATCCATGTAGTAGCGATACGGCTTGATCGGATAGCTGCCGAGGGGCAGTTCTTTCCTTTCGATGACCATGTTTCCTTCGTTCTGGCGGATTTCCACCCAGTACAGGGGCGTGCCGTCATCCCGGCAGGGGTGATCGGCGCGGAAATGACCTGCGCGCGACTCCGTGCGTTCAAGGGAGGAGCGGAGGTAGGCTTCGGTAAGCATGAGCATGCCGCGGGCTTCCACCATCTTGCACAGATAGTGCGGATCTTCGGCTCCCATGGCGGGAATGAATTCGTTTTTGACTTCTTCCAGTCTCTTGAGCGAGCGCTCCAGCCCCCGTTCCGTCTTCAGAATGCAGACGTCCACCGGAGCCATGAGCTCCTGCGTGACGCGGACGATGTCCTTGGGGGCGATGCCGGTTCGGCCCAGACGGGAAAGTTCCCTGTTCAGAAGGGCTTCGGCCTGATCCTGGTCGAAGGCGGGCGCTTCGCAGCTTGCGGCATAACGGCCGATGGCGTCGCCGGTTTTGTAGCCGGAAGTGGCGCAGTGGCATATGCTCAGGCCGCCGAAGTATACGCCCGTGGGCAGGCTCTGCGCCGTGCCTGCGGCAAAGAGGCCTTCCACTTCCGTGGCGCCGTCCAGATCGGTGGCGATGCCGCCTTCAGAGGCGATGGGCTGGGGCATCCATTCAATTTTGTCCTTGAAGAAGTCGACGCCGAGAGCTTTCAGCTTTTCGTTGTTCAGCTTCATCCAGCCGGCGGCAGGGGTGACTTCTTCCATGTACTCTTCAGGAATGCGGCTGGTATCGAATACGATGGGTCCGCGCCCCGCCTTCACTTCCAGCACCATGCCTCGGATGTTGTACTGCGTGTCCGTCTTGGATCCCAGAACGGGAGAGTAGCGTTTTGCCATGAACTCTTCATTCTGGTTGTTGATGAATCGTCCTCCGAGAGGCAGCAGAACGGTCTGGCCTTCCCAGGCGAACAGCTTGGGAACGTTCCAGTTGTCGATGAACTCGAAGTTGCGCAGTTTCGCTCCGGCTTCAAGCGCAAGCTCCACGCAGCCGCTCGCCATGGAGTTCTGCAGGTAGGAAGCCTTCCAGCCGCCGGTACCGGCCGTGATGAGCACGGCCTTCGCCCTGATGATCACGGGTTCTCCGCTTCTGTTGAAGAAGCCTACGGCACCGGAGACCCTGTTGCCGTCCTTGGTGATGGCGGTGATCATGATGTTGCCCATGCGTCTGACGGAGCAGCCCTCCATGGAGCGGAGCAGGGCGGCGCGCATGTTGATGCCGCCCTTGCCGGTGGGCGCGGAGGTGGTGAGGCTGACGTGGCTGAGACCCCGCTGGGGAATTCTCACATAGTTGCCGTTGGCGTCGCGGGTGAAGGTATGGCCCATGGCTTCATAGTCATGGAATCGGGGCAGCGAGTCGCGCAGGGTATCCAGCATCATGAGCTGGTCGCACAGGCCGTCGTTGAAGAAGACGACTTCGTCCAGCCATTCGTTGATGTCCTGGTCTTCATGCAGGGTGATCATGTCGCCGCCGCTCATGCCGCCGAGTCCGCCCCAGTCTCTGGGCCCCTTGTCGACAATGAGCACGTCCTTCACGTGGGTTGCCGCCTGTCTGGCTGCCCAGAGCCCCGCAAATCCGCCGCCTATGATCAGAACGTCTGTTGTGAGTGTCGTGGCATGCATCAGTCGGAACCTCCCATCATTTCCAGCGTGCGCGGAAGCACTTCCTTGTAAGGGTGAACATCTATGGCGCCTTCGGGGCAGCGCAGTTCGCAGAAGAAGCAGGTCATGCACTCGTCGCCGTAGGCGATGCGCGCCCGGCTTCCGCAGGTGAGGCAGCGCTGCACTTCCGTGGTGGCCTGCTCCATGTCGAATCCTTCCCGCATGAGGGGAGCGCCCAGGGGCAGCTCTTTTCTGTTGACGCGGCGCGACTTTTCAAGGCCGTCCAGAGGCATGGAGGAGACGACGTTTCTGTGCTGTTCCCTGTTCAGATGCAGATGCATGCCGATGATGTCGTGATGCACGGAAAAGGCGGCTTCTCTGCCGGCGCGGATGGCGCTGACCACGGTCGCGGGGCCGGAAACGGCGTCACCGGCGGCAAAAACATGTTCCATGGATGTGGCGAAGGTTTCCGGATCCGCTACGATGCAGTTTCTGGCGTTCAGCTTCAGCGATTCGGAGAAGTCTCCGGCCTGCACGGCCTGTCCGATGGCCGCGATGACTATGTCGGCAGAAAGACTGAGGGTGCTGCCTTCATCGAAGCTCGGACGGAAGCAGCCTTTTTCGTCAAAGACGCTCGTGCATGCCTTGAAGCTCAGCTTGTTGACGGCGCCGTCATGCTCCATGTCGTTCAGGCCCCATCCGTTGTGGATGGTGATGCCGTAGTTTTCGACATCGCGGATGTCTTCGGGCAGAGCGGGCATTTCACTGCGCTGTTCAAGGCAGACAAGATGAACCGCTTTCGCGCCGTTGCGCGCCGCGGAAATGGCGGCATCGGCCGCCACGCTTCCGCCGCCGATGACGAGAACGTCTCTGCCCTGCACCTGTACGGGTGCTTCGCTCCGCATGGAAGCAAGAAAATCAAGGGCGCTGTATACGCCGGGAAGAGATCCGGCCTTTCCGGGAAGCGTACGTCCGCCGCTGGCTCCGGGCGCAAGAATGACCGCGTGGAAGCCCTGCTTCTTCAAATCGCTGAGGCGAAGGTCGGCGTGTTCGCCGATGCGTACGTTGCACACGAACTTCACGCCCATGGTCTTCAGGCGCTCGATGTAGGTGTTCACTATGGGAGAAGGAAGGCGATATTCGGGAATGCCGTAACGCAGCATGCCGCCCGGTTCCTTCTTCATTTCAAATACGGTTACGGGATAACCGGCTATGGCAAGATACCAGGCCGCGGAAAGTCCGGCGGGGCCTGAACCGACAACCGCTACAGAAAAGATATGCTGCCTGCGCACGGCCGGCGCGGGAGTCTTGAGATCGAGTTCTCCGAGAAATTCTTCAAGAGCGTTGATGTTGACGGATTCGTCCAGCTTGTGCCGGGTACATTCCTTCTCGCAGGGATGAGGGCAGATGTGGCCGGTAACGGCGGGGAAGGGCATGGTCTGGTGAAGCTTGTCGAGCGCTTCCCGGAATTTGGCCTGCTGGAGCAGATAGTTGACTCCGCGGATGTCGGTTCCTGCCGGGCAGGCTTCCATGCAGGGGGAAATATCGGGCTGATCCGTGTCCAGCCGGTAAACATCCAGCGGGCAGGTTTTGAAGCAGGTCCCGCAGCCGCTGCACTTGGTTTGATCCAAATGTGAGATCATAGGTACTCCTTGGTAAAAAAGGCGCGTATGGTAACGACATTTTGGAGAAAAATATTGCAAACTTCGTACCATTGATTGTTTATTCTATAAATACAATAAGATATAAAAATAGCCCGCCCGAGAAACCGCTGCAGTGCCGGCGGGAATGCTGATTTTTGATGTTTATTTGATTATTTTTTGTTGATAAAAGCATCAGTCGGGAGGAGAAAAATCATGTCCAGCTTTTCTCGGCTTTACGAAGTCTCATGGCTGCTGAAGTCTTGTTGTCCTGAAGAACGAACTCTGGCCCGGCTTGCCGTTTTGTGCGGCGTTCCCGAGGTTCGCCTGGCATCCGTTTTTCATCAGGCTGGGGCGGCAGAGCGTCTTCTTTCTGAGAGCTCCGTGGCCGAGCCTTCGGGTTCGGGAAGAAAAATAGCGGGAAACCGGGCGGGGACGCCGTTCTGGAAGGCCGTGGAGAATGCCCTTGCCGGCAGATATATGGAAGCTGCGGAAACGCTTCTTGAATGGCTGACGATGATAAATGGCGAAGACAGCGCCTGGATGACGGAAAGCGGACTCCGTTTTGCGCTGGGCTGCCTTGCGAGCGTCCCTCTGGAGCCAGCGGACTCCCGACAGCTGAGCGGTTATATCGGGCTGTGCATTCAGGCGCAGCCTGTGGCCATGCTTCATGCGGTGGAGCCGAGACTGATGCGCTTTGCGCTGCTGAAGGGGCGGAAGGCGGCACAGTGGCTCATGGACAGTCACCGTACAGGCCTGATGAGTATTCTGGCTGATTTGCAGTCCGTCTGTTTTCCGGGGGAGGTGCGGCACGGAAGTCTGTTCAAGGCCACGGAGCAGGGAAAGGGGCTTGCCGGTCTTTCCGGGGAGTATCGTCCGGAGAACGTGCTGTTCTTCGGCGCATATCACATGGCCATAGGCCATCCGCGGCTGGCGCTGGACCACTTCTTGCTGCTTTCAAGGGACAAGTCGGGAGGCGAAAGTTTTGCCGACGTCGTGTACCGCCCGTGGGAGGCTTTGGCCATGGGGCTGACGGGGGATTTCGATCTCGCTCATTCCCTGCTCCTGCGCTATCTGCGCAAGCAGCGGCCGTGGCGCAACACGGTTGCCGTGCATTTTCTTCAGGTCCATCTGGTTCATGTGCTTCTTGACGTGCGGGACTTTGACGGCGCCTTGGAACATCTGGATTCGTTGCTGGCGGGCGTCAGTCTGAGAGGGGCGATGATCTGCTGGGTCTCCGCCTACGTGGCTCTGGCCCGTTATCACGCCGTCTGCGGAAGAACGGAGACGGCGTGGCGCATACTCAGAACAACGCTGGAAAAGGCTGAAGAGGCGGAGTGCCGTTATGCGCCCCCGCTGCCGTTCTTTCAGGAGCTTCTGTACATGCTTCATGCCGCCGGTTACCCCGACATTGCCGGCTACGAGTATGAGTCCGTTCTGGAAAGGAACCTGTCCGGTCCGAACCTCACGCTGCGCCACGTGGCGCTGAGACTCAGAGCGCTTTCCATGGTGGAGGCGGGAAACCTGAACGCGGCCGTCGTCGCGTTGAAGAAGAGCCGAACGTTTTTTGTGGTTCACGGCCTGAGCTGGGAAGCCGCCAAAACCATAGCGCTGCTTGCCGTAGCGTATCTCCGTCTCCATGATCGACGTACGGCCCTGCGCTTTGTCATTGAGGCATGGCCGGCGTTCAATACTCAGGATGGACTGCGCTCCCTGTGGCCGCAGGAGCTGGTTCCTCTGCTGCCCAACAGCGATGTTCCTTCGGTAAGAGATCGTACGGTTCCTCTCCAGCGGCAGCTGATGAAGCTTCTTCTGGATCTGGACACGACGTCGGGCAGTTTTCTGCAAAGCCTGCTCGGTGCATTCTGTTGCACGCTGGGAGCTTCCCGGGCGGGATTCTGGAAGTGCACCCGGGATGGTTCATGCGAGCTGCTCGGAAGCAGCGGAATGGATATGGCTGTACTTGCCGGGGAGGATCGGCTGCGAGTCGTGCGTGAGGCGGAAGAAAATATTCCCTTTGTTTTTTCCCTGTCCAAAAAGAGTGAGCGGGGGCAGAGCAAGGGCATGGGACTGCTGCTGCCCGTCACCTGCAGCACCGACGTATGGTGCTGCCTGTACATGGAGGGGGAAAACTGGCTCTGGAGCGCGGAGGATCTGACGGAAGAGCTGCTTTCCCAGCTTAAGGAAATGGCGGAAATTCCGGTAAGGCGCTGGTTGAAGGAGTCTTCTGCGGGAAAGATGAGCCCGGCTCAGTCTGCGGTGCAGGATGAGCTGATAAGCGTGAGTGAAAGCATGCAGGCCTTTTTGACGAAGGTGGACAGGATCGCTGCCGTTGATGCCTCCGTGCTTCTTTTTGGAGAAACGGGCGCGGGCAAGGAGCTCGTGGCCCGCCGCATTCACAGAATGAGCGGTCGGCAGGGGCCGTTTATTGCGGTCAACCTGTCCAGTATTCCCGAAGAACTTTTTGAGAGCGAAATGCTCGGCTATGAAAAAGGGGCATTTACCGGCGCCAACAGGCAGAAAAAGGGAATTCTGGAACTTGTCGACGGAGGCACGCTTTTTCTCGACGAGCTTCCCGACATCAGCGCCCGTTTTCAGGTGAAGCTGCTAAGAATTCTGCAGGAACGAAATTTCATGCGTCTTGGCGGAACGCAGACGATTCATTCGGATTTCAGGCTGGTTGCCGCAACAAACAGAAATTTGAAGGAAGAAGTCCGGCAGGGACGTTTTCGGGCGGACCTGTATTATAGAATATGCGTGGTCATGCTGGCCATTCCGCCGCTCAGAGAAAGAAAGGAGGATATTCTGGCCATTGCCCGGTATTACCTGCGGCATTTTGCCGGGAGATTTCATAGAGCCGTGCCGGAGCTGAGCCCGGAGGACTGCAAGAGACTCTGTGCGTACGCCTGGCCCGGAAACATACGGGAGCTGCGCAACGTCATGGCCCAGGCGGCGGCGCTGTCCGAGCGTGATCGCCTGTATCTGGCGCTGGATGAGGCCGGGTGGGAAGAAACGCCGTCCGGAGAAGGGGCGAACGAGGCGCATTCTTCGGCCGGGTCTGTCGGCCGGGAGGAGCCTTCCCTCAGGGAAGAGGCGGCGACGGAATATGGAGCGGGCATGGATGTGCTGTCGATTCTTGAACGTATCCCGACGCTTGAAGAGATTGAGAGTCGATATATTCAGGAGATTCTGAAGTTGACCGGCGGCCGGATTTCCGGGCCGAAAGGCGCGGCCATGCTGCTTGGCATCAATAGAACGACGCTTTACAAGAAAATGAAGAACAGGGAGACCGAATCCGACTCCGAATAGAAAAGGCTTTTACGGTGGGGCTGGCGGTAAGGGCGTAAAACGTGCCGTCAGGAGAGGCAGCGGAACTTGGGTTGTGCCTGCCGATCGGCCCTGCCCTGTTTTCAGGCGAGGCATGGCGTCAGACGCAGCGCCGGAACCTCTGGTACGTTTTTCTCTTCATCTGAGGGATGGTTCTCCTGCAGCGGACGAGAAAGATTCTGTTCCTGGTAAGAATGGGGGGCGTCTTTCGGCAATACTGCGTTCTGTTCTTCCGCGAACGTCTGCAGAGAGAAGTGCCGGAGAAATCTGCCGCGTTGTGATCCGGCGGCGGGCATGACGCATGTTTGCAGCGGTTTTGCAAAATAAAAAAAGGTTATGGTAAAAACCATAACCTTTATCTTTCAACTGGTGCCGAAGAAGAGACTCGAACTCTTACTCCCGAACGGGAACTAGACCCTGAACCTAGCGTGTCTACCAATTTCACCACTTCGGCGCAGGAATGTTTCTAGTAAAATTGCGTTCGTTTGGCAAGTATTTTTTTGCATATTTTTAAAATTTATGCCGAAGCCTTCCAGCAGCGCACGAAATGCCCGTCGGCAACGGCCGAAAGCGGGGGCGCCTTGCGGCACTGTTCCGAGGCATGAGGGCAGCGCGGCCGAAAGCTGCAGCCTTCCGGCAGTTCCGAGGGCAGGGGAACCATGCCGGGAATGGAAGGCAGCCTGTGGCTGGCATGATTGCCCACCAGCGGCGCGCAGGCCATCAGTCCTCTGGAATAGGGATGGAGAGGATGAGAGAAAAATTCCGAAACCGGTGAAATTTCCATCAGCTCCCCGGCATACATGACGGCTACGTCGTCCGCGGCTTCCGCCACCACGCCGAGGTCGTGCGTGATGAGCAGAACGCCCATGTCGCGCTCGCGGGCAAGGCGGCCGAGAAGGCGGAGAATCTGCCCCTGTATGGTGATGTCGAGGGCCGTAGTCGGCTCGTCCGCGAGAAGCAGCTTCGGCGCGCAGGCAAGGGCCATGGCGATCATGACTCGCTGACGCATGCCTCCGGAAAACTGATGCGGGTAGTCGCCCAGCCTGCGCCGGGGGGCGGGAATGCCCACCAGTTCCAGAAGTTCGACTGCTTTTTCCTCCGCTTCTCGTCCATGCAGTCCCTGATGGATTTCCAGAGGCTCCGTGAGCTGCCTGCCTATGCGCAGCACCGGATTCAGGGAGGTCATGGGTTCCTGAAAGATCATGGAAATGTCCCGTCCGCGCTTCTGGCGCATGGCCTTTTCGTTCAGAGAGCGCAGATCTTCTCCGTCGAAGAGCAGAGAACCTGCCGTAATGCGGCCGGGACGGGGAAGCAGCTGCATGATCGAGAAGGCGGTCATGCTTTTCCCTGAACCGGATTCTCCCACGAGGCAGAGCGTGCGGCCCTTGAACAGCTGAAAGCTGATGTCGCGCACGACGGAAACGGAACCGAAGGACACGGTAAGATGCTGAACGTCAAGCAGAGGAGGCATGGTGATGGCCGGTTGGCAGAGGTGAAGAAAATCTCCGCCGGGCAGGGCGGAGGAAAACGGTTCCTGCCGACTATGCCACAGCTTGTTTTCATGGGCAAGAAGGCGGGCGCATGATTTGACAAGACAGGAGCGTAAGCTTAGCTTGTTGAAACCGCATTTCGTGTCGGAAGGTCGGAGAAAGGGGCCGGCAGGCTCCCGCGGCAGAAAAAGCGAGCCGCTTTCCTGTTGCCGATGCTGCCGGACCGGCCGACATGAGAGAGACAGAACCTCAGCCTTTTAAGGATAATGTCATGAGCATACCTCTTCGTTCCCTTCCCGTGGGCCGCAAGGCGCGCATCGCCTCTGTCCGGGCCGACGGAGAACTGGGTCGCCGCATCCGCGACATGGGTCTGGTGACAGGAGCCGAAGTGGAAGTGATAGGCCGCGCCCCGCTGCGCGACCCCGTAGCCCTTCGCCTGCCGGGCTTTACTCTGAGCCTGCGCAACAATGAAGCTGATTACATACTGGTGGAGATGACGGACTGATGTCTTACTTTCATCATTCCGATGAAGGGCAGCCGCGCAGCGAACTGCCCACCCTCGCGCTCGCGGGTAACCCCAACTCGGGCAAAACGACATCGTTCAACGCGCTGACCGGAGCACGTCAGCACGTAGGCAACTATCCCGGCATCACGGTGGAGCAGAAGGAAGGCATCGCCCACTGCGACGGAGAATCCATACGCATCATCGACCTTCCCGGCGCCTACTCGCTGACGGCCTATACGCAGGAAGAGCGCGTGGCCCGTCGGGTCATCGGCCGTGAAAGGCCGCTGGCCGTCATGGCTCTGCTCAATGCCGGAGCACTGGAGCGCAATCTGTATCTGGCCGTGCAGCTCATGGAAATGGGCGTTCCCGTGTCCATCGGTCTGAACATGATGGACGAAGCCAGAGCCATGGGCATGAGCATCGACGTGCCGCAGCTTTCCAGTCGCCTGGGCGTACCGGTGGTGGAAACCGTGGCCAGAACGGGGGAAGGGCTTCAGGAATATCTTCATCAGACCGTGGCCTTCGGACGGAAATATGAGGGACAGCCCTGGCGGCCGCTGCACATTTCCTACGGTCCGGATCTGGATCCGGTGCTGGAGCATCTGACGGAATCGCTGGACACGGAGGGCGTGGGCTGCTCGCCGTATCCCACACGCTGGCTGGCGCTGAAGCTGCTGGAAAACGACTCCGAAATTCTTTCCGAACTGAGCCACGACAAGCCTGAGGTCATGGCTCACGTCAAGGAACATATCGACGAGGTGGAAGCGCACCTCAAGGCCACGCTCGGCACCAGCGCCGAAGCCATCATTGCCGACTACCGCTACGGCTACATCAGTTCGCTTCTGCGCGGCGTGCTCACGCGGCGCGACGACATCGCCCAGCGCATGGATCTTTCCGACAGGGCCGACCGCATTCTGACGCATCAGTTCCTCGGCCCGCTCATCATGCTCGGCATCATGTATCTCATGTACCGCATCACGTTCTCGCTCGGTGAAATTCCCATGGACTGGGTGGGCGCGTTCTTCGTCTGGCTGCGGGAGCTGGTCGATTCCTGCATGGCCGACGGAGTGCTCAAGTCCATGATCACCTCCGGCATCATCGACGGCGTGGGCGGCGTCATGTGCTTTGTTCCTCTCATTCTGCTGATCTTCATGCAGATCGCCATTCTGGAAGACTCGGGATACATGGCGCGCATGGCCTACATGCTGGATCGCATCTTCCGTATATTCGGCCTGCACGGTGCTTCCGTAGTACCCTATATTCTCGGCGGCGGCATAGCCGGAGGCTGTGCGGTGCCCGGCATCATGGCGGCGCGCACGCTGCGCAGTCCTCGTGAAAAGCTGGCCACGCTGCTTACCGTGCCGTTCATGGCCTGCGGCGCCAAACTTCCGGTGTTCATCGTGTTTTCCGGTGTGTTTTTTCCCGGCAACGAGGCGCTGGTCATGTTCGGCCTTACCCTCACGGGCTGGGTCGTGGCCATGCTGGCCGCTCGTGTGCTGCGTTCCTCGTTCATCAAGGGGCCTGCCACGCCGTTCGTCATGGAGCTGCCTCCGTACCGCATGCCTACCATGCAGGGCATGATCATTCATGCCGGAGAACGCACCTGGGAATACCTGAAGAAAGCCGGAACCGTCATTCTTGCCATATCCATCGTCGTCTGGGCGGCCATGGCCTATCCGGGTCTTCCCGAAGATCGGGTGAAGGCTCATGAGGTGACGCTGGCCGACATTCAGGCGCAGTTGGAGGCTTCGGATCCGGGATCTGCCGCGTATCGGTCTCTGGAACAGGCGCTGCAGGAAGAAAACGGCCGCTTCAGCGAAGAATCATTGCGCTACACCGTGGCGGGCCGTATAGGCACGGCCATGGAGCCTGTGACTCGTTATGCGGGCTTCGGCTGGGAAGCAAACATTGCGCTTCTCGGCGGTCTGGCCGCCAAGGAAGTCATCGTCACCACGCTCGGCACGGCGTACTCCCTGTATGATACGGAAGAGGACTCCGCAACGCTGGCGCAGTTCATTGCCCGGGACAAAAGCTGGAACATTCCCTCGGTTGTGGCGTTCCTGCTTTTTGTTCTTCTGTATGCCCCGTGCTTCGTGAGTCTGGTGACCATACGCATGGAAACCGGCTCCGCCAAGTGGGCGCTGTTCAGCTTTGTGTTCAACACCTGTGTGGCCCTGGTGGTTGCCACAACGGCCTATCAGCTGCTTCTGCGCTGGTAAACGCTGCTTCTCGCGACAAAAAAGCGTCCGCTCCCTGCAGGGGCGGACGCTTTTTTGTCTGCATTGTTTTGAATGTGTTGATCTTCGTACAGAAAGAAGCAGCAGGCGCGACCCGGGCGCGATCGGTCAGCCTGCAATGATGCTGAAGAGCAGGGAGTTTTCCAGCACCAGCGGCCTGTTGTGCATGAAGAAGACCGTGCCGTCTTCGGGAGCAGGCACTTCCCAGCGTGTGGATCCGTCATAGGGATCGAGAATGCGTGCCAGCACCTGATCCCGCCGCACGGTGTCATTGGGACGGCACATGGCGTACATGATGCCGGCACGGCGGGCCTTGACGTTGACGAGGCTTTCATCCCGGATGATTTCGGAGTGATAGCCTGGATGGGTGTGGCAGCGTATGATGTCGTGCCTGGCCATGAAGCGCAGCACGGCCGCCAGACTTTCGTTGGCGGTATCGGCATGAATGACGCCGCTGTGTCCGTCATAGATCGAAAAGGCCTGCGTATCCCATACCTGCCAGTTGTAGTTGAGACTGGCGGTATCGATGGGGCGCGGAGAATGCACAAGCGTGTAGGGCAGGCCGAAATCCTTGGCCAGTTCCAGATCCTCGTATCCGGTACGGATCGTGCTGACGTGAGGGATGCAGTCGCCCGGAAGATAGTGGCTGGCCATCTGCACGCCGAAACGGTAGCCCTGTATGTGCTCGAAGAGGGCTGCGGCGATGCGCTGCGTGGTTTCGCCGCGGCTGTAGCCGGGGAACATGTTGTTGAGGTCGGTATTGTCCACAGCCCAGAAGCGCTTGCCGATGTTCATGGCAAAGGGATTCACGGAAGGGATGACGAGAATTTCATGCCCCTCTACAATGGTCCCTTCTTCCTCCATGTCCTGCAGACGGTTCACAAGCCGGGAACAGATGAACTGCTGCTGCAGTTCATCGCCGCGCATGGCGCCCACAACGGCTATGCTCTTGCTGCCCGATCCGAAGCGGAAGCCGTGGATGCGGAATTCATCACGGAAGGGCGAGGGCAGAACGAAGAGAATTTCCCTTTTCATGCCGAGTGCTCCCGGTAGATGCGCGCCAGAAGGGCGCCTTCGTAGACGACGGGATAGGCTCTGATGGTGAAGACGAATCCCGGTTTTTCCAGCTTGATGTCCTGCAGCACGGTACCGTGCAGAGGATCGACGATACGGCCGATGACCTGACCGGCCTCGGCGTGATTGGACTGCCGGATAAGAGGAATGAACACGCCGGAGGCGGAGGCGTTGATGAAGTCCACCGTGCCGTCGGTGGAAAGGATGGTCTTCTTGCCGGAGGTGTCCGGCACATCGCCGTGCCAGATGTCCAGGTGCCGCATGAGGTTGAGAATGCCGGCCACGAGCTGCTCGCCGTAGCTCTGCGTGATGCGCATGCCCACGCCCATTTCCACCACGAGCGTCGGCGTGCCCAGGGCGTTGAGAGAATAGGCCAGCGTGGATTCAAGCACGGTGGCGGCCTCATGCACCCAGAGAAAGTCGAGATTGAGCAGTCTTGCCAGCGGCATGAGCGTGTCTGCCGAGTGCTGGTTGATACGGACCTGCGGCACTTCGTAGAGAAAGATGTTGCTTGAATGAATGTCGATGACGACGTCCGCGCCGCGCAGATCCTGAAGAATGTTGTAGGTCGTGTTTTCCGCCATGCTTCCCATGGGATCGCCGGGGAAGATGCGGTTCATGTCGAGATCGAAGCCGGGCAGGGCACGCGTGATGGAATCTATGCCCAGCGGATTGAGCGCAGGGTAGATGTCCACGGTGCCGTCCAGCTCGGAAAGACGGCTCTGGAGCAGACTGCCGATGCGGTAGCAGATGTACTGACCTTCCAGCTCGTCGCCGTGCGTTCCGGTGACGATGCAGATCCTTTTTTTCCCGCTTCCGCTGCTGATGCTGTTCTTGAGAATGAGCAGATGCTCGTCCACGGGCAGTTCCGTGGAAATGACGGTTTTTATCATGGGCATCCTGCCGGGAAAAGTCCCGACGGCTGTCGTTGAGTCGAAGAGGCCTGCCGGCGAGGGCTTCCGCTTTTTCGGCGTACGTTTCCGGGAACGGAGGAATGCGGCCGCAGTGCCGAAAAAACGGAGGCGGGAAGGCTCCCGTCTCCGTTTCGGAATCATACCGATCAGAGGCTGCTGATGGCGTCGGCAATCTCGTCGAGCCAGGGGCTGTCCACCGCCTCGATGGCGCCCTGGTCGCAGGCGCGGGCGATGGCGGGATCGATGGGCAGTCTGGCGATGTGCTTGATGTCGTACTGGCGGGCAATGTCTTCCAGATGGCTTTCACCGAAGATGGAGTGACGCTTGCCGCAGTCCGGGCATTCAAAGTAGGACATGTTTTCCACGAGGCCGAGAACGGGAACGTTCAGGCCGTCGAGTCTGGCCATGTTCACGGCCTTTTCCACGATCATGGACACAAGTTCCTGCGGGGAGGTGACGATCACGATGCCGTCGATGGGCAGGGACTGATAGACCGTGAGCGGCACGTCGCCGGTTCCCGGAGGCATGTCGACGAACATGTAGTCCACGTTGTTCCAGATCACTTCGGACCAGAACTGGGTGACCACGTTGGCGATGACGGGGCCGCGCCACACCACGGGATCGGTGTCGTGTTCGAGCAGCAGGTTCATGGAGGCGATATCCACGCCGGTGGCGGAGCGGACAGGGTTCAGGCCGAGCTGCGTGCCGGACATGCGCTGGGTGAGGCCGAACAGACGGGGAATGGAAGGACCGGTGATGTCGGCATCGAGCACGGCGGCATGGGAGCCGCGGCGCTGCATCTTGGAGGCGAGCATGCCCGTGACGAGGGACTTGCCTACGCCGCCCTTGCCGCTCACGACGCCGATGACCTTCTTCACGGTGGAGAACTTGTGAGGCTTCACCTTCATATCGGCAGGTTCGGTGCGTTCTGCGCAGTCCTGGCCGCAACTGCCGCAGTTGTGATCGCAATCGCTCATAGTAAGACTTCCTTTGTTGTCCCGGCAGACGGTTTGCCGGGTAATGTACGTCCCCTTCCTATAGTTCTTTCCCCGGCCTCTGACAAGTCGGATGCCGATTTGAATCTTCCGTGGCGGAGCGGGGAGAGGAGAAGGCGAGGGGAGCGGAAAGGCAACCGGCCTTGACGGCGTTTTTTCATGCGGGCTAAGGTGACCCGGCGGACGGGCAGGCTGTGCCCGCCGGAATCAGCGTCGTGGAGGTCGCATGCTCAGTTTTGAATTTCATGATGCCGCGGGCAACGTGCATCCTTTTGCAGCCTACGCGGAGGCGGAAGCCTTTGCGCTCGGCTGCGGCTATGTGTTTGTGACCAGCCGCAGCGTGATGGAAGGGGAAAAGGCCAGAATTTCCTATTTTCTCGCCGCATCCGACGTACCGGCCGGGGCTTCGGGAGAGGCGGCGCTTCTGCCCGTGCTTCTGGCGAAGTATCCGGAATGGAAGGAGCCGCGCATCATGCCGGTACTGACGGCTGACGACTGAGTGTTCGGCCGGAGGAGAGGCCGCTGTTTCCGGGCGGACTCATGGTTGCCAGGATACCGGCTCCGTCACTCGGAGCCGGTATCTTTTATCCTGTGTGAAAGTCAGAGCGCCTTGTGCATGGCTCGGCGCACGGCACAGACCTTTTCTTTGATGTCGGGTGCTCCCACGAGTTCCGAGACCAGCGCGCAGCAGCGTGCGCCGCGTTTCGTCACATCCGCGATGTTGTGCTCCTTGATGCCGCCTATGGCCACAAAGGGAAGGCGTATATTCCGCACCACCCACTCCAGATAGGAGAAGCCCACGGGCGCGCAGACATCTTCCTTGGTCTGTGTGGCGAAAATGGGGCCGACGCCTATGTAGTCGGCTCCGGCCGCAACCGCGGCTTCTGCCTGTTCCGGGCTGTGCGTGGACAGGCCTATGATCTTGTCCGGGCCGAGCAGGCGGCGTACCTCCTGCACGGGAAGATCCTCCTGCCCGACGTGCACGCCGTCGGCATCCGTGAGCAGGGCGATGTCCACATGGTCGTTGACGATGAAGCACGCGCCGGCTTCCAGTGTCAGACGGCGCAGCAGTCGGCATTCCTCAAGCATGCGTCCGGCATGCGCGTGCTTTTCGCGGTACTGAAGAATTTTTACTCCGGCATCGAGCAGTGCGCGGGCCTGTTCTTCCACGCTGCGGCCGAGCGCCAGACGGGAGTCGGTAAGGGCATAGATATCGGTATCTCCGGGAAGTATGCGGGGCATGGCAGATCCTTAAAGCAGTTCTTTAATGTTTCCCGTAAGCAGCCACTCCAGTGCCGCGTCGGCCTGCATGGCCGCACACTGCATCACACGCGGTGCCAGCGGGGCGCGGGAGGCAACGTCGGTTTTCATGTCGCCCACCACGGTCAGGCAGCCGAGACGGCGGCGCTTCATGGCAAAGCCGCCGAATCCGCCCATGCCCGATCCGCAGATGACGTTTTTTTTCGCCGCCATCGCCGCCGAGGCGAAGAGAGCCTTGACGGACGCGTCGTCCAGCGCTTCGATCCAGAGTTCGGCGTCCGGCAGCACGGCGGGAATGTTCAAGCTGTCCAGCCGCATGTTCCGGGCGTCCACGTCCAGTTCCGGGTTCAGCGTCAGAAGCTGTTTTTTCAACGCATCCACCTTTGCGGCTCCGAGATGCTCGGGAAAGTAGTGCTGACGGTTGAGGTTGGAGGCTTCCACCGTGTCGTGGTCGATGATAATGAGGTGCCCCACGCCGCAGCGGGCGAGCATGACGGCCACATTGGAGCCGAGCCCGCCTGCCCCGGCAATGCCTACGCGTGCGGCTGAGAGGCGGAGACGCTGAGTCTCCGTAAAGCAGGAAAGCGCGCTGTCGATCATGTCAGAAGTCGCAGGCTTCCCAGTCCTTGGCCACGGCCTGATAGCCGATGGCGGCCAGATCCCGGGTCATTTCCTGTACGGAGCGGTGATCGGAGATGTCGAACTGACCGGAATTCTCCGCTTCCACCACGCGGCCGCCCACGGCGGTGGACACCCCGGCGGATACGCGGGTGACGCCTATGGGCACGATGTGATTGCGCATATTCGCGCTTTCCCGGCTCGACACGGTGATGCCGCATCGGGGAAGGAAGCAGCGCAGGGCGGTGATGTACTGAACGAAGGTGCGGTCGTCCACGCCGTGCTTCACCTCGAAGCTGCCTTCATGCGGGCACATGCGCGGAACGGAAAGGCCGATGTCCACACCGGGAAAATGCTTCTGCAGCCACCAGGCGTGAAGGCCCGTGCAGAAGGCGTCGTGGATGAAGTCGTCAAGGCCCATGAGAGCGCCGATGCCCACGCTGTGCATGCCCGCGGCCGCCGCGCGACCGGGAGTGTTCAGTCTCCACAGGTAGTCATGCTTGGGGCCTGCCGGGTGCAGCCATTCGTAGAGCTCCCGGTTGTAGGTTTCCTGGAACATGGTCATGCTGTCCACCCCGCTCCGGATGAGCAGGCGGTATTCGTCCGCCGTGAGGGAGTAGACTTCCACGCCTACGGAAGCGAAGCGCGGCTTGATGCGCCGGGCCACTTCCGCGATGTATTCAGGAGAGGCGATGTGGCGGGCGTCTCCCGTGAGAAGAAGAATGTGGCTGATGCCTGCATCGGCCAGAGCAAAGGCTTCGGCTTCCGCTTCGTCCACGGTGAGATGACGCCGCTTCTGATGGTTGTCGGCATTGAATCCGCAGTAGCGGCAGTGATTCGTGCAGATGTCGGAAATGTACAGCGGAGAGAAGATGTTGACCGCCCGTCCGAAGAAGCGGAGCGTGATTTCCCGGGAGCGCACGGCCATATCTTCCAGAAAGGGCGCGGCAACGGGCGTGAGCAGCGCCATGAAGTCTTCCGGATGCAGAACGTCCTTGTTCAGGGCGTCGATAACGTCGCGTTCGGTGATGGAGGCGGCCAGCTCTTCACGGCGCTGCCGGGGCCATTCGGCCAGACATTCGTCGAAGTGCGCCTCTCCCGGCGCAAAGGTGTCAGCCAGAACGGGAGTATTCATAGTGAGAAACCTCATGAAAGTTCAGAGGGTAAACGCCATTACCGGACAAAGGGCGTCGTTTTCCTGCCGCATGGAGCAGCGGAAAAATGCGCCCTGTCCGGAAAGGCAGGCGGGGCAGAGGGGCTTTTTGCCCGCTCAGCGCAGAAAGCCCGTAAGAGGAGAAGAGGCGACGGCTTCGCCGCGGCTGACGGCACCGGGACCGGCCAGAAAAGCGGCGCGTCCGGCTTCCACGGCCCTGCGGAAGGCCGAAGCCATGAGAACGGGATTTCTGGAGGAAGCGATGCCGGTATTGACCAGACAGGCGGCAGCGCCCATTTCCATGGCTTCACAGGCCTGCGAAGGCAGACCGATGCCTGCATCCACCACGATGGGAAGCTCGATTTCCTCGATGAGAATACCGATCATTTCTTTAGTGCGCAGACCGCGGTTGGTACCGATGGGAGAGCCGAGGGGCATGACGGCGGCGGCCCCGGCGCTCACGCAGTCGCGCGCCACGTAGAGATCGGGATTGATGTAGGGCAGTACGGTGAAGCCTTCCTTGGCAAGAATTTCCGTGGCTCTTGCGGTTTCGTAGCCGTCGGGCAGAAGGTGGCGCGTATCGGAGATCACCTCGATCTTGATCCAGTTGCCGCAGCCTGCGGCGCGGGCCAGACGGGCGAGACGCACGGCTTCTTCGGCGTTGCGCGCTCCGGAGGTGTTGGGGAGAAGGCGCATGGAGGACGGAATATGCCCCATTACGCCGGTGCCGTTTCTGTCCACGCGGCGCATGGCCACGGTGATCACCTGCGAGGCGCTGGCTTCGCACACGGCCGGAATGAGGGCGTCGTCGCTGTATTTTCCGGTGCCGATGAAAAGGCGGCTTTCCAGTTCCACGCCGCCGATGACAAGCTTGTCGGACTGCTGCATATTAACCTCCTCCCACGAATTGCAGGAGCTCCAGGCTGTCGCCCGGGTTGAGACGTACGGCAGCGAAGTTGTCCCGGGCAACAATGTCGAGATTGAGTTCGGCGACCACGGCGCCGGGGTCGAGCCCGCGTTCGAGAATGAGGTCGAGCAGGGTGAGGCCTTCGGTGATGTCTTCCGGTTCTCCGTTGACGGTGATGCGCATGGAAACCTCGCTGGGATAAAAAAGAAAACGTCCGCCAAAAGGGCGGACGTGAGGTTTCTGCAGCGAAACCAGGCTTCCCTTCGGCAGTACTGACTGCATCAGGTTCCAAGGGTCAGAGGCATTATCCTCTTTCTCAGCCGTAAAGGCTCCCCTAGCTGGCGGACAGAGAATTTTTAATCCCGGTGTGTTTTTTTGGCAAGAAAAAAGTGCAGCAGAGGTCTCGGGCAGGACTGATGCACGGAAGGGGAGCGCAGACACCAGTAGAGGGGAACCATCCACAGGTACAGAGCGAAGGGAATGATGATCGCTCCCTGCTGCAGTGTCAGGCTGCACATGGAAAAGGCGATGCTCCACGGCAGCACGGCGGAGAGCAGAACCACGCTGTTTTCCAGATACATGGCCATTTCCCGGCGGTTGTGCTGGGCGTGAACGCACAGCTGGCGGGTGAGAATGATGGAAAGCGTCTGATTGCAGGAGAGCCCCGTGGTCAGAAGCCCCACCAGCGCCGTGGCCCGGAAGGCGCCGATGCGTGCGGCCAGATGCTCCACCATGTGCTCGAAGCTGTCGAGCAGGCCCGACTTTTCAAACAGCGCCGAGTAGGAGGAGGAAATGGCCACGATGGCGGCCACGCCGGCCATGGAGATGAGGCCGCCTCCGGAAAGCATCTGCAGCTCCTCAAGGGGAGGGCGGTAGCCCAGCAGCATGGAGGAAGCAAGCTCGGAGAGGGAAACATGCTGCACCAGAAGGGCATCCGCACAGGAGAGAAGAATGCTCACGGACATGGCCTTCTTGACGTCGATGCGCAGGATGCCGAACACCAGAATGACGACGGCGGGAAGCACAACCCAGAAGTTGAAGGCAAAGTGGGCGCGGAGCGCATCCGTGGCGCCTTCGGGCATGACGTGTTCCGGGCCTGCCAGGGAAAGCAGGGCATAGCCTGCGCAGGTCATCAGAAAGGGGGCCGCGCCGTTGCGCAGCATTCTCTTGAAGTTTCCGTAGATGTCGGTATGGGTCAGCGCACAGATGAGCGCCGCGCTGGAGGACATGGGCGAGCATCGGTCCCCCACGTAGACGCCGCTCAGAATGGCTCCGCCCACGAGCACTTCATTGAATCCCGCCGTATGGGCCATGAGCATGCAGACCACGCCGAGCGTGCTTACGGTGCCGAAAGCCGTGCCGATGAGCGTGCTGAGCGCTGCGCAGAGCAGAAAGCTCCAGAGCACGAAGAAGGTGGGATCGATGAGGGAAAGCGCTCCGTCGATGAGCATGGGAATGGTGCCGCAGATGCGCCAGACGCCGGTCATCATGCCGATGAGGGTGAAGATGGTGAGAATGTTGGCGATGCGCTTTATGCCGCGCACAAGCAGCGCTGCGACTTCAGGCAGAGGAATGCCCGTGCTGCGGGCATGGGCGCTGAAGCAGATGACGCCGAAGAGAAGGGCCCAGAGCAGGGAAAGACCGGTCGCGATGCACACGACAAGTCCGAGCACAAAAAGGCCGAGCGTGATGAGCTGGCCGGGGGACACCCGGCTGGAAGACGACGTTTGGGACATGGCGGTATTCCGGAAGGGGAGTATCAGACGAAGTCGTCCGGCAGGGCCACCACCGAGAGGCCGTTTTCATCGGCAAGGCGGAGCGCTTCCTCTCTGTCGAAGAACAGCGTCTTGTCCGCCTGAATGGCCAGAACCGCGTAGTGGTGTTCGATGAGATTGCGTATGGTGGCAAGACCGACGGAGGGAAGATCCACGCGTTCGTCCTGTCCGGGCTTCACCATTTTGATGGCAATGCAGCCCTGGCCGCCGAGTTCGGCTCCGCGGCGTATGGTGGCGTCGGTGCCTTCAAGACACTCCACGGCCATGACCATGCCTTCGCGCACGATGAGGCACTGGCCTATGTCGAAGGCTCCCATCGAACGGGCGATGGGCCAGCCGTAGCGGATGTCCTTCCACTCGTCTTCGGTGGGGGCGCGGCGGGTGAGCGTGCCTCCCGGGGAGCGCAGGCCCGGCGCAAGATCGGCTGCCGCAACAATGCGGATGCCGTCCTTTTCGATATCGGACATGACGGCGCGCAGAAGGGCGTCGTCACCTTTTTTCTTCAGGGAGAAGAGGAGCTTTGCGGCCCGCCAGTCGGGGCGGAAGTCGAGAGCCTTGGGCTTGCTGATGGAGCCTGCCATGCAGGCGCGGGTGACGTGGTGTTCCTTGAAAAAGCTGACCATGCGGCCGAGCTGGCCTAAGTGGAGCATTTCGAACACGTCGGCGCACTCGGCGGTGGCGGGATCGGTATGCCCCTGAAAGCCGCAGATGACCACGCCCAGACCGGCCGCTCTGGCCTGTCGGGCTACAAGACGGGGAAACTGACCGCCGCCCGCGATGATGCCGATATTTTCCATGACAACTCCGAAAGAAAAATCGGAGGTAGTATAAACCTGTTTTCCCTGCTCCGCAACCGCGCATTTTTTCTCCCGCCGTACCGCAAATGGCGACAAAATACGGAAAAGATGGCGGACGAGGCTTCCGTACAGCCAGTCGGCGCTTGCCCTCCGGGGATTATCTTTGTATAAATGGAGCCTTCCGAGTATGTTCGCTTCTGTTCTTTCCTGCGACAAGGAAGAAGAGCAGCGGATCTGTCGCGGCCTTTTTTGTAGGCGGCCGCGCATGACGGGCCGGCATGTCGGCCATAAAGGTTTTGCCATGAATATCGCTCACAAGATTATCAGCGCCCACCTGCTGGAAGGGGAAATGATCCCCGGAAAGGAGATCGGCCTTCGTGTGGACCAGACGCTCACGCAGGACGCCACGGGTACCATGGCCTGGCTTCAGTTTGAAGCTCTCGGCCTGCCTTCCGTGCGTACCGAACTTTCGGTGAGCTATGTCGATCACAATACGCTGCAGATGGGATTCCGCAATCCCGACGATCATCGCTTCCTGCGCACGGCGGCTCAGCGTTTCGGCGCCGTGTACTCCGCTCCGGGAAGCGGCATCTGCCATCAGCTCCATCTGGAGAATTTCGCGCGGCCCGGCCGTATTCTTCTCGGCTCCGACAGCCATACGCCCAATGCGGGCGGCATGGGCTGCCTGGCCATGGGCGCGGGAGGCCTTTCCGTGGCGCTGGCCATGGCGGGCGAGCCGTACAGCATTCCCATGCCGAAGGTGGTCAAGGTATGGCTTACGGGCCGCCTGACCGGCTGGGCGCAGGCCAAGGACGTCATTCTGCACATGCTTTCCCGCCTGAGCGTGAAGGGCGGCGTGGGACGCATTTTTGAATACTGCGGTCCCGGCGTGAGCACGCTTTCCGTGCCCGAACGCGCCACCATCACCAACATGGGCGCGGAACTGGGCGCTACGGGTTCTCTCTTCCCCTCCGACGAGCGCACCCGCGAATTTCTCCGTCAGATGGGCCGCGAAGAGGACTGGGAACCTCTGTACGCCGACGAAGGCTCGTCCTACGACGAGGAAATGGAAGTGGATCTTTCCAGCATCGTGCCTCTGGTGGCCTGCCCGCACATGCCCGACAAGGTCGTGCCCGTGGCTGAGCTTGACGGCCTGCGTGTGGATCAGGTGGCCATGGGCTCCTGCACCAACTCTTCGTACGCCGATCTCCATCTGGTGGCCGAAACCCTGCGCGGTCGCAAGGTGTGCCCGGAAACGGACACCTGCATGGCTCCCGGCTCCCGTCAGGTTCTTTCCATGCTTACGGAAGAAGGCTCCCTTGCCTCGCTTCTGGAAAGCGGCGTCCGCCTGCTGGAATGTGCCTGCGGTCCGTGCATAGGCATGGGCAGCTCGCCGGTGTCCGGCGGCGTGTCGGTGCGCACGTTCAACCGCAACTTTGAAGGCCGCAGCGGCACGAGGGATGCTCAGGTCTACCTGGTCAGCCCGGTGACCGCGGCTCAGTGCGCCCTGAACGGCCGCTTCACCGATCCGGCGACCTGGGGCGAGGCTCCGGCACATCCGGATTTCCCGGAGCATATTCCGAGCGGCCGTCATCATTTCCTTTTCCCCGCGGAAAAGGAAGAGGATCGTGCCTCCGTGGAGATTCTGCGCGGCCCCAACATTGTGGCGCTGGAAACCTTTGAGGCTCTGCCCGACGCTCTTTCCGGCAGAGTGACCCTCAAGGTCGGTGACGGCATCACCACCGATCACATCATGCCTGCCGGTGCGGAAATCACGGCTCTGCGCTCCAATGTGCCCGCCATCGCCCGCTATGTGTTCAGCCGCACGGATGAGCAGTTCGTCAGCCGTCAGGATGAGGCGAAGGCCGAGGGCGTTGCCGGCATCATCGTGGCCGGAGAAAACTACGGCCAGGGGTCGAGCCGTGAACATGCGGCGCTTGCCCCCCGTCATCTGGGTGTGCGTGCCGTGGTCGCCAAGTCCTTTGCCCGCATACACCGGGCGAACCTCATCAATTTCGGCATCCTTCCGCTGATCTTCGTGAACGGGGCGGATTACGACAGAATTCCCCTCGGTGCCGCGCTCTCTCTGGATACCTCGAGCGTGAAGGCCGGCGGAGAGTGCGTGCTGCATGTGGAAGGCGCGGGCGACATTCCGGTTCGCAACGACCTTTCGGAAAAGGAATGGAACGTGCTGAAGGCCGGCGGCCTTCTCAATGCCGTGCGTGCCCGCCGCGCCGGATAACATCAGGAAAAAGCAGGCCGTCTCGCGGCTTTGTGGACATCAATAAAACAGCAAGCAAGGAGTCGTCATGCTGGACGGCATCAGAGCCAATGCCCAGTCTTGGGGCGTGAAACTGGCTTTCGGCATCATCATCGTGGTCTTCGTCTTCTGGGGCATCGGGTCCTATACCGGTCCCAAGGGCCTCGTGGCTTCGGTCAACGGCAAGAACATTACCGAAGTGGAATTTCAGCGTGCATACGCCATGATGGAAGACAACCTTCGTCGTTCCATCCCCAATCTTACCCCGGAAATGCTGAAGAGCTTCCAGCTTGAGCAGCGTGTGCTTCAGACGCTCATGCAGGACAAGCTCATTGAAGACGAAGCCGAACGCGCCGGTCTTACCATCAGCGCGTACGAGCTGCGCGCCGTTCTCGAGCAGCTTCCCTACTTCCAGAAGGACGGCAAGTTCGATCCCGAAGTGTACAAGGATGTGCTGAGCAAGAACCGCCTCACGCCCCGCCAGTTTGAAACCGATCAGGCGAAGTCCATGCTTCCCGCCAAGCTTCAGCGTCTGGTGACCGCCGGCGCCTACGTGGATCCCACGGCGGTGAAGGCCATTTTCGACTACGCTGCCGAACGTCGTCGCGTGGATTACATCCTGTTCCCCGCTTCCGCCCATATGGACAAGGCTGCGCCCTCTGACGAGGAAGTAGCCAGCACCTATGAAGCCCAGAGCGCGAACTTCACCGTTCCGCCCAGCGTGAACGTGGAATTCGTCCGTCTGGATCCCGCCGTCATGGGCGATCCTTCCTCCATTACGGAAGAAGAGCTGCGCGCCGCCTACGATGAACGCATTTCCCGTTACACCGAGGAAGAAAAGATCCACGCACGTCATATTCTTATCCGTGTGCCTGCCGGCGCTCCCGAAGCGGACGTGAAGAAGGCTGAAGACGAAATCAAGGCTCTGGAAGCCCGTATCCGCGGCGGCGAAGACTTCGCCGAAGTGGCCAAGAGCGGTCAGGACGGCACCGCTTCTCAGGGCGGCGATCTCGGCTGGTTCACCGCTGCGCAGATGGTTCCCGAATTCTCCAAGGCTGCCTTTGCTCTGAAGGACGGCGAAGTGTCCGCTCCTGTGCGTACGCAGTTCGGCTTCCACCTTATTAAGAAGGAAGGCCATCAGGACGCCGTGACCCACAGCTTCGACGAGGTGAAGGATTCTCTCCGCACCGACCTTGCCACCGAGGCCGCCAGCCGCGGTCTGGAAGAAAAGGCCGATCTCGTTCTGGCGCAGGCTCTTGCCGGAAAGAGCATGGAAGAGGCCGCCAAGGCTGCTTCCGTGGCTGCCGTGAAGGCTGAGAGCACGGGGCTTGTTTCCGCCGAGGAACTCGGTCAGAAGCTCGGCATCCGTGATGCCGACGTGCAGAGCCTGCTTGCCGCCTCCGCCGGAACCGTTCTGGATTCCGCCGTGCCTTCCGGCAATGCGCTTCTCGTCATCAGGGTTGCGGAAAGCAAGCCTCAGAGCGTGAAGCCTCTGGAGGAAGTGCGTCCGCTCATCGTTGAATTTCTTACCAAGCAGAAGGCTACGGAACTGGCCATGGAAGAGGCCCGCAAGGCCAAGTCTACCTTCCAGAACGGCAAGCCCGGCGAAGGCCTGGAAGTCAAGACCTCCGAGCCGTTCGGTCGCGACGGCAACATCGCCGATCTCATCGCCGATCCTGCGCTTGCTCAGGCCGCTTTTGCCGTGCCCGAAGTGAGCGACGCCTGGCTCAACGAGCCGTATCGCGTTCAGGACGGTGCCGTGCTTGCCCGCCTTTCCGCCATCGAACCGCCCTCGGAAGACGAGTGGAAGGCTGCCGAAAAGGACATGGAAGCCCGCCTTGTCAGCGACCGTGCCAACATGATGTATCAGACGTATCTGACGCAGCTCGGCGCTCAGGCCGAAGTGAAGATGTATAATTCTCCGCTGCTGCGCACTGCTGACTGATGATCCGGAGCCGGAGCGGAGAAAAGACGCTCCGGCTCCTCTTTATTTCAAAAGATGACGGAGGAAGGATAATCATCCGTCATCACTGGAAAGAGAGCCCGCCTTTGCGTCGCCTCTCTTGACATTATTTCTGTTTTGGAAGTAACGTATTTCTGCTTATGCCTCTGCAGCGTGAGCGTTGGTTTTCGTGTAAAGACCAGGAGGAGGTCACCTTATGAAAAAGCTGCTGACGTTCGGCTCCGCCGCTCTGATAGTCGCCGCTTTGGCTCTGCCGGTCGGCGCCGCGCAGTTCGCACATATTCCTGCCGGGCCCATCAAGATGGATCTGACCGATAAGCCCGTGTATTTCGATCATAACATCCACACTACTCAGGACTGTACGGCCTGCCATACCAGCATGCCCGCTCACTTCCCCCCGCTGGCCGTCGACACGGAAAAGCAGTGTGCCGTCTGCCATCACAAGGTTGCCGGTACGACGCCCAAGTTCAAGTGCGGTACCGCCGGCTGCCACAATCCTGAAGATATGCAGGCGGAACGCAGCTACTTTAAGATCGTTCATGATCGTGAAATCATCGGAAAGGGTCATGTGGCCACTTCCTGCCTCGGCTGCCATACCGAAGTTGCCAAGACCCGTCCTGAAAAGAAGCTTGCTCTGACCGGTTGCGCGGGTTCCGCGTGCCATCCCAAGCAGAACTAGCCGTTTCCTTGGTTTTGCCCCGCCTTTTTTCAGGGGCGGGGCAAAACCTGCCGGTCGTTTCCGGCACTCTTTCTGCCCCCGGAAGGGGGCTTTTTTTGGCCTTGCGTAAGGCTTGCCTTTGGTTGTATACCTTGACCCACAATTTCTCTTACCGCCGCGAGGAGAGCATGGAAGAAAAAAAGTTTTCTCCTGAACAGCCTGATGAGGTCATCGAACTTTTTGACATCGTGGAACCGATCGTACCCGACGAGTCCCCGGTGCAGGCGGAACAGGAAGAAGCCCCCGCGGTCGACACGGATGAAAAACTGACCTCGCCTGATGAAGAAGTGCTTATCCTCGGAGCCGAAGACGAAGCCCGCCAGTCGGAAGCCATTCCCACCGGAACTGCGGAAGTGACCGCAGTCGGGGAACAGCCTGCCGGAGAGCAGACTGTGCTTCTCGCGGCGGAGGAGATTCTGCCTGAACAGGGGCAGAGCGAAGGCGTCGGAGCCGTTACGGACGCCGCTCCGGCCGCCGATGCTGAAAGGGCTGAGGCCGGGGAGCCTTCGGAAAAGGCTGGCATCGAGGAGCTTGAGGCGAGAATCGCCGCCCTTGAAGAGGCCAACAGAGAGCTTGCCGAAAACGTGGAGAGTCTGAGTCAGCAGCTGGCTCAGGTGGGAACTATGTTTCTTGAAGATGCCTCCGTCCGGCTCTGGATGGAGGAAATGGTCAGCCGCATGCTGGATGCCAGACTGCCGTCTTCTTCCGATTCGGACATGGCGGCGGAAAACGAGAGCGATCTGGCCTGCCGTGTGGAGGCCATCGAACGCCGCCTGAAAGAAGATCAGGCCGGAAGCGAGCAGATGGCCGCTGCGGTGGCTGCCCGGGTCATCCGCGATGAAATTGCCGCCATGAAGGCGGAGGCTGCCGGTCTTTCTTCCCGTTAAGAAAAAATTTTCAGCCGCGAATGCGGTTGCGGACCTTCTTCTGAAGAAGGTCCGGTTGTGTCGTGTGAGTTGAGAGCGGGGCGTTGCCCTGCCGAAAATCCATCTGGAGTTTTTCGTTTCATGAGTTCCTTTGTTACAGGTCAGATCATTGAGGCGCGCTGCTCGCGCTGCAAGGACATCACTGGCCATGTCGTCATGGCGTGCCTCGACGGCATGCCGGTCAAGGTCGAATGCCGCGCCTGCGGCAGTGTGCATAAGTACGTCGCACCGGAAGTGCACGCCCGTCCCAAAGTTGAAAAGACCGTGCGCGTCAAGGCCGGACACGATCGTGCGGAAGCCGTCGACGCCACCGTCAAGGCGGAAAAGCGCGCTGCGGCGCCTCGTTCTACCCGCGAGCAGCAGCAGAATGCCCGCCGGGCCGAAGAAAACGAGCAGCGCTGGGGCGAGCTCGTAAACGGCAGAGCTGCCGTTCCCGTTGCCTACAGCATGAACGGCACCTTTGCCGTGAATACCCTGGTGGATCACCCCGTTTTCGGTACGGGCGCCGTGATCGAACTGCTTCCTCCCGACAAAATGGACGTCATGTTCAAGGACGGTGTGAAGCGTCTTCGCTGCGTCTGCTAAAAATGTGACGAAATTTTCATTTTTTTGCTTGCATCCGGAAGCCAATCAGGCAACACTCTGAATACAGGACTTTTCATGGAGGAGCCATGTTTGTCTTTGCAAATCTTGTTACGACTGTTGCCGGGCTTCTGAGTCTGGTGATCAATCTCTATATCTTCGTCGTTATCGTGGCGGCGTTTCTCTCCTGGGTGAAACCCGATCCGTATAATCCGATCGTCCGTACGCTGAGATCTCTTACGGAGCCGGTATTCTACCGCATCCGCAAGACCTTTCCGTTCGTGATGCTCAACGGGATTGATCTTTCCCCCATCGTGGCGCTGGTTGCGCTGCAACTGCTTAACGGCGTGGTCGTGCAGTCTCTGCTTCAGCTCGGGCTGCGTCTGGCCGGCGTATGATGTTAGAGGAGGCCGGTTCAGCCGGCTTTTTCCCTGCCACCCCAACACAATGGAGTCTGTGCCATGGAAGAACGTGATCTGAAGATTGTGGAACAGTACGGCGATACTGATCCTGAACTGAAGGCTCTCTGGGAAGAACATATGCTGTATGAAAAGCAGCTCGCCAAGTACGAAGGCAAGAGCTACCTCACCCCCAGCGAAGAGCAGGAAGTAAAGACCCTCAAGAAGCAGAAGCTCGACGGAAAGACTCGTCTGGCTGCCGCCCTTGACAAATATAAGAAGTAAGATGCGTCATACCCTGTCGTTTCGGCGGGGTTGCTTTTTCTTCTGCCCGGGGAAAGGCCGGTATCGGTCTTTCCTCCGGGGTCGGATGGCCGTTTTCGTTCAGGCGTTGCGGCCTTTCTTTTGCGTTTCAGGCCGGAGGTTATGGTTTGCCGTTCCATGCCGCGGGCCGTATTCCCGGATATTCTTCTTATAAGGTATGAAGAGATAATGGCAAACGTACGCTCTACCTATACTGACAGTGTCAATTTTTACGGGCTGGAAGATCCCCGTGAACTGGTCTCCCGTTTCGGTTCTCCTCTGTATGTTTACAATGAGAACATTCTGCGCGAGCGCTGCCGCGACCTTACGGGACTTTCCTCTCATCCCGGCTTTCGCGTGAACTACTCGGCCAAGGCCAATACCAATCCTGCGCTGCTTCGCATCATCCGTTCCGAAGGCTGCGTGGTGGACGCCATGAGCCCGGGCGAGCTGCATCTCAACGCTCTTGCCGGATTCACGCCCGAAGAAATCACCTATGTGTGCAATAACGTCAGCGCCGAAGAACTGAAGAACGCCGCGGATCACGGTTGCGTGGTCAGCGTGGACTCTCTGTCTCAGCTCGAACTGTTCGGTCAGGTTGCTCCCGGCGGCAGGGTGATGGTTCGCTTCAATCCCGGTATCGGTGCGGGCCACAGTGAAAAGGTCGTCACCGGCGGCAAGAAGACCAAGTTCGGCGTGGATCCCGACATGCTGCCCGAGGTCGAGACCATTGTTGCCCGCCATCAGCTCCGTCTCGTGGGCGTGAATCAGCATATCGGCTCTCTGTTCATGGAAGCCGGACCGTATCTGGATGCCATGAACATTCTCCTTGCTACGGCCGAACGTCTGCTGAAGCTGGGATACCCTCTGGAAATCATCGATTTCGGCGGCGGCTTCGGCATGCCGTATCATAAGTATGAAGGCCAGAGCCGCATGGATATGGAAGCTCTCGGCAGAGCCATTCACGGCCGCCTTGCGGAATGGTCGGAAACTGTGGGCTACAAGGGGCGTTTCTTCATCGAACCCGGGCGTTATGTGGTGGCCGAGTGCGGCGTGGTGCTCGGCACCGTTCATGCCACCAAGAACAACGGCCCCCATCGTTTTGCCGGTACCGACATCGGCTTTACCGTGCTGGCCCGTCCCATGCTGTACGACGCGTTCCACGACGTGGAAATCTATCGTGAAAACGGTACGCCTGATGAGACCTTGGAAGAGCAGACCATCGTCGGCAACATCTGCGAGTCCGGCGACATTCTTGCCAAGGACCGTCAGCTCCCGCATATCGAACAGGGCGACGTCATCGCCATGCTCGACGCCGGCGCCTACGGATGGGTCATGGCTTCCAGCTACAACCAGCGCACGCGTCCGGCGGAAGTGCTCATCGGCTCCGATGGAAAGGCCCGTCTCATCCGCCGTCGGGAAACTCTGGAAGATCTCGACGCGCTGCTTGTCCTGGACTAGCATTGCATTGCCGTCATGCCTTGCGGGACAGACGCAAGGCTTTTCCGTGTGAAGGCATGACGGAGAGCTTTTTCCGGAAACGCTGCCGAGGTTCCGCTGTGTCGGGGCTTCTTGCGGTGCCGTGAAAAGTATGCTTGCATGAAAGCGAAAGGGTCGCGCATAGGGCGCGGCCCTTTTTATCGCTCATGGCCGTTTCGGTTTCTCTTCTGAATTTTTTTGAAAACGTTCCTCTTGCCGACAGCAATGTCGGCATTATGTTCTGCCCATGTCTGCAGTGTTCCGTCATGTTTCGTCTTTGCGCGTCCGCGAATGGCTTCGGGACGTGCCGTTCGGCACCATCTGGGGGCTTGTCTGGCCGCAGATGATGATGCTGCTTTGCAGCATCATCGTTAATCTTACCGATATCTGGGCTGCCGGAAGACTTTCTTCCGACGTGCAGGCCGCAGTGGGCCTTTCGTTCCAGATTGAGGTTTTCCTCATGGTGTTCGGCTGGGCGCTCGGAGCCGGAGGCATGGCTGCGGTCAGTCAGTCGATGGGGGCGGGGCATTTTCGACGCGCGCAGAACTATGTCGGGCTTGTCCTCTGCAGCTGCGTGTTCGTGGCCGTGCTGCTCGCTCTGGTGACCGGTCTGTTCCGCGATGGCGTGCTCGCTCTTCTGCAGACGCCTGAATCGCTTGTCCCCGTGACGGACTACATGGTGAAGGTCATGCTTGCGGGCCTTCCCTCCTTTTATGTCATGCAGGTGGGCGGTACGCTGTTCAGAGCGGCAAGGCAGGTCATTGCTCCGCTCATCGTGGCCGTTGCGGCCTGTGTGCTCAACGTGTTCGGCGATCTGTGCTTCGGCCTCGGCTGGCTGGGCTTTCCCGCTTTCGGCATGGCCGGCATTGCGTGGGCCACGTTCAGCGCCAATACGCTGGCGGCCGTGCTTACGATTTTCTTTCTCATGCGCGGCGGTCTTGTCATGCGCCGGGCGCTTCCTCCCGTCCGCTGGCTGAAAATCGGCGCGCCGTATCTTTTCCGCGTGGCGCTGCCTGCCTGCGGCAACAGCCTTCTCTGGCACATGGGCTATCTCGTCATGTTCGGCATTACGGCATCTCTACCGGACGGCGTGGCCGCGCTTGCAGGACTTACGGCGGGTAACCGTATAGAATCGTTGCTTTATATGCCCGCCAACGCTTTTATGGTTACGGCGTCCATTCTCGTTGGTAACGCGCTCGGCGCCGGCGACAAGGCCGGGGCAAAGCGCATAGGCATTGTTCTGTTCGTGATTTCCGGCGTGTCCATGAGTACGGTGGCCGCCTGCATGTGGCCGTTCATTCCCGATCTTGCGACCGTATTTTCTTCGGAATCCGCCGTTCAGACGCAGATCGTGAACTATCTTTTCTTCAATGTCCTCGTGGTTCCCTTTACCGTGTCCGGTCTTGTGCTGCATGGAGTCATGAACGGAGCCGGAGCCACGATATATCCGCTTGTCGTCAATACTGCCAGCATCTGGCTGGTGCGCCTGCCTTTCGGCTGGGGACTTTCCCGTCTTGTCTTCCATGATGCCTACGGCGTGTACATGGCCATGTTTCTTTCCATGGTCATTCAGACGTCGGCACTGGCATGGATATTCTTCCGAAAGGATTGGAGCCGCTTCTCCCTGAACGCACACCTTTCCCAAACAAAACACAAGGAGAAGGCATGAACCTTCCTTCCGGTTATGTCCCGGTCACGCTTGATCTTTATGACGAATACCGCCGTTATTTCGACTGTACGCCTCAGCCCACGGCGGATCTGACGTTCACCAATCTCTGGGGCTGGGCGGAGTATTTCGGACTCGGACTTTCCTTCCGCAACGATCTGTGCTGGATCTGCCAGACGCTGCCGGAGCTTCACTACTGGGTGCCTGTCGGTGACTGGGAGTCCGCTGACTGGGCGGCTCAGCCCGAGATACGGAGCGGAGTGGAGCTTATCCGTGTGCCGGAGCGACTGGGCGAGATTCTTCTCTCCGTGCTCGGCGATCGGGTGACCTCCTTTGAAGACCGCGGTCAGTGGGAGTATCTGTACAACCGTGACGAGCTCGCCGAGCTGCCCGGAGCCAGGTTTCATAAGAAGAAGACGCACGTGAACGGCTATCATCGCCGCTATGGCGAGGACTACCGCGAACTCGGCACATCTTCCAACCCTGACGGCATCGAGCATGTGCTGCAACTTCAGGAGGAGTGGTGCAAATGGCGAGACTGTGAAAACAGCCCGTCGCTGCAGGCCGAGAATGCGGCCATCTTCCGCGTGGTGGGCAACTGGCATCGCCTGCCCGGCCTGATCGGCGGCGCCCTGTACGTGGACAACCGCATAGGCGCCTTTTCCGTGGGGGAAAAGGTGGGCGACATGATGGTCGTTCATTTTGAAAAGGTGCAGGCCGAACTCAAGGGCGTGTATCAGGCCATCAATCAGTCCTTCGTCAGCCGTTCCGCTCTGGGGGTTTCTCTGATAAACCGGGAGCAGGATATGGACGAGCCGGGGCTGCGTCAGGCGAAGGAAACTTATAACCCTGTGGGCTTTTTGAAAAAAAGTCGGCTTGTCATAGCTGCTGATGCGGGGTAGTATCGACTTCGCCAACGGAAGCTGTGCGGCACGCTGCAGGCCTGCTTCCTTTTACATAACCTTCTGATCATTTTGGATGAGCATCATGAAAGTTGTTACGAGATTTGCTCCCAGCCCTACCGGCCATCTGCACATCGGCGGTGGTCGTACCGCCATTTTCTGCTGGCTTCTCGCCCGTCACTTCGGCGGCGAGTTCCGCCTGCGCATTGAAGATACCGACGCTACGCGTTCCAGACAGGAATATACCGACTCCATTCTTGCTTCCATGAAATGGCTCGGACTCGACTGGGACGGTGACCTCACCTACCAGAGCAAGCGTCTTGATCTTTACAACTCCTACATCGACAGGCTTCTGGAAACCGGTCACGCCTACTGGTGCGACTGCACGCCTGAAGAAGTGGAAGCCATGCGTGAAGTGGCCCGCGCCAGAGGGGAAAAGCCCCGCTATAACGGCAAGTGCCGTGATCGCGGTCTGACGGCCGGACCGGGCCGCGTGGTTCGCCTGCGTGTGCCGGATGAAGGCCGCATCGTCTTCAACGACATGGTGAAGGGCACCATTTCCGTGGATGTTTCCGAACTGGACGACATGGTGCTGCGCCGTACCGACGGCATGCCCACCTACAACCTCGCCGTGGTGGTGGACGACCATGATATGGGCGTCACTCACGTTCTGCGCGGCGACGACCACGTTTCCAACACGCCCAAGCAGATCCTGCTGTACAATGCCTTCGGCTTTGATGTGCCTACCTTCGGTCATGTGCCCATGATCTGCGGTCCCGACCATCAGAAGCTTTCCAAGCGTCACGGCGCCCGCGCCGTCATCGAATACGAGCAGGACGGTCTTCTGCCTCAGGCTCTGGTCAACTATCTGGTGCGTCTCGGCTGGTCTCACGGCGATCAGGAAATCTTTTCCATGAAGGAACTGGTGGAAATGTTCGACGGCAACAACCTGAACAGCTCCCCCGCCGCCTTCGACCCCGAAAAGCTGAAGTGGCTCAACGCCCACTACCTGCGCAATACGCCTCAGCCTCAGCTGGCCGTAATGGTGCGTCCGTTCCTTGAAAAGCTGGGCTACGATGTGCCGGTGGAAAAGATCGAGCCTCTGCTGCCCATGTACATTGAACGCGCTTCCGATCTGGCTTCTCTTGCCCAGGCTCTGACCATTTACTTCAAGCCTGCGGAAGAGCTGGTTATTGAAGAGAAGGCCATGAAGGCTCTGAACGAAGACGGCAAGCATCAGCTTACCGTGCTGCATGATCTGATTGCTGCCATGCCCGAATTCAACGCCGAAGCGCTGGATACGCTGCTTCACGAGTACGTGGAGAAGGGCGGTCTGAAGTTCAAGCAGGTCGGCCCGCCCCTGCGTTCCGCTCTTACCGGCCTTGCCGGCGGCCCCTCCGTGCATGACGTCATGGTGGGACTCGGCAGGGAAGAGAGCCTGAAGCGCATCGAGCGTGCCGCGAAGTAGACATCGGTGCGGAAGGACGGAGTGCCGTCCTTCCGCAGAAGAGTCTTTTGTCCGGTATGCTCCGGCAGGCGGAACGCCGCCCGTTTTTACGGGGGGCGCCGGGTCTTTTTTTTCTTCCCGGACGTGTTCCGGCTTTTTCGGAACAGGAATTTTCTGACTGCGGCCGGAAATGTGTTTTTTCTGATCATCCGGCCCTGTCCAGCTCTGGACGGGACCGGATGACGATTTATTTAATCAGTACGGCGTTTCCGCAGGGAAACTGCCGTCCCGCGATCTGCGCATCGGTGCAGACGCTTCAACAGCTGAACGCAATACGGGAGAAATCCATGCAGTTGTATAATTCCATGACGCGCCGCAAGGAGAATTTCGAACCTCGCCAGGCCGGCAAGGTCGGCATGTACGCCTGCGGCATTACCGCCTACGATCTCAGCCATATCGGCCATGCCCGTTCGGCGGTGGTTTTCGACGTGCTGAACCGCTATCTGCGGTATCTGGGCTATGACGTGACGTTCGTCCGCAACTTTACCGACGTGGACGACAAGATCATTGCCCGTGCCAACAAGGAAGGCAGAACAAGCACCGACGTGGCCGAAACCTACATTGCCGCCTTCCATGAGGACATGGACCGCCTCAATGTCCGCAGGGCCGACATCGAACCCCGCGCCACCGAATACATTGCAGACATGCAGGAACTGGTGCAGAAGCTCATCGACGAAGGACACGCCTATGCGGTGCCTTCCGGCGACGTGTACTTCCGTGTCCGTTCCTTCCCCGGTTACGGCAAGCTTTCCGGCAGAGACGTGGATGATCTTCGTTCCGGCGCCCGCATAGCCATCGGCGAGGAAAAGGAAGATCCTCTGGACTTTGCGCTCTGGAAGGCCGCCAAGCCCGGCGAACCTTTCTGGGAAAGCCCGTGGGGCAAGGGACGTCCCGGCTGGCATCTTGAATGCTCCGCCATGAGCAAGAAGAACCTTGATCTGCCGCTCGACATCCACGGCGGCGGACAGGATCTCATCTTCCCCCATCATGAGAACGAAATCGCGCAGAGCGAGGCGTCCACGGGCAAGGAACTGGCCCGGTTCTGGGTGCATAACGGCTTCGTGCAGATCAACTCCGAAAAGATGTCCAAGTCGCTGAACAACTTCAAGACGATCCGCGACATTCTGGAACATCGTCAGCCGGAAACGCTGCGTTTCTTCCTGCTGGGGAAGCATTACCGCAGCCCCAGCGATTTTAGCTTCGACGGCCTGGACGAGTCGGAACGCGCGCTCAAGCGAGTGTATGAATGCCTGCGCGACGTGCGTGCCGCAAGAGGTCGTGAATCCTGGAAGAAGGGCGAGACTCCCGCTTCGGTGCTCGACGAGTTCGAGACGCTGGAAAAGGGATTCTTCGAGGCCATGGACGACGATCTGAACACGGCCGGAGCTCTGGGCCATGTGTTCGGCATGGTGCGTCTGATGAACCGTATCCTTGAGGACAAGAGCCTGCGCAACAAGGACGGCATCCGTGATCTTTTGGCCCGTTTCGATGCGCTTGCGGGAAAATGGTCCGACATCCTCGGTGTTTTCGGCGCGGAGCCTGCGGTGTTCCTTGAGGAACTTCGGGATACGCGTGCCGAGCGGGCCGGTATTGATGTGGAAAAGGTCATGAATCTCATGGCGGAGCGCGCCGAGGCCCGCGCCGCCAAAGACTTCGCCAGATCCGACGCCACCCGTGACGCGCTTGCGGCCATGGGCATCGAGGTGCGCGATACGCCCTCCGGCGCGGTGTGGGATATCGCCTGACAGGCCGGAAGGCCGGGAAATACGTCATGAAGCTACGTTCCGTCATTGCCGCGGTCTGTATGGCAGGAATGCTTTTTTCGCCGGTACAGGCAGAAGCGGCGCTTTTCGGTGAGTTCACGCTTCAGGATGAAATGAAGATGGGCCGGGAATTTGAAGTCCTGGTCAAATCGACCATGCCCATCATAGAAGATCCGGTGGTGCATGACTACGTGCAGGGCATTGTGGACCGCATCGTCAAAACGCTGCCTCCGCAGCCCTACAAGTTCCCGACCAACGTTGTTCTGCATAACTCTTTGAACGCCTTTGCCGCGCCGGGCGGCTTCGTCTTTGTGTTTTCAGGGCTCATCATGCACCTGAATCACGAGTCGGAGCTGGCGGGCGTGCTCAGTCATGAAATCGCGCACGTCACGCAGCGCCATATCGCCGGACGCATGGAGCGGGGCCGTGTCATTTCCATGGCCTCTCTTCTGGGCGTGGTGGCCGGTGTGGCGGCGGGTCTGGCCGGCGGCGGAAACGCCGGCGGCGCGGCCATGATGGGAAGCATGGCCGCCGGATCTTCGGCCATGCTCAACTACAGCCGCCTTGATGAAGACGACGCCGACCGTTTCGGCATCAAGTATCTGGTGGATGCCGGATACAATCCGCACGGACTCAGCGGAGCCTTCGAAGTGCTGAAGTCTCAGAACTGGGGCGGAGGATCGGCCGTGCCGACCTATCTTTCCACGCACCCCGATCTGGATCTGCGTATCGCCCGGCTGAGAGCCGATCTGCAGACCATGCCCGAAAGCCTGAAGAACCGTAAGGAGGACGACGGTCGTTTCCGTCGGATTCAGGCGCTGCTCTGGGCCAGACACGGCGACCCCGCGCACGCGGAACAGATTTTCGCGAAAAGCGGAGGAAAGGATCCTGTGGCGCTTATGGGGCAGGCCATGCTGGCGGCCCGGCAGAACCGCATCAAGGATGCGCGGAATCTCTTCGGTCAGGCGCTCAAGCTGGCGCCGAGCGATGCGCTCATTCTGCGCGAGGCGGGGATTTTCGAGTACAGCAAGGGCGGGGACATGTCCCGGGCTCGGAGCTGCCTCGAAAAGGCTCTCAAACTGTATCCTGATGACTTCTACGCTCTTTTCTTCTATGCGCGGATACTGGACGACTCCGGAGACACGGTCGGAGCTCAGCAGCGCTATCGCGAGGTGCTGCGTCATGTTCCGGAAGACAGCGAAGTGCATACCTACTACGGAAGATCGCTCGGTTCGGTCAACAAACTGAGCGAGGGGTATCTTCATCTTGCCTATGCCTCGCTCTATGTCAATGACCGTCGCAAGGCGGACAACTGGCTTGAAAAGGCGAAGTCCACCGCCCGGACGCCCGAAGAGAAGAAGGCCATAAAGGATTATGAGAAGAAGGCCGCAGATCGCGCCAAAATCATGAAAGAAGCCCGATAGGGCAGGAGAACATATGGAACTGAGAGGAACCACCATTCTTGCCGTCCGCAACGAACATGGCGTGGCCATCGGCGGCGACGGTCAGGTGACGATGGGACAGAGCATGGTGATGAAGCATACCGCCAGAAAGGTGCGTCGTCTTTACCGGGGCCAGGTCGTGGCGGGATTCGCCGGAGCTACGGCCGATGCCTTCACGCTCTTTGAGCGCTTTGAGGCCAAGCTTGAGGAATCCGGCGGCAATCTTCTCCGTGCCGCGGTGGAAATGGCTAAGGACTGGCGTCAGGATAAGTTTCTGCGCAAGCTGGAGGCTCTGCTGCTTGTGGCCGACGCCGAGCGTACGCTGATTCTTACCGGAACGGGCGATGTCATCGAGCCGGACGACGGGGTGGCCGCCATCGGCTCCGGCGGTGCGTATGCGCTTTCCGCCGCCCGGGCCCTGCTTCGCCACACTTCCATGAAGCCTGCTGAAATCGTGAAGGAATCCATGGCGATAGCCGCTGATATTTGCGTGTTCACCAATACGCATCTTACCATGGAAACCATCGAAAAGTAGCCCCTGAACGAAAGAAAAGGAGGGGCTGAAGAGGTCTCTCCTGTACGAGAAAAGCTCCCGGTGTTTGCCGGGAGCTTTCTTTTACCTGGGAAACGAGAGATGCCGCACTGTGCCTGCCGCAGAGAGGGAAAGGATTTTTGTTTCGCAGGTGCGGCGGGTGGCAGGTGGAATCGGAAGGTGAATGACGATATTTGTCTTTTCCTGTTTGCCGTCGACTTGTACATTCCGTCCGGGCGTAGGCGTCCTGCGCCCGAGGCAGAAGAAAGTCCGTGCAAAAGAAAAGAACGTAGGGGCGTTTGCCGGGGATCAGCTGTCGCGCCGAAGCAGCGTTTCAAGCTCCTTCACATCTTTTGCCAGCCAGCGGGCACCGGCCTGGCGCAATTCTTCTTCGGTACCGAAGCCGTACAGCACACCGAGGGCTGGTATGCCGTGTGCCGCAGCTCCCAGAACGTCGAATTTGCGGTCTCCTATCATCAGGCAGCGTTCACTGCCGGTCAGCCCGAGTCGTTCCATGGCATAGGCGATGACCAGTTTTTTCTCGACTCTAGTTTCCGCCACGTCTCCTCCGGCCATGAGCGTGAAGGCATCGGCCATGCCGAAGCGTTCCAGAATACGCACGGCAAAGGTTTCCGGCTTGGAGGTGGCAAGAACCAGCTTGCGGCCTTCCTTCTGCCAGGCGTGCAGAAGCTCGCAGATGCCGGGGTAGGGAATGTTTTCATACATTCCCCGAGCGGCGTAGTACTCCTGAAAGTACTCTATGGCCTTGTATGCCGTGGCAAGATCGAAGCCGTAGTGCTGCATGAAGGAATCGTAGAGTGGCGGTCCGATGAAGGAATAGAGTTTCTTCGGATCGTCTTCATGAATCTGGAAACGTTCCAGCGCGTACATGACGCCTCTGGTGATTCCTTCCGACGGATCGGTGAGCGTTCCGTCAAGATCGAGAAAGATGTAGTCGGCATCGCGGGGAGCGGAAAGATCGGCGGATGGGGACATGGCAGGAACCGGAAAAGAAAAAGAAGGAAAGAGAAGAGGTCCAAAAGCGCAACTTCAGGCCGGTGAGCGCGAAAGATGGCGGTGAGGACAGCACAAAGCCGTTCAGTCTTCAGCACCTGAGGCGGGCAGAGGCGCATAGGCAGGCGGAAAAGATCCGTTCAGGAAGAGCTGTCGTCTTGTTCCGAAAGGGAAAACGGAGACGGCCCGCTACCGCCCGGGCTTTTATCAGAGCGGCGTGCGGAGCGGCAGGTCATGATGCCAGCCATGCGACGATGGACCAGCAGCAGAACCATGAAGCAATCTGCAGGATCAGAGGATGGATGGGCCGACCCATCATGGCCATCTGTATATTTATGAGAAAGGTGATGACACGGGCTATGCCCGCAAAGACCAGAAAGCCTATGCAGGCCAGCAGACCGAATTTGAGTCCCATGGCAAAGGCCAGAGCCAGCGTGATGATGCCCATCTGGCAGGAGGGCAGAATCTGACCGGCATTGGACTGCATGTACACCACTCTCTGGTGAAATCCGCCGCCGTGCTGTTCCCGGCTGCCGGGATTGTTCACCAGTTCGGCATCCACGACTTCGCGCACGTGAATGACGGGTTGTCCGCAGTACGGACAGGCTTTGCTGTCGTCGGGAATGCCGGCGTGGCAGTTGGGGCAGTTCATGAAGGAAACCCTCGTCAGGCTGATGTGTTGAACACTATGGTGTTAACTCTAATCATCCTGTCTGCGTTGGCAAGGGGAAAGAGGAGGGGCAACTGTTACAAAGTATGAACGGCAGATCAGCCGGACAGAGGAGAGCGTTCCGGGGGGGGACATGGACGCCGGGGCATACGGCGGATCTTTCGCCTGGAGCGTTGCAGGGCGCCCCGGTGCGGCCGCCGTTTTCCCCTCGCCGGAACGAAACTGGCGGCTTTATTGCCGCATACGCTTGACCGGAAGAGAGAAGGGGATTCAGAGAATACCGGTGAGATCGGTCTGCCCGCAGGCCGTCATGCGTACGGGGCCTCCGACCCAGATGTCCCAGCCGCCATCGTTTTTCTGCATGCTGACCGACAGGCTGCATCCGCTCGGCTGCCGCACAAGATAACGTTCGGCTCCGCTTTTGGCATGCATGGCCAGAGCGCAGGCCAGCGTTCCCGAGCCGCAGGCGCTTTCACTGCAGAGAGAGTTCGTATCCCGTACCCAGACCACGGGCCGGAGTGAAAGGGCTTTCGCTTCGGACTCGGGTTGTTCTTCCGGAAAGGATATCCACAAATGGCCTGCGGCCTCTTCTTTTTCCACGCCGCAGAGAAGGCGCTGCTGCTTGCAGAACTCCGGCAGCTTTTCAGCGACAGGCGGTAGCCCTTCCTGAATGATGTGGGCAATGCCGGGAACCCGGACAAGCGTGAGATTCCCGGAAAGAGGTTCCGGCTCGGGCAGCCTGCGGAAGTGAAGGCAGGCTTCGGCAAAGGGCAGTTCGCCTTCCCGGAAGAAAACGCGGACGGCCACGTCTTCACTAACGCCGGAGACTTCCACATATCCGGCAAAGCCGTCTCCTTCCGGCGTGAGCAGGCCTTTTGCGGCCAGAAGAACGGCAAAGGACCGGGTGGCGTTCAGGCAGAATTCTCCGCCCATCATGTCGAGGCGGGGCTTGCCTTCAAGTCTCACATAGCCGGTCTGTTCCGCGCCTATGTGCTGGGCATCCATGACCGCATTGGCCACGGAGGCTCTTTTTTTCGGCGGCACGTCCTCGGCTTTCAGAAGAATGGTGGGGTTGCCTCCGGGCGTGAATTTCCAGAATGAGTACATGATGGATCCTCGGATGTTTCTGCCGGAAAAGAGCGTTGTCGGGCGACGGCGTACCGAAAAGCGGCTGTGAGCCGCCTTTTCCTGTGGCCTGTCGAACCGGCCGGAAGGCGCTGAAAAGTGGATCGGCGGAAATGATCAAGAAAAAGGCCGCCATGCGGAAACACGGCGGCCTGGTGTTTTGTTTACCGGTCAGCCTTCAGCAGAGCTGAGGGCCTCCGCAAACGGTATCAGTGAGGGCAGTTGCCGCCACAGGTACCGCTACCGCAACTGGAGCAGCCGCAGCCGCCGCCCATGTTGGGCAGAGGGATTTCAGGCGTAACGAGAAAGCCCATGGGGCTGGCGTCTACCGTGGCTCCGCCGATGGTGGCCCACAGTTCTCTCGTCGCACAGAAGGTATACCCGTCCTGTTCGGTGACGAAGTCCTGTTCGTTGGGTTCATCGAGGGCGAGGCCGATACGGGGCCCGCTGCAGCCGCCGGGAGCAAGATACATGCGGATGGCGGATTTTTCCTTGTCGGCGAAAAAGGCGTCGAGTTCGGTGCGGGCACTTTCAGTAAGAGTAAACACAGGAATGCTCCGTTGGGTAAGGATGTTGTATGGGGAGGAAGTTCTCCCCGAAAGCCTTATGCGGAACGGAAATCAGTGACTGCCGCAGGAGCTGCCGCAGCTGCCGCAGCTGCTTCCGCCCTGAAGCGGAATTTCCGGTTCGACGATGAAGCCCATGTAGCTCACGTCGATTTTTACGCCGCCGATACGTTCGAGCAGCGACTGCTCCAGGCAGAAGGTGAAACCGTTGACGTCAAAGGCCTTGTCGTTATCAGTAGGCTCATCCAGAGCCAGTGCCAGACGGGGGCCGCTTCAGCCGCCGGGGGCAAGATAGACGCGGATACCGGACTTGGGCTTGTCGGCGAAGAACGCCTCGAGCTCCTGACGGGCAGCATCGGAAAGATTGATCATGTAAGTCTCCAGAAATTGGTTTTGGGTAAAAATAGGAACGGCCATGAACTTTGTCAATGGAGCGGAGAAAACATTTCCCTTTTTGTGCTCCGCTCGGCAAACACGGCGGAATGGCAGAATTTTTCCGGGCCGTTATGCGGAGGCTTCGCGCAGACGCCGGAATCCTTCGTCCAGATCGGCTTTCAGGTCTTCCACGTCTTCCAGACCCACGGCATAGCGGATCAGGGTACAGTTGTCTCCGTTCCAGGCGGGTTCCACGCGGTTCAGCGCCGTGCGTTCCGGATGGCAGTGCTGCACCAGACTGTCGTATCCGCCCCAGCTTGCGCCTATGCTGAACATCCGATAGCCGTCGAGCATGGCGGCCACGGCCTTTTTGTTCGTTTTGGGCAGCACGATGGAGAACAGAGAGCCTGCGCCTCTGAAGTCCCGGGCCCAGATTTCGTGACCGGGATCGTCTTCCAGCGGAGGATAGAGCACCTGAGTGACTTCCGGGCGCTGCTGCAGCCAGCGGGCAAGTTCCAGCGCGCTGGCGGACTGTCTTTCCATGCGCACTTCCATGGTGCGCAGGCCGCGCAGCGCCAGATAGCAGTCGTCGGGAGAGGCAATTTCCCCCATCTGCATGCAGAAGGAACGCATGCGCAGATAAAGTTCTCTTGTCCGGGCGGTGATGATGCCCATGACGAGATCGGAGTGCCCGGCAATGAACTTCGTGGCGGCTTCCACGCAGATGTCCACGCCTGCGGCAAGAGGCTTGAAGTACAGCGGTCCGGCCCAGGTGTTGTCCATGATGACGATGGCGCTGTGGGCGTGCGCCGCCTTGACGATGGCGGGGATGTCCTGCATCTCGAAGGTGAGCGAGCCGGGCGATTCCGTGTAGATGACGCGGGTATTGGCCTTGATGAGCACCTCGATGCCTGCACCGATGCGCGGATCATAGAACGTGGTTTCCACGCCGTAACGCCGCAGAATGCTGTCGCAGAAGGCTCTCTGCGGGCCGTAGACGCTGTCGGGTACAAGCACATGATCGCCTGCGCCCACGAAGGCCAGCAGAGACTGGGTGCAGGCGGCCAGACCGGAGCTCGTCACCATGGATCCGGCGCCCTGTTCCAGCCTGTTGACCGCATCGCACAGGGCAAAGGCGTTTTCCGTACCCATGGCACCGTAGCAGACGTTGCTGAATTTCGAGTCTCCGGCTTCGTTGGCGTCGAACTCCTCGAGCGTGGGAGCCACGATGGTCGACGCTCTGTGCACGGGCATGTTGACGGGGCCGCCCACACGCAGAGGGGCGCGTCCCGCATGAACGAGTATGGATGCGTCTTTCATGTTATTTTCCTTCGGAAGGCGGCGTGATGAGAGGCATGGCATGGGAGGCGCCGGTTGCCGGAGCAGCCTTGCCGGAAGGCTCCGCACCGGACGGAGGCATGATGAGCGGCATGCCGCCTTCCATACGGGGAGCGCCGCCCGCTCCCTTCATGGCCTTCATCATGCTTTCCATGTCGGGCATGGATACGGCGCCGCCGTGTCCGGCGGAAAAGGCTTTCCACTCGTTGACGCAGATGGAGCCGTTATGGTCGGTATCGATGGTATCGAAGGCGTTGCGGTTGAGGTTGGGGCGTGCGGCGGAAAGTTCTTCCCAGGTCAGGTTTCCGTCGTGGTCGGTATCCATTTCGTTGAAGCGCGCCACGGGATCGGAGGCATGAGGGGCGGAGCCGCCCTGACTGCCGGGCATGGCAAGAGCAGGAGCACCGGAACAGGTAAGCATGAGAGCAAGGGCCGCAGCCCCGGCAGCGATGATGTGCATGATGATGACCTCTCTGAACGTTTGCATGGGGAGTGTCGTCCCCTCGAAATGGCGGTTCATGACCCCGGATCGTCATATGGATACGATGTCGGGAACGGGCGGGAAATTTTCCGCCGGAAGTCATGGGCAGCCGGACGGCGGGCATCGGAAGCGTTTTGGGGGTGCCCGGCGCTCTGCCGACGTCTTCGGAACGGACGGGTTCAATCTTCCCGCTGTCGAGTGCGCAGCATGACACGAGCCTGCATCAAGTGCAAGCCTGCCTTGCCATTCCTTCTGATCTGTTACAATATCGGCGCCGGAGGCATTATGATACGTCCCTTTCAGAAAGAAGACATGGAGGATGTCGTCAATGTGTGGCTGGCAGCGTCGCTGCAGGCGCATGATTTCATTCCCCGTGACTTCTGGGAGCGCGCGGCGGAAGACATGCGTACTCTGTATCTTCCCATGAGTGATGAAATCGTGCTGCACATCGACGATGCAACCGGAAGGCCGGATGCCTTTCTGGCCTTTGTCGATACGTTTCTGGCGGCGCTTTTTGTCGTTCCCGAAGCGCAGGGGCGTGGTCTGGGCAGCCGGATGTTCCGCATTGCCAGAAGAATGCATCCGGATCTTACGCTGTGCGTGTACAGGGAAAACTGCCGGGCCGTGGCGTTTTATCGTAAGCACGGCATGACGGTGATCGGGGAGCGCGTGGAAGAAAAGACGGGACATGTGGAACTCATCATGGGCGTCGCCTCTGAAATGGAAGAGAAGGCTCCTCGCCCGTGATGCGGAGCAGCAGCCAGGACACGGCCCCTTTGCCTTTGATCGGAAATAACGACTGACGAGTGTTGAGTATAGTATTATGGAATATCAGATAGAAAAGAGTGACGGCGGATGGCGTCGTCTTTCCTGCTTTTTTTCGGCCGATGAGGTGCTTGCGGCCTGGAAGAGTGCCGCGGCGCCTTTTGCTGCCTCCTTCCGCATGCCGGGCTTCCGTCCCGGAAAGGCTCCTCTGGAGGTACTGGAAAAGCAGTTTTTCCAGCAGATTTCCGATACGGCAACGGATATGCTTGTTTCGCGTGCAGCAGAGCAGGCGCTTGCCTCGGAAAAGCTGATTCCTGCAACCGCGTATACCTATGAAGGCGAAACCGCCCGCCGCGGACAGGGATTTGCTTTTTCCGTGACGTTCGGCGTTATTGAGCCGAAGGAACTGCCGGATCTGGAAGAGCTGCATGTTCCGGTTGAGGAAGCGCAGGCGGATCCCGTGCAGGAAGAGCTTTTCCTGCGGGAGATTCTGAGTCGTGAAGGGCGCAAAGTCGTCGTGACCGAGGGACGTCCCCAGGACGGCGATCTTGTGGAAGCCGAGGTGACGGGTCGGATGGACGGCCGGACTGTTCCCGGCATGAATACTGGCGTGTGCCGGATCAGACTCATGCCTCCCCGTCCCGGCGAAAAGGTGCCGGATCTGGATCCCGTAGTGCGGGGACTGCAGGTCGGGGAAACGGGGACGGGTTCCACGCTTTGTCCGGACAACTACCCTGATCCTTCCATGCGCGGCAGGAAGATCGAGCTTGTCGTGACGCTCCGGAGCATGGAGCGGGAAGAGCTTCCGCCACTGACGGACGATCTGGCCCGGAAGCTGGGATTCCACGACGAGCAGGCGCTCAGGCGCAGCGCTCATGCCCGCGCGCTGGAGATGGACAGACTGCATCGTTTTTCGGAAGGCAGGCGTATTCTTCGCGATACGCTGGAAAAGTATGAAGGCTTCGAGGCTCCAGAAGCTCTGGTGCACGCCTGCAGGCGTGAGATCATGCTGCGTTCGCGCCGGTATCTGCAGAAGCAGTTTGACTCGTCGGACAGCCTGAAGGAAACGCTTGACGTCATGAAGCAGGAAGCCGCAGAGGCTGCCGCCGGAAAGGCTCGTGCCCGCGCGCTGCTTCTGGGATGGGCCGAGAGCAAGGGCATGCATATCGACGAAGCCGAATTCGGCAGAGTGCTTGCCGGTCGTGCCGCGCGCAGAAACATGGATGCCGCGTCTTATCGTCTCAGCCTTGCCCGCAGCGGCGAGCTTTATGAGCTTCGTGCCGCCATGCTGGAAGACAGAGCGCTGAGCGAACTTATGAAAACGGTATACAGGCCGTAACGGGAAGCATAGCGCTGTGTGACGGTCGTTTATCCCGCATGCGCCATCATGGTGCGGCGGGAAATACAAGTCGCCGTCATGGCGAAATGAGACTTGTGCCGAACGGCCGGCCCCGGCATGCCTGCCTTGAAAATACAACTCGATTATTGTCGTCCACAGAGGAGACTCGTTCATGGAATACAGCATAGACAACACTTCTCCCGCATCCGTTTCACTGTCGGTGACCTGTTCTGCCGATGAAGTGAAGAAGGCCTTTGAGCGTGCGGCCAAAAATATCGGAAAGGGCATGAATCTGCCGGGGTTCCGCGTGGGCAAGGTGCCGGTAAATGTCATCAAGAGCCGTTTTGCCTCCCGCGTCGCGGCCGACGCCACGGAAATTCTGGCCGACGATACCATGATGTCCATCCTCGCCAAGGAGGGGATCCGTCCGCTGTATCCTACGCAGTATCGGGGCCCCGCGGCGGAAGAAGGAAAGGAATTTTCTTTTTCTTCGTCGTTTGATGTGCTGCCGGAGGTGGATATTCCCGATCTCGACACGCTCTCCGTTACGGTGGCTGATCCCGCTCCGCAGGAAGAGGCGCTGAACGCCATGCTCGATCAGGCGCTTCGTCGTCTGGCCAGATACGAGGATGTCACCGACCGTAAGCCCGAAGACAACGACCTTCTGACCGTGGATGTGCGGGGAACCGTGGACGGGCAGTCCCTGCCGGGCATGACGGCCGATAATTTTCGTCTTCAGCTTCTTCCCGTGCAGCCCGGAACCGCAGCCCCGGAAATGGATCCCATTGTCCGCGGCCTGAACGTGGGAGAAGAAGGGCACGGCACCATGACCTGCCCGGACAACTATCCCGACCCCGTGTTCCGCGGACGCGAGGTGCAGCTGGACGTCGTTCTGCGCCGCATTCAGCGCGAGGTTCTGCCTCCTCTTACCGATGAAACGGCGCAGCAGCTCGGCTTCAAGACTTTTGATGAGCTCAAGCAGGAAGTATGGCAGCAGACCTTTGCCGCCCGTATGCGGCAGATCCAGCGCGAGGGCAAGCATCAGCTCATGGAGGAGCTTCTTGCCACGCGTGAGTTCCCGCTGCCGGAAAGCCTTGTGCAGCGCTTTTACCGCGAGCATCAGCGCGATGCGGAACACTATCTGAAGAAGCAGCACGCCGATGAGAATACCATCCGCGAGATGCTCGAGCATATGCATGATGAGTCCATGGCCTTTGCCCGCAAGAAGGCCAAGGGACATACGTTCCTTCTTGCGCTTGCTCAGAAGGAAGGCATCTCGGTCAGCGGCAAGGAGGCGGAAGACGCCGTCCGGGCCATGACCAAGGGAACGGGTCAGAATTATGAAGATCTGCGTAAAACCATATGGGAGGCGGGTGTCATTACGGCCATGCAGGAACGCATGATTGCCGACAGAGCTCTGGACCGCCTGTACGGCGCCGCCCGCAAGGTCATGGCGGAATCTCCCATGCTGAGACCTTTTTCCGAAATACGGAAGGATGAGGGTCAGGCGTAGCAGATTGATGACATACGCTTAGTACAGAAAAGCTGCCGAAGACATATCTTCGGCAGCTTTTTTATGGCGTTAACGTTGGGGAATGGGAAGACAGCGTGCCGCTTCCGGGGGCTGACGTGTCGTCTGCTCCGGTGGGTTCGGGCTTTTGGGAGAAGCTATCCGAGCTGCCGGATGGTCTTGGCAAGCGCAAGAATGGTATGCGCGTAAATGTCCATCGCATTGTAGGAACGGAGCACCCGTGTCTGCCTTTCGATGCTCAGTCCTGAACGCCAGCCGTTTCTGCGCAGATAGTTGCTCAGACTGGCCACCGCATCGTCGACGGAGAACAGATCGATGATGCCGTCGCCGTTGCCGTCCACACCGTACCGGGCAATGTTGCTGGGCATGAACTGGCAAAGACCGATGGCTCCATAGACGGAGCCTTTGATCTTGAGCGGATCGAGGCCGTTGGCCTGGCAGTAGAGCAGCAGCGCCTTCAGTTCTCCGTAGGCCCAGTTCGCCTTGATTTCCATTTTATCCCGGATCCAGGGCAGATGCTGATCGGCGCCCTGCAGCTTTTCGATATATTCGGGAATATCGGCGGGATTTCTGGTCACGGACATGCTTGCCAGCATGTGGAATGCGTTGTGTTTGCCGAGGTATCCGCCGAGTCGGGTTTCCACGAAGAGCAGCGCCGCCGCCACTTCCGAAGGCACGCCGTAATTCAGTTCGGCTCTGGCAAAGGCGACGGCGTGCTTGTTCATGAAATCCTTGCAGGCCTTGGCGTTCGCCGTGGTAACCACGCCCTTGAACCAGGGTCCGGGAATGCCGAGTTTGGTTTCAATGGGCTTCTGCGGCCTTGCCTTCGGTTTGGGAAGATAGGCGTTGGTATAGAGCTCCCGGACCTTGATTCCCATGGGAACGGAAGAGGGCGGCATATCCAGCGAGGCAAAGATTTTTTTGGCAAACGCGGGATCGAGTCCGTCTCTTTGAAGCTTTATGGAGAGATCCTGCCAGGTCTGCTGCCACGAGATCCTTTCGCCCGCGACGGCTTGCAACGATGCGGACGGACCTTCCACCTGTCCGGTAGGAGCCTGGGGCATCGTGTTTCTGACCGAGCAGGCGGAAAGCGACAGAGCCAGAAGACCGAGAACGATGAAATGAAGAGAAGAGGGACGCATAAGGGTATCCTTGTTATGTCGGCATGAAGACCGGCGTACGACGCCCGACATTAAAGTCGGGTACCGGGAATGTGTCAAGATGGATATGGAGCACTCGGAATGGAATGTTTCAGAGGCGCATCGTGTGCGGTACAGTTGCGGTGTGGAATCTGACGTGCACGCATCGGAACGGAGGGGGCATGCGGAATAATGGAAGATGCCGGAAAGAAGGAAGACGGACTTTTTCCGGGCGTCTTGTCGCCTCTGGATATTTCCGTTATAGAAAGATATCCGTTAGTTCCAACCATTGAGCATTATGAAAGCATCATTTATAGCCGTTTTTTTTGTTCTGTGCCTTTCCGGGGGGCCTGTTCTTTCTTTTGATGTGGCTCAAGCTGCATCCGAGTCCCCGGAGATTCTGGAAGACCTTGGTTCTGCATGGGAAGAGCAGTATGTCAACGACGCCCGCCTGACCATAGAAAAAGGGGTGAACAGCGTGATGAACGGGTTGACCACCCCGGAACAGCTGAGCGAGTCGGTGGATTATTTCTGCCGGACCTGGAGCGACTGGGCGGACTCCAAACTCTTTATTCTGCAGGATGACCGGGATATTGACGTTTACGGCAATCTGTATTCCCTGCAGGTGATCTGCCGGACGCTGCACCTGGCCGCCGAAGATTGGCATGAGGTGGAAAACAGCAGCCGTTCGTATGCCGTGCTTGAAAAGGCGCTCTGGCTGGAGGAGCAGAGCAGGCTGCTGGCCGATCCGGTGGCGGAGATCATCAGCCGCCAGAGCTACAGTGCCTATCTTCCCCGTCGTGTGGAGATTATGAAGGAACAGTTCCCCTATGTGGACGAGTTCTACAGGCAGCATTCCTTTCGCTCCGTACTGCCCTGACGGGCAGGCATGGACAGGAGGTAAGAAGGATGGGCGTCACAGGATTGCATCATGTAGGGATGTTTGTTCAGGACAGCGGGGTGTATGAACGCACGGTGACCTTTTACCGGGAGGTGATAGGGCTTGCACCTGTGCGGCAGTGGTCCAGCCCTCCGCGTCATATCACCATGCTGGATTTTGGAAACGGCGGTCTTCTTGAAATCGTTCGAGGTGCGGAAGGGGAAGGCTCAGGAGTCTTCGCACATATCGCCCTTGCGCTGGATGCCCCTGAAGACGTGGATGCCATGCTTGAGCGTTGTGCCGCATGGGGATGCGAGGTGATGCGTCCCGCCGGTACCGTGGAGGCCGTAGAAAAAGGGAATGGTCGTATTTTCCGTTTCCGCAACGGATTCTGCCGCGGGCCTGCCGGTGAGTCGCTGGAATTTTTCTGTGAGTTTTGAGCGCTGCTTCACTACTAACTATTAAAAAGCAAGGCCGTCTCGTTGTGATGAGACGGCCTTATTTTTTATTCGTCGGAAAGGTTCAGCCGGAAAGATACCACTACAGAAGATGGCTTAGAGCCGTCTTTCATGCGCGTCATCCTCTATATCGGCAGACCGGAAGGACGCGTCAGGCAATACGCTTGATCCAGCCTTCGGGAGCTTCGATGCGGCCCATCTGAATGCCGGTAAGCGTGTCGTACAGCTTGGAGAGCACGGGTCCGATGGAGTCCATGCCGGAGGGAACAAGGATTTCCTTGTCGTGGTCCACAATCTTGCCCACGGGGGAGATGACGGCGGCGGTACCGCAGAGACCGACTTCCGCAAAGGAAGGCACTTCCGTCATGGGCACTTCGCGTTCTTCCACCTTCATGCCGAGGTAGTGTTCCGCCACATAGAGCAGGGAACGACGGGTGATGGAAGGCAGAATGCTGGCGCTCTTGGGAGTGACGAGCGTGCCGTCGGAGGTGATGAAAATGAAGTTCGCGCCGCCGGTTTCTTCAACCTTGGTGCGGGTGGCAGGGTCAAGATACATATTTTCGGCATAGCCCTGACGATGGGCGTCCATGATGGGATGGAGGCTCATGGCATAGTTCAGGCCGGCCTTGATGTGACCGGTGCCGTGAGGCGCGGCGCGGTCGAAATCGCTGACGCGGATGGTGATGGGCTTGACGCCGCCCTTGAAATAGGGGCCCACGGGCGTGACCAGAATACGGAACTGGTATTCTTCAGCGGGCTTCACGCCGATGACGGCGGAGCTGCCGAACATGTAGGGGCGGATGTACAGCGTGGCGCCGGAGCCGTAGGGAGGAACCCAGGCGAGGTTGGCGCGAACGGTTTCCACAACAGATTCAACGAAGCGCTCGGTAGGATACACCGGCATTTCCAGACGACGGCAGGAGTCTTCCATACGCTGACCGTTGAGGTCGGGGCGGAAGCAGACCACATGACCGTTTTCCGTGGTGTAGGCTTTCAGCCCTTCGAAGCAGGACTGGGAGTACTGAAGCACGCCGGCGCATTCGGTAATGACAACCTTGTCGTCATCGGTAAGCTGACCTTCATCCCAGGCTCCGTTCTTGTAGTTGGCCACGAAGCGCTTGTCGGTTTTCATATAACTGAAGCTCAGATTGGCCCAGTCCAGATTTTTCTTTTCCATGATACACATCTCCTGACAGCGTACACGATCTTGAATTTCGTGCAGATGGGACCGGCCCTGGGGTCGGGAGCCTTCATGCCCGCCCGATGAGCAGGCACGATACACTTTCGGCAAACTCTGGCATTGTAAGGCCTGATCGTCAAGTCCCGGAGTGGGTGAACCTGTGCATTTTGTGCTTTTTTTTATGGTTTTTTCAGAAAGAGCTTATGACAATTATGTAAATTTTTCTGAAGTTCGGCAGGGGACGTCCGGTGTGTGGCGTTTTTCAATGGAGGAGGGGAAGGCGGCTGTGCGGGACGTCGGCCTGAAGACGTGGAGCGTCCAGGGAAAATGCCATGCTGGCGGACAGGGGGCATACCGTTTGTCTGCGAGGGGCGTGCCCTGGCCCACGGACAGGTTTTTCTTGTGTTTCATGGGTATCCGGTCTATGTTGAGAAGGTATGAAGGCGACTCTTCCGGGTTCGCCGGGTTGTTCACCTTGAAAAAGAGGATTCGCTTCCATGTTGAATAAGGTTATGATCATCGGTCATCTCGGAGCAGATCCCGAACTGCGTTATACCCAGAGCGGTTCCCCCGTGGCGACGCTGCGGGTTGCTACGGATGAGTCGTATACGGATAAGGACGGCAACCGCGTGGAACGCACGGAATGGCACCGCATCGTGGTCTTCCAGCGTGCCGCGGAAAACTGCAATCAGTACCTGCGCAAGGGCAGTCTGGTGTATGTGGAAGGCAAGCTTTCCACTCGCAAGTGGCAGGACCAGAACGGACAGGACAGATATACCACGGAAATCCGTGCCGATCGCGTGCAGTTCCTTGACCGCCGCAACTCCGGCGCGCCTGCCGACGGAGACGGCATGGGCTACGCCCCCCGTCAGGCGGCTCCCCGTCCTGCGCAGGGTTCCCGTCCCGCTCCTCAGCGTCGTGCTCCTCAGCAGGACAGCTATGAAGACCTCGGCCCCGCGTTCCCGTCTGAAGCGAGCACGATGGACGACATTCCCTTCTAAGATGAAGCAGGCCCGGCAACACCGGGCGGTATGTTTCCGGCACGGCGTGTCTCACGCCGTGCCTTTTCTTTTTTAAGAAAAACGTCTGTGTCGGGGCTGTTTCCATTCCAAATACCGGCGTACACAGAAAAGACGCTGTCCGGGCATCACGCATGAAGGCAAAGCGCTACCCATAACAAAGCCCGCCGCCATCAGGGCAGCGGGCCTGTGAGCGGAGGAGAAGGGTGAGCTTCCTCCGTTGTTTTTGTCGGAACATGTCAGAACTCGATGGCCGAATTCTTTAGCCAAGCAAGTGCGTTTTAGAGTCCTGAGCTGAAATTTTTTTGATCGGCTTTGCAGGCACCCCGAGAGCCAGCCAGCCCGCCGGAATATCGCGTGTGACGACGCTGCCTGCGCCTACCACGGCGCCTTTCCCTATGGTAACGCCGTCAATGACGGAAACGTTTGCTGCCAGCCAGACGTCGTCTTCAATATGAATTTCTCCCGCAAATTCCGACATGGACACATGGCCGTCAGGATACTTCATTCGTATCCGCTCATCTGCGATCAGCGGATGGTTGGAACAGAGAAGACTGACGTTGGGACCGATCATGACATTGTTGCCGATGAAAATTTTTCCGTCGTCCATGACCAGCAGGTTGAAGTTGGCGAAAAAGTTGTCGCCGATAAAGGTATGGCATCCATAATTGAATTGAATAGGGCCCTGAAAGTAATAATTTTTGCCGATACTTCCTATGAATTTCTGTATGATGGGCAGGCGTTCGGGATCATATTCATTCATGGCGTTGAACGTCCGGCACCACTCATGGGCGTGATGCTTCAGGTCTTTTAGTTCCCGGCTTCGCGCATCAAACAGTTTTCCTGCAAAAATTTTTTCTTCTTCCGTCATAACCGCCTCTTTGTGTATGCTCCGGGAGAAATGCCGCCGCTTCTCTCTCCGTATTTGTTGCACCGCCTGCTTTTCGTCATAGTCGCCCGTTCGCCGGTCGTTCATCGATGTGCGCAGAGCTCGCGTTTTTTCGCGCTGGAGCGCCGGTTTTATTCTGCTTCCGTTGCCGAGCCGGGGCGAAAAGCATGTCTCACATGGAAATGTACCGGCGATTAAATCAGCTATCTGCCGACAGGTCCAGAGTGTTTGTGAGGGGACAGGAAAGAATGACTCAGGAAAAAAGTAAAGCCTCATAAGGAGATACCTTATGAGGCTTTACTGAAAAGCATTGTGGTGTCACCAACGGGATTCGAACCCGTCTTGGAGGCTTGAGAGGCCTCTGTCCTAACCGGATAGACGATGGTGACATTGTCGTTTGCTCGACGGAAGGAATCTATAGAGAGTGCTCCTTTCTGTCAAGCATTATTTTAGTCCCTGAACCATGTTTTCAGCGCGGGCGCATCCAGAAGCGCGGAGGCGATCATATCGTTGCCTGCCGGGCCGGGATGCACGCCGTCGGAGAGGTCCTGCACATAACCTTTCTCCAGCAGCGGATGAAAGATGTCCACGAACGTCACGTCCACGGCGGCGCAGATGGAAGAATAGGCCGTGCAGAGCGATTCAAGGCGCAGGCAGTGTTCTTTGTCGGTGACGGGGGGCGCGCTTATGAGCGCCGTGGTGCCGAAGGTTTTTGCCTTCATCAGAATTTCTCTGGCATTGGCGGCGGATTCTCCTATGGAAATATTGGGAGATCCCTTGGGGGCTGCCATGTCCACGGTACCGAAGCAGAAAAGCAGGAAGGAGGGAACACCTTCCATGGTTCTTGCCCGGAATTCCGACTCCCAGCGCTCCAGTATCATGCGGCTGGAATTTCTGCGTACGCCCATGTTGTAGAACGTATCCGGCGGAACGCTCAGTCCTGCAGCGGCGGCCTTTCCGGCCAGTCTTGCCACCCAGCCCCCGGCGGGAGCGTCATTGACGCCGAGCGTGACGGAGTCTCCGAAAAAATGAAAGAGTTTCATGAGAACCTCTGTTGTTTGAAAAAAATTGTTCAGGACACGCCTGAAAGTCGACCGGTGTCCGGTACGGATGCCTCCGGCGCAACCTCCTGAAAACTAGCATATTCTGAGTCTCCTGCCAAGGCGGATGCCTCCGTACTTGAAATAGGAGAGGCTTGCTGCTACCTTCCTTCTCCCCGGTCATGTCGGGCAAGAGGAGGTTCGTATGGAAGAAAACAGAGACAGAGATCTGTTGAAGGAACTGGCGGACTACAGAAGCAGTCTGCAGAACATGCTTGCATCAGAAGCCGCCAAAGCGGGCTTTCTGAAGGATACCGTCCGCAGCATTCCCGAACTTTCGGGACTTGTCCGTTCATTTTTCGAGCACTGCATCCGGGAATATCACTCGCTGTATGACCATGTGGAACCTCTGGCCGTGCTCGGCTCATGCTGCTTTGCCGGAGCGGCTGCCGCCAACCTGTGGGAAGCCGTGGAGGATGAGCTGCTCAAGAGCAATCTGTTTGCGCTGCTTTCCCGGGAGCGGGGCATGAAATACCTCGACGATACGGCGCTGGAGCTGGCCGGCATGCCGGGAGGCTCTCCCGACGGGGACAGGCTGGCCGCCTGCATCAAGGGAAGCTGGAGCATCATGGCTCTTGCCACATGGAGCGGCACGATCAAGGGGCGCTCTCCTGAGGAGGCCATGCTTTTTCTTCAGTCCACGGCGCAGGTGTTGTTCATCCTTGGAGAAGCCGTCGTTCTGGCCCGGAAGGAGAAGTAAATGCTGTTTCGTGATTCTTCCATGATGGTGCTGCGTGCGGGCGTGAGCAAGCTTTTGAAGAGCGATGCCGTGATGGGCGCTTTGCACCGTGAGGTCGGGCGCTATGTGGACGTTCTGGATCTTGACTGTTCCGCCGGCGGCATTACGGCCGTCGTGCGTCCGAGGGGCTTTTCGGAAGAAGTCCGTATCGTGCTGAGTCGTGCCGTGGTGGACGACGGGGGCGCCTGGATCCGCATTGAGGATATTTCTGCCGACAGGGAAGGGGTGGACGCCCTGCTGCATGATCTCGTTCGCGGAAGAACCTTCCCGCTGCCCCATGTGGCACGCCCCTTTGCGGGTATGCTGCAGAAGCTGCTTTCCGCCGGAAACTGATGCTTTAGAAAAGAGACAGCCGCTGACGGAGCGTTGTGGTCACTCTCAGGCGGTGGAGGCTGATCACCGCTTTCAAGAACTGATTCCAGCCGACTTCACGCCCCGCGCATGCGAATAGCAGGCCCGGGGCTGTTTTTTTCGGACGCACTAGCGTATGCTGACGGCGATGGTGCGGGGATCTTCCTGCGTTACTCTGCAGGACTGAGGCGTGCCGTTCAGTTCAAAGACGAGCAGCGTATTTTCTCCGGAAGGCCGTATCTGCAGATCCTTGACCAGCTTCGTGGATGGGTGCCTGTTGCTGATGGTCCATGCTCCCTGCAGCGTCACTTCGTAGCGCGTCGGGTTCTGCAGAAGTTCGCCCGTGGCCGTGAGTGCGTTGCCTTCTCCGGCAATGCGCAGGGTCAGGCCTTCATTGCGGATGTCCAGTGTCGTCCAGGTCTTTTTCGGAAGGGCCGGAGAAAGACTCTGCAGCTCGGTCGCCGTGACTGCTTTTTCGGCTACACCTGGAGCGTTTTCGCCCGGTGTTGCGGCAGAAACGGACTCGGTCTGAGCCATGCGGCCCGCCGCTTCATCGCTGCCCGGCGTCTGCGGGAGAGGAGCCGTGGAAGAAAGGTGTGAGTCGCTGTCGGGGGCGGGCTCTGACGGAGTTTCGGCCTTCAAGGGGAGCTTTTTACCCTGCAGGTCTCCAGATTCGCTGTGGGTAGGGGGATTTTCCACGGCTGGGGAGGCTACGGGAGCGGAAATCTCTGTTTCCGGACGGATGTCGACCGTACCAGAAGGAGCGGGAAGAGACGGTTCGGGCAGCGGAGGCGTGCTGCTTTCCATTCCGCTCATGACGCTGCTTACGCTTCCGTGCGGCTCTTCCAGATTGCACAGAGCTTCAACAGGATATTCGCAGAAATTTTCCAGACGGATGCGCGAGGCCTCAAGGGAAGCCTGCAGTTCTCGGTTCTGACGCTCGAGTCTCTTTCCCTCTTCCCACGATTGCAGAAAAAGCCACGTACCGCAGCCTATGGCAAGAACAAGGGCGGCTATGCTTGCGCCGAGCAGGGAAACAAAGAGTTTGTTCATGGCTTTTTCCTGATAGGTTGGCGTCGAATCGGATTCTGAAAGAATTCGGCACGGCTGTTTGTGCGGCCTCAGCGCCTGTCTGCGGGCAGGCTGTCGCTTTTCATCGTTTTTCCGTGTCGTTTTTTACAGCGGCAAGTTTTCCCGCTTCCTGATGAGCGTTTACCTGACGCAGGTACTCGATCGTTTCCGGAAAGGGCGGGACGCCCCCGTATTTCTCCACGTTGGCCGGTCCGGCATTATAGGCTGCGAGCGCCAGTTCCACAGTGCCGAAGCGGTCGAGCTGGCGGCGCAAGTAGGCGCTTCCGGCCATGACGTTGGCTTCGGGATCATAAGGGTCGGTCAGTCCCAGCTCCTTCTGTGTATCCGGCATGATCTGCATGGCTCCGCGGGCGCCCTTGGGAGACACGGCGTTTGCCTGAAAGGCGGACTCCGTGCGGATGACGGCGGCTATGAGCGACTCGGGCAGATCATAGGTGGAGGCGGCACGGCGTATGATGCGTTTCCATTCCTCGGGAGCCGTGTACAGATGTCCGTCGTGCATGGCTTCGGCCATTTGCGGCGTTACCATGGGTCTCGGCATGGCCAGAAGCCGGGCCGAAGGCGAAAGGCTGCTCACATCCATGCTATCGATGAGAAATTCCTGTCCGCGAACTCTGTCCAGTACGCTGGTTTCGGTGACGCTCACTTCTTCCGAAAGAATTTTTCCGGCCTGAAGCTCATCGGGAAAGATGAGACAGGTGAGCGCTGTCAGGCACAGCGCAAGGACTCCGGCCGAGCGGGAGCTTTTTTTTACGCTGCCGATGCCTTTTTCGTGGATGCGCTTCATTCCTGTTCCGGCAGGGAGAAATAGACCTCTATCCTGTTGGCGCCGTCTTCCCGGGAGTAGGCCTGATGTGTGGTGACGTTCCGGATGAGATAGATGCCCAGCCCGCCTATGGGGCGGCTTTCCGTGTCCAGCGAAAGATCCGGCGCGGGAACTTCCGCAAAGGGATTGAACGGGGCTCCCCAGTCCCTGACGGAGAAGCAGAGCATGTCCTGCCCGTCGAAGAACACTTCCCGGAGCGTGACTTCGGCATTGCCGGTGGTGCCTTCGGGATAGGCGTAGCTGAACACGTTGACCAGCAGTTCTTCCGTCACCAGCTCAAGGTTGAGCAGGGTGGGAAGAAAGCGGGGAGGAATGTTTTCGGAAAGAAAACTGTTGACTGCGGCAAGCTGTTCCAGGCGGGCAGGAACGTGAAGCTGTGGCATGGCGACCTCCTGCGCAGGGCGCGAAAACGGTGTTCACGGGTGAGATTCGGAGCAGGGCCGAACCGGATCTGCGGGCGATGCCGCATGCAGCAGAGTTGCTGCACGCGAAAGCTCAGCGCATGCCGGCCAGGGCTTCGTCCAGCGTGGGGTACACCTTGAGTATGGAGGTGAAGCCTGAAAGTTTGAACATGTCGGCCACCATGGCCTGCATGGAACAGAAGGCAAGGGCGGTTCCCGCGCTCTTGCAGGCCTTGCCCATGGTGAGAATACCCCGCAGTCCGGCGGAGCTTATGTATTCAAGGCCTTCCAGATCTATGATGATGCGGCCGGAACCGGAGTTCAGCAGCTTCTGGCATTCGTCGTTGAATTCCGTAACCGTGGTGGCATCCATGCGGCCGGAAATTCTGGTGACGGACACGCCGTCCTGTATGGTGGTATTGATCTGCACGGGAAACCTCCGTCGTGTTACTGGTAACTGAGCATCAGGCCCTGACTGATTTTCAGCCAGCCGTCGAGCGTGACAAAGAGAAGAAGCTTGAAGGGCAGGGAGATAGTGGTGGGAGACACCATCATCATGCCCATGGCAAGCAGGATGTTGGAAATGATGAGGTCGATGGCCACAAAGGCGAGATACAGGACAAAGCCTATCTGAAAGGCCTTGGTCAGCTCGGAAATGGTGAAGGCGGGCACCATGATGAGCAGGTTGTCCTTGGTGATCATGTCGTGCCGTTCCGCAGGCCAGATGCGTCTGGCAGTGCCCATGAACATGTTGGTCACCTTTTCATCGGAGTTTGCGGCAAGAAATTTTCTGAGCGGCGGAGAGGCCTTGTCGGCCAGATCGAGGATTTCGGCCGGGCCGGGATTCGCGGGCACGGGGAGGCTTTTGACGATGTCTGCGGTATCCATGGCCACCGGAGCCATGATGAACACGCTGAGAATGATGGCCAGCCCGTTCATGACCATGGCCGGAGGAACCTGCTGTACGCCGAGGGCGTTCCGCACGAGAGAAGTGACCACCACGATTTTGACGTAGGAGGTCACCATCATGAGAAAGAAGGGGGCGAGTCCCAGCAGGGACAGTCCTGCTATGAGGTACAGCGGATTGATCTCGGTCATGGAATGCGGCTCCGGGGAGCGTTACAGCGTTTCGGCGATCTGAACGCCCAGAGTGCCGTTCATGTCGACCAGACGCCCCCTGGCCACGGCCTTGCCGTTGGCCCGGATGGTGACGGGAGCGTTCATGTCGCTTTCCAGGGCGAAGGTATAGCCGGGGGCAAGCGATTCCAGTTCGCCGACGGTGATGATGCGGCGTTCGAGTTCGAAACTCAGGCGAATGTCCATGTCTTTCAGATCGGGATTGTCCATGAGCGGGTCAGGTTCCTCGGATAAGGGTGAGCGGAGCACGGCCTGACCGTTGCTGATATCGCAGACGGCCGTCAGATCCTTTGCGGCGCCGCGTCGGACGCGCAGCGTCAGCGTTTCGGGAAGAGTCCATGTTTCGGGAATAAGCACATCTTCGCGACCCAGCGCGGCAACATCCTGAGCGTTCAACAGAAGATAGCCCGATTCAAGGGTGACTTCAAGGGGAACGCCTTTCAGTACGGTCTGCAGCGGGCCGTCGCTGCGCACGGGGAAGGTCTTGACGGCCGATCCGAGCACGGCGGCATCCTCCTTCCTGAGCGGAGAAAGGCGCAGAAAGACGGTCATGTCCGGCAGGTTTTCGCCGGTAAAGTCGGCTTTGAAGCCCAGAGTGACGTCTCGGTGTTCCGCCTGATTCTCCGAAGAGAAGCGCGCGTCCGTCAGAGACAGGGGGCGGTTCAGAGCGGAGCGCAGCAAGTCCAGCGTCGGCGTCAGCAGCGATTCGAGCAGGGCCCGCCTTACCTCGACGGGAAGAAGGCGCTCATCGGGAAGCGGCGCGTCGTTTTCCGATGAGCGGAAGATATCGTGCCTGAGCAGCATGGCGGTACTGTCTGCTTCAAGTTGCCAGAGCGTTCCGTCCATGTCCAGATCCAGAACGCAGGCAGGCGGAAAGGTCGGTACGTCAGGCAGCAGGGAAAGTGTGACGGTGCCGGAGCCGAACCCGGTACTCCAGGGATATGCCCGCAGACAGAGACTGTTCTGCAGCGCCGCTTTTTCCGGGGAAAGAAAGGGGGGCCTGAATGAGGGATGGTAGACAGCTTCCGCCATGATGCTGATCCGTATGCTGAAGAAGGTTGAAGGTTGACTCGGAAACAATACCGGAAAGGACTACCATCGTACTCCCCGGCAGAGAGGAGAGCTGAGGCTTGGGAGAAAGACGGAGAAGATCAGGGAGTCGTCATGTCTTCCGGCATATAGCCTCGGGAGCGCCGTCTGCTGTCGTTGTCCTCCCTGCCGGACCCGCTGTAAACCTCAACGCGGACGGAGCGGTTTTCCAGCTGTTCCAGCATCTGCTGAAGCGAGCCCTGGGAGGACACCAGCGTCTGGAAGGATGAGGCGTTGGTACTGCTGAGTGTGACGGAAAGCATGCCGTCCGTATCCCGATGCAGAATGATCTCCGTATCCGGCAGAGTCTGACTGCCCAGCGTCAGACGCACTTCATTGCCGCCGCCTTCCGGCGTGGATACCAGAATGCGGTCCACGAGCTTCTGCAGATCGGCGTTGTCCATGGCCGATGCTTCCGGCGCGGGTGCGGCCTGCGTCATCTGTTCCATGCGACCGGAGAAAAGGCTTTCCAGCGGGCTGGTCATGCCGCTCAGAGGAGAGGGCGTGTCCTGTTCGGAAAAAAGGTTTTCCGCTTCGTCTCTGGTGCCGCCGCTTTCCAGATCATGCCGTCCGGGTTCGCGTTCCAGCGTTCTGAGAAAACGATCGGACGTTTCGGCGTCGGGAAGGGGCGGAGCGGCATGTTCTTGCACGGAAGACGGGGTTTCCCGGCCAGAAGAAGACGGGGAAAAACGTGTGTTGATATCGTTCATAATCTCCTCCAGGGGGTCAGGCGTCTTCGCCTTCTGCTTCGGCGCCTTTTCTGGATATGGGACGAAATTCCTCCAGCTCCAGATCTTCCTGTCGTTCGGCTTCCTTTTTGGCTTCTTCCTTCCAGATATCCTTGTGTGCCTGTATCTTGGACGTATTCTTGCGGGCCGTGGAGGCGGCCTCTTTCGCGCTGTCGAGCTCTTTGCGGCACGTTTCGACGTTTTTTTTTGCCTGCAGCACCGCGTTTTCCCGGTCCGTTTCTCCGGCGGCAAGGCGTGCCAAGCCTGCCTTGAAGCCGTCGAGCCTGTCGAGGCTCATGGGCACGTTCATGATGGCATCATAGCGGCGGTCCTCTTCCTCTCTGCGCCAGACTCGGTACTGCTCAAGTTCTTCTTCCGCCTTGTCCACGGCCTGTTCGGATTCACGAAGCGCGTTTTCCGCCGTGCGTACCCGGCGCTTTGCGCCTTCTTCCCTGTAGTGGCGTACGGTAAGCAGCGATTCGAGAGGATACGGTTCCACGGTCAGCGCACCGCCTCAAATAGGCCTTCCAGCGTCTGCTCGAAGGTACTTTTTTCGCCGAGCCCCTGCTTCAGGAAGGCGTTCACCTTGTCGATATGGGCCAGTGCGTCGTCGGCTTCCTTGTCCGCGCCTTTCTTATATTCGCCTATCTGGACCAGAAGTTCAACTTCCGCGAATTTGGCCAGTATCTGCCTCAGCCGCTGGGCGGCCTTTTTGTGCTCCTTGCTGACAATGGCGTTCATCACGCGGCTTACGCTGGCCTGAACGTCGATGGCCGGATAATGGTTGCGCGCCGCCAGCTTGCGCGAAAGAACGATGTGCCCGTCAAGAATGGAGCGGGTTTCGTCGGCAATGGGTTCGGTCATGTCGTCGCCTTCGACCAGAACGGTGTACAGGGCCGTGATGGAGCCCTTGTCGGAATTGCCTGCGCGTTCCATGAGCTTGGGCAGTTCGGAAAACACCGACGGCGGAAAGCCGCGGCGGGTGGGCGGCTCGCCTGCCGCCAGGCCTATTTCACGCTGGGCGCGGCCGAAGCGGGTGACGGAGTCCATCATGAGCAGCACGCTCTTGCCCTGATCCCGGAAATATTCGGCAATGGCCGTGGAGGTGTAGGCCGCCTTCAGGCGTTCCATGGAGGAGCGGTCGGAGGTGGAGACCACGAGCACGGCTTTCTTCCTGCCTTCTTCGCCGAGGTCGTTTTCAATGAATTCACGAACTTCTCGGCCTCGTTCGCCGATGAGCGCCAGAACACAGACTTCGGCGGAGCAGCCCTTGATGATGCTGGAGAGCAGGGTGGACTTGCCGCCGCCTGCCGCGGCAAAGATGCCCATGCGCTGTCCTTCGCCGCAGGTGAGCATGCCGTCGAGTGCCCGCAATCCCAGGGAAAGAGGACGACTGATGATTTTTCTCGTCATGGGGTTCGGCGCTTCGGCAAAAACCGGGTAGTGATGCCGCGTCTTGAGCGCGGGGCCGCCGTCGATGGGCTGCCCCAGTCCGTCGAGCACACGGCCGAGCAGTTCTTCTCCCACCGGTACGGAAAGAATTTCTCCCGTGGGAATCACTTCCGTGGCGGGAGATACGCCCTGACAGCTCCCCAGTGGCGAGAGCAGCGCCACGTTGCGCACGAAGCCCACGACTTCCGCCTTGAGGGTGAAGTCTTCCCAGGGATTGCGGAGAATGCACAGCTCTCCCACCTTCACTCCGGGAACGACCGCCCGGATGATGGTGCCGACGACCTGCTCCACGCGGCCGCGCACGTCGACGGGCGTAGTCGTCTGCACGGCTTCTTCCAGCAGGGCTCCGATATATTCAAAGGCCATGTCGGTTCTCCAGCTCGTTACTGGCGGATTTTGCTGTGGAAGGCGTTTTCAAGAGCCTTCAGCTGCGTTTCAAGACTGGCGTCCACCACGCCGAGCTCGCTTTCCAGAATGCAGGAGTCCCGGGGGAGTCTGGCGTCGGCCATGATGGTGAGGAAGGCGCTGCCCGAGGAGGAGCCTGCCGTCATGGCGGCAAGCGCTTCGGAAACGGCTGCTTCGTCGGCGGGCGCCACGCGCACCGTTACCTTCTGCTGCCCGCGCACCGTGTTCAATGCCGTGCGAACGATGCGAACGATGCGTTCCTTGTCGTCCATGTCGCCTATGATTTTGCGTATGGCCTGGTTGACCACGCTGACCAGCGTGTCCTCGATGCCCTCGATGAACTCCACGGAGCTGAGGATGGTTTCCATCATCTTTTCCGCGTGCTCGAGCTTGCCTTCCTCCATGCCGTCGCGATAGCCTTCCTCGCGCTTCTGCTCATAGGCTTCCCGGGCCTTCTGCTCCATCTCTTCCGCCTGCTTTTTGGCGGCGGCGAGCAGAGCGTCCGCTTCCAGCAGAAGACCGTATTCCTCGGCCTTGAGCAGTTTCGTGCCTGCTGCGGGACGTATGGAGCCTTCGGTCAGTCGAAACATTGCGTCCATTCCGGTGCGACCTCTCTGAGCAGAAGTTTTTTCATGGTGAACCACAGGGCCGAGCGCTGCTCCCGGCGAAGGGCGGGAAGTGCTTCTTTCGGTTCCGAGGGCTTCGGAAAGCGCGGAGCGGCCATGCGGCGGAGCTCTTCGGGCCAGTCGGCGCTGAGCATGGCAAGGGACACGGCGGAAATCTCTTTTACGCGCATGACAAGCGCTCCCTGCACGGCGGGGAAAGGCAGCATGCCGCGGACGCCGCCGACCTGATAGCGGCCGCGCTTCAGGGCATAGGAAACGATGTCCGCGCCGAGACTTGTCCGAAGCTCCAGCACCTCGCGGCGGGCGATCACGCGGGAAATTTCCCCGGCATGCACGGCGGCGCTGAAGAACAGGCCGAGCTTTTCGATGGTTGCCTTGTCAAGCAGCGCAATTCTCTGGGATTCCTCGGAAAAATTCCAGTAGCCGTCTTCTTGGGGGCGAAGAGGCCAGGCCCGCCGGAAGTCTGCGCGTTTCCACAGGTCGGAAAGAGGGCGGCCGAGCGCGGCCAGCTCTTCCGGCACGGGGGCATACGCATCCCGATTGAATGTCAGCATGGCCCGGAACAGAACGGGCCTGCGGACAAGAGCTTCGGCGAGAAAACGATGATCCATGGCCTACCTGTCCGAGGACTGCTGATCCCTGTTTTTACGGCTGCGGAAATACAGAACGGCCGTTGCTGCAAGACCGGCGCAGGCCAGTGCCAGCAGGCCCGCCAGTGCAGCCAGAAGGTAGATGTTGTCGGCAAGGCCTGTGGTGGAAGTCTTGTCGGGCATGGGGACGCTGACGGTTTCCCGGACGGGGACGAGCATGACGGATACCTTGTCCTGCATGAGCCCCGGAACGGCGTTGGCGGTCAGTTCGCGGATGTGGGAAATGAGTCTGGTTGCCTGAGACTCCGGCGTATGCCGCAGAAAGACGGCGGCGCTCGGAGGCGTGACGTTGCCCGTGGCCAGATCAGTCTGCCCGAGCACGACGTGCACTCTTGCGGTCAGTACGCCGTCGATGCGGGAGAAGGTATCCGAAAGCTCCTGCGAAAGGGCATAGGCAAGACGCGCCTGCTCTTCCGTGGTGGAGGAAATCATGCCCTGCGCCGAGAATACCTGACCGAGACTCTGGAAATCTTCTCTGGGCAGGCTGTTCTCACGAAGGATTTCAAGAGCCTGAACGATCTGTTTTTCCTCGACGGCAATGCTGAAATCGCTTTTGGCCGCCACTTTTTCCGCTGAAATGCCGTGACGGAGCAGCACGGAGAGCATGGTGTTGGCCTGCTCTTCGCTGAGTCCCTGATAGATTTCGGCCTTGCAGCCCGTAAGCAGAAGCGCGGCCAGAACGCAGACAAGGCAGAGCGCGCGGCGGAAAACGGAGAAAGAAACGGATCGGGAAGTCTGCATGACGTCATTTCCTTGTCAGGACTGATTGCGGAGCAGGGAATCCAGTCCCTGCGTGGTCTTCTGTGTGACTTGAGAGCCGATATCGGCCTGATGCCTGAGCATGGCTACATGAAATTGAAGCCGGTAGAGCTCGGACGGACTGATGAGCGGCGTTTCCGTCTGCATCTGCACGGCGGACGGATTGTTCTGGGCTGCATCCACGGCGGAGACATCCTTCGGGGCGTCACCGTGCGGAATGTTGTCCGCACCCTGTGCGGCAGACGGACGGATTGAAAGAGAGTCCGCAGAAGGCTGCATATCGGCAGGCTGCTGATCCATGAGCTGCTCGAACATCCGGGCAAGCTCCTTCGGCACGGGGGACGGACCGGAGCTTACCAGCCCTTCTCCCTGTGTTGCTCCCAGTCGCTCGAAGGCTTCCAGAAGACGGTTTGCTGAAGAAATGGAAACGGCGTCCATACGCGGCTCCGACGGATCTCTCCCAGGTTGCTACATCTGCGCGAGAAGGGAGCGGGCCAGTTCGGCAGAGCTGCCTTCTTGGTCGGTCAGAGGCTTGAGAATCTCGGCAGCCTCGTCCTTCCGGTCGGCCAGAGAAAGGCAGAGGCCGAGCATGACCTTCGCGTCGGCATCGTCGGGATGTTCTCCGAGCACCTGATTTTTCAGCAGGTCTTCCGCCTTGTCGTATTCTCCGATCACGATGTGGCTGAGCGCCTGACCGATGAGAGCGGGCACATGGCCGGGGCGAAGCGCAAGAACGCCGTCATAGATGGTGCGGGCCTCCAGAACCAGGCCTTTATGGCAGCCTGCATTGGCAATATCGAGCAGGCGGGCGATCTGGGAATCGGTAAGCATGATGTCTCCATGCGGTAAAAGTGTTGCCCCGGAGGGCGGATCCGTTGCAGAGAGAAACTACTGTGAGAAAAAGCTTGTCTTTTCTCTGCGGCGGAGTTTTTCCGTGCTGCTTCATCGGAGCCCGGGAAGAATAGGGGCGTCTGCCGCAGCTTCGCAGAAAGCGCCTGTGTGCATGCCCCGGGCAGGTTCGACTTTGAAAGAAAGCTTCCGGTCGGATACCATCGTTGCCGCTCGTATACCCCCCGAGAAGCCGGACGGAAGCGTCAACTCGAGCGCTGGGCGAGGCTCTTCATCATGTCGGTCATGCTTTTGGTCACGGTGGAAAGGGCTTCCATCATGGCGTTGTACTGACCGACTTCAAACTGCAGGGAGATCATCTGCTCGTTGCTCAGCTCTTCACCGGAGGAGAGAAGATTTTCCATCTTGGCATTGAGGTCGCTGCCCTTGGAGCCAATGCTCTGCAGGGTGTTTTCAAACATCTGGGAAACATTGAATCCGCTGATAGAGTCCATGGAGTCCTCCCTGATCAGACAAGAATTTTTTCGAGAATGGAGGCTGCAGCCTGTGCGGCAGCCCGGGCGGCTTGTGCCGTTTTCATGTCATCCGGAGTAAGGCCCTGATCCATGTACCGGCGAATGTCGGCTTCCATGACGGCCACTTCATCCCGCACGGCGGTCTGTGCGCCGTACGGAGCGTTCTCCATGATGTCGAGGACGGAAATGAATTCACTCATGCAGACCTCTCAGTGGGTAGAGGGTGGTTTGATTGTTTTTGCTCAAGGTCAGAGCGTCGACGGAAATCTGTTCCAGAACATAGCCTCCCGGAAGCTCTCCGCCTTCAAAAACGCGTTCTCCGCCGTCGAGCGTAATGAACTTCATGGCGCCCATGGATACCGAGGTAACGCGGAAGGCGGCAGGTTCATCCGGCGGCGCTGCGGCGGCCTTTTTCGACTGTTCGGCCCGCGGCTTCTCCTGGCGGGTGTAGATGTTGTCGCTCTTGGCCTGCGTCAGCATTTCGGCATCGTTGACGATATTGAACGGCACCGGAACGCCGAGCCGTTCCTGAACACGTGCCGTCGCCTCTTCCAGCGCCGCTTTCGTCTGCGGCGTGAAGGCTCCGTGCAGAACGATTCTGCCGGGCAGATAGTCCGTCTTCACGGCGCCGAGGCCTTTTTCGGCCAGGGCGGCCGCCAGCAGTACCTGGATGTCCGACTCATGCCGGATGTCGCGGAACAGCGTCAGCTTCGCCTTGCCCGTCTGCTCTGAAGGGCGCAGATCGGGCACGTTGCGCATGGTTTCCGTAAGCGCCTGCTCCTCCAGAATGCCGTTCTTGATATATCCCTTGACCAAGAGTCCGGGATGAGCGGAAGGCGGCAGCTCCGTCACTTCGGGGAAGAGACCGAGACTGTTGAAGGAAGCGCGTACCGCATCCGCGGCATCGGAACGCACGGTGACGTCCAGATACACGGGAAACTGCAAAAACTGTGCCAGTCGGAGCAGGCGGCCGCGTTCCCGGTCGGAAGCTATGCGGCCCGATACGGTGACGCCGGTGGCCGTGCCCGTCACGGTAAGCTTCTGATAGCCTGCTTCATCCAGCAGTGCGCGTACCTGCTGTTCCGGGGAAACGTCCTCCTTGCCCGTACGCCAGGTGAGGCTGAGCGCGCCGACAAGAAGAATCGCGACAACCGCGCCGAGCCTGCGGAACACCTTGCCGGACGAGCGGGGAGTCGGGGCCTCGTCTGCCTTGTTCTCTCCGCTGAGCGTCAGCTCTTCTGCCTGCGGGGGCGTGGGCGTGACAGTTTTGTTGGCATCGCCGGAGGAAGCGGCCGACGTCGTTGCCGGTTCCTCTCGGACGTCGTTGTCCTGACGCGTCTTTTCGCGGAGGAGGCTCTCCTCCACATCCCGCCATGCCGCCGCTGTTGCGGAAGGCGTTTCCAGCCATGCCAGCATCACAAGGCCGAGCTGGAAGGGCTGCCCCTGAGGCACGACCTGTTCGTTCTTGATGACGTCGCCGGACAGCATGAACGAGCCGTCCAGAGGTTCCGCCGTCACCTGAACGTTCCGGCCGTCGGAGAAAACGCGCAGCGCCGCGTGTCTTGCGGCAAGGGAGGAGTCGCTGAGAATGAGGTCGCAGGCGTCGTCGGTTCCGATGACGTAGGTTCCCTCCGTCAGTTCAATTTCCGCGCCGAGATGAACGCCGGAGAATATGCGGAGCGTGACGCTGTTCATCTACAGCGTCCTTTCCGCACCCGAAACCGTGGTCAGGTCCGGTTCTCTGGTTGCGCGGGAGCAGCCGGCGCCTCTGGGGCGGACAGGTTCGCGGGGGGCGTAGTCCGCCTGCGTGGCCGAGCGGTGGAACGACGGATCTTCCACCTGTACGGGGACGTTGCTGTCGTTGAGCTCGACGATGCGCGGCGTGATGAGAATGAGCCGCTCCATTCGCTTGCTCTGGCGTGCCTTGCTCTTGAACAGGTTGCCCAGTACGGGAATGTCCATCAGGAGGGGAACGCCGCTTTCGTCTTCCCCTTTCTGTTCGTAGTAATAGCCGCCGATAAGCAGGCTCTGACCGGCGTTGACGATGGCCTGCGTGTTGATTTTCGTCTGCTTGATGGGCGGAACGCCGCTGCTTGTGACGGTACCGCTGCTGTTGTCCTGATCGTCCTGCACGCTGACGGCCAGCTTGATGGACGTTTCGCCGTTTTCACGGATGATGTGGGGCGTGACGCGAAGCACGGTACCTGCTTCGACCTTGTACAGATCCACGGCCTGATAGCCTTCCACTTCCACATAGTAGGTGGTGGTATTTTCCAGCGTGGCCTGAATGTTGTCCACCGTAAGCACGGAAGGACGGCCGAGCACGCGGGCCTCGTTGTTCTCTTCCAGCGCCTGAATGCGCGCCAGGAAAAAGTCGCTGCCGTGGGTGTAGATGGTAGAAAGCGTCATGCCGGCGCTGTCCATGACGCCGGGAGAAGGCATGCCCGTGCCGTCGCTGTCGGAACCGGTGCTGGTTCCGCCGCCGCTCCAGCCGTTGCCGCTGCCGGCCTTGCCCTGAAAGGCGATGCCGAGTTCACGCTTGAAATCGGTGTCGATGTCCACGATGGCGGCATGAATTTCCACAAGCTCTACCGGCTTATCGAGATCCTTGATGACCTGGGCGTAGTAGGGCATGCGATAGGCGGCGTCGCTCACGAGAACGGCATTGACGCGGGGATCGGCCATAATGCTGATGCTTCCGGTGCTCACCGGCGTGGGCGAAGACTGAGGCTGGGGCGTCGTGCTTTCCGCATTGCCGAGGGCGGAAAGACCTTTGCCGCCGAGCTTTTCCACCGTGGCGCGTTCCTGCGTGACCTTCGTGCCGGAAACGGGCGAGCCCATGATCATGGCCCGCAGAATGGAGGCGATGCCGGGCACGGTCACGGTTTTGTCCATGCTGCTGATGCTGATGTCCTCCGCCCAGGCATGCTTGAGCGGAAAGACCCGCATGACGATCTGCTCCGTCTGCGAGGTTTCAAAGGCCGCTACGGCATGGCGTATCTGGTCGAGATATTCCGGCGGGCCGGATACGGATATGACGTCGCCCGCGTTTCCCAGCGAAGCCGGAAGCTGCGGGGAGAATACGGCGGAGTTCTTGAGTGCGTTGTACAGCTGCTGGGCCGTGCCCGTGCGTGGCGAAATGAAGATGCGCTGGCTTTCCCCGGCGTGATAGAAGTGGAGCGTTTTTCCCAGAGTGTACCAGTTCACGTCGAAGGCGTTCTGCATGCCTTCAAGAAAGGTGAGCGGATCCACGTCCTGAAAACGGCCGCTGACCTTGCCCTTGACCTGGGGAGAGAAGGAGGCCGTATATCCTTCGGCCCTGGCAAAATTCATGAGAACCGTTTCGAGTTCCTGACTGTCGGCATAATAGGAAAAAGGAACGCGGAACGGGCCTGCGGCCTGCGCGCTGCCGAAAAAGAGCACGATCAGGCACAGAAGAACCGTCAGCATGATGCCGGTTCTTTCGGACAGAGCGGGGCGAGGGGCAGAAGAAAAGAGCGGACGCATGCTCATCCCTGAAAAGTTCCGGAGGAAAACCAGTCTCCGAAGGCAAAGCTGAACGGAGAGGACTGCGCCCCGGAAGGCCGGGAACTTCCCGTCCCGGAGAGCTGCTGTTTCCACCAGGCAAGATCGTTGAGAAAGTCGCGAACCGTCCGCGGCAGGGACTGCTCGGAAGCCTCGGAAAGGGAAAAGGTGCGGTACAGTTCGAGTCCGCGTTCTCCGATGCTGAACGTGGAGCGGCGTTTTTTCAGGCTGCCTGCCGAGAGCTGGGCAAGCCGCTGCAGCGTTTCGTCGGACCGACCGTCGTTTTCAGGCGCGCTTCCGAGCACGGCAAGCAGAATGCCGGTTCTGTTTTCCGGGGAAAGCAGCTCGAAATCCAGTCCGCCCTCCAGAGAGAAACGAAACACCCCGTCATCGCCGGGCAGGGCTTCCTTCCAGCCTGCGGCCCGGGTGATGATGTCGGCAGAACGCTGAAGAGGCGATGTCATGGCAAGCTCCTGAATTTTTCCCACTCTAGTGACTTTTGCGGACGCCTGTCAAATACATTGTCCGCCAAGGCCGGAGCGCATTTCGCTTTGTGTTTCTGCGGCACGATACGTCGTGCCGCAGGTTTTTCCCGGATGGGGAAAGGGGGCGGTCAGCCCAGAATTTTGGTTCTGGTCTGATTGATGTTCTGCTGAATGGCGTCCTGGCTGCTGATGGCCTTCTGAATCAGGGTCTTCAGCGATTCGTCCAGACTTTCCAGATTCTGCTGCTGGGCGCGGATCCGTTCCACGTCGCCTTCCAGTTCCTTGAGGGAGGCGTCGTACATGGTGCTCACGCACTGACCGATGCTGCCGAGGATGCTGTTGCCGCCGCTTGCCGCGGCGTTGAAGACCTGCACTCTGGAGTTGAGCATCATGTCGGCCTGCTGCCGTGCCAGCGTGGCGGAGCTGCTCGCCTTTTCGAGCACGGCGTTCATGGCCTGCTCTCCGACGATGGACTTCGTGCCGGAGCCCGTGGCTTCGTCGATGGCGGAGGTGTAGGCCTTCTGAGCCGCCTGTTCGCTGGAAGCCATGCCCTTGGCCGTGATGGCGGCGGTGGCCACGCCCTGAGCGATGCTTACGGCACCGGTGACGATGCCGGTCACCAGCTGAGCGACGGCCTTCTCACGGATGGTGTCGGCCTGTTCCTCGATTTTGGAAACCATTTCTTCTGTCTGAAGCGCGCGCATTTCGGCATTCCGGCGGCGTTCCTCCGAGGACATTTCCGTAATCAGCGCCAGATAGGTGCTGCCGAAGGAGGGCAGAACGCCGATCGTGGAGTAGGGGGAGGAGGTCTGCGGCGCAGGAAGCAGATCGCGGACTTCGTTTACCGTTTCGCGGAAGGAGAGCTTGCCGTTGTCCGAAGCGGCAAGAAGGAGCGCGTCGAAATCGCTTTCCGTTTTTCCGGTCGACTGGGTATAGGAGGTCTTCAGATTGTCGTAGAGTTCCTGATCGAACCCTGTGAGGTTGTTTACGCTGTTGATGGACATGGCAAAGTCCTTCTTTATGACCGTGGCCGATCAGGCCAGGGTTGGGGCTGCACCCAGAATGGCGCTCTGGGCTTCTGCACATTCTCCGACAATTTCTCTGACCTGCGCCATGAGGTTGTTGGCACGTTCCATTTCGGCTTCCACAAGATCCTGATCCATTTTGATGGCTTCGCGGATGCGTTCCAGAATGGCTTCCAGTTCCTTGCTGTTTGCCTGACTGCTGGAGATGTTGTAGTCGATGACGGCTCCGGCGATGGTGGCCGAACCCGTGGCCACGTTGACCGTGCCGGAAGCAATATTGGTCAGCTTGGAGGCCATGGAGGTGATCTCGGCGGCCTTCTGGACGCTCTGGCTGCTGATGTTGGAGATGGAGCCTGCGCTGGAGGCGAAGCCCGCTCCGAAGCTGAGGGCTACGGAGGCCAGCATGATCGCCATGTTCACGCCGAAACCGAACCACTGAGCGGTTTCGTCGCTCATGCCCATCTTCTTGCCGAGTTCCGTAAAACCGGCGGCAATGCTGTATTTGCCGTCGGAAGCCAGAGAAACGACGCTGTCGACGGTCATGACCAGGCCTGCGGCTCCGGCGGCGACGAGCAGAGGATTGCCCGTGAGCGCGCCGGCGGCAATGCTGGCCACAGAGGCAATGGCGCCCACGATGGCGCCGATGATCTTGAAGGCCTTGAGAAATCCGTTGAGCACGGACTTCTTTTTCATTTCTTCCAGCCGGTCGGCGATTTCCTGCAGTTCCTTTTCGTTGACTTCCGCCTGCTGTTCGGCCTTGAGTTCCAGACTGTTCACGCCGTCGCGGCAGGCCTGACGACGCACGTCGTCGCCGATGGCGCCGAGCAGGGTATCAAGAGACAGCGGACAGGAGGAGAGGGGAATTTCCGGCAGGCCGAGTTCGGAAAGCAGCTTCTGCAGCTCTTCCGCCTGTGCCTGAGGCATGGTGGAGTCGCTGCCGGACGTCTTCTGATTCTTGTCCGCGCTTTCCGTTCCGGAGGTGGCATTCAGGCCGGAAAGAGTGTTGATGGTATTGAAGTCGACCATGATTTACTCGCTTGCGTTGAGCATGGTGAGCAGGGCGCGGGCCTTCTTGTGGCATTCCAGATGCGCGGGATTCTTTTCGTCGCCGAGAGTAAGAAGGCCCTTGAGCGCGCCGACGGCATTTTCCCTGTCGCCGAGCTGAATGTAGCACTTGGCGGCGAAGAGGAAGGGGGTGGGATCGCTCAGCAGGCCCGCGGTGCCGGCCATGGCGTAGGCGTCGACGGCGCCCTTCAGGTCGCCCTGAGCCTGACGGCATCCGGCAAGGCCCATCCAGAAGCGCACTTCCTTGTGACGGTACAGGCAGAGCGCCTGGAATACGGTTCCGGCATCGGCAAAGTTGCCGGACGTGTAGAGATTGTAGGCGAGAGCATAGAGCGATTCCATCTGCTCGTCCGTCACGTTGCACACGTCGCCGATACTGGCTCCCTTGTTCAGAGCTCGGATGATGGTGGCGATGTCGTTGTCGCTGAGGGGAGTAGTGTCAGCCATGATAGGGTCCCTTTCTGGATAAGAGTGTTGAGGTGTGTGCGAACGCTGCCCGAAACTGCCGTCTTTTGCCGGAGCGGCTTACTGACCGCGGGCCAGATTGGTGAGGGTCTGGTTGGCGTTGGCAATCTGGGTGTTCGCGCCCTGCAGGTAGGAGTTGTACTGTCCGATGAAGTCCTGCAGATAGACCATGAGAGTCTGCGTCTTGTTGCCCACGGTTTCCTGATAGTTGGTCAGCGACTTCAGGGCATAGTCCCACTCGTCCTTGCCGAGAATGTAGTCGTTGTCGTCGTTGGGGAAGCTGAGGCCCCGGTTATTCATGAAATCGACCAGTTCCTGGGACATGGGGTAGCAGTCGTCGCCTTTCGTCGTCGTGCCGCTGATGCTTTTTTGCCCCACGCCCTTGCCGTCTTCCCCCAGCTGCTGGAAGTTGCGGGCCTCTTCAATCATTTTGGCGCACAGTTCCTGCTCTTCCTGAATGGATTCAATCTGGTCCATGTAGGACTCGGCCTGGTTTTTGCAGATTTCGGACTGAGCGAGCTGGAGCTTGGCGAACATCATCTGAACGCTGCCGGTAGGGCCGAGATCAATGGCGTCCAGAATTTCGGAAAGGGAGTTTGTGCTGGTAACCTGTGACATGGGATATCCTTACAAAAGACAGAGGGCGGAGAGAAAAGAGCGGCCGTACGGGAAAACGGATCCCGGTTTACTGACCGCGGGCCAGATTGGTGAGAGTCTGGTTGGCGTTGGAGATCTGGGTGTTCGCGCCCTGCAGGTAGGAGTTGTACTGGCCGATGAAGTCCTGCAGATAAACCATGAGGGTCTGCGTCTTGTTGCCCACGGTTTCCTGGTAGTTGGTCAGCGACTTCAGGTTGTAGTCCCATTCATCGGCGTCATGCTTGTTGTCGTTTCCGGTCTCCTGAATTTTGAGACCGCGATCGTTGAAGAACTTCACCATGTCGTCGGGCATGGTGGTGACCTTGCCGCTGCTCTTGGCCTGACTCTGAAGCTCTCTGGCGTCTTCAATCATCTTGGCGCACAGTTCCTGCTCTTCCTGAATGTCTTCAATCTGCTTCATGTAGGATTCGGCCTGATTCTTGCAGATTTCGGACTGGGCGAGCTGGAGCTTGGCAAACATCATCTGAACGCTGCCGGTGGGGCCGAGGTCGATGGTGTCCAGAATTTCGGAAAGGGAGCTTGTGCTGGTAACCTGCTGAGACATGAATATTTCCTTGAATTTCGATTACAGGGGAGAGGATGATACGGTTAGATGCGGACGACTCCGCGGCGGCAGCGTCCGGCCTGACTGGTGCTTCCGGATCCGCTGGACAGTCTGGCCTGGGCGGCTCTGGCCTCGCCTTCACGCTTGGCGCGTTCCGTGGCTTCGTTCATGGCGCGTTCGAGTTCGGGCGTGATTTCTGAAGCGTCCACGGTCACGGGCTTGTCGGCAGGCAGGCCGAGCGTTTTCTTCTGTTCGTCGAATATGCCGTTGAGGCGGGAAAGTTCTTCGGCCAGACGGGCGATTTCCTGCTGCTGATTCTTCAGATCCTGTTCGGTGAAAGCCATGATGAAACTCCTTGTAGTAGGATTGCCGTATTTGCCATGCGGCGGCATACTGAGTAATATGCAAAAAGCGTGCCAGTCTGCAAGAGGGCATTTGACGGCGTTCAAGGGGAAAAAAGAGATGCTTTTGCGGAATAAGATGCCAGTTTTTTTGGCATCAATGAGAAAAGAGTTGCCACGCAACGTTCTTTTCGCCATACTAACAAAGCCGCTGACCGCTTGCAATCGCAAATGCTTTGAGCCGATCCGTAAACGTCTGTATGTTCTGGCACGGTCCTTGCATAGATGCGTATATACAGGAGCGCATACATGGCCATTGATTCCATATCCGGTTCTTTTCGTGCAGCAGAGCAGCTTCATCACACGGAAACATCTTCCGTCAGGGGAGATTTTATGGGGAATGCGGTGACGCATGCGTCGTCGCCGGAGTCTTTACTGGCGGAAGCAGCCGAAGAGCTGTCGTTTTCCGTAGATACGACGGATGATTTCGAACTGGAGGACCGTAAGGAGCGCGACAGAGTAAAGAAGTCCGAAGACGATCGTGTGAAGCTCTACCAGGAACTCATGCATGAGGCGGGCAAGGGTGAACAGATCAACAGTCTTCGCGACAGTCTCCGCAATCGCGCCGATTCCAGGCGGGCGCTGGACAAGGCGAGGGAGTATTTCCCCGATCCGTCCGACGCGTGGGCGGCGCTCCGGCAGATGCAGGAAGAGCTGCGGAAGGAAGGCGCGGACGAGGCGCTGCTCAGAGATGTGGACGCCGCCGTTGCCGAAATGGAAGAGCGGCAGGGGCCCGAGATCCGGGCCGGTCTGCACGGCGCGCTGACGGCTGCCGGATTTGCCGATCTCGGCGGCAGCGACGAAATGCGGGACTTCTACCGGCGCACGGTCTGCGAGTTTTCCTCGGTGAACGAAGTGTTTGCGCATGTGCTTGAGAAGTACGGCGGCAACTTTGAGGAAGCCATGAACTTTCTGTTTGCCGCGCTCAGCGCCGACATGGCTTCCGATGTGCCGAGCATGGGCCGCCCGCATCTGGAGAGCATACATGCCTCTCTCGGTAAGGTTCGCCTGACGCAGAGTGCCTACAGGCTCTGCGAAACCATGATGGATCGCTGGAGAAACGTGCACGGGGTGAGGCCCGCTTCCGGCGGCCTTACGGCGCTTGACCTGCTCGGGAGCATCGTGAGCCTGCGGGAGAAGCGTTTTCTCGGTGCAGGGCAGATAGAAGACATTCTTGCCAGAGCCAAGGCTCCGGATATAGAAAGGGAAGTGCTCTTTCTGCAGGAACTTCTCAAGACGACGAGAGATTTTCCCACCGCGCTTTTCGATGACGAGCAGGGCCGTATGAAGGTGCTTGACGCCGTGCAGGAAGCCGTGGACAAGGCTGTGGAGCGGGAAGACGAATATCTGGCGCAACAGGAAGGATGACGCCATGCTGGATTACGAAATTGAAGCGTTCGGCCGCAGGCTCGGACTGGAAGGACTGAAGCTCTCTTCCGAAGGCATTGCCCGGCTGGATATAGAAAATATCGGCAGTCTTTATCTGGAACGCGGGCAGGATGGGGAATTCCTGCTGTATCTTTCCTCGCCGCTTCCCCCGCACGACACAGCCACCGTCCGTCGTCTGCTGGAGCTTTGCGACTACCGGCGCGGGCTGCCCATGCCGGTATCTGCCGGTGCCTTTTCCGGCAGGGCGATCCTGCTTACGCGCATGGATGAGGGGGCGGCGACGGCGTCGACGCTGGAAAATGCCCTTCGTTTTCTTTCGGAACTTCTGCACGATGCCGTGCAGGCGTAAAGGCTGCGGCGCGTTCTTCAGGATGCGCCGGCAGTGTTCAGGAGCATGAATCATGCCGTCCTCCATCAATCTTCTTGATCCCTCCCTCGGCATTCAGAACGTCATGGAAGTGCCTGAACATTCAGGTTTGCCGAGAGCAAGGGAGCTTGCCTCCAACGCCCTGAGAGAAGCCGGTCTTGACGAGCTTTATGCGCCGACCAACGCCCGGCAGCTCGTGGAGCGGGCGCTTTGTCCCGACGTGGGGGACGGGTCCATGCTGAGTCCCGAGGCTTTTTCGGAAACGCTGCACTCCTGCGTGAGCGAATTGTCGGCAAGCACGGATCCCGCCGTGCGTGAGATGCTTGATCAGGAACTCGTGCCGCTGCTGCAGAACGGGCAGCTTTTGCAGGCCTACCTCGGGTTGATGATAGGAGGCTGATGTGGCGCAACTCAGGGACGATCAGAAAAAGGCGCTCCATGTGCTCGCCTACATGATGTTTCGCATGGGACAGGAAGACAGGGCGGGCAGAATATACGCCGCGCTGGCTGCGCTGGCGCCTCAGCCTGCGCCCGACAGGCTGGCGCTTGCCGGGCTGGCGGCCGTGGCCATCAGCCGAGGAAACGGCGCTGAGGCGCTGGAAGCTTTGCGCGGAGCCATGAGCGGCGCCGTGCTTTCTTCCCGGCAGACGGTGCTGCATCTCATGAAGGCTCAGGCCTTCTGGCTGGAAGGCCGCCGTGAGGAAGCCAGAGCCTGTCTTGATGAATATCTGTTTCTTGCCGGCGGAGGAAAGAACGCATGAGCTTGATGGAAAAGGCCTCGCGCGGGGTCGGCATGATGACCCGGCACAACGACATTACGATGGTCATGCTGCTGGTCGTCGTGGTGGCGCTCATGATCGTGCCGCTGCCCACGCCCCTTGTGGATACGCTGATCGGCGTGAACATGACGTTGTCGTTCCTCATGCTCATGATGGCCATGTATGTGAAGACCGCGCTGGACTTTTCGTCGTTTCCCACCATGCTTTTGTTCACCACGCTGTTCCGTGTGGGCCTGAACATCACGACGACGCGTCTCATTCTGCTTCAGGCCGACGCCGGTGAAATCATCTTTACGTTCGGCGATTTTGCTCTGGGCGGCAATTTCGTGGTCGGCGCGGTGGTGTTCATCATTCTTACCATCGTGCAGTTCCTCGTTATCGCCAAGGGCGCGGAGCGCGTGGCCGAAGTAGGCGCGCGCTTCACGCTGGACGCCATGCCCGGCAAGCAGATGTCCATCGACGCCGACATGCGTGCGGGCGTCATCGACATGGAAGAAGCGCAGATACGGCGCAACCGGGTACAGCTCGAAAGTCAGATGTACGGCGCCATGGACGGCGCCATGAAGTTCGTGAAGGGCGACAGCATTGCCGGCATGATCATTGCCGTCATCAACATCGTCGGCGGAACCATCATCGGCATCACGCAGCACGGCATGACGGCCTCCGAGGCCATGCATACGTACGGCATTCTCACCATCGGCGACGGTCTCGTCTCGCAGATTCCCTCGCTGCTGGTGTCCATTTCCGCAGGTATTCTCATCACCCGTTCCGGTGACAGCGGCGACAACGTGGGCGCGCAGATCGGTCAGCAGTTCTTCGGCCAGCCCAAGGCCCTGCAGATGGCGGGTGGTCTGATTTTCCTTTTCGCCCTTATTCCCGGCTTCCCCAAGCCGCAGCTCTTCACGCTGGCCTTTGCCGTGGGCGGCTTCGGCTACGTGCTCCAGCGCATCGCCTCGGCGCCGGAAAAAACGGACGGCAAGGAGGAGCTGGCCCGCTCCCTTGCGCCCGCGGCGGAAAAGAAGCCCCGTCGGTCTTCCGGCCCTCAGGACGATTTTTCTCCCACGGTTCCCATCATTCTCGACATTGCGCCGGACATCGGGGAATCCATGAACTACGATGCGCTGAACGGCGAGCTTTCCAGCCTTCGGCGCGCTCTGTACTTCGATCTCGGCGTGCCTTTCCCGGGCATCAACATCCGTCCCAATCCTGCGCTTCCTTCTCTCGGCTATGTGCTCAATCTCAATGAAATCCCCATGGCAAGGGGCAGGCTTGAGAAGGGCATGGTCATCGTGAGGGAGAAAAAGATCAATCTGGACATGCTCGGCGTCGTCTATCATGAAGGCGAGCCTTTCCTGCCGGATGTGGAGCCTTTGTGGGTGGAGGAATCCGAAAGGGCTCGTCTGGAGCAGGCGGGCATCACCTGCATGCCCCATGCCCGTATTCTGGCCTATCATCTTTCCCTGCTGCTTTCCCGCCATGCCTCGTCCTTCCTCGGTATGCAGGAGAGCAAGTATCTGCTCGACCGCATGGAAGAGCGGGCGCCCGATCTCGTGCGCGAGGTGACGCGCCTTCTGCCTGTGCAGCGCATTGCGGAAATCTTTCAGCGCCTGGTGCAGGAGCAGATTTCCATCCGCGATCTGCGCAGCATCCTCGAAGCGCTCATCGAGTGGAGCCCCAAGGAAAAGGACGTCGTCATGCTTACGGAGTATGTCCGCAGCGCCCTGAAGCGCCAGATAAGCTATATGTATTCCCGCGGGCAGAACATGCTTCCGGCCATTCTCATGGATCCTTCTCTGGAGGAAACCATCCGCAAGGCCATCCGTCAGACTTCCGCAGGCGCGTTCCTTTCTCTGGATCCCGATACTTCGCAGCGCATCATCAAGGCCGTGGGCGAGGCTTCGGAAAAGTCCAGAAACAGCACGCAGAAGCCCGTGCTCATGGTTTCTATGGACATCCGCCGCTATGTCCGGCGTCTTATCGAGAGCAAGTATTACGAGCTGCCCGTCATGGCGTATCAGGAAGTCACGCCGGAAATATCGGTGCAGCCGGTAAGCCGCATCAGAATATAGGGAGAAGGCATGAACAGCATCGCCATGGATTATGCCTCGCAGGCTCTGTATCTGGTTCTGGTCATTTCGCTGCCGCCCATCGTCATTGCTTCGGTCATCGGCATCATGCTCAGTCTCGTGCAGGCGGTGACGCAGCTGCAGGAACAGACGCTCACCTTCGGCGTGAAGCTCATTGCCGTGGTGTTGTCCCTGTTTCTGCTCGGCGGCTGGATGTCGGGGGAAATCCTTCGCTATGCCGATGAGATATTCACCCGATTTTATTTGTTGTAGGCGTCGGTCGCAGAAAGGAAGCGCCGGAAGACGTCCGCGGAACGGCCTGGAATGGTTCCGCAGCGCGTACCCGGGCGGAGGCTGAATTTGGATACCGGTCTGTTATGGGGATTTTCTCCGCAGGAGCATCTGCTGGCGTTTATTCTGGGAACGCCGCGTCTTTTCATGCTCATGCAGACGGCGCCCTTCATGGGGGGCACGCTGGTGACGGGGCAGCTGCGCTTCACCATCGTTCTGGCCTGCTACATGGTGCTGCATCCCATGCTGCTCGGTCAGCTTCCCGCATGGGAAGGGCTGACGCTGGCCTCCGGCCTTCACCTTGGCGTGCTCATTGCCAAGGAAGTCTTTCTCGGTATGCTCCTGGGCTTTCTGGCCGGCATGATGTTCTGGACGCTGCAGTGCGCGGGCTTTTTCATCGACAACCAGCGCGGCGCAGGTCAGGCCACGGAAAACGATCCTCTGGCCGGAGAGCAGACGTCTCCCACGGGCTCCTTCTTCTTTCAGAGCGCCGTGTATGTGTTTTTCTCCACCGGCGCCTTTCTTACCTTTCTCGGCCTTGTCTATGCCGGATACGAGTGCTGGCCGGTCACGTCCGTCCTGCCTTCCGCCCTGTTTGAAAAGCCGTCGCTTCCGTTGTTCTTTGCGGAAAAGGTCAGCGATCTTGCGCTGGACATGGTGCTTCTTTCCGGCCCCGTGGTGGTGGCCTGTCTGCTGACCGATATTTCCCTCGGACTCATCAACCGCTTTGCCTCGCAGCTCAACGTGTACGTTCTGGCCATGCCCGTGAAGAGCGGTCTGGCTTCTCTTCTGCTCATTTTCTATTTCAGCATGCTCATGACCGGCGCCGTAAGCATGTTCGATTCCTTCGGTAAGGACTTGCGCTATCTGCAGGTGCTCATGCCATGAGTGACGAGAAAACAGAACAGCCTACACCAAAACGTCTGCGCGAAGCCCGGGAAAAGGGGGATGTGTGCCGCAGTCAGGATGTCGCGCCCGCGCTTACCACGCTGGCCGTGGGCGTCTATCTTGCGGCCAACGCCGAAAATATTTTCAAGCTGCTCAGGGACATGGTGAGCCTGCCCATGACGTTCATGGCCATGCCGTTCAACGAGGCCATGGCCAGGGCGGTTCCTCTGGTGATCGACACGTCGATCATGCTGGTGGCGCCGGTGGTGGGGCTGGTCATGGCCGTGGCGCTCATAAGCGTGCTTGCCCAGACGGGCGTGCTCTTTGCCGTGAAGGCGGCCATGCCGAAACTGGAGAATCTGGATCCGAAGAAATGGTTCCAGAAGGTTTTCTCCATGAAAAACCTGTTTGAGCTGGTCAAGAATCTCATCAAGGTGGGCGTACTGGGCGGCGTGGTCTACATGATTCTCAGCGACTATCTGCCGGTGCTCTTCGGCATGCCGGAGAGAGGCGTGGGCGCCATGTGGACAGTTGTGGGCGAGGCCGTGGGTGATCTTGTGCTGACGGCGGCCGGAGCGTTCTGCATTGTCGCGGCGCTGGACTATCTGTATCAGCGTTACAAGTACAATCAGAACCACATGATGAGCAAGGATGAAGTGAAGCGGGAATACAAGGAGAGCGAGGGCGATCCGCACATCAAGAGCAAGCGCAAGCAGCTGCACAAGGAAATGCTTGCCCAGAACTCCCTTGATAACGTAAGAAAGGCGAAGGTGCTTGTGACCAATCCTACGCATTATGCCGTGGCTCTGGATTATGAGAAGGACAGAACGCCGCTGCCTCTGATACTGGCCAAGGGTGAGGGAATCCTTGCGCAGCGTATGATGGACGTGGCGAAGCAGGAAGGCATTCCCATCATGCGCAACGTGCCTCTGGCCAGAGCGCTGTATCGTGATGGCACGGAAAATGCCTATATTCCGAAGGATCTCATAGGCCCTGTGGCCGAAGTACTGCGCTGGGTGCAGAGCCTTGAAAGAAAGTAAGGAGAGTACGTCTGTGGAAAGCAGGGAAACGGACAGTCTGCTGCCGTTGCTGACGGAGCTTTGCGGAGCTCTGGCGCTGGGGCGTCATGCCGATACGGATCGGCTCTTCGATCTTACCCGTGCGGGATCCGGGCCGGACGAGCTGGTCCGCCTTGCCGAGGCCTTCGGCATGATGCTGGTTCGTGTGGAAGCGAGAGAATTTCAGAACTCCCAGCTCATTCAGCAGCTGCGCACCAAAAATGCGGAACTGGAAGCGCTGCACAGGGTGCTCGTGGAGAAGAACGACGAGCTGCAGAAGAGCGTGGAGGCTCTGTATACTCCGGGGAACGGCATCATAGGGCAGAGTGAGCCCATGCGGCGAGTTTTCGATCTGGCGCGCTCCATTGCGAGGCGTCCCATCAATACGCTTATTCTCGGCCCTACGGGTACGGGCAAGGAAGTGCTGGCCCGTTTTCTTCATCATCAGTCGCCGCGAAGCCGCGGCCCCTTCATAGCGGTCAACTGTACGGCCATACCGGACACGCTTTTTGAAAGCGCCATGTTCGGCATAGAAAAGGGCGTGGCCACGGGCGTGTCTTCCCGCAGAGGTCTCGTGGAGGAAGCCAGCGGCGGAACGCTGTTCCTCGACGAGCTTGCCGAAATGAGCCTGGCCAATCAGGCCAAGCTTCTACGTGTTCTGGAACAGAGGGAAGTGGTGCGCGTGGGCAGCGTTCATCCCATCCCCGTGGATATTCTTCTGGTTTCGGCAACAAATGTGAATCTTGAAGAAGCCGTGCGCGAAGGGCGCTTCCGCGAGGATCTTTTTTACCGAGTCAATGTGGTGGAGCTGCATCTGCCTCCGCTCTGCGAACGCGGAGACGACATTCTTCTGCTTGCGCAGTCCTTCCTTGAGCGGTACTGCGCCGAAATGGGCAGAGAGCGTCTTTCGCTTTCCGCGGCGGTGCAGGGGCTTCTGCTGCGGTACCCCTGGCCGGGAAACGTACGGGAACTCAACAATGAAATGAAGAGAGCAGTCGCCCTGACGCCCGGCGACGTGGTGGAGCTTTCCCATCTTTCGTCTCGTATTCTGGAGTCCGAGGCAGGCAGGGAATATTTGTGCCGGAATGAAAACATCATCCGGCAGGAGATGGCCGACCTTCCTCTCAATCTTCAGAAGGCGGAAGAAATGCTCATCAGACGCGCGCTTGAGCAGGCCGGCGGTCGTAAGGTGAAGGCGGCGGAGCTTCTGGGCATTACCCGCGAAGGGCTGCGCAAGAAACTGCAGCGCATGTCCGGGGAGGCGGAATGACGTTTTCTCTGCGGACCAAGCTGTTTCTGCTGGTCGGAACGGCCATCACGCTGGCGGCTGTACCCATTATTTTCTTCAGTCATGCCAGCCTGCTCGAGAGCGGCATGCAGAGGGAGAGGGAATCCTTCGTCAACACCGTCATGCTGGTGGAGGACAGCCTGAGCGTCCGGTATCTGAACCTGCTCACGTCCGAGGTTGAGTCGGTGCTGGATTCCAAGCGGGATCTTCGCCGTTACGGCTCCATGATACGGGATATGGTGCTGCAGGATAAAGGCATCGACGCCGGCAGGGGGCTTGAACAGTGGAGGAAGGTGCTGAAGGGAGAGCAGATTCATCTGGCCTTCTACAGTACGGACGGGCATCCTCTGCTGGCGGATGGGCTGACGGAGCTTGTCGTGGAGGATGGACGGCAGGACTTCAAGGGGCAGTCCATGCGTTCCATGCTGGAACCGCGCAAGTCGGTATCCGACGGTCAGTTCGCCGTGGTCCGGGTTCCAGTCGGTTCTGTCGGAGACGGGGAGGAAGTTCCCGTCCTGGTATATTTCATGCCCGTGAGGGACATGGGCACGCTGGTACTGGCCGATCCTGTGGCCGATGCCGAGGAAAGCATGGCCATGATGGAAAAGCGCATGGTTCTCGGCATACAGGAGCGTCTGGACGGCATGGAGCTGAGCCGGGGAGCCTCCATCTCCGTGGTGGCTGCCGACGGCCGCGTGCTGGCGGGCAAGGGCGTGCACGACTTTTTCGCCTCCATTCCCGAAGAGGTTCTGCAGCGCGTACGGAAAGGGGAAACGCTGGAAGGCGATACGTCCGGAAAGTCCGCCCCCGTCCTGTACCGTCTGGCCTACTTCAAGGCCATGGACTGGATCGTGGCCGCCTCCATTCCCCTGAGCGCCATTACGGGACCGGCGGAGGCCCTGGCCAGGCATCTTTCTGCAGTGGCTGCCGTGCTGCTTGTCGCAAGCCTTCTTGTGATGCTGGTGGTGGCCATGCGCATCATCGCGCCTCTGCGTCTTCTTACCGAGCGGGCCCGGAAGATTGCCTGCGAGGATTTCAGCTCCGACAGGGGGGTGGGATTCTCGGAAGACATTGTGGATGATCTGCCGGTGGACAGAAAGGATGAGGTGGGGCAGCTTGCCGGAGCCTTTGCCCACATGGTGAAGGCGCTGGATGAAAACATCCGCCGCCTTGTGGATACGCTTGCCGTGCGCCAGCGCATGCAGGGCGAGCTGAACGCAGCAAGAGACATTCAGATGGGCATTCTTCCTCCTCCCGACGGAGCACCGAAGAGCCTCGGCTATTCTGCGGCGGCGTTTCTGGAACCTGCCAAGGAAGTGGGCGGCGATCTGTACGACTTCTTCACTGCGCCGGACGGGCGTCAGGCCGTGGTTATCGGCGATGTGTCCGACAAGGGCGTTTCCGCCGCGCTTTTCATGTCCATGACGGTGACGCTGGTCCGTTACGCTCTGGCCGAAGGGCTTTCCTGTTCCGAGGCCATGCTCCGCATCAATGAGCGCCTGGCCGAGAACAATCCCACCTGCATGTTCGTCACGTTGTTCATCGGCCTTTTCGATCCGTCCACAGGCAGGCTGGACTATGCCAGCGGCGCCCATTGTCCGCCGTTCATCGTGAATCCGGATCCCGAGGTGCCTGTGCGCATGCTGACGGAAACCAGCGGACCTCTGGTTGGAGCCATGCAGGGGATGGACTATGAAGCCCGTCATGCCGAACTTGCCCCCGGCGAGTACTGCCTCCTTTATACGGACGGCGTATCCGAAGCCATGAACGAGCGTCAGGAGCTTTTCGGAGAAGAGCGCATAGCTGCCACGCTGGAAGGTCTGCGCGGCGTTTCTCCCGACGAGGTGCTGCACGGCGTCATGTGCGCGGTCAAGGCACACAGAGGCACGGCACCGCAGTCGGACGACATCACCATGCTCTGCTTCCGCCGGGCGGAGTGCTGAGTTTTTTGCCATGGGGCACGGCTTTCGTGCCGGGCCTATATCCTGTGAAAAAAGCGCTGCCGCAGAACGGTGTTGTTCTGCGGCAGCGCTTTTCTTTTGTCAGGAGTAAATCAGCGGGAGGTATTCCACCAGAAAGGAGTTTGTTTCCGGATCCGGGCGAACGGCTGTTCCCGCCATCCCGGCAGCCAGAAACAAGCAGTGTTTTTCCAGAGACATGGCCTCCGCGAAAACCGGTGCGGCATCGGATGCGGTTTTTCCTCCGCTCATGAGAATGAAGCGTGGGCGGCCTCCGTACTTGAAGGCAAAGGCCCGGATGAGAAGGCCGAGGCGAAGATGCAGTTTCAGGCTGGCGGCGTTGCCCGGCCATACCGTGGCAAAAGAGATTGTCCGGCCGCTGGAAGCGGTGAGGCTCATGTTTTCCCGCACGAGTCGCTCCGCCAGTTTTCTTCCCTGCATGTCGGGGCGGACGAAAACAGATTCCAGATGCCGCACTTTCAGAAGATCGGGGCGGCTCAGGGAAAGCTCGTGCCCGAGATTGTCCGGGTCATCCGGATCGGGAAAGCGGATCACGCTGGCCCCGGCCAGACGGCCCTTGTCGTCCGCAGCCAGCAGAATATGCCCCTTGCCGCGGAGGATGGGTTCATAAAATTCTTTTTCGTCCGTGGCGAACATGTCGCGGCTGGGGAGCGTGCGCTCCACGTTTTTTTCCAGAAGCACGAGTTCGTCCAGATCCTCGGGCCTTGCGGAACGCAGAAGAAGATCGTTCATGCCTGCTCCATGAATAGGGGAAGAGCTCGGGAACAGAGCGCTCTTGAGAGCGCGTGGTAGTCCGGTACGAAGGAGAGCGTCATGCCTTCGGTCAGTTTTTGCGGACAGTCCGTTACGTCAAAGGAAGCGTAGGCGGAAGAGGCGCCGACAAACTGCATGCCGGGAAAGGGAGGCGTAAGGCTTTCCGGGGCCGTATGGAAGGATCCCACGTCGAAAAGCGCCATGAGCCGGTCTTTTTTGACGCGGCACTCGAGAATGGTGGCTTCAAGGCGGAAGGCGTCCTGACGGGCTTCGGGAACGGCATTGCCGGAGAGCGGATACACCCCCAGCATGACTCCCGTACCGCAGCGGATTTCTCGAACGTCGGCAGGCAGCGGATTTTGGGCCGCAAGTTCCAGAATGTCGGTTCCTCCTGCGGAAATATCGGCTTCCGGCAGGCAGAGCTGCCGTATTTCATCCAGTACGGCGGAAGCTTCGATCAGGCGTCTCACGGTCGGGGCCTCGCTGCTCAGACAGGCGAAGTTTACCGAAAGACCTTGCAGACGCAGTCCCGATCGACGAACTTCTTCACAAAAATCGGGAAGCTCTTCCGGCAGAAAGCCGTCTCTGCCGTCTCCGGCTTCCAGGCTGAGACGCAGCTGAGGCGCATTTCCGTCTGTATGCTCCGCGAGTAGACGAAGGGCATATCGGGAATTTACATACACGCAGCCGCAGGCCGCGGCCTCTTTCGGAAGCGCCGGAAAGGGCGCGTAGACATGGCAGAGCTCCACGCCGGGAAGGGCAGGAAATTTTGCATGGGGCCAGGCCACAAGGCCCAGTCGGCGGACCGGGGAGTCGGAAAGAATGTCGGCCGTAAGAGAGGGATGAAGCGGCGCTTCCTTGAAGACGAACATGCATGCAGCCCCCGCCTTGCGGCAGAGTTCGTGCATGACGATGAGATTATGCCGCAGCGCGGCGGGGCGTACTATGAGACGGGACATGGTGTTTACTTGAGACGGTCTTTCCGGGAAAAACTGAGCGCGGCAAAAAGAAGGGCGCAGCCGCATGTGAAGGCGGCAAGCACGGTAAGCCCTGTACGGGCGTTCCACACGGCCATCATGATGCCGAGACTCAACGGACCGAGCACCTGCCCTATGCGCATGGCCACGTTGTAGAAGCCCACGGTTCTGGCTCTGCCGAATTCAGCGGCGGCAGGCAGCGAGAGAGCGTAGGCTCCCTGTCCGTTGGAAGCGATGGCCGTATTGAGGGCAAGAAGCGCCACGCTGAGCATGGCCGCGGGCACGCCGTCAAAAAAGACGAGGGCCATGAGACTGAGGGCGACGATGATCATGGAAACGAAGAGCGGCTGCTCCATGCGGCGGGCCTTGTCGAGCAGCGCTCCAAAGCGTGGCCCGGCGAACATGACGATGACGCAGTAAAGCAGGAATATGCGGCCGATGGTTGCAGGAGACGTTCCTGCCTGACTTAGAGACAGCGGCACAAAGAACTGGAACAGGCAGACGGTGATGAGCGCGTTGGGAATGATGAAGAAGAAAAGCAGTGCCCCCATGCGTCGGTCGGAGAAGAATGCCAGCGCCTCCTTCAGCGTAAGGCGGGATGAGCTTCCTTCTTCACGCTGCCAGATTTCGCGGGGCAGCAGGCGGAACAGCACGGCAACGGTGATCGCCAGCATGACGGCCGAGGCCGGAAAAACGGCGTGATAGCCCAGTCTGTCGGCAATAAGACCGCCCATGCTGCTTCCGCAGAGTGTTCCGGCATAGAGACCGGCAAACATGAAGGCCAGATTCCGGGCTCGGTTGTCTTCCGAGGAGTGGGCGATGACGAAGACCTGAGCGGCCAGATTGATGAATCCGTATCCGAGGCCCGACATGCCACGCGCCAGAATGAAGGGCAGGGCGGAGGTGGAAAGCCAGCTTGCGCAGGAGCCGAGGCAGGCAAGCAGAAGACCGGCGAGCAGCATGGGCTTCCAGCCCGAGCGCTGGCTCCAGAATCCGCCGACAAACATGGCCAGTCCCGCCATGAAGAGCTCGCAGGATACGGGCAGACCGGACACCACGTCGGGCGGCAGGCCGAAAAGCTCGAGTCCCAGTTCTCCGATGCGTATGGGCACATAGGACATGGACATTTCCGTGGCGAACAGACAGGCGAAAATGATGGGGCGCATGAAGTCCGGAGAACGCGACATGTTCGTCAGGCCGCCTCCGCTCATGAGCAGCAGAAAAATGAGTTCGGAAAGAAAAAGCGCCGCCACAACCGTCATGGTGAGGTTGTCCAGCATGACGGAGCGCAGATTGTCGCGCATCATGGTCGGATCCATGATGATCTGCACGCTTCCTGCAGGCGCGCCGTCGGCCGGGTGCCGGATGTCGAGCGTTACGGGAGCTGTAGTTGCGGCACGGCGCTGCCACTCTTCTTCGGAAAGCGGGGCGGAGGCGTCGGATGCGGCATGGAGCTTTCCGGTTACGTCGAACACGGCCATGCCCAGCGTGGAGATGTGCTGCTGGCGTTTCATCATCCAGTCTTCCATGCCGTAGATGCCGCTTACCGGCAGCCCCATGCCCGCAAGGCGCTCAAGATCCCAGGTCATCTGCCGGGAAAGCTGGAGTCCCGTATGCGTCATTTCTTCCTGATAAAGTTTTGTGAGCGGCGCTTGCAGCAGAAAGAGAATAAGCACCTGTCCGGCTACGAGCGGCAGCATGAAGCATACGCGGAGTTTCAGCGCTGAGGCGGTTTCGGAAGCGTCGCTTCTTCCAGCACGGCGTCCGGCGAAAACATAGAGCAGAAGAGCAAGAAGCAGGCATTCTCCCACGGATATGCCTGCAAACAGCAGCAGCTGATTTTCCGCCGCCGCGGCCAGCAGATCGGAAATGCGCGCCTTGTCGAGGGCCATGAAGACGTGTCCGGCCGTGGCGCCGTTTTTCCCCGGAATGGGGCAGACTGTCCAGAAGCTGTCGTCGGTGGAGAATTTCTTCAGCGGGCCGAAAACAGGCTTGGCATCGGCGGGTGTCTGAAGATTGGTTTCTCCCAGCGCGTCCCACTGGTAGATGACGCGTCCTGCAGTGTCGGTAACGGCAATGTTTTCTGCTTCCGTTCTTGTGTGGTACTGGGACAGAAATCGTTCTACGGTCTGCGGGCGCAGGCTTTTTCCTACGCGGACAAGAAGTCCGAGATGATCGGCGATATCCTGGCAGACAAGTCCGTTGATCTGAAACACCGGCTCCTGATACTGCTTGTAGAGCGCGGAGAGCATGAGCGCTCCATACAGAAGCTGGGCACACAGAAGCGCCAGAATGCCGCCGGCCAGCAGTCTGCGAAGAGGGAGCGGGCGCATTACCGTACCGCCGGTATCTGCTGATAGATTTCATCCACGGCGGCCAGAATTTCCAGAGGTGGATTCCAGCCGATGCTCATGGCGGTTTTCAGATTGATGGCCAGTCCCAGTTCGGGCTCAAAGATCTGATTGACCTCCCGGGGCTTTTTACCGTTGACGACGGCGGCAATGGCTTCCGCCTCGAACTGACCGATGTCGGCAAAGCTGGCCTGAGCCAGACTCATGAGTACGCCGTATTCCACAAGCTGCGGTCCGGCCTGGGCAAAGGAGGGCAGCCCCGCCGCTATGATGGGCGTCATGAGCTCGGGAATTTTTTCCATGGGCGTTGACGTGTAGGTGAGATAGATGGCGTCGGCTTCCTTGCACAGATCTTCCACGCACTCCTTGAGATTCCGGAAGGCCTGATTGGCGTCGGGCAGGTCCAGCGGAGCGGAGCGCAGAACAAGCTCTATGCCGAGATCGGCGGCAGTCTGCGTTATTTCATCCATGGCGGCGGTGTTCCGCCCTTCGGGAGTATCCTCGAAGGGAACGCCGAGCTTCTTGAAGTGGAAGATTTCATGAAACATGGAAATCTGACGGCGGAAACGGCCCGGTTCCAGCTGGGCGTGCACGTTGTCCTTGCCCGAGTCTTCGGCAGAACTTACGATGCCTGCCGTGATGGCGTCGGTTACGCTCATGGAGAAGACGGGAATGCCGAGATCTTCCGAACTCATGTCGAGCCCGCTCCATGTTCCCATGGCAATGATCATGTCCACGTCCTTGCGGTTCCGTATGCGGTCGACAATGGCTTCCCGCATGTGCCCGCGAGCCGTGGCGTCCCACTCGGCGGAATAGTGCCCGTCGCGGAGAAACTTCAGGCGCCCTCCGGCGTGGTCCGCCAGCCACTGCCACATCTGTACCGTGGATTCCGTTCCTTCGGGGACGGCAACCTGGCCGTTGTCGATGAGCCCCAGCTTCTCCAGCCCCCGTGCCGTTTCGGCAAGCGTCTGCTGATAGTTGGAGAACGGGCCTCCTTCGACGTAAATGATCCGCCAGACTTTGTCCTCAGCCTGAGCGCCGTCGGTTCCGACGGTGAAGAAAAGAAGAAAGGCAAGCGTCAGGCAGCGGATGATGCGGCAATATTCGGGCATGGTGAACCTCACATACATTGAGAAGAACATACGCAATCCGAAAGTAAAATACAATGTTCCCTAATCGGGAAACGTGTTCGGAAAGTGTCGGGAGACAGGCTTTTTCAGCCGTGTGTGGGGGGGATGAAAGGGACAGCGCGCGACGCTGTTTTTTTGTTTTTCGAGGAGCGGCGTAATGGCGGACGGATGGAAAAACGGCAGTCGGAAGAAGACGAGTCGTCATTCTTGATGCACGGGAAGGATTCCCGCACGCTTCTTCACTCGACGACGGTGTGCCTTGAGCGGTGGGGAGGGATGTCCTCGAGGCGCTCCGGTAAGACATATCAGAAAAGCATTGTCTTTGCAGATCGGCGGTATTGGCAAGAAGGCTTGTGCATCGGAAAAGCCGGCTCTCCCTGGACCTCTTCCTGCGGGCGGCTTTGAATGATGGAGCAGAAAGCTGGGTGGCCGATGAAGCCGATATAAAAACGGCAACGACCGGGATTCCGGCAGCCTTTTTGTCGAAGTCGGAAAAATGCAGAAAAAGCCGGCCGGGCAAAGCGGCATCGAGGAAAAAACAAGAATCCGGTGCCCCGAATCAGACTGGAATGATTAACAGAAAAGGGAGTTACGATTTACCATCGTAACTCCCTGAAATTCTGGTCGGGATGACTAGATTTGAACTAGCGACCCCTTGAACCCCATTCAAGTGCGCTCCCAGACTGCGCTACATCCCGACTCTGGTACTGCTGAGAAAGTGTGGAGCTCATGATCAGAATTGAACTGATGACCTCATCCTTACCAAGGATGCGCTCTACCAACTGAGCTACATGAGCTTTTCGTCTCTCGGCGAGGTGTGTAATTAGCAGGATGGGGAAGGCCTGTCAAGTTTTTGAGGAAAATTTTTCCAAAAAATTTTATGCTCCTGTTTTTGAGCGGTAAAAAGAACCCTTCATGATGCCCGGAAACGTTTGGCAGAACGTTTTCACTTTTGAGGAGATGCGGGCGGCAGTTTTTTAAGGTGGCGAGGATTCAGATTTTATATCTCGGGCCACTGCCGGATAAAGCTGTGACTCCGCCCTCAACACGGGGAACACGGCCGGCAAAAAGGAGAAAGTGGTGTTGCTGCCTGTTTGGCAGATACGGCAGGAAGAACATCGCCTGTGAGAATGAAATGCGCGGAGTTTTGCGTTTCTTCAGTAGAAAGCGGCGAGCTTTCGACTAGTCTCCCTGAATGCAAGTCGCGTAGGGCGGGAAGATCGCTTTTGTTCTTGGGGAAAAGGAGGGGAGGATAGGGCGCAGCAGCGGAATCAGAACGTTCCGGCAGTCTGCCCGATATCAGGCGGATTTTTCTGCATGCTTTCGGAATGTTGAGTATCTGATATCAGGTGAAAACTGAATCACCTGCATCTGTTAGAGAATTCCCGATTGCGTGTGTATACTACGAAAAAAGCCCGGGTAAATAACCCGGGCGTTGGTTTCGTTGGTGCGCCTAGAGGGATTCGAACCCCCGACCCACTGCTTAGAAGGCAGTTGCTCTATCCAGCTGAGCTATAAGCGCGCTCCATGTGTTGTAGGAAAGGATCGGCCGTTGGTCAAGCAAAATTTTTATTTCACTGTTTGAACCAGTTTTCTATGCGCATACGGAAACAGCGGGAGAAGAAGCGGATGAAGACGCCGGTGAGAAATGCCGTGATGACGGTGCCTTCACGGAGACCTTCGATACTGCCCAGACAGAACCAGCCGAGCACAGCTGCAAGAGTTACAAGAGAAACGTCATTGATGACCTTGAGGTTGGCAAAGGGAAGTCTGGTACGATAGGCGAGCGCCAGCACAAAGCCTTCGCCGGGAATGACCATGGTGCTGCTTGTAATCTCAAGCATGATGCCGAAAGCCATGATAAGGCAGCCGGTAAGCGTCATGAGTATGCACAGCGGCCAGGTCTCGGGTATAAGAGTGTGGGTGATCCACATGCCGAGGTCGATGAAGAGACTGAACACGAAGACGCAGGGCAGCTGAAGGAACTGGCGGGGCCGAAAGGTTTTACCGAGCAACGGTATCTGGGCAAGCAGCATAAGCGTGTTGACGGCGAACGTACCTGTTCCCATGGAAAAGCCGAAGATTTTTCCGACAACGTAGGGGACGCTGGAAATGGGCGTTGTTCCGAGCTGGGCATTGGTTACCATGGCAATGCCGTTACCCATGAAGAACAGGCTGATAAAGAAAATAATCCAGCGCTTGCAGCGTTCTCTGTTTTGAGACATGGTCATTTTTTTTAGCCTCAAACCGTTATGAATCAAATAGATATGAAAATAAGGAGGTCTTGTAGAGGAGAATGAAAGCAAAAAAAAGAAGCCTGTCCGAAGGGCAGGCTTCTTCACTGATATGGAAAAGGTCAGAAGTTGGGGTTGACGGCAGCTTTTCCGTCTCCGAGCATGGTGTGGACATACTGCACCGTGCGTTCGTCCACGGGCACGATGGGGAAGCTGTTGCGGCAGGCTCCGCAGGTCACCGTCATGGGCTGCACGGGAGACACCAGCACGACTTCGTTTCTGCAGTAAGGGCAGATGTAGACGAAGAGCAGTGCCATGCTTTCCGGCTTTACGGGTTCATCGTAGGTCATTCCATTCTCCCTGAGTTCGGGAAGCGGGCGGGCCGCTGTTTCCGCTCGGAGCCGCCGTTATTCGGCGAGCAGATTGTCGCCGGTCATTTCGGCCGGAACGGGGAGTCCCCAGAGCGTCAGCAGCGTGGGCATGATGTCGCCCAGCTTGCCGTTTCTGACGGGATGGCTCTTGCCGTTTTCCACAATGAGGAAGGGCGTCTGGTTCAGCGTATGCGCCGTCTGGGGCTGCCCGTCCTCGTCAATCATTTTTTCCACGTTGCCGTGGTCGGCCGTGATGCACAGAATGCCGTCGCGATCCATGACGGCTTTTTCAATGCGGCTCACGCAGGCATCCACGGTTTCGCAGGCCTTGATGGCCGCTTCCAGTACGCCGGTATGACCGACCATGTCCGGATTGGCGAGATTGCATACCACGAAATCGTACTTGCCGCTGTTCCAGGCCGCAATGAGCTTGTCGGTCACTTCTTCCGCGCTCATCTGGGGCTTGAGATCATAGGTGGGAACGTCACGCGGAGAGTCCACAAGAATGCGGTCTTCGTTTTCAAAGGGGGCTTCGCGTCCGCCGCTGAAGAAGTAGGTAACGTGCGCATACTTTTCCGTTTCCGCAATGCGCAGCTGCTTCAGGCCCAGGGAAGAGACGATTTCGCCCATGGTCTTCGTCAGGTTGTCCTTGGAAAAGGCCACCGGAGCCGTCAGCGTGGATTCGTAGGACGTCATGGACGCTACGCCGGCCATGTCGGGCATGGCGCCGCGATCGAATCCGGTAAAGTCGGGATCGGTCAGCGCCCGGACCAGTTCACGACCGCGGTCGGCCCGGAAGTTGAAGCAGAACACACCGTCTCCGTCGCGGATGACGGATTCCGAGGGATCGATCAGAATGCGGGGCTTCAGGAATTCGTCGGTTTCTCCGGCTTCATAAGCGGCGCGAAGAGCCTGCATGGCATCGTCGATGCGTTCGCCCTTGCCGTGAACGAGCATGTTCCAGGCTTCCTCCACACGTTCCCAGTGCTTGTCGCGATCCATGACATAGAAGCGTCCGACCATGTCGGCCAGACGCGATCCGGTCTTTTCAAGAACGGGCTTCAGCTGGGCTACGTAGTCGATGCCGGAGCAGGGCGGAGTATCGCGGCCGTCAAGAAAGGCATGGACAAGCGCGGGCACGCCTTCCTTCTGCGCCATTTCAAGCAGGGCGAACAGGTGATGGATATGGCTGTGTACGCCGCCGTCCGACAGCAGCCCGCAGAAGTGTATGCGGCCCTTGCGGGCGCGGATGCGCTCGAAAAGGTCAAGCAGAACAGGATTACGGAACAGTTCGCCGTTTTCCACGGCCATGTCGATGCGGGTCATGTCCTGATAGACGATGCGGCCAGCGCCGATATTGAGATGTCCGACCTCCGAGTTGCCGATGAATCCGGCGGGCAGACCGACCTGACGGCCGGAGGCGTCCAGACGTCCCATGCCGGGCATGGCGAGCAGCCGGTCAAGCGTGGGCGTATGGGCTAGACTGGCGGCGTTCCCCGGCCCGGCCGGAGCCAGACCGTAGCCGTCGAGAATAAGAAAGAGAGTAGGTTTCACTACGGGCATTAAAGGGTCTCCTTTCCATCCGCTGCTGTGGCGGGCAGCGCTTCGGCGCCGGACCAGAGGGCTTCGAGATGATACAGCTCTCTGACCGGTTCCTGAAAGATATGGACGATCACATCATTGAGGTCCACCAGCACCCACTGTCCTTCCTGATAACCTTCCGTGCGGAGGATTTCGAACTTTTCCTGCTTGCACATTTCCGAAAGGCCGTCGGCCAGACTGCGGGCATGCCGTGCGGAAGAGGCCGAGGCGATGATGACGACGTCGGCCAGCGGGTTGCCTTCGGGCAGCTTGAACACCGCCAGATCGCGGGCCTTGTGTTCGGCCAGCCAGTTCTGCATGATGGGAGCCTTTTCAAGGGCGGGAAGCGTGGAGTATTTCTTTTCTTTGGTCATGGTATCCTCAATGTGCTCTGTATAGTCGATAGGAATGGGTCGTAAGCATACAACATTCCCCGTACAAGCGCAAATCCCGCAGGCGGTGCCGGAAGCCCGTTCCCTTTTCTTTTTTCACACCTCCGGTTATGAACGGACGAAGGAGTTTTTTTCATGGTCGATTTTCATGTCATGCTCTCTGCCGGAACAGTTTCCGACGGAATGGATGCGGCGTCGGCCCTGCGATATGCGTCCCTTGCGGGGCTGCGCTTCGTCGGGCTGACGCTGATCAGCGACGGTTCCGATCTTGCCCGCGTCAGGGATGTGGCCGATCATGTCAGGCGTCTCAGTCTTTATGCCGATATGGAGGCCAGAGTCGGCGTGGAACTTCGCCATGTTCCGCCAGCGCTGCTTCCGGATACGGTGAGGGAGGCGCGTGAATGCGGGGCTGAAATCGTCCTCGTGCACGGAGAAACGCTGTGCGATCAGGTGGAGCCGGGAACGAACTTCGCCGCCGTTGAAGCCGGAGCCGATATTATCGCCCATCCCGGACTCATTGACGAGAAGTGCGCAGAGTTTGCTGCGGAACGCGGCGTTGCTCTGGAGTTTACCTCCTGTCCCCGTCATGGGCTTGCAAATGCCCATGTGGCGGATCTGGCGCTTCGTTTCGGCTGCCTTCTGGTGCGGGGAAGTGCGGCCAGGTGTGCATCGGAGCTTACGACGAGATCCTTCTGGGGGCAGATCATCAGGGGGGCGGATGTGTTCGGAAAGACTGATGATAAATCTAATTTATTGAAATTAATGGAAGATAGTGAAAGCGCCCTGATAAGAAAGTGTTCTCATTTTTAGTGGAAAGAAAGAAAAATTAAAAAAAGTCGTCATTAACGCTTGACGAGCATGGGGTGTTTAGATAGGTTCTCCCCTGCCGAGAGACGAAAAGCTCATGTAGCTCAGTTGGTAGAGCGCATCCTTGGTAAGGATGAGGTCATCAGTTCAATTCTGATCATGAGCTCCACACTTTCTCAGCAGTACCAGAGTCGGGATGTAGCGCAGTCTGGGAGCGCACTTGAATGGGGTTCAAGGGGTCGCTAGTTCAAATCTAGTCATCCCGACCAGAATTTCAGGGAGTTACGATGGTGAATCGTAACTCCCTTTTCTGTTAATCATTCCGGTCAAATTCGGCCCCCCGGATTCTTGTTTTTCCTCGATGCCGCTTTGTCCGGCCAGCTTGTCTGCGTTTTCCTGGTTTCGACAGAAAATCCGTTTTCTCTCTGGTATTGCCGTTTTGATCTGGATGTGGTGGTGTGCCGTCACGGAGGTGTCTTTCGGGCGGGATGCACAATGTTCGACTGAATTTCCTGTGCCTCCAGCCAATTTCTTGAAAAGAACAGGTGGCGAGCTGCAGGCGCAGGCAGGGATCTGAACGTCCGCTGTAGGAAGCGAGCTGTGTATTTCTTGAAGGCCGAGGCACGGCGGCAGGATTTTTTCGAATGATTAAATGGAAGGTTTATCTGTCATCCATCGCCGCATGCTCTGATGATGAGCCGGAGGCTTTCCGCCGCTTCATGCAGGTTTCCTGTTGTTCGAATTGTGGAACTACCGAAAAGACGGCAATCTCCATACGACCGGAGCTTCGGATGGTTGGAACGGGCAGGGCGGAAGGGCCGAAAGATGACGAAATCTGTCGACATGTTCCGCAGACCGGAAGGGGCGTCTTATGAAGAAAGAAAACGCCCCGTATCGGGAAAAAAATAACCTGTAATTCCACGCCTTGTTATAAAGATCACAGTCGACTGTTCCTGATATCCGTGAACATATGCGGAGTTCGTTGATGCCCGATACGGAGAATGGCGGAGTCGTTATGGCAGACGGGACGTTTCCTTGCAGCATTTGTTTTAATTTTTCAGTGGGATTTTCTTGCATCCCGGCATGAAAATGGGCAAAATAAACCGTTGACGTTGTCATGCCCGGCTGATGTTCTGGCATCGGCCGGAGTTTTATCGTCCAAGGAGTGCCTATGTCCAAACCTGAACAGCCCACCGGGGCCATGAACCGTTTTCTGAACGCGGTGGAAGCGGCCGGCAACAAGCTGCCGCACATCACCATGCTTTTCATTTATGCGCTGCTGATCGCGATTTTCCTGTCTTTCCTTCTCTCCTTCATCTCCTTTGACTACAAGCATCCGAGCACCGGCGAAACCATCAAGGTGCTCAACATGCTCAGCCCGGAGAATCTTCTTGATCTGGTCGTTTCCTCGGTCAAGAACTTCATGAACTTCCCGCCCCTCGGCATGACCATCGTGGCCACCATGGGCATAGGCATTGCGGAAGGCAGCGGCTTCATTCACGTGCTGCTCAAAAAGCTGCTCAGCATCATTCCCCGCAATATTCTCACTCCCGCCGTTATTTTTGTTTCTATTCTCTGCCACATCGTTTCCGACTCCGCCTATGTGGTTCTGATGCCCGTGTCGGCTCTGATCTTCTATTCCTGCGGTCGTCATCCTCTGGCGGGCATAGCCTGTTCGTTCGCCGGTCTTGCCGGCGGCTTCACGGCCAGCTATACGCCCTCCATCATTGACCCCGTCATGCAGAGCTTTACGCAGGCCGCCGCGCAGACGCTTGATCCGAACTATTCCGTCAACGTGCTCTGCAACTACTTCTATGCTCTCGGCGGCACCTTCTTCGTCATTGCCGCCTGCTGGTATGTGACCGATAAGATCGTGGAACCCCGCCTGCGTGCGACCATGCCGCTGGACAGCGGGCTTGAAAACGATCCCGATCTGCAGCTCAATCCCATCAGCGCCGAAGAAGCGAGAGCCTTCCGTCGTGCCTGCCTTGCCTGGGCCGGATTCATTCTGGTGTTCTTCGCGCTCTGCTGGCCGGAGAACTCTCTGTTCCGCGCTCCCGACGGCAGCCTGACCAGCCCTCAGGCGCCCGTCATGCAGGCCATCGTTCCGCTGCTGTTCCTGTTCTTCGCCATTCCCGGCCTTGTGTATGGTTATGCTTCCGGCGCGTTCACGAACAGCACGTCCGTGATCAAGGCGATGGAAAATGTGCTGACCATGCTTCTTTCCTTTATCGTCTTTGCCTTCTTTGCCGCACAGTTCCTCTATGTGTTCGGCAAGTCCAATATCGGAACGCTGCTGGCCATTGCCGGTGCTGAATTCCTGAAGAACATGGGACTGCCTTCCGGGCTTACGCTGTTCGGCATCATTCTGCTGACCGGCATGCTGAACATTCTCATTACGTCGGCCACGTCCAAGTGGGCCATTCTGTCCACCATCTTTGTTCCCATGCTCATGATGCTGGGCATTTCCCCCGAGCTTACGCAGGCGGCCTTCCGCGTGAGCGACTCCGCCGTGAACGTTTCCACGCCGCTGTTCCCGTTCTATCCGCTACTCATCATGTACTGCCAGAAGTATGCCAAGGCCACGGGCGTGGGTACTCTCTGCTCCATGATGCTGCCCTATACGCTGGCGCTGCTCGTGGTTCTCACGGTGGTTCTGTATATCTTCTGGATGATAGGCATTCCGCTCGGCTTCAACAGCGGCTATGTGTATCCTCCTTTGAACTAAACCTCTTTCAGAAGGCATGAATCATGGCTCATGAATATGCTGAAGAATTGACCGAGCGCTTTCTGCGCTATGTTGCCGTTCCCTCCGAAAGCGACGCTTCCGTCGGCGTTGTGCCCAGTACGGAGGGGCAGCGCAAGCTGGCCGAACTGCTGGCATCCGAACTGCAGGAGCTCGGTCTTGTGGAAATCGAAGTGAACGAGCATGCCATCCTTACGGCGCTGCTTCCCGGTAATGTTGCCGGCGCGCCGACCATAGGATATGTGGCTCACCTCGATACCGTTCCCGTTGCGCTTTCTCCTGAGGTACACCCTCAGATCATCCATTACGAGGGCGGCGATGTCTGCCTGAATGCCGAAAAGGATATCTGGATCCGCCTTGCCGAACATCCGGAACTCGGGGATTATGTCGGTCAGGACATCATCTTCACCGACGGTACCAGCGTGCTCGGCGCCGACAACAAGGCCGCCATCGCCAACGTGATGACCATGTTGCACGTCATGACGTCCAGGCAGCTTCCGCACGGCGATATCCGGGTGGCCTTCGTTCCGGATGAGGAAATCGGTCTGTGCGGCTCGAAGCTTCTGGACCTGAACAAGTTCAAGGTGGACTTCGCCTATACCATCGACTGCTGTGCCGTCGGCGAACTTGTGTACGAAACCTTCAATGCCGGAAGCGTGGTGTTCGACATCAAGGGCGTCACCGCCCATCCCATGTCCGCCAAGGGCGTGCTGGTGAATCCTCTGCTTGTGGCGTCGGACATCATCGCCTGCTTCGACCGCAAGCAGACCCCCGAGCATACCGACGGCAAGGAAGGCTACTGGTGGTTTACCGGCATGGAAGCCAACGACAGCCGTTGCGTGCTGCGCATGAATATCCGTGATTTCGACAAGGCAACCTACGAGGCGCGCAAGAAGTACGTGCTCGATGTGGTCGACTTCATGCGCATACGTCACAGAAGAGCTGAGATAAAGGTTACCCTGACGGATGTTTACGGGAATATCGTCGACTCCCTCGGAGAGGACAGAGCCCCCATCGATCTCATGTATGAAGCCGCGCATGCCATCGGCATTGAGCCGAAAACCATTGCCATGCGCGGAGGTACCGACGGATCTGCGCTTTCCGCCAAGGGCCTTGTCACGCCCAACTACTTTACGGGCGGCCTGAACTTCCACTCCAATGCGGAGTTCCTGCCGATTCCTTCCCTGTGCAAGTCTCTTGAGATGACGCTCAAGATTCTGGAACTTTCGGTGAAGAAGTCCGTGAACCGTTAATGATTTCCGATTGACGGCAAAAAAGACGCCGGGGAGCGGGTATGGCCGCTTCCCGGCGTTTGTCGTAGAAAGATGCCTCCGCCGCTGTGTTTTTGTATTCTTTTTGACGGCAGAAATTACCGCGCCTGATACCGACCTGGATGCTCCGGCAATCTGCAGTCCGTAAGCAGGGAAGGATATTCAATCGGGGGCCGGAGGGCTGGCCCAGGCACGTCAGGAGAACAAGGGCCTTGCTGCGGAATATAGGCATCCGGCTGCAGTCAAACGGTCCGCAGCCGGATGCCTGAAAGGACGGATTTCCCGGAAAAGAGTGCGTCCGATCAGTGATGCGGTGCTGCCGTATGGAACTTTTCCAGATGCACCAGACAGAGCATGACGCCTATGAGAATGAGAGCGCTGCCTGCCCAGAAGGAAAGAGAGACGGATTCGTCGAGAAACAGAATGCCGAGCACGGCGGCGGTCAGCGGCTGAACGGGATAGAAGGCCGAACAGGTTCCGGCTTCGGCAAGGGAAAGGCTTTCATTCCAGAGCAGGTGGGCAACGCATGTGCACATGACGGCCATGTACAGCAGGGAGAGCAGAACGCCTGCATCCCAGGTGACGGGCGTGCGGGCAAGCTCCACGGCGGAAGCGGGGATGGTGCACACCAGAGCGACGCCCATGCTCCATGCCGTAATGAGCAGGGGATGATAGGCATGGCCGATCTTTCGTATGATGATGGAAACATACGACCAGATCAGCACGGACAGGAGGGAAAGAATGATGCCGGTTATCATGTCGCTGCCGTGCACGCCGCCGATGATGAAATAGACGCCGACGATGCCCAGAAGCAGTCCTGCGCCCTTTTGAAGCGTGAAGCGCTCATGCAGGAATATGGCCGCCATGATCATGATGACGATGGGATTCAGAGAGTTGACCAGCGCTGCGAAGGAGGCGTTGGAATACTTGGTTCCGAGCAGCTGCAGCACCAGCGCCATGAAGTAGCCGAACACCCCGATGATGAGAATGTACTTGTAGTCTTTCCGTTCTATGGGACGGAATTTTTTTATGCGTATGAAGATGAAGAGGATCAGAAAGGATACGGCATAGCGCGCCAGCGAAACGGTGAAGGGCGGCACCTTGTCGAGCACGTACTTGCTGACGACATAAAGGCTTCCCCACAGAAAGAAGGTGAGGAAGAGATAAAGATACACAAGATATTGACGCATTGTTCCCATGATACGGCTCCATAAAGCAAATCATACAAGAGAGAGTTTTTTCCATGCTCCCCGGTGAAAACGGAAAAGAAAGATGATGGCCCGGCACAGTTCATCGATGGTCATGGCCGTCCAGACGCCGAGAATGCCGAATCCCATCAGCGAGCCGAAGCCCCATGATCCGCCGACGGCAACGACCCAGCAGAAGAATATGGCAAGGAGAGTGGGGAACATGACGTCGCCGCAGGTCTGCAGGGCTCTGACCATGACGATGTTGACGGCTCTTCCCAGTTCCAGGGCCACGTCGATGCACATGACGAGACGGCAGAGGCGGATGACGTTTTCATCGGCGGTGAGCAGTCCGAAGATGGACGTGGAGAAGACGGCGATGAGTGCGGAAATGCCCGCCGAGGCCAGGCAGGAGATGATGGTGACCCGCCTGACGAGATTTTCGGCATCGGTGAAGCGTTTGGCTCCGAGGGCTCTTCCGAGCAGAATCTGCATGGCCTGAGCGATGGCGGAGGTGAACAGGTAGGAGCACATGGCCAGCATGGTGGCATAGGTTTTGACCACGGCTTCGCCGGTGCTGAAGGTGTTGATGATGGCGAGAATGACGATCTGACTGAAGGAGTAGGAAAAGGATTCCCCGCAGGAAGGCAGACCGAGCTTGAGGATTTTCCACAGTTCCGCTCTGCGGCAGAGGCGCAGACGGCGGAACGACAGATCGAGCCGCAGATACTTTCTGACTTCGTGAAAGAGAAGAAGCGCTCCGAGAAAGCGGGATATGACCGAGGGGATGGCGACGGCCACGGCTCCCTGCATGCCCAGCCCCCAGAGAAAAAGCATGTTGCCGCTTATGTTGATGATGTTGAAGAGAAAGGCGACAAGAAGACACTGCTTCATGTAGGTGTTGCTGCGCAGGTATGCGCTCAGCGAGAACATGATGGCCTGAAGAAAAAGGCCTCCGCCCGTGATGCGGAGATAGGCAACCGATTCATCCATGATTTCCGGGGGCACCTGAATGGCCGCCAGCACGGGGCGAGCCAGAACGGCAAGAAGAATGCCGATGGCCAGACTGACGGTCAGATTGAAGTAGAAGGACAGCACATAGACCTGCTGTTCCTTCCGGCGGTTTTGCGCGCCCTTGTACTGACTGATGAGGATGAGAGAGGCGGCGGAAAGGACGGAAAGGCTGACGGCGAGCATGTCGAGAATGGTGTTGGCCTGATTGATGGCCGTGGCGCTGTAGTCGTTGCCCACCATGATCTTGTCCACGTTGCCGACGAGCAGCTGAAGAACAAGTTCAAGAAAAATGGGAAAGGTAATGCGCAGAAGCTGACGAAGTTCGCTGTTTCTGAAGGAAAAGAGGAACATGGAAAGGCGGAGGCTGGAACGATACGGATGATTTCTCGTGGCAGGCACCGGTGCCGGGGAGCCGTATCCGTCGCTGTTTTTCAAGGGACGGGAGAAAGGCTTTCCGACGGGCGCGGAGACCGGAGAGGAGAAAGACCAGACGGAGTCGGAGCGCGGAGGCGGCGCGGTGGCGATGCCGGCCGATAGCAGCACAGATACGTGTCCGACTTCGGGAAAGAGCGTTCTTTCCGGCGGACACCTTGCTCCTGCGGCGGTGTTCTGTAAAGAAAAAAGTGAAGAATACCATCCTGAAGGCAGGAAGGCACGTTCAGGAAGGCAGGGACCAGACGGAAAAAGGGGGCTCATCAACCTTTTGAATCTGACAGTCCGTCAGGGAGCGTCAGGGCGCGCTGCAGCAACAAAAAACGGTTCTGCACGACGGGAATCTGCAGAACCGCCTGTTTCGTGCACTTCTTTGTGCGGAGAAATCAGTCTCTGCCCCGACTTGTCCGGATATTGAGGGCGTCCATGATGTGGAGAATATGAATTTTCATGGCGCTTCTGGCGCCTTCCGCGTTCCGGCTGACCATGAAGTCGAGAATGAGCTGATGATCGTAGCGGCTGCGGTGCAGGGCCTCGGGATTGCGGGGGGCAAGGTCCATCGCCTGCTCGAAGGCTTCCTGAAGAACAGGCATGAGGCGGTTCATGAATTCGTTGTGCGTGGCTCTGGCAATGGCTCTGTGGAAGGTCCTTTCATCTTCCAGAAGCTGAGGGTCGTCGGGACTGCTGGCGGCAATGCGTTCTCCGAGTTCGCAGATATGCTTCATTTCATTGTCTGTCGCCCGGAGCGTGGCATAATAGGCGACTTCCGGCTCGAAGATCATGCGCATTTCATACACGGATTCCGCGTTCGCTTCCACCGTGGGCACATCGTGAAGTTCCTGAAAGGAGCGAACCTTGAAGTCGTCCCGCACATAGGTGCCCCGGCCACGGCGTATTTCCAGTACGTCGCGGGCGGCAAGCATGCGTATGCCTTCCCTCAGCGTGATGCGGCTGACCCCGAGATTTCGGGCAAGCTCCAGTTCGTTGGGCAGTTTGTCGCCGGGCTTGAGCTTCCTGTCCACGGTAATCAGGGAAAGAATGCTTTCGGCCACGCTGTCGGAAAGTCGTTCGGTCTTTTTCAAGGGAATCTCCGGGAACTGTGCTGTTGCTCAGCAGTTACCAAGCGTCCGGGCAGGGATATCCCTGCCCGGATGCTTCATGTTCAACTCGCGTCTTTATGACGAAGCGGTGAAGTGTCCTTTTGCAGTCAGGAGCTCTCAGAGTAGAACAAGCCTGCAAAGGTGTCCATGGTCTCTTTGCTCCGCCCGGTCATCGTCTGCAGCGAAGGGGACCGGAGAGAAAGGACTGTTTCTACTGGGCGGACTTGTGCGCTTCCTTATAGGCTCTGCCGCAGCGGTTCTGTTCCTTCATGGCGGCGATGTAGCCTTCCACCGTCACATCCGCAGGACGATAGTTCCATTCCGTGGAGCCAAGCACCTTCTGGCTCATGGCTTCGAATTCGCTTTCTTCGATTTCCACATCGTCGAAGCAGACCGGAAGCCCGATGGAAGCGTTGAAGGCCATGATGGCGTCACGTTCCTTGTATTTCTTGTCGTAGGTCAGCAGGCAGAGCACGCCGAGAGAGACGATTTCGCCGTGAAGATGACGGTGCCCGTTCCGGGTGATGGTGGCCCCGTAGTACACGCAGTGGGCAAGAGAGGAATTATAGTAGTAGTCCGGGATATGGCTGGTCATGTTGGACACCAGACCGGTGGAGATGATGATGTCCAGCGTTACCTGCTCCAGTTCGTGAGAAGCCTTCTTGGCCTTGCAGGCTTCCAGAGCTTTGGCTCCGTAGCGGAGCAGCGGTTCGGTGCAGACGTGGGAAAGCTGCACACCCATGAGCGGTGTATGGTCGAGTTCTGCACCCTTGCTGGAGAAAACGGCTTCACATTCCTTGGAGAGCGCGTCACCGATGCCGGCCCAGAGCAGCTCGGCGGGAGAGTCGGCAATGATGTCGGAATTGATGAAGGTGTGCTTGGAAAGCTTCGGATAATAGTAGTCGCGGAAGCTGCCGTCGGGATTGTACATGACGCAGATGGCGGTCACGGAGGCGCAGTTGCTGGCCACGGTGGGGAAGCAGAACAGGGGCTTGTCCATTTCGTTGGCCACGTACTTGGCGGTATCGCAGGCGCGGCCGCCGCCGACGGCAAAGATCATGTCGGCCTTTTTCACGGCGTCGTTCTCCATGAGCATGTTGCCGTTTTCGTACGTGGAGTCACCGCCGAACCAGACGAAGTCGGTGATGGAGACCTGCGAGTTCTCAATACCCTTGAGCAGCGCGTCGTGAGCCTTCGCCATGGCGGTCTTTCCGCCGATGACGACGGCGGTTTTGCCGTACTGTCTGGTAACCTGGGGGATTTCGCTGTAGCAGTCTGAACCGATGGAATAGCTGGGAAGATACATATTGTAGTGAGACATAAGATTCTCCTGTGTGTTTAGCCGGTTGAGGAATATGACCTGTTTCCTCAATGTGGTGGACTCCGGTGTAGTGGGTTGGTTGTCTTATGTCAAGATTTGATGTCTGTTCTTTTTAAATTTTTTTTCAAAAAGAGGATATAATCAGCTCTGTTGCAGGGCTGTTCGGTCGGGAAAACGCCCTTGCGGGGATTGAGAAAGGAGAGTGGGGCTGACTGCCGTGGGCTTTGAGCTGCCTGCCGTTTTTGGGGGGAGTGGGCATGATGCGTCGGTGGAAAGACAGGCGGCCAGCCGTGAACCGGGAAAGAGGAGGCGGTTAAAACAAAAAACCGGTCAGAATTTCTGACCGGTCCAATGTTTTTCTGGTGGAGATGAAGAGATTTGAACTCTCGACCCCTGCCTTGCGAAGGCAATGCTCTCCCAGCTGAGCTACATCCCCATTGTCGGCATCGAGCCAACGGGAGAGACTTTAGAGAAGGCGGTCGGGAATGTCAAGCAATATCTGGCAGTATTTTTCGTGGCTGGAGCATGCCCCGCCTTTATCTGGGCGAGAGTTGAAAGGCGCGAAGGCAGCCGAGACACTCGGCCAGCGCATCCTGAACGCCTTTTCGGCGGGGGGCGGTTGCTTCTTCAGAGTCCTTGCGCCCGCTCTGTCCATTTCCCACTGCAGACGGCGCTGCGGCCGGGGCGGTCGCTTCCGGCAGAGGGAGCCCTTCCAGCATGCTGAAGGCCGCTTCGGCGGCCTGTTTTCCGGCGACCAGGGCTTCGAGAAGGCCGAGATGCTTCTTGTTCTTGACGCAGGTGCCGGCAGCAAACAGGTTCTGCTTGACGCGTCCGTGCGGATCGGCGGGAAGAACGGCTCCTTTGCCGCAGGCGCAGAGCACGACGTCATGGCTTTCGCAGAGACGGCCGAGTTCCGCCTGCCCGACGGGGGACGAGGTCTTGAAGGCAATGCCGGAAAGCGTCAGCGTAAGGATGGTGCGTTCCACGATTTCCGCCGGAACGGCGGGAAGAAGCGGAGACTGCGGCGTCTCGGACTCCCGGAGGGGCGGGCGCATGAGCGTGATGCCGGCAACGGGAGCGGCCTCATGGAGCGTGACGTTGAAGCCGTGCTCATGGAGCGTCCAGGCTGCCTGCAGTCCGGCGGGGCCGGAACCGATGACGACGGCTTTACGTCCGGATCGGGGAAGATCCGGGAAGGGCAGATAGAGAATGTCCGGGTGCCGTTCCGCCATGTTTCGCATCAGCTGAAGCATGGGGAAAGGATGGTTCTGGTCGGTTGCGGGGCAGGCGCTCTCGCCGTACGGATCGCCGAGAAAGGCGAGAATCCCCCCGAAGGGCGTGCTGCTTCGCCATTCCCGGCAGGCTTCGAGTTCTTTGTCCTCCGCGAGCAGGGCAAGCATACGGGCGTAGTTGATGCCGAGAGGCGACCGAGTCTGGCACGGCGGCAGGGGCGCGATTTTTTCGTCGTTCATAAGGTCGGGGCAGGTATGTGTGGAATGATCCGTAACATCGGCGTGGGACATGGCGGCAGAGTATCTCCTTGTTCCGGGCATCGTTCTTTCGACGAAGTGAGACGGAAGGCCTGTGCGCACCCGGAAGAAGCGTTGATGTTTTGCTTTGCAGATAGAGCCGTATCGGCGCTTACGTCAAGCGAGGAGGCGGAAATACCGGGCAGGCCGGGACCTGCCTCCCCGCTGGGTAGATTGTTTTCAGTCCTGCCTGCCGGTTCCGGCGGCGGGATTGTACTTCCCGCTCATGTGCAGAATATCGATGCGTATCACGGCCGTCATCTTCAGCATGCGTTCCGGCACGGGAAGCTCGCACCGGCTCTGATACTTTTCGGCCAGCGCGGCCAGCGCCTTCTGCTTTTCGTCCGGATCGTCGACGAGAACGGCACGTCCTTCGCCGCAGAGGCTTTCATAGCGCGTTGTGGCATGTTCCCTGTCGATTTCGAGCACCTTGTGGGCGGAAAAGCCTACGCAGGGATTGCTTTTCAGGCAGTCCAGCTTGCGGCCCTCCGTGGCGGAGTGCATGTACAGCGCGTTGTTCATGAAGACGAAGTTCAGCGGAATGACATAGGGATGCTCTTCCGCATGAAAGGCAACGGTGACGACATCTGCCTCTTGAAGCAGATGCTGAAGAAAGGAGGCTTCGGAACATTCCCTTTCGTGGCGACGCATATTCTGTTCTCCGAAAAATAAAAGGGGGAAAACAACAGATCCGTTTTTCTGAAGATGGGCTTTTTTGTCAACCAGGGATGGCCGAAACCCCGTCGTTTTTACTGAAAAGTGCTTTTTACCTCGGGATAGTTCCTTTTGGAGTGGAGAAAGCATGATCTGCCCTGGTGCGGTTCCTTCCGCGTGATGCACAGGGACCTTCCGTTTGCGGAGCGCGGCGTTAATGGCTATGATGGCGCGGTTCTTTTCAGGACCAGTTCATGTCGCTGCAGTTTCGGCGGAAAAGGGAGAACGGAAATGCTGGGTGCCATAATCGGCGATGTTGCAGGCTCGCGTTTTGAGTGGAGAAATTACAAGCAGAGGGATTTTGAGCTGTTCACGCCGGAGTGCCATATAACGGACGACAGCGTGCTCACGCTTGCGATTGCGCAGGCTCTGCTTGAGTGCGGAGAAGACCGGGAAAAACTTGCGGAGCATGCCGTTTCCGCTATGCGCGCTTTCGGCAACCGCTGGGCCGAGGGCTGCTACGGCGGTCGTTTTGCCCGGTGGCTGGCCAGCGATCACCCGGAGCCGTACGGCAGCTACGGCAACGGCGCTGCCATGCGGGTGAGCGCCTGCGCCTGGGCGGCCGATTCTCTGGAAGATGCGCTGGACATGGCCGGAAGGGTGACGGCGGTGACGCATAATCACCCTGAAGGCATCCGCGGAGCCGAGGCCGTCACGGCGGCGATATGGTTTGCCCTGCAGGGAGAAGCGCCGGAGGATATTCGGAAGAAGATTGCCGCCTCCTGGTACCGGCTCGACGATACGCTGGATGAGATCCGCATGCGGGACAACTTCGACGTCAGCTGTCAGGGAACCGTGCCTCTTGCCATTGAGGCTTTTCTGGAGTCCGACGGCGTGGAGAGCGCGGTGCGCAATGCCATTTCGCTCGGCGGCGACAGCGATACGCTGGGAGCCATGGCGGGGAGCATGGCGGAAGCGTGTTTCGGGGTGCCCGACGAACTCAGAGCGCAGGTTCTGCCGTATCTCGACGCGCCTCTGCTCGATGTGCTGGAGCGTTTCGAGCGCCGCTATCCGCCCCGCAGCAGGTAGGCGGAAGGCGCGGGATCGGTCAGGCCTCGTTGAATACACGGAACGCCATGTTTTCGGCATTCGCCTCCGGCCCCCGGTATCGGGGGCTTTTGGAATTTGTCGAGGTTCCCTTCAACGAGGCGGGGGAGAGTTTCTGTCAGACGCGGACGTAAAGCCCCGGACGAAGGTCTTCGATATCGCAGTAGAGCGTGCCCGTCATGCCGGGATTCAGGCGATCCGTTTTTTCTCCCCGGTGATTTTCCAGAACATATGTTCCGGCCTTGAGCTTCGGGCGACGCATGCCGGGAAGCAGCAGCGCGGCATCGTCTTCGGCATTCCAGGGGGAACGCACCTGTATCTGCCACCCTCCGTTTTCGGAAGGTTCGATGAGGCGGGCGGCCACGGGATGCGGCCTGAAGGCGGGCGGAACGTTTTCCACTTCGCGCTGCGGCAGGAAGAATCCGGAACAGAGGGGGCGCGACGAGGTGTGGAACAGCTCCTCCACCAGGGCATCGTCCCATGAAGAATCCTCCGGAGCGGCTGCCGCACGGTTCAGCGCCGTACGATAGACATCGGTGACCTGGGCGACATAGCCGCCGCTCTTGGTGCGTCCTTCCAGCTTGAGCGCTGCCGGGTGCATGGCCGCAAGGGCGCGGATCCAGCGGACCAGGCACAGATCCATGGGGGCCCACACGGCGCTGAAATCGTCTCCCTGCGTGATATCGAGAAAGGCGCCGTCCTGCCGGATGCCTTCCTCAACGGTCAGCCTCATGCCGCGGTACTCGAAACGGCAGGGCTGGGTGCACAGGCCGAGATTGGCGGCGCGATGATTGGCCCACTCGGAGATGAGGCAGTGCCCGGACAGCGACAGGCACATGGCGCCGTGAACAAAGACTTCGAAATCCATGTCCGGAAAGGCGTTGATAAGGCTGCTCATGGCCTCTCTGCCCAGTTCTCTGGCCAGATTGATGCGCTTTACGCCGAATTCCTTCCAGAAGGCCACGGCAGCGGCATTGACGGAATGGGCCTGCGTTGAGAGGTGCAGCTCCACGGAGGGGCAGAGGCGGCGCGAGAGATGAATGACGCCGGGATCGGCGGCGATGAGCCCGTCGACACCGAGATCGGGCAGGCTTTCCAGCTGCTTTTCCACCAGCGGCAGATGTTCGTCGAAGGGCATGGCGTTGAGGCAGTAGTACACGCGCACTCCGGCGCTGTGAGCGTCGCGGACGGCCCTTGCCAGCTCCTGTCCGTCGAACCCCCGGCATTTGGCGCGCAGGGAAAGAGCGCTGCCGCCGAGATAGACGGCGTCCGCACCGTAAAGAATGGCCGCTTCCAGCTGTTCCCGGCCGCCGGCGGGCGCGAGAAGCTCGGGGAGAAAATGTTCCGTCATGGCATGGAAAAAGGGTAGGAGGTGAGAAGTTACGACAGCCGGATAGTTAGCCTTCCTCTGCCGGAAACACAAGTGAATCTTCTGGACAAAAGCCGCCTCGGTGCTTAATTATGGCCGGTGCCGCCGGGGCGGCAAGGGAGAATTGTATGAAATATATCCGGACGCTTCTTATGTGTGCGTTGTGTGTTTTTTCCGGAACGGCGTCTGCTGCGGCCGCAGGTGCCTTCGGTATTGAACTCGGGTCGGATATCGGCCGGTACAGCCATGGCGATGCCCCGGTTTCCGAGCGCTGGCAGATCAGAATGTACGAGATCACGCCGCCTTCGCCCGATGCTCGGTTCGACACCTATGCGGTGGATACGTTTCAGGGAAAGATCATAAGAATCATGGCTTCCTCGCCTGACGATCCCAGCGCGGATGCCGCTGCTACGCTGAACATGCTCGAAGGCCTGAAGGATGAGCTGATTTCCCGCTACGGCGAGCCTTCCCTCAATATGGAGGAAGTGGCCGACGCCGGTGACGATCTGCGCGGCTATCTGGCGGACGAGGGCGGTCTTGAAGTGGTGGAGTGGAACTTTGCCGGGACTGCGGCTTCAGCAGACAGACCCGGCGCCGTCTATGTGTTTCTGGCCGGATCCGATACGGGGCACGGTCAGGCCTCCTACTGCACGCTGTATCTGGAAAGCCGGGATTATCCGGCCGTGAGCGACAAGGCGGATCAGATGGAGCAGAACGGCGAAGAGCGTCCCTAAATTTCGACTCCGGCGTCGTTCTGCCGTCCGCGCATCTTTCCCGGGCATGGACCCGGATCGGACGGCAGCCGGATTCATCCATGAAACGCCGCTTCCGCTTTGAGATTTTTTGCATGAAAGGTCTCCGCATGGGGACAGATGATCGGAAGTTTTGCAGCCGTGTCTGATTCAGTGATGGGAGTTCAGTGATGGAAAAGGATATTGCCGTCATCCGCCGTGCATGGGGATGTCTTCTGGGACAGATTGCCGGAGATTCTCTCGGCAGTCAGGTGGAATTCAAGAAAGAGGCGGACATCAGAGCTCTGTATCCCGCCGGTATGGACGAGCTTGAAGGCAGCGCGCTGTATCGTACGCTGCCCGGACAGCCCACCGATGATTCGGAAATGGCGCTGGCGCTTGCCCGTACGCTTGCCCGGGATAAGGATTTCTGTGCCGATCATGTACGTGCAGCCTACGAGGAATGGCTCCGCAGCCATCCTGTGGATTTTGCTCACGCGGTTTTCCGCGCGCTGCACGGCAAGCCGGACATGCGCAGCGAGTCCAACTGCGCCCTCATGCGCGTCAGTCCGCTGGGCATTTTCGGTGCGTCTCTCGTGCCTGAAACGCTTCTTCCCTGTCATGACGGCGGCGAGCCGGACTGGAAGGGCGTATCCCGCGACGAGGGCATGAAGAAGCTTGCGCTGTGGGCCACGGAAGAAGCGGGACTGACCTGCCCGCATTCTCTGTGCCGGGCTGCCGGTGCGGCGTATGTCACGGCGCTGGCCTGCGGCGTGAGAAGCGGCTCCAGAAAAGGCATGGTTCAGACGGCCCTTGCCGTTGTGGATGCGCTGCCTGCGTGGAGCGGAGGCGTTGTGGACGAAGCTTCCGCAGGGCGTGTAAGAGACTGCCTGATTCTTGCGGAGCAGGAACGCCCCGAAGACTATCAGAATGACATGAGTCATGTGCTCACGGCTTTGCAGAACGGGTTCTGGCAGCTTCTGCATGCTGCCGACGCAGGTGCCGGTGTGCGCGATACCGTCATGAGAGGCGGCGACGCCGCAGCCAATGGTGCCGTTGCCGGAGCGCTTCTCGGTGCCGCCCTCGACATTGATTCCTTCCCTCATCAGTGGGCGGATGCCGTTCTTGCCTGCCGTCCTGAGGCCGGTCGTCCCGGCGTGTCTCAGCCGAGGCCCGAAAGCTGCTGGCCTCTGGATTTCATGCCGCTCGCGGAGAGTCTTCTCGGCTGAGGCGTTTTCCAGAAGCGGGCTTTTGGGCAAATAGTCCAGAAGAGAAGAGGAACGTGAGAGTTTTTGTGCGGGCGGCACGCAGGTGTCGTCCGCTTTTTGTCGTTTACGGTATGTCGGTACGGCCCAGCGTACGATTGAAGAACTCCTGAAGAACGGAGACCAGCCTTGCGTGAACGGCTTCGCGCGTTTCAGGATCGACGCTGTTGCACAGGCTCGTCAACGGCTCTGCGGGATCCGAGTCCGGGCAGGCCGTCTGCAGCGCCTGAGCGTCCGCATGGTTCAGGAGCATGTACTCCGGTCTGCCGTGCATCATGGCTACAAAGCGTTCCGCCTGTTCCGAAGGCTTGTTCCAGCGTTCCAGCTCCGCGCCGATGAACAGACACGGCACACGCACGGCGGAAAGGCTTTCTTCGCTGAACAGCATGGAAAATCCGGGCGAAACGAAGGTCATGGCTCTGAAGCGGCCGTCCGCCACGGGAATGTCGTGGGAAAGAGGCGGCAGAAGCGGCAGAGCCACGGGCGGCTCGGGAATGTTGGCGATTTTGGCCAGACGCATCTGGCGCTGATGGGTGCGCCTTACGGAGTCCGTCAGTCGCTTGAAGAACTGTTCTCTTGAGGCAACGGCCGCGCGAAGCATGACGGTTTTTTCTTCCCGTTCCTTCGTACGGTTCTTCATGCTGGTCACAAGCTCATCCATGCGGCTGGAAAGGAAGGGCGAGCACCATGGACTTTCGGAAGGCTTCAGCAGCGCTCTGACATCGGGCGAAAGTTCCTCGTCGGCCATGGCAGGGGTGACCAGGAAGTTCTGTATGGAACTGCAGAGCGGACCGCCTGTCCGGGGCGTAAGCGCTGCCTGTGGAACGGAAATGGGGGGAATCTCGTTGTCCTGCTGGATATCCTGTTCGACGCAGTCGGCAAGAGGCATGTCCTGCGTGGACTGCCCGGCGTGGACTTCGGAAAGGCTTTCTTCCTGCTCTTTGGCGGATTTCGGGCAGAACTCCGGCCAGGCGTCGGGCGTCATTTCACCTCCGGCGAGGAGCAGTCCTGCCGGGGCGGGCAGGCCGAAGCCGAGAAAGCCGACGCGTCCGGCATCGGCCTGTTTGCCGATCTGAGGATGTTCGAGCACAAGATCGAGGGCCGCCTTGAGCTGAAGCGCGCGTACGGGCAGTTCCCTGTCGGAGAAGAGCAGGCCCATGTCTTCGCCGTTGTCGTGATCATGGGTCGGCGCCGCCACGATGAAGCCTCGGGATGCCAGGGCCGCCGCAATGTCATGATGCGTCCAGGCCGATCCCGTGACGTCGTGGGAAAGAATGATCACGGGCCACGGGCCTTCCTTGATCGGGGCGTTGCGGGCCGCCCGGAACGACCAGTCTCCCTCCTTCACCGTGCCCGGTCTGCGCAGAGTGGGGTACCACACCCCCATATGAATCATGAGGCGCTGCGCAGGAAGGCTTGATGAGAGCGTGCGGTAGCCTGCGTAGATATCCTGTTTTCCCTGTCTGGCCTCGGCGCAGGGCACAACGATCACCAGCGTGAGCGCAAGAACGAAGACCCGTCGCGTCAGACGGCGCAGACCGGAAAACGGCAGGGAAAGAAGGTTCGGCAGCATGGCTACGGCCCGCAGAGGCGGGGTGCTCGTCAGGCTTCGGGATTTTCCTTGGGCGCGGCGAAGTCCACGGCGTGGCCGAGCTGCTCATGCGGTTCGGCAGCCTTTACTTCGTTCCACAGCTCGTCCTTGTCGTCGAGGCTCAGCTCCTTGAAGTCGAGTCCACGTTCACGGGCAAGCTTTTCCATGCCTTCAAAGCGGGTGCGGAAGCGATTCGTGGCAAAGTCCACGGCATTGCCGGCCTTCACGCCCATGCGGCGTCCCAGCTCCACCAGCGTGAAGATCATGTCGCCGAGTTCGTGCTCCTTGGCTTCGTCGCTGCCCGAGGCTCTGGCATCCAGAAGTTCCAGCCATTCGGCTTCAACCTGACGTTCCACTTCTTCATCGTCATCCCAGGTGAATCCGGTTCCGGCTGCCTTGGCGTGCAGACGATAGGCCTTGGTGAGCGGAGGCAGACCGGAAGGCACGGAGGAAAGAACGCCCTTTGCGCCTTCGCCTTCCGCTTCCTTTTCCGCCTTCTTGATGGCGGCCCAGTTCTTCATGAGCTCGTCGATGCTCTCACAGCTTTTTTCTTCAAATACATGGGGATGACGGCGGATCATCTTGTCCGCGCCCATCTTGAGCGCATCGCCCAGAGAAAACTGTCCGGCAAGTTCGAAGCGGCGCGCCATGAGCAGCAGCACGAAGAGCAGATCGCCCATTTCGTCGCAGGCATGGCCGGGTTTGCCCGAGCGGATGGCGTCCACCAGCTCATGGCATTCCTCTATGAGATACTCGCACATGGACACGGGAGTCTGCTCCTTATCCCAGGGGCATCCTTTTTCCGGGTCGATGAGCTGATTGATGACGTCCTGAAAGCGGAGAAGCTGTTCCTGCTCGTTCATGGTGAACTCCAGTGAATGCGGCGCGAGGCGCGGAATGGTTACAGTTGGGGAATATGCAGATCAAGGGAGCCGGCAAGCGCCTGAATGAAGCGCATGAGCGGCGGCAGTACCTGCGAATGTTTGACGACGTCCACATCCGGCAGCAGCCTGATGGCGATGTAGCCTATGACGCCTGCAAAGAGAAGGCCCTTGGCAAGTCCGGCCAGCAGGCCGAGCATGCGGTCGATGCCGCCTGCAAAGGCCGATTCCAGCATGCGGTGCAGAACCTGGGCGGCAAGACCTACGAGAAGTATGCCCGCCACGAAAAGCAGCGCCATGGAAAGCATGGGGGCAAAGCTCTGGGATACGCCGTATTTGGCGAGCATGGGAGCAAGCGGCGTGCTGAACGTGCGGGCCAGCACGATGCCGGCGGCCACGCCGAGCAGACCGGCGACCTCCTGAACCAGTCCCCGTATCAGGCCCTTGACGCTGAAGAAGAGCAGAATGATCAGAAGGGCGGTATCAAGCAGGTTGATTTGAAGCATGGGATCTCGATAATTCCTCAAAATGAAGGTGTCTGGGTATTGTAGAGGAACGGACGGACCTGTCAAGAAAAAGCCGTGAATGCGGAGGATAGGTGGCGGGAGGTCTTCTGGTTCCGAAAGGGGCGGCGTTCTTGCATAAATGGAGAAAAGAGAGGAATATGCCTTTTCGGAGAGATGCTTTTACGGCATTCTTTTCTCTTGTCATTGCTGTTTTCAAGGAGAAAGTCATGAAAGAAACGCTGCAGGATATACGGACACGGCGCAGCTGTCGTAAATTTCAGCCCCGTCAGATCGCGGACGAGGAGCTGAACGCCATTCTTGAGGCCGGAACCTGGGCTCCCACGGGACGCGGCGCACAGTCTCCCGTAATGGTGGTCGTGCAGGACAGGGAGACCATTGATCAGCTTTCCAGAATGAACGCCGCCATCCTCGGCGTCGACAGCGATCCTTTCTACGGCGCTCCTACCGTGGTTGTCGTTCTTGCCGACAAGTCCCGTCCCACCTGTCGGGAGGACGGCACGCTGGTCATGGGAACGCTCATGCTGGCCGCCCATGCCGTGGGCGTCGCTTCCTGCTGGATTCATCGCGCTCATGAGGTGTTCGAGAGCGAGGAAGGCAAGGCGCTTCTCAAAAAATGGGGTATTCAGGGCGATTACGAAGGCATCGGCCACTGCGTTCTCGGCTATGCGGCGGAGAACGGTGAAGCTCCCGCCAAGCCCCGCAAGGAAAACTATATCATCAGGGTGTAGTTGAAGCGCTACTTGAAAGGTGGCGTTGCGGTCTTTGTTGGGGATGCATCTTGCGCCCCGGGCGCCGGGCCTTCCTGTTTTGAAAAATCGAGGCAGTTTCGCCTGAAGGTTTTTCATGGTTGTCTTCTGCAGCGACGGAGCATGAGTTTATCAGGCTCCGGCGCTGCAGAAACGATCGATGGAAACGGGGCGGATTGTCCTGCTTTCGGCAAGGCGTCTGCCTGTGACAGGCCGTGTCTTCAGGAGAATATATGAGCGAATCCCGTCTTGGAACCGTGGGCATCGTGGTGGATGAACCCGAATCCGTGGCCCAGATCAACGTCATTCTGCATCAGTATGCCGACATCATCGTCGGCCGTCTGGGTATTCCCTATCGCAGCCGCGGCGTTTCCATCATCGCACTTGCCGTGGACGGAAGCATGGAGGCCATTTCCGGCATGACCGGCAGGCTCGGAAAGCTTCAGGGAGTCTCGGTGAAGGCTGCCATTTCCAAAAGGTGACATCATGGATGTTCAGCATTGTCTTGACGTTATCCGCAGCATGAGTGAAGGCCGCATGCCGGAGGCCGCAACTCTTGCAGCCTTCATCAACGCCTGCGCGCCCGAGGCTTTCTCCGGTCCTGTTCCTGAGAACGCTGCCGACATGGAGGCGGCTTTTCTTGCCGAAGCGGGCATGAAGGAACGTGTTCCCGGAAGTCTTTTGCAGGCGGACAGGGGCCTCGCCCTCAATGAAGAGAGCGTGCGCCTCGTTCGGGAAGAACTTTTTGCCGCTGCCCGCAAAAAAGCCCGCGAGCACTTCGGAAACAAAATTTATATTCGCGGACTCATTGAAATTTCCAATATCTGCCGCCAGAACTGCCGCTATTGCGGCATTCGGGCGGGTAATGCGCAGGCGGAACGGTACCGGCTTCGGCCTGAACAGATTCTGGAATGCTGTGAGCACGGCTATGGACTCGGGTTCCGTACCTTCGTGCTTCAGGGCGGTGAGGATGCCTGGTTCACCGACGAGCGTCTTGCCGACATCGTGCGGGAAATCAAGGCGAAGTGGCCGGATTGTGCGGTGACTCTTTCCGTCGGCGAGCGCTCCGTTCAGTCGTATCGTATGCTGAAGGAGGCGGGGGCCGATCGTTTTCTTCTTCGCCACGAGACGGCCGATCCCGCGCATTACGCCGTGCTGCATCCCGCCGCGCAGTCCTGGCAGCATCGCATGGACTGCCTGCAGGCTCTGAAGGAGTGCGGGTATCAGACCGGCGCGGGATTCATGGTTGGCTCTCCCGGGCAGACGACGGCCTGCCTTGTGGAGGATCTTTTCTATCTTCACCGGCTTCAGCCGGAAATGGTGGGCATCGGGCCGTTCATACCGCATGCGCAGACGCCGTTTGCCGGTTTCCCCTCCGGCAGCGTGGAGAGAACGCTGGTCATGGTGGCGCTGGTGAGGCTCATGCTGCCCGCGGCCATGCTGCCCGCCACCACGGCACTGGGTACGGCGGCCGGAGACGGGCGGGAACGCGGTATTCTTGCGGGAGCCAATGTGCTCATGCCCAATCTTTCCCCGCGGGAAGCCCGGGCCCGGTACCGTTTGTACAACAACAAGCTGTCCGAAGGCGCGGAATGCGCGGATAATGTAGAAGAGCTCAAGGCCCGTATCCGGGCGGTGGGCTATGAGATCGTGGTCGACAGGGGCGACTTCAGGCTGAACTGAGAGCCCGCCCTGCAGGTTGAAGAAAAAGGAGCGGCAATGTCCGATACCATCAATGATACGCCTCGTTCGGGGCGTCTGCACATAGGCATCTACGGCCGACGCAACGCCGGCAAGTCTTCGCTCATCAATGCGGTCACCGGCCATCAGACGGCCATCGTTTCCGATACTGCGGGAACGACGACGGATCCGGTGTACAAGTCCATGGAAATCCACGGACTCGGACCGTGCGTGCTTATCGATACCGCAGGCTTCGACGACAGCGGAACGATGGGAGATCTCCGCGTTGAAAAGACGAAGGAGGCCCTTGAAAAAACGGATATTGCCATTCTCGTGCTGTCCGGCAGTGACGACCTGAGCCTGGAAAAGGCCTGGATTGCTGCCTTCCGGGAACGCAAGACTCCCTTCGTCATCGTGCTCAACAAGGTGGACGGTCTGGATGACGCCGCCGTGGAAACGTTGTCGGCGCATGTTCAGGATGTGCTCGGCCGCAGGCCCGTGGCCGTGAGCGCCAGAGAGGGTACGAACATGGACGGCCTGAGGGAAGCGCTGCTTCGCCTTGTGCCCGCGGACTGGGGCAAAATGAATCTTACCGGCAGCCTCTGCGGTGAGGGGGATGTGGTCATGCTGGTCATGCCGCAGGATATTCAGGCCCCGCAGGGACGCCTCATTCTTCCGCAGGTGCAGGTGACGAGGGAACTTCTGGACAAGAAGTGCATCATCGCGAGCTGTACGGCCGACAAGATCAGTCAGACGCTGGAGGCTCTTTCCGCGCCGCCGCACCTCATCATTACGGATTCCCAGGTGTTCGGCGAGGTATGGAAGCTCAAGCCCGAGCAGAGTCTGCTGACGTCCTTTTCCATTCTCATGGCGGGATACAAGGGCGATATTGAGGAGTTCATCCGCGGTGCGGAGGCCATTGACCGTTTGACGGCTCATTCCCGGGTGCTCATTGCCGAAGCCTGTACCCATGCGCCGCTTGCCGAGGACATCGGCAGAGTGAAGATTCCCCGTATTCTCCGTAAACGCTTCGGCGAAACGCTGGACATCACTATGGTGAGCGGTACGGATTTTCCCGCCGATCTCACGCCGTATGATCTTGTCATTCACTGCGGCGCATGCATGTTCAACCGCACATACATGATGTCGAGAGTGCGCAGAGCGGCGGAGCAGGGCGTTCCGCTGTGCAACTACGGCGTGGCGCTGGCCAAGCTGACGGGCATTCTCGATAAGGTGGTCCATGCCTGACCGAATGTCGGAGAGCGTCTGAATACGCATAATTTCCAGCGGAAACAGCCGGTTCTCATCTTTTCTTGAAAAAGAGTGCAGAAAAGGCTTGCCTTTTGCATGAGGTGCGGCTATATTCCCCTTCGTTGTCGGGATGTGGCTCAGTTTGGTAGAGTACAGCGTTCGGGACGCTGGGGTCGCTGGTTCAAATCCTGCCATCCCGACCATCTGAAAAAGCAGGAAAGCCTCATAAGGTATGCCTTATGAGGCTTTCTTTTTTGCTCCATGCGAGGGGAGGCGGCCTCTTCCGTAGTTTTGAGCTCTCCTCGATATCTCCGGCATGACGGAAATGAAAAAGAAGTGACGGGTTCTCTCTGGGGAGGTTTTCTTATCTTCCGACAGTTCTTCGGCGCAAGGCGGGCGCACGCCCGAACTGTTTTCAACTCCGATTTTCGATGGCGGATTTTCTGCGCCGTGCACCTCGCTTGTCGGGCTTTTCTCAGGCAGGGGAAAAGTACGGTATTCTGCCGTATCAGACTGATTTAATGAATGAAAGGCGGTACTTTTGGGAAAAGTACCGCCTTTCATTTGGCGAGTGTTGTTTGTCGTCGAGTGGCCAGCGGCGTGCCTTGTTTTATGGCACTGTCATCGCCCCTTCATGTTGGTATCGGCAGCACAGAGATCCCGCAGGACGTGTGTTTTCTTACCTGGAGAATACACGAGTTCCGTATGCTCTTCTGCCCTTACGGCGTCTGCGGCTCTTTTACAGCCATTCAGGCTTGCTTTCCGACATGACGCCGTCATTCATGGTAAAGCCTTCAAGGCTTCCGGCCTTGACCTGAACGCACAGAAAACGAATGGAACTGTCGGCCGCGGCGCTGATGCAGCGTTCCACTTCCGGGGCGACGCGGAAGCAGTCGCCGGCGCTCAGGGGGAAGACCTCTCCGTTGAGATAGACTTTTCCCGCGCCTTCAAGAACAATATAGATTTCTTCGTTCTTTTTGTGGGAATGCACAAAGGGAACGGAGACTCCGGCAGGCAGAAGGTTGCAGGAAATTTCAGCACCGGTGAGCTCAAGGCTGTCATGCAGTTCGCTGCGTCCGGCATTCGGATCCATATGGGTGAACGTATACAGGGACATGATTTTCTCCATTTTTGATTTGATATCAAACTAAAAGTGGAATAAAAACACACCGTATTTTTCGGCTTATCCTGGAAAGATGCGGCCCTTTTCTCGTCGACGAGCCGTTACTTTTTCAAGCATTTGGCCAGCAGATATTCAAGCTGAATGGACTCTTCCTCAGTGAGGCGCTCGTCGATGATCCGCTGCAGGCCGTCGGAAATGCCTTCGGCAACAGGGCGCAGAGCGCGACCCTTGTCCGTGAGGCGGACTTTCACTCCCCGGGAATCTTCCGGATCGGGAATGCGTTCCACATAGCCGTGACGTTCCAGCTTGGTGACGAGTGCGGTTACGGTTGACTTTGTGCGATGGGCATGTTGCGCCAGTTCGCTCATGTTGCGTGTTTCCCAGTGCAGCAGCTGAGCGAGAATGTCGCCGTGACTGGGAACGATGTTCTGCAGGCCTGCCTTCTTCAGTTCGGCAACAATGAAGGTATTGCCGATTTCCCGGAGCCGGCTGGCATAGTTGAAGATAGGTTGATGTCTCATGGAAATGTTTTTAGTTTGATGTCGAATTTATGTCAAGAAAAAAAGGATCACGATCTTTGAACCGATCGTGATCCGTACGGGCGGCCCTTGTGAGGAGGTGTCGGGACCGCTCCGAAAGTTGTCCCGGATGCCCGGCAGGGCCCGGGGAGTCTGACCTACTGCTTGTTTCTGTTCTGCAGCCGGTCGCGCAGCACGATGGCCAGAAGGTTCATGCCGACGACAAGGAAGATGAGCATGAGCGCGGTGCCGTACTGCAGCGGCAGCGTTTTTTCTATGTCGGTACCCGAGGTCGCAAGAATGTACATATGATAGGGCAGCGACATGACGGGGCTGAGGAAGGAATCGGGCATGTGGGGCGTGAAGTAGACGGCCGCCGTGAACATGATGGCGCCGGTTTCGCCGGCCGCGCGGGCAAGACCGAGAATGCAGCCGGTGAGCATGCCGGGAAAGGCGGCCGGGATGACGACGCGCAGGATGGTCTGTACCTTGGTGGCTCCCATGGCGAAGGAGGCTTCGCGCCAGGAGTCGGGAACGCGGCGCAGGGATTCTTCGGCGGTGTTGATGATGATGGGAAGGGTCAGAATGGCAAGCGTGAGTATGCCGGAAAGCAGGCTGACGCCGAGCCCCAGAAAGGTGACGAAGAAGGAGAGGCCGAACAGACCGAAGACGATGGAGGGGACACCCGCCAGATTGTTGATGCCGAAGCGGATGTAGTAGGTGAGGCGGGAGTGGCGACTGTACTCATGCAGATAGACGGCGGTGGCCACGCCTATGGGAAACACGATGATCATGGAGCCGAAGGCCAGAAGAAACGTGCCCACGATGCAGGGCATGATGCCGCCTTCCGTCATCATCTTTCTGGGGTAGTCCGTCAAAAATTCCCAGGAAAGGGCGGAAAAGCCGTTGACGGCAAGATAGAGGCATACGCCGGAAAGCGCGAGCACATTGATGGCGGCCGAGGCATGAAGCAGGCCGAACATGATGGTCTGAAGACGCAGTCTGAACTGATTGCGCGTTGATGTATTCATATCTTCTCCCTGAGTATCCGGGGAAAGCGTGTTCTCGAACAGAGGATCACGGATGAACATCGGGCCTGATGAAAACGGGACGGAAACGGTATTCGCTGCGTCGTTTTCTGCCCGGTTGTGTTTTGTCCTAGCAGCCTATGCCGGAGTTTCTTTTTTCCGCGATGCGGAAGGCGGTGGCGTTGAAGATAAGGGTAAATATGATGAGGACTATGCCTGTGGCGAACAGGGCGTAGTAGTGTTCGCTGTGGAAGGGCGCTTCGGCCATTTCCGCGGCGATGGAGGCGGGAATCGGGCGTACGGAGTCGAAGAGCGACGTAGGAATGACGGCTGCGCCGCCGGCCACCATGAGTACGACCATGGTTTCACCGATGGAGCGGGACATGCCGAGCATGACGGCGGTGCCTATGCCGGAGCTGGCCGCGGGAAGAACCACGCGCACCAGAGTTTCCCAGCGGGTGGCACCAAGAGAGAGGGAAGCCTCGCGGAGTTCTCTCGGCACGGAGTAGATGGCGTCTTCGGCCACGGAACAGATGATGGGAACGCTCATGAAGGCCAGCATGAGTCCGGCATTGAGCAAGTTGAGACCGGTGGAAGCTCCGAGGTAGTCCTGAAGGAAGGGCGCTACCACCACCATGCCGAAAAAGCCGATGACCACCGAGGGCAGGGCGGCAAGCAGTTCCACGAAGGGTTTGACGATGCGTCTCATGCCGGGCTTGGCCACTTCCGAAAGATAGATGGCCGTGGCTACGCCCAGAGGAACGGCGATCACCGTGGCCAGAGCCATGACCGTGAGAGAGCCCACGATAAGCGGCAGAATGCCGAATTCCATGGGATCATCGGTGGGATACCAGTTCAGTCCGAACAGAAAGTCGGTCAGCGGATAGTCCTTGAAGAAGGGAAGGCCGTCCAGCAGAAGAAAAAGAACAATGCCCGTCATGGAGAGAATGGAGAGGGTGGAAATACCGGCCAGCAGCCATTCTGTGAATCGTTCCTTGCGCGTTTTCATGCCATGTCCGTGATATGAAAAAAGGGGGAAGAACCCCCGGTGACGGCTCGGGGAAGCGTCCGCCGAACTTTCAGCTTCGGCGGAGCTTCGGGAGAGCCTGATCTCGATGCAAACATTCCAGGGGCGGCGGAACGCTTTCAGCCGTTCCGGTCTGCCGCGTAAGAAGAATGTTTACTTGGCGAGCGGGATATAGCCTGCCTTCAGGACATCCTGCTGGCCGAGCTTGGGATCAAGCATGAAATCCATGAACTTGGCGGTGGTGCCGGCGGGCTTGCCGTTGGTGAAGAGGTACAGCTCGCGGGAGAGGGGCCACTTCTTGGCAAGAGCGGTCTCGGAGGTGGCCTGGATGCCGCCGATGGTGAGACCCTTGACATTGTCGTTCAGATAACCCATGCCGATATAACCGATGGCATTGGGATTGGTGGCCACGTTCTGAGCCACGCCGCCGTTGCTGGCCTGAGTAAGAGCCTTGGGCATGACGCGGGCATCCTTCATGACCAGTTCCTTCCAGCATTCATAGGTGCCGGAGGAGTTATCACGGTTGACGACCACGATGGTGTTGTCGCTGCCGCCGACTTCCTTCCAGTTGGTGATCTTTCCGGAGAAAATGTCGCGAAGCTGGTCGATGGAAAGATCCTTGACGGGGTTCTTGGGGTTGACGATGGGCACGAGGGCGTCCACGGCGATGACGGTACGGGTGAGTTCCATCTTCTTGTCTGCAGCAAGCTTGGTTTCGCTGGACTTCACGTCGCGGGAAGACATGGCCACGTCGGTGATGCCGTCAAGCAGGGACTTGAGGCCCGTGCCGGAACCGCCGCCGGAAAGGACGATGGAAATGTCGGGATAGCTTGCCATGAAGTGCTCGGAAGCCTTCTGGATGATGGGGAGCACGGTGGTGGAACCGTTGATGGTGACGGATTCGGCGGCAGCAGCCGGAGAGGCCGCGCACAGAGCGAGCAGGGCGCTCAGAACAATACCTTTGATCTTCATAGGATCAGACTCCTTTTTTCATCCGGCGGGTCATTCCGTCCGGACAGGTTGGAACTTAGAAAGGTATTGTTGCGGCAGTATATCTCGTATATTAACTTTTTGTATCAGCACAACACTGCGGCAAGTCACGATATTTTTATCAGAATGTAACACTGGCTTCATAGAGGAAGGCTACATACATTCGAAACCGAAAGGGGAAAAACGTGGACAACAAACAGCCTGTCATACTGGTAGTAGAGGATGACGACGATATCCGTGAACTGGTGGCCTTCTCTCTGGAAGAGGAGGGATACCGGGTGGAACAGGCCTCCGACGGCCTGCACGGACAGGAGATGGCGGAATCTCTCAAGCCGGATCTCATCATTCTTGACCTCATGCTGCCCGGAAGAGACGGTCTTTCCGTCTGCAGGGAACTGAACAAGCACGCGGCGGAAAGCATGCCGTGCCCCATTCTCATGCTGACGGCCCGCGGCGAGGAAATGGACCGCATCATAGGCTTCGAGTACGGAGCCGACGATTATGTGGTGAAGCCGTTCAACATTCGTGAACTGATGCTGCGCGTGAGAGCCATTCTGCGTCGTCGCAGCATGGATACCGGCAAGCGCGTCATCACGAGGCACGGCGTCAGTCTTGACCAGCAGGGACGCAGGGTTTCCATCAACGGCCGCACGCTCGAGCTTACCGCGCTGGAGTACCGCATTTTTGAGGACTTCTTCCTTAATGCAGGGCGCATACGCACCCGTGAAGAACTGCTGTCCTCCGTATGGGGATATCAGTTTGAAGGATATGAACGCACGGTGGACGTGCACATAGCCCGTCTGCGCCGCAAGCTGGGAGAAGCCGCCCAGTATCTGGAAACGGTACGAGGCATGGGCTATCGCTACAAGGAATAGCCATGAAGAACACAACCTTTTCCATCAAGATCTTTTTCTGCTTCTGCGTCGTCATTCTGTTTTCCGTTCTCGTGCCCTGCGGATACTTTCTTCATAGCATCAAGCAGGAAAGCATGGATCTTACGCGCGACGAAGCGTTCCGCGAGGCCGACTTCATCCGCACCTACATCATGGAGTCCGTGTCCAAGGGCGAGTTCCATCAGGACGGTGTGCTGCCGGAAACCCTGAAGAACTTCTACTCGGGCAACGAGCACCGTGTGACGCTCATCAACGCCGAGGGAACCGTTCTGTACGATTCCTTTGCCGAAGACGTGTCCGAGCTGGAAAATCATCGCTACCATGAAGAGGTGGCGCTCGCCTTCAGCGACGGCAAAGGTTCAAGCGAGCGTCACAGCTCCAGCCTGGGAACGTCGTTCGTCTATGCGGCGATCCGTGTGAATATTCCCGGCACCGATATCAGCGTCATCCGTGTGGCGGCGCCGCTCTCCCTGGTGGAGGAACACGCCGTTGCCAGAAGCCGGGCCCTCGTGGTCGGAGCCGTGGCGGCGCTTCTTTTCGCCGTGGCGTTTGCCGCATTCATGTCCATGCGTTTCCGCCGTTCGCTTCAGCTTATGATTTCTTCGGTGGAAAATCTTGCCACTCCCGGAAGCAGAAGCGGCCGCATCAGCCTGAGAACGCTCCCCGGCGACGAATTTGCTCCGCTGGCCGCGGCCGTCAACTCCATGGCGCAGCGCATGGAAGTGCAGGTCAACCATATTCTTGCGCAGAAGGCACAGCTCGACGCCGTGCTCAACAGTATTGCCGAAGGCGTGCTGGTGGTGGATCACGAGGGCTGCATCCGCAGCGTGAACGCCACGCTGGTGCGTCTTTTCCCGAAAGCCGCCCATGCCGAAGGGCTGCAGCCTGTGGAGGTCATTCCCTCGCCGGAACTGCAGAAGGGCATAGAATCGCTGAAGCACTCGGTGCCTGAAAAGCCCGTGCAGTTCGAGATGGACAACATGTCCGGCCGCAAGCTTCAGGTGCTTATCTGCCCCATCGTGGGAGAAAGCAGACTGCTGCTGGCCGTGGCCGTGTTCCACGACATTACGGAAATGTCCGTGCTCATGGAAATGCGCAGAGACTTCGTGGCCAATGTTTCTCATGAACTGCGTACGCCGCTTACGGCCATCATGGGCTATGCCGAAAGTCTGAAGCGCTATGTGTCGGAGGCCCGGGCGCTGCATTTTCTGGAAGTCATCGACCGCAACTCCCAGTACATGGCCACGATGGTCAAGGATCTGCTCCAGCTCTCCAGCATTGAAAACGGCGCCATTCCCATGGACATCAAACCCATCCCCGCCTCCATGGTCATACGCGGAGGCATGGATCTGGGCCGCACGTCCGCCGAGGCCAGAAAGCTCGAGCTGTGCGAGAAGCTTGAATTCGGAGATTTCTCCATCAATGCCGATGCCGAGTATCTGACGCGGGTCATCCGCAATCTCCTGGAGAATGCCTGCCGCTACGCTCCTGAAGGATCGAAGATCATTCTTTCCGCCGAGCCCGACAGGGAAGGGGGTATGGCCATCTTCCGCGTGGCCGACAGCGGCCCCGGCATTCCCCCTGAACTCAGAGTGCGGGTGTTTGAACGCTTCTACCGTGTGGAGAAGCACAGAGGCGGACAGGTGTCCACCGGTCTCGGCCTTGCCATCTGCAAACATATCGTGGAGCGCCACGGCGGATGCATTTCCATTGAAGACGGCCCGGGCTGCATAGTTCGCTTCACCGTTCCGCTGGCGTGAACATTTCATCGGCTTTCAAGGAGTTTTTCTCATGCAGAACATTAAAATGGAGACGGTCTCGCTGAACTTCTTCTACGGAGCAAAGCAGGCGCTCAAGAACATCAGTCTCCGCTTTCCCGAAAAAAGAGTGACGGCTCTTATCGGTCCTTCCGGCTGCGGCAAGAGCACCTATCTGCGCTGCCTCAACCGCATGAACGACCTGGTGGCCGGAAGCAGGGCGGAAGGCAGCATTCTTCTGGACGGACAGGACGTCAATGCCCGCGACTGCGACGTCGTTTCCCTGCGCCGCCGGGTAGGCATGGTGTTTCAGCGCCCGACCTCCTTTCCGAAAAGCATTTTCGAGAACGTGGCCTACGGCCTGCGGGTCAACGGTGAAAAGTCCGAATCCGTCATCGCCTCGAAAGTCGAGGAAAGTCTGAAAAGAGCCGCCCTGTGGAACGAAGTGAAGGATCGCCTTTCCGATTCCGCGCTGGCGCTTTCCGGCGGTCAGCAGCAGCGTCTCTGCATTGCCCGCGCTCTGGCCGTGGAGCCGGAGATCCTGCTTATGGACGAGCCTACTTCCGCACTCGACCCCATTGCCACCCAGCAGATCGAGGAAGGCATCGGCCAGCTTCGCGATCAGCTCACCGTCATCATCGTCACGCACAACATGCAGCAGGCAGCCCGCGTCTCGGACTATACGGCGTTCTTCTATATGGGCGATCTCATCGAAACCGATGAAACCGACGTCATTTTCACCAGACCCAAGCTGAAGCAGACGGAAGACTACATTACGGGCCGCTTCGGCTAGGCGATCTCCTTCGTGCTTTGGAGGTCTGCCGGATTCGGCGGGAATGAGATGTGTTTCATGCCCGCCTGCGGCAGACCTTTGCATTGTCGTGTCTTTAATTTTCCTGCAGGGAGTGATGACGGCGTGACCGTCATGTCCGTTCCGGACGCGTGATGCGTCCCTGAAACATGCCGCGGTGTCTGCGGCAAGCAGAGGTTGACCATGAAGGATCAGATGTACGGTTCTTCCGTACTTCGTGGATTGAGGACCGAGCTGCTCACGATGGGCAGCCTTGTGCAGATGGCCTACAGCAAGGCTCGCAACGCTGTGCTGCTTCGCGACGTCAAGGTCGCGGAAGATGTGGTGAAGGGCGACGACGTCATCGACGAAATGGAACTGGAGCTTGACGAAAAGTGTACCAGCGTCATTGCCAGAACCCAGCCGGTGGCCAAGGATCTGCGCTTCATTCTTACCGCGGTGCGCATGGTGCTGGATCTGGAGCGCATTGCCGACGAAGCGGTGACCATCGGCCGTCAGGTTCGCCTGCTTCCCGAAGCGTTGCCTTCGGAACTGGAGCAGGATCTTGCCCGCTACATGCAGCTGGCTTTCGACATGCTTGATACTTCGCTCGGCGCCTTCCGCGCAGAAGATGTCACCCAGGGCATGACGGTCTTTCAGAGCACGGATGAAAGCGTGCAGCTTCTTCTTTCCATCTACGGCAAGCTGATGGAAGCCGTGCGAAAGGATCTTGTCGAACCTGAGGTTGCGGTGCCTCTCATTCTCATCGTCCGTTCCATCGATAGAATCTGCCGTCGTTCGGAAAACATCGTGGAGCATCTCTGCTTCATGTGCGACGGCATCACCGTCAAGCACAGGGTCAAGCTGTCCGGCTCTGAAGCCTGATTTTTCGGATGTAAAAGGAATAAAAATCCCCGGCATCGCGTTGTTGATGCCGGGGATTTTCATGTCTGTGCCGGAGAAAGGTCGGCCGTCATCAGTCCTTGCGCAGCAGGTTGAACTTCTCGAACACCTTGAAGGCAAGGCTCAGAATGATGGCGATGATGGTGGCGAGCACCATGCCCTGAATGGTGAACGAGCCGAAGGAAAGCTTGGCGCCGCTCAGGCCTATGATCATGATGACCGAGGTCATGACGAGGTTGGAGGACTTGCTGTAGTCCACCTTCCGTTCCACAAGGACGCGGAGACCGGATGCGGCAATGACGCCGAAGAGCAGCAGGCAGACGCCGCCCATGACGGGAACGGGAATGCCGCGGATGAGTTCGGCCAGCTTGCCCACGAAGGAGAGCAGAATGGCCATGACGGCGGCGCCGCCGAGCACCCAGACGCTGTACACGCGGGTGATGGCCATGACGCCGATGTTCTCGCCGTAGGTGGTGTTGGGCGTGGCGCCGAAGAAGCCGGAGAGAATGTTGGAGCAGCCGTCGGCAAACAGGGAGCGGGAAAGGCCGGGATCCTTGATGAGATCTCGTCCCACCACGTTGCCGGTCACGAGCAGATGGCCGATGTGTTCGGCCAGCACCACGAGGGCGGCAGGCGCGATGATGAGAATGGCATTGAGGTCAAAGGTGGGAGCATAGAACTGGGGAAGCTGGAACCAGGGCGCTTCGATGACCGGCGTAAGATCGACCATGCCCATGAAAAAGGCGAACACATAGCCGCAGATGACGCCGAAAAGCACGGGAATGATGGCCAGAAAGCCCTTGAAGGCCACGGAGCCCACAACGGTGACCGTGAGCGTGAACATGGAAACAAGCACGTTGTCCATGCTGATGTTCTCGCCCGTGAGTCCTGCCATCGAGGCGGCGGTGGGAGCGAGTTCAAGGCCTATGACGGCGATGATGGAGCCCATGGCCGCCGGAGGGAAGATGACGTCGATCCACTTCGTTCCCACAACCCGGATCAGCAGGGAGAACAGGATGAAGAGCAGACCGAACACGATGAAGCCGGACTGCGCCGCGGAATAGCTGCTCACGGCCATGATGGCCAGTACCGGCGAGATGAACGCGAAGCTGGAACCGAGGTAGGAGGGAATCCTGCCTCTGGTGAGCACGAGGTACAGAAGCGTGCCTATGCCGTTCATGAACAGACAGGTGGTGGGATTCACCTTGAACAGGAATGGCACGAGCACCGTGGAGCCGAACATGGCAAACAGATGCTGTATGCTCAGAGGGATGTTGAGAAGAAGCGGCGGCCGTTCCTCGACCTGAATGACATGGTATTCCACGGTATTATCCTCGTAGAAAAGGGTTGATGTTGACGCGCGTTTGTCCTCAGACAGGTCGGGAAGGCGCGCATGTCCCTTCCTGTCGTTCCGGACGCTGTCGGAAAGGACTCAGATCCTTCTTTCGGCCAGACGGCGACCGAGTTCAAAGGCATTCTGGCAGTCTCTTGGAAACACTTCGTCGTGATACTTCTTTTTTTCGACGGGATCGTAGCGATCGGCCTCGTAGAGACTGTAGTCGCTGAACTGCCAGGCGTTGGCGCTGCAGCAGACTTCACAGGGCACGCCCAGCATTTCGCTCATGCGGGAGTGCAGGGTGGAGAAGGGCACAAGAACACTTTCGGTATGTTCCGCGGTGACGCCGAAAGTGTAGATGAAGGCGGAAGGAATTTTGCGGGGAAACACCCAGCGGTTTTCCTTGTTGTAAAGCATGTGGCTGAAGAGAAAACGATGTTCGAGGGCGAGCATTTCGGGCGTTACGTCGCCGTAGTAGACGGGAGAACCGAAAATCAGGGCGTCCGCTTGCTCCATCATTTCAAGAACGGGAGAAAGTTCGTCCTTCATGGCGCAGTGGCCGTGACGCCCCTTCTTGAGCTTGCAGGAAAAGCAGCTTACGCAGCCTTTGAAGTTCAGGGAATAAAGCTGGATGAGTCTGGTTTCCGCGCCTGCGGAGGCGGCGCCGTCCAGGGCTGCCTGCAGCATGGTGCTCGTGTTGCCCCGGGCTCTCGGACTTCCGTTGAGTGCAAGAATCATGGCATCCTCCCCGTTGCAGATGGAACGTTCCTGCCGGCATGCGATGGATTCCGGCCATATTCTCAGCAGAATAGAGCGGAACGATGTTGCTTGCAAGTTGAAAATCCCCGTGCAGGCAGGATGTCTTGCCTGCCTTTCTGCCTTTCGTTATGCTGCGGCACATGGAAGCCATTGCTCATATTCATACGGATCTGCCGACCAAGTTCGGCGTGCCGCGGCAGTGCGGTCTTGTGGAAGCGTTGAAGGGCCGGATCGTGTTCACTCCAAAGTACCGGGAACCTGAAGCGCTGCGCGGACTGGAGGACTTTTCGCATATCTGGCTCATCTGGGAGTTCTCCCGTGCCGTGCGCGACGAGTGGTCTCCCACGGTGAGGCCGCCTCGTCTCGGCGGCAACATACGCATGGGCGTGTTTGCCACAAGGTCGCCGTTTCGGCCCAATTTCATGGGGCTTTCCTGCGTGAAGCTGGAAAGAGTGGAGCTGCACGGCAAGGAAGGGCCGGAACTTCACGTGTCCGGCGTGGATCTCATGGACGGTACGCCCATTTTCGACATCAAGCCGTATGTTCCCTATTCCGATTCTCATCCGGAGGCGTACGGCGGGTTCACGACGCGCCTTGCCGACCGCATGCTGAGCGTGAATTTTCCCGCCGGGCTGCGGAAGCCGTTCAGCCGGGAACAGCAGGAGGCTGTCATCGGCATTCTGGAACGGGATCCCAGACCGCACTATCATGATGATTCCGACCGCGTGTACGGCATGCCCTTTGCCGGTTACGACATCAAATTCCGGGTTTGGGACGGCGTGGCTGAAATAACGGACGTCGTACGACTGGAAAACTGACGATAAACAGCGCGTCTGCCCCGCAGATGTGTTTTTCGTGCAACGCCGGAGGAAAACATGGCTTCAGGCTGGGCGCAGGACGGCGCCGTGGATGCGCAGATTCAGGATTCCGTCAATGATGAGATTGCTCGCGTGAAGAGCCTTCTTTCCAGTGGACAGGAAAGTCTGTACGAGTGTGAGAACTGCGGAGAACCCATTCCAGAGAGCCGTCGCAGAGCCGTGCCGGGGGTGCGGTTGTGTGTGGACTGTCAGCAGGAGGCGGACGGCAGGCAGCAGATCACGACGCCGTACAACCGTCGCTTCAGCAAGGAGAGTCAGCTGCGCTGAGCTGCGGTCTGCCTGCTGTGCTGTGCTCCGAAGGGCGAATCTTTCAACAATCATGCTTTTCTGATCGTGCATTTCGTGCATTCACACCGGTGAAGGGCCACTTGCGGCGTTCAGAATACTATCTCCGGCGCAGCTCAGCGAACGGTGAGCGTCTACCGGATGCCCCACAGGTGAAATGGCTTGCGTGCGGGAGCGGACCGGCAGTGGTTTTTCCGGTGGCCGGACAGCTTACGAAGCGGCAGGAATACAGTTTTGCGCTCGGAACGGATACGTCGCCCGAAAGTACGGGAGAGCGGCGTTTCGGTCTGCCGTTATTGGTTGCTGGCCATGGGCGGCTTGTGTTGCTGAAGCCCCGAAGCTCCCCTCACGCCGTATCCGGGGCATCCGGCAGCAGTTACGTTTGAACGCCGGCTCTGGACTTGGGAGGAGGGCATTATTCTTCGGCCGTGGCGCTGAAATCTTTTATGCATGCCGCACCGGCACGGCAGCCTTTCAATGCGGCCACGTTGGACGCCTGCAGCACATGGTGCAGAAAAGTATCACTTTTTTCAAACTGACAGCAAAATAATAAAAGGCGAAGATGCATGCGGGCAATCTTTGATCCGCTCTCTGAAAAATCGTATTGCAGGGGCCGGGCGAAGATGCGGCAGGGGAAAGCGTACGAGACCTGATCCTCAAAAAAGACGATTGATGAATAGAAAGCGGTCTCATCCTATATACGACAAGCCGATAATATTATAGCATGGCCTTGCAGCCGCTTTGAACAGAGCGGCTTTCACGGAGATCTCCGTCAGGAGAGATCTTTGGGAAGGTAGGTGCATTTCATGAGTGAAACTCAAAAATCTGGTCCAGTCTCTTCCGGCATGACTCCGCTTTCTCCTTCGGAAGTGGATTTCATGCCTGTCCTTTTAAGAAGTCTTTCCATTCTTATAAAGCTCAAGGGCAAGCACGTTTCGCCCCAGTTCCTGCTGGCAGGACTTGCCGGTTCGGAAAAAGTCAGTGCGGGAGCCTGCCTGAGAGCGGCGGAGCGGGCAGGGCTGAAGGGCAAGGTCATGTATCGTCCCCGGCTGGACGATATTTCTCCGCTTACGCTGCCGTGCATTCTTCTGCTGAAAGATAATGCTTCCTGCGTTCTGACCTCCATTGATGAGGAGAAGGCGGGGATCATTCTTCCTGAACTCGGGGAAAGTGTGCAGTCCGTTGCCCGCAGCGAACTTGAGTCGCAGTACTCCGGCTATGCCGTGTTCGGCGCCCTGGAAAGCCGTGCCGACGCGCGGACGGATCCGGTGAAACTTCAACACGGCAAAGACTGGTTCTGGAGCGTGCTGCGCTTTTACATGCCCATCTACCGGCATGTGGCCCTGGCCAGCGTGGTGGTGAACGTCATTGCCGTGGCCAGTTCGCTTTTTGTCATGAACGTGTATGACCGTGTCATTCCCAATAATGCCTACGAAACTCTGTGGGTACTGGCCGCCGGCGTTACGCTCGCCTATTTGTTTGATTTTATTCTGCGCAGTCTGCGCAGTCATTTTGTTGATCTGGCCGGACGCAATGCCGATGTGGTGCTTTCCAGCAAGCTCATCGACAAGGTTCTTTCCATGCGCATGGATGCCAAGCCGGAATCCACGGGTGCGCTGGTGAACAACCTTCGGGAATTTGAATCTCTGCGCGAGTTCTTCAGTTCCACCACGTTTCTTGCCTGCATAGATATTCCGTTTCTGGTGCTTTTCTTTCTGCTTTTGGCCTTCATCGGCGGCCCGCTTGTTTTTCTGCCTCTTGCCGCCATGCCCGTGCTGCTCGGCGTGGGCGTGTATCTTCAGATGGCCGCCCGCAGAAGCGCCGAAAAAAGCTATCGCCACAGCATGCAGAAAAACGCGCTTCTTGTGGAAATGGTGAACGGTCTTGAAACCGTCAAGGGATGCATGGCGGAAAGCCGCATGCAGAAGCTCTGGGAGGCCGTGGCCGGCATTTCCGCGCAGTCCTCCAACGAGGCGCGCAAATACAGTACCCGGGCGGTGAGCTTTGCCACGTTCATCACGCAGCTTGTCACCGTGGGCATGGTGATATGGGGCGTGTACCGCATAGGAGCGGGAGACATGAGCATGGGTGGCCTGATCGGTTGCAACATTCTGGTGGGGCGCATCATGGCACCGCTTCTGCAGCTTGCCTCTCTGCTTACGCGGCTTCAGAATTCCCGGGTGTCGCTCAAGGCTCTCGATACGCTTATGGCACTGCCCTCGGAAAATCAGGATCAGGCGGCCTGCATGGACTTCGGCACGCTTTCCTGCGAATTCGTCATGGACAACGTGAGCTTTTCCTACCCCGGAGCGCAGACTCCGGCGCTCGATCATGTGTCGTTGCGCATACGTCCGGGTGAGAAGGTGGGAATCATAGGAAAAATGGGCTCGGGCAAAAGCACGCTCGGCAAGCTTCTCATCGGACTCTATCAGCCGAAGGAAGGTTCCGTATCCTTCGGCGGCGTGGAAATCGGGCAGCTTGCCACGGCCGATCTGCGCAGTCGTGTGGGCTTTCTGCCTCAGGAAGTCATTCTTTTCTACGGCACGGTGCGCGATAATATCGCCCTCGGCGATCCCACCATCAACGATCATCTCATCCTGCGGGCTTCGGCGATTTCAGGCGTGGCCGATTTCGTCAGAAAGCATCCTTCCGGCTACGGAGCGCAGGTGGGTGAGCAGGGGCGCAATCTTTCCGGCGGCCAGCGTCAGGCCGTGGGGCTGGCCCGTGCACTGGTGCGTGACCCTGATGTGCTTATCCTTGACGAACCCACCAGCAACATGGACGTGGATTCGGAACGCATCGTACAGCAGCGTCTTGCGCCCATCACTAAAGACAAAACGCTCATCCTCATCACCCACAGGCTCAGCATGCTGCGTATTGTGGAGAGACTCATTGTGATGGACGGCGGAAGAATTCTTCTGGACGGCCCCAGAGATGAGGTCCTTAAAAAACTGCAGAGCGCGCAGGCGGCGCGTAAGGCCCAGAGCGTCTCTCCAAAGGCCGGATAGAGCTCGCTGCGCAGGCTTGGTGCTCAGTCGACGGTCTCTGCGGCAAACCGGTTTGCTGCAGGAGCGATGCAAGGCGGACGGGATGTTCTGCTGCTTGAGAATGATAACGGGAAATGCGTATGGATACAGACAAGAAACATGTTCCGGAGAGCGGGCAGGACTCGCCCCGGATTTCCGAACCCTTCGGCGGTGCTCCTGCCGGCGGAAGTCCCGTTCCGCCTGCACCGAGCCTTTTTGAACCTGCGGCCCTTTCCGGTAAGCTTCTGCCCGAAGATCTGCCGTATGCGGCCGAGGTGGAGGCGGCGCTGGCCCGGAAGCCTTCCAGAGGCGCCAGATGGCTGTCGGTAGGCGTATTCGTCTTTTTCGTGCTTTTCATCGGCTGGGCCAGCGTGGCCACGCTGGATGAAGTGACGCACGCCGAAGGGCAGGTGATTCCTTCTTCTCGCACGCAGATCATTCAGAACCTTGAAGGCGGCATTCTGAGCAGCGTTGAGGTTCATGAAGGGCAGATCGTGGAAAAGGACGAGATCCTTGCCAGACTCAGCAATGAAATGGCCGAAAGCAATCTGCGCGACATGCTCTACAAGGCGATGGAGAATCTTATTGCCATCCGTCGGCTTCGCGCCGTGGTTTCCGATGCTCCGCTGTCGTGGCCCGAACAGACCAGAGCGTGGCTGGAGAGAGGCATCGGCTACGCACTTACCGACGATCAGCTCGCGCAGGGCGAGAATCTCATGCAGGTGCAGCAGGAAACGTTCGACGTGCAGGTACGCCAGCGCAAGTCGGAGCTGGATGTGCTCATGGCGCAGTATGAGCAGCGGCAGCAGGAAGTCAAGGAGCAGCAGGCCCGCAAGGAACAGCTTACCAGCAGTCTGTCGCTCATCCGTCAGCAGCTCAACATGGCATCATCGCTTCTGGCCAAGCGCAGCTATTCCAAGGTGCAGTATCTTGAGCTGCAGGAACGTACCGTTCAGACGCAGGGCGAGATCAACACGCTGGAGGTGTCCATCCCCCGGGCCGAGGCGGCTGCCAGCGAAGCCGGGCATCGCATGGAACTGCGCAGGGCGGAGCTGGATGCGGCTCTTATGGAAGAGATCAACAAGCGCAGTCTGGAACTGGCCTCGCTCCGTGAAAGCCTTTCTGCAGGAAGCGATCGCGTAACGAGAACGGAGCTGCGCTCCCCGGTGCGCGGCACGGTCAAGAAGATATACATCAATACGCTGGGCGGCGTGGTCAAACCCGGCGAACCCATCATGGAAATCGTTCCTCTGGATGATACGCTTCTGGTGGAAGCCAGAGTGCGCCCGGCCGACGTGGCCTTCCTGCATCCCGGTCAGAAGGCGATGGTCAAGGTGTCGGCCTATGACTTCTCCATTTATGGCGGGCTGGACGGGGTGCTGGAGCAGATCAGTGCTGATACCATTGAGGACAAGAGGGGGGATTTCTACTATCAGGTCAAGGTACGTACGCCAAAAACCGCCATCGTCTATCGGGGCGAGGAACTCCCCATCATGCCCGGTATGATGACCACCGTGGACATCATGACGGGAAAGAAGACGGTACTGGATTACCTTCTTAAGCCCATTCTCAAGGCCAAGCAGAATGCTCTGCGGGAAAAATAAAAATGCTCAGGAAATTTGTCTGTCAGTCGATACCGGGGAATATATGTCAACCGGAATGGCGGCGTCACGGAATTTACTGATATTTTGTAATATGCTGATTTGATGAATAAATGAATAAAAGTGCTTTTTAGTGGAGAAAAAAACGGCAGGTTGCTGATGCCTTGACGTTGAAAAATCTTGCCGGCCTTGACGTTAATAATATTAATTTATTATGTATTTTTGTAGAAGATGCCTGTCGCATACAGAATAATGTGCATGGGGAAGGGTTATTTTTACAATGTAACCTTTTGTTTTTCAATGGAGTTTTTTATGGCTGCCTTCAATGGAGATTTCAAGGGAATTCGGCGTGGACAATCTTCCCAGCGGAAGATGAGCCTCGCAAGGGCGCTTCCTGCCCTGATTGTGTCCGGTTGCCTCGGCGCCATGCTTTACTCACCTCTGGCCTGCGCGGCGGAAACTGATGCCATTCCTCTGAAGGAATCCATCGAGGCCATGCTCAGGAATAATAATTCCATCAAGGCCCTGCAGGAGAATCGTTCCGCCGTGGGCTATGAAGTGGACAAGGCCAAGGCCGGATACGGACCTCGTGTCGACCTGACCGCCAGGGGCGGTTTTGGCAGGTTGAGCAACAGTACGACCCGTTCCTACGAGTATGATGACGTGACGCCGTATTCGTCCGCCTCGCTGCTTGTTACGCAGCCTCTGTGGGACGGCTGGCTGACGCGCGGTCGCGTACGCGAAGCGGAAGCCTCGTATCGTTCCCTCGATTATCGCGTGCTCGACAACGCTAATACGCTGGCGCTTGATGCCATCATTGCTCATGTGGACGTTCTGCGCAGAAAGCAGATCTATCAGCTGGCCCAGGTCAATGTGACCCGCCACGAAGAGATTCTTGCAAAGGCTCGTGCCCGAGAGATGACGGGCGTCGACACGGTGGCCGACGTTTCTCAGGCTCAGAGCCGTCTGGCCCGCGCTCACTCCACGCTTGTTGAGGCGCGTGCATCCCTGCGCAACGGCGAGGATACCTATACGCGTCTGACCCGTCATTCCGCCATGTCTCTCGGGCCGGTAAACATGCCCGTCAAGATGTATACGAGTTCCGAAGAGGTGCTCAAGGCGGCTCAGAAGGGAAATCCCAAGGTGGCGGCGTATCTTGAAGACGTGAAGGCCGCGAATGCCGTGAGAGAGCAGGCTCGTTCCGCCTACAGCCCGTCGCTCAGCATTGAAGCCGGTCCTTCCTACTCAGACCGCAACGGCAGAAGCGAAATGTGGACGGCCGAAATGGGCGTTGCCGCCGTCGTGCGCTGGAATCTGTTCAACAGCGGCGCCGATGTGGCGGAAAGCAAGGCTGCAGCGGCCCGTATCCGTCAGAGCCGTCGTGTTCTGTACGACTACATGGACGACCTGAAGCTCAACGTTGAGGAAAGCTGGACGGAATATCTCTCCGCGCAGGAGCAGCTGGACTTTTACCGCGAAGCCATCGAATACAACAAGACTACCCGCGACGCCTATGAGGAACAGTTCGTCATGGGCGAGCGCAGCCTGCTCGACGTGCTGGATGCGGAAAACGAACTGTTCAGTTCTTCCACGCAGGCGGCTACGGCGCTGGGCAATACGCTTATCGCCGCGTATCGCATGAAGGCGCTTGCCGGTGATCTGCTGCCCAGTCTCGACATCAGCACGGAAATGCTCAAGACCACTCCTGCAGACCACGAACCTCTCGATCATCTGACCATGCCCGAATAGGCTGGTCTGTCCAGCAAGGGGCCGGAGAATCTTCGTTCTTCGGCCCCTTTTGTCATTGAAGTCCCCATCTCCTTGTCCTACACTTTCTGAGGCGGAGCCTCAGCGTTCGCGATAACGAATCAAGCGGGAGACCGGAAGTTCCATGAACATCAAAGCACATGCTGCCAGCAAGAGCCATATCTGGACGTCGATGCTGTGTGCGATGGTTCTTCTGGTTTACGTCCTGGCGCCTGCAGCGGCCCAGGCCAGGCCGCGTCTGTTCGGAACCGTGGAATTTCAGATGGCGCTGAAGAAGCAGCAGAACTGGCTGTCCGCCATAGAGAGAAATCGGAAAAAGCCGATTTTTTTCGACGAAAAAAGGTTCAATGCCTCAACGCACTGGAAGGATCTGAAAAAGCGTGCGGAAGGGAAGCCTTTGCAGGAGAAGCTGGATATCGTCAACAGGTTCTGGAATATGTGGCCGTATCGGACGGATCCTGAAGTATACGGCAAGCCTGATTACTGGGCCGCGCCCTATGAGTTTCTGGCGAAATCCGGCGACTGCGAGGATTACTGCATAGTCAAGTACTATACGCTGAAGGAACTCGGAGTTCCCGTCGACAGCATGCGCATCGTGGTGGTGAGGGAAACCATCCGCTTGGCCTGCGCAGAAGCGTTTCCGAGAGCGGAGGCACGGTCTATTCCATGTCGAAGTTCCTGCCTGTTCTGAACTGGGATCTGGTTCATGAAACTCCGGCTTCCGTGGTGGACGGCATGGTTTTCCGGGCCGAGCTTCCCGTGTACGCGGTGGCGGTGCTGGGTTGGCTCAGTTTCATGCTTCTGAGCGGTCTTCTGTGGTGGATGGCCTTCGGGCGTCAGCAGAGGGCGGTGGCCTCCGAGCTGCATCGCCTCAATCAGATTGTTTCCCGCCAGAAGGAACTGCTCGACAGCGTGAATGTTTCTCTCGATATCGGTCTGTTCATGGCGGATGTGAAGGGGCAGATCCGGGTCTGCAATCCTGCGCTCGCGGCCATAGTGGGTAAAGAGGAAAAGGACATCACCGAGCAGACGCTTTTCGTCTGTTTCCCGATGGAGGCGGCGACGACGCTTCTTGACCGCATACGTCAGGTGGCCATCAACAACCGTGAAGACGGCTGTGAAGTCTATCTCGAACAGAACGGCGAAAAGAGACTGTATCGTGTAACGCTGTTCCCGTTCCTCGATGCCAGCGAAGAGCATGTGCGCAACAGCATTCGCGGTGCCGTGGTCACGATGAAGGATATTACCGAGTTCCGTCGGCAGAGTGAGCGCATGCGTCAGCGGCAGAAGAGTCTCATCGAAGCGTTTACCCGTGCTGAAGAAAGCGTGGATCCGTATCTGGCCGGTCACTCGCAGCGGATGTCCCGCCTTGGAGAACTTGTGTCCGCCAGCATGGGACTGACGGAGGACGGCAAAAATACGGTGGTCATGGGGGCAATGCTTTCACAGGTGGGCAAACTGTTCATTCCCCGTGAGCTTCTGACCAAGAAGGGCAGACTTACGCCTGAAGAACTGGCGCAGGTACATCGAGCTCCGGAACACGCTTTTCATCTGATGGAGGGGGTGGACTTCGATCTGCCCATAGCGCGTGCCCTGCATGAAATGTACGAGCACATGGACGGTTCGGGCTACCCCAGAGGATTGCAGGGAGACAGCATTCTTTTTGAAGCCCGGATTCTTGCGGTGCTGAACGCGTTTTGCGCCATGGTAAGTTCCCGTTCCTACCGCAAGGGTATGGATGAGAAGGAGGCCATTGCGGAGCTTGAGGCGAGCGCCTGTTTCGACCAGACGGTGGTGAAGCATCTGAAGGAAGTGCTGCAAACGCCGGAAGGGATTCTGGCCGTCCGTTCCTAAGTTTTGTTTTGGGGCAGAGAAAAGGTCTGTCAGGGGAACAGAAGGGGTTCAGCGCCGCCTGAAGACGGCGATCATGGGGCGGAAAACATTGTCCCCGTTGATCGATTGAAGCATACTATATGATTCAGCGCCTTTTCGATGAACGTGCGTGGCTTTTACGTCATCGAAAAGGCGCTTTTATTGTGCCCCGATGGCGACTAGAAACGTTTTCAGGGCACCTTGCACAGGCTTATGGGAAGCTTTATGGCCGACGTACGCCGGAAGAGCCCTGAGGGGCGGCGGCGACAAGGGGCATGCTGCGCGCGGGCATACGAAGGGAGCCTTGTTCGCACCGGTATTTTACAGTGTCTGGAAGTTTTTGTGGTACGTGGCGTCTGACGGGAAGGCATGGAAAGATGAAATCGGTAAGGCCATCTGCAGAGGATTCGGCAGGCTGAGGGGATTCTTGTGTCGGGTGCCGGCCTTGGAATAGAGGGGCCGAAGAAAGAAGCGGCAGTAAAAGAAGAGAGCTGTCTTTTGTCGCCGGGAAAAGGTTGAGAAGGGTTGTGGAACGATCTTTTGGGGAAATATCCCGACAGTATATACCGCAAAGGGCAGAAAGGCGGGGAAAAACCGGGGCGGACGCCGGTAGACTGAACTCCAGCGTATACGAAATCTCTTGATCTGGAGTGTCGGTATATCAGTTGGAACTTGTGACGATGCAGTTTCTGCCGGAATGCTTTCCCAGATACAGGCGCTTGTCGGCGAGCGAGAACAGCGCCTCGCGCAGGGGACGGGACTCTTCCCCGTCTATTTCATTCATGCTGGCGCAGCCTATGGTAAAGGAAAAGGGAATGGTCTGCCCATCGTCAAGCACGATGCTCTTTCTCATGGAACTTCCAAGAGATACAATGCGCCGGCAGAATTCCTCATAGCTGTTTGCGAGGGCCGTGATGATGAATTCGTCGCCGCCGTAGCGGGTAATGAAGCTGTGATGCCGGGAATCAAAGTATTTGAGCCAGAACTGGCAGCAGCTCCGGAGAACTTCATCACCTATGGTGTGGCCGTACCGGTCATTGATATCCTTGAAGTTGTCCATATCCACCAGGGCAACGCAGAGCTCCTGACTGCTGCTGCGGGCTTTGAGAACATAGTGGTGGAAATGGGAGTTCATGTAGTGGCGGCTGTAGCAGTTTGTGAGGGGATCTCTTAAAAGGCGGGAATTTTCCTGCTGCAGGCGTCGTATTTCGTCACGCGCGTATTCCTGACTGCCGAGTCCGGACTCATCGGAGAGTTCGGTAATCATTTCCATGGAAAAAGGCTTTTCTCCCAGCTGAATATATTTGGATATGACGATATAGGTGCGTTCTTCCGTTGATTCCAGGCGGGAATTCTGCCCCCGCGAGTCAATGATCTGCCGGCAGGGACATTGCTGACATGTCTCGGGGCGGTTCCAGAAGCTGTAGCAGGGGTCTCCGGGGAGAAGAGCATGTTCTCCGACATGGTGGCTTTGATAGTTCTCCGGAGAAACAAGACGAACAATATTGAATGTTTGGCGAAGAGTCTCAACTTCGTTGCGAAGCTCTGAGAATGTATAAACATGTTTTTCCGAGGGAGAAGGCATGTTATATTCCTTTCAGACTTGAGATTCATTCTAGAAATCGCATATGGTGAAAAAATAGTCAAGATCGCCTTCTGCAGCTTGTTGCAGAGTCTCGAATTTTTATGCATTCAGTAAAAAATGGATAAAATTTTTCATATTGATTTTTTGCGTTAAATGAAGTATATAACATGAGTTATGTCTCATGATATGGTGTGATTCATGTTTTAACAAAAGTAATATTCTGAAACAAAGCCGGTATGATCTGTGCTGTAATATATTTGCTATGTTGTTCAATGATTTTATTGCTTATAAAATCCGCAGAAGTGGACTGTGGCTGATATACGCTTGTCGGCCCGTGATTTTTCCCCGTTGAGATGCGGGGCGTGATCGACTATGTGGGAAAATAAGTTTTTTCTCCGGATTCTGTAAGAGGTGAATATGTTGCATTCCTTATATCAGGGGAAGAAGACGGGAACGCTGCTGATTGTTGATGATAATGAGATCAACAGAGAAGTTCTGGAGCATATATTTTCTTCGTTTTATCCTACGGAACAGGCGGAGAATGGAAAAATCGGCCTGCAGAAGCTTCTGGCGGCTCCTGAACGTTACTGTGCCGTATTGCTTGATGTCGTTATGCCGGAAATGGACGGCATTCAGGTGCTCCACAGTATGAAGGAATCCTCTCTGACGGAGAGAATACCAGTCTTTCTGATTACGGGAGAAGCCAGTGATGCCATCATGAAGGAGGCCTACGGGCTCGGTGTGATGGATGTCATCAGCAAACCTGTCGTTCCGTATATTGTACAGCGACGGGTGAATTCCGTCGTGGAGCTGTTCCGGGCCAGAAAGATTCTCGGCAATAAGGTTGAGGAACAGCAGTCGGAGCTGCTCTTGCAGGCGCAGAAGATTATCCGTCTGAATGAGGGCATGATAGAATCCTTGTCCACGGCCATTGAATTCCGCAGCGGGGAGTCGGGAGAACATGTTCGGCGCATTCATGACATTACGCGTTTTCTTCTGCTGAATACCGATCTGGGAACGGGGCTGACTTCGGAAAACATAGAGCATATCGCGCTTGCGTCCATCATGCATGATGTGGGCAAGATCGCTATCCCCGATGCCATTCTGAACAAGCCCGGCAGACTTACGCCGGAGGAATTTGAGATCATAAAGACGCACACCACACAGGGCGCGGCCCTGCTGGAGAAAATTCCTCAGCTCCGTGAGCATGAATCGTATCACTATGCCTATGACATTGCCCGTCATCATCATGAGCGCTGGGACGGACGAGGATATCCCGACGGGCTGAAGGGAGACGAGATTTCCATCTGGGCGCAGATTGTTTCGCTGGCGGACGTATATGACGCGCTGGTAAGCAAACGCTGCTACAAGGGGGCCTTCTGCAGAAAAGAAGCCCTGGACATGATCCGCGACAATAAGTGCGGAGTGTTCAATCCGCTTCTGCTGGACAGGTTTTTCTCTGTGGAGGAAGAACTTGCCCGGCTGTATCCCCAGAACAGATAAGGAGAACTGTGATCTATGGATGCGACGATCAGAAAACAGCTCATGGACGGAGGCATTGATGTGGACGGCCTGCTGGAGCGCTGCATGGGGAGCGAAATGCTTCTGGCCCGCCTGCTGAAAAAGTTTCCTGCGGATACCAGCTATGCCAGACTGGCGGAAGCTGTTGAACATGGTGATGAATCTGTGGCGCTTGAGGCTTCGCATACGCTGAAGGGCGTGTGCGGCAATCTTTCCATGACGGCCCTCTTTGCGCTGCTGGACAGACAGGTTGCCGCCCTGCGTGGGCATGACATGACGGCAGCTGCTTCCATGATGCCGGACGTATCCAGAAAATATGATGACGCCGTGCTGGCCATACGCACAAGTTTCGAGTAGGCTTTTGACAAGCTCCTGCAATCCTTTTTGATGGAGGGTACGCTTTTCGTCAGCTCTGCCGGGAGTCTTTTTTTCCATCACCGGTATTCTCAGGAAGGAGGCGAGAGTGCAGAGTCATAAGATGCGTTCCGGAGTGCTTCCGTACAGCATATTTTTCAATATTATTCTGTTCTTACTGGTAATCAGTCTCTGCGGTGCCGGCATCCATGCTTTTCGCGACATTCTTCTGCGCAACGCCAGAATGACGGGCATGACTTTGGCGGGCAACTATGCCTCCGAAGAGCGCAGCAGACTTGTCGTGTATGAAACGCTGCTTTCCTTTGCCACGGCTTCCATCGACAAGCGCTTTCAGGAAGGAAAGGGCGGAGACGTGATGCAGTGGATGGAAATTTTTTTCGACAGGCTGCAGACCGTACTGGGAGAGGAGACCGTCAGGCCTTATATTGCCATGAACGGCAGACTGGTAGGATTGAATGAGCAGCAGCAGAAAAAGCTGGACGCCATTGATCCCGATGATCGCGCATGGTTCAAAATGGCCGTAGCCGAGCCTGGAAAGAACGTATTCACGGGACTTTATGATGACTCCGTCACAGGCGCTCCCGTGATTACGGTTGCCAGAAGATGTCAGAATGCCGATGTGGTTCTGGCTTTCGACATTTTTCCTCATCATTTCCGATCCCGTTTTTCTTCCGATATCGGTGCGTCGTATCACTCCTTTTTCCTTTGCGACGGACACGGCAAGATTCTCTACAGTCAGATGCCGGACTCCGAACGGCACGGCGTGAAGCTGGACTATGTAAAGTCTCTGCTTCAGAAAATACAGAACGGAGAATTTGAGGATCATACCTCATATTTTCTCGATGGCGACGGCAACAGACAGGCTCTTTATTACAGCAGAATGCCCAACGGCTGGTATGCCATAGTCACCATTCCCCAGGCCGAACTGCTGAAGAGAGCGGAGCAGCTCTCGCTGGTGCTTGCGCTGTCGGCAGGCATCTTTCTTCTTGTGCTTATTGTCCATTCATGGCGTTCGGTGCGCAGCAATGCTCTCGTGGCGCGCAGCCGGGAGACCATACAGGTTCTGGGCAATTCCTACTATGCCTTGTATCGGGTGAATTTCATTCGGGAAACCTACGAGTGCATCAAACCTTCCGCCTATGTGCAGGGCAGAATCGCTCCGACAGGGCCCTACGCTGATCTGCTTCAGGCGGCCATCGACATAATAGAGCCGGAAGCTCGAGAGGAATATATCCGTAGTTTTTCCTGTGAAAGCATACGAACGCTGGTTTCGCAGAAAGTACGGGATTTCGGAGGAGAGTTCCGAAGACTTTTCGGCAGCGAGTATCGCTGGGTCAGCATACGGATTTTGTTTGACGACGTGTTGACGCCGGAAGAGGTCGTGCTCTGTTTTCGTGAAATCGAGCAGGAAAAGCTGCTTCAGCTTGCGGAACGCAATCTGCTCCGGGATTCTCTGGAAAGTGCCAGGAGAAGCGAGCAGGCCAAACAGAGCTTTTTCAGCAACATGTCCCACGACATGCGTACACCGGTCAATGCCATCATCGGATTTGCCGATCTTGCCAAGCATACATTGGATAATCCCGAAAAGGCCGGGACCTATATCGACAAGATCAGCTATTCCAGCCGTCAGCTGAAGAATCTGATAGACGACATTCTTAATATGTCGCGTATGGAGCAGGGCAAGCTTTCCTTGAACAATCAGGAAATGGACCTGAAAAAATGTCTTCAGGAGTGTCTTGATACCTATCAGCTGCAGGCGGAGATGGAACAGAAGACGCTGCAGGTCAGTCTGGATATGAAGGACTGCTGGGTGATGGGCGACTCTGTCCGCATACTTCAGCTTCTGAACAATCTGCTTTCCAACGCCTTCAAGTTTACTTCCAAAAACGATGTGATTTCCGTGTCCGTCACACAGGCTGAAGATGCCGGTTCCCAGGATTCCGTAAAATACAGGATCGTGGTTTCCGATACGGGCATGGGGATGTCGAAGGATTTTCTCCCGCATCTTTTCGAACCCTATATGAGAGAGGTGCGTTTCGGTTCGAAGGCCGTGGCCGGTACCGGACTTGGCATGTCCATTTCCAGAAATCTTGTGGAGCAGATGAACGGTGAGATACGAGTGGAGAGTGAGCTCGGACATGGCAGCACTTTCACTGTCGTGCTGCCGTTCGTTCCGGTCAGAACGACACCGGAAGACGCGGCACATGAGAATACGTCGAACGAGCCTGAGACTTCCTTCCTGCAGGGAATGAGAATCCTTCTGGCGGAAGACAACATGGTAAACATGGAACTTGCGGCAGAAATGCTTTCCATGCACGGCATGGTGGTCGACCAGGCATGGAACGGACGCGAGGCTGTGGACTTGTTTGCGAAGTCCTCTCCTTTTTTCTACAGCGCCGTACTCATGGATATGCAGATGCCGGAAATGGACGGGTGTGAGGCGACAAGAGCGATCCGCGCCATGGACAGGCCTGATGCGGGATCCATCCCCGTCATTGCCGTGACGGCAAATGCCTTTGCTGAAGATGTCGCTTCCACGACGGCAGCAGGCATGACGGCGCATGTTTCCAAACCTATAGACTTCAAGCAGCTTTTTCATATCCTGACTGGATGCATGAAAAAGTCTGATGCGGGGTAGCTCTCGGACGACCGGTTTATAGATCACGGGAATTCTTATGAACAGAGACAAGAATCAGTTTATTCTGGCCAGTGTGATCTGTGTCGTTCTCTGCATGGGCATTTTTGCCTGGAGCACGCTTGCCCTCATTCGACAGGGCGGCCAGGCTGCCAATGCCGTGAGCGACATCTATATGAATGCCGTGAACTTCCAGATGCAGCTTCATTTTCGTTCCATCATTGATCAGAAGCTTAATCAACTGGAAGGCATCGTCACGTATCTGCCTCCGGAAAAGGCATCGTCCCATGACGATCGGATGAGATCCGAGCTCCGTTTCAGTGCCAGGCAGCGCGGATTTACGTATATGGCCTTGTATGCCACTGATGGACAGGAGGACATTCTTCTAGGGGATCCGGTTCGCATCATTGATGAGCAGGCGTTTCTCCATGCCCTGAATACCGGTGAGAAGAATATTTCGTCCGGAGTGACGGCGTCCGGCAGCGAGCTGCTTATTTTGGGAATTTCCGTCGGGTATCCTGTTTCGGAAGGGTATCCCATGAAGGATGGGAAGAGCTGTACGGCTCTGGTGGTCGGTATGCCGCTTGAGTATGTCAGCGAGGCTCTCTCGCTGGATATGGATGAGTCCATGGTGTTTTCCCAGATCATCCGCAGAAACGGGGATTTTATTTTTCGTAATGCCGAGGTCTCCGAGAATAATTACTGCGACTGGCTCGTCAAAAGAGCCCTCTTTTCAGGTAAGACTGCCGAGGAGATGACTTCTGCCCTTCGCCAGAGCATGGCCGCCGGCAAAAATCATACGATGTTTCTGACGGTGAACGGAGAGCGTCACCGTATTCATTGCTCTCCGCTGCCTCAATCAGACTGGTATCTGGTTACGGATATGCCGCATGGCGCGCTGGATGAAGTTGTCAATCGTCTTTGGAGCCAGCATCTGTATACGGCGATAGGCGCAGGGCTGCTGTTTATGCTGCCTCTTCTGGCCATGTTCCTTTTCTACTCCAGATTGTCCAGAAAACAAATTCTGGCCCTTGAGAAGGCGAGGGCGGAAGCAGACAGAGCCAGTCGTGCCAAAAGCGAATTTTTGTCCAATATGAGTCATGACATACGCACGCCCATGAATGCCATCGTGGGCATGACGGCCATAGCAGCCTCAAATCCCGGAAATACGGAAGTAGTTCAGGACTGTCTGAGAAAAATTACGCTTTCCAGTCGACATCTGCTGGGACTTATTAATGATGTTCTGGATATGTCCAAGATTGAAAGCGGAAAGCTTTCGCTCAATATGGATAAGGTTTCCCTGCGGGAGGTCATGGACGGTATCGTCGGTATAGTACAACCGCAGATCAAGGCCAAGAAGCAGCAGTTTGATATCCATATTCATTCCATTCTTACGGAGAACGTGTACTCCGACAGCGTGCGCCTCAGTCAGGTGCTGCTGAATCTGCTGTCCAATGCGCTCAAGTTTACGCCTCAGGGAGGAGCTATTCAGGTCAGCCTGTATCAGGAAAACTCTCCTCAGGGAGAGGAGTATGTGCGTACGCATCTGAAGGTGAAAGATACGGGCATAGGCATGAGCCCTGAGTTTCAGAAAAAGATTTTCGAGTCGTTTGCCAGAGAAGATAATGCTCAGGTGCACAAGATTGAAGGCACCGGACTCGGTATGGCCATCATGAAGTACATTGTGGATGAAATGAAAGGGACCATTGAGATCAGCAGTGAACTCAATAAGGGAACGGAATTTCATGTCACTTTGGATATGAAAAAGGCCGATATGCATGAAGAGAACATGCATCTTCCTCACTGGAATGTGCTGATTGTGGATGATGATGAGCAGCTTTGCCGCACGGCAAGTGCATCGCTTCAGGAAATGGGCATGGATGTAGACTGGGTTCTGGATGGTAAGACTGCCATTTCCATGATGCAGCAGCACCATGCCCAGAAACGGGACTATCATATTATACTGCTTGACTGGCAGATGCCGGAGATGAACGGGCTGGAAACGGCCCGAAGAATGCGCGTTCTGCTGGGAGATCAGGTGCCTGTTCTGCTGATGTCTTCCTACGACTGGACGGATATAGAGCAGGAAGCCCGTCGTGCCGGCATTTCCGGTTTTATTCCGAAACCATTGTTTAAATCTACGTTGTTTTTGGGTCTGAAGTCTTTTGCAGAAGACGGCAGAATTACCGGAGAAGAGCAGGGCGAACAGACCGACGTCTGGGCGGGTAAACGGATTCTTCTGGCAGAAGACAATGAGCTGAACTGGGAAATTGCCAGCGTCCTTCTGGAAGCGCGGGGATTTTCGCTGGACTGGGCGGAAAACGGTCAGGTTTGCGTTGAGAAGTTCAGTGCGTCAGAATTCGGGTATTATGATCTGGTTCTTATGGATGTGCGTATGCCGATTATGGACGGTTATGAGGCTGCCCGAGCTCTGCGCGCCATGAACAGGCCGGATGCCGGTATCCCCATCATTGCCATGACGGCCGATGCTTTCTCCGAAGACATTCAGAACTGTATGGCCAGCGGTATGAATGCCCATGTTGCCAAGCCTCTGGATATCAAGATTCTTATGCGTGTTATTAAGAAGTATGTAAAATAGGATGTCTTCTTGTTTTCTGTTTATCTATAGCCATCATGCGTTGGAGTAAAAGCGTTGGCAGCAGACTGACAGCTGTTTGTTTTGATTTATGCCGTATGCGGCGTGTTCCTTGGAGGGCACGCCGCATTTTTCTTTGCTTGGATATGCGCTGCTTTTGAGAAAAAGATTACCTGTAAAATCCGTACTGTCATAGCCTTTGGTTGAAGCCCTGTTGTTTGCTTTTGAGTGGGATTTTTTCCTCTCTACAGGATTAGTATTTAATATGCTCTAAACATGTTATAATAAAACTATTATTGGTGTTATATGATGTATAAATTTTTAATATACGTTATAAAAAATATTTAATTTTGATATATTATTTTTAATATGTCCGGTGTGCCGACTTAATAAATTTCGGCTCAACGACATAAAAAGTCGCTTTTGAAGAAAAAAACTGATTTGTTCAGGGATTTTCTTCAGGCGGCTTTTTTCTTTTGTGGCCAAAAAGTACACTTTTTGGCCACCTGCGGGAGAGAAAAAGTATGACAGGTGAAAACCTGAAAGATATCGATAACGTTCCGGCGGCCGGACTGAGCGGTGCGGGCCATGCCGGAGCGATGGAAAGAGGGAATTTTTCGGCAGTGTTGAATCCGGGAGGAACGCGTTGTCGCGCCGGAGTTCGTGCTGACTCTCTGGGATTCACGGAAGCTTCCGGTGCGGGAGCTTTGAAGCGCGGCGCACTGTTGTGCCTGTGCGCTCTGTTTTTTGTTCTTGGCGGATGCGCTCCGAAGCAGGCGTCGACTCCGGCCGGGGAGGCGACGCCGGAAGTCGCCGGTGATCCCTTCGCCGCAGCGGTTTCCCGCATGATGCCGGGCGAGCAGGCCGTCATGTCCACGCCCTTCGGCGGCGACGGACTTGTGCAGATGGAAGGCTCCTATACGTCCGGCTTGGGGCAGAGCTGCCGTCGGGCGCAGGTGACGATGTCGGGCTCTGCGTATCGCATTGCGGTGTGCCGGGATGAAAGCGGCTGGTTCACGGCCGGATCCATATTTGAAACCCTGCCGAGATAAGCCATGGACAGCGCACTCGTCGTGCAGGGGCGTGTCATCTACGCACTGATGATGCGCGAGGTGCACACGATCTACGGGACTTCGCGCCTGGGCTACCTGTGGGCGCTCATCCAGACCATGTGGGGCATCGCGGTGTTCTGGGGCATGCGCTATGCCCTGGGGGCCAAGGCACCGCACGGCATGCATATTCTCATGTTTCTGCTGGTGGGGTTCGGCTTCTTCAACATGTTCAGCGGCACGCTGAACAAGTGCATGAGTGCGGTTTCCGGCAACAGGTCGCTGCTCACGTTTCCGCAGGTAACGCCCGTGGATCTCATGATTTCCCGCACCGTTATCGTATGGGCCACGGAGCTGGTGGCGGCTCTTCTGCTTATAGGCATAGGCACGCTGCTCGGCATGGAGTTTTATCTGAACGACTTCGGCGGGCTGCTCATCCTGCTTCTTCTTACGCCGCTGCTCGGGCTGGGCGTCGGCATGACGTGTGCTTCTCTGGCCGTTATCTATCCCACGCTGGAGAAAATCGTGCCGATGGTCATGCGTATAGCATTTTTTGCTTCCGGCCTCTTTTACTCCGCAACCACGCTGCCTTCGTATGTGCTGAAGTATCTCTGGTACAATCCCATGCTTCAGATCATCGAGTGGGGACGTGTCTGTCTGTCCCGCGGCTACAGTACGATGACGTTCAGCTCTCTGTATCTTGTAACGGTGACGGCGTGCAGTCTCTGTCTCGGCCTTCTTCTGGAACGCTATGTGCGCAGGAGGCTTGCATGATTGAGCTTTCCCATGTGTGCAAGAGCTACAGCCTTCCCCGCGGCCGCAAGGTGGTTCTGGACAACGTGTCCTACACGTTCCGCGAGGGCGTGAACATGGGCATTCTGGGGCTGAACGGCGCAGGCAAGTCCACGCTCATGCGCATCATCTGCGGGGCGGAATCTCCGGATAAAGGGCGAGTCAAGAGAACCAGCCGGGTTTCATGGCCGATCGGTTTCGCCGGAGGTTTTCACGGCAGCCTGACCGGGCGGGAAAACATGCGCTTCACCTGTCGGATATACGGGGCAAATATCAAGCAGGTTACCGATTTTGTGGAGGATTTTTCCGAACTCGGTCCCTACATGGATATGCCCATCCGCACCTATTCCTCCGGTATGAAAGCCAAGCTGGCCTTTGGTCTGAGCATGGCCATCGGCTTTGATTTCTACCTTATCGACGAAGGCTATGCCGTGGGCGATGCCTCCTTCCGCGCCAAAAGCGAGCGCGTGTTTCAGGAGCGCAAGGCCCATTCCACGCTTCTGGTCGTGGCGCACAGCACCTCCGTCATCCGAAGCAACTGCGACAATGCCGCCATCCTGAAGGACGGCAAGCTGATTTTTTTCGATACGCTGGATGAGGCGCTCTCGTCCTATGAAGGAATGTGTCATGGAAAAAAATAACATGGCGGATACGCGTCAGGTCACCAAAACACAGTGGCGTCGGATCCGTCGCTGGATAAAGAAGCGGGCGTTCATCATGGCGCTTGTCGTGCCTACGGTGCTGGCGTTCATCTACTTCCTCGCGTTTGCGTCGCCCATGTACGTGTCGCATGCCAGCTTCGCCGTGCGCAGCGCGGACGCCTCTTCTTCATCGGGGCTGGATATCGCCTCGATGTTCCTTCGGACGTCCGGCTCCACGGGTAACGACGCCTATATCATTAATGATTACATCCAGAGCATTGATCTGGCACAGGACATCGACCGCGAGCTGGAACTGGTGAAGCATTACAGCAGCCGGGATCATGACATGATTTCCCGTCTGTGGCGGAATCCCACGCAGGATGAGCTTGTCCGGTACTGGCGCTGGGCGGTGGTTCCGCAGCTGAATGTGGATACGGGCATCATCTCTTTGGAGGTTAAGGCCTACACACCGGAGATGGCGCAGGCGCTCACGCGCGCGGTGCTCTCGCGGAGTGAAGCGCTGGTGAACGCCATGAACGAGCGGGCCCAGAATGATGCCGTAGCGCTGGCCCGGGAAGAAGTGTCCCGTGCGGAGGATCGCGTGCGCAAGGCGCAGAGCGCCATGCGGGAGTTCCGCGATACGCACAATCTCATTGATCCGAAAATGACGGCCGAGGGGCTGCAGAGTCTTGTCTCCGGCCTGGAAGCGGAAGCCACCACGCTGCGTACGCAGATTTCGGAAGCGAAGTCCTACATGAAGGCGGATGCGCCTCTCATCAAGTCTCTGAGTCAGCGCCTTGCGGCCGTGGAGAAACAGCTTTCCGAGGAGAAGCTGCGAGTGGCTGGGCAGGGCTCGGTACAGGGCAATCTCAATGCGCTGGTTGCCGACTACGAAGATCTGACCATCGAAGCGGAATTCGCGCAGAAGCAGCTTGTTTCCGCCATGACGTCGCTTGAGCAGGCACGCATTCAGCAGATGGCGCAGTCCCGCTATGTGGTGGCGTATCAGCAGCCCACGCTTCCGGATGAATCTCTGTATCCGAAGCCGTTTCTCTTCACGCTTTATGTCTTTGCCGGAATGCTCCTTTTCCTGGGCATTGTTTCTCTGATCTGGGCATCCATTCGTGAACATGCAGGTTTTTAATATGAAGAAAATATACAACGCCAGCGTATTATGTATCTTGCTCGGGCTCAGCGCTCAGCCCGTACTTGCCGCCGATATGCAGGCACAGAGTTACGGAACGTCCGGCAGAAGCATGACGAATCTCTCGTCGGGCATTCCCATGCAGGGGAGCCTTCCTGCGTCTGCGCAGAACAGCATGAACGTGGTGCCTCAGTCCACACCGGGCAGCTATCCGATGTTCGACGGCAGCCTTCCGTATCGGGAGAAGCAGGCAACGGCCACGGTGATGGACGCGCCGCCTGCGTGGGCGCAGAGCAGTCTGACGCCTTCCGCATCAGCGCTGCTTGCCCCATTCGGTGCCAATCTGTTCCGTGGCAATTTTGCCGGTACCTACAGCGACGGGGTGAACGGCGACTACGTCATTCTCCCCGGCGATCGCATCACGGTACGGATATGGGGAGCCAAGACCTATGACGACGTGCTGGCGGTGGATCAGCAGGGCAACATCTTTCTGCCGGAAGTGGGCCCCGTGCGCGTGGCCGGGCTCAAGCAGTCGGCGCTTCTTGGTGCCGTGCGTTCGCGCCTGGCGTCGGTGTTCACCGACAACGTGAATGTCTATGTGAATCTGCAGAGTTCTCAGCCCGTGGCCGTGTACGTGACGGGCTTTGTGAACCAGCCCGGCCGCTATGCGGGCAGTCCTGTGGATTCCGTCATGTCGTATCTGGACCGGGCTGGCGGCATTACGCCGGATCGCGGCACGTTCCGCGACGTGCAGGTGAAGCGCGGCAACAAGGTGGTGGCGCATCTGGATCTGTACGACTTTGCGCTCCACGGCAACATGCCGGACATCCGTCTGAAGGACGGCGACGTCATTCTTGTGGGTGAGCGAGGAGTAAGCGTGGCGGCCTACGGCATGCTCCGTCAGGAAGCGCGGTATGAGTTCAGCGGTCAGGCGACGGGCGCGCAGCTCATCGCCTACGGCAGCCCGCTTTCCAGCGCAACGCACGTGAGCATTTCCGGCATACGCAGCGGCAGGCCGTTCAATGAGTACATGACGCTTCAGGAATTCTCCTCCATGCGCCTTGCCGACGGCGACAGCGTGGAGTTCGTGGCGGACAGCCGCGGCCGGACCATCATGGCCTCGGTGAGCGGAGCCATACGCGGAGCCTCCCGTTTCCCGGTGAAGAACAGCACCACGCTTCGCGACCTGCTTGCGTATGTGGAGGTGGACCCGGCGCTGGCCGATGTGTCCGCCGTGTATGTGCGCCGCCAGAGCGTGGCGAAACAGCAGAAGACCATTCTGGAAGATTCCCTGCATCGTCTGGAACGCTCGGCGCTGACGGCGACGTCTGCCACGGCGGAGGAAGCCGAGATCCGCGTGCGCGAGGCTGAACTGGTGCAGGACTTCATCCACCGTGCGGCGAGCCTGACGCCGGACGGCGTGGTGGTCGTAAGTCGGGGAGGGCAGGTGCGCGACCTTCTGCTGGAGGACGGCGACGAGGTGGTCATCCCGCAGAAGAGCGACGTGGTGCAGGTGTCCGGCGAAGTCATGCTGCCCAAGGCCGTGACCTTCGATTCCGCCATGAATACGGAGGACTACCTGAAGAGTGCCGGAGGTCTGACCGACCGTGCCGACAAGGACAATATCCTCGTCGCGCGTATGAACGGCGAGGTCGGCCCGATAGCGGAACTCGGCATTCATGCCGGAGACCGCATTCTGGTCATGCCTCGAGTGGACACCAAGAATCTTGAACTGGCCAAGGGCATCACGCAGATACTCTACCAGATTGCCGTGGCCACTAAGGTCGCCGTGGGGCTGTAATATGGAATCTCCTGCTGTCAGCGTCATCATTCCTGTATGGAACAGCGGAAAATATTTCCGTGAATGTCTGGACAGTGTTCTTGCTCAGACTTTGCGGAATATAGAGGTTCTTATCGTGGATGATGCTTCTACTGATGGAAGCGGTGCGGTAGCCGATGAATATGCTGCACGAGATTCGAGAATTACGGTAGTGCATCAAAAAGAGTCCACAGGCGCGGGTCCGGCAAGAAATGCAGGTATGGCGATGGCCCAAGGTGAATACATCGCCTTCATGGACAGTGACGATCTGTATCCTTCTAATGATGTATTAGAAACACTGTACAATAAGGCTGTTGAGCAAAATGCAAATATCTGTGGTGGATCTCTGTATAAGATAGATCCAGAAGGTAATATTCTGGATAAAAAAGTCCCACATCAGTTTTTTATAAATGATGGTTGGTATAATTATAAAGATTATCAATATGATGGAGGATTTTATAGATTTTTATATTTTAGGATATTTTTAAAAGAAAATGGATTGATGTTTCCAAGCTATAGGAGATTTCAGGATTCTATTTTTTTTGTAAATACAATGATTAAATCAGAAAAATTTTATGTTGTTGATATAAATAGTTATGCATATAGGAAAAATCATAAAAATATCATATGGAATAATGATAATATTAAAGATCATATAAATGGTATATATGATTTATTAATTATTTCTAAAGAAAATAAATTGTTGAATTTGCATTATTTAATAACAAAGAATTTATTTGATACATTAAAAAATAAATTAAAAATTTTCTATTTATTAAGAGCAATAAAATGTTTACTAGAAGTGGATTTTTCTAGCATCAAAGGTATAGGAAAAAAACTATCAAGAAAGAAGTTTTTTACAATCCTATTGAATAGAATGTTACAGGGGGTCTTTTATGTCTGACGTGGTGCATATTTGCTTTATTACTGATGAGGGGTATGTCACTCCAACAGTGGTAGCAATAAAGTCTTTATTAGACGGAAAAAGTAATGGATTAAAAATAGAAATTCATATATTAGCAAGCAATTTGTCTAAAGATAGTATTTATAAATTAAAAAAATGTTGCATTAATAAATGCAGTATTGATATAAACGAAGTTAATGATATATATAACTTTAATAATTTAAAGATTGAAAATCTTCATGTTTCAACATCTGCACTGTTTAAATTTTTAATTCCTGATATATTTAAAGACATTGATAAAATTTTATATTTGGATGGTGATATAATAGTAAAAGGTGATATAGGAAAAATATGGAATGAAAATATCAATGGAGTATATGCTGCAGTAGTTAAAGATATGAAAGCTATGACTTATAATCCTCCACAAACTCAAAAATTGAAAATTAATCATACTTCATATTTTAATACTGGTGTTATTTTATATAACTTAAAAAAGATGAGAGAAGATAATATATGCAAAGAATTGATAGAATATAGAAAAAATGGAAAAAACTATTTTATGGATCAAGATGCATTTAACGTGGTTCTAAAGGAAAAAGTGAAGTATCTTCCTTTTGAATATAATGTTATATCGTCTGTTATGGGATACTTTAAAATAGATGAAATAATAAGATATTATGATTTAAAAAAATATAATAGTAAAAATGATATCAATGATAATGCATTGATTATCCATCTTGCATCTCCTTATAAGCCTTGGAATTATTCAAATGTACCTTTTTCAAATGAGTGGTATTCTTTATATAGATCAGTTTTTGATGACGTATTAGAAAGAAGTGTTCTCGATAGTAATAATAAGGCTTTTAATGAGCTTGGATATCAAAAAACTCCAAAGGATGTAGGTGTTAATGAAGAAGTTTGTATTTCAATAGCCTCTTATCCTAAAAGAATAAATTTTTTAAAATCAGTATTACATTCATTATTAATACAAACTGTTTTGGTTGATAAAATAGTAGTTGTGTTAAACAAAAATGAATTTCCTCATGAGTATGATGATTTACCTGAAGATTTAGTTTTTATGTGTAATAAATTTAGTATAATTTCTATTGTTTTTATGGATGGTGATGATATAGGTCCGCATAAAAAATATTATTATTCATTTAAAAATTTTCCAAATAGTATTATAATTACATTTGATGATGATGTATTTTATGATATAAGAACTGTTGAAAATTTATTAAAGACGTATGTTAGATTTCCTTATGCTGTTTCTGCATCTCGAGTTCATTTAATAAATACAGATAAAGAGACTAAGAATATTTCACCATATAATAAATGGATTAGGGATTATGGAAAAGAATATTCACCTTCATTGGCGCTTATGGCTACAGGAGTGGGTGGTGTTTTATATCCTCCTAGCATAATTGGTCATATTGTTTTTGATTACGATAGAATTATAAATACATGTAAATTTGGTGATGATCTATGGCTTAAATTTTGTGAAGTTTTATCCTGTGTCCCCGTTGTCAAAGCTAAATCTTTACACGTTCCATTGAAGTTTATTGACGGATCTCAAGAAGAAGCGTTGTGGAAAAATAATGTTATATCTAAAAAGAATGATATAATGATAAAAAATATAATTAATAGCTTTGAAAAAAACAATAAGGCTAGAATTTTGAACTTGATAGATGTATCTCGTAAATATTTTACACGTGCACAAAATGCTACATTTGATGCATGGTATGATGAATTTGGTGAGTCATATATAATGAAAAAAAATATAAAAATAGAAAATATAGGAAAAATATTATATAAAAATAATAAATATAATGATATAAATTCATTGGTAAAAAGTGTTGAACGTAAAGTAATGGGTAGACTATCATATAGGATTGGAAATATAATTGTAAAATCTTTTATGAGTAAGTCTATATCAAAAATATTTTATATTCCATTTAATATTTATCGTGCATATAAAGAATTTAAATCAAAGTAATATACAAGCTAATTATTTTTAATTTTTTATGTTTAAGGAGCTTTATTATGGTCATTGCTGTTGCTGGAACAGGATATGTTGGGTTGAGTCTTGCAGTTCTTCTTGCTCAGCACAATTGCGTAAAGGCTGTAGACATCGTTCCCACGAAAGTGGAGCTTATTAATCATAAGAAGTCTCCCATTGTGGATAAGGAAATTGAGGAATTTCTTGCCACAAAAACGTTGGACCTCATAGCTACTACGGATGGTGAGTCTGCCTATCGTGATGCAGACTGCATTATTATTGCCACTCCCACTAATTATGATGTGGAGCAGAACCATTTTGACACGTCGTCCATTGACGCTGTGCTGAAGCTGATAGAAAAGGTCAATCCTGCCGCCACGGTGGTCATCAAGTCCACGGTACCGGTGGGGTATCTGGAAGGGTTGCGCAGGGCATGGCCCGGCCTGCCCAACCTTCTCTTCTCGCCGGAGTTTCTGCGTGAGGGCAGAGCGCTTTACGACAATCTTCATCCTTCCCGTATTATTGTAGGAACACCGAAGGAATGTACACCGGAGCTTCGGAAGAGAGCAGAGCGTTTTGCGAATTTGCTTCAGGAAGGGGCTGTAGAGAAAGATATTCCTACCCTTATGGTCAATGCCACGGAAGCGGAGTCCATTAAACTTTTTGCCAATACCTATCTTGCACTTCGTGTAGCCTTCTTCAATGAGCTTGATACCTACGCCGAGTTGCACGGTCTGGATACACGACAGATTATCAAGGGGGTCGGCCTCGATCCGAGAATCGGCTCCCACTACAACAATCCCTCATTCGGATATGGTGGCTACTGCCTGCCCAAGGATACACGTCAGCTTTTGGCCAACTACAGGGGAACTCCCAACGACATTATCACGGCTATCGTGGCGGCCAATAATACGCGCAAGGACTTTATCGCCCATCAAATTCTCAGTCGTAAGCCCCGCAGGGTTGGTATTTACCGCCTGACCATGAAGGCCGGTAGCGACAACTTCCGCCAATCCGCCATTCAGGATGTCATGCGTCTGCTTCGCGGAGAGGGCGTAGAGGTTGTTATTTACGAACCTACGTTGACACAGGAAAACTACCAGGGATTCTCCGTCATTAATGACCTTCAGTCCTTCAAGGATATGTCTGACGTTATTGTAGTCAATCGTATGGCGGATGAAGTAATGGATTGTATGGATAAAGTTTATACCAGAGACTTATTTAGATGTGATTGAATCTTTCACGCTTATGATCAATTGGAGAATTACATGAATAAAGAAGAATTAAAGGAACTAATGGAATGTGACCCAAAGTATGTAGAATTAAAAAATCTTACAAGAGATGATATATATAGATTATCTATTGGGGGGTTTTGCACAAGATTTGAAGCTTTTTTTTTGCCATCAAATTTTAAAAAACTGTATGTCTGCTTATCTTCCGTTGGTGTAGATAGAAGAAGTTATCCTATTTTTCATAGAGTTACTTGGAGTAATTTTTTTGATGGAAGTTTTTTATTTTTAGATGATCCAACTAGAAATGAAACACAAATAGCACCTACATATTTTTTTGGAAATAGAGACACTAATTATTTGGATTATGTTTGTGATATAATTAAAAAATTTTTAAATTTGTATGATCTAACAAATAATGAGTTATGTTTTATATCATCATCCAATGGTGGTTTTGCATCTTTATATTGTACAAAAAAATTTCCATATTCAACATGTATAGTTTTTAATCCTCAATTAGATATACCATTATTTTTTGGAAAAAATGATAAATTTGAAAAAGCAATGAATATAAAATTTAATATGGTAAATACTTATGATAGAATTAATGTATATGATATTATAGAAGAAAAAAAATCAAAAGTATGTATTTATTCTAATTTAAAATGTGAATCAGATAAAATACAGATGGAATATTTTTTTAATAGTATAGGTCATAAAATAAAATATGGACTTAATAAAATTAATAATATATGGTTTATTATTGCAAATATTGATTCAAATAATCCTCATCTTGTACAGCCAAATCAGTATATGACAAAAGTTATAGAAATGTTTATGGATAAAAATATGGAAATTACAGATGATAAATGCTTAGTAATAGATGCATTTTTAAATTATATGAGAGATATCTATAGAATAGAAAGTAAAAATAATTGAACTTATCAGATAAATTAACTAAAAAATTAATCCCCGCGTCGGACTTAAAAGGTTCAGCGCGGGGATTGTGGTTAATAGGGGAAACATCAGGCGGCGTTTCTCTGGTCGAGGGCGGGGCCGTCTACTTCAGCCTTACTTCTCCAACTCCGGAAAGGGAATCACGGGCAGGGGAGGAACGGCGGGGTCGGCCAGGCGTTTTTCCATCCAGACCATGTCGTACCAGCGGTCGAATTTGAAGCCGCAGCGGGGAAACTCTCCGACTGTATGGAACCCCATGCGGGTGTGAAAGCGGATGCTTGCCAGTGTGAGGTGCTCATCTTCCTCCTGCGGAGGTCGGGCGATGCAGGCATAGAGAATAAGAATCCCCTGCCTTTTAAGCCGTTCCTCCAGCGCAGCATAGAGCCCGGCGCCGAGCCCGCGACGGCGCGCGTTCTGCGCCACATAGATGGATGCTTCGGCGCACCAGTCATAGGCCTTGCGGGCATGGAAGGCCGACGCGTAAGCATAGCCGAGTATCGTTCCGCCTTCCTCCGCGACCAGCCACGGATAGCGAGTCAGCGTGCGGGCTACGCGTCCCTCGAAGTCCTGAAGTGTGGGAATTTCGTATTCAAAGCTGATGGCGGTTTCCCGCACATAGGGCGCGTAGATGTCAAGAAGGGCCGGAACATCGGCCGTGGTTGCGGTGCGGATACGAATATCGTTCATGAGAGCCTCGTACATAAGAAAACGCCCCGTCTGATGAGGCTGCTGAAAAAACGACCTGCGGACTAGCTGTGCCGACTGTTGTGTTCCGCGCGTTAGCCCCCCCCTGTTTCTTGCCGGATGTGCCGTTCGCTCGAATAAGAGCGGAAGGCGTGGGTGTTCAGGCAACCCGGTCCGTGTTATTCATGCTCCGTACCGGGGAGGAGGGCAGGCCACGTTTTACGAATTTTCCATGTGTGACGGCAGTTCCGAGAGATCTGCCCGTATGCAGTCGTGAGGGAACGACGGAACCTCTCTTTCCATAAAAAAGAAATTGCGCCCCTGCCTTTGGGAAAAACGGAATCCGCCCTTTTTCAAGGGTATCCTTCCGAGTGGCATCCGCTGGCATTCCATAAAAAAGAAAACGTCCGGCTTCACGCGGGACGATCCTATCCATATTCTTTGCGATCTCATTCCCGGCGGAACAAGACTTCCATAATAAAAGTTTTCGGAAAGAGGATAGGGGTGCGGGGGAAGGAGGAAAGCCCTTTTTCAAAAGGGTTTCCTCCTTCCCCCGCCAATCCCTCACTCTTCCTTTTTTACTTCCCGCCGTCGTCGCCGACCTTGAGGGCGGCGAGGAAGGCTTCCTGAGGCAGTTCCACGTTGCCCATGCGCTTCATGCGCTTTTTGCCTTCCTTCTGCTTTTCCAGCAGCTTGCGCTTACGGGTGATGTCGCCGCCGTAGCACTTGGCGAGCACGTCCTTTCTATAGGCGGACACGGTTTCGCGGGCGATGACCTTGTTGCCGATGGCGGCCTGAATGGCGACTTCAAACATCTGGCGCGGGATGGTGCGCTTGAGCTTGAGGGCCAGGGCACGGCCGTAGGGGTAGGCGTTGTCCTTGTGCACGATGACGGCCAGCGCGTCCACGGGGGCGCCGTTCAGCAGGATGTCCAGCTTGACGAGCGAGGATTCCCGGTAGTCGATGGGCGTGTAGTCCATGGAGGCGTAGCCGCGCGTACCGGACTTGAGCTTGTCGAAGAAGTCGAACACGATTTCTGCGAAGGGCATTTCGTAGGTGATGACGGCGCGGTTGGTGGTGATGAAGCCCAGATTCTTCTGGATGCCGCGCTTTTCCTCGCAGAGCTTGAGCACGTTGCCCACGAATTCGGTGGGCACATGGATGTCCATGCGCACGTACGGCTCGTAGAGGGCCTTGATCTTGGAACCGTCGGGGAACTTCGCGGGGTTGTCGATGTCGAAGGTCTTTCCGTCGGTGGTGTCCACCTTGTAGATGACCGAAGGCGCCGTGGCGATGAGCTCCACCTGAAATTCCCGCTCCAGGCGTTCCTGAATGATCTCCATGTGCAGCAGGCCGAGGAAGCCGCAGCGGAAGCCGAAGCCGAGGGCCGTGGAGGTTTCCGGCTCGAAGGAGAAGGCCGCGTCGTTGAGCTGAAGTTTTTCCAGCGCCGTTTTAAGGTTCTCGTAGTCGGCGGCATCGGTGGGATAGAGACCGCAGAACACCATCGGCTTGACTTCCTTGAAGCCGGGCACGGGGGCGTCGGCGGGGTTGTCGCGCAGGGTGATGGTATCGCCCACGCGGGCGTGGCCGAGTTCCTTGATGTTGGCGCACAGGAAGCCCACTTCGCCCGCGCCGAGTTCGTTCACGTCGATGGCGTTGGGCGAGAACACGCCGAGCCGTACCACTTCGTAGTCGCGGTTGCCGGCCATGAGATGGATCGTGTCGCCGAGCTTCAGGGAGCCGTCCATGATGCGGAACAGCACCACCACGCCCTGATAGCTGTCGTACCAGGAGTCGAAGATGAGGGCCTTGAGCGGCGCTTCCCGATCGCCCTGCGGCGCGGGGAGGCGATGCACGATGGCGTCGAGCACCTTGTCGATGTTGAGTCCGGTCTTGGCGGAAACGTCCACGGAATCGGAGCAGTCGAGACCGATGCTGTCTTCGATTTCCTGACGCACGCGGTCGGGATCGGCGCTCGGCAGGTCGATCTTGTTGAGAATGGGAATGATCTCGTGGTTGTGATCGAGCGCCATGTAGACGTTGGCCAGCGTCTGAGCTTCCACGCCTTGGGTGGCGTCCACCACGAGCAGGGCGCCGTCGCAGGCGGCGAGGGAGCGCGACACTTCATAGCCGAAGTCCACGTGGCCGGGGGTGTCGATGAGGTTCAGCACATAGTTCGTGCCGTCCTTATCGGTATAGGGAATGCGCACGGTCTGCGCCTTGATGGTGATGCCGCGTTCCCGTTCCAGATCCATTCTGTCGAGGTACTGCTCGCGGGCTTCGCGGGCGCTCACCACGTTGGTATATTCCAGAATGCGGTCGGCAAGGGTGGACTTTCCGTGGTCGATGTGGGCGATGATGCAGAAATTGCGGATATGGTCGAGTGAGGTCATACGTCTCTGGGGTAGAAGTTGACGGCGTAGTTCACCGTGAAAGCGCCGTGGCGGCGCGAAAGCCTGCAGAAAATCGGGCCTGAGCGGTCGGAACCTGTGCCGACCGGCCCTTTTATTTCTGCTGGCCGAAGCCGGGAATGGCCAGCTTCTTTTCCAGCCGGGCCAGAAGCCAGGTGGCGGCGCTCACCATGACCAGATAGTAGCAGGCCGCCACAAGGTAGACTTCCGTGGGACGGAAGGTTCGCGAAACGAGTACCTTGGCTTCGCCGGTAAGCTCGATGCAGGTGACGATGTACGCCAGCGAGGAATACTTGATGAGATAGATGATTTCATTGCCGCAGCCGGGCAGGGCGCGACGCACGGCCTGCGGCACGATGACGGACCAGATGGTCTGCCAGCGGGTCATGCCGAGGGCCTGAGCGGCCTTGATCTGCCCCTGCCGGATGGAGAGCAGGGCCCCGCGCACGTATTCCGACTGATACGAGGCCGTGCAGATGATGAATCCGAGAAGCGCGGCCGCGTAGGGGGAAAGATAGATCTTCACGCCGGGGAGGCTTGGCAGGCCGAAATAGAGGATCATGAGCTGCACGGTCAGCGGCACGCCGCGTACCACGGCGACCACGGCATCGGTGCAGCGGCGCACGGCGGGCGTGCCGAACACGCGCATGACGCCCATGATCACGCCGATGAAGCCGCCGATCAGAGACGCGGGAATGATGAGCTGAAGACTCATCATAAGTCCCCGGTCCAGATAGGGCATGACGCGCCCGGTAAGAAAGTTCAGGTCGATGAAGTCGAGCATGGTCAGTTCCGCACCTCCGCATCGGGCTCCGACTCGCCGCACAGATCGTGGAGTCTGGTGCAGAAGTCCTGCGTGCGGGTCTGCGCGCCGGGAGCGAGCAGCTCTTCGGGGGCGCCCTGTTCGATGACCTTTCCGCCCTCCATGAACAGGATTTCCGTAGCCACGGCGCGGGCAAATTCCATCTGATGGGTGACCATGATCATGGGCATGCCGTGGGCCGCAAGATCGCGTATGACGGTGAGCACTTCGCCCACGAGTTCGGGATCGAGAGCGGAGGTGGGTTCGTCGAGCAGCAGGATGGTGGGATCCATGGCCAGAGCGCGGGCGATGGCCACGCGCTGCTTCTGTCCGCCGGAGAGCTGGGCGGGGTAGAGGCGTGCCTTGTCTGCAAGGCCTACGCGGGCAAGCTCCACATGGGCGCGTTCGATGGCGTCGGCCTTGCTCAGGCCGCGCACCTTGCGCAGGGCAAGCGCCACGTTGTTTTCCGCGGAAAGGTGATCGAACAGGTTGAATTCCTGAAAGATCATGCCCACGCGCTGGCGGAGGTCGTAGAGTTCCTTCGTGTTCTTGAAGTCCACCCGGTGATCGCCGAGCCAGATTTCACCCTGATCGGGTTCAAGCAGGCAGTTGATGCACTGCAGAAAGGTGCTCTTGCCGGCGCCGGAAGGGCCGATGAGAACCTTGACGTCGCCCGGACGCATGCTGATGGAGCAGTCGTCGAGAATCTTGCGGCCGGTGAGAAATTTGGTGAAGTGTTCCGCGCGGAGAATGGGAGTGTCGTTCTGAGGGGCGTTCATGGTATCTCCCGGCATCACATGCCGGTGTTGCTGTAGCCGGGTATGCGGGTTTTTCGTTCGAGGCGGCGGAGCATGGTCACGCCCACCAGGGTGATGGCGAAATAGATGAGTCCGGCGGTGATGTAGAGGGGCAGATGCTCGTAGGTGCGTGAGGCGACGAAGTGGGTGCGCGCCATGATTTCGGGCGTACCCAGAGCAAAGCACATGGCCGAGTCCTTGAGCAGAATGGAATACTCGTTGGACCATCCGGGAATGGACAGCCGGAGCGCCTGCGGAAGGATGACGTTGCATATGGTCTGGGCGTCGGTCATGCCGAGCGCGCGTCCGGCCTTGAGCTGGCCGGCGGGAAGGGACTGTATGGCTCCGCGGAAGATCTGCGACTGATAGGCGGCGCTGGTCATGCCGAGCACGAGGCACGAGGCGCCAATGGTGCCTATGTCCAGCCCCATGAGGCCGAACAGGCCGTAGTAGAAGAGAAAGAGCAGCAGCAGTACGGGAACGCCGCGAAAAAACCATACATAGAAGCTGACCAGCATGGCGAGGGGCCGGGGCGCATAGACCTGCGTGACGGCCATGGGCACGCCGAGGCAGAAGCCCAGAGAAAGCGCGCCCGCCACAAGAACGACGGTGACCAGCGTTCCTTCAAGGATGTAGGGAAAGGCTTCGATGATGGTGGAAAGAATGTGCACAGTCAAACCCGGTTATGAATGAAAGTCCCGGCCGGGCGTCCGGACGTGCCGGAAACAGGTCGGGGGAGACGCCTTTTTCTGGGAAAATGCGGCGTCGGGAGCGAGCTGTCTGCATTCGGCAGACGCGCAGCGCGCAGGCAACAAAAAAGGAGACCGGCGGAGGAGGCCGGTCTCCGGATCGCCCGTGTATTACTTGGTCAGATACTTGGCCTCAAGTTCCTTCCAGTAGGGATCGGCCTTCAGCTTGCGGTAGCCTTCGTTCACGAGCTTGAGCAGCTCGGCGTCGTCCTTGCGGATGGCCACGGCGAACAGATCGTCATCGGCAAAGGTGCCCACGATCTTCACGGGCTTGCCCTTGTTGATGGCGTCGTTGGCGGGAGCGCTGTCCATGGCGATGGCTTCGATGCGGCCGTTCAGCAGGTCTTCCACGGCCAGAGGTGCGGAATCATAGAAGCGCAGCTCGTAGTCGAGCTTTTCTTCCATCTTTTTGGTTTCGAGCAGTTCGTGCTCGTTGGTGCCGCGCTGCACGCCGAGCTTGGTCTTGCCGTGAATGGCCTGATCGGCGGTGAGAGTGGAGTCGGCCGGAACCAGAATGACCTTCTGGATGGTGTAGTAGGGTTCGGAGAAGGCCACCACGGCGGCGCGTTCGGGAGAAATGCTCATGCCGGAGCAGACCATGTCGATCTTCTTGTTCATGAGGGCGGGCACGATGCCGTCCCAGTCCATGGGCTGATGGGTGACTTCAAAGCCCATATGCTTGGCGATCCAGTCCATGGAATCCACGTCGAATCCGGCGGGCTTGCCGTCTTCGCCGACGTAGGCGAAAGGAGGGTAGTTGGCGTCGATGCCGTTGACATAGGTTTTCGCCTGGGCGCCGGCCGCCATGCAGAGCACGGCGAAGGCTGCAAGGATGCAGGAAAGACGTTTCATGTGAGCCTCACGAAAAGATTGAAAGTGAAAATTTCCCTGCGGGACAATATATAGAAAAAAAGCGCGGCAGGCAATACAAAGCCCGGCCGCGCGCAGGGAAAAGCTTTGCAGCGGAGCGCATGCGGCTCAGAATTCGAGAGAGTCCGGCGCAAGCGAGGAGAGCTGTTCCTTGATCCAGTCCGGCACAGCCACGGGGCGGCCTTCCTTATTGACCACGGCATGCAGGGTCATGCCTTCGCACAGCAGCTTCGTACGGTCTTCGTTGTATATTTCATAGCGGAAGCGCACCGAGGCACGCCGCCATTCCACAATGCGGGCATGGATCTGAATATGATCGTCGTAGCGTGCCGGAGAGCGGTAGCGGCATTCCACCTCGCGCACGGGCAGCATGTAGCCGGCTTCTTCGATGTTGCCGTAACCGAGTCCGCAGGCCCGGCACATCGCGCCGCGGGCACGCTCAAAAAAGTGAATGTATTCTGCATAGTACACTACGCCCATGGCGTCCGTTTCGCCGTAGGAAACGTAGTGCGGGAGCCATATTTCGGCAAAGGTTTCTTCCATGAGATTCTTCCGTCAGGGATGAAGAGTGTGGGAAAAGGGAGAGAGAAGAGACTGCCGCCTTCGGCGCGTCGGGTGCGCGGCCGAGGGATTTTCCGGCTGCGGAATTTTCTTCTGCGGCAGGGGCGGAGCGCGGGCGTCTTGCGGCAGGCTCTGCCTTTTGCGGAAAAAGGCCGGAACCGGGAAACCGGCTCCGGCTCAGGCGACGGATCGGGAGCGGATTACATGCCCTTTTTGACCAGCGGACCGCTCGGGCACTGGCAGATGGGCATGACTTCCACGCGGTTGATGTTGATGTGGGCCGGGCGATGCGTCACCCAGTAGACGGTTTCGGCGATGTCCTGCGGGGTGATGGGGCTCGTGCCTTCATACACGGCGGCGGCCTTTTCGGTGTCGCCGTGGAAGCGGACGATGGAAAATTCGCTTTCCGCAAGGCCGGGCTCGATATTGGTCACATGAACGTTCGTGCCGAGGAGGTCGGCGCGCAGGGACAGGCTGAACTGCTTCACGAAGGCCTTGGAGCCGCAGTATACGTTGCCGCCCGCGTAGGGATAGTTGCCCGCGATGGAGCCGAGCATGACGATGTGGCCGCGATTGCGGGCCACCATGCCGGGCAGCACGGCGCGCGTGGCGTAGAGCAGGCCCTTGATGTTGGTGTCGACCATGGCATCCCAGTCGTCGAGGCTGCATTCCTGCGCGGGATCAAGGCCGAGAGCGGCGCCCGCGTTGTTGAGCAGCACGTCCACGTCGTTCCATTCGCCGGGCAGATTCCCCAGCGTTTCCATGACCGCGTTTCTGTCGCGCATGTCGAGGGGGACGGGCAGGAAGGCGTCGCCGAGTTCCTGATGCAGGGCATCGAGACGGTCGGCGCGGCGGCCCGTGCCGGCAACGTGCCAGCCTTCGGAGGCGAAGAGACGTGCGGTGGCCAGGCCGAAGCCCGAGGTCGCGCCGGTGATGAGAATATGCTTGGGCATGGAACACTCCTTGCTGAGAATGAATAACGGGGCCACGATAGCCGTTTTGACGGGGCAAGGCAACCGACGCGGCGCTCTTTTCCGCTGCGTATGCGGCTGATGCCGGAAAAGGTTGTGCCGGGCTCGTTCCGGGCGATGAACTTCGCCTCGGAGGGGCACGTTCGCGTCTTGACTCCGCATTTTCCCCTCATTAAAAGGGGGGCAGCCTTCAAGGCTGGAACATTCATACGCAACGAGATGATTTTCATGGACAAGAACAACCGTGATGCGGTTTTTTCCGGACTGGAAAACGTCGAGCAGGAACGAGAGGAACAGGAAAGACTGGCGGCCGAGGAAGCCGCGCTGGCCGATGCCGCCAAGAAGAAGGCCGCCGTGTCTTCGGTGATCTGGTCGGCGCTTCTTACCGTGATCAAGCTGGTGGCGGGCCTTTCCACCAACAGCCTCGGTCTGCTTTCGGAAGCGTTGCACAGCACGCTGGACTTCGTGGCGGCGGGCATCACCTGCCTTGCCGTGCGCATATCGGCGCAGCCCGCGGACGAGCGGCATCCCTACGGACACGGCAAGGCCGAAAGTCTTGCCGCGCTGGCCGAAACCGTGCTGCTTGTGGTCACGTGCGCATGGATCGTCATGGAAGCCGTGGAGCGGCTGTTCTTCGATGCCGGCCCCGTGGAGCCTTCCTGGTGGGCCTTCGGCGTGGTCATCATTTCTCTGGCGGTGGACATCAGCCGTTCCGCCATGCTGCGCCGTGTGGCAAGAGAACATAAGTCGCAGGCGCTGGAAGCCGATGCCATGCATTTCACCACGGACATCTGGTCTTCGGCCGTGGTTCTGGTAGGCCTGGCCTGCGTGGCGCTGGCTTCCTGGGTTGAGCCCGACTCGACGCTGCATGCCGTTCTTACCCGTGCCGACGCCGTGGCTGCGCTCGGCGTGGCCTGCATCGTGCTCATGGTGAGCTGGAACATGGCCCGCAACGCCGTGCTCACGCTTATGGACGGCGGCATGAGCGAAGAAACCCGCAACATCCGTGCAGCGCTGGCGGCCAACGCTCCGGCGTATCCGGTACGCAGCGTGCGCGTGCGCGAAAGCGGCGCAAGACATTTCGTGGAGCTGGTGGTTTCCGCGCCGTCCGGCATGCGCGTGGATATGGCGCATGAAATTTCCACCATGCTGGAAAACGTGGTCCGCGGCGTGCTGCCCGATGCCGAAACCACGGTGCACATGGAGCCGGAGGAGGAGAATCATCGCGATCTTTACGCGACGTCCTATCGACTGGCTTCCCTGCACGGACTCATGATCCATAATCTGCGCCTCGTCACGCAGGACGACGGCATGCATGTGGAAGTGCATATCGAGCTGCCCGACGACATGCCTCTGACCGAAGCTCATGAAAAGGTTTCGGCCTATGAAGCGGATCTGCGCAAGCGTGTAGGTGCGCTCTATGTGGTGTCGCACATGGAGCCGAGGGGCAGCCGTTCCCACGGCGATTCCCGGGCGATCAGCCTTGAGACCGTGACCCATGTCGTGGAGCGGGCCATGCAGTCGTCTCCTTTGAGCGATCCGCACCACATTCACGTCTACACCGGCGACGACGGCACCACTCTGACCTTCCACTGCCGCTGCTGTGCGTCTACGGTGGCGGAAGGCCATGCCCTTGCCACGCGCCTTGAAGAAAACATTCGCGCCGGTCTGCCGGACGTGGGGCATATCGTCATTCACGTGGAACCTCAGCCGAAGAGGTAGGCCGTGTTTTTTCTTTCTCCCCTGCATCGCGTGACCGGGCCGTATCTCGGCGTGCTCATGCTGCTCGTGTCCATCACGTCCACGCAGGCAGGCACGTCCTTTGCCAAGTTTCTTGTGGTTGAGGTCGGCCCGGAAGTCACTGTGGCTCTGCGCCTGGCCTGTGCCACGGTGCTGCTGTTCATTGCGCTCCGGCCCTGGCGGCATATGCCGTCGGGCCGGGAGTGGAAAAGCGTGCTGATATACGGGGTGGCCATTGCCTTCATGAACGGCTGCTTTTATCAGGCGCTGGCCCGCATTCCGCAGGGTATGGCCGTGGCCGTGGAGTTCGCCGGACCGCTCATGGTGGCCGTGTGTTCGTCCCGCAGGTGGACGGACTTTGCAGGCATCGCCTTCGCCGTGGCGGGGCTGCTGCTCATTCTGCCGCTGTCCGGACTGGAAGAGGGGCTGGATCTTACGGGGCTCGGCTTTGCCTTTGCCGCCGCCGCAGGCTGGGCCGCATACATCGTGTTCGGCCGCCGTGCCGGGGGCGGAGGCGTGAGCGCTGCGGCCTGGGGTATGCTGGCGGGCACGCTGGTGGCGGTTCCCTGGGCCGTTCTGGCCGAAGGCACGCTGCTGTTCAGGCCCGATGTGCTGAAGGACGTGCTGCCCATGGCCTTTCTTGTGGGCTTTCTGGCCTCGGCATTGCCGTACGGGCTGGAAATCGTGGCCCTTCGCATCGTACCGCCGCAGGCCTACGGCGTGCTCATGAGCATTGAACCGGCGGCCGCGGCGCTGTTCGGACTGCTCATTCTCGGCGAAGTGCTTTCGCTGCGCCAGTGGTGCGCCCTGGGACTCATCATCTGTGCGTCGCTTCTGGTAACGAGAGGCTTCAAGAAATCGTAGCCTGAAGGCGCGTCATACTCCCGGTTGCCCCTTTATTTTCGGCGCTATTATCCGGGCAGACGGAGAAGAGCGGGCCCCTTCTCGCCTTGGCGTGAGTTCGCCTTTGCCCTGTTTATGGAACAAGATATTCCCGCGGGTTTCCGAGCCCCGGAACGGAAAGAGGCCGATCCTTGAAAGGACCGGCCTCTTTTTTCATGAGCGTTCAGGCTGCGGCGGGTGTAGAAGCTCTTCCGCCTTCAGCAGCGTTTAGCGCAGGTTATTGGCCTTGAGGTATTCCACGAGCAGATCCGGGAAGTCGGAGAACATGCCTTCCACCTTGATCTGCTTGAAGGTGGCGTCCAGCACTTCGTTGAAGTCCTTGAATCCGGTGGGCAGGGAGTCCTTGCGCAGGGTCCAGGAATGCAGCTTCATGCCGTTTTCACGGGCCAGATCGCCGAGGTTGGAGATGGTATAGCCCTTGCCGTCGGCCGTGGGCACGGCCAGCAGGTTGAAGTTGGGGGCGTAGATGGTGGCGTACTTGGAGAGTTCCTTGATGCCTTCAGGCGTGGTCAGCCACTTATGGCGGGCCTTGTCGTCCTTCATGTGCTGGCCGCTCAGGGTGATCAGCATGCACAGCTGTCCCTTCCAGCCGAGTTCACGGGCACGAACAACGGCCTCATAGTCGAAGATCTGGAGAATGGCCTTGCTGTCCGGGGTGTTGTATCCGAACTTGGTCAGGGTATCGATGGTGGCCTTGAGGATGTCCAGCCCCTGATTCATGAAGAAGTCGGGCTCCTTCACTTCCACGTACACGCCCACGTTTCTTCCGGTGGACTTGTTCAGGCCCTGCACCTGGTAGAATTCTTCTTCAAGAGAAGGAATCTGATAGGCGATGGGGGAATCGGGGAAGCGGCCGGAGAACACGGGTTTGCCGGTCTTGGGATCGAAGCGTTCGGTCACGCGCAGGGAACGCAGTTCGTCGTAGGTGAAGTCGGAGGAGTAGTAGCGGCCGTCCGCACGATGACGGTCGGGGAACTTCTTGGCCACGTCGGTCGTGGTGTCCACAAAAATGTCGTGCATGACCAGAAGCTTTCCGTCCTTGGACATGACGACGTCCTGTTCCACGTAGTCCACACCCATCGCATAGGCCATGGCCTTGGCGGGCAGAGTGTGCTCGGGCATGTAGCCGCTGGCGCCGCGGTGGGCGGTGACTTCGGGTCTGTAGTCGGCGGCCTGACCGGCGACGGGCAGAAGAAGGGCCAGAGCCAGAGCCTGAGCAAGAATGACTTTGCGCATGAGGTTCTCTCCTTTGCATAGAGGGAATGGGATTGGACGCGTCGGACCGTTTCCACGCGCCGTGGTTGCCTCGCCTATAACATGGCCGTGGCATTGAGTCCAGCCTGAAAAGCATTTTTTGGCCTCATGCGGGTCTGGCCATACGTATTTTTGCCTTGGAAATGAGGCGTTAGTGAAAAAAGAAAGAAAAATGCGCCGAGAGATCCTATATTTCACAGAGAGTAACAGGGCGGAAAAACACAGAAAAAAACAAAGCAGAGCGGTGTTACGGCAGAAGCAGAGCTGCGCTGCGGAAGAGCTGCGTGCGGCGCGGCGCCGCACGGGAGCGCAAAAGCGTCTGCGTTTCGGACCGCATACCGGAGCGCCGGGCAGGGAAGAATGCGGAAAAGAGGGAGCGGCGAAGGTGCTGTACCGAAGAAAAGGTACCTCTTCGGCGGCCTCATGAAAATCAGCCGTAGAAGAGGCGGAACAGACAAAAGGTCTGCCCTGCCAGAGGGGCAACGAAACGTTTCGGGGGCGGAGCCGGACACCTTCCGGCCTGCTCCGCGCGTCGCCTTCCCCGCAGTCCATCGGGGCTGATCGGGGCGGGATGAGCATAAAAAAATCCGGAAGGGCTTCCCGTGATCGGGGCTCCCTTCCGGAGACAGTGTCAGCGCTGCTTTCCGGCCGCGTGCTTTTTCCACGCGACGGACAGAATGCCGTCGAGAATGGTCCAGGGATTGGGGGGGCATCCCGGCACATACACGTCCACCGAGCCCTTCGGCAGCACGGATTCCACACCGCCGCAGCCTTCCCGGCTCTTGCAGAACGTTCCGCCGGAAATGGCGCAGGTGCCCACGGCAATGACGATCTTCGGCTCGGGCACGGCCTGCCAGGTGTCGAGCAGGGCTTCCCTCATGTTTTCCGTCACCGGACCGGTGACGAGAATGCCGTCGGCATGGCGGGGAGAGGCCGCGTACTCGATGCCGAAGCGGCCCAGATCATAGATGAGCGTGCCGAGCACGTTGACGTCGGCTTCGCAGGCCATGCAGCCGCCCGCGCTCACTTCGCGCAGCTTGAGGGAGCGCGCGAACATGGAAAGGTCGCGTTTCTGTTCGCCCCTCGCCGTACGGATGCCGGGTTTGCCGATGTCTTCAGGGGCGGGGCCGCGCACGATGAGCGCTTCGCGGGTGTAGGCGGCAAGCCTGTGCTCTCCCGTGAAGGTGATCTTGTGTTCCGGGCAGGCCGTTTCGCAGGCGCGGCAGAACAGGCAGCGTCCCATGTCGAGCTCGGGGCCGGAGGCGGTCACGCGCATGGCTCCCGTGGGGCACGCGGCCAGACAGGCACGGCTCCGGCAGTCCTTGCAGGAGGTCGGCGTCAGCGAGGGCAGCCCGGCAAAGCGCGGGCTGATGGTCGGAGCGACGTGGGGATAGTTCAGGGTGCGGTACCCCTGATGAAGGCGTTCTCTGAGAATGTTCAGCATGGCCCTTTCCTTTACAGGTCGTGCCCGCAGTAGGACAGGTTGAAGCTCTTGTTGCACAGCGGAAAGTCGGAAATCTGCTCGTTCCGCAGCGCGAGGGAAAGTCCCGTCCAGTTGTGGAAGGACGGATCCACCACCTTATAGGCCAGCCACTCGCCGGAGGGGCCGGTAACGCCAACATGGCATATCTCGCCGCGCCAGCCTTCCACCTGCGCCACGGCAAGGCGCCCGGCGGGCAGACGCTCCGGCATGGCCGTGCGGCAGGTCTCCTTGCCGCTGGAGGGGCCGAGCTGCGCAAGATCGGCTTCGGCGGAGGCGGCGGAGTCGTTCAGCTCGTCGCTGCGGATGAGGGTGCGGGCCAGCACGTCGCCGGTAGTGCGCATGCGCTTGTGCAGCGCGCCGTTGTCGAGGTCGCAGAGGGGCCAGTCCATGCGGGCGTCGAGAGGAACGCCGCAGGCGCGGGCCGCCATGCCCACAAGGCCGACGGCACGGGCATCCTCGAAGGATACCTTGCCTGTTCCGGTGAGACGGGCGAGCACGCTGGAGGTTTCCAGCATGACGTCCACGGAGCCGCGGGCATCGCGGTAGGCCGCCTTCAGGCGCTTTATCAGAGATTCGGCGAGGGGGGCGTCCACATCCCACTTCACACCACCCGGGCAGAGCAGGTTGCGACCGAAGCGGCTGCCGCACAGCTCCGACGTGAGATTGAGAAAGTCGCCGGTGATGCGGCCGTTCCAGGCGGAGGTGGGCAGAAAACCGGTATCGCCGCCGATGGCGCCGAGATCGCGGGTATGGTTGGCGAGGCGCTCCAGCTCCAGAGCGAGCCGCCGCAGCCTGTGCGCTCTGTCCGTGATCTTCACGCCGCAGAGGCGTTCCTGCACGGTGCAGAAGGCCGTGGCGTGACCGATGGCCGTGTCGCCCGCAATGTTTTCCATGATGGGCAGCACGAGCGTTGCCGGAGAGGTGAGCACAAGATGCTCCACGTCGCGGTGCTGGAAGCCGAGCTGGATTTCCAAGTGCATGACGTTCTCGCCGTAGCACTGGAAGCGGAAGTGTCCCGGCTCGATGACGCCCGCATGCACGGGGCCGACGGCCACTTCATGCACTTCTGCGCCTTCCACGCGGAAATAGTCGGTCTGGGCCGGGCCGGGCCGCTGATCGCGTCTGCCTTCGGTGGAAGGGCAGTAGCGGACGGGCTTCAGCCACGGATGTCCGACAGGTTCGATGCCCCAGGTCTCAAAGAGCTCGCGCTCGAAGAGATGGGCCTGCGGGCAGTGCGGGGTCATGGAGCTGTAGCGGCGCGCAGGTTTGCCGCGCATGGCGTCGAGCAGACGGGCCGAGGCGTCGGCCAGAATGCAGACCGTTTCGGTGCCCTGCGGCGAGGGCACGCCGAACAGGGCCAGCAGGCGCCAGCCTTTGCGGCAGCGTTCCACCACGGAGGAGGCAAGCTCCTCCATGTCGATCCGGGGAATGTCGTCCCATGCGATGGATTCTCTGTAGTTGAACATCAGGCCCCCAGAAGCGCGGCGGCGCGGTTGAGCGTTTCCACAAGCCAGTCGGGCACGCAGAGTCCGAGGCCGAGTACGGCAAGACACAGCGCGGCGGGCGGCAGAACGCTGAAGAGAGATTCGTGGTAGTCCATGGGCACGTCGCGTGGAGGCGTGCCCTGCACCATGCGCAGCACGGGAACGGACATGCCTACGAAGATGACGGCGAGCGCAGCCAGATAGAGGAAGGCCACGCCGAGTCCGGCATGGGCGAAGATGCCGCGCAGCACGGAAAATTCACTGATGAACAGACCGAAGGGCGGCGAACCCACGATGGCGAGAAAGCCTGCGGTCCAGAGCGCGCCGGAAAGGGGCATATCCTGACGAAGACCCCGCACGTCGTAGCTTGAGAGCGTGTGGTAGCGGGTGAGAATGTTGCCTGCCACAAGAAAGAGCATGCACTTGGTGAGCGAGTGGCACACGGCGTGCAGAAGGCCGCCGAAAAGGGCGCTTTCGCCCACGCCGAAGGCAAGGGCGAGGATGCCCATGTGCTCCACGCTGGAGTAGGCGAGCAGGCGCTTGTAGTGGCCCTGACCCACGATGAACACGGCGGCCGTGCCCATGGAAAGCAGACCGAAGAAGATGAGCAGATCGCCGCTGAAGTCGCCGAGACCGGCGGCCCGCATGATCTGATGACCGCGCAGAATGCCGAGCAGGGCGCAGTTGAGCAGCGCGCCGGAGAGCAGACCCGACACCATGGAGGGCGCCTGACTGTGGGCGTCGGGCAGCCAGGTGTGCAGCGGCGAGAGGCCCATTTTGGTGCCGTAGCCCACAAGAATGAAGATGAAGGCGGCCTTGAGCCAGAGCACGCGGTCCGTGCCCTGAATGCCCTTGGCCTTTTCCATGAAGGCGGAAAGCTGATCCATGCCTTCGGGCGAGGCGGCGGCCGGGTTGTGGAAGGCCACGCTCATGAGAATGTTGCCGAGCAGGGCCAGCGCGATGCCCACGGAACAGATCATGAGGTATTTCCAGGTGGCTTCCATGGAGCTCTGATGCCGGTGGAAGTAGATGAGCGGCGCGCTGGCGAGCGTGGTAAGCTCTATGCCCACCCAGAGCGCGCCGAGATTGGCGGTGGTGGTGACGAGGGTCATGGCTGCCACGAAGAAGCACAGGCAGGAGAGGAAGCGCGTTTCAGGCGCATTGGTGAAGAGCTGGCCTTTCTGGATGTCGCGCTTCACGTGTTTTTTGTCTTCCTCGCGCAGATAGCCCACGGCATAGACGGAAGCCGCGGTGAAGAGCACGGAAGCCAGCATGAGAAAGACCATGCCGAGCATGTCGGGCTGAAGCAGACCGTGCAGGGCGACGGGCTTCGCGCCCGCAAGCATGGCCTTCAGCGTGAGCGAGGCGAGGGCAAGGTGTGCGACGGCGGTGGCGACGAGCAGACCGCGGCGCGGCCACGAACCGGGAATGAGCATGAGAAGTCCGGCCAGAAGCGGGACGAGGAGAAGCAGAGCGAGCGTCATGTCAGTCCCTCAGATTGCGGAAGCGCGCCACGTCGATGGAATCGAACGCGCTGCTTATGTGGTTGATGGCGATGGCCATGACGAAGACGGCGGCGAACACGTCGAGCAGGATGCTCAGTTCAAACCACACCGAGCCTTCAGTCATGAGGGGAATGCCGAGCATGAAGATGCCGTTTTCCACCACGAGATAGCCGATGACCTGTGCCAGCGCCTTGGCGCAGCCCACCACGAGAATGAGCCCGCAGAACAGCGTGGTGAGGGCCACGGGGAAGAGCAGGGCGGGAAAGAGATCGGTCACGGCGGGGATGCGGCCTTCAAGCCAGAGCGCGAAGGCGAGGCAGGCAAGTCCGGCGGCCAGCGGATACATGCGGCCGAGGCGCGGGCGCACCATGGGCTCTATGCCGAGCTTGTGGCAGACATGACGGAGAAACACGGGGAAGCCCACGCCCTTGAGCGCAAAGACGGCGGCGGCCAGAAAGACGTGTTCCGCGTCGAGCGCGCCGTCCACGGGCAGAAGCAGCAGCGCGGCGAGCAGCGCGCCCTGCACGGCGGAGAGGCGTATGAGCATGAGAATGCGTCCCGACCAGAGCATGATGAGGTCGGTGACGAGCAGCAGAAGAATGACGAACTGGAAGAGCGAGGACATAGGCTACCGCACCAGAGTCAGAATGAGAACGAACGCGGCCACGGAACCGGCGAGTCCGATGAGCGCGGGCACCACATGCATGCGCAGGCGGGCCATGACGGATTCCACCACGCCCACGGCGACGGCAAGAAGGAAGATGCCGCTCAGCGAGGCGAGGGTATGCGCCCATGCGGGCATGGCCGGAAGGAACAGGCCCGTCAGCAGCGAAGAGAACAGCCAGAGCTTCAGCGCCGCCCCGTACTGGATGAAGGCCAGATTCGGGCCGGAGTGGTCGAGCACCATGACTTCATGGATCATGGTGAGTTCCAGATGGGTGTTGGGATCATCCACGGGAATGCGGCAGTTTTCCACGAGCAGCAGCACGCCCATGACGAAGATGAGCATGACAAGCTCGGGTCTGCCGCCCGCCCAGGCCTGCGGGGCAAAGCCGTTGAACAGGGTGGAGAGCGAAAGTTCCCGTTCCACGCCGAGGCTCTCCGCCGTGGTGATGAGGGCCAGCAGCACGAGGAAGAGCACAGGTTCGGTCAGCGCGCCGAACAGGGCTTCGCGGCTTGCGCCCATGCCCTCGAAGGGAGAGCCGGTATCAAGCGCCGCCAGTATGGTGGCAAAGCGTCCCATGCCGAGAAGATAGGCGCAGAGGATGAAGTCGCCCTGAAAGGCAAAGGGCGAGGCCATGCCTCCGAGGGGAATGAGGGCGAGGGCGAGCAGCGCGGAAACGAGCGCGATGACGGGGCCTGCGGAGAAAACCCAGGTGGTGCCGTCGCCCGTGACTTCGCCTTTGCGGAGCAGCTTGAAGACGTCGTAGTAGAGCTGGAGGAGCGGCTTGCCGTGACGGCCGGAAAATTTGGCCTTCACCCGGTTGACGATGCCGACGGCAAGGGGCGCAAGAAGAAGCGCGAGCAGAAGCTCGGCGGCGTAGATCCACATGTTCATTATGCTATCCCCCAGATGAGAAGGGCCACGAGCGTGATGAGTATGTAGAGAATGTACATGTTCACCAGGCCGTTCTGCAGTATCTTGAGCGCATTGCAGGCGCGTTCGACAAGCTGGAAGAGCGGAGTGTAGAAGCGTCCGCGCACCACGTCGGGCGCTTCCACATCGAGGGATGCGTCCGCGGGGAAGAGGCCCTTGGGAAGCTTTGAGGTCACGGTGGTGCCCATGACGGGGCCGAAGAGTCGTGCGGCGGGTTCCACGAAGGAGGCGGGCGTATACTGGATGCGGGGCGTGCCGTACTGATAGCCGCAGCCCCACACCGGGCCGCGCTTCACGCCGTGGCGGGCAAGAAGGGCGCGTCGCAGGAGCGAGAAGAGCAGCACGAGCAGCACGGCCGCCGCGCCGAAGAGCGAAATGTTGCCGAGCAGACCGCCGGTTTCCGTGATGACGGTTCGCGCGGGATTGAGCAGGCCGTCATGCATGACGGGAATGAACTCCAGGGTGGGCTGCACCATGCGGAAGGCCCAGGGGGCGAAGAGACCGCCGAACACGCAGGCCGCGGCGGGAAGGCACAGCGGCAGCAGAAGACGGGGGGCCGGAGCATGGAGGTCGACTGCGGCCCGGCTGCGGGGCTGACCGAGGAAGGTCATGCCGTAGGCCTTGGCGTAGACGACGGCGGAAATGCCGCTGGTGAGCATGAGGCCGGTCAGACAGGCGAGCATGGCGATTTTCTGTTCCATGCCGGGCAGCTCCAGCGAGCGGAGCATGGAGAGGGAGAGCACGAATTCGCCGGCGAAGCCGTTGAAGGGCGGCAGGCAGGCGATGGATGCCGCGCCGAGCGCAAAGAGCGCGCCGAGCATGGGCATTTTCTTCTGCAGGCCGCCGAGCTGCGTCATGTTGACGGTGCCCGTGGCGTGCAGCACTTCGCCTGCGCACAGAAACAGCAGGCCCTTGAAGGCTGAGTGGTTCAGCATGTGGAAGAGACAGCCGGAAAAGCCCAGCGCTGCGGTCCACGCGCTGCCGGTGTGGATGCCCACGAGTCCGATGCCCGCGCCCATGATCATGAGTCCCATGTTTTCCACGCTGGAGTAGGCGAGCAGGCGCTTCAGATGGTTTTGGGCAAGGGCCTTCAGAATGCCCACGAGCGCGGTGACGAGTCCGGCAGCCATGAGCAGCCATCCCCACCAGCCGGGCATGTTCTGGGCCGGACCGAAGAAGTCGAGCGCGCGGATGATACCGTAGAGACCGGCGTTCAGCATGGCACCGGAGAGCAGGGCGGACACGTGACTCGGCGCGGCGGGATGGGCTTCAGGCAGCCAGACGTGGAGCGGCGCAAGACCGGCCTTCGCGCCGAAGCCGAAAAGCGCGAGCAGGAAGAGCGCGGAAACGTTGGCGGGAGCCTTCATGGCCATGACGGAGAAGAGCGTGGATCCGCTCTGCTGCCAGAGCAGGGCGAAGAAGGCGATGAGCAGCACCGCGCCGAGATGGGCGGCGATGAGATAGACCCACGAGGCATCCTGCACGAGACGGTCGCGGTCGTTGAAGTCGATGAGGAAGAAGGGCGAGAGCGACATGATTTCCCATGCGAGCATGAAGAAGAGCGCGTCGCGCGCAGTCATGACGCAGGTCATGCCGAGCAGAAGCAGCAGGAAGAAGAGCCAGTGGGCTCCGAGGTTGTGCTCGGCAGGATCGCTGTGGCGCAGGGAAATGCAGCCGGAGAGGGCGCAGGTGAACCCCAGCGCGAACACGGGCAGCAGAAAGAGGCGGGAGAGCGGATCAAGGCCGAGGGCAAAGGCGCCGAACGGCAGCCCCCAGGGCAGGATGAAGTTTTCGGCACTGTTCCAGCCGCCGGAAAAAAGTCCGTAGACCCCGAGCAGACAGGCCGCGGCCGCGCTGGCCGGACCGATGAAATTAGCCGTTCTGTTGGTGGAGTGACTCACCGGCCGCAGGGCGACGACACCGGTAAGAAGCGCGCCGACAGCCATGAGCAGAAGGGCAAGAAGAAACGTTTCCATACATTCCCCGTGCGTAAACATGATGTGCCCGCATAATAAAGGCGCAAAGGCGCCTAAACGTTAGACCCGTTGACGGGAAAACGCAAGGCTGAAAGGGCGGTTTCCCGGAAAAAAGCCGGAAGATGCCGCAACGGCGCGAGGGGCGGCGGAGAATGGTTCTGTTCCGGTGGCTGGCAGGGAATTTCGGACAGCGGAAAACTGTGCACAGGAGGAAGCTTCCGTGCGGAGAAGACGTTTTCGGGGCGGAGCCGGAAAAGAATGGAAGCCGGACGATCCTGTCTGGTACGCAGAAAGGTGGAAAACGACCGGCGCCCATGCGGCGCTGCCGAGGAAACCGGAGGAAGGGGACGGACAGAGTCCGGGCGATCGCCGCGACTCCCGGCAGGCGATACCGACTGAGTCTGAAAGCTGTTCCCCCCAAAAAAAACAGGCCCGGCGGCATGAAAGCCTCGGGCCTGAAATGGAGTGCCGGGGATTCCCGGCTCGTCATCTGAGTCTTGCAGTTATATGAGAGCAAGGCTCAGTACGGAATCGGATCAGTTATGGAACTTCGGCGTACCGGCGCTGTAGTCGGTATAGCCGGAGAGGAACCACAGATTTTCTGCAGGGCGACCGGCCTTGCGCAGAATTTTGTAGGCGTTGGAGGCGCGCATGCCGGAACGGCAGAGAATGAGCACAGGCTTGCCTTCCGGCACTTCCTGCACACGGGCGGCGAGCTGATCCACGGGAATGTGCAGCGCGCCTTCTGCATGACCGGCATTGAATTCGGCATCCGTTCTCACGTCGAGAATGACAAGTCCGTCCTTCTGCGCCGTGTACAGTTCCGTGGCCTGGGCCGGATCAAGCTTGCCGGTAGCCGGGATGTCGGCAGCGATGCAGGGGGAGACGAGAAGCGTTGCGGCAAGAAGAAGCGCCGCGGCGAAACGTGCGATTTTCATGAGTCCTCCGTAGAAGGCAGCGGAACTGCCCTCGTTAACATCTTGAGGTGTCGTTGTTTTCCGTCATACGGAAAAAGCCGGTGGTCGAAATGTCTCTATGCCGGAGATTCTGCACGGAGGCAAGGGGGCACGGAACGACTTCAACTATCAGAAGGGCGTATTTTGCATGTCGTTCGCGGAATTTCAGCTATGTAACATTTTCTTTCCGCGCGGATGCCATTATCCGAAGCCGTCAAAATGCCCTTGAGCGTCGAGCTGACGAATATTAAAAGAGCCTCTCCCTTTTTCTGCGTTCTGTTCAGAAAAAGATTTGCTTTCCGACTCGTCGCCGGGCGTATGCCCTGCGTGAAAGGCTTTTGTGCGCGCATAAACGTACGGCCGACGGTCGGAAAGCAACAAGAAAAAGGAAAATCATAGGCATCGGAAAACCGCAGGCAGGGCAGGAACACGCTCTCGACCGGAAGAGCCGCCGCTGCACCGGGGACCTTGGAGCGCACAGGCGCTTTGTATGGATTGCGGGATTGTACAACGAAGCTGCGCTCAGAGCCGTACGTGAATTTAGGCTGTTTGTGTCACCCTCCCGGCCGGTTTGAAAGCGACCGGGCTACATCGTTGAAACGCACCTTGCGCACCATACACAAGCTCAGTTCCTGAAAAACTTTCCTTTTGAATGGGCAGCATAAAACGATCGAAGCGAAAAAAAGCGGCTTTCCGGGAAATGCGGAATACTCTTTTTCCCCTCTCCCAAACGATCAAACGTTTTAGGAAGGAGGATGGGGGCGCGGGGGAAGGAGGAAAGCCCTTTTTCAAAAGGGTTTCCTCCTTCCCCCGCCCATTCTTCTTGTCCATAAAAAAGCCCCCGGCGTCTGATCCGGAGGCTTTGTCATCAATGATTCTGCTTGCGCAGGTAGGCGGGGCTGTCGTCTTCTTCTATGGTGAAGTCTTCGGCAGGCTCCTGGTACTGCTTGGCCCGTTCCTGATAGCGCAGGTAGGTGGGAATGTCGGTATCGTCCTGAGGATATTCGCTGTAGAGCTTGGGTCTGGCGAGAATTTCACGCGGATCGCGGGAATGTCTCTGTCTGGTACCGTAGCCCTGCACCACCGGGGGAACGTTCGGTTCGCGGCCGTCGTTCATGGTGACCACGGTACCGGTCGCAGCCTTGGCGGGCTTTTCCGCTTCGGGTTCGATACCGGTGGCGATAACGGTGATGCGGATTTCTTCGCTGCAGCTTTCGTCCAGAGACATGGCCACCACGATTTCCGGATCTTCTCCGTTGGCGCCGCGGGCGGCCTCTTCAATGTAGGAGGCGGCGGTGCTGAATTCGTCCATGCCGAGGTCTTCGTTGGCGGTGATGTTCACCAGCATGGCCTTGCAGCCCGTGATGGAAAGGTCTTCCAGAAGCGGGCTGGTGATGGCGCGCTTGGCGGCATCGAGAGCTCTGTTGTCACCCGAGGCGCGGCCTTCGCCCATGAGGGCCATGCCCTGACGGCTCATGACGGTGCGCACGTCGGCGAAGTCGGCGTTGATGAGACCGGGCTTGGTGATGAGGTCGGTCACACCGCGCACGGCGTCGTAGAGCACATCGTCGGCCTTCTTGAGCATTTCGGTGACCTTGGCGTTCTTGGGCGCAATGGCGAGCAGGCGGTCATTGGGAATGATGACCAGGCTGTCCACGTGCTGACGCAGTTCGTCGATGCCCTTGAGAGCCGCCTTCATGCGCTTTTCGCCTTCAAAGCGGAAAGGCTTGGTGACGACGCCCACGGTGAGCACGCCCTTTTCCTTGGCCACCTTGGCGATGACGGGAGCCGCGCCGGTACCGGTGCCGCCGCCCATGCCCGCGGTGACGAACACCATGTCGGCGCCGTCGATGGCCTTGCGGATGTCTTCCACGCTTTCCTCGGCGGCCGCCTGACCGACTTCGGGCTTGGCGCCCGCGCCGAGACCGCGGGTAAGCTCCTTGCCGAGCTGAATATGTTCTTCGGCCAGAGACCGCGAAAGAGCCTGCATATCGGTATTGGCGCAGATGAAGGACACGCCTTCAAGGCGGGAATTGATCATGTTCTGCACGGCGTTTCCGCCGCCGCCGCCGACACCGATGACTTTGATCTTTGCGGCCTGTTCCGTATCGGGAACCATATCGTCCATAGTGTATGTCTCCGGGATTTCGACAGAATTAACGAATGTCTCCGAACCAGCGCTTCATGCGTTCCCACACTCCGTGGAAAAGGCTGGATTCGGCGGCGGCAGAAGGAGTGCTCGTGAAGCGGACGGGCGCTTCCTCGTTTTCCTTTTCAGCCCCATAGAAGAGCAGGCCCACGGCCGTGGCGAACTTGGGGTTGTTGATGACGTCCTTCAGACCGCCCACATTGCGGGGATAACCCAGTCTCGTGGGCATCTGGAAGATTTCCTCCGCCAGTTCCGCGCAACCGGGAATGAGAGCCGCGCCGCCCGTGAGGACGACGCCTGCGCCGAGCTGGCGCTTGAGCCCGGAATGTTCCAGCTCCTGATACACAAGCGCAAGGATTTCTTCCATGCGGGGTTCACATATTTCGGCAAGAACGCGGCGCTCCACGGTACGGGAGGGGCGTCCGCCCACGCCCGGCACTTCGATGGTCTCGTCGGGACGGACCATTTCGGTGAGGGCGCAGCCGTATTTTATTTTCAGCTTGTCGGCCGCGGAAATGGAGGTGCGCAGGCCGAAGGCGATGTCGCTCGTGAGATTGTTGCCGCCGAGGGCCACGGCGCCGGTATGACGGATGGCATTGTTCGTGAAGATGGCGATATCACTGGTGCCGCCGCCGATGTCCACGATGGCCACGCCGATTTCCCTCTCCTCTTCCGTGAGAATGGACTTGGAGGAAGCGAGGGATTCAAGCACGATGTCGGACACGTCGAGATCGCTCCTGTTGCAGGAGCGCACGATGTTCTGCGCCGAGGTGACCGCGCCGGTGACGATGTGCACGTTGGCTTCGAGGCGCACGCCGGACATCCCGATGGGATTGGCGATGCCGCGCTGCTCGTCCACGATGTAGCCCTGAGGCAGAATATGGATGACTTCCCGATCCATGGGAATGGCCACGGCCTTGGCCGCGTCGAGCACACGATCCACATCGTGCTGCGTCACTTCGCCGCCGCCCTTGACGGCAATGACGCCGTGACTGTTCACGCCCTTGATGTGGCTGCCGGCAATGCCCGCGTACACGGACTTGATTTCACAGCCGGCCATGAGCTCGGCCTCCTCCACGGCTTTGCGGATGGACTGCACCGTCTGGTCGATGTTGACCACCACGCCCTTGCGCAGGCCGTTGGAGGGACTCGTGCCTATCCCGATGATATCTATTCCGTTTTCGGAGGGTTCGCCGACAACGGCGCAGATTTTTGTCGTCCCTATGTCAAGGCCGACGATGAGTTCGGATTTTGGCATTGATAAGCTCCCCATGACCTGAGCATACCTAATGAAAGGAGATGCCTTGTTAAATACAGACTTGAAAAAAGCAGCACAAAAATGACGAATTGTCCAGCATTTTTTTGCCGGACAACCAGTCTGCCGAAGAGCGGCTCAAACGCCGTAAAACGTTGCGCCGCTTTATGGTGAGAAAGGGATCACTCTTCCGTTGACTTGGTCATCCAGACCTGTCCGTCGGCGGCCCGTATGCTTGTGACCATGACGGTCTCCTTTCTCTTTTCAATGTCGGTGACGACGGATGCTATGCGCTTGAGATTGTCCTTCCAGTTTTCCACGCCGATGCTCAGACGCAGTCTTCTCGTCTCCCAGTACAGCTCGAAGCCGCCGCCTGCGCTCAGCCGGATCCACGAGATCTGGGAAATGTCGAAGGGAAAGCCCGCATGGCGGAACTCTTCCACGAACTCGGCCACCATGGGCAGCGCCTCGTCGCCGCCGGGGCCGATCTCCAGCACGGGCAGGGACCGGAAGTTCTCGGTGGACACGGGCGCGATGATTTCGCCTTTGGCGTTGATGTAGTAGAGCGTGTTGTCCTTTCTTGCGCAGAAGAGCGGCACGCGCTCCTTGATGGTGATGACGAACGTACCCGGCAGCTCGCGCCGGATGGAGGCGTTTTCAATCCACGGGTTGTCCACGAGCTTCTGTTCCGCCTCGTGTACGTTGACAAGCAGACTGTTTTCTCCCTTGCGCAGACCGCACACCTTGAGGATGTCGTCGGTCTTCACCTGGGAGTTGCCGGTCACGGTGATGTCCGTGACGGCGAAATATTCGCTCGTGGTGCAGAAGTGATAGGCCTTGATGAGGCCCACTCCGGCGCCGTAGAAGAGGCAGCCCACCAGCGAGAGCGCCAGCACCCAGCGCAGTACGCGCACCGTGCCTCCGGCGCTGATGTGCAGGCTCGGCAGGCGCAGACGGGACCGGCGCGACGCCTTTCTTTCCCGCTCCGGAGCCTTTCTCCGGTTGCCGCCGCTGTTTTTTCTCAGGCGCGAAGGCGTTTCGGCCGCGCTTTTTCTCTTCTGCGCGTAGCTGTTGCGGCGGGTGCGGTTACCGTTCGTCAGGGCCATGACCCCACTCCTTCACTTCCATGACGAGTTCCACGCCGAACTGACGGCGCACCGCGCTGCGGGCTTCTTCGATGAGCTCGAGCGCGTCGGCGCTTCTGCCGGGCATGCCGCACTTCATGTCGTGCGCGAGGAAGTTGGCGTGCATGGGCGAGAAGAACAGGGCGCCGCGGCGTCTGCCCTTCATGCCCGCCTGATCCAGAAGGCGTCCTGCGGACTTTCCTTCGGGGTTCTGAAACACGCAGCCCGCCGTGTGCTCATGCACGGGCTGGCCGTTTTTCTTGTGCAGAAAGTTTTCCTTCATGGCTGCCCGCACGCTTCCCGGAGCCGCTTTGCGCAGAGACAGCACGGCGGATACGCTCATGTACCATGCGCAGGGGGCTGCAAGGGAAAAGTGCCGGTAACGGAACGTCCAGCCGTCGCCGGAGAGCGTGTGCAGGCCTCTTTCCGGGGTGAACACGTCGAGGGAGCGCAGAAGCGGCGCAGTGCTGCATCCGTAGGCTCCGGCGTTCATGGCCACGGCGCCGCCGAGGCGGCCGGGCACGCCCACGAGGCCTTCCAGACCGGAGAGATCATGCCGTGCGCACCAGGAAAGAAGGTGCGGCACCCGCATGCCCGCGCCTGCGCGGATGAGAACGCGTTCTCCCTCCGTGCCTTCCTCTTCGCCGAGCACGACGGGATCGGCCGTGTGGCCTTCCGCGTCGGTCGCGCCGAAGAGCGGACGCAGCACCACGAAGGGCAGATCGCCGTCATGCACGAGCAGATTGCTTCCGCCGCCGAGCACGCGCACAAAGCCGCCGATGCGGCTGAGCGTTTCCAGCAGGCGTTCGCAGTCTTCGGGCTGCTCGAGGCGGATCTCCGCAAGGGCGCGTCCGCCGAGGCCGAGCGTGGTGAGCGGAGCAAGTTCCGGTCTGTCGATGATTCTCACGCCATTTTCTCCAGTACGCGGGGACCCACGGTGGTCACGCTGCCCGCGCCCTGCGTGATGAGCACGTCGCCGGGGCGCAGTTCCGTCTTCAGGTCTTCCACCACCTCGTCGAAGTTCGGCTTGTAGCATACGTCGGTCTTGGAGAACTGACGGATGCCGAGGGCGAGGTTCACGCCGTTCACGCCGGGAATGGGCGCTTCGCTCGCGGGATAGATTTCGGTGAGGTAGAGCTTGTCCACGTCGCCGAAGGTCTGGCAGAATTCGCCGAACAGCGCCTGGGTGCGGGAGAAGCGGTGGGGCTGGAACACCATGACGAGGCGGCGTCCGGGGAAGACCTGACGCGCAGTGCGGATGGTGGCCTGAATTTCCGTGGGATGATGACCGTAGTCGTCGATCACGGTGATGCCGTTCTTTTCGCCCTTGAGTTCGAAACGACGGCCCACGCCGGAGAATCCCGCAAGACCTTCGGCGCACTTTTCGGGAGAGATGCCCGCCTGAAGGGCCACGCCTATGGCGGCAAGCGCGTTCAGAATGTTGTGGCGGCCGGGCTGAGACAGGGTGACGTTCTCCAGAATCTTCGTTTCCTGACCTTCACGGTTGCGCAGCCAGACATGGAAGCGGCTGGAGGCACCGCATTCCACGATTTCGCCGCGGATGCGGCAGTCGCGGCCGAAGCCGTAGGTGAGGAAGGGGCGCTTGATGCGGGGAATGAGACGGCGTACGCCGGGATCGTCGGCGCAGATCACGTTCATGCCGTAGAAGGGCACCTTGTTCATGAAGGCGGCGAAGGCGTCGTCGATGGCTTCCTGCGTGCCGTAGTGGTCGATGTGGTCGTAGTCCACGTTGGTGACCACGTTGATGATGGGGAAGAGGCAGAGGAAGGAACCGTCGGATTCGTCGGATTCGGCGATGAGGTATTCGCCCTGACCGAGATGGCCGTTGGCGCGGTAGGCATTGAGCAGACCGCCGATGATGACCGTGGGATCAAGACCGGCCGCGTCGAAGATGGCGGCGGTGAGGGAGGTCGTGGTGGTCTTGCCGTGCGTGCCCGCCACGGCGATGCCGGTGCGCAGGCGCATGAGCTCGGCCAGCATTTCCGCACGGGGAATGACGGGAATGCCGCGTTCGCGGGCGGCCTGCACTTCGGGATTGTAGTCGGACACGGCGGAGGAGCGCACCACCACCTGCGCGTCGCCGAGGTTTTCGGCGGCATGGCCCAGATGAATCACGGCGCCGAGCGAGCGCAGACGCTGCACGGTGGCGCTGTTGGCGAGGTCGGAACCGTGGACGGTGTAGCCCAGGTTGAGGAGCACTTCGGCGATGCCGCTCATGCCGGAACCGCCGATGCCTATCATATGAATGGCACGAATCTTGTTGTTCATGAAATTCCCGGAGATTATTTGGAGTTGTCGGGCACAAGGGCCAGAAGTTCGGCAGCCACGGCATCCGCCGCGTCGGGGCGGGAGAGGGAAAGCGCGCCTTTCCGCATGGCGGCGAGGCGGTCCCTGTCCTTCAGAATGTCGATGAGCAGGGGCGCGAGGCTTCCTTCCTGCGCCATGCGTTCCGCTTCCTTCTGCGGCAGCAGAATGCCGCCTCCGGCGTCCTGCATGGCGCGGGCGTTGCCGGTCTGATGATCGTGGGCGGCGAAGGGGAAGGGAATGAAGACCGCGGGCGTGCCCGTGGCGGCAAGTTCCGCCATGCTGGTGGCGCCGGCACGGCAGAGGGCGAGATCACTTTCGGCGTAGGCCGCGGCCATGTCGTGGAGGAAGGGATGCACGATACGGTCGGTTTCCTCGGCGGAGATGCCCGCTTCAAGGTAGGCGAGACGCACGGCTTCGTATTCGGACGCGCCGGTCTGATGCAGAATGTCGATGCCGGCCTCACGCAGGGCGGGAAGCATGGACACCACCATGTTGTTGATGGCTCTGGCGCCCTGGGAGCCGCCCATGACGAGAAGACGGGGGGTGTTCTTTTCCGCGCGTTCGGCCGAACCGAGCGCGGCTATGCCGGAGCGGATGGGGTTGCCGGTGAGCACGCATTTTTCTGCGGGGAAGCTGGCGTTTGCGGCGGGCTGATCCCAGGAGAGGCAGACGCGGCGCACGAGTTTTCCCAGAATGCGGTTGGCCGCGCCTGCAATGGCGTTCTGCTCATGCAGGGCGCAGGGCCTGCCCAGAAGGCTGGCCGCGAAAACGGAGGCGAAGGCGGCGTAGCCGCCGAAGCCCATGACCGCGTCGGGGCGGAAGCGGCGTATGATGCGCGCCGCACGCAGAATGCCGCGCAGCATGGCGAACATGGCGGGCAGGGCCTTCGGGCCGCGCCCCAGAAATCCGCGCACGGGCAGACCTTCAAAGGCGACGCCCGCACGGCCGACAAGATCCTTTTCCGGGCCGTAGAGGCCGCCCACGAAAAGGATGTCGATGTCGGGCCTGCGTTTTTTCAGAGCCTCGATGACGGCGAGGGCGGGGAAGATGTGTCCGCCGGTGCCGCCGGTGGTGATGATGATGCGAAGGGACATGCTTACTCCCGTGCAGTTCGAGAATAGTTGAGCAGAAGACCGGCGCAGATCATGTTTGCGAGCAGGCTGCTGCCGCCGTAGCTGATGAACGGCATGGCGATGCCCTTGGGCGGGACATTGCCGAGAATGACGGCCATGTTGAGCAGGAAGCTCAGCGCGATGATGAGGGTGAGTCCGTAGGCGGTGAGTCTGTCGCGCAGGTTTCTCTGACCGAGCACCACACGATAGCAGCGATAGAAGAAGAGCGCAAACAGCACCATGACCACGGTAATGCCGACAAAGCCCGTTTCCTCGCCCACCACGGACATGATGAAGTCGTTGTGGGCTTCGGGCAGATACACGGTTTTCTGGATGCTGCCGCCGAGACCCACGCCGAAGATGCCGCCGCTGCCGAGGGCGAGCAGGCTCTGCACGATCTGATAGCCGGATCCCTGTGCATTGGCGAAGGGTTCGAGGTAGGCGGTGAGTCGCGCCCAGCGGTAGGGTTCCACGATGATGAGGGCCACCACGAGCACGGCCGCGAGAATGAGCACCATGACGAGGTACCAGCCGCGCGTGCCGCCGCCGAGGCACATGAAGAAAAGAATGGCCAGCATGATGATGGTGCCGCCGAGATCGGGCTGCAGCACGAGCAGCAGACACATGAGCAGCGTGATGAGCGTGGGCGGCAGCAGGCCTCGGCTGAATTCACGGATCATGGCCTGCTTGGAGCTCATGAAGTAGGCGAGATACAGCACAAGGGCTATGCGGGCGAATTCCATCGGCTGTACCATCATGAAGTGCAGATCCAGCCAGCGCTGAGCGCCGTTGATCTTGGGGCCGATGAGCAGGCACAGCACGAGCAGCACGAGCATGACGCCTATGCCCCAGTAGTGCAGCCTGTTGATGAACGAACGGGGCAGCCAGCAGATGAGCGCCACCAGGACGCCGCCGAGCAGCATGGTCTGAAGCTGGCGGTGAAAGAAGTGATAGGACTCCCCGTAGGTACGCTGACTGATGGGGCCGCTTGCGGAAAGCACGGCCACAAGGCCCACGCACAGAAGCAGAAGCAGCAGGGCGAGCAGCCACCAGTCCACGGGGCCGGGCGGCATCACCTGCTCGGGGGCGGGTTGCTTTTTCTTGCGCAGATTCATGCCTTCTCTTCCTGCATGGCCGTTACCAGAGCGCGGAAGTGATTGCCGCGCTCAATGTAGTTGCGGTACTGATCGTAACTTGACGTGGCCGGAGCCAGCAGCACGGCGTCGCCGGGCTCTGCCAGCGCACGGGCGCGGGCGAGGGCCTGATCCAGCGTTTCGTCCCAGCTGACGGGCACGACGCTCTTCCAGACGGGCTCGAAATGCTCGCGCGAAGCGCCGTAGAGGGCCACGGCCTTCACATGGTCGCGCAGAAGAGGGCATACGCCTTCCACGTCGCCGCCCTTGAACTTGCCGCCGGCAAGCAGAATCACGGGTCTGTCGAAGGCGGCGAGCGCCACGCGCAGCGCCTCGATGGTGGTGCACTTGGAGTCGTTCACGTACTGCACGCCGTCAATGTCGGCAATGTGTTCCAGCCGGTGGGCGATGGGGGTAAACTCGCGCATGGCGCGCGCGGCTTCCTCGCGGGTCACGTCGAAGAGCGAGGCGGCCATGAAGGCGGCTTCGGCATTGCTCTGGTTGTGGGCGCCGATGAGGCGGGTGTCCGGGAAGGGACGCGCGCCGGGCGTGAGGTATTCCACGCGGGCCTTCATGCCGTATTCTTCAGGCAGGCGGGACAGTTCGGGAGAAAGAATGGCCGTATCGCCTTCGGTCTGCCGGGCGAAGAGGCGCATCTTCGCGTCGGTGTACTCCTTCATGTCCTTGTGGAAATCGAGATGGTTCTCCGAGATGTTGAGCAGAATGCCCACGCGCGGATGAAGCGTGGCGCAGGTCTGCAGCTGGAAGCTGGAAAGCTCGAGCACGATAACATCGGCCTTCGGTTCGCCGCGCCTTCTTCCGAGCACGTATTCCGAAAGCGGCACGCCGATGTTGCCGCCCGTGAACACGCGCAGTCCGTGGGCTTCGAGCATGGCGGAGCAGAGGCTGGTGGTCGTGGTCTTGCCGCTCGTTCCCGTGATGCCGATGACGGGCTCGCCTTCCAGCAGACGCCATGCCAGCTCGGTTTCGGCGCAGATTTCGGCTTTCGAGCCGTCCTTTCGTTCGGGCAGCAGCGGTTCGATGACGGCTTTGGCCGCCGCGGGGCTGGGAATGACGAGTTCCACGTCCTCAAAGTATTCGGGACGGTGCTCCCCTCCGAAGACGGGCACGCGGTGTTCGGAAAGCCACGAGGAGAATTCGGCGGGCATCTGTTCCGGTTTTTTTTCCAGCAGACGGACATCCGCACCCATGTCGTGCAGCAGACGGACGGCGGCCCTGCCGCTGCGACCCGCGCCTATGACGGCGACGCGGCGGCCGGAAAGAAGGAGGGGACTCATGATGTTTTTCCTCAGCGCAGTTTGAGAACCGAAAGAGAGATGATGGCAAGAAGCACGGAAATGATCCAGAACCGGACGATGATTTTGGATTCCGGCAGCGGATGATTTCCCTTCTGGAAATGGTGATGCAGAGGCGTCATGCGGAACAGACGTCTGCCGTGCGTGGCCTTGAAGAAGCCCACCTGCATGATGACGGACACGGTTTCCATGACGAACACGCCGCCGGCCACCACGAGCATGAGTTCCTGCTTGCAGAGCACGGCCAGAAAGCCCAGCACGCCGCCGAGGCTGAGGGAACCCACGTCGCCCATGAAGACCTGGGCGGGAAAGCAGTTGAACCACAGAAAGCCGAGGCCCGCGCCCATGAGCGCGCAGCAGAACACCGTCACCTCGCCCACGCCGGGCACGGCGGGAACCTGCAGGTACTGGGCGAAGTTCGCATGGCCGGCCACGTAGATGAAGATGGCATAGACCATGAAGCACATGACCGCGGGCAGAATGGCCAGACCATCCAGCCCGTCGGTGAGGTTCACGGCGTTGGAGGAGGCGATCATCACCACCACGGCGAAGACCACGTAGAATACGCCGAGGTCGGGCATGAACTGCTTGAAGAAGGGCACGGACAGCTTGCTGGAGTAGGCAGGTTCGAGAAGCAGCAGGCTGATGGCCACCACGGACACGGCGATGAGTCCGAGCATTTTGGCGCGGGGCGAAAGGCCCTTGTTCTCATGATGGCGGATCTTGGTGTAGTCGTCCACGAAGCCTACCACGCCGAAGCCCACGAACACCAGCATGGTGAGCCAGATGTACACGTTGGACAGGTCGGCCCAGAGCAGGGTGGCGGAGATGGCGCCCGCCATGATGAGCAGACCGCCCATGGTGGGCGTGCCCGCCTTGGCCTGATGTTCGGGCACATAGGAAAGAATGGGCTGTCCCACCTTGAGGGCGGTAAGCTTCTTCAGAAACCACGGGCCGGTGAGAATGGTGAACAGCAGCGCGCAGATGAGCGCTCCGGCGGAACGGAAGGTGATGTAGCGGAAGACGTTCAGCAGGGAAACATCCTGACTGAAGGGGACGAGAAGGTTATAGAGCATGCTGTTTCCGTTCCGTGAAAAGGTTGACGAGGCGTTCCATGCGGTTGGCGCGCGAGCCCTTGAAGAGCACGAGCGCGTTCCGGCCGTGTTCGCGGCTTTGTTCCCAGGTTTCCAGCGCGGGGATGAAGTCCTCCGGCGCGGAGAGAACGGCAAGGAAACCGGCAAAACGGGCTTCCTGAAGCCCTTCTTTGACGTCGTCGGCATGATCTCCCGTCCAGAACACGGCCTTGCAGCCGGATTTTGCCAGCGTGTGTCCGAGCTTTCTGTGCTCTTCGGCGGCCACGTCGCCGAGTTCCCCCATGGCTCCCATGACGCAGACAAGGTCTTTGCCGCGGGCAAGTTCCGCCGCGGCTTCTATCATGCGTCCTGCGGAAAGGGGATTGGCGTTGTAGGTGTCGTCGATGAGCGTCCAGCCGGGCAGTTCCTGTCTGGCAAAGCGCTGGGCAGGGAAGGGCGCGCTTTCCACGCCTTTTCTGATCTCCTCGCAGGAGAGTCCGAAACGACGCGCGGCCGCTGCGGCGGCAATGATGTTTTCCGCGGCATAGGGGCCGGAGAGCGCGCAGTTTACGTCGAGTTCCTCGCCGTCGAGCCACAGACGGTAGTTCCCCCGTCCGTTTTCGTCAAGCCCGAGGTAGCTGGCCCGGTAGGGCACGGGACGGCCCTGCACGGAAAAGAACAGCGCGTCGGGACGGAGCGCGCGGGCCTCGCGCACGAGATCTTCGTAGTCCGCGCTCACGAGGGCTTCGCCGCCCTTCTTTATGTGGGCGAGCAGGCGGGACTTGTAGTAGGCCGTGCCCTTGCCTCCGAGTCCCAGCGTATGCCCGGTGCCTACATTAAGAATGATGGCAAGATCGGGCGCCAGAATAGGCCCGAGTTCGTCCATGTCGTTCGGGTGGCTGATGCCTGCCTCCATGACCCAGAACGCTTCGTCGCCGTCGGCGGACATCATGGCGATGGGCATGCCGATCTGAGAGTTGAGGTTCAGGCGGTTTTTCGCCGTCTTGCCGTGCTGCGAGAGAATGTGGGCCAGCAGCTCCTTGGTGGTCGTCTTGCCCGCCGTGCCGGTAATGCCCGCCACGCGGCCGGAAAAGCCTTCGCGCCATGCATGGGCGATGCGTCCGAGCGCGGCCACGGCGTTTTCCGCCACGAGCACGGGAGCCACGGGGCGGCCGCCGAAGGGATCGCGTTCGGCGAGCACGGCCGCCGCTCCGGCCTTGACGGCGGCTTCGGCAAAGTCATGACCGTCGACACGTTCTCCGGCTATGGCGACAAAAAGATCTCCGGCCTTCACCTGACGGTTGTCGGAAGCGGCGCCGCGAAGTTCGACGCCTTCAGAATAGAGCACTTCGGCCCGGGCGGCCCGGGCGGCCTGATCGAGAGTCATCAGCACGAGACAAGCTCCCTGAGTATTTCCTGATCACTGAAATGATGTTTCGTCGTTCCGATGATCTGATAGTTTTCATGTCCCTTGCCCGCCACGAGCAGGGCGTCGCCGGGCCGAAGCAGGCTGACGGCCAGTTCCAGAGCCTTGCGGCGGTCGCTTTCGCGGTAGACTTCCTTTGCGCCTTCAAGACCGGGCATCACGTCGTCGATGATGAGCTCGGGGTCTTCCGTGCGCGGGTTGTCCGAGGTGACCACGGCGATGTCGGAAAGCTCGGCCACGGCCCGGCCCATGAGCGGGCGCTTGGTGCGGTCTCTGTCGCCGCCGCAGCCGAACACCGTGACGATACGGTTGAACCTGGCGTGGGCGAGAGTCTTGAGCACGTTGGTCAGCGCGTCCGGCGTGTGGGCGTAGTCCACGAAGATGCCGGTGCCCGCGCCGGGCAGCCAGGGCTTGTCCGCGGGAACGGGAATGCGTTCCAGACGGCCCGGCACGCCCATGAAGGTTTCAAGGCAGGCGAGGTCGTCGATGGAAAAGCCCATCGAAAGGGCGATGCCGCACACGGTGGCAAGATTGCTGGCATTGTGCAGGCCGATGAGCGGGCTGTGCAGATCCCATTCCAGACGCTCTTCTTTGTTCTTCTGCCAGATGAAGTGCAGGCCGAGGCCTTCGGTGTCGGCACGGCGCACGTCCACGAGCAGGAAGGGGCGTCCGGCGAGCGGATTGCGCAGACCGGTGCCGAGCGCCTGCGGAAATTCTTCGAGCAGGCGGTGACCGTAGGGATCATCGTTGTTGATGACCATGACCTTGTCTTTCAGGGGCGCGTCGGCAAAGAGGCCGCGCTTGGCCTGAAAATAGTTTTCCATGGTGCCGTGGTAGTCGAGATGATCCTGCGTGAGATTGGTGAAGGCCGTGGCGCTGAAGTTGATGCCCGCAATGCGCTTCTGATCGATGGCGTGGGAAGAGACCTCCATGATGGCGGCCCTGGCTCCGGCCTCGCGCATGGCGGCCAGCGAGCGGTGCAGGGTGAGGCAGCCCGGCGTGGTGAGGGGCGCATCTTCCGAGTGGCCGAGCCAGCGGTAGCTTATGGTTCCCATGACGCCCACGGGAATGTTGCGGGAGCGGTACAGATGCTCCAGCAGATAGGCGCAGGTGGTCTTGCCGTTGGTGCCGGTCACGGCGATGACGGGCATGTCGGAATCTTCGGTGCCGAAGCGGGCGGCGGCCAGGGGGCCGAGAGCGGCGCGCGTGTCGTCCGCAGGAAGCCAGGCGTGCGCACGGTCGGCGCGCATGTCGATCTTCATGCGTTCCAGCGTGCGCGCCGGGGCCACCACGGCCCATGCTCCTTTCTCCAGCGCCATGCGGATATGGCTTGCGGTCTTGCTGCGGTCTCCCGGAACGGCGGGAGGAAGGGCCACGAAGACATCGCCTTCGGCGACGAGACGGGAGTCGGTTTGAATATTGCGGTTCTTTTTGCGAAGCTCGTCGCAGAGCTGGGCGGAGCTGATGCGCATGATATTTACTCCTTTGAAGCGGGATTCTTCGCTTCGGCCGAAGGCGGTGTGTCGGTAAGCCAGACGGTGCAGGTACTGTCGTCGGTAATGGGTGTGCCCGGGGCCGGACTCTGTTTGAGCACGAACGTGCCGCTGCCCTCCATGGTGGGAACGATGCCGCGGGCCACGCAGGTTTCTATGGTCTTGCGCAGCGTAAGCCCCCGCAGGTTGGGCATGACACTGTGGTCGGCCATGGCCTGCCCCGCCAGTTTCTGGGCGCGCTCGCGCTCCTTTCGTGCCTTTTCGGCGCGGTACTTGGCAAGGTTGGCCAGATAAATGGCGTCCTTTTCGCGCTGGGCTTTCTGCGCGGGCGTCAGTTTTTCTTCCTTGGCCTTTTCGGCCATGGCGAAGGTCACGTCGGGCAGATGCCCGTTGTAGGCCATGGTGCGCGAGGCCACCTTCTGGAACACGGGAGCGGCGATGGCGCCGCCGTAGCCCGTGGTGGTGGGTTCGTCGAGCATGACGTAGATCACGTAGCGCGGGTTGTCCGCGGGAACGATGCCGCCGAAGGAGGCAAGGCGCTTGCGGCTGTAGCCTCTGCCGGAGTGATCGGCCTTCTGGGCCGTGCCGGTCTTGCCTGCCACGCGGATGCCGGGAATGCGGGCGCGGGAACCCGTGCCGTCGCCGTCCACGGTTTCTTCCATCATCTTGAGCACGGTGCGCGTGGTCTTTTTGGAGAAGATGCGCTGCCCCGATGCGGCCACGCTGCTCTGTCCCGGTTCGTCCATGACCAGACTGAGCGGGCGGAATTCGCCGCCGTCGGCCAGAATGGTGTAGGCCTGAAGCATCTGAATGCCGGTAACGGAAAGACTCTGGCCGAACGAGGTGGACATGAGGTCAAGCTCGCTCCATTCGCGCGGCGTGCGCAGAATGCCCCGGCTTTCGTGAATGCCTATGCCGGTGCGCTGGCCGAAGCCGAGCTTTTCGAGATAGGAGTGCAGCTTGGGCGCGCCCAGCATGAGTCCTATCTTGGCCATACCGATGTTGCTGGAACGGGAAATGATTTCCGTGGCGGTAAGGTCGCCGTAGGCATGGGTATCGTCGCGGATGGGCGCGTACTTGGTGCGCCATACGCCGTTTTCGCAGAAAATCTTGGTTTCCGGCGTGACCAGCTTTTCCTCCAGCGCCGCGGCCATGACCAGCGGCTTGAAGGTGGAACCGGGTTCGAGGCTGTCGCCCGACAGGCGGTTGCGGTAGATCGTGGAGCTGGCTTCGCGGTAGTTGTTGGGATTGAAGAACGGGTACTGCGCCCAGGCGAGCACTTCGCCGCTCGCCACGTCCGAGATCAGCACGCCGCCCCAGCGCGCGCCGGAGGACTCCACGGCGTCGGCGATCACGTCTTCGGCAATGAACTGTATCTGCACGTCGATGGTGAGGGTGATGTCCTCGCCGCGCTGATCCGCGGGATGGTCTTCCTGATTCAGAATCTGTTCCGCGGCGTTTCTCGACACGCGGCTCTTCACGCTCGTGCCGCGCAGTCTGTCGTCGTAGGCGAGTTCCACGCCTTCCAGACCGTGGCTGTCCACGCCCACGAAGCCGAGAAGCTGTCCCGCCAGATGCCGGTAGGGATACACGCGTTCAAATTCGCGGGAAAGACCGATGCCGGGAATGCCTTCCTTCTGAATGGCGGTGGCGGTGGCGTCGTCCACCTTGCGCTCCAGCCAGATGAAGGCCTTGTTCTTGCGGAATACGGAGGCAAGTTCGGCTTCGCTTCGGTGGAGCAGGGGAGCGAGGCGCTTTGCCGCGTCGTTTATGTCTTCCATGACGCGCGGATTCGCGTACACGGACTGACATGCCACGCTGCGGGCGAGCACCCGGCCGTTTCTGTCGAGAATGCTGCCGCGCGCGCCTTCGATCACTTCGGTATAGGTGTGCTGGCGTTCGGCCATGTCGCCGTACACGGGGCCGAGCAGCACCTGTACTTCAAAGGCGCGGAACCAGAGCAGAAGCCAGCAGATGACGAAAAGCGCGGCCGCATAGTGAAAACGCTGCCCGATAAGCCAGCTCCAGCGTGCGCGTATGCGCGAGAACAGCCCTTTGCCTTGGGAGGCGGAGGGCTGATTCTGTGTTATGCGACGGTTGACGCGTCGTCTTCCCGGCATATGGGAAGACGACGAAGAGCTGTTCGGGCGCATGCATTAATTCCTGGCGGGTTTCAAACGGCGGATCTGGCCGGGGTCGGCCATGCTCATGCCGAGCTGTTCGGCGGTTTTGCCGAGAACATAGGGGGAGAGCAGGCTGTCACGCTCCACTTCGAGCTTGGCCACATGAGCCTTGGCGGACTCGGTCTGGCGCTGCATCTTCTGAATGGTGTAGGCGGTGTCGCTCCGGTCTATGCTCAGCCAGGTGAGGGCGACGCCCATGATGAGGCTGAACAGAATGGACACGATGAGCATGAGGAACCAGCCCCCGGAACCGAGCGTTGCGGTGTGAGAATTCATGACAGCTCCTTGGTGAACGGCGGCAGCTTTTCCACGACGCGGAGTTTTGCGCTGCCGGATCTCGGGTTTATGAGAAGTTCGTCCCGCCCCGGGACGATGGGTTTCTTCGTGAGGAGCGTGACCTCCGCGTGATGGCCGCAGACGCAGCGGGGCAGATGCGGCGGGCAGAGGCAGTCGGTGCTCCACTGACGGAAGCGCTGCTTGACGATGCGGTCTTCCAGAGAGTGGAACGTGATGATCGCCAGTCTTCCGCCCACGGAAAGACGGGGCAGAATGGCGTCGAGAAAACGTTCGAGCTGTCCTAATTCGTCGTTGACGACCATGCGTATGGCCTGAAAGGTACGCGTGGCGGGATGATTGCGGGCTTCGGCCCTCCATTTGGCGGGATAGGCGTGCCGGACGATGTCCGCAAGCTGCCCCGTGGTCTCGATGGGAGCCTTTTCCCGCGCCTCGACGATGGCGCGGGCGATGCGCGGCGCCTGCGGATCTTCTCCGTAGGTTTCGATGATGCGGCGCAGCGTGTTCACGTCGGCCATGTTCACCACGGTGCGGGCCGACTGCATCCACGGTTCGCGGCCTGCGCTGGAAAGGGATCCCATGTCCATGCGCATGTCGAGCGGAGCGTCGCCGTGCAGGGAGAAGCCGCGGTCGGTCACATCGAGCTGCAGCGAGGACACGCCGATGTCGAGCAGCGCGCCGTCCACGGTGTCCCAGCCGAGAGCGTCCAGCGCGTCGGCAAAGGAGGCGTACTCAAGGGAAAAGAGGCGGCAGTTCTCGCCGTAGGGCGCAAGGCGCTCTGCCGCACGTTCCAGCGCCTGCGGATCGCGGTCGAGTCCGCAGAGAAGAGCCTTGCCTTCCGCACGCTCCATGAGCGCCGAGGAATGTCCTGCCAGACCGAGCGTACCGTCGAGGTAGCGCCCGCCCGGGCGCGGGGCGAGAGCATCCAGCACTTCGGGCAGAAGCACGGAAATGTGCCGGGCGTTTCCGGCGGTGACGGGAGATGTGGGCGCTGCGTGATGAACCATGACGGAAAGAGGGGGCTAAAGAGAAAAGTCGATGCCGCTCGCCGCCAGCTCTTCCGTGACACCCGCAAGGTTTTCGGAAGACATGGAGGCGCGGAGCGCGGCGGGATTCCAGATTTCAAAGCGGTCGATGAGACCGAGCACGGTGGCTTCCCGATCCAGCCCCGCGTAGGCGCGGTGATCGGGGGAAAGCAGAATGCGGCCGTGAGCGTCCGGCGTGTGCGTTTCCGCGCCGCCTATGACGAGACGGCGGAAGGCGCGTACCTTCGGCGACGGATTGGGAATGCGCATGAATTTTTCCTCCAGCTCCACCCAGTCGTGCCAGGAGAAGGCCACGAGGCATCCGTCGTAGGTGGTGAGCACGAAGGTTCCGGGCGCAGGCGCAGACCCGCCCCTGCCCGACGACGCGGCTTCCGGGGATGCGGAACCGGCGTCGCGGAATTCCGGCGGCAGCATCAGACGACCCTTGGGATCAAGACTTCGTGCGTATCTGCCTCTGAAAATCACGGCTCTTTTCCACTTTCTTCCACTTTTTCCCACTTTTTGCCCAGAATGAAGAAAGTGTCAAGGGCGAAAGGAGGGAGGAGTTGGAACAATGTATGAGAATCACAGGAGAAAAGAGGAAGTGTTACAGTTTTTTCCGGGTGGGAAGGTTCACCGGGAAACCGTCCCGGCGCGGTCTTTCCTGTGTCCGGTGAAGGGCAGGCGGGCGGAAGAAGGGGGCGCTCTCGACTTTTTCCCGAAAAAAGGGCAGAATGCCCGGGCAGCGGAAGCCTCGGGAAGAATGCGGGTATTTCTTCTTTCCGGCCGCTTTCCTCATGCGCTTCAGAAGCCGTTTCACCGGAAACGGCGTTTTCGGTTTTCCGGCAAAGGAGGTCCGTCAGGCAGACGCGCCTTCCTGTTCTGCCGGAAGGATCCGTCGTCCGGTTTCGGCGCTTCGGCCGCACCGGAGCCTGCAAGGCCTCACATCAGAACGCTCTAAAAGGAAAGGAAGTGTTATGCGTACCAAGATCGTTGCCACCATCGGTCCCGCCACCTGCGAGAGAGAAAAGATCGCGCAGCTGGCCGAAGCGGGCGTATCCGTCTTTCGTCTGAATTTCTCCCACGGTGATCCCGACTTCTTCCGCGGCGTGGTTGCGAACATCCGCGACATCGAAAAGGAATGCGGCAGACCGCTCAGCATCATGCAGGACCTGCCCGGCCCCAAGATCCGCATCGGCATTCTGCCCGAAGGCAGAATCGAACTCGCCCGCGGCGACAAGCTCATCCTCGGCCGTGAGCGCCGCGAGAAGGAAGAGCTTCCCTTCATTCCCTTCGATCATCCCAGCATTCTTGCCGCCCTTGTTCCCGGCGACACGCTCGTGCTTGCCGACGGCGGCCTGCGTTTCCGCATCGAGGAAAAGGTGGAGAATGAACGCTTCATCATGAGCGCGCAGGAAGGCGGCGCCATTTCCTCCCGCAAGGGTCTGGCTCTGCCCGGCAAGTCCCTGGCTCTGCCCGCCATCACCGAACAGGACCGCGAAAAGCTGGCTCTCGGCATGGAACTCGGCGTGGACGCCGTGGCCATTTCCTTTGTGCAGACCGTGGACGACGTGCATCAGATCAAGGCTCTGCTGCATTCCTACGGTCGCGACGACATTCCCGTGGTGGCCAAGCTGGAACGGCAGAACGCCGCCGTGGACAATCTGGATGAAATCGTGGCCGCCACCGACATCGTCATGGTGGCCCGCGGCGATCTCGGCGTGGAATGCCCCATGCCCGAACTTCCCGCGCTGCAGAAGCACATCATCCATACCTGCAACCGTGCGGGCAAGCCCGTCATCGTGGCCACGCAGATGCTGCTTTCCATGGTCAACACGCCCGTGCCCACCCGCGCCGAAGTGACCGACGTGGCCAACGCCGTGCTCGACGGCGCGGACTGCGTCATGCTTTCCGACGAAACCGCCGCCGGCAACTATCCCATCGAGGCCGTGCGCTACATGCGCAAGATCACCGACGAAGCGGAAAAGTATCTGCTTGCCACCGGCAAGCTCGTTCCTCCCAAGGATGAGACGGACACCTCCCGCTTCCTTGCCTATACCGCCTGCCTGCTGGCCAAGACGGAGAACGCCTGCGCCATCGTGGCCCATTCCGTGACCGGCGGCGCCGCGCGCATGCTGGCGGAATGCCGTCCGGCCCAGACCATCTATGCCCTGACCTCCAACACCGTGGTCGAGCATGCGCTGAACTTCGTGTGGGGCGTGCAGCCGTACTTCATTCCCGTGGGCGACAGCAGCATTTCCCATCTGCGCCGCGTGCAGAACTTCATTGCCACGAGCAGCAAGTTCCCCATGGGACAGGACGTGGTCATCACCGCCGGCGAGTATGCGCCCGGCGAACAGAAGCGCCGCACCAATCTCGTGAAGATCTACCATAAGTAATCGTCACACCATGTATGCGTGAAACCGGCCTTTCCGAAAGGGAAGGCCGGTTTTTTCGTTTGTGATGTCATGTAAGGCTGTGGTAAGAATTCTGGGGAATACCTGAAAAAGCCCGCGCACTGCAGAGCACTGTGGAAGTTTTTTTTGCCAAGCTGCGCAGAACATGCGCGGGAAACATACGGAGACGGATGCCCTCCGCTCCGCAGCCCCGGCCGCGGCGCTTGCCTTTTGTGCTTGTGAGCTGCTACCATGGAGCTGAACATCTTTCTGCAAACAGGGAAGTTCCCTTTCTGAAGACGAGCGCCTTATGGAAAAGATCTTGGATGACGAACACGACAGCGCGGTGGTGAAGGCTTCGGACATCATGCCGCCTCTTCCGGATTCCGCGCCTCCGGAACTTTCGGCGGAAGACAGACTGGTCATTCTTCTCGCCTCCGCGGCTCAGGAGGGCGGACGTCTTTCCCCTGCGGCATGGCAGAGGGCGTCTGAGGGGCTGGTTGCCGCGTTCGGCCCGGAAGGGGAAATCGGAGCGAAGGCGGAGGCGGAGCATCGCTTCTTTGTTCTTCAGACGCATTTTCATGCGGCGCTTCTGCAGGAGCCCTTGTCTCCGGAACAGTTCGCGGCCGACCGTCGCCTTGCCGACGATCTTGCGGCGCTGCCTCCGGCAAGAGCCGAGGCCTATGCCGCGGCCGTGAACGATCTTTCTCCGGCCTACGCCGCGGTTGTGGCCCGCGCGCTTTCGGAAGATGCGGCTGGCAGACGGCGCATCGTGGAGGGGCTCGGCCGCACCATGCGTCTTCTGCCGGGCGTGGAAGCCTGGGAGAACCTGTTCGGCTCATCCGGCGATGAGGAGGATACGCACGGCATCATCATGGAAGGGGGCGTGGCGCAGCGCAGGCCGCAGCCGAAGAATCTGCTTCCTCCCGCCGTGCGCCGCCAGATGGCCGCGCTTTCCTCCGTGCTTTCCGAGGCTGGAGCCGCGTGCAACGATATGGCGACCTCTGCGGCCGACCGTTACGAAGGCGCCACGCGCTACCTGCGCGATCTGCGCAGGCAGAGGATGTTTTCCGTGTTTTCTCCTGCCGCGAAGGACATGACCGTCGCTCCGGGCTTTGCCTCCGCGGCGGATGCGGCTGAGGCGCTGGAAAAAACGCTGCTGGAAAACGGCGAGCTTGAGAGCGCCCGGGCGCTCGGCGATTTTCGTCATCTCATGGCGGAGCAGCCCTTCACGCTGGTGGTGGTGGGCGAGGGCAAGCGCGGCAAGAGTTCCCTCGTCAACGCGCTGCTCGGCGGGGAATACTCTCCGGTGCGGGAGTCCGTGCCGGAAACCGCGGCCGTGGCCCGTTTCCGCTGGGGCCGGGAGTTCGGAGGGCGTGTCCGCTTCCTGCGGGAAGAGGAATGCGCCCGCCTTGTGGAATGCTTCCGGGAAAGCGGAGAGAATGGCGAGCTCTGTGAGCGGCTTGAGGTACTGCGCACGACTCTTCCGCCGCGCGGGGACGAAGTGCTCGATTCGCCGGAGCGGCTGCGGGAATTTCTTTCCGCCTCCGAGGAAGGGAGCTTCTTTGCCTCGAGGGTGGAAACGGAACTGCCTTCCGACATTTTGAAGCACGGCCTTGTGCTGGTGGATACGCCCGGCCTGAATGCGGCCGATCCCGTGCAGAACTATCTGGCCTTTGAGGAATGCCTTGCCGCGGACTGCCTGCTCTTTGTCATGGACGCCCGCCGTCCGGAGTCGGCTTCGGAGCAGGAACTGCTGCGCCAGCTTGCGCAGTCCGGCAGAGCGGCGGCCGTGATCGGGGTGATGACCGGTGCGGACAGGCTGAACGAGAAGGAGAGTCTTGAAGGCGCCATGCAGCAGGCGCGCTCGCTTATGAATACGGCGGCAGACTGCGGCATGAAGGTGCTGGGACTTCTGGAACTCAACGCCCGCGACGCCATGGAGCAGCGCTGCGGCACGCCGCGGCGAAGCGGCGGCAGGGAATTTCAGCAGCTGTGCGAGCTCGTGGAAAAGGCCGCTTCGGAAAAGAACAGCAATTCCGCAGAGCATGAACAGCGCATACGGAGCAGGGGCGAGGAGCTGATTCTTGCCGTGCGCCGCAGTGCGGAGGACTTCCGGCAGCGGGAACTGGCCCGTCTGCCCGATGCCCGTCACGAGGAGATTTTTTCCGCGCACGTGACAAGGCTGGAAGACGTGATGAGCAACTGCTCCTCGCAGGCCTGGTCCGTGGTGAGCGCCGCCTCCGTGGACATGGAGGCCTGGCGCAAGGAACAGAACCGCGCGCTGGACAGCTGGCAGGAAAACATTGTGCTGCGCATCATGGATGCGGCGAACAAGCATGCCGATTCTCTGGGCTATACGGGCATGTTCCGCCCGAAGAACTGGAAGAGCTTCGATGAGGAAGTGGTGCCGCGCATGGCCCGCGAGTCTCTGGAGGAACTTCTGGCCGGACGCAGGGACGTGCAGAAGGACTGGAACGAGAAGCTCCGGCAGTTCGGCGAGAGAATGCGCGAGATTTCCGTGCTCTGCCTTGATGCCGTGGCCGTGGACGATGAGGAGCTCCGCTCCATGGGCGACATTCCCTTCGGGCGTGAGCGCTGGCTGGTGAATGCGAACTCGCTCATGAAAAAGGCGGGTCTGGTGGTGGCCGGTCTTGCCATACGGCGCGGCGGAGGCGTGGGGCTGGGCATTGTGCTCGGCAACATGGGCTGGTGGGCCGTGCTGCCCGTGGCCGTGGTGGGCAGTCTTGTGTGGACGCTGATGAAGCTCGGCAGTCCCTCGCGCTGCCGCCGCATCTTCATGGAACGCAAGGAAGAGGCGGTGCGCCGCTGGGTGACGGGGCAGCGGGGGCGTCTGGAAGAACTGCTTTCGCAGAATCTCGACGATCTGACCTCGGCCTATGGAAAGGCCGTGAGAGACGGCTTCGTTCCTGCGCTGGCCGTGCTTGCCGAAGAAACGTCGGCGCTGCATACCTATCTGAACGTTCTGCACAAGATGCGCTCGGGCGTGGAATATCGCGCGCAGGAAAGCCTGCGTCTGGCCGGAGAGCTGGAAAAGCAGCTGGCCCTGACGTCGGCGCGTTAGGCACAAGAGAGGGAAGCGGCACTCCGGTACGGGAAGCCGCGAGTCTTGGATTGCAGGCCGCCGTTCTGCCGTGTCCCGGCAGGGCGGCGGTTTTTGCTTTGCATGGCTGGGGATGCTCTGCGGAAGAAGCGGAGGGCGCTACTGCCGCGGCGGATGGGTCAGGAGAAGAGGCTCGACAGGGGCGGAAGGCGAGGGGCGATCTGCACCCGAGGCAGAGTTGAGAGAGGAATCTGGAAAATGCCGGGAGCAGGAGCCTCTGCCGCGTGACGGAATGCGGCAGACGGATCCGGATGCAGGCAGATGAGTTTTGCCCGATCATGAACGACGGACCGCCGAAAAAAGAGGGGAAGCTCCCCCAAAGGCGGCTTCCCCTGTGTGATTTTGTTATTTCTTGACGGCCTTATAGGCTTCGGAGGATTTTTCCTTCACCCATTCATAGCCTTCCAGTGTTCTGTCTCTCGTCCATTCATAGCCGGAAACCACGCCTTCCTTGATTTCTCCGCCGATTTCACGGGCTTTTTCCGCCGTATCGTCGCGGTTGCTGCTGGTGGTGCTGCTGGAGACTTCGCGACCTTCGTCGTCGAAGGTGACGACGCTGCTGGTCGTGTTCGTGCTGCATCCGGCAAGCAGGAAGGCGGCCATTCCGAGGGAAAGAAGATGTTTCATGGCGTTTCTCTCAGGTTGAAGGTGCGGTGCGTAAAAGGTTGAGGCGTTTGCAGCCGGGCATGCCCTGGGGGAAAGCGCGTTTTTGCCGTGCGCCACGTCGGCCGCGCCTCCCTATGGTGGATCGGCACGGGTAATCCCGGCGGATTGCGTCTCCAGCGCTGAGGCGCAGAGTCTGCGGCAGATGGCTTCGCGTTTCCGGCAGGGCATCCGGCAGAATTTGCGGCATTCTGTCCGCATGCTCACGGATTCACCGAGGGGAAACTGAGGGATGAAGCCCGTGTATCGCCAGCCCTACAGTCGCAGGCTTTGTCCTGAGTTCCTGCCGAATCGGCTGGAAGGCGGGGAAGAGGCTTTCCCCGCTGGCCTTGCGGCCTTTTTCAGATGCCCGCCTTGGTCAGCTCGATGAACTGCTTTGCCACGCGGGGGCTGCGTCCGCCGCTGCGGGTGGCGTGGGCTTCGGCGCGGATGTCGAGCTGTTCCTGCGGAATATCGATGCCGTACTGGGCGGCGAGCTTGTGCACGATGTCGAGATAGCGCTCCTTGTCCGGCCGGAAGAAGGTGATGGTCAGACCGAAGCGGGCGGAAAGCGACATGAGTTCCTGCCGGGTGTCGCCTTCGTGTAGGTCGCTGCCGGAACGGTCGTCCCAGCTTTCCTTGATGAGGTGACGGCGGTTGCTCGTGGCATACACCACGAAGTTGCCGCTGTGACCGTTCACGCTGCCTTCAAGTATTGCTTTAAGGGCGGCAAAGTCGTTGTCGTTGCTGCTGAAGCTCAGATCGTCGATGAACAGGATGAACTTGAGCGGATTGCGGGAAAGCGTTTCCGTGATTTCGGGAATCTGGTAGAGCTGGTTCTTCTTCACTTCCACGAGCCTCAGGCCGCGGTCGAAGAAGGCGTTGGCAATGGCTTTCACCGTGCTGCTCTTGCCGGTGCCCGCGTCGCCGTAGAGCAGCACGTTGTTGGCGGGCTGTCCGGCCAGCAGGGCTTCGGTGTTGGCAATCACCTTCGCGCGTTCCCGTTCATAGCCGGGAAGCTGTTCGAGTGTCTGCGGATCGGGGTGACGCACGGGCACGAGCTGGCCGTCCTTCACCGTGAACATGCGGTACTTGGCAAAGATGCCGTAGCCTCTGGCGTGAATCGTGGCAATGCGTTCATGGTAGGCACTGGCATAGTCAAGGTCGCCGTTCTTCCAGCGGGGAAGGAAGCCGTCAAAGGAAAGCGCCTCGCGCACGAGGCTGCCGTCGAATGCGCCGAGTTTCTGGAGAAAGGCAAGCTCATGCGTCAGGCATTCGGCAAGGAAGGGCGAAGCCGGGCTGTTTCCGCAGCTCTGCAGCATATAGATGTTTTCATCCTCCATGAGCAGATTCAGCAGATAGGCGCTCAGATCGTCTCCGTGAGCGAAAAGCGCTGCGGCGAAGTCGCAGTAGGCATTGACGCAGGCGGCAGTGTCGGCGGGGTCGGCGTCGAGCAGAGTCTGGAGCCGGGAAATGACGGGATCGGAAAGAATGTTGCGGAAAACGACGAGACTGCGGAGCTGAATGCTGAGAAGAGGCAGGGAATGCATGAAACGATCACCTATGTAAAAATTTTCGGCAAGTATAGGTCAGGCAAAAGCGGCATGCAAGAGTGAACGTGCCTCTTCTGAAGATGCGCAGACGGGCGGGGCCTCTTTTTGCCGCGCACTCTTGCGCAGAAGCGTCTGCTGTGGCACAAGCGGAATGGAGCAATGTTTTGCCGAGGAGAAGAACCATGAAGATTGTAGTGCTTGACGGCTATACCCTGCGTGCCGGACTGGAAAGTCCGTGGCCCGCTTCCGATGCTGCCGACGAATGGATCTGCCATGACCGCACGCCTGCGGAACTCGTGGTTGAGCGGGCCGCCGGAGCGGAAATTCTTGTGGTGAACAAGGTGGTCATGGATGCGGCCGTCATGGACGCGCTGCCCGATCTGCGCTGCATTGCGGTGACGGCGGCGGGCACCAACGTGATCGACGGAAGGGCCGCCGGGGAGAGGGGCATTGCGGTGTGCAATACGCCCGCCTACGGAACGGACGCCGTGGCGCAGCATGTGTTTGCGCTTCTTCTGGAACTGTGCCGTCATGCGGCGCTGCACGACGCAAGCGTGCGCCGCGGCGACTGGGGCCGATGCGGAGATTTCTGCTACGCGCTCACGCCGCAGGTGGAGCTTACGGGAAAGACCTTCGGCGTGTTCGGATACGGCAATCTGGGCCGCCGCGTGGCCGAACTGGCCCACGCCTTCGGCATGAACGTGCTGGCCTGCGCGCACCGGCCCGTACCGGCTCCGTGCTACGAGCCTTTTGCGTTTGTTTCCGCGGAGGAGCTTTTCCGCCGTTCGGACGTGATATCCCTGCATTGTCCGCTCACGGAGGAGACCCGCGGACTGGTTTGCCGGAACACGCTGGACATGATGAAGCCCGGCGCCATGATCATCAATACTTCGCGCGGCCCGGTGGTGAACGGCCGGGATGTGGCCGAAGCCCTGCGCGAAGGCAGGCTCGGCGGCTTCGGCGCGGATGTTCTGGAGCAGGAGCCGCCCGCGGAGGATGATCCTCTGCTTTCCGCCCCGCGTTCGATCATCACGCCGCACATTGCCTGGATGACCGACGGCGCGAGGCGCAACATCGTGTCCATCACGCTGGAGAACATCCGTCGTTTCCGGGAGGGGCGTCCTCAGAACGTCGTGAATCTTGCGTGGCTGAAGCCGAACCCGCAGAAGTAGTCGTACCTTTTTGCAGGTCGTCTTCCAGAGGGGATTGCAGACAGGCGGGAATCCTTCTCCCGACACAGGCCGGAGTTTGATGCTCAACAGCAGAAAAAACGGGGCGCGTACCTTTCGTACGCGCCCCGTCGGCGTTCATTGTCCGCTTCGGCGGAAGTCTGAGGGCTTAGTCTTCATCTTCCTCTTCGTCGAGCACGGCGTCGGTCACGAAATCGAAGGCGATGCGTTCGATGGGAGCTTCAGGCTCAAAGGCAAAGAGATCGGCGAGGAAGTTTTCCGAAATCTCCTTGTTTTCCGCCTTGGCTTCCGTGATGAGGGTGTTCATGCGGTCGGTATAGGCGCGGATGAGGCGGAAGACCTCGGCCACCACGGGGCTTTCGGAGGTGGGTTCGTTTTCTTCTCCGCCGCCGCAGCTCGAGTGCTCTTCTTCCACGGAGTCGTCGTAGGCGTCGAGAGCGGCGTTGATTTCCAGTTCGGAAAGAGTGGCGAATTCAGGAAGAGTCTTGATCGTATTCATGGAAAACCTGTTTCTGAGGTTGCGGAACAGAGGCGGGAACTTCTATTCCTTGGGTTCACTGAGAAGCTTGACCGGATTGAGCATTTCCACCATGCGCTTGTGCGGAATCTTGGCCTGACGGAGCGCCAGATGCAGGTCCGTGGTGGTGTAGATGTCGCGCAGGATGACGGGACGGGAGGCGTCTCCTTCCGGGAAGATGGCCAGAAGCGGAATGCTGACGCTGTTGAGAGAGCGCAGCAGTTTCTGATGGGTTTCGTCTCTGAAGGTCATGTCCACCTTCACCGCGGTGAGGGAGTACTGATCCAGAATGGGCAGAAGGTTCGGCGCCGCAAGGGTGGTGCGTTCCATGACCTTGCAGGTGGGGCACCAGTCGGCGGTGAATTCCACGATCATGGCCTTCTTGCCGAGATCGGCGCGGAACTGTTCTTCGGAGAACTTCACCCAGGGCACGATTTCCTGCTGCGCGGGCAGGAAGGCCCAGAACGCGGACAGGAAGATGGCACCGAAGGCAAACGCGCCGAGGAACATCCTTCTTGTAATCGAACCGCGCAGGCTTCCCCAGCGGCCCCAGATCCAGGCCGTGGTGGCGGCCACAAGAAGGGTGATGAGCGTTTTGACGTGCAGCGCGGGCGGCAGCAGCGAGAAAAGATAGATGGCCGTGGCCATGAGCAGCAGGCCGAGCACCCGCTCAAGCACGCTGAACCAGGAGCCGGGGCGGGGCAGGAAGCGGATAAGCTTCGGATAGCAGGCGAGCAGCACATAGGGAGCCGCCATGCCCACGCCGGTGGCCGCGAAAATGGTCATGAGCACGGGCAGGGGCTTGGTGATGCCCCAGGCCAGCACGCCGCCGAGCAGCGGACCGCTGCAGGGCGTGGCAAGCAGGGTGGTGAACATGCCGGTGCTGAAGGCCTGCATGCGCGGCGAGGAGCTGTGATGACTCTGCAGGTCGAGTACCGGCAGATGGAACACGTCGAACATGGAAAGACCCATGCAGAACACGATGAGCAGCATGAGGAAAATGACCTCGCTGCTCTGGAAGAGCTGTCCCCAGAGAATGCCGGTCACGCCGGAAAGCACGGCCAGAATGGTGAACCAGGTCACGATGCCGGCGGCGAAGAACAGCGTGTGTTCGCGTATGGTGCGCCGTCTTTTTTCAAAGTCCTCTTCGGAATCGAGCAGAATGGAGAACTTCATGGTGAGCACGGGAAGCACGCAGGGCATGAAGTTCAGAATGAGACCGGCAAGCAGGCCGAGACCCACGGCCCTGAGCCAGCCGTCGATCTGGAAGCTGCCTTCAAGGTGCTGGGGCGTGAAGTCGTATTCCCCGTCCGGAACGGTTTCGGCGGCGGAGGGAAGCGGAACGGCCGGTTCGGTTCTGCTTTCCGCGCGTTTCTGAAAGACCGACGTGGGAGCGGCGGGCAGAAGATCGGCGTATTTTTTCTCGGAAAGATCCACGGGCGGCGCGGCCGGCTCGGCAGGCACGGATACCGCGGGAATTTCCGGCGGAGTATTTGCCTGATCGCAGCAGGCCTTGCTGGCGATGAACTCGGCAAACCAGGGCATCTGGGCGGCATTTCTGAGTTCGGAAGGCGCGGGGGGCAGAAGAATGCGCGTGTGCAAGGGCAGGCAGTGCTGGTCGGAGCAGGCGAGCAGGGAGATGTCCAGCGTGACGGCCCGCGACTCAACCTCCCGGAACACCAGGAACACGGGCGCGGCGTCGAAGAGCTGGCGGCTGCGGCCTCCTCCGGCAAGGGAGACTTCCCTGCCCGACGTATAGTGGATCTGCACCTGGCCTTCAGGCAGGGGCTTGCCGTCGACCATGACCGTGACCGTCAGCGGAATGCCTTCGTCTCCGGCTTCATGGGCGTAGGTATGGTAGCCCGGCGAGGGCAGCAGCCACAGCACCGCCATGCTGGTGTTTTTGTCGAGCGGCGGCGAAAGCTGCCTGCCGTCCACGGCGGACAGCTTGGCCCATTCGGTATGGAAGCGGTAGGGCGGCTCTTCTGCCGCCAACGAGAGCCTTTCGCCGCAGAGAAGACACAGGGCGGCGGAAAGCAGACAGACCAGAAAGAGAAAGCGCGACATCCTTTTCATAACAAGGCAAGTAAACTTTTTTGCAGAAAAAGGCAAAATTTTTCTTGACGTCATGGCGCTACAGGGCTATGTCTCTTTCTGCGCTTAGTTGCACTGGGTCACTAGCTCAATTGGTAGAGCAGTTGACTCTTAATCAATTGGTTCGGAGTTCGAGTCTCCGGTGACCCACCAGTAGCAAGAACGCCCCCTGCAAGGCTTTGCAGGGGGCTTTTTTGATACTGAGGCACTTCCGCCCGCTGAAGCGGACGGCGTCATCCTTCTTATATGGAGATGGCGGCGTGCGTGCCGAGAGCGTGGAACCGGGCGGCATCGCGTGTTTTTCCGCAGAAGGCGACGGGGCTGTCCAGGTTTCGGGCAAGGCTGCGTCTGCTACTGCGGGCGCGTTTTCCTCTGCGGAAAGCCAGAAACACGAGGACTCCATGCGAAGCCAGGTCTTTCTGAACAAGGTGCGGGAATTCCTGCCCTGGTCGCAAACGCATACGGGGGAGGCTCCGGCCCGGATTTTTTCCGTCGATGCCGGACCTTTTGAACCGAAGGCGTTTGCCGTTGTCGACATCACATCTCTCTCAGAGCTGAAACAGCTTCTTTCCTGTGCCGCTTCCTGCGGCGTTTCCCTGACATTCCGAGGTTCCGGAACCTCCCTGAGCGGCCAGAGCGTGGCCGAGGATGTTGCCGTGCGTTTTCGCGGCGCAGTCTGGCAGGGGATAGAGGTTCTTGAAAACGGTCGCCTTGTCCGAGCCCGCTGCGGCGTAACCGGCGCCGCCGTGAATGCCGCGCTTGCCCCTTACGGGCGCTTCATCTCTTCCGATCCCTCCTCCATAGCCTCCGCCACCATAGGCGGCATGACGGCCAACAACGCCGCCGGACTCGGCTGTACCGTGGCAAACAACATCTGGCATTCGCTCAGGGCGATGTCCTTCATGCTTGCCGACGGCACCTTCGTGGATACTGCCGATCCCGCGAGTCTTGCCGCTTTTCGAATTTCTCACGCGTCCCTTCTTCAGGAACTTGTCCGTTTGCGCGCACAGCTTCTCGCCTCCGATGAGGCGGCAAGGAAAGTGCGGCGCAAGTTCCGCATCCGCAATACCTGCGGCTATGCGCTGAATGCGTTCACGGATTTCGAGGATCCCGTGGACATCCTGACCCATCTTCTTGTGGGATCGGAAGGAACGCTGGGCTTTATTTACTCCGTTACGCTGGCAACCTCGCCGCTGCTTCCCGCAAGGGGGACGGCCATGCTGCTGTATTCCTCCATGCAGGACGCCATGAACGCCGTGCTGGCGATCCGCTCCTGCCCGGGACTGTACGCCGGAGAATTTCTGGACGACATTTCTCTGCGCGGCCTTGCGGAGCTTCCGGGCTTTCCGCAGGAGTTCCGCCCCACGGGCGAGCGCTCCGACAACTGCGCGCTGCTGGTGGAAACCAGAGCGCAGGATGCGGAGACCCTTGCGGCCGACATCAGGGAACTTGAAGCAAAGCTTGAAGCCTTTCATCCCTGTGCCAGACTCGGCTTTGTGACCGGGCACGAAGAGTGCGAACGGCTCTGGGATATCCGCCGGGCGCTTTTTCCCGCCATGGCCGGGACAAGGCAGCCTTCGGAATACGCCTATGTGGAGGATTACTGCGTGCCGCCGGAACGCCTGCCCGAAGCCGGGCACGGTCTGGTGGAAATTCTTCAGGATCTTGGCTTCTTCCGCTGCGGCGTGAACGGTCACGCCCTGCACGGCAACCTGCACTGCACCGTGCCTCTCAGACTGTCCGAACAGGAGGAAGTGGAGAGGCTCGGGCGCTTCATCGAGCGCGCGGCCGAGCTCATGCTGAGCCTCGACGGCTCGCTCAAGGCCGAGCACGGCACGGGCCGGGCCGTGGCTTCCTTCGTGCGCAGGGAGTGGGGCGACGAGCTTTACGCCCTCATGCAGAACGTCAAGCGTTTGCTTGATCCATCCGGCATTCTTAATCGCGGCTGCCTGCTCAATGATTCTCCCCGCTGCCATCTGGAAGGGCTCAAGTTCGTGGGCGCCGTGGGGCAGGGCATCGACCTGTGCGTGGACTGCGGCTTCTGCGAGTCCGTCTGTCCTTCGGCGAAAACGGCGCTCAGCCCGCGGCAGCGCATTTATGCTCTGCGCGCCATAGCTGCGCTTGAAAGAGCCGGAGAAACGGAGCGTGCCGCCGACTGGAAGGCGTTTTTCCGTGCCGAGGGGCTTGATCTCTGCGCCACGGACGGTCTTTGCTCCACGCGCTGTCCGCTGGGCATCGACGTGGCGGGCTTCATGCGTCATCTTCGGCATGAGTCTCTCAGTCCGGGAGAAAAGAAGGTCGCTTCCCTTGTCTCTCGTCACGTGGAACCCGTCACCCGTGTGCTGTCCTTCGGCTTGAACGTTGCGGCCGGCGCGCATCGCCTCATGGGGCATGATCTTGCGGAAAAGAGCGGTCGCCTGACGAAGAAGATCACGGGCCTCACGCTTCCCGATCTTGCCGAAGTGGGCCTGTGCGGCGCGTCCCCTGTCCCCGCGCCTCGAGCGTCGGCACTTCGGGAAAAGGTGGTGTACTTTCCTTCCTGCGCGGTACGCAGCATGGGCTATGCGGGAGATTCCGGCCGCCGTGTGGAACCGCTCATGGACGTGGCGCTGCGCCTTCTGGAAAAGGCGGGGTACGAGCCCGTCATTCCCCGCCATGTGGAAAAGCTCTGCTGCGGCAAGGCCTTTGAGACCAAGGGCATGAAGGAACAGGCCGACGAATGCGCCGCCGCCCTGGACGCCGCGCTGCTGGAGGCTTCGGAAAACGGACGTTACCCCGTCATGTGCGATACCAGTCCCTGCCTTGCCCGGATGAGAAAAACGCTGGACGGCCGTCTTGCCCTGTACGAGCCTGTGGAGTTCACCCTGCGCTTTCTGGTGGACAGACTCGAATTCCATAAGAAATACGGTAGAATAGCCGTGCACGCCACCTGTTCCACGAGAAGTATGGGCCTTGCCGGAGCGCTGCGCGAAGCGGCAGAACTTTGTGCGGGCGAGGTGGTGCTGCCGGAAGGCATCTTCTGCTGCGGTTTTTCCGGCGACAAGGGCTTTTCCCGCCCCGAACTCAATGCCGCGGCGCTCGCCGGGCTCCGGAAGCTTGTGGAGGGCTGCGAGGCCGCCTTCAGCACGTCCCGTACCTGCGAGGTGGGTCTTACGCTGCACGGCGGGCTTCCTTACCGCAACATCCTCTATCTTATCGACGAGTGCAGCACGGCCGTGAACGGCCGTCGATAAGTTTTCGTCAATTCCGGCAGTATTGCTTGACAGCTTACCCCTGCGGTCGTTAGACAACAGGAGAGGATGTCCCCGGATCCGGGGATAGTTCCGCAACATTCCCATAGGTGTATTCTGATGGACAAGAGTATGGTTCAGGGCGTCGAGGTGACGGCGGCAGGAGATGTCGTTGCCGACGCACAGGAGCAGGCGAGGGCGCAGGCTCTCGTGGAGGAAAAGGACAGCGAATCCCGCACCCGCCATTTCAAGGGGCCGTTTGCCCGCTTCATCGGCATCATATGCGTGGTCTTTTCGCTGTTTCAGCTGTATGCGTCCGTGTTCGCCACGATGGACGCCATGAAGCTGCGTTCGTTTCACATCATCTTTCTTCTGGTGCTTGCCTCGTTCATGTATCCGGCGCTGCGCCGCGAAAAGAGAACGAGAACGCTGCCCACGATCTGGGACCTGGTGTGCGTGGGCGCAAGCCTTTATGCCTTCGGCTACCTCATTCTGCATTATGACGCCATTGCCATGAGCGGCGGATGGTTCACCACGCAGGATTATGTGGTGGCGGGCATCGGTGTGCTTGTGGCCTTTGAATGCGCGCGCCGCGTGGTGCCCAATCTCGCCGTGCTCGCGCTCGTGTTTCTTATCTATGCCTTCTTCGGCAAGTATCTGCCCGGAGCCTTCGGACACGTGGGCTTTTCGCTCTCGCGCGTGCTCGACCACATGTTCTGGGGCAGTCAGGGCCTGCTCGGCGTGGGCGTGGGCGTTTCGGCCACCTATGTCTTTCTTTTCGTGCTCTTCGGCGCCTTCCTGCGCATCAGCGGCTTCAGTGAGTTCATCAACGATCTGGCGCTCACCCTCGTGGGACGTTCCGCCGGCGGCCCGGCCAAGGTGTCGGTCATTGCCAGCGCCCTCATGGGCATGATCAACGGCAGCGCCCTTGCCAACGTGGCCACCACGGGCGCCATCACCATTCCTCTCATGAAGAAGACCGGCTACAAGGCGGAATTCGCCGGAGCCGTGGAAGCCGTGGCCAGCACCGGCGGACAGTTCGCGCCGCCCATCATGGGCGCCGTTGGCTTCATCATGGCGGAATTTCTCGGCGTGAGCTACACCAAGGTCATGCTTGCGGCCGCCATTCCCGCCTTCCTGTACTATCTCGCCCTCATCATGGCCGTGCACTTCGAGGCCAGAAAGCTGGGCCTGAAGGGACTTTCCAAGGAATACATTCCCGACGCCATCGTGGTGATCAAGAAGCGCGGCCACCTCATCATTCCGCTGGTGGTGCTCATGGTCGTCATGTTCATGGGATACACCCCGCTGTTCGCCGCGGCCATGGCCATTCTGGCCACGGTGATCGCCTCGTGGCTTTCTCCCGAAACCCGCATGGGGCCGAAGCGTATTCTGGAAGCTCTTGAAGAAGGCGCCAGAGGCGCCGTGGGCGTGGGCGTTTCCTGCGTCATCATCGGCATCATCATCGGATCCGTGTCCCTGACCGGTCTCGGTCTGACTTTCGGCTTCCAGGTGCTCAAGTATGTGGGCGAAGGACAGCTCTATCTCGGCGGCGTGTTCGTCATGGTCATGAGCACCATTCTCGGCATGGGCGTGCCCGGCGTGGCCGCCTACGTCATCGTGGCCGCCGTGGCCGTGCCCGTGCTCACCGGCGTGGGCGTGCAGCCCATGTCCGCCCACATGTTCTGCCTGTTCTATGCCTGCCTTTCCAACATCACGCCTCCGGTGGCCATGTCGTCCTACGTGGCCGCAGGCATTGCCAACTCCAACGAGACGAAGACCACCCTCATTGCCGTAAGGCTGGGATTGACCGGCTTCATTCTGCCGTTCTTCTTCCTCAACAACCCGCTTCTGCTGTACAGCTCCGCCAACCCCGGTCTCGCTACCGTGTGGGCCTTCATCACCGCCAGCTTCGGCGTGTGCGCCCTGGCCGCCGGTCTGGAGCGCTGGCTTTTCGGTCCCTGTACGCTGCTTCAGAGCTTCCTGTTCATTGCAGGCGCGGTTCTTACCATCGATCCGGGGCTGTCCACCGATGCCGTGGGCATTGCCGTCATTCTCGTGGCCGCCGTGCTCAACAGGCGTTCCTCGGGAGCATCCGGTCGGAGCGATTCGGCGGCCCGCGCCGTCTGACAACGGTTTTTCTCCTTTCTCCCCTGAGGGCGGAAGGCAAACTCTCAAAGGTTCAGGAGTGATTATGTACGGTAAAGTGCTTCTTTCCATGATGGCAGCCGTGTCCATGCTTTTCTGCGGCACGGAAGTCAGGGCCGCCGATCATGCGCCCGTGACCATCAGCATCCCCACCGCCGCCACCACGAGCACCCTCTATCCCATCGGCGCGGCGCTCGGCAATCTCTGGAGCACCAAGCTTCCCTATGTGAAAGCCAGCGTGCAGTCTTCCAAGGGCGGCGTGCAGAATCTCCAGCTGCTCAGCATGAAGGATGCCCAGGTCTCCTTCGCCATCACCAGCATCACCTATCAGGCCATGAAGGGCCTCGATATGTTCAAGGGTCATGAGTACCCCGACGTGCGCATCATCGCCGGCCTGTACTACAATCCCAACCAGGTCATCGCCCGCGCCGACAGCAACGTGAACACCCTGCAGGACTTCAAGGGCAAGGTTTTCGCTCCGGGCGTTGCCGGCGGCACCACCATCGGTGAAACGCAGGTGCACTTCGCCGCCGCCGGTCTCAAGTACCCCGGCGACATCAAGCCCCAGTACGTCGGCCCCGCCGAAGCAGGTGACCTCATGCGCAACAAGCAGCTCGACGGCACCTGGATCATGGCCGGTCTTCCCAACGCCGGTGTGTCCGAAATGTGCGCCACCGCCGACGGCCGTCTCGTGAACATCGACGACGCCACCTTCGAAAAGCTCAGCAAGGACTATCCCTGGTACGCCAAGTTCCAGATCCCGGCCGGCACCTATCCCGATCAGGACAAGGCCGTTCAGACCACGGCCGTGAAGATGATCCTCATCACCGACGCATCCCTGCCTGAAGACGTGGTGTACGATCTCACCAAGTGCTTCTGGGAGAATCAGGACATCGTGAAGAAGTCCCACGCCGTCATGAAGGACATCACCCTTGAAGGCGCCGTGACCGACCTTGCCGGCATTCCGCTCCATCCCGGCGCGGCGAAGTACTACAAGGAAGTGGGCGTGCTGAAGTAGTCCGCGCTGCGGAGGCTTTTTCTGCCCGCATACGGGCCGCCGCTTCCGATTCCCGGAAGGGCGGCCCTTTGCTGTGCCGCAGCCTTTCCGGGACTTTACAAAGCGTGAGAATCCTTCTACAAGAAGGTTTCTTCCGCGTCGGGTGACCCCGGCGTGAATCTTTTCCGAAAACTGCCCGTCCTCATGGGATGGGGTTCCCGCATGCCGGAGAGCCGTTTTTCCGGCGCGTCTCCGGCGGGAGTAACCGTCAACCATGGGCGCCTGCGCCCGTGAGGTCTTGTCATGGCTAAGAACAATAAAGTTATCCTTGCGTATTCCGGCGGTCTCGACACCTCCGTCATCCTCAAGTGGCTCATCGTCGAGCGCGGCTATGAAGTCATCACCGTCACCGCCGATCTCGGTCAGGAGGACGATCTCGACGGCGTGGAACCCAAGGCCCTCAAGACCGGCGCCACCAAGGCCTACATCGAGGACCTGCGCGACGAATTCGCCAGCGACTACATCTATCCCATGCTGCGTTCCGGCGCCACCTATGAAGGCCGCTACCTCATGGGTACCTCCATCGCCCGTCCGCTCATTTCCAAGCGTCTCGTGGAAATCGCCCGTCAGGAAGGCGCTGTGGCCATTGCTCACGGCGCTACCGGCAAGGGCAACGACCAGGTGCGTTTCGAACTTTCCATCAACGCTCTGGCTCCCGACCTTCAGGTCATCGCTCCCTGGCGCGAATGGGATCTCATGAGCCGTACCGCTCTTACCGCCTTTGCCGAAAAGCACGGCATTCCGGTCAATTCCTCCAACAAGCACTACAGCATGGACCGCAACATGCTGCACTGCTCCTTTGAAGGCAGCGAACTCGAGGATCCGTGGGAAGAACCCGGCCCGAACAGCTATGTCATGGCCGTGCCCGTGGAACAGGCTCCCAACGAACCTGAATACATCACCATCGGCTTTGAAAAGGGCGACGCCGTCACGCTGAACGGCGAACGCCTCACCCCCCGCGAAATGGTCATGACCCTGAACAAGATTGCCGGCAAGCACGGCATCGGCCGTCTCGACATGGTGGAAAACCGTTTCGTCGGCATGAAGAGCCGCGGCGTGTACGAAACCCCCGGCGGCACCGTGCTGCACATCGCCCATCAGGATCTCGAAGGCATCTGCCTCGACCGTGAAGCTCTTGCCACCCGCGAGACCATCATTCCCCGCTACGCCGCTGCCGTGTACAACGGCTTCTGGTTCTCTCCCGAACGCGAAGCCATGCAGGCCCTCATCGACCAGATGCAGCGCGGCGTGACCGGCGAAGTGCGCCTCAAGCTCTACAAGGGCAACGCCTGGCCCGTGGGTCGCTATTCTCCCCACAGCCTGTACTGCCAGGATCTGGCCACCTTCGAGGAATGCGCCACCTACGATCACAAGGACGCCGCCGGCTTCATCCGTCTGCAGGGCCTGCGCATCCGCGGCTATGCCGACCGTGTGAGCCGCTTCCTGAAGTAGCATGATGACCGGGGGAGCCTTTCCCCCGGTTCGTTTTTCAGGCGGGGCCGGACATCCGGTTCCGCCCGTTTTTGAAAGATCGCCGCGCAATCGGCCTTTTTCCTCAGTTTCCGCTCCGAGCGGGTCATAATCATTCTGGAGTTACCATGTCCGACAAGCCTTGGGGCGGCCGCTTCAAAGAAAGCACCAGCCTTGCCGTGGAAGCCTATACGGAATCCATTTCGTTCGACAGTGCGCTCTATGCGCAGGATATCGCCGGTTCCAAAGCCCATGCCCGCATGCTGGGCGAGCAGGGCGTCATCACCCGCGCGGAGGCCGCTCGGCTCATCGAGGGACTTGAGCAGGTGAAGCGCGAAATCGAGGAAGGCTCCTTCCCCTGGAAGCAGGAGCTGGAAGACGTGCACATGAACATCGAAACCCGTCTGACCCAGATCGTGGGCGAGGTGGGCAAGAAGCTTCATACTGGCCGCAGCCGCAACGATCAGGTCTGCCTCGATTTCCGCCTCTTCGTGTCGGATCAGCTGCGTGAATGGATGCGTCTGGCCCGTGCTCTCGTGCGCGTGTTCGTGAAGCGCGCCGAAGAAAACCGCGCCGTGCTGCTGCCCGGCTGCACGCACATGCAGCCCGCCCAGCCCGTGAGCCTTGCGCATCATCTCCTGGCCTACGCCTGGATGCTGAAGCGCGATGTGGAACGCATGGCCGACTGCGAACGCCGGGCGCGCGTCAGCCCGCTGGGCGCCGCGGCTCTTGCCGGCACCACCTACGCGCTCAATCCCGCCATGGTGGCCGAGGAACTCGGCATGTACGGCATCTTCGACAACAGCATGGACGCCGTGGCCGACCGCGACTTCGCTCTGGAAGCCCTGTTCTGCGGCAGCACCTGCATGGGACATCTTTCCCGCTTCTGCGAAGAAATCATCTGGTGGGCCAATCCGCTTTTCGGCTACGTCACGCTTTCCGACAAGCATTCCACCGGCTCTTCCATCATGCCTCAGAAGAAGAATCCCGACGTGGCCGAGATCATGCGCGGCAAGACGGGCCGGGTGTACGGCAATCTCATCAATCTCATGACCATCATGAAGGGCATTCCGCTCACGTACAACCGTGACCTTCAGGAAGACAAGATTCCCTTCATCGATACCGACAAGACCGTGCGTCATTCGCTCTCCCTCATGGCCGATATGCTGGAAGGCATCACCTTCCATCCCGAACGCATGCGCAAGGCCCTTGCCGCAGGCTTCCTGAACGCCACCGAGCTGGCCGACTATCTGGTCACCAAGGGGATGCCTTTCCGCGAAGCCCACCATGTTTCCGGCCGTGCCGTGGCGCTGGCCGAAGAGAAGGGCGTGGGACTCGAGAACCTTACGCTGGGCGAGCTGCGCGAACTGAGCGAGCTCATCGACGAAGACGTGTTCACCGCGCTCGACTATGACACCGCCGTGGCCCGCCGCAACGTTCCCGGCGGAACGGGACCGGAATCCGTGAAGCGCCAGCTTGAGAACATCACGCGCTGGCTCGATGGTGACAAGTAGTCATGCCCCGCAAGAAGCGCGCTCCCGCAACGCCGGAAGAAACCCGAGACTGGCTGAAGAAGGCCGTGCATTCCGCGCCCCGGCCGCTGCCTCCGGGATTCTTTCCGAGAATTCTGGAACAGTCCGTTCATGAGGGCTTCACGCGCGAGAACCTTCTCAACACGCTGGATGAGTGGCTCAATTACGGTTACTGCCGTCTCATTGATCCCATAACGCAGGATATCGAGATCACGCCGGAAGGCGAGAGCTTCTTCTACTAGGAAGGGGCGGCGCAGGAGCGGAAGGGCGTTGCCGGGTTCCGCTTCCGGAATACCTTCTTACTGATTCAAGCAACGCGTGTTGCAGACCATGAGCTTTAAGGGCGGTCCCGTAAGGGGCCGCCCTTTCTGCATGACGAGCTGCCGGTATGGCGCAGGGATGCGCAAGCGGGAAGGACGGGCGCTTGCAGAAACACTCCGGGCCGTTCGTTTCGGCCTGCGGAAAAGGAGCTCGCGCCGTTTATCATGGTCATTTTCCTTGCGGGCAGGCATGCTGCGGACAAGGAGGTGACATGTGGCAAGGGTTCTTCTGCTCGGCATGGGAAATATTCTGATGGGAGACGACGGGCTCGGCGTGCATGCGCTGCGGGAGCTGGAGGACCGGGATCCTGCCGGAGCGGACAGGCTTGAACTCGGCACGTCGCTGGCCGACTGCTTTTCCGTTCTGGAAGGCTATGAGCACATCGTGGCGCTGGATGCCGTGGTGGCGGGAGAAAAGCCCGGCTCCCTGTACTGGTTGTCGCGGGACAGTTTTGTCCGCATGCGCTCCGGCCGTCTGACGCTGCATGACGACGATCTTCTGGATGCGCTGGATCTTGCGGCGCTGCGGGGATTTCGTCCGGCGCTTCATGTGGCGGGCATGGAGCCTCTTTGCTGGCAGCACTGGAGTCTGGAACTTTCGGCCCCTGTCCGGGCAGCCATGCCCGGGTATCTGGACATGATAGGCTCTCGGTTGAAAGTGCTGGCCGCGCAGTCCGTACCGCATGCGTCTGCGGGAAGTTCTTCAGATCGCAGCAACCGGTGAGTGTACCGGAAAAGGGACGGGAGGCAACACGGCATCTGCTGCAGAAAGGGCTGCTTCCAGATGGGGCGTGGAGCGGTCTTTTTTCGTGCAGAAAGACTCTGCCGTACGGCACAACATGCCTGACGGCAAAGCGAAGGGCCCTTCGGCGGTCTACAGCAGAAACATCGTGGCCAGACCGAGGAAGATGAAGAATCCTCCGGAGTCGGTGAGGGCCGTGAGAAAGATGCTGGAGGCCTGGGCGGGATCTCGGCCGAGGGCGCGCAGCACCAGCGGGATGGCGCCGCCTGCCACGGCTCCGAGCAGCATGTCGAGCAGAAGCGCCACGCCCATGACCGTGGCGAGCATGCTGTTGTGGCTCAGGAACATGACGCCGATGTAGGCGAGCACCGCCATGAAAATGCCCGTGCCGAGGCCGATCTTGCTTTCACGGAACACCGCGCCCCAGGAACGGCGGGCATCGAAGCTTTCCGTGGCAAGCTGGCGGATCATGACGGCCAGCGCCTGCTGACCGGTATTGCCCGCCTGATTGGCCACCATGGGCATGAGCACGGCAAGCAGGGCCATCTGGGCGATGGAGCCTTCGAACATGGAAACGATGAAGGCCGACAGCGAGGACGTGCACATGTTGATGACGAGCCACGGCAGACGGATGCGGACCGAACGTGTCCAGGGCGTGTCCACGTTTTCGTCCTGACCGGCGCCCACCATGCCCAGCATGTCGGAGCTGGCTTCTTCCTGAATGATGTCGAGAACGTCGTCGTGCGTGACCACGCCCATGAGGTGCTCGTCCCTGTCCACGACGGGCAGGCAGAGAAAGTTGTAGTGGCCGAGCAGACGGGCGACTTCCGCCTTGTCCGTGTCGAACTGCACGGAAATCACGTCCTGCTTGTTGACCATGTCGGAAAGAATGGTGCCCGGCCTCGCCAGCATGAGATCGCGCAGGGAAATTACGCCTTCCAGCGTTTCCTGTCTGTCCACCACGTAGACGTAGTAGGGCATTTCCTTTTCTTCCAGCTCGCTGCGGATGAGCTGTATGGCCTCGTCCACCGTGGAGTTCACCGAAACCATGATGATGTCGGTGTTCATCACGCCGGCGGCGGTATCCGGGTCGAAGCTGAGCAGCATGCGCAGCTCTTCGGCATCGTCGGCGGGCAGGTTGCTCAGCAGAATGTCGCGGTGACCTTCTTCCACTTCGTCGAGGATGTCCACGGCGTCGTCGGGGTCCATTTCCGCAATGAGGCGTGCCGCGTCGTCGGCGTCCATGTTTTCCAGAACGTCGCCGGCGACCTCTTCATCGAGTTCGGCCAGAGCTTCTGCCGCCTCTTCGGTGGAAAGGTGCGTGAGCACGCACAGCTGTTTGTTCAGAGGCAGCTGTTCCAGGTGTTCCGCCCGGTCGGCCGGGTGCACGAAGTCTTCGCTGTCGATGTCGCTTCCGCAGGCTTCCAGTCCGGCTTCCCGGGCGCTCGTTTCATAGAGCGAGAGGTCTTCCTCTTCGCCGTTTTTCTGCACGGCGTCGGAAGAGGGCGTTTCGGAACCTCCGGTCTGGCTGCTGTTCGGCGCCGCCGTGGCCTTCAAGTCGGCATGTTCCAGGACAACGTCTTTGCGTTCGCTTTCGAGCGCCTCGGAAGGTTGTTCTGCAGTGGCCGGGACAGTGGGGGAGTCGTGATATATCTTGTTCTGCGATTGTGTTTTTTTACTCATAGCCTGTATTCTCCCCAAACACTCTTGACGAATCAAGAGAGGTCGCCTAGCCTGTTGCTTCACTCCATCCTGTGGAGATTGTCTGTTCCGGCAGCTGCCGTGAACGGAAGAAGTAGAGAGGCGGATATGTCCAAAGACGATTTTGAATATCATGCTCAGGCCGCAGGGGCAAGTTCCAATATGGGGGAATACGGCTATCCGCTGCTTCATGTGGAGCCCCCCTTTGTCATTCCCGCAGATACGTCGGCAGTGCTTTCCGAGACGGCCTGCGCCTTTGCCGCAGACCTCATCCGCATGGCGCTTGAGGAAGACGGTCCCGATCTTACGAGCCTCGGCATCTTTCATCCCGGCGAACAGTCCTCGGCCTACATCGTGGCCAAGCAGCGCACTCTCGTGGTGGGACTGCCGCTCATCAGTCTGGTCTTTTCCGTCATCGGCATGCCTTCCGATGCCTGGAGCGCCGAAGTGGAGGAAGGCAGCCTTGTGGAGAACGGCACGGTGGTGGCCCGCATGCACGGCCCGACCATACAGCTGCTCAAGGCCGAACGCGTCATCCTCAATCTCATGACCCATCTTTCCGGCGTGGCCGACCTGACGCGCGAATACGTGGAGCGTCTGGAAGGCACGGGCGTGCGTCTGCTCGATACCCGCAAGACCCTGCCCGGTCACCGCTATCTGGAAAAATACGCCGTCCGCGTGGCCGGAGGCGTGAATCATCGCATGAACCTTGCGGACATGCTGATGATCAAGGACAATCACATCGATGCGGCCGGCTCCATCACCGCCGCCGTCGAAGCGCTGCGCATGCGCTACCATCCCTGTCCTCCCATCGAAGTGGAATGCCGCAACGAGGCCGAAGTGCGTGAAGCCGTGGCCTGCCGACCGGAGCGCATTCTGCTCGACAACATGGGGACGGAACTTCTGGCCCGGGTGCTTCCCCTGATTCCCCGCGACATCGAAGCCGAAATCAGCGGCGGCGTGACGCTGGAAACCATCCGCGAACTGGCACTCTCGAGCCGTGAACGTCCGGCCGATTTCATTTCTGTGGGGCGCATCACCCATTCCGCGCCTTCGGCCGACTTCAGCATGAAGATGGAACGCGGCGGAATTTGAAATCTGTACCGGGGCGGAAGATCCCGGAATATGGTCGGAGGTTTTCATGGATCACAAGGAAGCCGCGGCGGGCGGCGTTGATGCCCGCATCGAGGCGCTGAAAAAGAAATACGGTAAGGATCTCGTCATCCTCGGACATCACTATCAGTCCGACGACGTCATCCGTCACGTGGACATCGTGGGCGACTCCCTCGAGCTGGCCCGTCGCATTCCGGATATCGAGGCCCGCAACATCGTGTTCTGCGGCGTCTACTTCATGGCGGAATCGGCCGGTCTTCTGGCCCGTCCCGGTCAGAAGGTGTTCCTGCCCGATCACGGGGCGGACTGCGCCATGGCCCGCATGGCCCGCGCGGAAGACGTGCAGAACGTGCTTGAGAAGCTTGCCGCCACCGGCAGAAAGATTGTTCCGCTCGCCTATGTGAATTCCTCGCTGGCCGTCAAGGCCGTGGTGGGACGCTTCGGCGGCGCCGTGTGCACTTCCTCCAATGCCCGTCCCATGCTGGAATGGGCCATGAAGCAGGGCGATGCCGTTCTTTTTCTTCCCGACCGCAATCTCGGCCGCAACACGGCCCGGGCGCTCGGCATTCCTGCGGAAAAGCAGGTCATCATCAGAGCCGACGGGGAAGGTCTGGACAGCAGGGCGGTGCAGGAGGCTTCGCTTCTGCTCTGGCCCGGCTGCTGCCCCATCCATGAGTCCCTCATGAAGCCTGAAATGGTGGACGCCTTCCATGAACATTTCCCCGGCTGCCGCGTGATCGTTCATCCCGAATGCTCGCCGGAAGTCGTGCAGCGCTGCGACGGCGCGGGCTCGACCGCCTATCTGATCAAGGAAGCGGAAAAGGCCGCGGCCGAAGGAAAGGAAAAGGCGCTCTGCATCGGCACGGAATTTCATCTTGTGCACCGCCTCATGGAAAAATTTGCGGACCGCATCAACATCATTCCTCTTGCGCAGGCCTCCTGCTCCGATATGGAAAAGGTGACCGCCGAAAAGCTGCTCGCGACGCTGGAAGGTCTGGAGCAGGGCACAGGTGCGGTGCAGGTGGAAGAGGCCCTCAAGGCTCCGGCCCGCGAGTCTCTGGTCAGAATGCTTGAAAACTGCTAGGCGTGTCCCCGGCTTCCCGGTTGAGCCTGCGCCTTTTCGGCGGCATGGGTGGAGGCTGCGTAAAAAAGCTGCGTCTTCACTGCCGGTGCAAAGGGAGCGGCAGTCTCGTCAGGCGCGCTGCGCGCCGGTCTGCCGGTCGGCTTTTCCGCAGAGCCGGAACAACGTCGATCTTTGAAACGGATGCGGGCTTCCGTGTCCAATCGCTGCTGCGCTCTGCGCAGTTCAGGCGTGCCCTATGAATACCATTCGTTATCGTTCTGAGGCCCTTGTCATCGGCTCCGGCCTTGCCGGCTGCGCGGCCGCGCTTACCCTGGCCGACAAGGGGCTGGATGTGCATCTTCTCATGCCGACCGAAGAGCTTGACGGAGGAAACTCCATCATGGCGCAGGGCGGCATCGTGTTCAGCACGGATCCGGAAGATCAGAAGTCCCTGCAGCACGACATGTTCGTTGCAGGGCATGACTACAACTACGACGAAGCCGTCCGTTTTCTTGCCGAGCACGGTGGCGAGGCCGTACAGCAGCTGCTCATCGACAAGCTCCATGTTCCCTTCGACCGCAACGCATCCGGCAACTGGGACATGACGCTTGAAGGCGGCCATGCGGTGCCCCGTATCGCGCACTGCGCCGATTTTACGGGCAGAAGCATCATCGAGCACATTCATGCCGCCGTGGCCGAACACCCGGGCATCACCGTGCTCGGCGGCCGCTCCGCCGTGGACCTCGTGACCACGGAACATCATGCCCGCTCCACCGCCTGGCACTATCAGCTTACGAACCGCTGCCTCGGTGCCTACGCCTTCAACGAGGCCACGCAGGAAGTGGAGCTGCACCTTGCGGAAATGACCGTGCTTGCCACAGGCGGCGTGGGTCAGGTCTTTCTGTACTCCACCAACAATCCCTGGGCTACCGGTTCCGGCATCAGCATGGCGCATCGCGCCGGCGTGCGGCTTGCCAACATGGAGTTCATGCAGTTCCATCCCACGGGACTGTTCAATCACGCCCAGCAGATTCCGCTGCTTACCGAAGCCCTGCGCGGCGAAGGCGCGCATGTGATCAACGGGCACGGCGAGCGCTTCGTGAGCCGTTATGATCCGCGCGGCGACCTTGCCCCCCGCGACATCGTGTCTCAGGCCATCGTGAGTGAAATGCTTGCCACCGGCGAAAATCACATGCTGCTCGACTGCACCACGCTCGACTGCGACGTGACGCGGCGTTTCCCCACGGTGTTTGAAAGCTGCCGCAAGATCGGCATCGACATGCGTTCGCAGCCCTTGCCCATCGTGCCCGTGGCGCATTACTTCTGCGGCGGCATTCTGGTGGATCTGCACGGCAGAACCACGCTCGATCGTCTCTATGCCGTGGGCGAATGCAGCTGCACGGGCATACACGGCGCCAACCGTTTGGCCAGCACTTCCCTGCTGGAAGCGCTGCTCTGGGGCATTTCCGCGGGCAACGACATTGCCGGCCGGCTTGCTTCCGAAAAGCTCGATGCACGGATCTTTGCCGAAATCGCCGACTGGAAGCATCCCGGCAACGAGCACAACGACGATCCTGCGCTCATCGCTCAGGACTGGGCCACCATCCGTCACATCATGTGGAACTATGTGGGCATCATCCGCACCGAAAGCAGGCTTCGCCGCGCTTTTGCAGACCTGCGCGATCTGTCCAGCCATCTGCACGACTTCTACAAGCATACGCCGCTCACGCAGTCGCTGGTACATCTTTTCCACGGCTGCCAGACGGCCTACCTCATCACGCAGGCCGCGCTCCGCAACAAGCAGAGCCTGGGCTGCCATTATCGCAAGGACTGACGGGGCGGAAGGAGCGGCTTTTGCCGGTCTGCTTCCCGCGTTACTTTCTGCGCAAGAATAACGAAAAAAGCTGCATGTCCTTCACATGGGAAGGGCGTGCAGCTTTTTTGTATCTTCTGAAGGGAAGAAAAAGGCTGAGGACCTGCGGCATTCAGCTGTCAGTGCGGCAGGCGATCATCTGTCAGCCGATGAAGTAGGGAGACATCTGCATGAACAGGGACACGGCGGCCACGCCGAGCAGAATGAGAAGGGCGTTGTGGAAGGTTTCCTGTTTGATGCGTCTTGCCAGCGGCCACGCGCAGAGAAAGCCGGCAGCCGCGGCAGGGATCACCAGAGAAGCGCTGTTTATGATTTCTTCCGTAATGAGGCCGTGGCTGATGATGACGGCGAGGCTGATGAGCGAGGCTCCCATGGAGCTGGTGAAAAAGCCTCTGGCGGTGTTCTTGTCCATGCAGGTGAGCGAGGCGTACATGGCCATGATGGGGCCGTTGATGCCTATGGAGCCGCCGAAAAATCCGGCAAAAAATCCGCACAGATATTTCATGACGGCCCGCGGAGCCATGCAGGTGCCGAGCCAGTCCTGAATGAGCTGCACGATGATGTGCAGAACGATGATGACGCACAGCAGAAGCTCAAGAACGGCCATGTCGACGACCTTCAACGTCCATACGCCGAGCAGAATGCCCGGAATGGCGGGAAGCCAGAACCCGATGACGTCTCTGATCTTGATGTAGCGCCAGTAAAGGGCAAAAGACATGAGACCGACCATGACGGACGTGATGAAGCTGATGAGAATGACCGTCTTGGATGACACGAACAGAGTGATGAGCGGAAGCGCAATGAGCATGCCGCCCATGCCGGTGAGTCCGTTGATGAACGCACCGACGAACCAGGCTCCGCCGATGATGAACAGATCGCTGACCATGAAGTCCTCGAAAAAATGGTGTGAGGAAAGCCTCTTATGCCTTTGGAGGACTTTTGTAAATGGAAAATCGGCGTGAAAAAAAGGACACGTTCGGCCGAAAATCAGCGGCCTGAACGAAAGCTGCGGAAGCGCGCGGAACACGGCTTCGGGCAGAAGAGCCGTGGAAATGCGGTGCTGCCGGTCCGCTACCGCGTGAAGAAGGGCATCACCTGAAGGAACAGCGAGGCGGCGGCCACGCCGAGCAGAATGAGCAGGGCATGGTGGAAGGTTTCCTGCTTGATGCGCTTTGCCAGCGGCCATGCGCAGACAAAGCCCGTCACGGCGGCGGGGGCGACCCAGGAGGCGGCGTGAAGCACGTCTTCCGTGACGAGTCCGTTGCTTACGAGCACGGAAATGCTCACGAAGGAAGCCATCATGGAACTGGTGAAGAAGCCGCGGGCTCTGTTCTTCTCCATGCACATGAGGGAGGTGTATATGGCCATGATGGGGCCGTTGACGCCCAGCGACCCGCTGAAGAATCCGGCGGCAAATCCGCACAGATATTTCATGACGGCCCGCGGAGCCATGCAGGTGCCGAGCCAGTCCTGAATGATCTGCACGATGATGTGTATGACGAGCAGAATGCCGAGCAGAAGCTCAAGCCACGCAATGTTCACCACTTTCAGCGTCCACACGCCGAGCAGAATGCCCGGAACGGCGGCCAGCCAGAAGCCGAGCACTTCTCTGAGATTGATGTAGCGCCAGTAGAGGGAAAGGCACATGAGGCCGACCATGAAGCCCGACAGCATGCTGACGACGATGACGTCCTTGGAAGAAGCGAAGAGCGAGATCAGCGGCAGGGCGATGAGCGCGCCGCCCATGCCTGTAAGACCGTTGATGAACGCTCCGATGAACCAGGCCGCGCCGGTGATGAGAATGTCGCTGTCCATGACTGCCTCGGTGGAAAATGGGTAAAAAAATAATTTTTATGCCTCCGATGTCCTTTTGTAAATGGAAAAGAGGCGTGAAGAGCCGGGCAGGTCGGAGCTGGGGAGGGGCGAGGGAGCGCAGAGCGGCGGAGGGAGGAAGCTGTCCGCGAATCAGTCGGCAACTGGCAGGATGCAAAAAAGGCCGCCGGAAACCCGACGGCCTGAAAGGCAGCTGCCGCCCGAAGGCGGCGGAAGCATTTACTTCACGGTGTAGAACTTTTCGCCGGAAGCGCCGCAGACGGGGCACTTGCCGTCGAACTTGCCCTTGCTGATGAAGCCGCAGACGGGGCAGATGTAGTAGTCTTCGGCGTCGGTGGTGGGATCAAGAGCCACGTCCTTGTACAGTTCGGCGTGCACGCCTTCCACCTTGCAGACCATGTCGAGGTACTTGGCGATGGCCATTTCCTCTTCGTTCTTGGCGTCGAGGATCATGCCGGGGTACATGTTCACGCATTCGTGGGTTTCACCGGCAATGGCGGCCTGAATGTTTTCAGCGGTGCTCTTCACTTCCTTGGCGTTGCGGAAGTGGGCCAGAGCGTGAATGGTTTCAGCTTCGGCAGCGGCGCGGAACATCTTGGCGGCCTGCTTGCAGCCTTCCTTTTCAGCCTGAGCGGCAAAGGCGAGGTACTTGCGGTTGGCCTGGGATTCACCGGCGAAAGCTTCCATCAGGTTGTCGTAGGTCTTGCTCATAAGGGCTCCTTGTGCGAAAAAACGTTGACGTTGAGTTGTTGTAGTTGGTTGTTCCCATAACAGGAACGATTCTTATTTAGAACAGGGTTCCCGCTTTGTAAAGTGTTTTTTGACGCGGTCGGGAAAGTTTTTTTGTGATTTTTTACAACTTTTTGAAATAAAAGGTTTTTTATGTCTTCGTCCTATAAGGTCCCCGATCTTCCTCTGTTCGGGGAACGCGGCTTTTCCCCGTCCGTCGGTGGGGAGGAGTGCCGGATACGCTTTGAAGAGGAAATAAAGCGCAGCCGTTTCATCACCACGCTGGCCCGGGCCGACAGCAGGGAGAGGGCGCTTGCCTTTGTGGAGAGCATCCGCAGGGAATTTCCCGACGCGCGCCATCACTGCTGGGCCTATGCCGTGGGCAGGCCCGGCGACACCGCGCAGGTAGGGCAGAGCGACGACGGCGAACCCCACGGCACGGCGGGCAGGCCCATGCTGGCGCAGCTGCTCTACGGCGGCGTGGGTGAGCTTGTCGCCGTGACTACGCGTTACTTCGGAGGCATAAAGCTGGGAACGGGAGGTCTGACCCGCGCGTATCAGAACGGCGTGAAGCAGGCGCTTACGCTTCTGCCCGTGACGGAGAAGAAGGTGCTGGTCCGCGTTCTGGCGGAAGTGGACTATGCGCATGCCGATCGTTTTCACCGGCTGCTTCCCCGTTTTCAGGCCCGCATCGTGGACGAGGACTTTGCCGATAGGGCTCTTTTTACGCTGGAACTTCCCGAAGATCTCGTGCCGGAGTGCGGAAAGGCGCTCCGTGAAGCTACGGACGGCGCCAGCGAACTTGTTTCGGAAGAGAAGGAAACATTATGAAAAAGATACTCATGCTGGCCACGGGAGGCACCATTGCCTGCGAGCCTTCGGAAGACGGGCTTGTACCGCGCCTTTCCGGGTCGGCCATGCTGGAAGCGCTGCACGGCTCCGGCATTCCCTGTGAAGTGGACGTGCAGGAACTCATGAATCTCGACAGCAGCAATCTGCAGCCCGAAGACTGGGAGCGCATGGCCCGCGCCGTGGCCGAGGCGCATGACAGCTATGACGGCTTTGTGATCACGCACGGGACGGACACGCTCGCCTATACGGCTGCGGCGCTGCATCAGATGCTGAGAAATCTCGACAGGCCCGTGATCATCACCGGATCGCAGCTGCCTCTCGGGGCGGAAGGGTCCGACGGACCGCGGAATCTTCGCGACGCCTTTTTTGTGGCCTGCGAGGGCGTTCCCGGGGTGTTCGTGGTGTTTCACGGCGACGTCATCGACGGCAGCCGCGCCAAGAAGATGCATACGGAAAGCTTTGCCGCCTATGCCAGCGTGAATGCGCCTCTGGCCCGCATCACGCCGCAGGGCGTTCAGTGGAAGGAACGGCGGCCGCTGCCGGAAAAGCCGCTGGAACTGGTGACCGGTCTGGAGCGCCGGGTATGCGTGCTCAAGCTGGTTCCCGGCACGTCTCCTGCGCTTCTGGACATGCTGGTCGATGCCGGTTACCGGGGCGTCATCATCGAAGGATTCGGCGCGGGCGGCGTGCCCAACGACAGCCGGGGCAGCTTTCTTCCCGCCATACGCCGGGCCGTGGAAAAGGGCGTGGTCATCGTATGCGCCTCCCAGTGCATTTTCGACGGCGTGGATCTTTCCCGTTATCCGATCGGCGTGCTCGCCGCGAGGCTCGGCGCGGTTTCCGGCGGCGACAAGACCGTGGAAACGCTGACGGTACGGCTCATGCAGGCGCTGCACTACTGCGGCAGTCTGGAAGAGGTGCGCCGGTTCATGGAACAGTCGGCATAGCGTCGGCGTCCTGCCTTGCCTTTTCCCCCTTTTTGCGTCACAAAAGAAAAAATTATCTTTGTGGAGATGACGATGAGCAATCCTCTTGTCCTTATGGAAACTTCCTCCGGCGACATTCTGCTGGAACTTTTTGAAGACAAGGCGCCAGCTACCGTGGCGAACTTCCTGCGCTATGTCGATGAAGACTTCTACAGCAACACCATTTTCCACCGCGTCATCAAGGACTTCATGATCCAGGGCGGCGGACTCGGCGTGCGCATGGACGAAAAGCCCACGCACGAACCGGTAATGAATGAAGCCGGCAACGGCCTTTCGAACAAGCGCGGAACTCTTGCCATGGCCCGCACCTCCGAACCCCATTCCGCGGCGGCGCAGTTCTTCATCAATCTGGTGGACAACGAAGAGCTCGACCATCGGGACGACACGCCGGAAGGCTACGGCTACTGCGTGTTCGGCCGCGTGGAAGACGGCATGGACGTTGTGGACAAAATCGCAAAACTTAAAGTGAAGCCTCAGGGTGAGCATGAGGCCGTGCCCGTGGACATGGTCGTCATCACCCGCGTAAGCCGTTTCGAATAGCCTTTGATGAGGGAGAGTCGGGTTTGTCCGGCTCTCCTGTTTTCTTTCCGGGCCCCCATGCCCGGGCAGACGGCCCCATCGGGCCGAATTTCAGGAGCATTCCGTGGAAGCAGTGTCGGGTTCAGGCTCATTGCCCATATTTGTGGCGTGTATTCTTGCGGCGGTTTGTGTTCTTGTGCTGTTCTCCCGAAAGGGGGGCAAAAAAAAGACGACGAAAAAGTCTTCTTCCGTTCAGGAAAACGGAGTGCCCGCAGGGCTGGAAGAGGATTATCGCTGCGGGGTTGATCCCTGCAGCTGCGGCATGCCGGTGATGTACACCCTGCATACCTGCCGTCACTGCGTACGGCTCAAGGATTTTCTTGACCAGCACGGCATCGCGCATCGTCTGATTTATGTGGACGATTTTGCCGATCCGGCCCGCAAGCAGATCATGGCGACGCTACGTTCCCATAATCCGCGGGGCTCCTTCCCCACGCTGGTGGTTCCGGACGGACGCAGCGTGGTGGGCTTCCGTGAAGAAGCCGTCAAGTCGCTGCTCGGGCTGGACTGAGCCTGAGCCCGGCAAGCATCAGAGAGGAATAGGAATGAACAGAGCACCCCTTGTCGGGGCCTTTCTTGTCGTTTTTGCCTTGTTCGCCGGTTTCGGGCCGTCCGATGCGGAAAGCCGTTTCGGAAAAGGTCTGTCCGCCATCTGGTCGACGGCGCAGGCACAGGCTGCTCCCGCGGAAAACGTCGCTTCCGAAACGGGCATTCCCGCAGGCATGGAGGAACTCTACCGGATCGGTATGAATCCCCAGACCAGCGACGTGCCGGTCATGTATACGATTCACCCCTGCCCGCATTGTGTGCACCTCAAGGATTTTCTTGACAAAAACGGGGTAAGGTTCGTTCAGGTGTATGTGGACGACTTTACAGGCCCGGCCAGGGATGCGCTCATGGATAAGGTGGGAACGTACGACACCCGTCCCTCCTTTCCCACGCTGGTCACGCCCGACGGGCGCAGCGTTGTGGGCTTTCGTGAAAAAGCGGTAAAAAGACTGCTCGGCCTGAACTGAGTGCAGGCATATTTTGTAGGATTGACACATGAATAAAAAATATATTGTCGGCGGTCTTATCTTCTGGGCCGGTCTTTCCGGCTACATGGGACTGCGCATTCTTGAAAGCTATACCGAAGACGCCGTGTTCGCGGCGCTTTCCGCCGTGCCCGCCGAGGCACAGGAAATCCGGTATTCGTTTCTCACCAATACGCTCACGCTGAAGGGCGTGGAATATGAACTGCCCGACGACAAGATCATGCACAAAGGCTCCATAGAGCGCGTGGAAGTCACGGGCTTCAACCGCAAGTGCATGTTCGTCAAGCCCGATATGCCGGCCTATGATCCGGACACGCTTCCCATCGTGGCGGAATCCATCCATGCCGAAGGCATTGTCGACAAGCTGCATTTCGACCAGACCCAGGTGGAGCAGCGTATTGCCGACGTGCAGCTTCTCGGCTGGTATCAGCGTCTGGGCATGTTCCTCGATCAGCACCGGCAGCACAACGGCGAACTTTCCTATTATGAGGAACTGTACCGCTATCGTCTGGACGGGCTGGAGGTCAGCAACGTGGCCGTCACGGTTACCGAGCCCGATATGGAGCCTCTGAACGTCAATATCGACAAGCTGGCGCTTTCCGAAGGCGTGCGCGCCCCGCGTAGCGAGGAAAAGGTCGCTCCTGTGAGCATGTATCTTTCCGGTGTGCGTTTCTCCGGCAAGGACAGCTCCGGCGAGATGATTTCCGGAGGCGCTCAGCGCCTGGAAGTCAGGGATGTGCTGTTGCCGGATCCTGCCGTCATGGTTGAGCTTTCCGGCATCAACAAGGCTCTGGATGCCGCCGATCTGGATACCGAAGCCGGTTCGATGGAGTTCGAGAATCAGCTGACCCGGCTGGTGACGGTGCTTCAGCAGAATTACGAAAAGAAAGTGCCTTTCTCCCGCATGGGCATGCAGGGCGCCAGGCTTGAGCTTACCGGCGGCAGCGCTGCCGCAGAGAACGCCGGTAAAAAAATGGCGGCAATCGCTCTGAACGGCTTTGACTATACGCAGGCGCTGACGGCGGACGGTGATGTCAGAAGCACGGCTTCTCTTAACACGCTGAAGCTGGATGTTCCCGAGCTGAACGAAGACCCCATCATTGCAAGATACGCTCCCGAGGGCTTTGTTCTGAACATGAGCGGCGAGAGCGTTTCCGGCGATGACAGCATAGAGGGCAAAGGCCGGTATGAACTGAAGGGACTCGGCGAACTGGAAGGCAGTCTGGCGATTCTTGGCGATGTCAAGACGCTGCAGAGCTGGTCAGGCATGAGCGACATTACGCCCGAAGAACTGATGCAGAACGTACAGCTGAAGAATCTGAATCTGGTGTACAGAGATTCCGGTCTGCTGGCGATGGTTGTGGAGATCATGGCCAGAAAGGACGGCAGAAGTCCCGAGGATCTGCTGGTCGAGGCCTCTCAGATGCTGGCCATGACCAGTCAGGTTCCGAACCGGGCGGCTCAGCAGCTTGGTACGGCGCTTGCGGAGCAGCTGTCCATGCCCGGAGAATTTGCCATGGCGCTTGAGCCTGCAGCTCCGATTAGCTTCCTTGATCTCTTCACCATGGTGATGATGGGGTCGGACAACCTGCCGGTTACCTTCAGCTCGAAGGCCGGTCCGAAGGCGCTGAAGGACTATCTGCCGAAAAACTGATCCGGGCAGAATTTCATTTTTCAATGAAGACATGAGGGCGACGGAGCCATCCGCCGCCCTTTTTGCGTCCTGCGTTATATTCCACGGTGGTGATGATCGGGAGGCGTTTGGGAACTGGTAGGGTTGTCTGGTTGCCCGTCGAAAGATGGGGGGCTTGAGGGGGCGGTTGCCACACGGAAGAGGGGCGGAGTTTCTGAGGAAACTGTTTCCCGTTCTGCCTTCATCCCGACGCAGCTTGCCGCAGAAAATACGGTTCCGGTTCTCCATCGGAGGGGGGAACTCCGGTGTTGCCCCGGGGAAGGCTGGCGGAAGTAATGCAGCGTCAGGGCCTTTCGAGACTTGGCCGCCTGGCTGGCGGCGAGGTGTGCAAGGCTCAGGAACGACGTTTTTTCTTCCCCTTGCAGGAGGAAACTTGCGCCGAGGCACGCTGCCTTGGCGCAGTCGCGTAACGAAGGCATAAAAAAGCTCCCGCCTTGCAAGAGCGCAGAGCGGGAGTCGTTTTGAACGTTCGGAACGTTTACTTGCCGATATGGGTGTTCCAGACGTGCTTGACGGGATGCGTTTCGTTGTAGTGCTCGTGGAAGACCTTGAGGCGGCGCTGTATGCGCAGTACCCGGCGCATGAGTTCACTCAGACTGAAGAACGCCGTGGAAATGAGTATGCAGATCACCAGCGTGGCGATGCCTCCGTAAAGGTAGAGCAGGCATACTTCCGTATCGGGATCATCCATCTGCCAGACAAAGAGGAAGAAGCCCAGGATACCCAGCATCCACATGAGATGCGCGCATCCCTTGATGAGGCTTTCCATGGGAACGCGGGCATAGGGGTTCACTTCCACAAGTGCCGTCCACTCATCACTGCCGCATTCGGGGCAGCGGCCGAGATAGTCGGGAAAGATGGTTTTGCAGTGGGCGCACTGCAGTTCCTGCTGTACGGCGGTGTCCTGCGGCTTTCTTGTCACTTTGGGACGCAGGGAACGCTTGGCTATGATACCGGTTTTTCTTTTCATGCCACGGCCTCCCCGGAGGCGGCGAGCTTCGCCCCCGCTTTCTGACGCAGATAGGTGAGCAGCATAAGGGCCAGACCCACGATGTAGCCCAGATGGCGCTGTTCATTCGGCAGGAAGAAGCCGGTCAGCAGCGCAGGGTACATGAGCACGATGCTCGCTCCCAGCAGCAGCACCCTGTCGAGAATGCTGGTTTTGGTCACGAACCAGCCCTGCACCAGGGAAGAGAAGCAGACCATGCCGAGGGAGGTCATGCAGAAGATCATGACGGCCATGGGCAGACTGTCGATGTTCCACAGGATGATGTCGTGGTTGAAGATGAAGACCAGCGGCAGCAGGGCGGTACGGATATCGTAGAAGAATCCCTGAATGCCCACGGCGATGGGGGAGGCGTTGGCGATGGCGGCGCCGGCGTAGGCGGCAAGGCCCACGGGCGGAGTATCGTCGGCCAGAATGCCGAAGTAGAAGCAGTACAGGTGGGCGGCCATGAGCGGCACGGCGAGCTGCATGCCGTGAATGGAGAAGCCGGAGGCCAGCTCCACGAGAACGGGCGCGGTCAGCGAGGCCATGATGATGTAGTTGGCCGTGGTAGGCAGACCCATGCCGAGCAGGAGGCTGGCGGCGGCGGTGATGATGAGCAGCAGGAAGATGTTGCCCATGGACAGCACTTCCACGAAGGAGGTGATCTGCTGGCCGAGGCCGAGGGAGACGCAGCCTACGATGATACCGGCCGAAGCCGTGGCCAGAGCCACACCGGCCATGTTGTTGGCGCCGGCAGCCATGGCGGAAAGGGTGAGCTTTATACCTTCCTTCAGGGCCTGCCACTTGGAGGTCTTGTGCACTGCGGCAACGCACACCGGCTGGAAGATCATGATGACGGCCAGCACGATGATGGCGCGGAACACGGAAAGTTCGGCGGAATGCTGCAGGGCTATGAGTTCATAGAGCAGCATGGCGAGCGGGAAGAGGAAGTGCACGCCGCCGCGCAGAACGTCTCTCGTGCGGGGTAGTTCGTCTTTGGAGAGGCCGCGCAGGCCGAGTTTGCAGGCTTCCACATGAGTGATCCACAGCAGGGCGGCGTAGGAGGCGAAGGCCGGAATGGCCGCAGCCTTGGCCACTTCGATGTAGGGTACGTTCACGTATTCGGCAATGATGAAGGCGGCGGCGCCCATGACGGGCGGCGCGAGCTGACCGTTGACCGAGGAGGCGACTTCGATGGCCGCGGCCTTGACGGCAGGATAGCCGACGCGCTTCATGAGCGGAATGGTGAAGGTACCCGTGGTGACCACGTTGGCGATGCTGGAGCCGGAGACCATGCCGGAAAGGGCGGAGCTGAGCACGGCGGCTTTGGCGGCGCCGCCGCGGTAGCGGCCGAGACCGCTGATGGCCAGCTGGGTGAAGAAGGTGCCGCCGCCCGCTCTGTCGAGCATGGTGCCGAAGAGCACGAACAGGAACACCACAGTGGCGGAAACCTGCAGCGGAATGCCGTACACGCCCTGGGTATCCATCGTGATCTGGGAGATGAAGCGGGAGAGCGAGGCGCCCTTGAAGGCCAGGAAGTCGGGCAGATACGGCCCGGTGAACACATACAGAATGAATACGCTGCTGATGATGGGCAGAGCAGGGCCGAGCACGCGGCGGGTGGCTTCAAGCAGCAGGGCCACGAGCATGATGCCCATGACGATGTCTCTGACGTTGGGCGATCCCGGGCGCGCGGACAGACCGGCGTAATCAAGGAATATGTAGAGCGCGGCCACCGCGGCGATGATGCCGAGGATGTAGTCCATGACGGTGACCCTGTTCATGGCCAGAAGAATGCGCAGGTCCCATCGGGAGGAGGCCGAAGGCTTGAGCAGGGGAATGTTGAAATAAACGAGAGTGATGGCGAAAGCCAGATGGATGGACTTCACATAGATGGAGTCGATGAGCAGCACGCTGGCGCTGGCCATCTGGAAGAGCGACCAGCACAGGGCGATGACGAAGGTGATCTTCGCCGTAATGCCCATCGTGTCGCCGCGCATGCCGTGTTCGGCATTGGCCACGTCTTCCTTGTACTTGTCTCCGGCGGGAGTGGTCTGAATGTGTTTCTGGGGCATGAACGTTTTCCGAAAGCGTAAGGGATTGGAAGAGAAACACGGCGCGCGGGGGCGGACGAGCAGCCCCCGCGCGGACAATGTCTGCAGTATCCGTACGGGCTCGGGGCGCAGTGCGCCTCATGCCGGGGCATCCGGATCATCCGGTTCTGCCCGGCAGTCCCGTTCGGACCGGTCGGCGACTACTTGATCAGGCCGACCTCACGGAAGTACTTCTCGGCGCCGGGATGGAAGGGAGCGGTGCGGCCTTCCAGCAGGCTTTCCTTGGTGATGGAGGCAAGGGCCGGATGGAGAGACTTGAATTCGTCGAGGTTCTCCACCACTTCCTTGGTGATGGCATACACGATGTCGTCGGGAGTGTCGGCGGAGGTGACGAAGGTGGCCAGCATGCCGATGGTCTCCACGGTGCCGTCGGAGGCGTTGCTGGCGTCGGGGTACTGGCTCATGTCGATGGTGGTCTTGGAGTAGTAGGGGCACTCCTTGAGCAGGTTGTCCATGCCGGTGATGGGCACGATGCGGCACTTGCGTTTGCCGGCCGTGGCTTCCTTGATGTTGCCGTTGGGATGGCCCAGCGTGTAGAAGAAGCCGTCGATGCGGCCGTCCTGCAGGGTGTGGGGCGCGTCGGCAGGCTTGAGGCCTTCACCGCGGAAATCCTTGCCGGGTTCGAGACCGACTTCCTTGAACACCTGAAGGGCGTTGATGCGGTTGCCGGAGCCGGGGTCACCGAGGTTGATGGTCTTTCCCTTGACGTCGGTGATGGTCTTGATGCCCGCGTCTTCAGCGGCCACGAAGGTCACGGCCTCGGGTGCGAGGGCGAACACGAAGCGCAGCTTGGTCACAGGCTTGCCTTCCCAGTCGCCGATGCCTTTGTAGGCCTGATACTGGGTGTCGGCCTGAGCAATACCGAATTCGATGTCGCCGTTGTTGATGGCGTTGATGTTGAACTTGGAGGCGCCGGTGGATTCCACGCTGGCACGGATATCGTAGACGTCCTTCTTGGCATTGATGATCTTGGCGATGGCGCCGCCGGTGGGATAGTACACGCCGGTGATGCCGCCGGTACCGATGGTGACGAACTTGGCGGCTTCGGCTTCACCGGTGAGAGCGCCGGAGAGCAGCATGGCGGTTCCCAGAGCGACGGCAAAGAATTTTCTGAACATGAGGTGCCTCCTGAAAAGTTCAGCTTTGTCAAAATTGATGAGAGGAAGGACGCTTTTTACGTGATCTTCTGTTCCATTTGCCTGATAACCGGATATTGTCACGCTTTTTTGCGGAGCGCAATAGGACGAAAAATGACGAAAATGTGAAAGTGACGGGCGTTTCATGGAAAAACAGCGGCCGGAAAGCGCTTGACAGCGAGAATTTTTATTGCGTAATTTGCAAATTATGCAAATAGAAAACGAAAAGGAGAGGAGAGGGTGAGCAGTCTTTCCATGAAGCGCAGGGGCGGCAGATACATTGAAGCCCAGGCCAGAATATTCAAGGCGCTCGGGCACCCGAGCCGTCTGCTCATGGCGGAGGCGCTGTCGCACGGGCCTTTGTGCGTGGCGGATCTTCAGCAGCTTGTCGGCGCAGATATGTCCACGGTATCGCGTCATTTGGCCGTGCTGAAGTCTGCCGACATCGTGACGGACGAAAAGCGGGGGCTGCATGTGTATTATTCGCTGAAACTCACCTGCCTTGGGCAGTTCCTGACGGCGACCTCCGCCAGCCTTGACAAGCAGGCGCAGGAAAGGCAGGCACAGCTTGCCGCCATGATGGCCCCCTGACCTGTTGCGCCGGGGGGAGCCGGCTGTCTTATATTTGGCAAAAAGGCCAAAAAGCAAAATAATGAGCCGCGTTTTCGTTTTGTCACGGCGGAAAGAAAAAAGTTGGAAAAAATGTGAGTTGCCGGCTGAGGGAAAGAAATTTTTTTCAGGGCACGAAAGGAAAGATGCTTCGCAGGGGCAAGGGACGACGAAAAAGCGTGCGGAAGGCGATTGTCTTGAGGGGGAAAACGGGGACGCCTTTTGCGGGATTCCTTGAAGGAAAGGTTGAAGAAGACGGCCTGTACGCAGGAAAGATGCGGCTTTTCGGAGGAGAGCGCCCGGAAACGAAACTGCCCGGCTCCTCCGCAGGTTCGCGGGAGAAGTCGGGCAGCATACATACAACAGCAGCGCAGGGATGAAGAGGAAAGACGGAACTTTCCCGGGGACTCCTTCGTGCGGAAGCCTCCGTCGCCTGCATGGCGTCCGAAAGGTAGGGGCTTCTGGGAAAGCGTTCCTGCCGCGTTGTACGGTTCAGATGGCGAGCTCTTCCATTTCCTTCTTCAGATCACGTCCTAGCCAGCAGGCATAGCGGTCGAGATGCGTGGGATCGCGGTTGATGATGGCGATTTTTCCGCCGCAGCGCAGTGTGATTTCAGGCACGGCGGCCGCCGGGTAGACGGTAAGACTGGTGCCGAGCACGAGCATGAGATCGGCGGCGCGGGCTTCCCGTTCCGCTTCGGTGAGCGCGTATTCCGGCAGACCTTCGCCGAAGAACACGATATCCGGCTTGACGATGCCGCCGCACTTGTCGCAGACGGGGATTTCTCCGGCACGTACACGGGGCGCGATCTCTTCGAAGCTCCAGCTCTTTCCGCAGCGCAGGCAGTGATGCACCAGCGGCGAGCCGTGCAGCTCCAGCACCTTGCGCGAGCCTGCCTTCTGATGCAGCAGGTCGATGTTCTGGGTGATCACCGCATGGATGATGCCCTTTTCTTCCAGTCTTGCCAGCGCGTTGTGCACGAGGTTGGGCTCCTTTTCATCGAGATTGTAGAGAAAGTCTCTGGAATGCTCGTAGTAGTAGCGCTGATCCTTCATGAAATAGTCGAGATCGAAGAGCTTGTTCGCGTCGATGTCGGTACGGGTGTACAGGCCTCCGACACCTCGGAAATCGGGAATGCCGGAAAGGGTGGAGATGCCCGCGCCCGTAAGCACGACGGCATGCTTTGCCTGAGAAAGAAGTTCGGTAAGCGTCATGACGGAACTCCCGTGACGTTGCAGATGAAAGAGACGCGGAGCGCGGGGGGGACTCTGCGCTCCGTTTCGGACGATTTGAGCGGCGGAAAAAGCGCGTCTGCGCGGGGCGTCGAATCCCGGTGCTTTTTTCTGCCTCTGCCGGAACGATACTTCGCCGCCCTGAAATTTCAAGAGGCGATGGCATGAAAAAAGGCGACCCGGTGCGGGATTTCCGCAGGGTCGCCGATATGTTGCAGGGGTAAAATCAGACTTCGAAGAGCATTTCGAGGTCTTCTCTTGTGAGCGACTTCCAGGATTCCTGTCCGGGAATGACCGCTTCGGCCACGCCGCGCTTCATTTCCTGAAGCTTCAGAATCTTTTCTTCCACGGTGTTCTGGCAGATGAGCTTGTAGGAGAACACCTGACGGGACTGACCGATACGGTGGGCGCGGTCGGTGGCCTGGCTTTCCACGGCGGGGTTCCACCACGGATCGTAGTGGATGACGTAGTCTGCGCTCGTGAGGTTGAGACCCGTACCGCCGGCCTTCAGGGAAATCAGGAAGATCCGGATGGAAGGCGTATTGTTGAAGCGGTCCACCTGTTCCAGACGGTCCTTGCTGGAGCCGTCGAGATAGCAGAAGGGGATGTCCGTCATCTGCAGCCAGGAGCGTATCTGCTGCAGCATCTGCACGAACTGGGAGAACACCAGCACCTTGTGACCTTCTTCCACGATGTCGAGGATCATGTCCTTGAAGGCCTCGAACTTGCCGGAAGGCATGTTGGCGTTGAAGCCCGGCATATCCAGCTTGAGCAGCTTGGGATGGCAGCAGATCTGACGTAGCTTGAGCAGGGCGTCCAGAATGGACATCTGGCTCTTGGCCATGCCCTTCTTGTCCACGTCGGCCAGCACCTGCTCACGCAGCTTGCGGGCGAGGGAGGCGTACAGTTCCGCCTGTTCCTCTTCGAGGGCGCAGTACATGACGTTTTCCACCTTGGGCGGCAGATCCTTGACCACCTCGGCCTTGGTACGGCGCAGGATGAACGGCTTGACGCGCGAACGCAGGTATTCGAGCGTTTCGGCATCGCCTTCTTTGATGGGCTTGATGACGCCTCTCTGGAAGGCATGCTGACTGCCGAGGAAGCCCGGCATGAGGAACTCGAACAGGCTCCACAGCTCGAAGAGGTTGTTTTCGATGGGCGTACCGGAGAGGCACAGCCGCATCTTGGCGTTGATCTGCCGCACAGAGCGGGCCGTGATGGTGTTGGGGTTCTTGATGTTCTGGGCTTCGTCGAGAATGATGGCATTGAACTCGTGCTGTTCGAGTTCTTCCATGTCGCGGCGCAGCAGAGCGTAGGTGGTGATCACAAGGTCGGACGAGGCGATCTTGCGGAACAGTCCCTCACGCCGCGTGCCGTACACGATGACGCGCGAAAGGTTCGGCACGAACTTGGAGGCTTCGCGATCCCAGTTGGGCAGCACGGAGGTGGGCACCACGATGAGGTTCGGGCCCTGCGAGCCGTGATTGACCATGTGCTGCACGAAGGCCAGGGTCTGAATAGTTTTGCCGAGGCCCATTTCGTCGGCCAGAATGCCGCCGAAGCCGTATTCGTTGAGGAAGTTGAGATAGGAGATGCCCTGAATCTGATACGGACGCAGGGAAGCCTGCAGGCCCTTGGGCGTTTCTATCTGTTTGACCTCGTGGAAGTTGCGGATATTGTCGCGCAGCTTGCTCCAGAAGGAATCCTCCAGAGCGCCGGGCAGGTCTTCGAGCAGGTTGTCGAGCACGGGCGCTTCGTACTGCTTGAACTTCTGCTTCGGCGGCTTGGCCGGATCGAGACCGAGCACCTTGAGCTTGTGGGCGAGCTTTTCCAGCCACGATTCGGGCAGGCTCGCATAGGAGCCGTCCTTGAGCTGCACGTAGCGCTTGCCCTTGAGCCAGGCCTTCCAGATGCGGTCGAACGGGAGGTTCTGACCGTCGTAATCCACGGAGATATCGAGGGAGAACCACTTTTCCTTTTCGTTGCTTTCCACGCTGGCATTGATGACGGGCGTGGAGGCGCGCACCTTGTAGCGTGAAAGCGTGGCTTCGCCGTACACGCGCCAGTTTTCCAGCAGCGTGGGGTAGGAATCGAGCAGGAAGGAAATGGCTTCTTCGGGTTCCATGAACCACAGGCGGCTGCTTCGGGGCTGGAAGCGCATGTCCGAAAGCTGGGTGATGAGGGCGTTTTCCTCCACCTGATTGCGGCGCACGAGGAAGGTTTTGCCTTCATACACATAGCTGCCGGTCTGGAAATCGGGGTTCGGGCCGGGCAGGGTGAATTCGCCGTGCAGCGTCTCGTAGACGTTCTGTACTTCCAGCGTGAGCAGACTGCCCTCTTCGTCGAGGAAGAGCTTGGGATTGTAGGTGGCGGGCTGGAACACGGGTTCCATGATTTTCAGGAATTCATCCTGCTCGTACAGTTCCGAGGCGGGCAGACGCGTCCACACGCGGTCGAGAAATTCCGGAATGTCCTCCTGAGGAATGACGGGGCCCTTGTGCACCAGCGCCTGAATGACGCGGTGGTTCAGGCAGGTCTGCACGGGATAGAATCCCTGATGCCAGCACACCCACAGCGGCATCTGACCGTGGAACGTGGCCCCTTCCTGCGCCGGAGCGGGAATGTCGCCGCCGTCTTCCGGCTCTTCGTCGATGATGGAGAAAGGTTTCTTGCCTTCGCGCTGAAGCAGCACGTCGAAGCGCAGGCCGTCGTCATCCAGAGAGGGACGAAGCTTGAGCGCCATCGTGGAGCTTTCGATGCGGCAGGGAATTTCCGTATCCTTCCAGAAAAGATAGTCTTCCTTGCGGATGGCCCAGAAGAACCACGAAAGCAGTCCGTCGGGAATTTCCACGCGATGACCGTAGTAGTCCAGATACTGGGCGATCTGACGGCAGACCACGGGAAGATCCGGCGAATGTTCGCACCATTCGGGATTGCGCAGAATCTGCTCGATGGTGACTTCCTGCCGTACCGTGGAGAGGCCGGTCTTGTTCTGACGGGCGCGGAAGAATTCCACGGAGAGACGCCCCGGCTCGGGGAAGAAGCGGAACAGGAAATAGTGACGCCCCGTTTCGGGTTCGAAGGTGCCGCCGAAGAAGTGACGGAAGCTCTGCCTCCAGTCCTCGCGGGGGGCGGGGGCGGGGTCGGCCTTGCCTTCGGAAATGTCCAGCGAATTGATGAAGTGAATGGCCGTGGCGGCCACATGACGGCAGGGACCGTTGAAGGCCTCCATGCAGTTGCACATGGAGTCCACCCTCTGTTCCGCAAGATTGATGTTGACCACAGGACTGTAGGCCTCGAAGTCTTCTCCCTGCACGGTGCTTTCCACGGTCCACACGTCGTTTTCGAAACGGAGTGTGAACTTGCTGAGATTGCCTTCGGCTTCAATGGCGCGGCCGTATTCCGTTATGTATTCGGGAATGGTGTTCTGAATGAAAGTTTCGGCAAGCCCACGGGCGGCGACTTCCTCGCGTCGGTTCATGGTAACAGACCTCGATCAGTGACAGAAGATGAATGCAGTGCCTGGCGGCAGCGGTCGGACAGGAAAAACCCATGAAATCAGAAGGCCAGAGCGGAAAAGGCAGTACCGACCATTGCCTCCTAGGATTATACGATAATATCCCAGTTTTCAAGAGAAGGGAACTGTGCTAGGCTTTTTTCATGAAAAAAAAGTTATGTTTTTCCATGCATCGCGGATGTTTTTTTCCCTTTTTCGCGGAAAGCGGAACGGGAATACGCTGTTGTTTTTCTTCTGCGCTGCGGCTTGCCGCAACAGTTTTCTTCTGTTTCTGCCTTTGTGCGACCGCGACGTATGCCGCCGATGAAAAAAATTTTTCCGAACCGGAGTACGGCGGGCACATCATCATGGGAAGCATAGGGGAGCCTTCGAACCTCATTCCCTATCTGGCTTCGGATTCGGCTTCTTCTGAAGTGGCAGGGCTGCTTTATACGTCGCCGCTGGAATATGATAAGGATTTCAATATAGTAAAGTGTGCCGCCGAAGAGTGGGAAGTGCTTGAGGGCGGCCTTTTCATGCGTTTCAAGCTGAAGGAAGGGCTGCGCTGGCAGGACGGGCATCCCCTCACGGCGGATGACGTGACCTTCACCTACAATCTTATGATCGATCCGAAAACGCCCACGGCCTATGCCGCGGATTTTCTCAACGTGAAGGAATATCGCCAGACAGGCCCCTTGTCCTTCGAGGTGCGCTACGACGCTCCCTATGCCCGGGCGGCCGTCACCTGGATGCAGCCCATTCTGCCCAAGCACATTCTGGAGCATGAGGACATCACCACCACGCGCTATGCCCGCAATCCCATAGGGGCCGGCCCCTTCAAGCTCAAGTCCTGGGAGCCGGGAAGCCGCATCGTGCTCGAGGCCAACGATCTTTATTTCAAGGGGCGTCCGTATCTGGACGAAGTCATCTACCGTATCATTCCCGACAGCACCACCATGTTTCTTGAGGCACGGGCGGGCAAGCTCGATTTCATAGGACTTTCCCCCCAGCAGTATCTCAGGCAGACCAGCGGCGAGTGGTGGGAGAAAAACTGGAATAAGTATAAGTACCTGTCATTTGGCTATACGTATCTCGGTCTGAATCAGAAGAGTCCTTTCTTCCAGGATAAGAGAGTGCGGCAGGCTCTTTCCTATGCCGTGGACAGGGAAGGCGTCATCAAGGGCGCGCTGCTCGGCATGGGAGAACCCGCGTTCGGCCCGTACAAGCCCGGAACATGGGTATACAATACTTCGCTCAAGGCGTATGATTATGACCCTGAGCGTGCACGCCGCCTTCTTGCCGAGGCGGGGTGGACGCCGGGAAAGGACGGAATACTGGAAAAGGACGGTCTGCGGTTCGAGTTCACCATTCTGGTGAATCAGGGCAACAATGAACGCATCAAGGTTGCCGTCATTCTTCAGCAGATGTTCCGAGACGTCGGCGTGAAGGTCTCCATACGGACGGTGGAATGGGCCGCCTTCCTGAAGGAGTTTGTCTATACGAGAAAGTTCGATGCCCTGATTCTGGCATGGAACATTCTGGACGATCCGGACATCTTCGACGTATGGCATTCCTCGGCCATTGCGGGGCATGGCCTCAACTTCGTGAGTTTTGCGAACGAGGAGGTCGACCGGCTGCTGGAGAAGGGACGGGCCTCGGCGGACAGGGCGGAACGCAAGGTCATTTACGATCGTTTCCAGGAAATTCTGCATGAGGAGCAGCCGTACCTTTTCCTTTACGTGCCGTATTCCCTGCCCATGGTTCAGGCGAGGTTCCAGGGCATTCAACCAGCTCCTGCGGGCATTACCTACAATTTCGACCGGTGGTGGGTTCCCAGAGCGCTCCAGCAATAGCAGGTTCTTATGAGTCAGACTTCCATTCTCCAGACATCAGCGGAAACGGCCCAGCAGAAAGATGTTCACCCGCAGGAAAATGTCTCCATGGTGATTTCTCCCGTGACGGGAGAAAGTTCGCCGGCGTCGAAGATTCCTTCGGCCGACAGCATTGTGGAGGAGCTTGTCAGGCATTGCCCCGATGCCGATGCGGACATGGTGCGTCGTGCCTACGACTACGCTTCGGCCGCGCATGCCGGTCAGCTTCGTCTGTCCGGAGATCCTTATATTCTGCATCCCGCGTCGGTGGCGCTTACGCTGGCCAAGATGGGCTTCGACGAGCACGCCGTGGCGGCAGGCCTTCTGCACGATACCGTGGAAGACACGGATTCCTCCATCGACGAGCTGGATGAACTGTTCGGCGAGCAGGTGGCCGACATCGTGGACGGCGTGACCAAGATCAACATGATGACCTTCGACACCAAGGAGGAGGCGCAGGCGGAGAACATCCGCAAGATGATCCTCTCGATGGCGCACGACATCCGCGTTCCCGTGGTCAAGCTGGCCGACCGTCTGCACAACATGAGCACCCTGGATTTCCAGAAGCCCTACAAGCAGCAGCGCATCGCCCAGGAAACCATGGACATTTATGCGCCGCTCGCCAACCGTCTCGGTCTGCATCTTTTCAAGCAGAAGCTTGAGGATCTGAGCTTCCGCTATCTTCAGCCCGATGCCTATGCCGAGATCACCACATGGCTTTCCGAGAATCAGATCGTCGAAAGACAGCTCATTTCCAAGGTCATCGCCAAGATCGAAAACATCATGACCGAAAACCGCATCAACGGGCGCGTTTTCGGCCGCATCAAGCAGACCTACAGCATCTATCGCAAGATGATGGCGCAGAAAACGCCGCTCGACGAGATGCACGACATCATCGCCTTCCGCGTCATCGTCAACGATCTGCGCGACTGCTATGCCATGCTCGGTCTTGTCCACGTGCTGTGGAAGCCTGTTCCCGGCCGCTTCAAGGACTACATTTCCATGCCCAAGGCCAACGGCTACCAGTCGCTGCACACCACGGTGATCGGGCCCGAAGGCGAGCGCATCGAAATTCAGATCCGCACCGAAGAGATGAACAACATGGCCGAACACGGCGTGGCCGCGCACTGGATGTACAAGGAGCGCAATCACGCCATAGCCATGCAGGACATGCCGCAGTTCCAGTGGCTGCGCGATCTTATGGAACGGCAGCGCGACGAAGCGGACTCCCGGGAGTTCATGAGCTCGCTGCGCATGGACCTCTTCAATGACGAAATCTACGTGTTCACCCCCAAGGGCGCGGTAAAGCAGCTGCCCAAGGGCGCCACGTCCCTCGACTTCGCCTTCCTCATTCACTCCGACGTGGGCGCGCACTGCGTAGGCGCGAAGATCAACGGCAAGCTCGAACCCTTCGCCACCCCGCTGAAGAACGGCGACATGGTCGAGATCATCACCGACAAGAACCGGCATCCGCATCGTGACTGGCTGAAGATCGTGAAGACGTCCAAGGCCAGAAGCCGCATTCAGCACTATCTGCGTACCGAGGAGCGCGTGGCCGCCGTGGCGCTCGGCAAGGAACTGCTGGAAAAGGAAGGCCGCAGGATGGACTTCAACGTCACGAAGGCGGCCAAGGACGGCAGACTCCAGCTTGTGGTGCCGGAATTTTCGCTCAACGTGCTGGACGATCTTTTTGCTGCCGTGGGTACGGGACGTCTCACGCCCCGCAAGGTGCTGCAGAAACTGCTTTCACTCCTGGCTCCGGCGCCCAAGCAGGAAGTCGCCGCCGACAACGCCTCCACGCAGAAGCAGGATTCCGCGGCCGTCAAGAAGCCTGCCGACGGCATCACCATCAAGGGTATCGAAGATACGCTCATCCACTTCGCCAAGTGCTGCAAGCCTGTTCCCGGCGATCAGGTGGTAGGCTTCATCAGCCGCGGCCGCGGTGTCATCATCCATACGGCCAACTGCCCCCATCTCCAGACGCTGGAGTCTGAACGGCTCATTTCCGTGACCTGGAACAATGAGGAGAGCAAGCCCTTCCCGGCGGAAATCAGCATCATGGGGCGCAACGAAAAGGGCCTGCTGGCCAAGATCAGCCTTGTGTTCGTGCAGCAGGACGTCAATATCAATGCGCTTCAGATCAAGTCCACCGTGGACGGTCGTTCTCAGATGGACTTCACCGTGGAAGTGCGCGACGCGGTGCACCTCTATCAGACCATAGACAAGCTGCGCGCCATCGAGCACGTGCTCGAAGTGCGACGCGGAACCTCGGGCATGGACGTCTGATCGTTACGTGCATCAAAAGAAACAAGGCCGGGTTTTCCCGGCCTTGTTCGTCTTTTCCTTGTTCAGGGAAGGTACTGGGCTGCAGATCCGCAGGCACGGTATCGGCATGCAGGGAAAGGCGTTTTGCTTTCGGCGGGGCTTCCTGCCTGTCCCTGCCCGGCAGAGCCGGCTGGTCCGGCGATTCAGCAGCAGGGCACCGGGCGGCGTTACTGGGCAGCGTCCGCTTTGCGGTGCAGGACTAGGCGCGTGATCTCCGAAGGTACGCCCAGGCGGCAGGAAAAGCCGTTCCACAGGCCGGTGCCCGGGCTGACATACAAAAGTCCGCCTTCGGGCGTTTCATACAGGCCGCGGACATAACCGGCATTATAGGCGCCGATGAGAGGGGAAAGAAAGAAGATCAGGCCGCCGTGGGTGTGGCCGGAGAGCTGAAGGGAGACGCCGGGGGCGGGCAGCCCCTTGTCGTTGGGCTTGTGGGCCAGAAGAATGCGCGGGCCTTCCGGCGCTCCGGCAAAGGCCGCCTCCACATCGGTTCCGCCGTTTCCGAAGCGGGCGGAGGTGTTATCCGGCACGCCGCCTATGACAAGTCCTCCCGGCAGCACCCGGTGCTCGTTGTTCAGCATGTCCACGCCGAGAGCGCGGAATTCCTTCGTCCAGCCGCGGGCGTCGTAGTAGTACTCATGGTTGCCGGTAACGCCGAACACGCCGTACCGGGCTTTGAGATCGCCGAGGGGCTGCACTTCCTCGCGCAGCGTGCGGGGCAGCCCGTCGATCATGTCGCCGGTGATGGCCACGGCATCGGCCGAGAGCGCGTTGACCTTGCGTACCACGGCCTCAAGCCAGTCTTTTTTCTGTACCGGGCCGATATGAATGTCGCTGAGCTGGACCAGCGTAAAACCTTCAAGTTCTGCTGGAAGGTTCGGTAGGGCGATTTCCACGGTGCGCACGTCGGGCACCTTGACGGCCTGCCATGTTCCCCACACGCCGCAGGCAAGCGCCAGAACCGTGAGAACGGCGCAGCGCTGACCGGGGGAAAAGGGCAGATGCAGGGAAGAACCGAACAGACGGGTCAGTCGCAGGCTGAGCCCGGCCGCATCCTTGATCAGCGTCAGGAAGAACAGCATGATCAGAGAGGCGTACAGGGCCTCGGCGGTGAGCATGACGGCGGCGGGCAGCTCCGGCCGGAAGAAGCCTCCGCCCGCCACCTGATAGAAGACATACTTGAGCCCGGCGGCCAGGAGCCCCGCGCCCATGAGGGCCTTCAGCCAGAGGGCGGTCTTCAGGGGCAGAACAAGGCTCAGAAACACGTAGACCGCCATGATGACGGAAGGCAGAAGAAGTCGCATAGAGGTTCCGGTCGGGATGGGATTGTTGAAGGAGAAGAGAGATCAGGCGTTGCGGCCCATGAGATAGGCTCTTGCCACGGCTTCGCTTCCTGCCACTTCACCGCGTTTCCATACGCCGGGAACAAGAAGGGCGCTCTTTTCCTGAACGCCTTCAAGGCAGTCGGTGAAGCCGCGGAAGCCGTCCAGCGTGCGTTCCAGGGCCTTGGCGTTGCTGTCGGCCGCGGTAATGATGAAATAGAATTCCTTGCCGGAAATTTCCGTGTAGCGCGGAACGGTTCGGTCGATGAGCGCCTTCATCTGCGAGCACATGGTATAGAAGTAGACGGGCGTCCCCATGACGATGACATCGGCCTTTATCATTTTATTGAGGATGTCTGCCATGTCGTCCTTCTGTACGCAGCTGTGGGTGCTCTGGCAGGCTTCGCAGCCGAGGCAGGGATGGATGTTCTTTTCGCGGAGCGTGATTTTTTCCACCATATGTCCGGCTTCAATCGCGCCTTTCATGAATTCTTCGCAGAGAAGATCGGAGTTGCTGCCTTTGCGGGGACTGGAGGAAAGAATGAGAATGTTTTTCATGGTGACTCCTGCATGCGGATAAATGTTGCCCGGAAGAGGGGAAAGACGGCATTGCCGTTTTCGATGGATTCGGCCGGGATCGGCGGTCATTTCCGGCAGGCTAGGGCAAGCGCTCGTATCGCCGGAATTTCGCTTCATCACCCGTTCAGGCTGGACTTTTTCTCCCGCGCTGTCCATAGACGATTCTTCTGATTTCTTGCCTGATCCGCTTGCCCGTATGTCTTTCGGGAGAGGCGACGAGGTGCTTCATCCGGCGGACGTGCCGCGGCCGGGAGCTCCTCCGCAGTATGGCGGAAAAGGCGGAATCAGGCCGGGGCGCCGCTTTCCAGAGCATCGGCAAAGAATTGTTCCATGTCCTTCTTTTCTGAAAAGTTGGCGACGAACATCTGGTCGGCCATGGCGCCGGACAGCGCTTCCGGAATGCGGCCGGTCATTTTCATGTTGGCGGCGTATTTCCGGGTCAGTTCCTCGTTGGAGAGGCGGAACGTCTTGCCGTCGCGGCGGCCCGCAAAGGCGCAGTAGAAGTGTTCTCCTTCCGGCAGAGTGGAGCGGTCAAAGGCGATCATGTCGGCCCAGATCTTGTAGACGTCCGTGCTGTTGGCGAAGTTCATCATGTCCGGGGAGTACCCGCCGCAGGGACGCATGTTGACCTCAAGCGCCACGATGTCGCCCTTTTTCCCCATGCCGGGCTGATCCTGCGTAAGGCGGAAGAACTCAAAATGCACGAAGCGGCTTTTCACGCCGAAGCTCCTGGCCGCGGCGCGTCCGGCGGCGCGGGTGTCTTCGGGCAGGTCCTTGAGAATGCAGTAGATGCAGTTGTCGGAGTCGTTCACCACCTCCATGAGGGAAAAGAAGGTGATGTTGCCGGTTTCGAATATGGGTTCCCCGTGCGAGTCGAAAATGGCGTCGTAGGAATTGATTTCGGCATGGATGAACTCTTCCATAATGTAGGGAATGCCCGGGATCCGGCTGGACAGAAAGGCGTCGAGATCGGCTTCGCTTTCGAGCTTGCGCGTGTCGGAAGCGCCCATGCCGTTGTCGGGCTTCACAATTACGGGCCAGCCCGTTTCATGGATGAAGTTCAGGCAGGAGGCTTTGTCGTCCACGATATGGTAGCGGGCCGTGGCTATGCCCGCGCGCCGATAGTATTCCTTCATGCCGGACTTGAAGCGGATGCGGGGAATGTCCTGCGTCTGAAAGCCGCTCGTGATGTTGAAGTCGGTACGCAGCGCGGCATCCTGCTCCAGCCAGTATTCATTGTTGGATTCCAGCCAGTCGATGCGGCCGTACTTGTGGATGTAGAAGCCTACGGCTCGGTACACTTCGTCGTAGTTCTCCAGACTGCCTACCTTGTAGTATTCCTGAAGACTGGCCCTCAGCTCGGGCAGCAGACTTTCATAAGGCTGATCCCCTATGCCGAGCACGTTCAGGCCGTTTGCCTTGAGGTGGTGGCAGAATTTCCAGTAGTTCGCGGGAAAATTCGGCGAAATGAACACAAAGTTTTTCATGGGGCCGTCTCCTTGCAGCATCATTCCAGTGCGTTGCGCGTCCGTGTCGTTTTTACTGTGCCCGTTCGCCGAGAAGCCAGGGAAGGAAATATTCCACCTGCCTGTACCACCACGGCCAGTCATGATTGACGTCGTGTCCCCAGAGGTCGACCCACAGGTGAATCCCCTTGCGCTCGAAAATATCCTTGAGCTGTCTGGTGGTTTCCGGCATTTCCCATGCCCCCTGTCCCACGCAGATAGCCGCGCGCTGGCTGTTGTACAGGGAAATATAGGGATGATCCGCAGGCAGGTTGGCCATATAGTCCACGGGAGAGTTCTGGTAGACCACTTCATCCATGTAGTTTCCGAATCCGTAGCTGGCCGTATAGATGCCCGAAAGGGCAAGCAGGCCGCTGAACAGATCCGGGCGTCGCAGGTAAAGGTTGGCCGCGTGCAGTGCTCCCAGACTGCAGCCGAAGGCAATGAGGCCGGGATTCCCGCTTTCGCCGTTCGCCGTGCGGGCGAGGTGCTGCGCCATGGGAACGATTTCATGGAACAGATGATTCATCCATGCTTCATGGCGACGTATGCGCCACCACGGATCCCCGCTCTTGTTCGACCATGTTTCCTGATCGATGGTGTCGACGGCAACGACCATGAGTCTGCCGTCCTCGATCCACGGGGCCATCGTGTCGGACATGTGGAAGTCCTCAAAGGAGAAAAAGCGGCCGTCCTGGCAGGGCACGAACAGAAGCGGGCGTCCCGCATGGCCGTAGACCTTGCACTCCATGTCGCGTCCGAGAGCAGGGCTGTATTCTTTGAAGTACCGTGTCTGCATGACATTCCTCCGTCGACGTATCAGCCGTCCAGGCCGTACATCAGGGTATTCATGAAAAAGGGAGCCTGCTTTTCCCAGCTGGCTTCGCTGTGTTCTCCGCCGGGAACGACGCGCGCGGTCAGATACACTCCCCGATCGAGAAGGGCGTCGGCCGTCAGACGAAGATCATGGGCCATGTCTTTGTTGTCGCCGAACTCCTCGGAACCCCAGTCCATGTAGACGATGGTGTCGGAAGAGAGGGGCGCTGTACGGATAAGCTGATGCAGCCTGTCGGGACCGGCCCAGATATGCGGGGAGAGCGCCGCCGCCCGGGAGAAGATTTCATTGTATTTGAGCACGGCATAGAGACTCATGAGTCCGCCCATCGAGCTGCCTGCAATGAAGGTGAATTCCCGCCAGGGAATGGTGCGGCAGCGCCGGTCGATGAAGGCCTTGAAGGTGTGGATGAGCCAGTGCATGGTGATCTCGCCGCGACCCGTTACGTCGCCGAATTCCGGATCGGAAAAATCGTAGGGGGAATACTCGGAAAGGCGGCCGTTGTCGGGATGATGATTGCATTCCACGGCGGCAACAATGATGGGCACATCGAAGAAGTCGAGGTATTCGGCGAGGCCCCAGCTTTTACCATGTGTGGCGTGCGAATCAAAAAAGACGTTGTGTCCGTCGAACATGTACAGAACGGGAAAGCGGCGTCTCGGCTGCTGCCGGTACATGGTGGGGAGATAAAGATAGGCCCGGCGTTTTTCCCGGCCGGTGAGTTCGGGAATGACGATATTCCAGGTTTTTACCATAAAGGCGAGAGTTCCTTTCCGCAGAGAATACAGAGAAAAGAGGCATGCTCCGAGGCGAAAGTTAACACAGGCGGGGCGGGATTTCAATTCCGCTCCGCCTGAGGGGAGGTGCCGGGCGGAGGAAGAGGCCTGACCGGAAAGGAAGCGTTGTGAAAAGCGGAAGGGGAGAGCGCTGAGCGAAAAGGAGGAAAAACAAAAAAAGCTCAGGATATTCATCCTGAGCTTTCTCATGTTCAACTGGTGCCGAAGAAGAGACTCGAACTCTTACTCCCGAACGGGAACTAGACCCTGAACCTAGCGTGTCTACCAATTTCACCACTTCGGCGCAGGAATGTAGATAGACGATTTGCCCCTGCTTGGCAAGTCTTTTTTTGCAGAAAAGAAAAATTTTTTGTCGCACGCCGGAGTATCGTCGCGTTCCGGCTGTCCGGGAAGGAAAAGCGGCCTTTCCTGCATGGAAAAATGCGACATATCCTCTTATGGATGGGCGTCTGCTTCTTTTTCCGCACTTGGAGCGCAGTGATGGTTCGAGCGGAATTGGTCGGGGAATTTCAGCGGGGCGAAAGAGAAGAGCAGCTGGCCCCCCAGCCGGACAGGTTGCATGCCTTCTGCGTAAGGTTGCCTGTTTTTGCCGCTGAGAGAGGCGTGCTTGTTTCAGTAGAGCTGGCATGGGGCGGGCAAGCTTTTCTCATCGTATCGGAAGTCTTCGATCATAAAAAAGAAGGGCCGGTCAAACCGGCCCTTTCTCTGTTATTTCGCTTCGCCTTCATCCTGAAGATCAATGATGGGCTTGGCATACTGCACTTCGGAATCCCAGGGGAAAAGCACCCAGGTATCCTGACTCAGCTCCGTGACGAAGCTGTCCACCAGCGGAATGCCGGCGGGTTTAGCGTACAGGGTGGCGAAGTGGGCCTTGGGCAGCATCTCCCGCAGAATTTTTGCGGTGTGGCCGGTGTCCACAAGATCGTCGATGACAAGGGTGTCTTCCGCGTTGAAGGAAGGATCGGCGCCTTTGAGCACGGTTTCCTTGTCGCCTTCCTCCCTGTAGTTGTAGAGCATGATGCAGGCGGTGTCGATGTGACGGATATTCAGTTCGCGGGCAATGATGCCTGCGGGAATGAGTCCGCCTCGCGTGACGGCTACGATTCTGGTGAACTTGCCGCGTTCCAGAAGGCGCCAGGAGAGAGCCTTGGCGTCGCGGTGGAGCTGTTCCCAGGTTACGGGAAAGGTTTTGTGATAACGATCTGCTTTTGCCACGGTATGTCTCCCGGCTAGTTCTGTGTGTTGAAGGTGAGAGACAGCTCCTGCTGTCTGTTCTTTCTCATGTTGAGGTAGGCGTTGCGGAGCGCCACGTAGGGTTCCAGAGCGGATTCGGTGATCTGGTCGTAGGGCTTGTAGAGCTTGTCGACGTCGTTGAAGGAGAGGAACAGGCTGCTTGCCGTGCTCACTTCCCAGTCCAGAGCATAGTACTGCGGCTTCATGAAGGCATCGCCCGCTTCGCCGAAGGCTCCGCGCACGGTGGAAGGTCCGAGGAAGGGAATGATGAAGTACGGGCCGTCGGGCACGCCCCATACGCCGAGGGTGCAGTCGAAGTTGGCCGTTTCGGGGTGATAGGGGTAGAGCGGCTTGCTCTGGCTGGCCACATCGGCAAAGCCGAAGCCGACCATGAAGTTGACGAGCGAGCGGTCGAATTCCACGCCTGCCTGGGCAAATTCACCCTGCAGCATGCTGTTGAGCATGCGCACGGGGAAGGCCAGGTTGTGGGCGAAGTTGCCTATGCCGTTGCGTATGGGCTCCGGCACGATGAAGGCATAGCCCTTGTGCACGGGCTTGACGAGATACTGGAGGAACCAGTCGTTCACATGGAACCAGAAACGGTTCCAGCCTTCCAGGGGATCATCCTGCAGGGCTTCATCTTCAGCGCTGTAGTCGTCGTAGTCGTCCAGTCCGCCGAAATCCTCGTCGACGGCAGACTCTTCCACGGCCGCGACGCTCACCGCCGAAGGTTCCTGCACGGAGGTATCCTGACGGGAGGCGCAGCCGGTCGTGCAGGCGAGAACGGCAACCAGTGCGGCGGCAAAAATCATTCGACGCATTACTTAGCTTCCTTGGGCTTGTTTTTCTGTTCCTCGGCCTTGGCCTTCACGCGGTCGATGAGCTCCTGCGGGGAGTTCTTGGCAAGAATGTCGCGGAACTGATCGCGATAGTTCTTGATCATGCTGATGCCTTCGATGAGCACGTCGTACACGACCCAGCGGTTGTTCTTTTCCAGCATGCGGAAGGCCACGGGATAGACTTTCTGGTCCGCCAGAAATTCCATCTGAATTTCCACGCGCTTGCCGTTGCCGCCGCTCACTTCGCCGGTGAAGCGGATCTTCTGACCGTTGTATTCATCGAGCGTGTCGATGTAGGTGTTGCGCAGAAGTTCGGTGAAGGCATCCTTGAACTGCTGCTTCTGCTCGGGCGTGAACTGTCTCCAGGTGGGACCGACGGTGCGGCTGGAGAATTCCTCGAAATCGAAGAGATCCAGCACGGCATCTTCAATCTGCTTGCGGATGACGGGCTTGCCTTCGGGAGTCTTGAAGGCGGGATCGTTGAGCAGGGTAAGAATACGGTCGGCGCCGGCTTCCGCAGTCTGTCTTGCGGTCATGTCGGCTGCGTCTGCGGGGGCTGCGGCGGCCATCAGGCAGAGCATGAGGGAGAGAAGAAATACTTTGATACGCATTATACGCCTCCGAAAACGACTTTGCCGATGAGGGCTTCAAGGTCAAGGGCAGGTTCGGTGTCCGTGATGAGACTGCCGGGTTCGAGAAGGGTTTCCGAGCCTCCGGGCGTGATGGCGATGTACTTGTCGCCGATGAGACCGCTGGTCTTCACCGAGGCCATGACGTCTTCAGAAAGCGGCACGCCTTCATTGATGCGCAGATCGACATGCGCGGTATAGTCCGTGGTGTCGAGTCGGATGGCCGACACTCTTCCTATGGACACGCCGCCGATTTCCACGCTGGCGCCCGTGCGCAGTCCGGCCACGGAGGAGAAGCGGGCGGTCACGGTGTAGCCCTTGTCGCCGAGCACTTCCATGCGTCCGAGCTTGATGGTGAGATAGGCCACGCACACGAGGCCGATGACCACGAATATTCCGATGACGGTGTTCTTTGCTGCAGACATGGTATTCCTCGCTAATCGTCCAGCCATTCGGCCAGCGCCTGACGGACGGAGCCGTCGAGGGGCGGGGCCGCCATACGGCGGGATTCTTCGAATTTACGGTCGAGAAAACGGCGCAGATAGGTATCCTGCGACGCAAAAAGTTCTTCCCTCGTGCCGGAAAAGGCCGCTTTGCCGGAGCGCAGCACCAGTACGTGTTCGGCAATGTGATCCACGCTGCCCAGATCATGCGTGACCACCACGGTGGTCATGTCGGGGTAGCAGGCCTTCATGTCCAGAAGAAGCTGATCCATCTGGGCGGCCGTGATGGGATCAAGGCCGGAGGTCGGCTCGTCACAGAAGAGCACGGGCGGCTCGGTCACGATGGCGCGGGCGAGTCCTGCGCGCTTGCGCATGCCGCCGGAGAGTTCGCCGGGATAGTAGTCGGCGAACTTGTCGAGTCCCACGAGCGCCAGCGTGCGCATGGCGGCCTCGCGCAGCGTTTTCCGCGGAAGACGGGTGTGCTCGACAAGGGGCAGCGCTACGTTTTCGGCCAGCGTGAGGGAGCTGATCAGTGCTCCGTCCTGAAAGAGCACGCCGAAGCGGCGGCGCATTTTGCGGAACTGCGTTTCGGACATGCCGCAGATGTCGCGTCCGCCCACGAGAATGCGTCCGGCGGAGGGGCGGTTCAGCCCCAGAAGCAGGCGCAGCAGGGTGGTTTTGCCGCAGCCCGATTCGCCGAGAATGGTGGTGATGGTGCCGGCGGGAAGCACGGCGGAAAAATCCTGCAGTACAAGACGGCCTTCATACCCGCCGTCGAGGTGTTCTATGGAAATGTCCCAGACCTGCTGATTCATGACGGCCTCACAGGAGGAAGGAGGTGAGGACATAGTCCGCTACGAGAATGAGCACACAGCTCATGACCACGGCGGAGGTGGTGGCGTTGCCTACGGCCTCCGCGCCCTTGCCGTCGCTTCTTCTGTGGGCGTTGTAGCCCTGGAAGCAGCAGATCAGAATGACGATGACGGCGAACACCACGGCTTTCAGAAAACAGCCCTGCACGTCGTTCATGGTGACGCTGGATTCAATGCCGGAGAAATAGCGGCCCTCGTTGAGTCCGAGCAGCACGCAGGCGGAGAGATAGCCGCCGAAGATGCCCACGACCGTGAATATGGCGGTCAGCAGGGGAAAGGTGAAGAGAGAGGCCAGAAGGCGGGGAGTGACGAGGTAACCTGTGGGATTGATGTCCATGACCTCCAGGGCATCTATCTGGTCGGAAATGCGCATGACGCCGATTTCGGCGGTCATGGCGGATCCAGCGCGGGCCGTGATCATGACGGCGGTGAGCACGGGAGCCATTTCGCGGATGAGCGTGAGCGCCAGAAGGGAGCCGAGCATGCCCTGAGCTCCGAACATGGACATGGCGTAGAAGGCCTGAAGTCCCAGCACCAGCCCGGTGAAAAGGCCGATGAGCAGAATGACGAACATGGATTTTGCCCCGATGACGTATATCTGCTGGACTACCTTGCCGAAGAGTCGGCGGGAGTGGCATGCCTGCCTGAATCCTTCAAAAAGGAACAGCGTCATTTCACCGAGACGGTTCAGAAGGTTCAGGACGGGCGCAAGGATTTCGTTCATAGGGTTTACCTTTAACTTCAAAGGATAAGTAGAGGGACGTTAGCTGATTTCGATTCCTTTGGCAACGTATGCGCCGTTTGCTTCGCCGGAGCGCTTGCATGATTTTTCCGCAGGGCGTATGAGGAAGCGGTAAAAAATATCGTATGTTGCAGGAGTATGCGTATGTGTCTTGCCGTTCCCGTACGGGTTGTGGAAGTGCCGCAGGAAGGAGTCGCCCGCGTGCAGGTGGGCAGCGGAGAAAACTATATGGAAATTTCCACGCTCCTTCTGCCTGAAGCTCCCCGCCCGGGGGACTATGTGATTGTTCATGCGGGCTTTGCCCTGCGCGCGCTCGATGCGGCGGAAGCCGAGGAGTCTCTGAACATCTTCCGGCAGATCGCAGAACTCGGCGTGAACGAGGGGCGTGCGCTGGAGAACGTGTAGGTCCCTGGGGACGGGACGTTTCCCGGAAAAGTCTCGACTGCCCGACGGGGCGTGCGTTGCCGGGGCGCTTTTTTTTGGGGGGGAGAGCTGCTTCGCCTTTCGCTGCGGTCGCCCGTCGTCCGCCGGTGCTCCATGTTTGGCCGCGCGATGCTCTGCGTCTGTGTGTCCCGTCTGCTTCCGGGCAGGGAGCCGCTGATCGGCTGAGCAGTCAGGCTTGAAGGCGCTTTTTTCCTCGTGCCCTCTTTATCCTTTTTTTATCCTGGCTTTTGTGCTTTGCCGCCCTGACTCTTTTCAGCAAGTCCGCCACGTTGTCTTTTGTTTGTTCTGATGTATTGCGGCTGCCGCTCGATGCGCAGCCCTTCTTTCGTTCTGCCTGTGAGGTTTGGGACTTCCGTTGCCTTTTCACGCGGCACTGCCAATCATGACGGCTTTCCGTACATGAAGACGGTCGTTTTCGGCGGCCGACACGGTGGAGCGAGCCACCCGTGACGTTTACTTCATGAAAAGCTTGAAGGGTGCGGAGAGAACGCCGCCCACGATGTCGACGACACCCGCGCCGATATTGCCCACCGTACCGGTCACCGCTCCGAGCAGCTTGTAGGTCACTTTGGGCGAGAAGAGCGAACCTGTGATGGAAACGGGCATTTCCGGAATGCCCGCCAGCGTGACCACGGCGCTGGCGTTGATGGTTTCGGCGGCCAGATCTGCGGTTCCCTCGCCGGTGATGGTGATGGGTGAGCCCTTTATGAGAAAGTCCCGGCAGGAGGCGATGCCCTTGCTCAGGGCTATGTTCATGGACATGGTTTTGAATTCCGTGCGGGATTCCTTCTGCACGGCAGGATCGGTCCGGGACGGAGCGCGCGTGACAATGACGCCGTCGGCAATATGGAGGGAGAGCGCGCCGCTCAGGGTGCGCTTCCAGTCTTCCCAGTGCTTCTGCACGGAGTGCAGATCGGCATGGAAGGTTCCGTTGCCGCCGATCAGGGTCTGCTGTCCCCGGTCTCTGCTGAAATTCATCATGTTCATGTTCCGGGCCTGCACGCGAAGGCTCGTATCGGCGGAGCTTCCGTTGCCGGAAAGGCTGGTCTGAAAATTGCCGTCGGCCTGACCGCCGCCGGGGAAGGATGCCTTGATCGGTACCGAAAGCGTGCCGTTTTTCTGAGAAACAGGCAGGGAGACATGCGTGAGCGTGGTGGAAAAGGCCCTCAGGCGTTCCACGGTCAGGGCAAGATCCAGATCCTGATTTTTCAGGAAGGACAGCGGCAGAGGCGATGAGGAAGCATGTCCGGACTTTTCGGTCTTGGGCCTGTAGCGGTCGATGTCGAGGAAGGGTATGGCGAGCGCCCCCTTCAGAAGAGGCCGTCCGTTGAGGGGATGACTCAGCTGGCCGCTGAAGGATGTGCCGTCGACGCTGCCGCTCAGCTTTTCAAAAGCGACGGCCTCGGAAGAAAGCGATACGTCGGCCGAGGCGGAGGCTTTTTTGAGCGTTGCGGGCAGGTCGATGTCGAACAGCGCGGCAACGTTTTTGAGAGACGGCGCGGAGAAGTTCAGGTGCCCTCTGGCCGAGAATTTCTTCATGATATCGGTCAACGCCATGTTGCCGGAAAGCGTAAAGTTCTGATGTTTGAGCGTGCCTTCGTCCACGGAAAGCGTGCCCTTGGCGGCATTGTAGCTTCCCTTCCCGGAGAGCGTGAAGGTCAGGGGTTCGACCAGGGCGGGCAGAAGGGATTTTTCCAGCGTGACCTGCAGCGTGACGGGCTGGGAGCGCAGGGAAACGGGAAGGCCGTTGTCGGTGTCGAAGCCGAGCGCCGCCTGTCTGGCTTCCGCCGAGACGGACCAGTCGGGGGCCGTGATGCCGACATTCCATGTGCCGCGGAAGTCCATGACGGAAGGCAGTTTTTTCAGATTCTTTGCCGGAGCTGCTGCGGCCTGTGCATTGAGGGATATGTTGTCGAAGGGCAGGGGCTTTCCGCCTTTGGATGCGAGAATGTTTCCCTTTTCCGCGGAGGCGCGGATGCTGCCGCGCAGCGAACCGAGCATGCGGAGGGCATCGCCGGGCGCGAAGGTCAGATCCACAGAACCTTTCTTCATAAGACCGGAAAGGGCGGGGTATCCGGCCAGAGCGCGGGTGACGCCGTCCAGAGATACGCGGTCGAGATCGGCCGTGACGCGGATGTCGTCGTTGATGTCGACCCGGGACACGCCTTTGCCTCCGTAAAGATCGGAAACAAGGATGTTCAGCATGGGGTGACCTGCCGGCGCAGGCACGACGTGCACATCGGCTCCGCCGACGCGGAAATTCATGATGTCCGCCTCATCGGCGGAAATATGAATGTCGTAGTCCACCAGCAGCGTTTCATCGTTCTTTCCGCCGTCTTCCTCCTCGTCGTCAAGCGGAAGAACCGGCGGCGGCAGGTGGGACATGTCGGGAAATTCCCCCTTCAGTTCGGGGAAAATACGGTTGAGATCGGCCTTGGCGGCATGGGCGCTGATGAGAATGTCGGGCTTGAGGAATTCAAGACAGCTTCCCGAACCTTCCAGCTCTATGTCCTGCACCTTTGCTTTGAGGTGCGGAACATTGACGCCGCGCAGGGTAAGTTCCATATCCTCAAAGGAGCCTGATATGCTGTCCAGCGCACGCTGCAGGCCGTCGGGCATGGCCTGGCCGAAGCCGAACCAGCGGGCCAGACTGAAATGATGGATGTCCGCCCGGCCTTTGAGAACGGGATCGCCTTTTTCCAGACCGGACACATCCCCGGATATGGTGACGAAATCATCCCCCATGCGCACGTCGGCTCCGGTGACGGTCAGCGTGCTTTGTCCTTCCTCCCGTTCAAAGGGAACGGTAAGAGACATGGGCACCGGGTGGCCGTTCATGATCATGAGGGCGGAGGCTTCGGCTCTGCCTCTGACTTCGTAGTGTTCCTTTTCCGGGGACAGACTGAAGCCGCCCGTCAGGGAGACGCGGAGCGGTTCGGGCATGGGAAAATAGCGGTAGGGCGCGGAAATTTCGTGCCCCATGACGGCATCGAGCGCGCCGAGCTGGAGCGCAGAGGAGACAAGGACATTGCCTCGCCAGACATTTCTATGGTTGCGGCGCAGGGAGGACAGGGAAATATGGGATTCGCCCGCCGAGACTTCGAGGCCGGACACGTTCGTATAGCGGATGTCGTCTGCGGAAAGTTCGAGACTGCCGGGAATAAGGCCGGGAAGTCTGGCGCTGGCGTTGAGCCCGGAGCAGAGCAGATGATCCTTTCCCTCTGCGCCCGTCACACGGATGACGCCGTTTTCCACATGCAGCCGTACGCCCGTAATGCCGGAGGGAAGAGACGGCAATGCGCGTTCCTCTTCTTTCGGTTCCGTTTTTTCGGCAAGCACCTTCTGAAGAATGGCGCTGGAGATGTCGAGCGTGGGGCTTTCCAGCGACAGGGAATGGATGACCGGTCGGAGCCGCAGCAGAGAGGAGTAGCTTATGCGGATTTCGGCTTTTCGCACGTGCAGCTCAAGATCGTCGACACTTCCTCGCAGAAGGGCGAGGTCGGTGGCATGAATGGTCGGCAGCGGCAGCAGGGAGAACGATACTTCGCCTATGCGGCTCTGCACGTTGAGCTTCGATTCCAGAACGCGGGAAACCGTGGAGGCCAGACGTGACGGCTGAAGCCATTCAAGATAGCCGTAGACCGCCGCCGTGAGAAATAATCCCCACAGCAGCAGAAGAACTGTTCCAAGACGCGGTTTCCGCATATTCCCTCTTGACGGGCCGCGGTAGTTTTCGTACCGATCTTTCATGCCCGGACTGCCCGCATAGTAGATAACTTGCTGTCAGTACACAAGTAGGAATCGGGGCTCTCCGGCAGGGACGCCGGACGGGCGACAGGAGTAATCATGACCTTCTATACTTGTGCGGCGCTTGCCGCGCTTCTCATCACCGGTCTTTCCGGCGCCATGCTTCCCTTCATTTCCGTATGGGATCACAGACTCGCCACGATCCGCCGCCGCTCTCTCTACGACAAGAGCGCAGGGCAGACCGAGTCTCTTACGGCGTTGCTTCAGGTGATTCTCGCGCTTGCCCTTACCGCCGATCTTCTGGCGAACGGCTGGATCACCCGCCTTATGACCGGGCCGTGGGCCTTTGTCTGGGAATGCCTTGTTCTTTCCTCCGCCGTGTCGGCGCTGTGCTCCGTGGCCGTGCTTTTCCTTCGCCGCACGGGCAGAATGGCGCTCGGTGTGGTGGCGGGCATTGCGTCCACGCTTTCCGCCTGTCTGTACTGCGTGCTTGGCTGGAGCTTCTGCCTCGGCGCGTTTTCCGCCGTCGGCGAGGATCCGGAGCAGGCCGTGCAGTCCTTCCTGGTGCTCATGGCCGGTCTGCACAGTCTCGGATTCATTCTTTTTGCGGCGTTTTCTCTGGCGCTGGCGCTGACGGGCGCCTATGCTCTGGCCTTGTGCTGGCACATCATCTGCCGCTCCCATGACGACTTCGGTCGCGACTACTACACCTTCACGCTGTCCATGCGCGGCAGACAGGCGGCCGGAGCCGGACTTCTGCTCACCGTGGCGGCAGCGGCCATGTTCTGGATGAATCCCGTGGTCGACGCGGCCCAGAGTCTGGCGCTTCTTCCCTTTGCTCTGGAATATGCGCCTCTGGCCCTCACCGGAGGCATGCTCTGCCTGCCTCTTGCCGCGCTTTGCTGGTACGCCGTGGGCCATGCCGCGGTTCCCATGCAGAAGCGTTCTCTGGCTTTTCTGGCGGTGATTCTGCTGGCGGCGGGCGTGTACTGCGTGATCGGACGCATATAGCTTTTGGGCAGCCGTGCTCCGGGTGCGGCAGCCGTATGCTGATGATGAAAAGGCGGGGCCGAAGGCTCCGCCTTTTTGCATATTGTACTGGCAGTGTTTTTCTGATGTGTTGCTGCTGCGTCGCGTCGTTTTTCTTACGAACGCATGAACTCCGGCAGGGGCCGGATCGAGGCGATGGTCAGCAGAAGCGGGATACGGCCCTGCGGGCCAGATCTTCCGGGTCTTCTCCGCATTCGCGAGCCATGCGCCTTGCCAGCTGCAGCGCCCGTTCCATGCGCCCGGCAATGGCCGTTACGGCGGCGGGATCGTCGGCATAGCGCTCCATCTTGCTGTGAAAGCGTTCCGTGATCGGCACGATTTCGCTCCCGCGCACATACTTGTCCGCCAGAAAGACCAGTTCCCTTTCCGTGATCGGGGCGTCGTCCGCCAGCGTCAGATCCCGGTGATCCTCTACGAGGCGGGCCATCTCCTCCATGCCGAAGCTGCGGAACAGTCTTCCCGCCGCGGCCTCATGCTGCCGTTCTCCCTTGCATACGTCGTGCGTCAGGCCTCCGGCTGCAGCCAGCGCCGGATCAACCGGTCTTTCGCCGTGGCTCTGCCGCGCCCGGTTCAGGGCCTCGGCAAAGCTCATGGCCACGGCCCCCACGGTAACGGAGTGATGTTTTCCCCGTTCCTGTACCTCCCGTACATGCAGAAGCTCTTCCGCTTCTTCCGGGGAAAGAACGTTTCGGCGCGGTGCCAGCCCGCAGAGGGCCGCGTAGTCTTCCGGTCTGTCCATGTCCTTCAGAATGAAGGCGTCGGCCACGGGGACGGAAACCGGGGAGAACTGCCGGAGAATGTCCCGCAGGCAGTCGTTGTCGGAGGCGCGCAGTACGGCATCGCGCACGGCTGCCGGAAAAAGCGGCGGATGGCCGGGATCCCCTTTGTAGACGGGAAGGAGCGGAACGCTTTCCTGTGCCCTGGCGGCGTCAAGAAGCGTGCGTACCGTCATGCGGCGGACGAGAGGAATGTCCACGGGGTGGACGAACACATGTCCGCAGTCCGGGGGCAGGGCTGCCATGCCTGCCCGTATGCTGGAGAACATGCCCCGTTCCGGATGCTCGTTGACGGTAAATGCCGCACCGAGAGCAAGGGCCGCCGCCCGGGTTTCTTCGGCCCTCGTTCCTCCTACGACCAGCGGAAGAACGCCCTCCGCCTGATAGAGCCTGCATACGGCGGCAAGGGCGCTGCATTCGCCTTCGGGCAGGGGCAGCGGCAGCAGCGGCTTGAAACGCGGAGCCATGCGGGTGGAGAACCCGGCGGCCAGAACAAGAGCACAGATGGGCATAACTTAAAGTAAAGCTTGAAGGGTAACAAGGCGGGGCGTTGCCCCATGATTGTGCCTGCAACACTCCGGGCGACTATTTCTTCCGCCAGGTGACGGGGGCAGGCGCATGTCGGCGCACGGCAATGCACTCCGCCAGAATGCTTACGGCGATTTCTTCCGGCGTTTCCGCCCCGATGTCAAGGCCGATGGGCGCATGAATGCGGGCAAGATCCTGTTCGGTGAAGCCGGATTCCATAAGCCCGGCATAGATCTGGCGGCGTTTGCGCGTGCTGCCTATCATGCCGATGTAGCAGGCCGGAGTTTTCAGGGCCTGCGCCACGGTGACGCCGTCGTAGAGATGCCCGCGCGTAACGATGACGATGTAGTCGCGGGGCGTGATGTGCAGCTCGTCGAAGCAGTGGGCGTACTCCGGTGTGACATGCGTCACGGCATGAGGGAAGCGGTCTCTGCAGGCGTATTCGGGCCTGTCGTCAAGAACGTGCACGGCAAAGCCCGTCAGTCCGGCAACGGCGGCCGTGGGGCGCGAAACGTGCCCGCCGCCCACGATGATCATGCGTTCCGGCGGAAGGCAGCTTTCACAGAAGTACAGCTGTCCGCCGCAGGGAATGAGCGCGGCTTCGGTGACGGGCGCAGCCTGCAGATCCGCGAGCGCGCCGGCGGAAAGTTCGGCGCCGTCGGCATGGCCGTCTTCATAAAGAAGCGTCCATGCCGTATGATCGGAGGGATAGGGGCGGACAATGCGGCAGCCTGCGCCTTCCGCAGCAAGGAGTGCCTGCTTTGCGGTATCGACAAGGGCGCGGTCGTCGGGGAAGAACGGTTCGATGAGTACGCGAACATGACCTCCGCAGATCATTTCCGAGCGGGCGGCCAGTGTGCCGTCCATAAGAATGTCGAGCACGGAGGCTTTTCTGCTTCTGCAGGCTTCGGCGCAGGCTTCAATGACTCTGGCTTCGGCGAGTCCTCCGCCCGTGGTGCCGCCGAGCAGTCCGCCGGTTCCGGCCAGAAGTCTGGAACCTGCCCCGCGCGGCGCGGAACCTTCCTGAAAAACGACGGTGGCCACGGCGGCGGGACGCCCCGCCTCAAGCTCGGAACAGAGAAGACGCAGCAGTTCTTGCATGAAAACCTCCTTTACGGACAAGACGCAGCACCGGCGTGCCGTCGATGCGGATGTAACGGCCTCTGAGCGGAGCAAGACGTCGCAGGGGACTTCCGCAGGGACAGGGGCCGGGCAGCCAGGATGCGGCATCCCCCGTGCGGTAGCGGATCAGGGGCATGGCTTCCCGGTTCAGCGTGGTCAGCACGATTTCACCGGTTTCCCCGTCGGGCACGGGTTCGCCCGACACGGGGTCCAGAATTTCCAGAAAAAGATCCAGTTCCCGCAGATGATACCCGTTTCGGGCCATGCACTGTACGCCGCCGCCGAAGCAGGTTTCGGTCATGCCGTAGTGATCGAGCACCACGCAGTCGAGAACCGCTTCAAGGCCGTCGCGCATGGCCGGATCCAGAATGTCGCCGCTTGACTGTATGCCTTCCACACACGAGGCCAGGCGGCGGAATGCGTCATCTTCGGTTGAGGCATAAAGAGAGGCCAGCTGATGCGGAGCAGCCACGAGACATTCCGGATGCCACCGTTCAAGATCGGCCCGCAGGCTTTCAAACGTGGCTTCGGGGGAACCGGCCACCACGTCCACGCCCGAAGGCGTGAGCGCCTGACGCAGAAGATCGGTGACGCCGTCGGGGCACTGGGCGCCGGGCAGCAGCACCATGAGTCGCTGCCCGGCGTGCACGAGCTGCGCCATGCCTGTGGCAAAAAAGGAGGCCGTTCTGGCCAGATCGTTTTCCGAAAAGGCGATGCGCTTGGGCACGCTGGTGGAGCCTGATGTCTGCAGCGTGACGATGCGCTGCACATCTCCCTGAGGAACGCAGAGAAATTCGCGGTAGTCCCGCAGATCATCCGGCGTGGTGAAGGGCAGATGCCGCAGGTCATCGGCGCTTTTCAGATCGAGATCGGCCCCTGCCAGCGTGCGACCGTACCAGCGGCTGAGGGAGGCTGCTCTGTGCAGGGTGCGCCGCAGCGCCTCAAGGCGGGCGGCTTCGAGCCGCTCGGAGAAGGAAAGACTGCCGTCGCCGCCGCATTCGGCATCGAGCCAGGCGTCCAGTCGCGAGGGAGTAAGAGGCAGAAGCTTCACGAAGGATTGCCGTCCTTTGCCGCGGCGGGTCGGTAGAGGGAAAAGCCGTCGAGGCTGGTCAGATTGTAGAGACAGAAGGGAATGAGCCTGCCGTCGGGCGCAACCACATGAATGCAGCATCCGCGCACACGCTCCACGTCCAGACTGAGAGCATCCTGAAAGGCCATGGCGGAGAGCGTGAAGCGGCGATCCGCGCCGGATCCGGCAATAAAGCGGGAGAAGGCGTCGTTCAGAGAATCTCCGGGATGGCCCGGGGAGGCCCAGTGGGCGGCCGTGAACGCCTTCGAGACTCGGGAACCTTCGGCGTTGTCCACCACGCGGGGCTTTTCTCCCGCAAGGGAGGATCCGCCGGAGCAGCAGGCTGCGCCTATGGGGTCGCCGAGCGTGCCGTCGGCCTTTCTGCCGTACACGGCGCTGAAGGAGCACAGCGGATGCTCGCAGGAGGGCGCATGAAACAGTTCCGCCCTCACCATGCCGCGGCTCTGTTGTTCCAGTCCGGCCATGAGTTCGGGAAGCGTGATGCGCGGGGCGGCCGACATTTCCCACGGAAAGCGTCCGAAGGAGGAAACGGGTTGAAAGTGCAGACCGCGCACATGAGAGCCCTGCTTCAGGGCGTAGCGCAGAAGGTCGCCGGTCTGCGTATCGTTCACGCCCCGTACCAGCGTACACACCAGAACCACGCCGAGTCCCGCTCTGCCGCAGGCTTCAACGGACGCCTGCTTCAGCTGAAGGAGGGCGCGGCCGCGCAGTGTGCGGTAAACCTCGTCGTTCACGCCGTCGAACTGCAGATATACCGAATCCAGACCGGCAGCTTTCAGCGTCTGTGCATAGCCTTCCTCTCGACCGAGCCGCAGTCCGTTGGTGTTGACCTGCACGAGGGCAAAGCCCTTTCGTCTTGCCATGCGGATGATGTCGGGCAGATCGTCCCGTTCCGTGGGCTCGCCGCCGGAAAGCTGCACGTTGCAGGGGCCGGAAGCCCGGAAAAGGGCGTCCATCTGCTTTTCAATAGCTTCGAGGGAGGGATCCTCCGCTCCCGCACCGGACTTTGCATAGCAGATGGGGCAGCCCAGAGAACAGCGCATGGTCACCTCGATGAGGCCCGTGCAGGTGTGCTGAACGTGATCCGGGCACAATCCGCAATCGAAAGGACAGCCCTGCCGGACTGCTGTGGCCGGATGCGCGGGATAGGCCGGAATGCGCATGCTTTTGCGCCAGACTTCAAAGGAGGGCATGCCGCGTCCTTCCTTCCAGACGGGCGCTTCAAACGTGCCGTGTTCGGGACAGCTTCTGCGGATGACGACGGTGTCGTCCTCGAGGTGATAGGCGGCATCCACAAGACGGAGACAGACGGGGCAGAGGCTCTGAGTCAGGGCAAGAGGCATGTCAGCTCCTTATGTCCACGTCGTAGGCTTCGCAGATGTCGAGAATTTTTCCCCAGCAGTCCGCCAGCAGATCTCCGCAGAGATCCAGGGGCGGCATGCCGCCTTCGGGAAGAGACATGCCTGCGTCGGCGGCAAGACCGGAAGAGACCTGCTCACATCCCGTGCCGCAGCAGGATCCGACTCTCTCGGTGAACCATGCCGCATATTCGCCGGTCATGGCGTCGAGCATGGGATGCGGTTCATCGGCATCGCGGCATACGAGCCATGCCAGCACGGCGGCTCCTCCGGTCAGAAGTCCGCATGGCCCTCCGGACTGCCCTATGCCGTGGCACAGCCCGCGCAGCGCGCACAGAAGGCCGGGATCCTCTCTGTCGGTCGCCTGCGCTGCCAGAACCAGAAGCAGCTGCGAGCAGCAGTATCCCCGGTGAACATAGGGAAGAAGATCCAGAAGAAGGGCGTTCATGCAAAGTCTCCTTGTTTCATCTGACGCGGGACGGCGGTCGGGATGCGGCGCGTCGGCGCTGCTATCCACAGGCCGTAGCCGAAACGTGGGCCGCCGGGGCGTGGGGCCCGGCAGGCGCAGGATCCGGCAGCCCTCGGAGCATCGGCTCCGGGGATATTGTCACCGTCCATCATGCGGCGCAGCTCGTCATCTCCGTACCAGATCAGTCGGGCGGCCAGTTCCTTCAGTCGGGCGGTATGGTCCTCGAAATGAAGAAGGACGAAGCCGCTCTCGATAATCAGCTTTTCCAGCTCCTGTTTCGGTCGTGCTCCCGCAAGGCAGGATGCGCCGTGATCCTGCCCCGCGGACGGGGCAGTGGAGCTCCGAATATAGAGATCGGAAAGCAGAAGCCTGCCTTCCGGCCGCAGCAGGGCGGCAAAGCGGCGCAGAGCCTGCGCCGTGTCCGGCAGCAGTGAGAGCACACATTCACATAAGATGCCGTCGAAAAAGCCGTCGGGAAAGGGGGGATCCTGCGCATCCGCCTGCACGAAGGGAAAAGGTTCGGCAAGCGTGTATTCCCGGTCGAGTCCGATGCCGTTCAGCCCACGCTGACGAAGCTCGGCAAGGCTTGCCCCCTGTCCGCAACCGACGTCCAGAATGTCCGATCCGGGAGCAAAGGCGCACAGGTCAAGGCCGTGCCGGGTCAGCTCCGTGCCGCCCGGACGCCAGGTTCCGCCTGCGATACGCTGAAAGAGCGCCGATGCGTACAAAGGGGATGCGGTGGGAGGCATGGCTATTTATCTTCAAGTAACGCTTCAACTTCCGCCATTTTGCCTTCCGCCAGCGACTGAGGAATGAGCGTCAGTCCGCAGGATGGGCAACGGGGAAGAATGACGTCGAAGGCGCTGTGCATGTACAGCGCCTGAACCTTGATCTGCTCAAGCGGCACGCCGCAGCGGGAACAGATCCAGTCTCCGTCATCGGGGGTGAAGTTCGGTTCCAGACTCATGCCAAAGACCTCTTTTACAGGCGGTCGCACCCAAAGCGCGGCCGGGAAACGTTCCGGAAGCACGGAGGATTTGCCTCCCGGCTCCGAACCTTTATTAAAATGTTGCTCGTGGCTCTGCCGGAAGGTTCTTAGGCATGCACCTTCTCTTCCATGACGACCTTCTCGGCAGGCTGAATGGCTCCTGCCACCACCATGCGATGGCACCATGCCTTGATGAGCGTGAAGGATCCGTCGTCATCGGCGGTGTACTCCACCCAGAATGTGACGTTGCGCGGTCTCCAGGAGCCGAGGATATGGCCGTTTTCCCGGTTGAGAAACTTGGCGCCGCTTTTCTCCACGCCGCAGATGGCCGCCACCACGTCCTGTCTGAGAATGTAGCGGCGTTCCATGTCCATGCGGACCTCTTCCGGAATGTGGAGGCGTATCGGCTCCTCATCATGCCGCAAAACGGGCTTTTCTCCAAGAAATTCCTCCAGTGCCTTTTCCTTCAGCGCGGCACGACCGGCTCTGCGGGCGGAAAGTCCGGGAACAGCAGGTGCCGGACCGGCAGCGTCCGCCGTCTGAGGAAGAATGTCGAAGAGGTGCAGGCTTTCCGTCTCCGAGGCGAAGCGGTCATGACACATGATGCAGGAGGTGAGCACGGGAAGCGTGAATTCTCCGGCCCGCTTCTCCGCCATGGCGTCGGCCACGTCGGGCTGGGCGTTCCACACAAGGCCGCCGTAGCCGCAGCAGGCGCTTTCGCTGCCGGTGCGTTTCGCCTCCTCCACCCGGATGCCGGCTTTGGCGGCCAGCGAACGTACCGCCTTCTGCCAGACGTCGTCGTGGCGTGCGCCGCAGGGGTCCTGCACGTTCATGGCCTGCGGAGCCGCAGCGGCAAAGGGCTCGGGCATGAGTTCATCAAGCCTGGCCCACAGCGGGGAAATCTCAGCTTCCGGCAGCGCCATGCGCAGGGCTCCCATGCAGGAAGAACAGGCTGCCAGTATTTCCGGCTTTCCGCACGCTTCCCACTGCTTTTTCAGCTCCTGCGCGTGTTCGCGGAAAAGTTCTTCTCTTCCGGCCCAGTGCGCGGGAATGCCGCAGCAGGAACTCATGAGGGATACGCCGCCCGGCAGGGCGTTCCGGAGATACCGGTACATGGCAAGCACCTGATCTCCACGCGAGGCCGCCAGCTGACAGCCCGGGAAAAACATGGTTCTGCCGTGTCCACCCTGGGCGGCAAACGCTGGATCTTCCAGCAGAAAGGCGCTTTCCGGGCCGCTGGCCTGCGCCATGTCCTCAAGCGCGAACTCATGCGCCGAGGGCGGCATGACGTCTCGTTCCACGGCGTCCTGCCTGGCCTGAAGGCAGAGGTCGGCCATGGAGAAATGTTCGGGGCAGATGACCTCGCACTGACCGCACAGGGCACAGCCGTTCATGATGACGTTGGCCGTGCGGGTGCCGCGTATGACGGAGGCGTTGTTGTAGAGCTTGCGGGCGTAAACGCGGGGAAATTCCTTGTATTTCTGCAGGAATGGGCATTCCTTCACGCACTGCATGCAGGAGCAGCGGATGCAGCGGTCGGCTTCCTTTCGGGCCTCCTCCGCCGCATAGATTTCGCCGGAAGGAATCACCCGGGGTAGAGGATCGATGCCGTCCAGCGGCGTATGCAGGCGGTTTTCCCGGTTTTCCCCTTCGCGGGCCGCCACGAGGGAAACGCCCGTCATGATGCGCTGAAGCGTGATGCCTGCACGGCGTCCTTCACCGGCCTGTGCGGAGGATGGGGCATACGTCGCGCCCGTGGGGGTGCGATTCAGCCATCCGCCGCAGCAGATGTTGTCCTTCCAGAGCAGGGTGGCGGCATCAATGTCGTCTTTACCGGGAGCGAACGCGCAGGAAGAGGCGTCCACGAAGACGGCGGCACACTCGGCCGAGCATTTCTGCAGAAGCGCTTCGTCGAGGGCTGCCTGAACAAAGCGCACATGAAATTTTTCCAGAGCATTCAGCTCTTCGGTGAGGGCTGCCCGATCCAGCGTGGGAAAGGCGGCGAGCAGGGCGCTCTCCCGTTCTCCTTCATGATGAACGGTAACGGCAAAGCCCTTGTGGGAAATATCGAAGGCCGCGACAAGACCGGCCAGTCCCGCGCCGATCACGGCGAGAGTCTGCCCCTTCGGGGGGCGGATGAGCGGCTTGGTCTGGACGGGCACGTTCTTCATGCAGAACTTTTCCAGTGCCGAAACCGCCAGACCTCCGCCGAGATCCCGTCTGAGACAGGCGTTTTCGCAGGGATGATCACATACGGCGGTCATGATGCCGGGCAGGGGGAGGTGCCGTTCCAGAAGCTTGCGGGCCTCGCGCCCCTTGTCAGCGGCAAGACATTCAAGAAAGGCGCGCACGTCCATGTCCAGCGGACAGGCCGTGCGGCAGCGCGGAGCGGACTCCTGCGTGCAATGGGATTCTATGGCGTGAAGTTGGCTTTGTTCCAGCACGGCGGCACCTCGGAAAAGCAAAGACGGCCCGAAAAACGTTCCGGGCAGAAAGGCGGGGCCGGAGAAGCTTCAGAAACTTTCCGGCCCCGGTTGAGTCAGGTTACTTCGCGGCCTTTTCCTTCAGAGCTGCCAGCACCTTTTCAGGATAGGCGGGCAGATGCGTGATGCGGACGCCGCAGGCGTTGTAGATGGCGTTGATGATGGCCGGATGCGGGCCGCACAGCGGAATTTCACCCGTGCCGGAAGCGCCGAACGGACCGTCGGGACGCTTGCTTTCCACATAGATGATTTCCATGTTGTCCGGGATGTCCTTGGGATAAGGAATGCCGGCGCCGAGCATGGTGCTGTGCTTCTTGATGTCCTCGTAGTCTTCGGACAGCGCAAGGCCGATGCCCTGAGCAAGGCCGCCCCAGATCTGACCGTCGGTGATGAGCTTGTTCACCACGGTGCCGATGTCGGCCACCATGGTCATCTTTTCCACCTTGGTCTTGCCGGTGGCGAGTTCCACGGCGACTTCCGCCATGAACAGACCGTACATGTAGCAGGCGAAGGGATCGCCCTGGCAGTTTTCACCGCAGCCCTGCACGGGAGCGGTCCACTTGCCGTCCTGATGGGTATCGCGGCCTTCGGCCTTCATTTCTTCGTAGGTGTAGAAGCCGCCTTCGGGTTTGCGCATGGCTTCAATGAGCTGTTCGCAGGCCACGCGGATGGCGTTGCCGGTCATCACCTGCGAGCGGGAACCGCCGGCGGGGCCGGAGTTCGGGGTCTTGCTGGTGTCGTTCAGCACGAGACGGATGTCGTCCACCTTGATGCCCAGCGGACGCAGGGCTTCATGCGCGGTGCACTGAGCGCCGGAGTCTGCGCCCTGGCCGTGATCTTCCCAGGAGCAGCCGATGGTCACGGTGCCGTCGGGATTGAGTTCCGCCCAGGCTTCGGAGGAGTCGGGGCCGTCGAGGCCGGCGCCGTACACGGCAAGGGCGAGGCCCACGCCGCGCTTGACTTCATCCGTGGATTCTTCCTTCACGCGCTTCTTGGCCGCTTCGTAGAGCGGACGCAGCTTTTCGAACATCACGGGCAGGCTCAGCACTTCGGGCTTCTGACCGGTGGGCGTGGTGTCGCCTTCGCGGTAGCAGTTGGCAAGGCGCAGATCGAAGGGATCCATGCCCAGCTTTTCCGCCAGTTCGTCCATGAGCACTTCGGAGGGGAATTCCGATTCGGGGCCGCCGTAGCCGCGGAATGCCGCGCCCCAGGCGTGGTTGGTGGCCACGGTGCGGCCGTTGCCGCGGATGTTCGGAATGCTGTAGCCTGCGCCGATGAACTGCGCGCCGCGCAGGGTCAGCAGGTCGCCGAACTCGGAGTAGGGGCCGTGGTCGCAGGTCCAGTCGGTTTCCATGGCCTTGAGCTTGCCGGTTTTCTTGTCGGCCGCCATGCGCACGGTGGTCCAGAAGGGCGAACGCTTGCCGGTGTACTGCTGCTGCTGTTCATAGTTGTAGCGCAGGTGACAGGGGCGTCCGGTCGCCATGACGGCCACGCCGATGAGCGCTTCCATCGTGGGGCTGAACTTGTAGCCGAAGGTGCCGCCGGTGGTGTTCTGCACGAGCACCAGATCCTTGGGGAATTCGAGGCCGAGGCCGGGGGCGATCATGAGGGCGTGCAGATGCAGTCCCACGGACTTGGAGTGGATGACCACCTGCCCCTTGTCGTTGATGTAGCCGTAGCCGACGTCGGGCTCGATGTTGAGGTGGGGCTGACGCTGCGTGTAGAAGCTGTCTTCCACCACGACGTTGTCGGGATCGGCGAAGAAGGGCGCGGTATCCTCACCCTTTTCGATATGGGGTTCGTAGTAGATGTTCGGGGTGCCGGGATGGATCTCGATGGCGTCGGGAGCCATGGCCGAGGGGGCGTCCATGTATTCGGGCAGAAGCTCGAGATCGAACTTCACCTTTTCGGCGGCCGCACGGGCATGACATTCGGTATCGGCGCATACGATGGCCAGCGCGTCACCGTACTGGAAGATCTTGGTGTCGTTGAGGATGGGGCGATCCCAGCCGTCTCCCTTGTTGTCGGGGAAGGTGATGAGGCCGGTGATGCGGTTCTTGCCCTTGACGTCCTTGTGGGTGAGCACGCGGAACACGCCGGGCATCTTTTCGGCTTCGGAGGTGTCGATGCCCTTGATGTTGGCATGGGAGACCTTGGCCTGCGCCAGAGCCAGATGCAAGGTGTTCGCAGGCATGTGGACGGTGGCGTCGGCGCCGAATTCGGCGGTGCCGGTCACCTTGGCCACGGCGCTCGGACGAGGCTTGGTGGAGCCGAGATGATGACCTTCAGCGGGTTCCTTGTAGCGGATTTCCTCGATGTTCTTGTCGCCGCGCATGACGGCGGCGGCATCCATGACGGCGTTGATGATCGGAATGTAGCCGGTGCAGCGGCAGACGTTGCGGTTCTTTTGGAACCATTCGCGCACTTCGTCTCTGGTGGGCGCGGGATTTTCCAGCAGCAGGGCGTAGGCCGCCACGATGAAGCCGGGAGTACAGAAGCCGCACTGGGCTGCCCCGTGGAAGATCCACGCTTCCTGCAGCGGATGGAGATGATCGGGCGTGCCGATGCCTTCCAGCGTGATGATGGTGGCATCATCGGGAACGCGCTTCATCTTCAGTACGCAGGTACGCGTGAGCTTGCCGTTGAGAATGACGCTGCATGCGCCGCAGTGACCCTTTTCGCAGCCCAGCTTCACGCTGGTAAGCTGCAGCTGGTCGCGCAGGACGTTGGCGAGCGAATCTTCCGCATTGACCAGCACCTGGCGGCGTATGCCGTTGACAAGAAGGGATTTGATGAACATGGGCAGCTCCTTGTAAGAGGAATCCAGAGGAGGGGCGGCCGCAGGAGCGGAACGCCCGAATTCGGGCCGATTCGGGAAGATCAGTTTTTGCCGAAGGCGCAGTTCGGGTAGCGGCATTCGCCGCAGCCTGCGCAGAAGCCTCCGTGGCCGAGGGCCGCAATGTCTTCCCGGGTGACGGGAATACCGGCCAGAATGCGCGGCACCACAAGGTCGAAGATGCTCGCCCTGTGGTACATGACGCAGCCGGGAAGTCCCAGTACCGGAATATTGTCGATGTGGGCCAGAAGGAACATGGCTCCCGGGAAGGTGGGAGCGCCGTAGGTGACCACCTTGCCGCCCGCGGCGCGGATGGCGGCGGGCGTACGGTCGTCGGGATCTACGGACATGCCGCCGGTGCAGACCACCATGTCGGCGCCCTGCGCGAGAAAGTCGCGTATGCGCTGAACGGTCATCTCGATGGAGTCGTCGGAGAAGGTCTGTCCGAGGATGGAGCTTCCGAGGCTTTCGAATTTCCGGCGGATCACGGGACCGAAGGCGTCCTTGATGCGCCCGGAATAAACCTCATTGCCCGTGGTGACCACGCCCACACGGAAGGGGCGGAAGGGCAGAACCTCGATGACGGGGCGATCGACGGTGTTTTCCAGCCGTGAAATTTTTTCTTCCTCAATGAGCAGAGGGATGATGCGCGTGCCGCCTACGGGCTGACCTTCGCGCACTTCCTGCATGGTGTGCAGCGTGGCGAGCGCGATTTCGTCGCAGGCGTTCACTCTGGCAAGAGCGGGCACATCCACGCGCAGAAGGCCGTGCGTTGCGGCAAGAAAGTTGATGCGGCCTTCCTTGATGTCGGAGAATGTGATGTTCTGGCCGGTCACGGCGCGGGCGATGCGTACGGCAGCGTCGTTTTCATGGAGCTGGCCGGGCTGCGGCTCGTAGACGTAGAGGTTTTCCTTGCCCACGCTGAGAAGGACGGGAATGTCTTCTTCCCGAACGATGTGCCCCTTGCGGAACACCGGACCTTTCTGAACTCCCGGTTCGATACGGGTGATGTCGTGACAGAGAACCGTGCCTACGGCTTGGGCGACGGGGATGGTGGACATGGAAATTTTGGACATATGCACGCTCACCGATGAAAAGAGACACTTCATGATCATGAGATGGCATTGCAGGCCACAGGGGCGGCAGTACGCAGCTCATGCGTTCACGTTCGTTTTCTTTCCATGCCGGAGCATTGAGGAGGCAAGGCCGTTTCCCGCCTTACCCTGTGAGCCGGAAAAGCTCAGGTCTGTCTGCATGGACGGTGCTTTAGCAGAGACAGACTCGAAAACTTTATTTAAGCATATTGAAATAGAAATTTTTCGTCAAGGTATACGGGAAAAATTAATGATAGTTTTTTACGAATATCAAAAATGGATTTGAAATTTAAATCACAATATCGTCCTGTTTCATATCTTCTCTTAAATAAGAATAAATTTTATTTTTGTAATAGAAAAATATACATTAAATTTCTTTTTGAAATGTAAAACTGCATTGTTTCGGCAGAGCATGACAAGTCATATGAGCCTGGCGGACTGGTGTAGCGTCGGGGAGCATCAGCAGAACGCAGGGACTCTTCTCGCGTTGTCCGGGAAGTTCGTATTTCCCAAAAAGCGCATGAGGTGTGATCCCGCGCAGAAGAGGCGATGTGCAGTTTTTACTGTCGTGAGGGCCGGGGATTTGAAGAAGGAGATCTGTCAGAAGGCGGATGCGAGTACGGCGATGTCGTCGGAAGAGAGAACAAGTGAGGTGCATGCCCCGTACGACTGGGGCAGCGCAAAGAAGTCTTCCATACCGAGCGCGAAGTGATGCATGAGAATCATTCGGTTCACCCCGGCATGCGCCACCAGCAGGGCCGAGTCTTCCGGACCGAGTCCGGCGAGACGGCGGAGGAGTGCAGCCATCACGCGGCGCGAAAGCATGGAAAAGGATTCGCCGCCGCAGGGAACGTAGTTCCAGAAATCCCGTCCCCGGGCCGCTACGGCCCCGGGAAAGCGTTTTTCCACTTCCGCCTTGGTCAGGCCTTCCCAGCAGCCCAGACTGATTTCCCTGAACGAGGCATCGATGTGAAGGGGCAGGGTACGCTGGGCCATGACGATGGCTGCCGTTTCCCGGCACCTTGCAAGATCCGAGGTCCAGACTTCCGTCAGAGTCATGGCGGAAAACTCCTGCTGCCAGAATCGGGCCTGACGTCTTCCTTCTTCTGAGAGCGGCAGGTCTTGCTGACCTATGAAACGGTGATCCGGATTGGGAAGAAGGGCACCGTGACGAAGAAGGTGAAGAGTGGGCATGAGAGCATCCTTGGGCGTCGAGAAGAAAGGGCGACGGTAACGCTTGTTGAACGCTCTTTCGGTATCCTACAAAACTCCGGGAAAGAAAAGAGCGTTTCCCAAAGAGGGTGTACGTGATCCGGATGTTCTTTTGATTTCATGGAAAAGCGTCGTGTATGGCAAAAACGGCGATGTCGGTGGGGAATGTACTATTAAAAAAAAATATGGCGTGAATTAAATCACATAATAATTTTTCAATAGTCTTTCCGGTTGCAGAACGAAAAGAGAAAAAACTTCAGGGAAGAGAAAAAATAACATCCTGATATTGCAGGTATTTTTATTTTTCAAAAAAAATTCTGTCAGGTGATTGAAAAAATAAGTTAATCTTGTATGTTATATACAAATATTGAAATGGGAGGCTTCCATGAAAAAACTTGCCTTTGCCGCGCTTCTGCTTGCCCTCAGTCTGGGTGTTTCGGGGGCTTCTGCCGCCGAGCTGACGGTTTCCGCCGCTGCCAGTCTGTCGGAATCCTTCACGCAGATCGCTCAGGAATTTACGAAGGAAAACGGCGTGAAGGTCAATCTGAACTTTGCGTCTTCCAACAACCTGCTCCGTCAGATGGAGCAGGGCGCGCCGGTGGATGTGTTTGCTTCGGCCGATCAGGAAACCATGGATTCGGCAGCGCAGAAGTCGCTGATCGATCCTGCCACGCGCAGAGATTTTGCTTTGAATGATCTTGTGCTCATCACTCCTGCGGACGGCAAGTTGAGCGGCCCCGAAGCTCTGACCGGAGCGGACGTGAAACATATCGCCATAGGCACGCCTGAAAGCGTTCCTGCCGGTCGTTATGCGCGCGAGGCTCTGACGACGGCGGGAACCTGGGAGGCATTGCAGAGCAAGTTCGTGTTCGGCAACAACGTGCGTCAGGTGCTGAGCTACATCCAGCGCGGAGAAGCGGACGCCGGATTCGTGTATCGCACGGACGCTCTTGCCGGCGGCAAGGACGTGCGCATCGTGACGGCCATGACCGGTCACAAGCCTGTGTGCTATCCCATCGCCGTAACGAAGGACAGCGCAGAAAAGCAGATGGCGCAGAAGTTCGTGGACTTCGTGCTCTCTGCGCGCGGTCTTGAAATTCTTGCCGATCACGGTTTCAGCCCGGTGAAGTAGTGGAAGAAAACGGGCGACTCCGGATATTTTGCAGGTAAAACACATCCTGTAGCTGTTCCGGCTTTTCCGGCAGAGCTGTTGCCGGGGAGGCTCTGGAGAAAGCACATTCGCCTGAGAAACTCTTTCGCCTGCGGCGGAAGAAACGCTGCGGCAGATAACAGAAGGCCGCCTCGTCCGAAGGGATGGGGCGGCCTTTCTGTGTCTGAAGGGCCTGTGCATTTACACGTCGTCGAAGCCGAAGGGTCTTTCAGCCTGACCGCCTCTGGTCAGAATGTCGGACAGGTAGGAAAGGGAATCCTGAGCAAACAGGGAGCGACTGTGAAAGCCGTGTTCCATGGCGAGGATGCGGCCGTTGGCATACACGGCCAGATCTTCGGCAAAGGCATCCACGTCTTCGGGATCGTGAGTAATCATCACGAGCGGAACGCCGCAGTCCTGCAGAATGCGGTCGATTTCCTTGCGCATGCGTATGCGCAGAAGCGGGTCGAGGGCGGCAAAGGGCTCGTCGAGCAGCAGAAGCCGGGGCGATATGAGCAGCGCTCTGGCCAGCGCCACACGCTGTTTCTGTCCGCCGGATATCTGGGAAGGCCTGCGGTCCGCAAGGTGTGTGATCTCCAGAAGGTCGAGCATATAGCGGATGGAATCCTTCTGCTCTTCATTGAGGGGGGCAGGCATGACGGACCGGAATACGGTACCGACAACGGGAATGTGGCGCTCCTGCTGGTGGAGAGCGAAGGCGAGATTCTGCCACACGGTCATGTGCGGAAAAAGCGCGTAGTCCTGAAAGACATAGCCGATGCGTCTTGCTCTGGCCGGCAGGTCTATGCCTCTGGAGGAATCGAAGAACACGGTATCGTCCATGACGATGTGGCCGCTTCCGGGATGAACGAGTCCGGCGATCATCTGCAGGGTAAGCGTTTTTCCCGAGCCGGACGGGCCGAACAGCACAAGACGCGAGGCGGAACTTTGCAGCGTGACATCGAGGGAAAAGGCTCCCTGCCTGCCTTTGAACGTAGCCTGAACGGAAAGATCGATCACCGGGAGCCTCCCAGCAGATAATCGGCGGTAATGAGAATGACGGCGCAGATGCCGGAGGTAAGGAGCACGAGGCAGGCGGCGAGAGTGTCGTTGCCGGCCTGGAAGGCGTCGTAGATGGCCAGCGCCAGAGTCTGCGTTTTGCCGGGAATGTTGCCCGCAAGCATGAGCGTTGCGCCGAATTCGCCCATGCCTCTGGCAAAGGCCAGCATGGAACCGGAGAGAATACCGCGCGCCGCAAGGGGCAGACTTATGCAGAAGAACACGGATATTTCCGAGGCTCCGAGGGTGCGGGCGGCTTTTTCCACGTTGGGATCCACCTGTTCAAGCGCAGTTTTCGCGGATTTGTAGATGAGGGGAAAGACCACGACGGTGGCGGCCACCACGGCGCCCTGCCAGGAGAACATGAACTGGAATCCCAGCTGCTTCAGCGCCGGGCCGAAAAAGCCTTTCTGCCCGAGGAGCAGAATGAGATAGTAACCGAGCACGGTAGGCGGCAGCACCATGGGCAGCGTGCACAGCGAATCCAGAAAGGCGGCGCATACGGAGCGGCGTCTGGCCAGAAGGCGGGCGGTAAACGTACCCAGAATAAGGGAGGCCAGAGTGGACAGACCGGCGACTTTGAGCGAGAGAATGATGGGAAACAGTGAAAACTGCTGCCCGAAGAGAGAAAATTCCATGTACGCGACTCCTTTCCATTTCAAAATATCAGGAAGCCGGAAACCGGGCAAGACGTAGTGCCTTTGAAAGGAGGATTTTTACAGAAAACTCACCGGAAAACGAAGCTATCCGAGACATGCGGCTGCTGTCGGACCGGAGACACGCTCCGGAATCCTGTGCCTCCGGAGGACGGACGAAGCGCTCGTTGGCGGTAGAAAATGGATGCGTGCCCGACAGGGAAGCGTGCCGTGAGCGTGCGCCGCATCCTTTTGCATGAAAAAGATCGCTGCCGAAGAAAAGAAAAAGCCTCCTTTTTGAAAAGGAGGCTTGCCAAAGACCAACAGGTCTCAGAACAGGCTGTCCGCCATATCCTTGACTTCGATTTCGCCGTCTTCGCCGAAAAAGACCTCATAGTGTCTGAGTCCGTTGCTTTGCGTGCCCATGACCTTCGGCAATACTTGAACCATGCTGGAGAGCAGGGTGCGGAAGTCTTCGGTGAGGCCGGAGCAGCGCAGGGAGGTTCGCCAGATCTGACGTCCTCTTGTACCCTCAGGCGTCAGCGCATAGGCTTCGATCAGCAGATTGGCGGAATAAATGGTTGTGCTGTTTACAACGGGTTCATCCACATACACGTATTCGACATGGCGATATCTGCCTCTGCCCACCACGACGGGGTAGGATCGCGTGACGGTGCTGGTATCGATGTGGACGCGCGGCTCATCCATCCAGTAGCTGATGACGGCGGTATTGTCGGCGTGCTGCCCCTGTTCGGCCATGACGTAGCCGCGGGCCCGGAAGGCCGGGATGATCTGGCGGACGACTTCACGGAAGAGCAGATCGCTCTCGCTCACCCCTTCATTGCCGGGGCTGACGCTGTAGACGTTGCCTGATGGCGGCTGCGCGTCCCGCAGGGAATCGACGGAAACGGTGTAGGTGGTGCCGCAGCCTGTAAGCAGCAGTGCGGCGAACAGAAGAAGGAGTCGCAGAATGGGCATGGGCGCCTCTCTTGGCCGGAAGTTGCGTGCGGCTATGAAAAAAAAGGGATGCCGGATTCCGGCATCCCTGATGGACGAATGGTGCGCCCGGCGCGAGTCGAACGCGCGACCTACAGCTCCGGAGGCTGTCGCTCTATCCAGCTGAGCCACGGGCGCATGGGGTAAAATCCCCGGTGTGAGAGGCACTATGCACCGCAACAGGCGGATTGTCAACGCCTTTTATGCGGCGCGGGGGACCGTCAGCGGCCCATGCCGTTCAGGAAGTCCTTGTTGCTCTTGGTACCCTTCATCTTGTCCAGCAGGAACTCCATGCTGTCGATGGGGGACATGGGAGCGAGTATCTTGCGCAGAATCCATACTCTGTTGAGCACATCTTCGCCGAGCAGCAGATCTTCCTTGCGGGTTCCGGTGCGGTTGATGTCGATGGCGGGGAACACGCGCTTGTCGGAGAGATGGCGGTCGAGATAGATTTCGCAGTTGCCGGTACCCTTGAATTCTTCAAAAATGACTTCGTCCATGCGGGAGCCGGTATCGATGAGCGCCGTGGCGATGATGGTGAGCGAGCCGCCGCCTTCGATGTTGCGGGCCGCGCCGAAGAAGCGCTTGGGCCGCTGCAGGGCGTTGGCGTCGAGACCGCCGGAAAGCACACGTCCGCTGGAAGGCGTCACGGTATTGTAGGCGCGGCCCAGACGGGTGATGGAGTCGAGCAGAATCACCACGTCACGCTTGCGTTCCACAAGACGCTTGGCCTTTTCAAGCACCATTTCGCAGACCTGAACATGACGCTGCGGCGGTTCGTCGAAGGTGGAGCTGACCACTTCGGCGTTCTTGACCGTACGTTCCATGTCCGTGACTTCTTCGGGACGTTCGTCGACCAGAAGAATGATGAGATAGGCGTCGGGGTAATTGGCGTTGATGGCGTTCGCGATGGTCTGCAGCAGAATGGTCTTGCCGGTTCTCGGCGGAGCCACGATAAGCGCGCGCTGTCCGCGTCCGATGGGAGACATGAGGTCGATGATGCGCGACGACATGTTCTTGGAATCGGTTTCCATGCGGAACTGCTGATCGGGATAGACCGGGGTAAGGTTGTCGAACAGCACCAGATGTCTGGCGTTTTCCGGCGGTTCAAAGCCTATTTCATTGACCCGTACCAGCGCGAAATAACGTTCGCCCTCCTTGGGAGGACGGATCTGACCGGAAACGCAGTCGCCCTTGCGCAGATGATAGCGGCGGATCTGCGAGGGGGAGACGTATACGTCGTCCGGGCCGGGCATGTAGCTGCACAGCGGAGAACGGAGAAAACCGTAGCCGTCGGGCAGTATTTCCAGCACGCCGTCGCTGTGAATGACGCCGTTCTGCGAGGCACAGGCCTGCAGAAGCGCGAAAATGAGTTCCTGCTTGCGCATGGAACTGGCGTTTTCCAGCTGGTACTTTTCTGCAAGATCCATGAGATCCTGCATTTTACGGGTCTTGAGTTCCGTGAGATTCAGTACGCTTTCGTCGAGCACGGGAGAAGATTCCACAGTTTCAGGCTCGACAGGAGCTTTACGTTTCCGTATGGGCATAGAGATACCACCGGGAAAAGGGGAAAGTAAGAAAATATCACACCGGAATGATGTGATGACAGAGAGGAATAAAAGAGGGAGACCGGTCAAAGACAAGTGACCGGCGGAGAAAACATAGACGTTTTTTCTCTATTTGGCAAGTCCTGAGCGCGCCTCGTTTATTTTTTGCGCGTGTTGACCACGTTGATGGCCCGCTCCGGTCCGTCCACGGCAAAACGGATGATGGCATCCACAATGTTCGGAAAGGCCTTTTCCATGATGTCCCTTTCCTGATCGAAAAAGTGACCGAGCACCCAGGAGATCACCTGATCGCGGTTTTCAGGCTTGCCCACGCCCACGCGCAGACGATAGAAGTCGGGCGTGCCGAGGCGCTGCTGTATGGACTTGATGCCGTTGTGTCCGGCTGCGCTTCCGCCTTTCTTGAGCTTCAGGCGTCCAGGTTCGAGATCGAGCTCGTCATGAACGACCAGCAGCTGTTCGGGGCGCAGGCGGTACCATGCCATGAGAGGCTGCACGGCATCGCCGCTCAGGTTCATGAAGGTCTGCGGTTCCGCCACCAGCCAGGTGCCGCCCCTGGGGATGTCCACACGCCAGAGCAGCGCATTGAACCGGGAGCCGGAAAGCTGTTCCGGGGCGCGTCCGTTGCCGCGCTCCACTTCTTCCAGAAGCGTCTGGACGGCCATGAAGCCGATATTGTGGCGGGTGCCTCTGTACTTGGGGCCGGGATTGCCGAGACCGACGATGATTCCGTTGAGATCCATGATGATGTCCGAAATTGTTGAGGGAAAGAGCCGCAGGGCGCAATGGACAGGAATGTGCGGCAGAGCGTCGCGCCTGTCAAGTCCTGCCTTGGCAAGCGGGGGCGGTAATGATACATGACGGAGGCGGAATCATCCGCAGCTCATGAAAAAAAACGGCAGGAGATGCAGTATGCCTCAGTTGTACCGTCTGGATATCGTTGTGAATGAGGAGGACTTTCCTCTTGCGGAAGCGCTGGTGGCGCAGAATGCCTCGTCGGGCTGGGAAGAGGAATCCCTGCCTTCCGGCGACATGCAGCTCCGCGTGACCTGTGAAAGCGAGGAAGAGCGCGAGAGCGTGGCGGAGAGCATTGCGGCCATGCTGCCTTCTGCCGCTCTCGGCCGGGAAATTGTTCCCGACAAGGACTGGCTTGCCGGATGGCGCAGTTATTTTACGCCCGTGAAGGCCGGAGACTTTCTCATTCTTCCGCCGTGGATGAAGGATACGCCGGCGGAAGGCCGCATTCCCGTGCTCATCGAGCCGAAGTCGGCGTTCGGCACAGGGCATCACCCCACGACCACCATGTGCCTTGAGGCCATGAGTCTGCTGCACAAGGCCGGAGCGCTTCGGGAAGGGCAGACCTTCCTTGATATGGGGACCGGCACGGGCATTCTGGGCATAGGCTGCGTGAAGCTGGGCCTGACCGGTTTCGGAGCGGACATTGATCCGCTCTCCATCAGCAATTCCCGGGAAAACTGCGATATGAACGGCGTTTCCGCCGAGTCCTTCGACATTCAGGAAGGCAGTGTGGAGCTGGTGCAGGGGCAGCAGTACGACGTGGTGATCGCCAACATTCTTGCCGGCCCGCTCCGGGAAATGGCGCCGCAGCTCAAGCCTCTGGTGAAGGAGGGCGGCTGCCTCATCCTGTCCGGTTTCCTGTCCGTGCAGGTGCCGGGCATGCTGGAAGCCTATGCCGACATGGGAGAGCCGGGGCAGCTCAGAATGGCTTCGCCTGCCAGCGATCCTACCCGGTCCGCAAACAGCGGCAATCCGGAGGCCGACGACTGGGTCTGCTTCTACTGGCCCCGTGTAAATGGCTGATAGCCTTGAAGGCGGCGCTGACATCAGCATGCCGCTTTGACGTATTTCTTTCCGGGGGAATCCTCCCCCGGATTTCTTTTTTTAACAATACTTCGTCAGATCTGCGCGAGGCGGGCAGAGGTTCCGGCGCTGCACAAAAGGCCGGATCGGTCAGCGCCTTTCAAGATTTCAACGACAAGGAGCGTTGCCTGTAAAGATAAATGGTGGGAAAGAGGGCGCGGATCAGCCCTTGCGGAAAAGAATGCGCTGAAGATCGGCCACGGTGGCGATGCCGCGGCTTTTGGGATTTTCAGGGCAGATGATGGGCGAGTACCCGAGGCGCAACGCCTGCTTCATGCGGATGTCCTGCCCGGAGACGGGGCGCACCTGTCCGTTGAGGTCCACCTCGCCCCAGAGTACGCAGCGTTCGGGAAGGGGAATGTCGTAGAAGGAGGAGAGCAGGGCCGCCACCAGCGCAAGGTCCAGTCCCGGTTCCTGCAGGCGCATGCCGCCGCCCACCTTGGCATAGATGTCCGCCTGACCGAAGTTGAGATGCAGGCGCTTTTCCAGCACGGCGAGAAGAAGATGCAGGCGGTTCACGTCGAATCCCAGCCCGGTACGCCTGGGGATGGACAGGTAACTTTTTGTGGCAAGAGCCTGTATTTCCACAGCAAAGGGGCGCTGGCCGTCCACAGCCATAACGACGGCCGTGCCGCTCAGGGAGGTGTCGCGCGCGCCGAGGAAGAACGTGGAGGGATCTTCCACAAGCTCCAGGCCCTTGCGGACCATGCGGAAGATGAGCAGCTCCTGATTTGGGCCGAAGCGGTTCTTCAGCACGCGGAGCATGCGGAACATTTCCCGGCGGTCGCCCTCCAGGGAAATGACGGTGTCGACGAGATGCTCCAGAAGTCGCGGTCCGGCCAGCGTACCATCCTTGGTGACGTGCCCCACCAGTACCAGCGTGGTCCCTGCGCGCCGACAGCGTTCCACAAGTTCTGTGGCCACCGTGCGCACCTGGCTCACGTTGCCGGGAAGGCCTTCGGCGTTGTCGGAGGCGAGCGTCTGCACGGAGTCCACGATCATGAGCGCCGGAGCGTTCTGCGGATCGTCGAGCGCGGGAAAAAGATCTTCCACCCGGCTTGTGGCCACGGCCAGAAGCTCGTCGTGCAGCACTTCCAGACGTTCGGCACGGCTTCTGATCTGGGGCAGCGATTCCTCGCCGCTGGCGTAAAGCACGGTTTTGCCTTCGCGGGCCACGGCTCCGGCAAGCTGCAGCAGCAGCGTGGACTTGCCTATGCCCGGTTCTCCGCCCACAAGAATAGCGGCTCCGGGAACAAAACCGCGCCCGAGAATGCGGTCGAGCGCGTCAAGGCCTGTGCCGAAGGCGGAATGATCGCTGCAGGCCACAGTTGCCAGCGGCTGTATGCGGGTGGTCTGCAATGACCGGGAAGAAAGAGTCCTGCCGGAAGATGCAGGAGCTACGCGGGTCAGCTCGAGCGTGTTCCATTCGCGGCACTTCGGGCACTGCCCCTGCCACTGGGCGCTTTGCGCTCCGCAGGATCGGCAGACGTAGACTTCCCGTACTTTCGGCATGGACTCTTTCTTTCCGTTTTCCGTTACTTGTTGAACAGATTGATGCGGCGCAGGTGACGGCCGCCTTCAAAGGGGGTGCTCAGGAACACGTCGACCATGCTGGCGGCAATGCCCTGACCGGAAACGCGTTCGCCGAGGCAGATGACGTTGGCGTTGTTGTGCGCACGGGCGAAGGAGGCATGGAATTCGGTGGTGCACAGCGCGGCGCGTATGCCGGGCACGCGGTTGGCTGCCATGCTCATGCCGATGCCCGTACCGCAGACGAGAATGCCGTAGGCATTTTCATCCTTGAGAATCGCATCCGTCACGGCCTGCGCCTTGAGCGGATAGTCGCAGCTTGCCGGATCGGAAGGGCCGAGATCATGCACGTCATGACCCTTGTCCTTCAGATACTGCACAAGGAAGGTTTTAAGGTTGAAGCCTCCGTGGTCGGACGCGATGTAGATGATGCTCATGTCAGTCTCCAGTTGGCGGTGTCTGTTCATGCGGGCCTGCGCCCGTCGTTACCGGTCCAGCGAGTACACGGCAAAGGCCGCCGGAACATCCAGATGCATGCTGGAGTCGGGCAGACTGCCGGAGGGCCGGCGTTCCTTGACGAGCAGCACCATGCGCAGTTCACCGTCGCTGCTGTTCATTCTGCCGTCCATGCGACGGAGAAGGTCCTTCTCGTCGTAGGCTAGATCCAGCGTCCAGTGACCGGCAACGCTCCAGCGTACGGGCAGCGCTTCCGCATTCAGCTCAAGCTCACAGTCCTGCCCGTTGCTCCGGTAGCGATAGATGATGTTGCCGTCGTCTCCGGTGACGTATCGCTCCGGAGCGGGCACGTCAAGAGCGGAAAGATAGCGTCCGGCAAGAAAGTCGTTGAGATCATTCATGCGCATGGGCAGCGGCAGACCGAGCAGTGCGCGGAGATTTTCCGGCGTTTCTTCGCCGGAGTAGGCTTTCTGGTCCTGGGGAAGAACAAGCAGCATCCGGCCGTTGGCAAAAAGCGCCTTGGCCACGTTGGCTCCGACGCCTGCATTGACCTCGAGGCGGATTTCCCGCTGATCATCGGCGGAGTTGGAGCCGAGATCGGCGGCATCCAGCCCGGCAGGTTCGTGACCGTCGCTGATTCCTTCGTCGGAAGGATTGCCGGACCAGAGCAGATAGGTGACGCGCCGCGTGTCGTTGACAGGGCCGAAGCGCAGGCTGCCGGAAAGCACGTCGTATTCCGCCGGAGCGGCGGAACGGGCGGCGAAGGCCTGCCAGCGGGAGGCGGCGTCGCTTTCAGGTTCGAGCGGTATGCCCTTGGGGCCGCAGCCGGAAAGCACGAAGGCCAGCGAAAGGCCTATCAGAAGGGGCGAAAAAGTACGGATGTTCATAATGTTTCCAGTTTCTGACGCACTCTGGCGGCATCTTCGGGGTAACCGAGCTGTTCAAACATTTCCAGGGCGAACTGCCAGCCCTTGCGGGCGGATTCGGCATCGCCGCGGGCGGCTGCAATATCGCCGAAGTGTTCGAGCATGGCGGGATCGTGCGGGCCTCTCTCGCCGGAAGCGCCCAGCGCCTTCTGTATCTGTTCCCAGGCTTCGTCCAGTTCCCCGCGCCGGAAATGCACCCAGGCCAGAGAATCCAGAATGAAGTCGGCATCAGGTTCCAGTTCCACGGCCCGTTGAATGAGCTTGTAGGCCTTGTCCAGCTCTTTGTTGCTGTCGGCGAGATTGTAGCCCACATAGTTGAGCGCCATGGCGTTGTCGGGATAGCGGGCAATGAATTTTTCCATGAGCTTCATGGCCTGAGCGCGGTCTCCCTTGAGTTCGTACAGGTAGGCCTGCTGGAAGGCGGCGCCTTCATTGTCCGGCTGAATGAGCAGGGCTTCGTTCACGGCCTTTTCCGCCGCGGCAAAATCCTTCAGCTGAACGTACAGCTCGGAGGCGAGAAGCAGAGGTTCCGGCTCGTTAGGATGCAGACCGCGCAAAGGCTTGAGGGCTGCAAGCGCTTCTTCAATTTTTTTCTGTTCGTAAAGAATGCGGACCTTCAGACGGAGCGCCTTGTCGTATTCCTGACTCTCCGGGCTGACCTTGTCGAGGTAGGAGAGGGCGCTGTCCAGATCAAGGCCGCTTTCATAGAGAAGGGCGGCATGGTAGAAGTTCAGGCCGTCGGGCATGTCCTTCTGCTTTTCCAGACGGCTCAGCAGCTTTTCGGCCTGATCGAATTTTTTCTCGTCCACGAGCATGGCGGCCGCCGCCACGGAAAAGTGCAGCGGATCCTGGGCTTCGGTAACGGTGGAAACGACCTCGTCCATTCTGTTGTCCTGCAGCAGCAGGCGCAGGAGAAAGAGGCGGGCGCTGCGGTTTTCCGCGTCATTCTGCAGAAGCTTGCGGTAAATCTTTTCCGCTTCCTTCGGATTGCCGAGCTCCTCCTGCGTAAGGGCAAGAAGCTGCCATGCCTCGGCATATTCCGGATCTTCCTTCACGGCGGCTTCCAGCTGCCTTCTGGCATCGGAAAAATGCCCCGACACGTTGAGCGCCTGCGCGTAGGCGAAGCGTACGGGTGCGGTCAGCTGCTTTTCGGGAATATGACGAAAGACCTTCATGGCTTCTTCGGTCTGGGCGCTGCGCAGAAGCGCGAGGGCAAGCTCCGCCTGCGCCCGGCTGTCCGCGGGGTGCGCGTCGGCAAAGCTGCGGAGCAGACCTATGGCCTCGTCTCTCTCATTATGCTGGATGAGAAGATCGGCCTGAAGGGATACCAGCGCCAGATCGTCGGGCATCTGCGCCGAAGCCTTCCGGATCAGGTTCATGGCGTCTTCTTCGTGTTCGTGGGCCAGCAGCCAGATCGCGGCGTCGATGAGCGGCGCCGAAGACGGAAGCGCGAACTTGCCGGTGCCGAATTGAAGAAGGCGTTCGGCCGAGTCGATGACGCCGTCGCGGTCGTTGCCGGCCAGCGCGCTGTCGAGCTTGAGCTGGGCGAAGATAAGTTCCGCACGCTGAGAAGGGTTCTGGGGCGAGAGCTGGGACGGGCTGAGAAAAGCTTCCTGCCCGGCGGAAAGTTCGAGGTTCTGACCTGTGGCGGTACATCCTGCGGGCAGCAGCATGAGGGCAAGCGTTGAGGTCAGCATCAGGCGCCTGCTCTGAGAGAGGGAGGAAAGGCGCTGTGTTGTCCGGAAAAGGGACGGAGTATGGCTGAACATGGCGTTCCTGTGGCCGGAAGAGCTAGGGCTGAATCCATTCTTCCGAGAAGTCTTTGATCTCGCGCCCGAGATGTTCTTTCAGTTTTTCCAGCAGGCGCGCTTCCAGCTGGCGTATACGTTCACGAGTCACGTTGTAGCGCTCGCCGATTTCCCGGAGCGTTGCCGGTTCGTCGGTGAGGAGCCTGTGCTCGAGAATATAGACTTCCTTTTCCGAAAGGGAAGGGATGAGCTCATGAATGCTCTCGCGTACAAGACGGGAGACTTCCGAATCGGCAATGCCTTCCTCTACGCCGGGACCGAGAGCGGGCAGGAAGTCCATGCGCGAGGCGCTGCCGTTTTCGTCGCTGACGGGAAGATCCAGCGACACGTCCCCGGCATCCAGCCGCTGCTGCATTTCCACCACCTGATCCTGCGTAACGCCGAGCCGCTCCGAAAGCAGGGCGGCATCGGGATCGAAGCCCTGAAGAATGAGCTTCTGCCGTTCCCGGTTCAGATTGTAGAAGAGCTTGCGCTGCGCCTGCGTCGTGCCTATCTTCACCATGCGCCAGTTGTCCATGATGAACTTGAGAATGTAGGCCTTGATCCAGAACGAGGCGTAGTAGGAGAACTTGATGCCCTTGTCGGGGTCGAACTTGTTGACCGCGCGCATCAGGCCCACGTTGCCTTCCTGAATGAGGTCCAGCACGTTCTGCATCCAGCGGCGCTGGAAATCCATGGCGATGCGCACCACGAGGCGCAGGTGGGAGGAGATGATGCGGAAGGCCGCCTCGCTGTCTCCGTGATCGCGGACACGGCGGGCCAGCTCGACTTCCTCTTCCGGTTCCAGAAGCGGAAATTTCCTTACTTCGCGCAGATAGCTCTGAAGATTGTCCCGTACCGCCACGCTCGGCAGCCGGTCTTCGGCGATGGCAGGCAGATTGCTGCCGAGATCGATGATGCGGCCCTTGTCGTCGAAGTCGGCAAAGTCGTCGTCGAGCGCATCGTCGCCGGGCAGAAGTTCGCCTTCCTGCGCCTGCTCAAGTTCCGCTTCCATGACTTCGGGAGAATCGTCGTCGCCGGGCTGATCGTCGGCGGAAACATCGGAAGAAAGCTCTTCGTCGGGCTTTTTCGCCTCGTCGTCATTCTTGGCGGAGGTGCGCGGCGAACGCTTTCTTACTTTTTTTTCGGACTCATCCGACATGGCTCCCGCAGCGTTTTCCACCGCGGCGTCCTTTTCTCCGGCTGCGGCGGAAGAGATATCGATGATATCGACATCTTCTTGAGATAGTTTGTTTTTCTTTGCTCGCGCAGAGCTGCGTGCCTTCTTTTCCCTGACGGGAGTAAGCAGTTCGGCCTCATGCGCATCGGAGATTTTTGTCATGGATTCATCCTTATTTCGGCAGAACTTCCGGGGTGGAAGTGTGGTTGCCGAAAGGTATCCTATAGTTTAAGGTTGGCGTTTTCAACGATTTTCAGTACACCTAAACACGTTCGCGGAAGAAAAGCCTCCGCGGCATTGAGTTTTGAGGAAAGGAAGGAGTTTTTATTATGGAAAGAAGACCGGCGCGTTTTTTCCGCCGCATGATCTGTGGTTCGTTGATGTTCATGCTGGCCGCCGTTCTGATCTGCCCCGTCAATGCGGCCTTCGGGCAGGATAAGGCAACCAGCCTCAGGCCCATTCATACCTACGAGCTGCTGGACAAGCTTGCCGCCAATCACGGCAAGGTTATCCTGGTCAACTTCTTTGCGGCGTTCTGCGGTCCCTGCCGGCGGGAGATTCCCGAACTTATCAAGATGCGTAAGGACATCCCCGAGGAAGATCTGCTCATCATCGGCATAGCCATCGACCAGAATATTCGGGAAGCCGATTCCTTTGTGAAGTCCATGGGCATCATGGATGCCTATCCCGTGTTCTACGGCGGAGAGGAGCTGGCCCGCGCGTACCGCATCAACGCCATTCCCTTCAACGTCATCTACAACAGGGACGGGCACATCGAAGCGAGCGAGGCCGGTTACATACCCGGCCCGGAAATGCGTCAGTTTCTTATGAGTCTCATCAGGCGGTAGAGTCATGACCAGCATGAAGGAAGTGTACAGCCGGGACGTCATTGAACGTCGCGTGGAGGAGCTGGCCGCGCAGATCGACGAATGCTACCGGGGAGAAACGGTGGTGGCGGTCTGCGTGCTGAAGGGAGCCTTCTTCTTTTTCAGCGATCTTGTCCGCGCCATGAAGACCGACGTTCTCACGGATTTTGTCCGTCTGTCCAGCTACGGTGACGGAACAAGCAGCTCCAGACATGTGGAGATCACCAAGGATGTGGAAATTTCCCTGGAAGGCCGCCACGTTCTCATAGTGGAGGACATTGTGGATTCCGGCCGCTCCATGCATTTTCTCATGCGCTATTTTTCTTCCCGAGGGGCGAAGTCCATACGGCTGGCGGCACTCATTGACAAGAAGGAAAGGCGGGAGTTCGACGTGCATTCCGACTTCGTGGGGTTTGATCTGCCCGCCGGCTTCATTGTAGGCTACGGCCTTGACTACGCGGAACAATACCGCACGCTTCCGGCCATTTATGAGCTGCTTGACTGCTGACGCAGGCGGTGTATGGTCTCGGTGCATATACTGATGGAGAATGCTTCATGAATGTTACCTGCCCCCAGTGCAATACGGTCTATCGTCTGCCCGATGAAAAGGTAAGGCCCGGAGCCAAGCTTCGCTGTTCGGTCTGCCGTCATATCTTCACGCTTTCTCTGGATGATGGAGCTCCGGCTTCCGGTCTGCATCTGCGCGAGACGGAGCATAGAGACGTTCCCCGGGACGGAGGCCTGGATCTTTCCGGGGCTTCCGATCGTCGGACAACGTTTGAGGCGGCCGATGAAGGCGGGCTTTCCCTTGGTCGTGGAAGTTCTTCTTCCGGCGGTCTCGCCCTGTCTCTGGACGATCCTTACGGAAAAAGAGAGCACTCCTCGGAAAGACGGAAGGATCCGGGTCTGAGCCTGGACGGTGCGGATGCTTTCGGCGGACTGGAGATGCCGAAAAAGAAGAGTTCCGTTCTGCCGCGGCTTATGAGCTTTGTTTTCTGCCTTGCACTGGCAGCCGGATGCGGCTGGATGTGGGAGAATACGCATTATCTGGACGGTCTGAAGGGGCTGGTGGCTCCGTACCTGGGGCTCGAGCTGGCGGATCCGTCCGAACCTGTTTCGATGGTGAGTCAGCTGGAACTGCGCGATGTGCGCCAGTATCAGATCAAGAATGAAAAGGTGGGCACGCTGGTGGTCATTGAGGGCAAGGTCAAGAACAACTTCCCCACGCCCCGTGAACTCATCCGGCTTGAAGCCGAACTTTATGATGCCAACGGCACCATGCTGGCCTCTCAGCAGCAGCTTGCCGGAAACAGCATGAGTTCTTTCCAGCTGGAACTCCTGGACAAGGAAGAGCTGGACAAGGCGCTCAACAACAAGCTGGACATTGTTGAAGCCAACACGAACGTTCTTCCCGGCAATGAAGTGCCGTTCACCGTTATTTTTGTGAATCCCCCCGCCGAAGCGAGCGACTACAAGGTTCGCATTGCCGAGGCCTCCATGCCGAAGGGGCCGGGGAATCTTACGGAATAGGATGCCCGTAGGGAACGAAAAAGGCGAAATTTGAAAAAAGTGCTTGCCAATCGTCACTGATTGAAGTATATTAACCTTCGTTATGCCGAGGTAGCTCAGTTGGTAGAGCAGGGGACTGAAAATCCCCGTGTGGGCAGTTCGATTCTGTCCCTCGGCACCACCGAATTTCAGGGCCGCATGAGTGCGGCCCTTTTTTTGTTTAATGCGCTCATGGCAGAGAGCTCCGGGACGCGCGAAAGAGGATGGTGTCCCCCATTGAAGAAGCGGCGTTCGGCTCTGCATGCCTGGAGAAAGTTGGAAAGGCTGCTTTGGAGATACGGCGGGCAGGCTCCGGCGCACCTGCCGGCGGATTTTCTTCGATGAAGTTTTGGTTTGGGCGGTCGTTTTTTTGGAACTGCGTATGATTGCTTACCAGGAAAAAGACGTTTTTTCGTCATGCCCTGTGTACAGCCTCGGTATGTGGGGACTGATTGCGAGAATCCAGGAAAGGCATTGTGCCCCCTGAGCCTTCTTTTTTATGTCCCGGGAGCGTTCGCCTTCTTCGAAATTGTCGGCGTCACAGGATCGACTGAGCGGCGAGGCATGCCGTCGCATCAGTATTTTAGAGAAGAGGCTGGTATCGGCTGGCTCTGCCGCACAGGGGGAACCACGGCGGTGTGCAGCACCACTTTTGCTGAACGCGGGATATTTCTTAGTTCTTTTTGGGGAGGCGGGCAGCCCGCAGAATTCGCCTCACGCGGAGCAGTCCGTGAAGGTTGGGAGTGTTCACCGCGGTCTTTCAAGTTGTTGTTGAAAAAATAAGCCCCGGCAGGAGAAGTTCCGGCCGGGGCGCTTGAGACAGAACGGGATGAGAGATTACTTTTCCGCGTCTGCCTGAGGATTCTGGGGATGGCAGGGACGGCAGCCCTGGAATTCGGGATGTTCCGCGCTCAGCGAACGGTGGCAGCCGAAGCAGGAACGCTTGGAGTCACGGCTGTGGAAGGCCATGAAGCGGCTTTCCGGCTCGCTGCTTCTGCCCTGAATGTTGTGGCATCCGGCGTTGGAGCTGCAGGAGGCATAGGGCGACTTTTCTTCCGAGGGGCTGTAGTGACAGATAGCGCAGCGCGGCTTGTGGTGGCAGGTATCGCAGGCTACGCCGGCATGGGAACTGTGGTTGAATGTGACCGCCATGCGGGGAGATTCTTCACCGCCGAGAACGATGGGATTGGTCGGAAACTTGATCTTTTCCCTGAAGTTCTGTGCCTCGGCCGGAGTACACCAGGCCAGGGAGAGAAGAATGGTAAGGATAAAAAGCGGTTTCATGCGCTGTCTCCCGGTAGATAAGGGGAAATGCCCTGAGGCATTGGCTTAGAACTGATTCCAGAATGAAGGTTTGAGCGGTATCAGGCCCTTCTGGGCGGCAACGATATCCATGTACATCATGCCCAGCGCCATGGCATCCATGTCGGGAACACTGCCGCGCTCCCGCAGATCTATGGTGGGGCAGTAGCTCTTGCACTGGGTGCACCAGTCGATGCGTTCTCCGTTGGCGTTCTCGCTTTCCCTGAGGAATTCCATGATGCCGGAGCCTTCCTTTCCGCAGGAGGGGCAGGCTCCGCGCCTGAAATGCCATTCCGTGCCGCAGAGGGAACAGTGCAGATGCTTCTTTCCTCCGCCTCCGGCCAGGAAGGCGTTCTTTTCGTCAAAGACGCGCTTGTCGAGATAGCCTATGGACGGAAAACTTCCGCATACGGGGCAGAAGCCCTGCATCCAGGAGGAAGGTCTGGCATCCCACGGGGCGTCGTAATGCGCCGCCAGCGTGCGGATGACGGGGCCGAGAACGGTTTCCAGCACGAACAGCAGCACGGGGACCGGAATGCCCGTGTCCTTGGCCATGTCCTCCAGCGAGGCTTCATGGCCGGTGAGCAGGGCATCGGCGCCTTTCAGCGAAGCCGCCTCTTCATGGAAAAGCTTGTCCAGCGCATCGGCATGTTCGGCCAGACCGGGAAGCCTCGTCAGCAGGGGCAGAAGTTCCTGTGCGGATTTTTCCAGCAGGGGAAAGAGTCCCGTGAGAGAGGCTCCCGCCATCAGCGGAACGCCCTGCTGCGCTCTTTCCTGACGCCACGGCGGCAGGGAGAAGCCGCTTTCCTCAAGCATGGGGGAAAGCGTTTCCGGCAGCGTTGCCCGGGCCTCGAGAAGAGGCTGGAACGCGTTCAGTATCGGCTGAAGCACCGGTCGGCGTTCAGCGATGCCGGCAAGGGTTTCCGAAACGGTCTGACGGGATTCTGACATGGTGGCTCCTGAGAAGCTGGAAGCGGACTGCTCCGCCTGTGGAAGGTAAGGCAAAAGAACGGGATATCGTTGTCCCGAAGGGCGCCGGAGCGGTTCCATTCAGGCGCCGCTCCGGCCCGCTGCTAGCCGAAGCTTGCGAATTCGTGATAGAATTTCGGTTCTTCCGCCAGCAGGTAGATAACGCTGACCTCTTCCGTATCCACGAGCCTTGCCTTGGGGTGGCGTTCCTTGATGCGGGCAAGGCGCTTCTGCGCCTCTTCCAGCACTTCGGCACGTTCGCCGAACACCATGGCGCCCGTGGGGCAGGTCTTCACGCACATGGGCTGCAGGCCCGCGGAAACGCGGTCGATGCACATGTCGCACTTGGTGAGCATTTTGGTCTGCTCGTTGTACCGGGGGATATTGTACGGGCAGGCGGCTATGATGGTTTTGATGTCGGCCTCGGAAAGCTGCTTGCACTTTTCGGTGACGAGCACGGCGCCGGTCTTCTTGTCCTGAATCATGGAGCCGGGCACGGCGCCTTCGGCCAGATCCACGCAGATCGGCGTCAGGCAGTGGCGGCACTGATCGGGGAAGAAGTTCCAGACCACATTGCCTTTCTCGTCGAAATGCTCATGGAAGCGCACGATCTTGAGATTGTTCGGATTGAGATCCGGGGGATTCTGATGGGAACCCCGCTGCTTCGTCACATTGGCGGGCAGGTTGTGCCATTCCTTGCAGGCGATCTGGCAGCCGCGGCACGCCGTACACCTGGTTGTGTCTATAAGAAATGCTTTAGGCATCGCGTACTCCTTGAGGGGCGCGCCCTGACGGCGCGCCCCGCCTGAATCAGGCTATTTCGGTCAGCTTGCCAGCCTTGCGGATGTTCACGCAGCAGGCCTTGGTTTCAGGAATGGTGGTGTTGGGGTCATAGGCGGTCACGGTGAGGCGGTTCGTGGAATCGCCGCAGCCGGGAGTCGTCCAGCCATAGGCGAACGGCATGCCTATGAGATGGACGGTCTTGCCCATGATGGTGAAGGGCCGCAGGCGGATGGTGACCATGGCAATGGCTTCCACCTGTCCGCGGGCACTTTCGATGATGACGCCGTCACCATTCTTGATACCCTTTTCCCTGGCAAGTTCGTGGCTCATTTCCACATAAAGCTGCGGTTCGGCCTCGAGCAGGTTCGGCACGTTGCGGGTTTCGCCGCCGCCGCACCAGTGTTCCGTCATGCTGTAGGTGGTCAGCACGATGGGGTAGCGCGGATCGGCGGGAGCGGCGAACTTGTCGAACTCGCTCTCATGGAACTTGAAGCAGGGCGAAGTGAGCTGACTGGAGAAGGGATGCGAAGCCACGGGCGACTCGGCAGGCTCATAGTGTTCGGGGAAGGGGCCGTCGAGACGTCCCGGACCGAACAGCTGACCTGCGCCGTCGGTGTTCATGATGAAGGGCAGGCGTCCGTTCTTCTCATCCGCCATGGGAGGCCACGGGCCGTCGGGCACGTCGCCCACCCATGCGCCGTCCTTCCATTCGATGACCGCCTTGTCGGGATTCCAAGGCTTGCCCTGAAGGTCCACGGAAGCGCGGTTGTACAGAATGCGGCGGTTCACGGGCCAGCACCACGACCAGTTGGGGTAGATGCCGATCTTGGCCTGCATTTCCGTCTGGCTGGGATCACGACGCTTGGACTTGTTGCCTTCCTCTTCCGTCCAGCTGCCGGTGTACAGCCAGTTGAGCGAAGAGGTGGAGCCGTCGGCCTGCAGGTTGCCGAAAGCCGGAACCAGCTGACCGCGCTTGTAGGTCTTGCCGTCGATCGTGGTGTCCTTGCAGAAGAAGCCGTTGATGCGCTTCGCCCAGTCGGAGGCGTCGAACTTTTCGGCCCAGTTCATTTTCAGAAGCGGGTCGGGGAAGGTTCCGCCTTCCTTCTCGTACAGCGCTCTGATGGTGTTGATGAGCGGTACGTAGATGTCGCCGAAGCAGCGGGCTTCACCCGCGGGTTCCACAGCCTTGTCGAACCACTGCAGCCAGCGGCCGCTGTTGCTGATGGTTCCTTCCTTTTCCACACGATGCGCGGAGGGCAGCAGGAAGACTTCCGTCTTTTTGCTGTAGGGATCCACGCCCGGGCGATGCCAGTTGTCCGAGGTTTCGGAGTTGTGCAGTTCCGCCACCACCAGCCAGTCCAGATGGTCCAGAGCGGCGCGCATCTTGTTGGTGTTGGGGAAGCTGTTCATGGGGTTCACGCCGAAAATGAAGCCGCCGCGCATCTTGTCGTTGAGCATGCGGTCCATGGCGTACATGTAGGAATAGTCCTCGCCGTCCTCGCACTTGGGCAGCCAGCCGTAGCAGAAGTCGTTTTCCGCCGTGGCCGCATCGCCGAACCAGCCCTTGAGCAGACTGACCACATACTTGGGTCTGTTGCCCCACCAGTTGGCGCTGTTTTCAATGTGCGTGACGGGAGTGTTCGCCTTGTTGTATTCTTCCAGCGTCTGCCACTGTGCAAGGGGGGCGTTGTGATAGCCGGGAAGGTTGTGGTAGAGCAGCGCATGGTCCGTGGATCCCTGCACGTTCGGTTCGCCGCGCAGCGCGTTGATGCCGCCGCCGGCCACGCCGATGTTGCCCAGAAGAAGCTGAATGATGGCCGAAGCACGGATGTTCTGCACGCCCACGGTATGCTGAGTCCAGCCGATGGCGTACAGGATGGTTCCGGCCTTGTCCGGCTTTCCTGTGGCGCAGAAGGTCTTGTACACCTTCATAAGGTTTTCTTCGGACACGCCCGTAATGGCGGACACCTTGTCCAGCGTGTAGCGGGAGTAGTGCTTTGCCATCACGTTGAATACGCATCTCTCATCCTTGAGCGTGAAGTCGCGCACGGGTGCTCCCTTCTCGTCGCGCTTGAAGGCCCAGGAAGAGCGGTCGTAGGTTCTCTTGTCGGCGTTGTAGCCGCTGAAGAGACCGTCCTTGAATTCATACGAATCGTCCAGCACATACGTGGCGTTGGTGTAGTTCACCACATAGTCCTTGAACCAGCTGCCCGATTCGATGATGTAGTTGATCATGCCTCCGAGGAAGGCGATGTCCGTACCTGAGCGGATGGGCACATGGAAATCGCACCGTGCCGACGTGCGGGAGAACTTGGGGTCGACGTGCATGAGTGTCGCCCCGGCGTCTTTGGCCCGCATGATCCACTTGAAGGATACGGGATGATGTTCTGCAGCATTGCTGCCCATAATCAGGATGGCATCAGCGTTCTTGATGTCGATCCAGTGATTCGTCATAGCCCCACGTCCGAACGACTCTGCCAGAGCCGGTACAGTCGGGCTGTGTCAGACACGCGCCTGGTGGTCGATATGAACGACCCCCAGGCCACGCATCGCCTGATGAATGACGGCGCACTCTTCGTTGGAGGCGTGAGACGTGCCCATGCAAAACACGGTTTCAAGCCTGTTGACGGTCTGCCCCTTGGCGTTTTTCACGATGAAGTCTTTGTCTCGCGCCGTTTTTACGCGGCGTGCGATCTGCTGCAGCGTCCAGTCCCAGTCCTTCTCTTCCCATTTGTTGCTGTAGGGAGCGCGGTACATGGGTTTGGTAAGGCGATGTTCGCCGGTATACATGGTGAAAAGGGCTGCGCCCTTGGCACAGAGGCTGCCTTCGTTGACGGGGAAGTCGGGATCGCCTTCCGTGGAGATGAGCTTGCCGTCCTTCACATACGCGATGACCTGACAGCACACGGCGCAGAAGGGGCACACGGTGGTGACTTCCTTCGCTCCTTCAATTTTCAGGGATGTGGCGTAGGCTTTTGCCTCTTTCAGATCGAATCCTAAATGGGCGAGCGTAAGGCACATGGCCCCCGCACCGACCATTTTCAGAAAGCTTCTACGTGTGTACGCCATGAATGAAGCTCCTTGAAGTAGTAGTGAGACCATTAGATTGTTTCATGAAAACACGTATGTTCCTTATAAGGGAGCAGGGCGCATACATGTTTCCTTCAGCTATAACCCATTTCACTCACTATGTCCATTTTCGTGAGAAGAAAAACTTGTCTGGAGCGGAAAAAAGTTCGGACATGCGGCAATTGCGGAGGCGTTGCGTCGTCTGCAGGAAGAGAGGAGTGCGGAACTCCGCAGGCATGCGGCAGAAGCGGATCAGGCCTTTCTGCTCGGCACCTTTTCTTCAGGGAAGGCCATGTTTCCGCATGAGCCGTTTGGGTGCAGCCGCAGAAACGTTAAGTGCCTCACAATCCGGGCAGAACATGTCAGGCAGAGAGAGGGGCAGAGAGCGCCAAGGAAAGGGAGGATTGTTTTCGAATGCGCATGCGGGCCGTAGATGCTGCAAGGGGTGGAGGAGCAGTGAGAGAAAGGGGGAAGCGGCGGCGCGGCGAGCGGGAGGCGATTAAATGAAAAATCCCGGAATTCACGGGAATTCCGGGAGATCTTTCATTTGGTAGCAAGGGGGAGATTTGAACTCTCGACACTACGGGTATGAACCGTATGCTCTAACCAACTGAGCTACCTTGCCATCGGGAAGCAACATACATAAATCGCGCCTGTTAGTCAAGCGAATTAAAGGCATCCATCAGAAAAGGCAGAACCTGCTTCTTGCGGCTCATCATGCCGGGCATCCATTTTTCGGCCAGCGTATCGGCCCAGGGCGCGTCGGGACGGCCTTCGTGTTCATGGTAGTCCGAAGAATTCTCCTTGGCATAGGCGGGAGCCACGTTGCGGACCTTGGGCATCTTATAGGGATCAAGCGTCACCTGGAAGGCCTTTTCCGTGACGGAGATGTCACGGGAAATGACCAGCATCTGCGAGCCTTCTTTAATGATGTCGGTGGCAATGAACATGACGGTATGGCAGCCGTTGTTTTCCAGGAGCTTGCGGCCAGCCTTGAAGAGATCCGCCTTGATGGGATCGATCATGCCGGCATCCATGAGCTCGAGCTGCCCGATGCCCACCTTGCGGCCGTTGATCTCGAATTCCTTGTAGTCGCGCTGGAAAAGATTGTCGGCGGAGTCGTGCAGGTCGGACTTGGCGCGGAACATTTCCATGCCGAGAGACATGATGTCGTCCACACCGGCGATTTCCGCCAGTTCAGCAGCGGCACGGCGGTCGGCGTCGGTGGTGGTGGGAGAGCGGAAGAGCACCGTGTCGGAAAGAATGGCGCAGAGCATGCCGCCCGCCAGATACGTAGGCACATAGCCTCCGTAGAAGTCATACATGGCCTTCAGAATGGTATTGCTGCAGCCCACGGGCCAGACCCACATTTCCAGCGGGGAGGACGTGGTCACGTCGCCGAGCTTGTGATGGTCGACAAGGGACACGATGGTGCTGCTGTCGAAGCCCTGCGGAGCCTGAGCCAGATCGGAAAAGTCCACCAGACTCACCTGTCTGCCGGCAACGCTTTCCATGATGCGCGGAGGCTTGATGTTGAAGCGCTGCATGACGAAGTTGGTTTCAGGGTTCGTGCTGCCCTGAATCTTGGGGCTGGAGGGCATGCCTCTCTGATTCTGAAGCTCGGCAAGAGCGATGGCGGCAATAACGGAATCGGTATCAGGATTCTTGTGGCCGAATACCTGGATTCGCTGGGGACGGGAAGGAGAAGCCATGAGAGAACTCCGACAAACGTGTATGTGTGAAAGCTGCGGAAGGGGCATGTGGCGAAGCCGCGCCCCGCAGATGAGGACATAAAAAAAAGTCCAAGAAAAATCCTGGACTTTCTTATTGTTATGGTAGCAAGGGGGAGATTTGAACTCTCGACACTACGGGTATGAACCGTATGCTCTGACCAACTGAGCTACCTTGCCGTGAACCGGAATCATCCGGCGCAGGAACGTTCTTATAGAAAATGACCCGCCTTGGCAAGCATTTTTTTCGCCTTTCGGCAATTTTTTTCAGTGAACCATGAAAAAGTATACCGGAATGGCGAGAAGAAGACGGTAAATAGCAAAAGGTTTCAGCGTGTTGCGACCAAGTACGGAAATGAATGCGCGCATGGCGGCAATGGCGGAGAGAAAGGCGCAGAGCGAGCCGACAAGAAAGAAGGGGATATCCGCAGTCGTGAACAGGGACAGGGACTTGAGAAGATCATATCCTGCCGCGCCGATGATGATGGGTACCGCGGCGATGAAGGAGTATTCCGCCGCCACTTCCCGGCGCACGCCGAGAATCATGCCGCCCATGATGGTGGACGCGGAGCGGGAGAACCCGGGCCACAGGGCAAGGCACTGAAAGCAGCCGATGCCGAGAGCCTGCTTCATGGAGAGCTGATCCAGACTCTGTACGGGCATGTGTTGCTGCCTCGGGGCCAGCAGATGTTCCACCACGAGCATGAGCAGCGCGCCGCATACCAGGGCGGCCACAACGGTGGCGGGAGTAAACAGAGACTTGATGAACCCGTGCAGGACAAGCCCCAGCGAGGCGGCGGGCAGAGAGGTCAGAATCAGCATAAGAATGCCGCGCATGCCGGAAAAGGCGGCCGGATTGCGGCCGGGGAGAAGCAGCCCCATGAAGCGTTTCCAGTACAGGGTGAGCACGGCAAGAATGGCGCCCACCTGAATGACGACCTCGAAGGTGGCGGCTTTCGGTCCGGCGAAGCCCATGAGGTCGGAAGCGATGACCAGATGTCCGGAAGAGGAGATGGGAAGAAACTCGGTGAGTCCCTCCACTACGCCGAGCACTGTTGCGGTAAGCAGTGAGTCCATATCAGTTCCTGGGCGTGCCGCTCGTGATGGCACGTTCGACGAAGGTCAGGGTTTCCGTATAGAAGTTCTGGGAGGAGCCGTAAGTATAAGGCGTAAGCACGCGCGTGCGGTTGGCGCCGACCATAAGGCCCACGATGACCTGGGCCGTGCTCGCAGGCGTGAGCTTGGTGATGGTACCGTCGAGAACGCCGCGCTGAAGCTGAATTTCAAGCAGGTGATGCACTTCGGCAAACTTGCGGAGCATGATTTCCCGGTCGTCGCTGGCCTTCATGTCGCTGTAGGGGGAGCAGCGCACAAGAACCAGCCAGTTCGTATGGGGATCAATGGAAAATTCAAGATAGGCCCGGCAGAAGCTGAGCACGCCGGAAAGGCCGTCGGGAGTATCCTCGGTGGCGGCGCGCAAAACGCTCAGAAAGTGTTCCAGCACGTCCATGCCGGCGGCAAAGAACAGCTTTTCCTTATTGCCGTAATGATGGGTGAGCAGCCCGAGAGCCACTCCGGCCCGGTCGGAGATTTTCTTGAACGTCGTCTCGGCAAAGCCGTATTCGCCGAAAAGTTCCTTGGCAGCCTGCAGCAGCGCTTCCTTTTTGGTGACGCTTTTCATGTTCATGTGTATTGTCGTGTCCTGTGCGGACGGTCTGCCGCGGTCGGGTGCCGCGGGCATGAAAAGGCGGGAACTCCGTCGGACAGGCTCCCAGTCGCCTGACTTTCTTATAAGGAAAGCGCGGGCGGAGATCTCTCTTGGCGGCTTCATGTTTGCCTTATTGCAGGGAGAAACGCAAGTCGTTTGTTCACTCAAACAGGAGGATGAGAATGCTCTGCGCAGCGCTGGACAACGCTCTGCTTCCCCATTACCCTTGAAGAGATACAGGAATATTCCGTCCCGCGTTTTGGAGGATTCATGGCCCGCTGCCTTGCCGTTGTCGCTATCATCATCTGGTTTGCCCTGCTGTCTCCGTATCCCACGACGGCGTTCATTGCGGCCGTTACCGCCGCGCTGACACTTCCCATATATCGATGGCTGCGGGCAAGAATGTCCAAGATGTCGACCATCATTTGTTTTTCCGCAGGCATGGTGGTCTGTGTGGCCACGCCCATCACCATCGTTCTTGTCATGGTCATTCCTCAGGCGCTTGAAGGGGCCAGAAGGCTCAGTGCCTGGTGGCAGGACGGACATCCCATTCCTCCCGCCATATCCTATCATCTCAGCGAATCCTACAGGTTTTTCGTGGAGAATGTTCCCAATGCTCCGGAATATCTCGATAAGCTGGAAAGCGATTTCAATGCCGTCGTCAATGCGGTGATAAAGAACATTCTGTCGCGCGGCCTGAATCTAGCGGGAGACACCATGGGCATGGTCTGGGCTGTTTTTCTCTTTATCGTCTTCACCTGCCTTATCGTGGTGTATGCGCCTTCCATCCGTCGTGCCGTGCTTCAGGTTTTTCCCCGTCACGACGATATGGTGGACAGGTTTGTTGCCGTGCTGCATAATGCCAGTCGGTCCGTGTTCATCAGCATTGTATTCGTGCCCATCATTCAGGGGACGCTCACGGGCATCGGACTGCATTTTCTCGGCGTGCCGGATCCGGCATTCTGGGGGCTGCTGGCCGTGTTTTGCGCGGTCATTCCGCTTGCGGGAACAGCCATAGTATGGATGCCCATCGCCGTGTATTTGTGGGCCACGCAGTCTCTGGGATCGGCGCTCATGCTGGTGGCCTGGGGAAGTATCGTTGTGGCCGGATCCGACAACCTTCTGCGCCCGTACTTCCTCAAGACGGGCATCGAGGTTTCCATGGTGGTGCTGCTTCTTTCCATCGTGTGCAGCCTCGCCGTGTTCGGGGCCGTAGGCATCATTGCCGGTCCGGTGATGGTGGCGCTGGCCAGACAGGCCATGGCGGAAAGCGAGCTGCTTTCCCGCAGCGGCAACAATATCTGATAGTATGCGGCGGAACGCCTCCGCCTTTTTTTCATGCCCGGAGGGCGCAACAGAACGGAGTCTCACATGGCAATGCTCAATACGAAATACATCGCCGAGCTGGAAGAATATCTGAAGTCCGGAAACCTCGAGGAAGACTTCAAGTGGTCCGTGGAAGAGCGGCGGGGAGAGATCCTGGAATTTCTTGAAAAGCTCATGGATCTCGGTGAACTGGCGGACGAAACGGCCACGCATATCATTTTTAAAGGACAGCTTGGCGCGCTCATGGGCATGCCGGGAGAAAAGGCGGAGCCCGAAGCTCCCACGCCTGCCGTGGAGCAGGGGGCGTCCATGGAGATTCCCCTGAAATAGCTCCTTTGGGTGCGGATTATTCCGACACAGGGCTTTTTATGAAGAGAGCAGGGAGAAAACAGTTTTCGTCCTGCTCTCTTTTTTATTGGAGTTGTTTTTCTGTCTTTCATGGAGGGGCGGCGGATGACTGGTTATGACGAAATCAGCTGGTTGTTTTGTGATTGCCGATCGGGAACTGGCTGGCGTTTGAGGGGAATCCTTTTTCTCGACGTTCTATTCTGAAAACAGCCAGAAATATTGCCGCAGTCTTTTTTGGGGGGAGGGACCGCTTTTTCGTGGGAAAACTGCCGTACGTATCCAGAAAAAGTTTGACATAAAATTAGATATCGAATTATAGCCAGTCCCATGGCTACGTATAATTAAAGGAGGCAGAGGCCATGATGGTCACCCGAGTAAAAATGTTTGCTGCCACGCTGTTGTGCGGTCTGTTCGCGGTTCTGGGCCTTTCAGGTATCGCAGGCGCCGACGGCGGCGTGAAGTATGTACAGGCCAACGGACTTCGGATCGCGTATACGGAATACGGACAGGGGCAGCCGCTCGTACTGCTTCACGGCGGCGGTCTGACCTCGGCCATGTGGGCGGAGCAGATTCCTGTTCTGGCGGAAAAGTTTCGGGTTCTGGTGCCCGATACGCGCGGACACGGAAAGACGGACAATCCCGATCATGCCTTCAGCTACGAGCTTCTTGCCGAGGATGTCATGGCATTCTGTCGGGCCCTCGGCGTGGAGAAGCCCGTGCTCATGGGGTACAGCGACGGCGGCATTGTTGCTCTTACAGTCGGGGTGCGTCAGCCGGACTTTGCCCGGGCGCTTGTTGTCGGCGGGGCTGTTCCTCCTTTCGGCGAGGAAGACAGAAAGCATTACTTTAAGGGTATGCACAGCTTTTACGCTCCGGTGAAGGACGTTTCCAATCTGACCGACGCCCATCTGGATGCCATGTATGCAGCATCTCCTGAGGGCTGGGAACTCATGGCGCGCATGCATGCCAAGCCCGGCCAGCCTGACTACTGGCGCACGCTCATGAAGGATGTGTGGGGCACCTGGAATATGCCGGAGTCCTATGCCTATACGCCAGCGCAGCTTGGCGTGGTGAAAATTCCCGTGCTCGTCATTCTCGGAGACAGAGACGATTTCTTTCTGCCTGCGTCGGCCGCCCGTCTGGCTGGCCTGCTTCCTGCCGGAGAACTCGCCGTAGTTCCCGGAGCAGCCCACAATGTCTTTCGAGCCAAAGCGGAGCTGTTCAACACGCTTGTCATGGACTTCCTGAGCCGGACGATTGCCGGAAACTGATGCTGAAAAAAGCCTGCCTCCGGCAGAGCAAGCGGGGGCAGGCGAACGGGATTTTTAAGCAGATTGTGCGGGAAGCGTTTGCTTTTTCCGGTGGATGATCATTTCCCTAGCATGACGAAGCGTACCCATCTGGTCCCGGGGGGGAAGCCTTGAGAAGAGCAACGCTCCCGGCGTGTTGCCGGATAGGCCGGAGCTGTTTTTCTGTACCCTCGCTTCAGGCTGAGAGCTGGTTCCGCACCAGAACGGCACATAGCGCGCCGCCTTTCAGGGAATAGCGGTCAAGCGCGGTAAAGCGAGCCTTTTCTTTGTAAAGCACGCCTTCCATGCCTCCTTCGGTCTCCAGCCTTCCGCGTGAGGCGATTCGTCTCAGCGGGGAGGCAAGCAGAAATGCCGGCCACTCCAGATTGCGTTCCGGAATCTTGAAGTCCAGAAAGAGCGTGTGGCCCGCACATACGCTCAGTTCGCTAAAAAGTTCCTGCCGTCTGTCGTCCGCAAGAAGGCTCAGCGCAAAGGAACAGACGGCCAGCCTCTGGCCTCGTCCATCCGTGGGGAGAATCTCCGGTTTTCGGATGACGGGCAGAGACGGTCCGTCTCTTTCAGGCAGGAAAACAGGGCCGAAGTCCATGATCTCCCGTGCGCCGACCGTTCGTGCGCCGCTCTCCACAAGAGCCGGAAGCGTTCCGCCGAGCGCACGGAGCACGAGACTGCCGGGAAAGGGGAGCATCAGTCGCTGATTTCCTGATAGGTGGCCGACTGCAGCGGCGTTTCCCCTACGGTCATGCTGTACATGCGCACCGGCATGGAAGCGAGCCTTTCCTTCATGCGGCCGTAAAGATAGCGAGCCAGATTTTCTGAGGAAGGATTGATGACATCGAAAGGCGGAAGCTCGTTGAGATACAGATGATCTATGGTGGCCAGTTCCGCCCGCAGCTCCTTCTTGAGTGCGGAAAAGTCCGCCACAAGCTCCGTGTCGGGGGTCAGCGTTTCGCCTTCCACCACCATTTCCACCAGATAGTTGTGGCCGTGCAGGGTTTCGCACTTGCCCTGATAGTGACGGAGCGCGTGAGCGGCGGCAAAATCACCGCGAATGGTGAGTCTCCATATCGGTCTGCTCATGGGAGTTCCTTTTTACAGAAAGAGATTGGTATATTGAGCTGTACTGCACCGCGTCGCCCCAGTAAAAAAAGGCGTTCCCCAGACCGTGAGGCTTCCGGGGACCTGTTGTGGTTCCCGGAAAGGAGTCCGTTTCCCGCATGACGGGACCGGGAGCCTGCCGAGGGCGACTTGAAGCTTGGCAGCCGCGTTCTGCCGGAAGACGTTGCCGTCTTCCGGCCTTTGTTACTGACGAAGGGAGAGCCGGGCCTTGGCCCAGGCATCCATATCCTTGTTGAGCTGCGGGCTTGCCTGAACGCGCCAGCGCGGCCCCAGCTCCATGATGCAGTTGCGTTTGTTGAGCTCGAACTGGATCTGCACGGCGGAGGTTCCCTTGTGCTTTTCCAGAATGGCCTTGAACTCCTGAATATCGGCGTCGCCGAGGCACGTTACGGGGTAGGGGAACACCACGGGGTGGTCGCTGTTCATGCAGGCTTCTATCAGAGGTCTGGCCGAGTCGCAGAGCAGCTTGATTTCCTTTGCGGTGCTTTCCTCGTCGCTTTCCTCGTCAAAGTCGTCATCATCTTTGGCGTCTATGGTTCCCACCAGCTCTATGAGGGGGCGCTCCGCATGAAGCGTTTCCTTGATGGTGGCATAGGTCTTGGGGAAGATCGTGACTTCGGCGTGTCCTGTGAGGTCTTCCACCTGCACAAAGGCCATCTTGTCGCCTTTTCTGGTGATGAACTCCTTGACGCTGGTAACAAGAACGCCGGTTTTTACCGAGCCTTTGCCGAGTTCGGCAATTTCCTCAAGCGTGGCCAGACCGAGACGCTGCATGTCGCGGCGGAAAGGCTGGAGAGGATGGCTGGTCAGGTAAAAGCCCAGAGAATCCTTCTCAAAGGCCAGCTTCTGATCATCGTCCCATTCCGGCGTATCCTGCTCTTCGCAGGGGAAGCCTATGCCGGGCATGGGGGCCGCCTCAACGGAAGGCGTGAAGGCGAGCAGAGAGATCTGCGCGGAATTCTTTTCCTTCTGTTTTTTCTGGGCCCGGGCCACTACGGTGTCGAGGCTCGCCAGCATGCCCGCCCGGCTGACACCGAAGCAGTCGCAGGCGCCGCCCTTGATGAGACTTTCCAGAACGCGCTTGGTCACCTTGCGCAGGTTGACGCGCAGGCACAGGTCGAGAAGCGACTTGTACGGGCCTTCCTCTTCGCGGGCGCGGACGATTTCGTTGATGGCTTCATCGCCCACGTTCTTCACGCCGCCGAGTCCGTACACGATGGAGTCCTTGTTCGGCGTGAAGGCGCGAAGACTGATCTGCACGTTGGGCGGCAGCACTTCGATGTTCATGTCGCGGCAGGCGGCAATGTAGCTGAGGATCTTGTCCTGGTTACCGATTTCCGAGGAAAGCAGCGCGGCCATGAACTCAACCTTAAAGTAATACTTGAGATATGCCGTGCCGTAGGTGATGTAGGCATACGCGGCGGAATGGGCCTTGTTGAAGCCGTATTCCGCGAATTTTTCCATGAGGTCGAAGATTTCGTTGGCCGTTTCCTTGGCAACGCCGCGCTCGGAAGCGCCCTTCAGGAAGATGTCGCGCTGCTTGGCCATTTCTTCGGCCTTCTTCTTGCCCATGGCCCGTCGCAGAAGGTCGGCGCCGCCGAGCGTGTACTTGGCGGTGATCTGCGCGATCTGCATGACCTGTTCCTGATAGACGATGACGCCGTAGGTATCCTTCAGGCAGGGTTCGAGTTCGGGCAGAGGATAGCTGACCTCGATTTCTCCGTGCTTTCTCTTGATGAATTCATCCACCATGCCGGAGTTGAGCGGGCCGGGGCGGTAGAGGGCGAGCATAGCCACGAGATCTTCGAAGCCGGAAGGCTTCAGCATGCGCAGGTACTTGCGCATGCCCGTGCTTTCCAGCTGGAACACGCCGTCGGTATCGCCCCGGGAGAGCAGGTCGTAGACGTTGGGATCGTCCGTGGACAGGTTTTCCATGTCCGGCGCTTCCTTGCCCTGCAGAACGATGTTCTTCACGGCATTGGAAATCACGGTCATGGTGCGCAGGCCCAGGAAGTCGAACTTCACAAGGCCCACCTTTTCCACGAACTTCATGTCGAAGGCGGCGATCTGTTCGCCTTTTCGTCCGGCAAAGAGGGGAAGATATTCCTCCATCGGCTTGTCGGAAACCACCACGCCCGCGGCATGCGTGGAGGCATGGCGGGTGAGTCCTTCAAGGCGCAGGGAAATGTCGATGAGCTTTTTGACTTCCGGCTTGGTCTTGTACTCCTCGGCCAGCTCGGGAACCGTGTCCAGTGCCTTCTGCAGGGTCATCTTGAGATCGGCGGGGATCATCTTGGCGATGCGCGTCGTCTCATTGAACGGAATGCCCATGGCGCGGCCCACGTCCTTCACCACGGCCTTGGCCTTCATCTTTCCGAAGGCGGCGATCTGCGAGACCTTGTCCTTGCCGTATTTACGGGTGACGTAGTCAAGCACTTCGAGCCGCCTGTCTTCGCAGAAGTCAACGTCGATATCAGGCATGCTGACGCGTTCGACGTTGAGGAATCGTTCAAAGAACAGCTTGTTGGGAAGCGGATCGATGGAGGTGATGCGCAGCGCCCAGGCGGCCACGGAACCTGCGGCGGAACCACGGCCCGGACCTACGGGGATACCGTTGTTTTTGGCCCAGTTGATGTAGTCCTGCACGATGAGGAAGTAGCCGGGGAAGCCCATGTCACAGATGACCTTGAGCTCCATTTCCAGGCGGTCGCGATACTCCTGCGGATTGATGGTGTCCCTGTGCGGATGCTTTTCCAGACGTTTTTCCAGGCCTTCTCTTGCCATGCGGCAGAATTCGCTGGCAAGGGTCATGCCTTCGGGCAGGTCGTAGACGGGGAAATGATAGGGCGGAGCGTGCAGCTGGATTTCAAGATGACAGCACTGATCGGCGATCTTGACGGTGTTTTCCATGGCTTCGCGCGGCACACCGTCGAGCCCGGCACGCATTTCCTCTTCCGATTTGTAGTAGAGGTCGCGCGCGTCGAAGCGGAAGCGTTTGGGATCGTCGACCTTGGCCTGCGTCTGGATGCAGAGCAGAATGTCGTGGGCTTCCACGTCATCGGCGTTGAGGTAATGGCAGTCGTTGGTGGCGACGAGCGGAAGCTTTGTGGCGTCGGCCAGTTCAAGAATGCGCTGGTTGACCAGCGCCTGCTCGGGCAGCGTGTTGGCCTGCACTTCCAGATAGAAGCGTTCGGGGAAAAGTGCGGAGTATTCCTTCGCTATGGCTATGGCGTCGTCGAAGGTTCCGCCGCCGGTGATGAGCTTGTTGGTGCCGAGAAGGGTACGGGGCAGCTCGCCCGCCACGCAGGCGGAAAGCGCCACAAGGCCGTCGGTATGACCGACAAGCATTTTTTTGTCGATGCGCGGCTTGTAATGGAAGCCGTCGAGCCAGCTGCGGCTGACCAGATGCATGAGGTTCCGGTAACCTTCGGGGTTCTGGGCCAGCAGAATGAGGTGATGACGCACTCTGGCGAAATCGGACGTCTTGTCGGTATGATCGCGCGTGACATAGACTTCGCAGCCGATGATGGGAGGAATGCCTACATCCTTGCAGGCGGACTAGAAGTAGGCCGTTCCGACAAGGTTGCCGTGATCGGGGATGGCGGCCGCGGGCATGCCGAGATCCTTGGCCTTTCTGGCCAGATCTCCTACGCGGATGGCCCCGTCGAGAAGACTGAATTCCGTATGGCAGTGAAGATGCACAAAATCCGACATGGTAACTCCGATGATAAGTCCGTGCCAAGTAGTTAGCACAGGGGGCAGCCCCCGTAAAGCGCAAGCGGAGCCCGGTACTTGCGTCCCGGCGGGGCAAAGGCTAGAATCGCTCAAATTAAGCAAAGGAGCCTTCCCTTGTCCGAGATTCTTGAAAGTCTTTTTACCGGCACGCTGAGCGGCGTCATCGTCATGGTGCTGGTGTCCGCCGCGGTGATCTTTTTTCTGCGCGCGCTGTATGGTCCGCGCGGCCTGCTGCGGGATCCGAAGTGGGATGAAAGCAACAGGCGCATCCGCCAGAAGGAAGCCGAGGAGCGCGAGCGTCGCCTGAAGGAATGGCAGGAGAGGGGAGAGAAGCATGAAAATTGATCTGTCCGGGCATCGCAGCCGTTTTCTCGCCTATACGGACGGCTTTCGCGACGTGCCGGATGCTGCGCCTCTGCGCCTCAAGGTGGATCATACCTTCAGGGTGACGGAACACGCCGCGGCCATTGTGGAGTCTCTGCCTGAAGATGCGGTGGAAAGTTTCTGGAGCAGAGATGAAGAGGCCTGCCGTGCGGCGGTGCTTGCGGCTCTGTACCATGACTGCGGACGCTTTCCGCAGTTTCGGCAGTACCGCACCTTTCTGGATGCCAAATCGGTCAATCATGCGGTTCTGAGCTTTCGCACCATGCGCGACGAGTCCTTTCTGAAGGAGGAATCTCTCCGCGTAAGGCAGCTTGCCCAGTGCGCGGTACTTCTGCACAACCGGTATGCGCTGTCGCCGCTGCTGGATCCGGCTGCCCGTTTTGTGACCGACGTGGTGCGCGACAGCGACAAGCTCGATATCTTCCGCGTTATGGTGGGGTATCTCGACAATGCTCTGCCGGAACGTGATGCCGTTCTTCTTCATGTGAAGGACGATGCCGGATGCTGGACGCCGTGCGTGGCGCAGTGCGTGCTTGAGGGCAGGGTGGCCCGGTATTCCGATCTTCGTTTCGTCAATGACTTCCGCCTGCTTCTCGGAACCTGGATGCTGGAGCTGCGCTTCGCCGCTACGCGCAGGGCTCTCGCCGGAAGCGGACTTATGGAAAAGGTTCTCGCCGGCCTGCCGGATGACCCTCAGCTGCGTCCCGCCGTGGAAAAACTTCATGTCATGCTTGAAGAATGTCGCCTCGGAAACGGAGGAGAGCGCTGATGCGCGTAATTTTTCTCGGCGACGTGGTGGGGAAGGCCGGCAGGCTTGCCGTGAAGCAGTTTCTGCCGGAACTGCGTGAGGAATATGCCCCGGACGTGGTGCTGGCCAACGGAGAAAACATTGCCGGAGGCATAGGCATGACTTCGGAAACGCTGGATGAGCTGTTTGCTGCTGGCGTGGATCTGGTCACGTCGGGCAATCATGTATGGCGGCACAGGGAAATTTTTTCCCGGCTTGAGCGCGACAGGCGCATCATCCGTCCGGCCAACTACCCTCCGGGCGCTCCCGGCAGGGGCTGGCTCGTGCATACGCTTGCGGATGGTCGAAAGCTTGCGGTGCTCAATCTTCTGGGAACCGTGTTCATGGATCCTCTGCCGTGTCCGTTCCGTACGGCGCTTCGCTGGCTTGAGGGCGCGCCTGCGCTTTCAGAAGGCGCAGAGGAGAGCGTGGCTGGCGTTTTTGCCGTAGTTGCCGGAGCTCGGGAAGCTGATCTGACGTCGGAAGTTGTTCACGATGGTTCCGTTTCCGGCTGCGGTCAGGCGCTTCAGGATGTCCGGGTGAGGCTGGTGGATTTCCATGCGGAAACCACCGGCGAGAAAAAAACGCTGGGCTGGATGCTGGACGGCAGGGTAAGCGCCGTATTCGGTACGCACACGCATGTGCAGACGGCCGATGCCCAGATTCTGCCGCGCGGTACGGCGTATATCAGTGATGCGGGCATGTGCGGCGTGGAGCAGTCTTCACTCGGCATGGATTTTGAACCTGTGCTGACCCGTTTTCTCACGCGGATGCCGCAACCGTTCAAGCCTGCCCGGGGGCCTGTGTCCCTGAACGGTGTTTATGTCGATATCGACGATGAGACCGGGCTTGTGAGGGAAATTCGCGCCGTACGGTCTCACTGCCCGGCCTCTCAGCGCTGAAGTTTTTCCCGGAAGAGAAGCCGGGGCTTGTTTTTTTGCCTGAGAAGCGTAGTTTTTCCCCATTCCATTCTAAAGTTCTGAGAGGATGTTTTCTATGAAGAAGCTGATGGCCGCCAACTGGAAGATGTATAAGACCGGCGCCGAAGCCGTTGAAACCGTGAAGGACATGGCTTCGCTTTTGAACGGCAAGGCTCCTGAAGACCGTGAAATCATTGTTTTCGTGCCTGCCACTGCTCTGGAGCGGGCCTCTGAGGCCATGACCGCCATTCAGGGCGCGTCGACCGGTGCGGAAAACATGTATCCTGCGGCGGAAGGTGCGTTCACGGGTGAGATCTCGCCTGCCATGATCAAGGCCTGCGGAGCTTCCTGGGTGCTGACCGGCCATTCCGAACGTCGTCACATCCTCGGCGAAAGCGATGCGTTCGTCGGTGAAAAGACGGCTTTTGCCCTGTCCTGCGGCCTGCGCGTCATGCTGTGCATCGGTGAAACGCTGGAAGAGCGCGAAGCCGGTCTGCTTCGCAACGTGCTGGAACGTCAGCTCAGACTCGGCTTGAAGAACGTGCCCGCTGATACCCCGGTCGAGGCGCTGGCCATTGCCTACGAACCGGTCTGGGCCATCGGTACGGGCAAGACCGCCACTACTGACGATATCGTGGAAACCCACGCCATCTGTCGTGAACTCATGCGTGACATCCTCGGTTCCAGAGCCGATGAGACGCCCCTTCTTTACGGCGGCAGCGTGAAGCCCGCCAATGCCGGAAGCATCCTTGCTCTTGACAATGTGGACGGTGTGCTGGTAGGAGGAGCTTCTTTGAAGGCTGATAGCTTTACTCAGATCATCAATGCCTAGTTCTAGTTAAGGAGCATTTCGCGTGCAGACAGCCATTCTGACTCTTCATGTTATCGTATGCATCATCCTTGTCGTGCTGGTGCTTCTTCAGTCCGGCCGTGAAGGCATGGGCGTCATCTTCGGCGGTGGCGGCAACAGCTCCGTGTTCGGCAGTGCCGGCGCCGGCGGCGTTCTCGCCAAGCTGACCACGTTCCTGGCCATCATCTTCATCTGCACCTCTCTGGGGTACAACATCATGACCAGCTCCACCCGTACTTCTCAGGAGTCCGTGCTGGACGTGCAGTTTGAAGAAGTGCCCGCTGCTCCTGCCGCTGCCGAGGCTGCCGCTCCGGCCGCCCCTGAACAGTCTGCCCCTGCAGCTCCCGCCGCTGCTCCCGCAGAAGCTCAGGCTCCTGCGGCTGAACAGCCCGCCGCTCAGGCCGCTCCCGCTGCCGAGCAGGCGGCCGAGCCCGCTACGGCTGCCGCGCCTGCTGCTGAAGCTGCCAACTGATAGCCTTTTCCTTTGTCTGCAAAGAGCGTTCCGAAAGGAGCGCTCTTTGTCGTTTAAAGACTCCGGCCACGATGCCCGGCATCTTCAAGGGCATCAGGCAAGAGTGTACGCCGCTTGTGGGGGAGAGGGAGCAATGCAAATTTCGTTTGATCTGCCAGAGTGAACGCGTCGATCTGTCTTGTTTTTTTCCTCACATGCGGGTGTTTTCGCAGCATTGACAGCACTCCGGCCGTTTTTTATAGCTTTGAGCATGCTCCATGCTTGGAGAGCGCGACTGGTTCTTCGCGGAAAGGGCATGGATCCTATTTGAAGCGATGGTTTAACTATGGCGAAATATTATCTGGCTGAACAGGTCGCGTTGCAGCGTTCTTCCTCGACAGACTATGCCCGCGAGTTCCTGTTCAATGCGCTTAATATCGGCGAGGAAATGCTCATAAGCGGTGCCGAGGTCAGCCGGGTGGAGGACAGCGTGCGACGCATCTGCCTGGCATACGGGGCGGAAAAGGTGGATGTGTTCACCATTACTTCCGCCATCGTGGTTACCGTCTATTCTCCCATGTTCGGGGCCGTCACGCAGACACGGCGCATCACCTCCACCAAGTACGATCTTTTCAAGCTGGCCAGGCTCAATGCGCTTTCCCGCCGCATCTGTGAGGAAATGCCGCTTTTTGAAGTGGTGGAGAGCGAACTTGAGGAAATACGGACGGGAACGCCCCAGTATTCCTTTTGGATCCTTTTGGCCGTACATGCCCTTATTTCCGGCTCTTTCACGCTGTTTTTCGGTGGATCCTGGCTGGATGCCGCGGCGTCATCGGTAATAGGGCTTTTTCTCAAGTATATGGATTCCGTTTCCCGCCTGCTTGAGCTGCCCGCAAATGTGGCCGCCGTGCTCTGGTCCTTTGCCGGCGGCTGTCTCGCCCTGTTTTTCGTGTCCTGCGGCTTCGGTTGCTCCGCGGAAAAGATAAGCATAGGAAACATCATGCTCCTTATTCCCGGCATGTTGCTTACCAACTCCATACGTGACATTTTCAACGGCGATACGCTTTCCGCGCTGCTCGGGTTCTGCAACGCCTTTCTGCTGGCGGCGCTCATAGCGTTCGGCTTTGCGTTGCCAACGCTTATCTGGTGAGGCCTGCAATGATGATTCCCGACTGGCTGATCCAGCTTGTGACCGCGTTTACCGGCGCTTTCGGCTTTGCCGTGCTTTTCAACGTGCAGTCAAACAGATTGTTCTGGGCGGGACTCGGTGGCATGATCGGCTGGGCCGCCTATCTTGCCCTGGGCTTCTGTTACGAAGGCGATGTCATACGCTTTTTCTTCGCTTCCGCCTGTTTTACCCTCTATGCCGATCCCATGGCCCGACTGAAGAAAACACCGACCACGGTTTTTCTTGTTCCTGCCGCCATTCCCATGGTGCCGGGTGCCTCGCTCTATCGTTCCATGAGCTTTGCCGTCAGCGGTCAGTGGTCGGCCTTTGCCCAGCAGATTCTGTATACGCTGCTCCTTGCGGCCGCCATTGCCGCAGGCATCGTCTGTGCCATGACCATTCTTCACGTCATACGCAGAATAGGCCGTGTGATCAGAACGGGGAAGGTGCGTTAGTAACTTTTTTTGTCATGTAACTAATTGATATATAATTAGTTATGAAATAATTTTCACCGTCGTTATTTTTTTTTGAGAAAAAACGCTTGACGAAGGGGGACGATTTCCCTATAAACACACCTACGTCAAGCGAATGGGTCACTAGCTCAATTGGTAGAGCAGTTGACTCTTAATCAATTGGTTCGGAGTTCGAGTCTCCGGTGACCCACCATTCAAAAGACGTTTTACGTCGGACGCACCGACAGGTTATCCTGTCCACATGGGTCACTAGCTCAATTGGTAGAGCAGTTGACTCTTAATCAATTGGTTCGGAGTTCGAGTCTCCGGTGACCCACCATGTGATCTTATGAGGCTGTTTACACAGCCTCTTTTTTTTGTTTAAAAGAAACGACCCGCCGGTACGTCCGGAACGGGAGTGCACCTCAAGCCCTGGATGTCATCATGCCTACTGCACGGACGGTCCTGTTCCGTTTCTTTCGATCTTTTCTTGCCTTTTTTCTGTTGTGCTTCACGGTAGCCTTTCTCATCATGTCGAAGCGGGAATTCGACGAGGTGACCATCAATCAGGTGCTGTTCCACATGCAGCTCATGCGGGACAACATCGTGACCATGCCGGGAGACTTCATTCATGTTTTTCTCTGGCATGTGCGCAATGCGCTGCTCTGCGCCTTTACGTTTGCCTTTCTTCGTGAGCATGTCCGAAGAGACGATCCCCGTCCCGGCATGACGACAGCCGTGATCTGTGTGGTTTTCATAGCGCTGTGGTTCATTGTGCCCGGAACGTTCATCGACGAGATCTTCGTCAAGGTGCGCTGGCTGGTCGTGGCGCTTCTTGCGGTAACGGCTGCCGGCGTTTCGGAACGTTTTCGGAACATTTCCCGACGGGTACAGCGCTTTTTCTGCTGGATCTTCTCAGGCCGTCGGCTTCTGGCGATATGGGGCGGCATCGTTGTTTATGCCATGTTCTATGTCAATTTCTTCACGTTTTTCCAGGAGCAGGCCGTCATAGGCGATTTCTACACCGAAGGCGCCTATGTGGACCCGCGCAAGGTGAAGGTTTCCGGCACGGGTACGAAGAACCTGCTCATCATTTACTGTGAAAGCATTGAGGAAACTTTCGGTCGAAGTGAGCTCATGGGGGAAGACCTGCTTGGCCCCATCCGCCCCTCGATTCAGACGCCTGATCTGCGCATCGATCAGATGCCCGGAGCCGACTTTACCATCGGCGGCATTGTGGCTTCGCAGTGCGGCATTCCGCTCAAGTCCATTTCCATATTGAGCGGCAATCTTACCGGATGGGCGCTTGACCGCTATCTGCCCGGAGCCTTGTGCCTCGGCGACTATCTGAAGGAGGACGGGTACCATAACGTTTACTACAACGGCTCAAGCGGCGTGTTTTCCGGCCTCGACAAGTTCTTCCGCAGTCACGGCTATCAGGAATTCATGGGGAAGGAAGACTGGATAGAGAAAAAGCACGTCGACCCTGCCACCATGAACACCTGGGCCATCTACGACAGCGACATGGTCGATCGCAGCATTGAGCGTATTGATGAGCTTATGGCGGAAGGCGTGAAGTTCAGTTTTGCTCTTTCCACCATGGATACTCATGAACCGGGTTTTCTTTCCCCGCCGTGCGTGGATCAGGGGTTCACGGAAAACTGGTCGGGATATATCAAGTGCTCTCTCTCGCAGGTGGAACGCCTGCTCAGGCATATTCGCGACAAGGGATGGGAGGATCAGTTCGTCATTCTTGTCATGGGCGATCACGAGGCAAGAATGCCGGAGCTGGACGGAGTGGACCTCAAGCACGTCGAGGGGCGCTATGTGCTCTGTTCGCTGACGAGAGATGCCTCCCTGAAGCCCGTGAGGACTATCATCACCCACTTCGATCTTTTTCCCACGCTGCTTACGGCGCTGGGCTTCACCGTGGAAGGCGACCGCCTCGGTTTCGGTTACAATGTTTTTTCTCAGAACGTGCAGCCTGAGAAGAACTATCGCGATCGCCTGAGAAAAAGAGTGCTCAGTCACAGCAAGTTCTACGAAAGTCTGTGGCTCCCGGAATACGCAGGGTCGGAAAAATGACGATCGTGCGGACTGCATGAAAAAAAACACTTGCCATGGGGAACGCTTTTCGCTATAAGCAACAACGCATCGACACTGACTGCATTTATTGCAGTATACATATTTGCTGGTGTCCATAGAGAAGCGGGTACACCCGATCCCATTCCGAACTCGGAAGTTAAG
>JAHZEL010000007.1 GCA_019421865.1 Desulfovibrionaceae bacterium | reverse complement strand
GCGCTCGTTTGAGCCGCTGTGCCTCAGCGCGTTTTCGAGTTATGCCCATTTCGCCACGTCTTGTCAAACACTTTTTTCCACTTTTTTCGTTCTTTTTGGATTTTTATTTATAACATATTAAAAATATTAATATTATTTTTACATCTTTTTACCTTGTTTCCAGCAGAAACCAGGCTCTCATCGGCAAAACCGTCCGTTTTTCCCTTCATACATAAAAAAGAGGGGTGGAATGATCCACCCCTCTTTTCAAACAAACCGTTCGGCAGAAATACTGCTACGGATGATTATGGAACTTGTCGGCGGTAGCTTCGGAGCCGCTGTGGCAGGGAGTGCAGTCCATGTTGCCCTTCTGGATATCGGACATCTTGCCCTTGCCGTGGCACGTCGTGCAGCCGGTTACGGATTCCTGCTTGCCGAGAGCGCCCTTCCAGTCCTTGCCGGCATCGATCTTGGCATTGAGGATTTCAATGGCCTTGCGGCTCACGTCGGCGGTGATACGTCCGCAGCGTTCGCTGCGTTCCGTGCTGTTGGCAGCCAGCTTGGTGGCATAGGACCAGCGGGAAACGGAAACATGGCAGAGCACGGAATTCGCCACGCTGGTGGGCAGAGCGCCCTTCACACCCTGAGCGGCTTCGCCCGGATCATAGATGGGGAACGCCGTCTTTTCGTACCAGCGGAACAGTTCGTTCACCATGGGCGTGGCTTCGCTGCGGGGATAGAACACGGCAAAGGCCATGGCCGCACCGGCAAGAGCGCCGCAGATGGTGCCCCAGTCGGACATGCCGCCCTTGAAACCTTCCATCATGGTGAAGGGGAAGCAGTTGTAGGGAGCGCCGTATTTTTCGGCCATCGTGCCGACGATGCTGTAGAACACGCCGTAACCGCAGCCGTATCCCTTATACCAGTATCCCTGGTAGGCAACGGCGCTGGCAGCGGCGATATCGTCGATCTTTTTCGGAGTCCAGCCGAATTCGCCTCCCATCTGAGCAAAATGTCCATTCTTTCCGGCCGACATGGCGGGAGCAGCAGGTGCAGCAATAACAGTACCAGACATGGCGGCAAGGGTTCCGCCGACGGCCAGACCACCCATGGCGCCCAACACGGCTCTTCTGCTGTAATCCATAATCTTCTCCGAGGTAGAAAAATGATACATCGAAGTCTTATCCTGTCTGGGACAAGACATACGGCAGTACTATGTGATTAATGGAACATATTGTCAATCTCTGAAAGAACTGAAGAAAAATACTTTTCGCAGTCGAAGGCACAATCCAGATTTCACGCCTGCCAGGGGAAGCCTGTTCACAAGGCAAAGGCTTATTTTCGGCAACACCACCCCGTTCGCGACGACGAGGCTCCGCCTGCTACCGCAAAACGAAATTCACGACAAAGCACGCCGCTATCACCCACAGGACAGGATTCACTTCCCTGACTCTTCCGGTACAGAACCTGATAAGCACATAGCTGATGAAGCCAAGCCCCAGGCCGGTGGCAACGCTGCTGGTAAGCGGCATGGTAATGATGGTCAGAAAGGCGGGCAGGGCATCGGCCATATCATCAAAGTCGATATGACGGGTCTCCTGGGCCATGAGCGTTCCCACAACAATAAGCGCCGGCGCCGTGGCATAGCTTTGCACAATACCCACAAGAGGAGCAAAGATAAGGCTGACAAGAAAAAGCAAGGCCACCGTCACGGCAGTAAGTCCGGTACGGCCGCCGTCCACAATTCCGGCGGAGCTTTCCAGATAGCTCGTCACGGCGGGAGTGCCCAGAAAACCGGACAGCATGGTTCCGCAGGAATCCACGATCAGAGGTCGGCTCAGTCCTTCTATGGAACCGTCCTCCTTCATGATTCCCATTTTGCTGGAAAGACCGATGAGCGTTCCCATGGTGTCGAAGAGATCCACCATGGTCATGGTAAAGAGTACGGAAAAAAGGCCGTACTCCAGTGCGGCCAGGATGTCGAGCTGCAGAAAGGTGGGCAGGAAGCTCGGAACATTGAAGCTCAGGACTTCCCCCACACTGTGGGGTACGGGGCCGACGCCTGCAACCATGCCCGCCGCCGTGGTGACGAGAATTCCCAGGAAGACGGCACCTCGCACGTGCAGCACCATGAGGGAAACCGTTACCAGAAGACCAAAGAAGGAGAGCAGAGTAGCCGGTTCCCTGACGTTGCCCATGGTAACGAAAGTAACCGGGTCATCCACAATGATGCCAGCGCTTTTAAGCCCTATGAAGGCAATGAACATGCCTACGCCGACGGAAGTCGCAAGCTTGAGATTGAGCGGCACGGCCTGAATGATGTATTCTCGAAGATTCGTGACGGAAAGCAGCAGAAAGACCACGCCGGAAATGAACACCGCTCCCAGAGCCGTCTGCCACGGAAGTCCCATTCCCAGAACAACGGTATAGGCAAAGAACGCATTGATCCCCATGCCGGGAGCCAGCGCTATGGGCAGATTCGCCCAAAGCCCCATAAGCAGCGTCGTCAGGGCCGCCCCCCAGACGGTGGCCGCGAAGGCGGCTTCGCGGGGCATTCCCGCATCCGCCAGCATGGAAGGGTTGACGAAAATAATATAGGCCATAGCCACAAAGGTGGTTATACCCGCAGTGACTTCCGTTCGTACATCGGTACGATGGCTTTCCAAATGAAACAGCCTGTCCATAATCTTTCTGCTCACAGCCCCCTCCCGTGGAGAATATCCCATATTCTTCTTGGGGATAAACCGTGACGAGCCGCAAGGCAAGCGGCGTCCCGAAGATGCCCGACGGCAGCAGGTTGCACCGGACGTTTTCTCTCCGGCTCAAAAACGCTACACAGACGCAGGACGCTTTCCAGGACGCCTTTCTCCTCTTCAAGAGGTCACGCTCTGAAACAGCCTCGAACGATATTCCCCCGGATCATGACGGAACGGCTTCCTTTCTTCATGATCCACCTCTCAGGACTGTACAGGGGAAGGCTTTTCCCTGTATAAGTTACGCAGGTTGCAAGGCCATGCCTCCAACCATTTTCTCTCCGGGATCCTTATCTCAGGACCGTATTCACAGGAGCATATCGTGAACAAAGCCTTTTCTCCCGATAAAGCTTATCTTCAGTGGTTTTCCACCATCTGCAGCATTCCCCACGAGTCGGGCAACGAACGCCGGCTCAGCGACTTTCTCGTCAGCTTTGCCCATGAGCGCGGACTTTCCGTGGTCCAGGACAAGGCAGGCAACATCGTCATCAGAAAGCCGGGAACCTCCGGCATGGAACAGGCTCCCGCCGTGGTCCTTCAGGGACACATGGACATGGTGTGCGTGAAGAATGACGACTGCGACATCAATTTTGCCACCGATCCCCTCAGGCTCATGACCGACGGCGATCGTCTGTATGCCGAAGGCACCTCTCTCGGCGCCGACAACGGCATTGCCCTCGCCTACATTCTGGCGCTTCTGGATTCCAGCGACATTCCCCATCCGCCTCTGGAAGCCGTCGTCACGGTGGATGAAGAAGTCGGCATGGGCGGAGCCACCGTTTTTGACGCATCGCTACTCACGGCCTCTCTTTTCATCAACATGGATTCGGAAGAAGAGGGCGTCTTCTGCGTAAGCTGCGCCGGCGGCAGAAGAAGCCAGATGCATATTCCCGTCGCCACCGAGCCTGCGGATCAACTGCCCGATCACGAACATCTGGTCTTCAGACGCATCACGGCCGGCGGTCTGGCCGGCGGTCACTCCGGACTTGAGATCATCAAGGAAAGAGGGAACAGCAACAAACTTCTTGCTCGAGTGCTCGACGATATCGTCCGCAGATATCCCTGCAGCATCGCCTCCATTCACGGCGGCATTGCCGCCAATGCCATTCCCAAGGAAAGCTGGGCCGTCGTGGCCGTGCGTGCCGACGACAAGGAACTGACGGCCTTGCTTGATCAGTGGGAAAAAATCTTCCGTCATGAACTGCGCGGCTCCGACGGCACCGGATTCACACTGACCATGTCCAAAGCGGAAGCGGCCGACCGGGTTCTTACCGGAGAATCAGCAAAGCGCGTTCTTTCCGCAGCGATTCTTGTTCCCGACGGCATTTCCTCCATGGATATGACCATCACCACGCAGCGCCTTGTGGAAACCTCCAACAACTTTGCTATGATCCGCATGCAGGAAGGGGAAGTGGTCTTCCATTGCCAGACCAGAAGCTCTTCCGGCAGCCGGAAAGACGCCCTCTGCCGTCAGATCGAGCTGCTCGGTCAGCTTACGGGGGCCAAGGTGGAGCATTCCGGCGACTATCCGGCCTGGGAATACAATCCGAATTCCCGTCTGCAGCCGCTGTTTGAAAGCGCCTACCGCGACCTGTTCGGCAAAGACGCCCGCGTGGAAGGCATACACGCCGGTCTGGAATGCGGACTGTTTGCCGAAAAATTCAAAAATCTCGGCCGGGACATGGACTTCCTGTCCTTCGGTCCGGAAGTGACCGGAGCACACTCCACCAGCGAAAGCCTCAGCCTTTCGTCCGCCGAGCGCACCTGGAATCTGCTTCTTGAAGTTCTTGGCCGCATAGGCAGAGAGTTCCGGAAATAATCGCCCATAAATTCAGCGTGAAAAAAAGGTCGTCCCCCACGGGTACGACCTTTTTTTCAGCGGCATTCACAAAAACGATATCCGTTCTGAGCAGACCTGTCCCGGATCAGGAAAAGAACTTCTGAACATATCCCTGAATGAACACCAGAACGACCACGAGCGGAAGAATCCAGGTCAGGTAGAAACGAAGAACGCGGGGGAACTTCACGCCGCGTCCGGCATCGGTTTCCGCAATGAAGTTATCCCAGCCCCATCCGAACCGATGGCAGCAGAACAGCATGAACGTCACGGCGCCGATGGAAAGCAGGTTGTTGCTGAGAATGAAATCCTCCAGATCCATGAGCGTGCTGCCTTCCCCCAGAGGCTGTATGCCGGAGAGCACGTTGAAGCCCAGAACGCAGGGAAGGGTAAACAGCGTGAGAACAACGCCGTTGACGATGGTGGATTTTCTGCGCGACCATTTCCACACGTCCATGCTGTAGGAAATGATGTTTTCGATGACGGTAATCACCGTGGTCAGCGCGGCGGCGCTCATGAACACGAAGAACAATGTTCCCCAGAAACGTCCGCCGGACATGGCGTTGAACACGTTGGGCAGCGTAATGAAAATCAGCCCCGGGCCGGAATCCGGCTCCACGCCGAAGGCAAAGCAGGCGGGAAAGATGATGAAGCCCGACATCATGGCCACAAAGGTATCCAGGCAGACGATCCAGAGCGATTCCTGCGTGATGGTGTACTCCCGGCCCAGATAGCTGCCGAAGATGCACATGGAACCGATGCCGAGCCCCAGCGTGAAGAAGGCCTGATTCATGGCATCGTTGAGCAGGCTCCAGATGCCGGCATCCACGGCGCGCTGCCAGTCCGGCGCAAGATAGAAGGACAGGCCTTCCAGCGCACCCGGCAGAGTGACCGCGCGAATGGCCAGACCGATCATGATCACGAGAAGCCCCGTCATCATGCCTTTGACTACGCGTTCAATGCCGCGGCGCAGCCCGAAGCCGCAGACGATGAAACAGCATACGGAAGTCAGAAAGGCCCAGAACGTCATTCCGGCAGGATCGGCCAGCATGGAGCCGAACGCGGCCGGCATCTGCTCGGGGGCAAGCGCAAGCTGACCCGTAGCCGTCCGCCAGACATAGAAAAGCATCCATCCCGCCACGGGGATATAGAACATCATGAGCAGATAGCTGCCCACAATGCTGATCCAGCCCATGCGATGCCATGACGATCCTTTCGGCTCCAGCACGCGAAGCGCATTGCCGAGATTCTGCTGAGACGCTCTGCCCACGGAAAATTCCATGATGAGCAGCGGAAGAGCCAGCATGAGCAGAAAGAACAGATATGCGACAACAAAGACGGCTCCGCCGTATTTTCCGGTGATGTAGGGAAATCTCCATACATTGCCCAGACCGATGGCACATCCGGCGGATACAAAAAGAAAGCCGATGCGGCTGGCCATTTTCTCACGCTGCATGATTCTCTCCTGAGACACAAAAACAAGTCCGGCGCATGCCTCTCCGAAGGAAGGCATGCGCCAGTACTCATGGTGCAAAAAGACGGTTAGAAGAATTTCTGGATATAGCCTTCCACGAAGATAACGAGAAGAACAACGGGAAGAATCCAGGTCAGATAGAAGCGAAGGGCCTTCGGGAACTTCATGCCGCTGCCCATATCGGCTTCGGCAATGAACTTGTCCCAGCCCCAGCCGTAACGCTGACAGCAGAACAGGCAGTAAATGAGGGAACCGAGAGGCAGCAGGTTGTTGCTGATGATGAAGTCCTCAAGATCCATGATGGTCGAGCCTGCGCCCAGAGGCTGGAAGTCCGACCAGAGGTTGAAGCCGAGAATGCAGGGAAGCGTGAGAAGCGTGAGCACGACGCAGTTGATCTTGACCGCCTTCTTTCTGGACCACTCGTAGGTATCCATGAAGGAGGAAATGATGTTCTCCATCACGGCAATGACCGTGGTCAGCGCAGCGGCGCTCATGAACACGAAGAAGAGAGCACCCCAGAACTGGCCTCCGGCCATGTTGTTGAAGATATTGGGAAGAGTAATGAAGATGAGTCCGGGACCGGCATCGGGATGCACGCCGAAGGCAAAGCAGGCCGGAAAGATGATGAGGCCGGACATGAAGGCGACAAACGTATCTAGGGAAACGATGAAGACGGATTCCTTGGTCAGCGTGTTGGACCGGTCAAGATAGCTGCCGAAAATGCACATGGCGCCGATACCGACGCTCAGCGTGAAGAAGGCCTGATTCATGGCGTCATTGATGAGGGACATGATGCCCGCATCCACAGCTCTCTGCACGTCGGGAACAAGATAGAACGCCACGCCCTTCATGCTTCCGGGCAGGGTGAGGGAATGCACCGCAAGGCCGATGACGATGATGAGCAGGCCGCCCATCATGAACTTGACCACGCGTTCGACACCTCTCTGCAGACCCAGGGCACACACGCCGAAACAACCCAGAGAAGCCACCAGCGTCCAGAAAAGCATGGTACCGGGGCTGGCAAGCAGATTGGAGAAGACCGTCGGCACCTGATCGACGGGAACGGACAGCGTTCCGGTGATCGTGGCCCAGCAGTAATACATCATCCAGCCTGCCACCGGGATGTAGAACATCATGAGGGCATACGAACCTATGATGCTGAAGCAGCCGAAATAGCTCCATTTCGATCCGGGCTTCAGCTCTCTGAACGCGCGGGACATGTTTCGTCTGGACGCACGTCCCACCGTAAATTCCATAATGAGGATGGGCAGGCCCATGCCGAGAAGAAACACGAGATAGGCAACAAGAAAGACCGCGCCCCCGTACTTGCCTGTGATGAATGGGAAGCGCCATACGTTACCGAGTCCGATGGCACATCCTGCGGACAGAAACAGGAAGCCCAGACGGCTGGCGAGCTGTTCTCGTTGAGCCATAGCATATTCTCCTTGGCGGAATTTTTTTTCTTCGTATAGGATGAAAGGTCATGCCACGGCAACCGAAAATCCCGGCCCTGAACCATGCGGAAGAGGGCCGTCATTTTCGGCTGCCCGGAAGACTAGAAGAACTTCTGGATATAACCCTGAGCAAAGATGAACAGGAACACGATCGGAAGAACCCACGTCAGATAGAAGCGCAGGAACTTCGGGAACTTCATGCCGCGGCCGGTATCAGCCTCGGCCACGAAGTTATCCCAGCCCCAGCCGTAGCGATGACAGCAGAACAGCATGAACATGAAGGAGCCGAGCGGCAGAATGTTGTTGCTGATGATGAAGTCTTCTAGATCCAGTACGGCGCTTCCCTTGCCGAAGGGTTCAAAGCCCGACCAGACATTGAAGCCGAGAATGCAGGGCAGGGTGAGCAGGGTGACCGTCACAAAGTTGACCAGCACGGCCTTCTTTCGGGACCAGCCGTAACCGTCCATGAAGTAGGCAATAATGTTTTCCAGCACGGCTATGACCGTGGTCAGCGCGGCGGCGCTCATGAACACGAAGAACAAAAAGCCCCAGAAGCGTCCGCCGGCCATGTTGTTGAAGATGTTGGGAAGGGTAATGAAAATGAGTCCGGGACCGGCATCGGGCGTCACGCCGAAAGCAAAGCAGGCGGGGAAGATGATGAGTCCGGCCGTCAGCGCCACAAAGGTATCCAGCGTTACGATCAGCACGGATTCCTGCGTCAGGGAGCGGTCCTTCTTAAGGTAGCTGCCAAAAATGCACATGCTGCCCATGCCGACGCTCAGCGTGAAGAAAGCCTGGTTCATGGCGTCATTCACAAGAGCCATGAAACCGGCATCGATGGCTCTCTGCAGGTCGGGCTTGAGATAGAATTCAAGGCCCTTCGAGCCGCCGTCAAGGAAGCAGGAGTGAACGGCGAGTCCGACCATGATGATGAGAAGGCCCAGCATCATGATCTTGACCACGCGCTCGACACCTCTCTGAAGCCCCTGTCCGCAGATGGCAAAGCACGAAGCCGAAACCACCACGGCCCAGAAGAACATGAGCCAGGGATTGGCCAGCATGCCGCCGAACACGGCAGGAACTTCAGCCGTGGGCACCTCAAGCGTGCCCGACAGCATGAACCAGCAGTAGCAGAGCATCCATCCCGCAATGGGGATATAGAACATCATCAGAAGATAGTTGCCGATGGGGCTCATGATGCCGAACTTATGCCACCAGGTTCCCTTGGGTTCCAGCTTTTCCAGCGCATGGGCCATGTTGCGCTGCGTGGCGCGGCCCACGGAAAATTCCATGATGAGCACGGGAAGGCCCACAAAAATCAGGAAAAGCAGATAGACCACAAGAAAAACAGCGCCGCCATATTTGCCGGTGATGTAGGGGAAACGCCATACGTTGCCAAGACCGATGGCACAACCGGCGGAAAGGAGCAGGAACCCCAATCGGCTGGCGAGCTGTTCACGTTGACTCATAATTCACTCTCCTAGAGATTATTTCTCCTAGCTATAGGCCAAAACCCCTTGAAACGGCAACCGAAAAAAACAGTTATTTCCTCATCGAATCATCATGTCGACTCTCCCGCACCGGAGAAAAAGAGAAAAACGCCATTCTGCAACCCTCCGATAGAAAAATGTCATCCGAAAATACTGCTTTTTTCCCCTCGACAAGCGGAAAAAAAGAGTGGATGCTCCTGCCGCCTGCGTCTGAACTATTCCCTAAAAACGAAATGACGAAATATTCAGCGCAGGCCATCAAAAAAACATGTGTGTTCATGACGCCCCCTGTTTCAGGGGCATCGGCATGACCTCAAAACACGACGGAAAGCTCCCCCTGCCTTCACCGAAACCGCTCCCAAAATCCATGAACAGATCCAAACGATGGACCCGCGCCATCAACCGAACGCTGCTTGCGCTGGAAGGCGCCGTCACCGGCCTTGCCTGTGCCTGCGTCATCTGCGCCTTCCGCCTTGCCCGTGACAGCGCATCGCCCCTCATCATGCAGTGGCTTTCCGGCTGGAAGCAGCACTGGTGGGTCATGCCTCTCTGGCTGCTCACGCTGATTCTCGCCGCCCGCTTTCTCGGCTATCTGGTCAAAAGAACGCCGCTCATCTCCGGCAGCGGCATCCCGCAGACGGAACTCATCGTGCAGGGAAAACTTCATATTTCCCGGCATGACTGGCTCCGTATTCTTCCGTCGAAATTTGTGGGATGCCTCGTCTCCACGCTCGGAGGCCTGTCGCTCGGTCGCGAAGGCCCCTGCATTCAGATGGGCGCGGCAACGTCCGCTCTGCTGACCGGACTGTGGGAACGCTTTTCCTTCTCCGGGCATATTCATATTGCGGCAGGCGCGGCGGCAGGCATGACCGCCGCCTTCGGCGCGCCGGTGGCCGGCCTGTTCTTTGTGTTTGAGGAAATGAAAAGCCGCTTTACCCGCGGCGGATTTCTGGCCGTAGCCTGCGCCGTTACCACAGCTGCCCTCGCCACCCGGTATATTTTCGGGTTCGGCCTCATCTTTCCCTTTCAAAATATACAGGCGCTGCCGCTCGGCTCCGTCTGGCTGCTTCCGGTCATGGGCGTCGTCATGGGAGCGGCGGGAGTGCTCTACAACAAGGCTTTGCTCGGAACAAAAAATGCCGAAGCCCTGCATACGCCGCTTTCTCAGAACTGGCGCATTCTTCCCCCCATGCTCGTTGCCTTCGTACTCGCCTTTACCGTTCCTGCCGTACTCGGAGGCGGAGAAGACCTTGTCGGCAGCCTGATCCGTATCGAGGATGCCCCCCGACAGGCGCTTCTCCTTCTGCTGCCGCTTGCTCTTTTAAAAATCGCCTTTTCCCTGTTCAGCTATACGGGCAACGTGCCCGGCGGCATTCTCATGCCTATGCTCTGCATCGGAGCCCTTCTCGGCGCACTCTGCGGACAGGCTCTGAACTATGCAGCCATACTGCCGCCCGAAACATGGCAGGCCTTCATTCTCTACGGCATGGTGGGCTTCTTCGTTTCCCTGGTGCGCGCTCCGCTGACAGGTACCGCTCTGGTCATGGAAATGTCCGGAGCCTTTTCCTGCCTCCCGCAGGCCATCGTCGTCGCCTTCATCGCCTCATGGACCGCAAATGCCCTCCGCTGCCCTCCGGTCTATGACTCCCTGCGCGCCGCCATCGTTGTTTCAAGGAAGAAATAGAGGAGAGGACAGGCGGGGGAAGGAGGAAACCCTTTTGAAAAAGGGCTTTCCTCCTTCCCCCGCACCCCCATCCTTCTTCCTAAAACTTTTATTTATGGGGCTTTCTTTTTTAATGAAAAGAGAGCATGCCGATCTGAAACCAAAGACGGCTCAAAAAAAATAAAGCATTGCCCCCAAAAATTTCTCAAAGAAATTTTTCTCACCACAAAAAAATATTTCTTCGCCAGCTCTCTCCATACCGAACAAAAAAATCCCCGCGCTTCTTAAGGAAGGGCGGGGATTTTTTCCGGGCCATCTATTCAGCCCATTATTAAAAGTCTTGGAAGGATGGGAGGGGTTCGGGGAGGGAAGGAAACTTTCTGAAGAAAGTTTCCTTCCCTCCCCGATACATTCTCTATTCTTCCTCACTTTCACCGCTGTCAGCCACAGTGTCGAAGCCGACGACGCTTGCGCCTTCATCGAGGCGGACAAGGCGGACGCCCATGGTGGCACGACCGACGGAGCGGACTTCATCCACGCCGAGGCGGATGATCTTGTTGGTGGAGGTCAGAAGGATCAGGGAGTCCGTATCGGACACGGGCATGGCGCCGATGACGGAACCGGTCTTGGGCGACACCTTGAAGTTGATGAGACCGATACCGCCGCGGCTCTGCATGCGGTACAGGTCGATCTTCGTGCGCTTGCCGTAGCCGAGGGCGGAAACCGTCATGATCATGGTGGAGCTGTCGCCGTCCTTCACGGTCACGCAGGCCACGACTTCGTCGCCGCGGCGCAGGCCTATGCCCTTGACGCCGGAAGCGCTGCGGCCCATCGGGCGCACATCGGGCATGGCAAAGCGTATGGCCATGCCGTGAGCCGTCGCCAGCACCACATGATCGGAATCCGTCACTTCGCGCACGGCGATGAGCTGATCGCCTTCCTTGAGACCGAGAGCGATCATGCCGCTCTTGCGGCAGCGGGCGTACAGAGAAGCGCTGGAGCGCTTGACCATGCCCTGCTTCGTAGTGAACAGGAAGTAGCTGTTCTCCGAGAACTCACGCACGGTCAGGGCGTTGGCCACCCATTCATCCTTTTCCAGAGGCAGCAGATTGGCGATATGCATGCCCTTGGCGGTACGGCTGCCTTCGGGAACCTGATGCACCTTGAGCTGGTGCATGCGGCCCTTGTTGGTGAAGAGCAGCAGGTACTGATGATTCGTGGTGGTCAGAAATTCCTGCACGAAATCATCTTCGGAGGTATGCAGACCGGCAATGCCCTTGCCGCCGCGCTTCTGCTGCTGGTAGTTGGCCAGCGTGGTGCGCTTGATGTAGCCGCGGCGAGACAGCGTGATGACCACATCCTCATCGGGAATGAGATCTTCGATGTCGATGCCGGAAAGCTCATCCATGACCACTTCGGTTCTGCGGGGCGTGGCATAGGTGTTCTTGATGTACAGCGTTTCCTCACGCAGCACGCCGCGCAGCACTTCGGCATCCTCAAGAATGGAAGTAAGATAGGCGATAAGCTTCTGCAGCTCGCGATATTCTTCCATCAGCTTGTCGCGTTCCAGACCGGTGAGGCGCTGCAGGCGCATGTCCAGAATGCTCTGAGCCTGAATCTCCGTGAAGCCGAAACGATCCACAAGGCCGGACTTGGCTTCCTGCGGCGTTTCCGACCCGCGGATGAGCGCGACGATCTCGTCGATGATGTCGAGAGCCTTGAGCAGACCTTCCACGATATGGGCGCGGGCCTGCGCCTTTTCCAGATCGAAGCGGGTACGCCGGATGACGACTTCGCGGCGATGATCCAGAAAACAGGTGAGCGCCGTACGCAGGTTGAGCTGCTGGGGCTTGTTGTCCACCACGGCCAGCATGTTGATGCCGAAGGACGTTTCCAGAGGCGTGTACTTGTAAAGAGCGTTGATCACCAGTTCGGGAATGGTGCCGCGGCGAAGATCCAGAATGATGCGGATGCCCTTCTTGTCCGAGAGGTCGCGCAGGTCCGTCACGCCGTCGAGCTTGCGGTCGTTCACAAGCGCGGCGATCTTGGTCACGAGCACGGACTTGTTGAGAGCATAGGGAATCTCGCGAATGACCACGGACTGCTGTCCCTTCTTGCGCTCTTCGACTTCCACGCGGCCGCGCACCTTCACGACGCCGCGACCGGTACGGTAGGCGTCAAGAAGTCCCTGACCGGCATACACGAAGCCGGCCGTAGGAAAGTCCGGGCCGTGCACGAGGTCGATGAGATCGTCGACGGTGCAGTCCGGCTCATCAATGAGGCGCAGCAGGGCATCGCACAGTTCCCCGAGGTTGTGGGGAGGAATATTGGTGGCCATGCCCACGGCGATGCCGGAAGAACCGTTCACCAGAAGATTGGGCACCTTCGTGGGAAGCACTTCGGGTTCCTGTTCCGAACCGTCGTAGTTCGGGCGGAAGTCCACGGTCTTCTTTTCGATGTCGTCCAGAAATTCGGAAGCCAGACGGGACATGCGCACTTCGGTGTATCGCATGGCGGCGGCGGAGTCGCCGTCGATGGAGCCGAAGTTGCCCTGACCGTCTTCCAGAGGATCACGCATGTTGAAGTCCTGCGCCATACGCACAAGAGCATCGTACACGGCGATGTCGCCGTGGGGATGGTACTTGCCTATGACGTCGCCGACAACACGGGCGCTTTTCTTGGTAGGTCTGTTGTAGGTATTGGCCATCTGGGACTGCGCAAAAAGAATGCGGCGGTGCACGGGCTTGAGACCGTCACGCGCATCGGGAATGGCGCGGCCTATGATGACGCTGAGCGAATAGGCCAGATAGGACTGACGCAGCTCTTTTTCTATATCAACTTTGAATTCTGCCACGGTAGGAATCCTTTGAAGCGATATGTTGCGAATTTCCTCTGAAAGAAAAACCGAAGCCGCGCGCTTCACGGAAAAAGCGGCGCGGTTTCGTTCCTATCGTCAGATATCGAGATCTTCCATGGAAAGCGCGTTGCGGATGATGAAGTCGCGGCGCAGATCGGCGCGGTCGCCCATGAGTTCCTCAATGGTGTCGGACGCGGCCTGAGCATCTTCGATGCTGACCTGCAGAAGCGCTCTCTTTTCCGGGTTCATGGTGGTCATTTCCAGCTGTTCGGGGTTCATTTCACCGAGACCCTTGTAGCGCTGGATGTTGAAGCCCTTGCGCGCTTCGGCATAGGCGGATTCGCGCAGCTCGAAGTAATCCCTGACTTCGCGGCTGGATTCGGAGCTCGACAGCGTGACCGGGAAGGTGCCGCAGGCCTGTTCCAGATCCTTCCAGACCTGACGGGCATGACGGTACATGCGGGAGTGGAAGAATTCCACGGCAAGACGCGTACGATGGCCGCTCTTGTTCTCAAACACCAGGAAGGCGCGTTCATCGTCTTCCAGCTTCTCGACTTCCAGAGCGGCGGCATAGCCCTGCGACGCCATCCAGTCACGGAAACCGGCGGGAAGTTCCTTGTCCGCAACATCGGGACTCAGATTTTCCTCAAAGCGCAGGAAGGCGAGGAACAGCTCTCTGGAGATGGCGGAATTTTCCGCTTCCGTCATGCTCTTTTCCAGATCGTCGATGCTCTTCAGAAGGCTGATGAGATCGCTGCCGCGGTACACCTTGCCGTCGGTCGTGGTGACGGACACGCCGTCGGACAGGCGCTGAAGCAGAAATTCATCGAGCTCGTTGTCGTCCTTCAGGAACTTGATGGTGTTGCTGCCCTTCTTGATGCCGTAAAGCGGCGGCTGGGCGATGTAGATATGACCTTCCTCAATGAGCTTGGGATAGTAGCGGAAGAAGAAGGTGAGCATGAGCGTGCAGATATGGGCGCCGTCCACGTCGGCATCGGTCATGATGATGATCTTGTGGTAGCGAAGCTTGGAATAATCCATGTTCTCGCCGATGCCCACGCCCATGGCCGTGATCATGTTCTTGATTTCTTCACTGGCGAGCATGCGGTCGAATCTTGCGCGTTCCACGTTCAGAATCTTGCCGCGCAGGGGCAGAATGGCCTGCGTCATGGGATTGCGTCCCTGCTTGGCGGAACCGCCTGCGGAGTCGCCTTCCACGATGAACACTTCGCATTCCGTAGGATCCTTGCTCTGGCAGTCCGCCAGCTTGCCGGGGAGCGAATTATCGGAAAGGGCTCCCTTGCGGCGGACAAGTTCACGGGCGCGTCGTGCGGCCTCACGGGCACGGGAGGCCTCGGTCGCCTTTTCGATGATGACGCGGATATCCTTGGGATGTTCCTGAAAGTACACGTCGAGCGCGTTGTACACGATGCCGTTCACAATACCCACGACTTCGCTGTTGCCGAGCTTGGTCTTGGTCTGGCCCTCAAACTGAGGCTGAGGAAGCTTCACGCTGATGATGGCCGTGAGGCCTTCGCGCACGTCGTCGCCGGAAAGGCTGTCGCCCTTGAGCTTCTTCTGAAGATCGGGCTGGCTCTTCACATAGTTGTTGATGGCGCGGGTGAGCGCGGTCTTGAAACCGGCAAGATGCGTGCCGCCTTCGTGCGTGCGGATGTTGTTCGCAAACGTCAGCGTCTTTTCATTGAAGCCGGAATTGTACTGAAGCGCGAAGTCCACCGTGACGTTGTCCTGCACGCCTTCGCCGCTGATGATGGGATGAAGGCCCGCTTCGTTGGAGTTCAGATCCTTGACGAACTGCTCCAGACCGCCCTCGGCATGGTAGGTGTGCGTTTCATTGGTGCGCTCGTCGTTGCAGATGATGGTCAGCCCCTTGTTGAGGTAGGCCAGCTCTTCAAAGCGCTTCTTCAGAATGTCGAAGGAATAGACGGTGGTTTCAAAAATTTCTTCATCCGGCAGGAAGCGCACGGTCGTGCCGTGTCCTTCCGCATCGCCGAGAGGTTCCACCTTGGTCACGGGAACGCCGCGTTCGTAACGCTGGCGCCAGCGCTTGCCGTCGCGGCGGACCGTCACTTCCAGCCAGGAGGACAGCGCGTTCACGCAGGAAACGCCCACGCCATGCAGACCGCCGGATACCTTGTAGGCGTTGTTGTCGAACTTGCCGCCCGCATGGAGTTTCGTCATGACCACCTGCACGGCGGGAATGCGGAGCTTGGGATGAATGTCCACGGGAATGCCGCGGCCGTTGTCGCGCACAGTGACGCTGTTGTCCATGTGCAGAATGACTTCTATCTTGTTGCAGTAGCCGGCCATGGCTTCGTCGATGGAGTTGTCCACCACTTCGTAGACGAGGTGGTGAAGACCACGGCTGTCCGTGCTGCCTATATACATGGCCGGGCGCTTGCGGACCGCCGCCAGACCTTCCAGAACCGTGATGGCGGACGCGTCATAAGAGGTCTTGCCGGACCGGAGATTTTCCTGGGTCATGGGAATTCCTGAATGATATTTGTTGGCCCCGGCGTCTCCGGGGCATCGAGAGTCTTTCAGTATATACGAAAAAGAAGAAAACTTCAAATCCCTGTGCAGGGGGTGGGCCGACACATGAAATCGGCGCAGACAGGCTCCTGAAGGCTCTAAAAAGGGAGGGGGCCCTTCAATTTCCTGTCGCAGGCATAAGAGGCGGGCAGAGGAAGCCTGTTTCCCCTGCCCGCAGGAACGTTATTCCTCTTCGGTATAGTAGGAGGATTCGGCGATCTTCATGGGCATGAGAATGACGGTGTATTCCGCATCCTCGGAACCGGTGATGCCGCAGGGGCCTTCGGCTCCGGTGAAGACGTAGTGCAGACTCGCGGACTGGAAGTGCCCCAGAATGTCCATCAGGCTGCGGGTGGGGAAGGCGATGAGTTCCAGATCTCCCTGGAAGGTTCCTTCCAGATGTTCGGTGGCGGAACCGGTTTCCTGTCCCTGAGCGGAAAGTTCCACTTCCTGCGGAGAGAAGCGGAAGTAGGTGCAGCGGTCGCTGTCGTTGTTGAAGATGAGCAGACGATCGAGCGCGTTCAGCGTTTCACGGCGGTCCACATCGAGCTGAGAGGTATTGGCGCCGTCCAGACGGGCAAGGAAGCTCAGATGATCGGGATAGCTGAAGTTGGCGCTTCTGGGAATGCTCAGCGTTTCGCTGCCCGAACCGGTGCGGATGTGGAAACGGCGTTCGCTGATGTTCAGCATGACCTCGTCGCTGCCGAGCCACTTGCGCAGTTCATTAACATACTTCTTCTGGATGAGCAGACCGTTTTCAGGAAGCAGGCGGGCAAGTTCGTCGTTGATGAAGCGGACCATGGCGAACTGATGTCCGTTCAGGCCGCAGACGTCCACCTTTCCTTCCTCACCGGCCTTGAAGTACAGGCAGGCGAGACCTTCGGCGCTGTCGTCATCGCTGATGCAGAAGGCCACCTTGTCGATGATGTCCTGGAAGAAGTCGCCGGACCAGAGAACCGCGCCTTCCTCGGGGAAGGGAGGCAGAGGCTGGAACCAGACGGGATCGACCGTAGGAAGCTTATAGGAACGGCGTCCCTGCTCCACGGAAAGAATATGGGACTCCTCGTCAAGACGGAGCGTGATGTCTCCTCCGGGAAGACGACGCAGAAGTTCCACGAAGGCGCGTCCGTTGACGCCTGCCGTTCCTTCCTCCCGGATCTCCACCGGATACGTTCCGGTGAACTCGATGTTCACGTCCGTGGACATGATGGTGAGTCTGTCTCCTTCAGGATTTTTCAGAGCCTGAAGCCAGATCGAACGCAGATATGCGGCTCCGGCCTTGCTGGGGATGATGGATGCCGCCTTCTGCAGGCCTTCGATGATCTGTTCCTTTTTTACGGTCAAATACATAGTTATTCCTTGTAGTAGAGGGTTTAATATGGTCAGTTTGTTCCTATCTAATATAAGCTTTTGATTTTACTGCTTTTTATAGGAACAAAACCAGGAACCGAAAGGAAAGGGACGCACATTCGGAGCTATTTTGCACCTCCGGGCACGCCATTTGCGCACTGTTTCGTCAACTTTGTGATCAGGATGTGCACATCTTTGTTCGTAACTTTGATTTTTTCAATCTTTTTCACAGCATACATGATAGTGCTGTGGTCTCTGCCGCCAAAAATGCGACCAAGCGACGGATAGGATTCCCCCAGCATGCGCCGGCAGAGATACATGGCGATCTGCCGGGCCTGAGAAAGTTCTTTTTTTCTATTATTTTCAATAAGTTGAGATGTTGTACAACCATAGGCGTCAGCCACGGCGGCAAGGACCGTATCCGCGTCGGCGGGCATGGCGGGACCGGCGGCTTCAAGTATTCTGTTCAGTTCTTCAGTGGAAGGCATGCGGCCGTTTTGTTCGTAACGCAGCCGAACATGTTCCACCACGCCCTGAATATGCCTCAATCGTACACAGCGGCGAGCCAGAAGCAGCGCCGTGGTGCCGTTTTCGGGCAGTCCCGACCGCTCCATGCGCATTTGTGCAAAACGCATCCGTATGTCCAGATCGGGCGCGGGGAGAAGAAAGGAAAGATGGGAGTGGAGCCGGTCGTTCAGCTCGGGTAGGAGGGCATGGTCGCTGGAGAGCGCGCCTATGAAGAAGGTCCGTCCCGTCAGACTGTCCAGCAGGGCGGCAAGCGTCCGCTGCGCATGCTGTGCATGTTCCAAAAGATGAAGGTCGTCCACCAGCACGGCTTCCGTGTCGTGTCCGATCATGCGGAACCAGTCCATCGGACGGTTTTCGGAAAACAGGGAAGCGCCGGAAAGGAACACGACTCTGCCGTGAAAGCGGTCGCCGAGCTGCCGGTACGCCGCCCGGATGAGATGGCTTTTTCCCGAACCCGACGGGCCTTTCAGCAGCAGTGTGGAAGGGGCGCGTTCAAGCGCGTCACGAAAAAGGGATACAGTTTCCCTGTTGCGGCCGTTCAGCAGAAAATCCTCGAAACCGGAAGACTGTTCGTTTTTTTCTCCGGTCAAGAGAGCGGCGGAAGATTGTTCCTTTCCGTGCGGCCATTCGTAGCATACCGACATGCGGCTGCCGAAGGCGTTGCGAACTGCCTGCTCCAGCTCTTTTCTGCCGCGCTTTTCATACCAGCGGAAAAAAAGTTCGTGAGGCATGAACACGGTCAGCATGGGATCGTTCCCCTGTTCCGGCAGGCGGAAGGTGAGGGGAGAAAACCAGTCCGGATTCTCGTTTCCGAGATGACGGCAGAGCAGACTCCGGACAAGCCGGGTGTCGGAATCCGCCGCAGAATTCGGGACGGATACGGCATTTCCCTTCTGGTTCCCGGCCCTCTGAAAGGGGCGGGAAAGGCTGGAAAGAGTGTTCATGGAAGGTTCATCGGATAAAATTTTTTTCTTATCGGAGCACTCCCGGACGGTGTGTCGTAACATAGAGAAATTACAGGAATACTCACATCGTCTGATACGGGATGGAAGCAGTCGGTACAGACTGCCGGGCATAAATTTTTTTACCAGAAAACGCTTGCATAAACAAGCAGTTTCTTGGTTATATACATTCCCGGATGCCTATTCTTTTTTATTCTTCCGCCACATTTCGAAGCATCAGTCGTTATGATAAAAAAATATCAAAATTTCCGCACGCTCTTTTCGCGCGTGCTTTGCTGTGTTCTTGTCGGCTCGGCGTTTGCGGCCGGAGCCGTGTTCCTTTCCCGGGAGAGTGATCTTCCGGGTTTTGTCATGCAGGCCGATACGGGTGAGGCAGGCACGGAACTTTTCGTCTGCCCCGTCAGACCGCACGATTTTGCCGAGGGCATGGATGTGGCGGTGTCGGAGCCGACGCAGCTGGCCTCTCTGGGCAGCGGCCTTTCCTGGATGATGGATTTCTGGGAAGAGGGCGGTCTGTCCGGCGATGAGACGGGGAACAACGCTCGTTATGACGATTCGCTGAGCGCTTTTCTTTCCTCCAGAGAAGGCATGTGCATTCCGAACTATTCCGAAGCCGTGCCGTGGGAAGAGGATGAACGCTACATGGTGGAGGATTCCGGTTGCGGTACGCAGGTGTTCCGCAGCGCCATCCGCAGCGGCGACAATGCCGGAGCGCTCTTCCTCAAGTGGCTGGACGCCAATGAAACGGATCAGGCCGTGAAGGCCGCTTCCGCCGTGTTTTCTCTCAACCGCCTCATGCCCGGCCATCTGTTCAGCGTGGAACGCGACAAGACCTCGGGCGAAGTGAACAGCTTCTTCTATGACATCAATGATGAGAGCCGTCTCGTGGTGGAGCGCACGGAGGACGGCTTTTCGGCCCGCGTGGACGTGTTCGAGTTCGATACCAGACTCGTGCGCGTGAGCGGAGTCATTCATTCTTCGCTTTTCGAAGCCATGGCCGATGCCGGTGAATCCGCCAACCTTGCGGTGCAGCTGGCCGAAGTGTTCAGCCATCAGATCAACTTCGTGAACGAAGTGCAGGACGGCGACACCTTCGAACTGGTGGTGGAAAAGAAGTATCTCGGCGACGATTTCCGCCGCTACGGCAACATCATCGCCGCCCGCTTCGTCAATGACGGCACGGCCTTTGAAGCCTTCCGCTTTGTGGACAAGAGCGGCACGGCCCACTACTTTGCCGCCGACGGCAGTTCCCTTGAAACGGAATTTCTCAAGGCTCCGCTCAACTTCACCCGCGTCAGCTCCGGCTACACCATGCACCGCAAGCATCCCATCTTCGGCAAGGTCCGTCCGCATCAGGGCGTGGACTATGCCGCTCCCCGCGGTACGCCGGTCAAGGCTCTCGGTGCCGGCAAGGTGACCTTCAAGGGCTGGAAGGGCGGCTACGGCAATACGCTCATCATCCGTCACAGCGGCGGCATCGAAACGCAGTACGCGCATCTTTCCCGTTTTGCCTCTTCTCTCAAGGTCGGCCAGAAGGTGGATCAGGGCGAAGTGGTGGCCTTTGTCGGTGCAACGGGTACCGCCACCGGACCGCATCTGGACTTCCGCGTCATGAAGAACGGCAAGTTCGTCAATCCCAGCAGCCTTTCCGGCGCGCGTTCCGCGCCCGTGTCGAAGGCCGAGAAGGCGAGCTTCATGCAGACCGTGGCCAGCGCCCGTTCCCTGCTTGACAGCGATGTCGCTGTAGCGGAAAAGTAATCTTTCGATTTTTCAGAGTGCATGGGCTGGCGCATTCCTCCGGAAAGGAGGAATGCGCCAGCCCTTCCGTCCTTATTTTTTTCGACCCTCCAGAACAGGGAAACGATCATGAACGAATCCGACTTTCAGCTGTCGAGCTACGATTACGAACTCCCCGAGGAACGCATAGCCCAGTATCCGCCTGAGGAACGCGGGGCGTCGCGTCTCATGGTGCTGGATCGGGCGAGCGGAAGAAACATTCATTCCACCTTTTCCCATCTGGCGGATTTTCTCCCCGAAGGGGCGCTTCTGGTGGCCAACAATTCCTGCGTTGTGCCCGCCCGTCTTTTCGGGCAGAGACCGACCGGCGGCAAGGCGGAACTTCTTCTTCTCACGCCGCCTCCGCTGCTCAGAGTCTGCGCCGTGACCGACGGCGACGGCTGGAGCCATGCGCAGGCGGAAGTGCTGCTCCGTCCCTCCCGCAACATCCGCACGGGAGACCGGCTTGCTTTCGGCGACTGCATTGCCGCCGAAGTGCTGAAGAAAAAGGAATTCGGTCAGCATGACGTCATGCTGTTCTGGAAGGGCGACCTAGTGGAGTGCATGAACCGCATAGGCCGCTTGCCTCTTCCGCCGTACATCAAGCGCGAGCAGAGCGTCGAGGACCGCGCCCGCTATCAGACCATCTATGCCGACAGGGACAAGTCCGGCAGCGTGGCCGCGCCCACGGCGGGACTGCATTTTACCGACGCGCTGAGAAAGGAGCTTCTGCAGCGCGGCTTCGGCTGGGCGGAAGTGACGCTGCATGTGGGCTACGGCACCTTCAGCCCTGTGCGCGAGGAAGACATCCGCGAACATCCCATGCACAGCGAGTACGTGGAAATTTCGCCGGAAACGGCGGCCGCCGTGCGTGAAGCCAAGGCGGCGGGGCGCCCCGTGATCGCAGTGGGCACCACCTCCTGCCGTACGCTGGAGGGCTGCGCGGCACAGAACGGCGGTGTGATTCCCGAAGGCGGCTGGCACGGCTGGACCAACATTTTCATTTATCCGGGTTTCCGTTTCCAGGTGGTGGATCACCTCATCACCAATTTCCACCTGCCCCAGTCCTCGCTCATCATGCTTGTGGCCGCTCTCTGCGGGCGGGAGCGCATTCTTTCCGCCTATGCCGAGGCCGTACGGGAGAAGTATCGCTTCTTCTCCTATGGCGACGCTATGTTCGTGCGCTGATTTTTTCAGCGGACATTGTGAAGCACCAAGTTCTGCGGCTCGCCTGCATCCGGCGGGCCGCTTTTTTTTGATGACGGAAGGGGGGGGGCGGCATGAAGGAACTTGTATTCGTCAACGGAACAATGGGCGTGGGAAAGACGTCCGTATGCCGGGAATTTCTTCGCATCCTGCAGCCCTCGGTCTTTCTGGACGGGGACTGGTGCTGGAACATGTCGCCTTTTGTGGTCAACGACGAGACCCGTTCCATGGTGCTCGGCAACATAGCGTATCTTCTGAACAGCTTTCTGCACTGCTCCGAGTATCGCTATGTCATCTTCTGCTGGGTCATGCACGAAACTTCGATCGTGGAAAATGTGCTCGAAAGACTCGATCTCTCCGACGCACGCTTTTCTCTTTTTACGCTCACTTCGTCGCCGCAGGCGCTTGAAGAACGCCTGCGCAGGGATATCGAAGTCGGAAAAAGAAGTCCGGATGTGCTGGAACGCAGTCTGAGGCGGCTCCCGCTCTATGAAAAAATGAACAGCCGGAAGCTGGATGTCAGCGTTCTGTCGCCAAAGAAGGCAGCGGAGCTTCTGGCGGACAGGCTCGGCCAACGATAGTGACGCCGGCCCTGAAAAAAGGCGGCCTTTTCAGGCCGCCTTTTGATTATCTGGCGATTTCCCAGATGGTGACGGGAACCGGAACGTCCTGTTCCGTGAGCGGGGAAACGGGAAGGGAGCAGATGCGCTTGTGGCGGAGCTTATGCGCGGGAAGCGTGTCGAGCAGATGATGGAAGACATCCCTTCCGGGTTCGGAAATCCAGGCGCGGCCTCCGCTTTTCAGCATGGAGGCAAGAAAGGCCGCAATGGGTTCGGCGAAGTCTTTTTCATACATGATGTCTCCGGCCCAGATGCGGTCGAAGCTTTCCGGCGGCAGCGTGGGATTGCGCCAGTCCATGACTTCGAAGCGCACGCCTTCCACGGCATTGAGGCGGGCATTGATTTCGGCGTAGCGCAGGGCTTCGGCTTCGTAGTCCATGCCCGTCACGCAGGCGCCGAGCCACTGGCCGAGCAGCGCCGTGAAGCCGAGTCCGCATCCCATGTCGAGGCAGGGCTTTCCTTTGATGTCGTCCTGCATTTCCGCAAGCCATCCGGCCAGAGCCAGAGAGGAGGGCCATATTTCGTTCCAGTAGGGAAGACGGTCTTCTCCGCCTTCCTTCTGATCCATATCGGCCCAGAGTTTGTCCATGTCGGCGCGGCGGATGTGCCATATTCTTCCGCAGGACTGGAAAAGACGATCGAAGGGCGTGAACTGTTCCATGAAGCTGATCCTTGTGGGTGATGATTCCCGGCATTTTTCCGGGGAGGCAGAAGCATATCCTTTTCCGCCGGATTCGTGAAGCGTGGCGGGAGGAGGCGGGGCAAAAGACTTGCGGGCCGGATGCAATAGGGATATCATGCCTGTTCATCATGATTTTTCCCGAGGAAAGATCATGAACTTACGGGGTGATCATACGGGGCGTCGGCTTCGCTTTCCGCCCCTTCTGAAACGACGTGCGCGCCTGCCGACGCGCCACGCACAGACCAAAGCAGGTTTGACATGGATAATAGGGGCGAGGACAGAAAGGATTTCGCCAGGCGTTCCTTCAGGAAAAACGACGGCGAACGCGGCGAAGGACGCCGCCAGGAGCATTCGGAAAATTTCCGCCCGCGTCGATTTGAACGCGGCGATGACGAGCGTCGTGAAGGACGCAGAGATTTCAAGAAGGACGGCTTCCGGCCGCGCACGGATCGCGCGCCTTCCCGCAAGGGAGAACTCGGCGCCATCATGGATCTGGACAACGACATTCTGCATCTTGTGATGCGTCGCGCCCAGATGCTCGCCCGCCTGCGCCGCGGCGGACGTCTCGCTCCCGAGACGGAAAAGACGCTGCGTACCGCCTGGGAAGGCAAGGCCGCCCGTCTTGCCCGTGACAATCGCCTTTCCCGCGATCTTTTCGTTCTTCTCCAGACCATCGAACCGCTGACCCGTATGGAAGAGGAACAGGGCTACTACAACCTGTCTCCCAACGGTGAAGCCGTGGATATCCGCATTCCCGCGCCGTCCGACACAGTGGCCGCCCGCTGCTGGCTGGCCGTGGCCGCCGCCACCGGACAGACGACCTCCGTTTCCCGCGTACCTCTTACCGATGCCGTCGTGAGCGGCGTGAAGGCCCTCAATCAGATCGGCGGGCAGCTCTGGTGGGAAGAAAACGGCGACGTACAGAGCCGCGGCGGCAAGGGGCTTGTCCGCAACATGGACAAGGTCATCCACATCGGCGACGACGCCTTCAACCTCTGGCTGGTCATCGCGCTGTGCGTGGGCATGCCCGCCAGACTCAAGCTTACCGGCGACAGCTCCCTGCGCTTCCTCGACATCGCGCCGCTGCGTCACTTCCTGCCTCAGCTCGGCGTTCGCCTGACCAACGTCATTCCCTCTCAGGACGGTCTGCCCGTCCGCATGGAATGCTCCGGTCTCATGCCCCGTCAGATCCGTCTGGCCGACGATCTTCCCGAAGATTTCGTGGCCGCTCTGGTGCTGGCTTCTCCCTTCTGGGAAACGGAATGCCGCCTGACGCTGCCCGAACACGAACCCCGTCTGCTGCCGCTCGTGCTGGACGTGCTTTCCGGCTGCGGCCTGAAGGTGGTCCGCAACGGTCGTGACATCAGCGTGGAACGCGGCGAGATTTCCGTGCCTGCGGCTCCCGTGGTCTGCATGGATGCCTGCGTGGCGGCTTCCGTGCTCATGTTCCCCGGCTTCAACGGCGGTCGCGCCGTGCTGGAAGGCGTATGGGGAAAGAGCCGTGCGCACGGTCTTGTGGAAAAGATTCTGCAGGGCGCAGGCCTCAGCGTGAAGTACGGTTCCGCGGCGGTGGAATGCAGCGGCAAGACCAGCGAAACGTCGGCTCCCGCTCCCGAAGTGGTGAAGGACGTGCTTGCCTTCTGCCCCGAGCTTCTGCCTCTGTGCACCGTGATCATGGCCGCTGCCGCCCATGAGGGCAGCACGGTTTCTCTGCCCGAACTTGCCGAAGAGGATCGTCATCTCGTCACGGCGTTCCTGGCCCGTTGCGGCGTCGGTGAAAAGGACGGCGCGCTTTGCCCCGTGGAGGAAACGGTGCCCGGATCCTGGGTTGCTCCTTCCGCGCAGTGGGCCATGGCCTATGCGCTCGGCGCCTTCCTCAAGCCCAACCTGCACCTGTCCAATCCCGGCGTGATGACCGGTCTGTTCCCGGCTTTCTGGAATATGTACAACACGCTTCCCCGTCCCGAACTGAAACGCAAGGCAGAGCAGGAGACCGAAGATGCCAAACCCGCGCGCAGACGCGTCATTGCTCACGGAGTCTATGGAGAACTTCCTCCGGAACCCGCTACCGGAGACGATTTCTGAGCTTGAGGCTCAGATGGAGCTCATCGGCTCGGTGCAGAAGGAATGCGATAGAAGAATACGGGAACTCATGGCTGCCGAAGATGTGGAAAACGGCGTCGTCTTCCCGCAGGAAATTCACGCGCTGCACCAGGAAAAGAATATGCTGGAGACCCATATGCAGTATCGCCGGGTGCGCATCCGGCGCTTGAGACTGTATAAAGGGCTCGACCGATAGCAGCCTTCCCGTCGGGAAGGCGAAGGAAGAGGAACCGCCTCCGGGCGGTTCCCCCTTTTCCGGGGTGCCGCTTTCAAGGACTTTCCCGGGAAGGGCAAACAAGGAAACGCTCCAGTGAGGATATCATGAGCGAGAATCATCAGTGCCGCCAGTGCGGAACCTGCTGCCGCAAGGGCGGTCCGGCACTTCATAAGGAAGACGCTCCTCTTCTTGTGGACGGCGTGCTTCAGCTGCAGGATCTGTGCACGTTTCGCGCAGGCGAACTCGTGCGGGACACCTCCAACGATCATGTGGTTCCGCTGCCGGAAGAAATAGTCAAGATAGCCGCGCCCTTCGGCTCCCGTCCCGATGACTGGACCTGCCGTTTTCTCATGGAGGACAACCGCTGCTTCATTCACGACCGCCATCCTGCGGAGTGCCGGGCGCTGTTCTGCGACGATCCGTCCGCGCTTCTTTCCATGCAGGGAGAAGACAGACTCGACCGCCGGAGCATCCTTGAGCTTCTTCATGCTCCCGCGTGGCTCATGGATTCCGTGGAAGCCCATGAAGCCCGCTGCAACTATGCGGCGCTCATCGAGCTTGCCTCGCACCTTGAGGAGCAGGAAGCCGCGCGCCGCGCTCTTGTGGAAGTCGTGGAATACGACAGGGCGTTTCGTGATCTCGTCATGGAAAAGGGGCATGTCAGAAAGGAAATGCTGGACTTCCTGTTCGGCCGTCCGCTTCTGCATACCGTCATCATGTTCGGCATAGATGCCCGTCATAACGCCGACGGCAGCATCACTCTCGTGCAGACCACCAAAGCCACTCTGAAGAGGCACGCATGATCATCGTCACCGGCGGCGCCGGCCTCATCGGCGCAAACATGATCTGGGAACTGAACAGGCAGGGCATGGACGACATTCTCGTGGTGGACAATCTTGCCTCCACGGAAAAATGGAAGAACCTTTCCCACCTGCGCTACAGCAACTACATGCACCGCGATGCCTTTCTCGCGCAGCTTCGTTCCGGCAAGAAGCTGGAAGGTGTGGAATGCGTGATCCACATGGGCGCGTGTTCCTCCACCACGGAACGGAATGCGGATTTTCTCATGGAGAACAACTTTCACTACACCGTGGAAGTGTGCCTTGCCGCTCTTGAGGCGGGTGCCCGTTTCATCACGGCCAGCAGCGCCGCCACCTACGGCGACGGCGAACTGGGCTTCTCCGACGCTCTGGAACTCATGCCGAAGCTTCGTCCGCTGAACATGTACGGCTATTCCAAGAAGCTGTTCGACATGTGGTGCATGCAGCACAAGCTGCTCGGCGAAGTGGTGAACCTCAAGTTCTTCAACGTGTACGGCCCCGACGAATATCACAAGGGCAGCATGATGAGCATGGTGTGCCGCGCCGTTCCTCAGGTGAAGGAAACCGGAAAAATCCGCCTGTTCAAGTCGGATCATCCGCAGTACGGCGACGGCGAATCCGTGCGCGACTTCGTGTATTCCAAGGACTGCGCCGCGCTCATGCGCTGGTTCATGGAAACGCCTTCCTGCAACGGCATCTTCAACGTGGGTACCGGACACGCCCGCAGCTGGAACGATCTGGCCAAGGCCGTGTTCGCCGCCATGGACGTGCCGGAGAACATCGAATACTTCGACATGCCCGAGCACCTCAAGGGCAAGTATCAGTACTTCACCGAAGCCGACATGTCCTGGCTTGAACGCGAAAAGTGCCCCGTGAAGTTCCAGTCGCTGGAAGACGGCGTGAAGGACTACGTGCAGAATTATCTGCTGCAGGACGATCCCTATCTGTGCACGCTGTAGTTGATCGACGCGTGCGGAACGGGATGTTCTCGCCATCCGCTTTTCGGTAAAAAACAAAGAAGGCCTGCCATTCCTCTGAATGGCAGGCCTTCTTTGTTATCTGTTCCCGCGTGCGGGAAAATCTTCCTACATGTCCACCGCTTCAAGCACGGCGACGATGCTGTTGTCCGAGCGCAGCTCCAGCATGGAACCGTTGATGTTCCACTCGTCCACCTTCGAGAACATTTCATGCATGGCCCGGGCCTGTTCTTCGCCCTGCGGGCAGAGGCGCAGGGTGGAGCCGCCTTCAGAGAAGGTCATGGCGTTGTCCTTGCGCTGCCAGGACATGAAGAAATTATTGCAGCCGTCGGAACCGGAGGCCTGTCCGTTGTCGCGGAGAATGAGATGCGGTTCGGGCTGGTCGGGATAGATGGTGACGGGATTGCCGTTGATTTCGCGCAGGCGCCAGTAGGTTTCGAGCAGCGGCGCGGAGGCGTAGTTTTCCGTGGAGCAGACGCCGCCCTTTCTGACGAGAAACACGTTGGAGGCTTCGAGATGACCGTCCTGCATGCGGCCTTCCAGCACGACGGAGGCGCTGCCGTTTTCCTGCATGATCTGGCTGAGCTGGCTGTAGCCCTTGCCGGTGGTCAGCAGGGGAATGTCTCTTTGGGAATTGCATTCGGAAAAGACGGGGCTCCCGTTCTGGGAGCGCAGTTCGCCTTCGAGAAGAAATCCCTGGGAGGGCCAGGGAATGTCGGCGGGCTTGAGTTCCACGGGCTGGGAGGAGAGACCGTGCAGAAGCAGGCCTCCTCCGGCTTCACGCGTGGCGGTGACGGGCTTGAGCATGCCTCGCGTGACTTCGATGGTCCGGTTTCTGTCCTTTTCCATCCACGTGCCCATGTACTGATTGCGGTCGCCGTCCTGCGTGAGCAGGGCGAGGCCGCCGTCTTCAAGATAGAGGTGAACGCTGACCTGCTTGTCACCGCTTTTCAGCGTGCCCTTGTAGCTGGCCGGCGTTTCGAGAGGGGGGAGCTGATGTTCCCCCGGCATGGTGCGGTATACGAGCACGTTGGGCTGTCCGGGCACGGAGACCACTTCGTCGGTCTGCGTGGCGAACAGCGTTTCTCCGCTGTAGAGAATGGAGGCCGTGAGTCGGACCTGTGCGTCGATGGTCTGTTCCAGATAGTACACCCGGAAGGGGAGCTGACCGTTGCCGGACGCCGGCATGATGGACGTGGCCACCGGAATGGGAGAGTGCAGGGGATACAGGCGCACGCTGACCACGACTTCCGGCGGAAGCGCCATGCGTTCGCGGTAGAACAGCGTTCCGTCCATGCGGCCGACCTTGGCCTTGCTGCGTTCCCATACGATGGTGGAACCGTCGGCGTCGGTGAATTCCATCCGGTTCGCGCCGGCGTTTTTCACGATGAGCTTCTGTTCTCTGACCTTGTCGCCGGGGCTGTCCATCGTGGCAAGGGTGAGAACGCCGTTTTCCAGATTCCAGCGCACGCCGGAAAGGGCGGTTCTGTCGGGAATGCCGAGACCGCCGTCTTCATCCAGATAGTAGAGCCTTTCCTGATCGTCGACCCAGGCTCCGCTGATGTCCTGCGGAGCGCCCGAAGGCGGCACGCAGGAAACAAGAAGAAGAGAGCAGAAAAGAAAGAGCAGAAATTTTTGCATGATAGTCCTCTGTTTACACAAGGGCTACGAGATCGTACTCCCTTGTTTCTACGATGTCCGCTTCCACCAGAGCGCCGTTTTCCACGCCGGGGCCGCTGATGTAGGTCAGGCCGTCCACGTCGGGAGCCTGGAACCAGGTGCGCCCGGTATGCAGGCCGGGCCATTCTTCGGAACTTTCATCCACGAGCACTTCCAGCCGCTCGCCGGCATAGCCTGCGAGAATCTCCTCGCTGATGCCGCTCTGAAGTTCCATGAGTTCGTCCTTTCTGGCCTGCTTGAGATCATCGTCGAGCTGATCCGGCATGGCGGCGGCTTCGGTGCCGTCTTCAGGCTGGAAGGCGAACACGCCCATATGATGGAAGCGGTTTTTCTCCACAAAGCGCATGAGCGTGCGGAAATGTTCGTCCGTTTCTCCGGGGAAGCCCACCATCATGGTCGTGCGCAGGGCGGCGTCGGGGAAGAAGTCGCGGATGCGGTCCACGGCTTCCTGCGGGTTGCCGGAGAAGGGGCGCCCCATGCGACGCAGAATGTCGGGATGGGCGTGCTGCAGGGGCATGTCGAAATACGGTACAAAGGGCTTGCCCGCTTCGCTGAGAAAGCGCAGAAGCTCGCGGGTAAGCCCGGCAGGGTACAGGTACAGCAGGCGCAGGCGTGCAAGGCCGTCCAGTGCAAGGAGCTTTTCCAGCAGAAAACGCGGATCCTTGCCGAAGTCCGTACCGTAGGCGGTCACGTCCTGGGCAACCAGAATGAGTTCCTTCACGCCGTCGGCCACGAGGGCGGCGGCTTCCGTCACCAGCTTGTCGGCCGGTTCGGACACATAACGGCCGCGTATGGAGGGAATGGCGCAGAAGGAGCAGTTGTGCCGGCAGCCTTCGCCTATCTTGAGCCAGGCGTAGGAAGGGCCGGTGCTGAGCAGACGACCGTCTGCGGCCTGAGGCAGCCCGAGGGCGCGGATGAGCTGATCCGCCCAGGTGTCGATGTCGTCGGTATGGAGCCAGAGGTCGACTTCCGGCAGCTCGCCTTTGAGATCGGCAATGCCGTACCGGCCGGGAAGGCATCCCGCTACGGCCAGGAAGGGCTTTTTCCCCTTGGGCATCGCGCTCAGATCCTCGATCATTTCAAGGATGGTCTGCACGGATTCCTGTACGGCCGGAGCAATGAAGGCACAGGTGTTGAGAAAGACAAGGTCCGCCTTTTCCGGCGCATCCACGGTAAGAACGGGGCCCAGCGAGCCCAGCAGACGTTCGGTGTCCACACGGGTCTTCGGGCAGCCGAGACTTTGGGAATATATTTTGAGCATACTACCTTCGAGCAGGCCTTGACTTGTCAACAGGACTGGCCTGAGATATCCCTTTTTGCCATGAAAACAGCCTTTCGGCAAGGAGACCCCCATGACGCTCCCTCAGACGCTTATTCTCGCTACGCGCAATCAGGGCAAGGTGAAGGAACTTCGCGAGCCCCTGGCCCGCTTCGGCTTTGATGTGCAAAGCCTGCCCGATGATTTTCCGGAAGTGCCGGAAACCGGTTCCACCTTTGAGGAAAATGCTCTCATCAAGGCCCGTGCCGTGGCCGATGCCCTCGGCCTTCCCGCCGTGGCCGACGATTCCGGCATAGAGGTGGACGCTCTCGGCGGTGCTCCCGGCGTGTATTCCGCCCGCTACAGTCTGGACTGGCCCGAGGTGGAGGGTGAGAGCGTGGATCAGCGCAACAACCGCAAGCTCCTTACCATGCTCGAGAATGTGCCTGCCGAAAAACGCACGGCCCGTTTCCGCTGCTGCATGGCCATGGTGTATCCTTCCTCCATGAAGGACGCTCCGGAAGGCATCGTGGTCAGCGGAGCGTGGGAAGGTCACATTGCGGACGGCCCTTCGGGAAGCAACGGCTTCGGCTATGATCCTCTGTTCATTGATCCTGCAAGCGGACGGACGGGCGCCGAGCTTACCCGTGAGGAAAAGATGGCCCGCAGCCACCGCGGCAAGGCGCTGGAGCGTCTTCTGGAAGAGCTGGAGAGGCGGGAAGGGGAGTCCCGCTGATCCTGCAGGGATACTCGGGCGCTTGATGTTTGCATGAGGGCGGCGATCCGGAAAACGGAAATCGCCGCCCTCATGCTATTGATTGATGCGCGATGCGTCCGGCACGGGAAAGGTATGTCGTGCCGCGTGCGTTTTCTCCTAGTGATCCTTTTTCACGGGAAAATGGATGTGGGGCGTGTAGGTGTAGACGCCGCTGAAAAGCGGAGAGGTGATGATGAAGTCGGCGGTGGCGCGGTTGTTGGCAATGGGAATGTCGTAGACCTGCGCGATGCGCAGAAGCGCCTTCACGTCGGGATCGTGGGGCTGTGCGGTGAGGGGGTCGGAGAAGAAGACGATGATGTCGATATGACCTTCCGCCACCTTTGCGCCTATCTGCTGATCGCCGCCGAGCGGGCCGCTGAGGTAGGGCGTGACGGGCAGCCCCGTTCTTTCATTGATGAGATGGGCCGTCGTGCCGGTGCCGCAGAGAAAATGACGGGACAGCAGCTGCGCGTGTTCGGCGCACCATTCAATGAGGCTTTCCTTCATGTTGTCGTGGGCGATCAGGGCGATGTGCTTGGTGGCGTTCATGGTTTTTTCCATGCATTTCTCCTTCTCGGGCCGGCTCGTCCGGCATGCGTCGTTTTTTGTTCTGCCTCGGCAGATTAGGCGACAATTGTGAAGCTCTGATGAAGAAGCCCCGCCTTTCAGCGGGAAAAATGATCGAAGCCCTCCGAGTCCGGCGTCCGGCCGTTGAGCGTGATGTTTCCTCGGCGTACTTCTCCGACCATGAGAACCGGAGTGGGGAAGCTTGCCAGCACGCGGGCAAGCTCGGGCCAGTATTCTGCGGGGCAGGTTCCGGCAAGAGCATAGTCTTCGCCGCCTTCAAAGGCAAAGTCTGCGGCGGAAATGCCCGCATTTTCGGCGTGACGCAGAATTTCTTCGGACAGATCGTCGGAAGAGAGCACGATGTCGGCGCCGAGACCCGAGCGGGACGAGGCCAGAAGCCGGGGCAGATCGCGCGCCAGTCCGTCGGATACGTCCATGAGTCCCATGCGGTCCTGCAAGCCGTGCTCCAGCGCGAAGCGGCCGATGGCCATGCCTTCCTTCACCAGCGGCCGGGGGTGGAGATGGGCCGCGCAGGCTTCGGGCCATGCGGAGGCCGTGCGGAGGCTTTCTTCCGTGGTGGCGGAAGCTTCCAGCAGCGAGAGTCCCAGGCGGGCGAGTCCCGTCCTGCCTGCCAGAAAGACGATGTCTCCTTCTTCGGCCGTTCCGCGGCGAAGTCCGCGCGGCAGTCCCTCCGGAAGTTCGCCCCAGGCGGTGATGCAGATGCTGAGCCTGTCGGCTCTGGCCAGATCGCCGCCGGAAACCGCCAGAGAGAATTCGTCGCAAAGCGCCTTCATGCCCGCGCAGAATTCCGAAAGCCAGGCTTCGTCCTCTGCGCCCGTCAGGGTGAGGCCTATGGAAAAGCCCGTGGGGCGGGCGCCGCTTGCGCCGACATCGCTCACGTTGACGGCCAGCGCCTTGTAGCCGATGTCGAAGGGGGAGAAGTAGCGCCTGCGGAAGTGCGCGTCTTCGGCAAAGATGTCGGTAGTGACGGCCAGAGGCGTTCCCGGGCGCAGAACGGCGCAGTCGTCGCCGCGGCCGAGCAGCAGGGAAGGATGGGAGACGGGAAAGAATCGTCCCACAATGCCGAGGATATCGTCTTCACTGGCAGGGCGCATGGCTACTCCATGGTAAGATAGTCGGCAAGAATGATCTTCAGCCCAAGCCCCGGGAAGTTGACCCGGTACTTGTCCGGCGGAATTTCCTCCACGATCTTTCCCCGCCCGAAGAGACGGTGACGGCAGAAGCCCAGTTTTTTCTTGACCGGCTTTTCGTCGGGGCTTTCCTCCAGCGTCCGGCCGCTGCGCATGGCGTCGCGCACGGCGGCAAGGTAGGCGTCGTCGGCATCTTCGCGGGAACGCGGAACCACCGGATCCTCCCGTTCGCGGGGCGGCCAGTCGTCGTCCTGCTGACGGCGGCTTCGGAAGGAACGCTTTTCCTCTTCCTCGTCTTCATCCCAGTGCCAGGAGCGCCTTTTCTGCGGCATGAAGGAAGAGGAGAAGGCCGGAGCGGGGCGTTCCTGTTCCTTCACGCGGCGTCTTGCCAGAACGCCGCCGTAGTTTTCGTAGATTTCATCCAGAATGTCCGAGGGCAGTTCGCGCACGAAGGGGCTGGGCGAGGTCGGTTCCTGTCCGCCGGAGCTGCGGCTGTACACGCTGAGCGGCACGAAAAGGTCGAGCGTGTCCTTGGCGCGCGTGCAGGCGACATACATGAGACGACGTTCCTCTTCGAAGTCTTCGGGACGCACCATGGCATGACGGGAGGGAAAACGGTCTTCCACAAGGTCGATGATGAGCACGGCGGACCATTCCAGTCCCTTGGAGGAATGCACCGTGGAAAGGGTGATCTTGCGTTCGGCGTCTTCGTCTTCCGGGGCTTCTTCCGGGCTGTCCAGTGACAGTTCCGCCACGAAGAGCTGAAGATCGTCGTAGGAGGAGGCGATGGTGGACATTTCCTCGAGTCCCTGCAGGCGTCTCGGCCAGTCGTCGGGGAAAAGTTCTTCCATCTTCGGCCGGTAATGTTCGAGAATGCGTCCGATCACTTCTTCAGGGCGGGGCGTATTCATGCGCAGATCGGCGATGAGCTCCATGTTTTCCAGAAAGTCCGGCCAGCGGGAGCAGGCTTTCTTCAGGGCTGCCTCATCGTCGCCGCCGGCAAGAGTGAAGAGCTTGCGGGAGGTTTTCGGCCCGATGCCCCGGGAAAGCGCGGCGATGCGGTCGAAGGAGGGCAGATCCAGCGGGTTTGTCACCAGTCTGGCAAAGGCCATGACGTCCTTGACGTGGGCGGCTTCGGCGTAGCGCAGACCGCCGTACTTGCGGAAGCCTATGCCGCGCTTGTTCAGCTCTATTTCAAGATGATAGGACTGGTAGCCCGAGCGGAAGAGCACGGCGATTTCCTTTGCCGGAACCGTGGCGAGCAGCTCTTCGATGCGCCTTGCCGCAAGCTGCGCCTGACTGAGATCGCTGAGAGGGCGGTACAGTGTGACGGCCTTTTCTTCCGGTTTCGGTCTGCGGGAGAAAAGATGCTTCCGGTAGCCTTCGGCGCTGCCTGCCAGCAGATTGTTGGCCACGTCCAGCACGGGCTGCACGGAGCGGTAGTTCTCTTCCAGACGGATGATGCGGGTGTTCTTGAACAGTCTGGGAAAATCGAGAATGTTGTGCACCGTGGCGCCGCGGAAGGCGTAGATGGACTGCGCGTCGTCGCCTACGGCCATGATGTTGCCGTCTTCTCCGGCCAGCATGCGCACAAGCCGTGCCTGCACCTTGTTGGTGTCCTGATATTCGTCCACCATGATCTGCCGGAAGCGCATCTTCTGCGCCTGCAGAAGGTCGGGCCGATCGAGAAAGAGCTGTTCGAGTTCGAAGAGCAGATCGTCGTAGTCCAGAAGGGAGTGCTCCCTCTTGTACTGCCTGTAGGCGTCGCCGAGCGTGACGAGGTCGGAGGCGTGGGGCAGCAGGTGCTGGGCTTCGCGCCGGAGCACTTCCTCAAGCTCCATTTCCTTGTTTCTCGCCTTGCTGAGCAGGCCGAGAACGGCCTGCGTGCGCGGGAAGCTGCGGTCGCCCTTGGCGATTTTCAGATTTTCCCTGCAGGCCTGAATGGCGGAGATGCTGTCGGAGCTGTCCATGACGGTCAGGGAGCCGCCCGTCCATTCGGGTGCCCAGCGGCGCAGAATGGAAAAGGCGAAGCTGTGGAAGGTGCCGCCCTGCACGCCGAGAAGCTGATGATCGAGAAGACCGGCCGCCCTGTGCAGCATTTCCTGCGCGGCCTTGCGTGTGAAGGTGAGCAGCAGCATGGCGTGCGGATCGAAACCGTGCTCGGCAAGCCATGCCAGACGGTAGACGATGGTTCTGGTTTTGCCGGAGCCTGCGCCGGCAATGACCAGAATGGGGCCTTCCGGCGCGGTGACGGCTTCCTTCTGGGCTTCGTTGAGAATGGAAAGATCAAGCATGACGCATCATTCGGCAGCAGGGGCGCTGTCTTCGGAGGAAAGGGGTTCTTCGGGCGCGCCGGCTTCGCGCAGGCGCTCCCATAGCTCGTCGATGCCGAGCTTCGTGACGGAGGAGACGGCGACGGGCTTCTGACCGCCGAGAATGGCGGCCCAGGTCTTCTGCTGCGCCGAGCGTTCCTTCAGCGTGCACTTGTCGGCCTTGGTGAGTACGGCGATGACGGGGAGGTTTCTTGAGCGTGCGAATTCCGCCATCATGCGGTCGGACTCCTGCGTGGGAATGCGGCAGTCGATGAGCAGAACCAGCGCGCGGAGACTTTTCGTTTCCTCAAGATACTTCTGGATGAGGGCCGCCCAGTTGCGGCGTTCCTCATGGCCGCGCCTTGCATAGCCGTAGCCGGGCAGATCGGTGAGGCAGAAGCCGTCGGGCCTGACCTGAAACAGATTCACCGAGCGGGTCTTGCCGGGCTCGGAGCTGACCTTGGCCAGCTTTTTTCGGCGGGCAAGCGCGTTGATGAGCGAGGACTTGCCTACGTTGGAGCGCCCGGCAAGCGCAAGCTGCGGCATGTCGTGGACGGCGCTTTCCAGCTGTTCCAGCGTGTACAGGGTGGCCAGAAGTTCCAGCGTGGGGGCGGGACGCGTATTTTTTTCGGTGCTTAGGTCGGGCATGACGTTCCTCCCGAGTTGACAAAGTGAGCCTCTATCGGACAATATATCTTGCTTTGCGGAAAAAGCCGAGAGTAGCCCGCTCCGGCGGAAAAGGCAAATATTCCGCAGGCGGTCCTCCCGCTGCGACGGGAGACCTTCCCCTTTCCGGGGCCGGATGCGCTTATGCGAGGAGCGCTCCGGACTTATGAAAAAATACCATATCTCTGCCTGGAGGCATCATGTATTCCACTACTGACTTTCGCCGCGGCCTGAAGATCGAGATCGACGGCACTCCCTACGAAATCGTTGAATTCCAGCACTTCAAGCCCGGCAAGGGCGGCGCCATGGTGCGTACCAAGCTGCGCAACATCCTGAACGGCCGCGTGGTGGACAATACCTTCCGTTCCGGTGAAAAGGTGGGCAAGCCCGATATGGAACAGCGCGACATGCAGTATCTGTATCGTGAAGGCACCGACCTCGTCTTCATGGACATGACCACCTACGAACAGATTTCCCTGCCTGAAGCCGATACCGACGGCAAGGCCGACTGGCTGCTGGAATCCCAGCAGTGCCGCGTGCTGCTCTACAACGGACAGCCCATCGACATCGAAGTGCCCGTGAGCCTGGTCATGACCGTCGTGAAGACCGAACCCGGCGTGAAGGGCGACACCGTTTCCAACGTGACCAAGCCCGCCACCCTCGAAACCGGCGTGGTCATTCAGGTGCCGATTTTCGTGAACGAAGGCGATCGCGTCAAGGTCGATACCCGCACCCGCGAATATCTCGGCCGCGACTAATTCGCGTCCTTTTCATTCGCGCTGCCGGCAGGACGTTTTTCGCCCTTCCGGCAGCGTTTCCTTTTTCTGCGGAAAAATACTTTCCGCGGCGTTTTTCAGGCAGTATGGCTGCACGTAGAAGGGGATCATCATGTACGGACACAGGCTGGTACGCGAACTGCTCGGACTGCTTTTTCTTTTCTGCGGTCTGCTCATGCTGCTCAGTCTCTGGAGCTATCATGCCGGTGATCCCACCTTCAATCAGGCCGTCAGCATGGACGCCTCTTCCGTGCACAATGCCGCCGGCCTGTTCGGAGCGTATCTTTCCGGCTTTCTGGTGGACAGCTTCGGACTCGGCTCCTTTCTGTGGGTGATCTTCTTTCTTGCCGTGGGGGCAGGGCTTGTTTCCCGCTGGCTGGTGCTCAAGTGGTACCGCTGGGTGGGGTATCTTCTGCTTTTCGCCTGCGTCCTCGTGACGGTCGCGACCTTCGACATCAGTCTGCACGGCATTCACGGCGGCGGTCTTGCCGGTCAGTGGCTTGCCGCCTTTTCCCTGATATTCTTCAGTCCTTCCGGTTCGTTTCTGCTGTGGCTCTTCGTGTTTCTCGTGGCGATGGAGCTTTCCTTCAGCATTTCGTGGCTGGCCCTCATTGCCGCGCTGGTCTCGTGGACCGTCCGAAAGATTCCCTCCTTCGGAACCACCTTCGATCTGCCCGTCCCCCGTCTTCCGGCCGCCTTGCGCAATCTGCCCGGCGTTGTCGCCCGTTTGAAGGGCAGGAGCGAAAATGCGCCCCGGCCCCGGCCTGTGCTTGATATCGTCATGGGCGGAAGACACAGGGAAGCCGCGGAGCCGGAAGAGCCCGTGCTTGATATCCGTACGGATGATTTCATGCCTGAGGAGAGCGGCGCTTCTTCTGTTAAAGAGGAGCAGTCTGCCGAATCTGTCCTCCCTGTCGAAAAGACGGAGCCTGCCGAGATGGCGGCTTCTTCGGTCGAGGAACCTCTGCCCGAAGTGCGCCTTGCCGTGCAGGCTGCCGTTGCGGAAGTGAAGGCTTCCTCCGCTCAGCTTGCTGAGGATGTGAAAGAGGAAGTGAAGCCGGTTCCGGCGGAAGAGGAGCCTGAGTTCATTCTTGAGCTGGATGATCCCGTGGTGGTTCCCGCCGCTCCGGCTCCGGCTGCAGCGCCCGCCGCACAGGAGGCCCCGACGCCGACGCCTGCGGCCGAACCCGTGCAGAACGCGGAGCCGGAAAGCCTGCCGCCGTCGGCTCTGGCGGCGATTTCCGCCTCTGCGTACTCTTCCGTCGACGATTTTCCCGCGATGATGACGGCTGCTCCTGTGGAGGAGCAAAGCCCCGTCGTGGAAAGCGGGGAACTTCCCCGTTCCGTCGCTGCACCTGTGCAGGAAGCGCCCGTCCGCGTGGCGGAACCCGCGGGCTATCATGTGCCGTCTCCGGCGCCTTCGTTTTCGTCCGCGTCATTTTCCTCCTCTTCCCAGACAGCGACTCCGACACCTTCTTTCACGGCAGCTCCCGCATCTTCTGCGGCCGCTGCGGGATATTCTGCGGCAGCCCCTGCGGTATCTGCGACCCCGAAGGATGCCGCCTACGCTTCCGTGGATACGGCCGTGGCCGGAGCCATGGCCATGCAGAGAGAGCTGGAACCGGCTCCCGTGCCCGCCGCCCCCGCGCCGGTTCTGCCGAAGCGCAGGGAACTGACGCTGCCGCCCATCGATCTTCTGTCCCCCCTGCCGGCGGAGGATCTTGCCAGCAGGCCCGACGAGGCGACTCTTGCCAGACAGGGCAACGCCCTCATCACCTGCCTCAAGAATTTCAACGTGCATGCCACGCTGGCCCGCATCACGCCCGGCCCTGTGGTGACCATGTTTGAAGTGCGCCCCGCACCCGGCGTCAAGGCTACGCGCATCACCAATCTTGCCAACGATCTTGCCATGTCGCTCAAGGCCGTGGCCGTGCGCATGCAGGCTCCCGTGCCGGGAACCGACACCGTGGGCGTGGAAGTGCCCAACGAAAAGCGCTCCACCGTGCACTTCCGTGAAATCGTGGAGAACGAGAACTTCCGTCAGGCCAAGTCGCTTTTGACCGTGGCTCTGGGCAAGGATACCGGGGGCCGTCCCGTTTCCGCAGACCTTGCCAAGATGCCGCATCTTTTGGTGGCCGGCGCCACCGGCGCAGGTAAGAGCGTCTGCCTGAACGCCATCATTCTCAGCCTTCTGTACCGTGCCCGCCCCGACGAAGTGCAGATGATCCTGGTGGACCCCAAGCGCGTGGAACTTTCCATGTACGCGGATCTGCCGCATCTCGTGCACCCCGTAGTCACGGACATGGATCTCACCAAGAATGCGCTACTCTGGGCCATCGACGAGATGAACCGCCGCCTTTCCCTGTTCTCCAAGGTCAAGGTGCGCAACATTACCGGTTACAACGACCGTCAGGCACGTCTGAGGGCCGAAGTGGAGGCCGGGGGAGCCGTGCCGGTGGACGCCGAAACCGGCGAGCCGGAAGACCTTTCCAACATGCCGTTCCTTGTCATCATCGTGGATGAGCTTGCCGACCTCATGATGGTGAAGCGAAAGGAAGTGGAAGGCAGCATCGTGCGTCTGGCGCAGCTTGCGCGAGCCGCGGGCATTCATCTCATCATCGCCACGCAGCGCCCCAGCGTCGACGTGGTGACGGGCATCATCAAGGCCAACTTCCCCTGCCGCATCGCCTTCAAGGTAACCAGCGGACAGGACTCCCGCACCATTCTGGACGGTGCGGGCGCGGAAAAGCTGCTCGGCATGGGCGACATGCTGTTCAAGCCCAACGGCGGCATGATTCAGCGCCTGCACGGCGCCTTCGTCAGCGATGAGGAAGTGTCCGCCGTGGTGGAATACTGGAAGAGCCAGCAGCCGCCGAACTACAAGATCGATTTTGCGGAATTCGGCAACGACGATGCCGACGACGCCTCCGAGGATTTCGGTCAGCCCGCATCCCGGGGCAACGACATTGTGGACGATCCCATCTACGCCGAAGCCGTGCAGTTCGTTCTGGAAAACGGCAAGGTATCCATTTCCCTGCTTCAGCGGCGTTTCCGCATCGGTTTCAACCGTGCGGCGCGCTTCGTGGAACAGATGGAAAAGGACGGTCTGCTCAGTCAGGCCGACGGAACGCGTCCGCGCAGCGTCGTCCACCGCTAACCCATGCGTCCTGCGGGACGGAAAAGGAGAGCCCATGATTCTCGACGGCAAGGCCACTGCGGCGTCCATACGCGCCGCTCTGCGTGAGGAAATAGAAAGGGACAGGGAAAAGGCCGGACGCGCTCCCTGTCTTGCGGTCATTCTGGTGGGCGAGGATCCTGCCTCTCAGGTCTATGTCCGCAACAAGGAAAAGGCCTGCGCCGATGCAGGCATCGACACGATTTCCTGCCGCAGACCCGCCTCCATTTCTCAGCAGGAGCTTGAGGAACTCATTGCCGGCCTCAACGCCGATCCGGCCATAGACGGCATTCTGCTGCAGCTGCCGCTGCCTGCGGGACTCGACGCCCGTCCCTGCATCGACGCCATCAGCCCTGAAAAGGACGCGGACGGACTCACCGCCGTCAATCAGGGCCGCGTCGCCATGAACGTGCCCGGCCTTCGTCCCTGCACGCCGGCAGGCATTCTCGCGCTGCTTGATCATTATAAGATTTCCGTGAGCGGCAAGAAGGCCGTGGTCATAGGCCGCAGCAATCTTGTGGGACGCCCCATAGCGCTCATGCTCGGCAGCCGCGACTACAACGCCACCGTGACCATGTGCCATTCCCGTACGCCCGATCTGGCCGCCGTCTGCCGTGAGGCCGACATCATCATTGCTGCGCTCGGCAAGGCCCGCTTCGTTACGGCGGACATGGTCAAGCCCGGCGCCGTCATCATCGACGTGGGCATCAACCGCGGCGAAGACGGCAAGCTCTGCGGCGACGTGGACTACGACAATGTCGCGCCCATAGCCTCGGCCATCACTCCCGTGCCCGGCGGCATCGGTCCCATGACCATTTCCCAGCTGCTCGTCAACACGACGAAGGCCTGGAGAGCCAGACTGCTGAACGGATAGCGGGCTGTTTCCGTTTCGCTGTATCATTTTAATGAAGAAAAGCCGGATCACCAGGAGGTGATCCGGCTTTTCTGATGAACGGCGGTCAGTGCCGCGAAAACAACCGGGAAAACAGACACGCTCGGAGCCTGCGTCTGATGCGCGGCCGGGCCGCTCGGGGAGCGTGGTCCGGCCGGATCTGTCAGACGGAGACGTTAGAACTTATACACATCCAGGGAAATGGCGGATTCAGGCTGACCTTCGTCGGCCGGGAACACGCGGGCGCGGACCTTGTCGCCCTTTTTCAGGTCATTGATGCCCTTCTTGGTTTCCCAGGTGAAGATGTCGGCATACACGTTTTCGACAAGGGTGTTGTCCGTGACCTTGATGGTGGACACGGCGCCTTCCTTATCCTTGAGGGTGAAGGTGCCGTTCTTCACGTCCACGCTTTCCACGATGCCGCGTTCCACGAGGAACAGGGGGAAAGTGACCACGATTTCCTCGCTGGGAGCCACGATCACGAAGGGAGTATCGGCGACGGTCTGCTTTGCTTTGGGAGCGGGAGCAGAGTCGGCGGCAAGAGCCATCGCGGGAGCCAGAAGAATACCACAGCAAAAGCCGGTGAACAGAGTTTTGATGCGCATAAGTTCCTCACTTGTTGATCATTCGAGGAACGGCACGCCTCCGGTCACAAGAGCGTCATGCAGCAGATGGCGCAGCCTGTCCGCTATGGGACCGGGACGGCCGTCGCCTACAGGCTTGCCGTTGTAGTGCGTGACCGCCACGCACTCGCATGTAGTACCAAGTACCAGAATCTCGGAAGCCTGTTCCAGTATTTCTTCTGTGATATCAGTGAGAACTACGGGCATGAACGCTTTGGCCAGCTCCATGGCCCGAATGGACGTGGTGCCCGGAAGCGCTCTGCGGAACTCGGGCATGAGCATGCGGCCTTCTTTGTCCACCATGGCCACGTTGGCGATGGCCGCTTCGGCCAGAAGGCCGTTTTCGTCGAAGGAGAAGGTCACGTCCACGCCTTTTTCCCGGGCCTCTCTGGCCATGAGAGCATTGGCGAGGTAGTTGGTGGACTTGATTTTCGCAATCCACTCCTGCTTTGCGGGGATGGCGCTTCTTGCCGCGGTCAGACCCTTCTGCCAGAAGGATTCGGGGAGCGGATGCCCCTTCGTGGCCACCATGTACAGGCTGCTTTTCGGGCATTCCGCAGGATCGACGCCCAGACCGCCGCAGCCGCGGCCGAGCAGTACCTTGAGGCCGCCGTACGGTTCGCCGCCGGCCCTTGCCACTTCGATGATGATCTGCCGTACTTCCTCCCAGGGGCAGGGCGGCTCCAGGTCCAGCACGGAGGCGGAGTGCTTCATGCGCTCAAGGTGCGCGTCGAGCTGAACGATACGGCCTTCAAGAAAGGAAAGGCTCTCGAAAATGGCGTCTCCGCGATGCACCATGTGATCGTCGAGCGGCACCAGAAGCAGACGGGGATCCTTGCAGATGGCTCCCATGCGGTGCTCGTAGAAGGCGGTAACGTTTGCCGCGCCGCGGCGCGGCAGCTCCATGAGTTTTGCCGACCATGCGGCAGCGTCAAGAACGGAAACTGGCATGTCATTCCCCCGGTGTCCCGGCTGTTTCGGCCGGACTGATGGTATCGCCGCGCAAGGCGGACGGCGCCTGCGGACTCGTGATCGCTTATAGCTCAAAAAAAGGGGGGAGTACAGTAAGAGGGCGGGAACGCTCCCATATAGATACGAAAAAAGGCCTGCAAATGCAGGCCCTTCTTGCATGGAACACCGCTCCCCGCGATCAGGCTTCCTCGCCTCCGTTGAGCTCCATGCGGAACTTGCGGGAGAGGCGGAAGACCACCACCTTGCGAGGCGGAAGCGTGATGGACTCGTCGGTCTGGGGGTTGCGTCCCTTGCGGGCATTTTTGTCATAGGCTTCAAACTTGCCGAAACCGCTGATCAGAAGGGCGTCATCCTTTTTGATGGCCTGCTTCATCAGGGAAAGCAGGTTTTCAACGATATTCTTCACTTCCGCACGATTGCGGCCGAGATTCTTGTCATTGTATACCGCTTCCACAATGTCAGCCTTGGTAAGCGCCTTGTTCATGTTTTCCTCCTGCCATTCCTTCCAGATACGGATTACTGTTCCAGACACGCGGCCACATTGGCGGCCATGGCCTGCATGGCTGCGGCGTCGGGATATTTCCCCTGCTCCCAGGCGCCGAGGCCATCCCCGTCGAAACGGGGAATGATATGCCAGTGAATGTGAAACATGGTCTGTCCTGCAGATAATCCGTTATTCTGCATTACGTTGAATCCTGTAGCTCCGGTAGCCTTCATCACGGCAGCTCCGACCTTTTTCAGCGCTGAAAAAACAGCAGGAGCGAGTTCGCAGGGCACTTCAAGCATATCCTTGTAGTGGGCCTTGGGAATCACAAGTGTATGACCGGGATGGACGGGAGAAAGATCGAGAAATGCCAGAACGCGTTCATCCTCATAGACTTTTGCACAGGGAATGTCCCCGTGGGCGATGAGGCAGAAAATACACTTTTCTTCAGACATATCAGTACAGACCTCCAGAGACCTCCCGTGTTTTTAACACGGGGGATACCTTGTCATCCTAAGCGCAACTGATTAGAACATCAAGAGCTTTTCTCCCGAGGAAGAAAAATGTCAGAGATTCGGCGTCATGCTGTCGGAAACCGTGTATGTTCCGTACGTTTTTTCACGGCCTTTCATAGAAAGAGAACAGGTCGCATCTTTCCGGTTTTCCTTCCTTTTTTCGGTTGTCCGGGGCACTGCGTGTACTGCGCGCAGGATCGGCAGACGGGGCAGTCCGCCGCCGAGAAAATCCCGGCGGTTCTTGCCCGGGCGGCCTTGGCGCTGGCGGATTTTCCGCCCTGTGCTCCGGGAGAGGAGCGTGAGCTGGCATTCTACGGGGGAACGTTCACCGCGCTGCCTCCGGATGACCGCCTCCTGTGCCTTGCCTTTCTGGACCGCATGCGCCGGGAAAAGCGCATTACGCGCGCCCGCTGCTCCACAAGACCTGATGCCCTTGATCCCGCCGTTCTGCAGGAGATTGCCGCTGCCGGCATAAGTCTTGTGGAACTCGGCATTCAGAGTTTCGACGACCAGGCTCTTCTTCTTTCCCGTCGGGGGTACGACGGGCGGACTGCCGCCGCGGGCTGCCGCGCCGTGACCGATGCCGGTCTTCAGCTCGGCATTCAGCTTCTTCCCGGCATGCCCGGCAGCAGCCCGGAGGTGTTTCTGGAAGACGTGCAAAGGGCGCTTTCCTTCCGTCCCGCCTGCCTTCGCTTCTATCCGTGCCTTGTGCCGGACGGTACCGTGCTTGCCCGATGGTTCCGGGAAGGATCCTTCGCTCCGTGGACGACGGAGCAGACAGTCCGGACGCTGGGACGTGCGCTCTGCCTTGCCTGGCGTCAGCAGATTCCCGTCATCCGTCTGTCGGTAGCGCCGGAACCGGCTTTCGACGCCGCCCTCCTGGCCGGCCCCCGGCATCCTGCGCTCGGGGCTCTCATTCAGGCGGAAGCCCTTCTTCTGGCGACGGAGGACGCTATGGCCCGCCTCGGCCGGGCTCCGGAGCGTCTTGTGCTTCCGGGCGCCTGTCAGGGCTTTATGTACGGCGACCGGGGCGCGCTGAAGGAGCGCTGGAGATCTCTCGGACTCGGGCCGGAGCGCATTGTTTTTGATGCGAAGGCCGACATGGCGGAACTCTTCTGAATGTCCCCGGAAAAGGATACGTTTTCACTCTGTGCGCAGGCGCAGAGGGCGGCATAAATGCGTCATTTGTCCTTTCCGGGACTTGACGCTCCACCCTTTTTACGTATGTTCCTTGACGACGGAAGCGTTCCTCCCGTTGAAATTCCTACTTGTGAGCGAGATATGGGCAAGGATCTGATTATCGTGGAATCGCCGGCCAAGGTGAAGACCATCAAGAAATTTCTGGGAAATAAATACATGGTGCAGGCCAGCGTAGGTCATATACGCGATCTGCCCACCAGAGAAATCGGCGTGGATGAAGCCCATGACTTTGCCCCTCACTATGAAATCATCAAGGGCAAGGAAAAGGTGGTTCGCGATCTGCAGGAAGCGGCGGCCAAGGCCGACACCGTTTATCTTGCGCCCGACCCCGACCGCGAAGGGGAAGCCATAGCCTGGCACATCGCCGAGGTCATCGGCAACAAGGCGAAGAACATCAAGCGCATCCAGTTCAACGAAATCACGGCCAAGGCCGTGAAGAACGCTCTGGAGCATCCGCACGACATCAATCCCGATCTGTTCGACGCCCAGCAGGCCCGCCGCGTGCTCGACCGCCTCGTGGGCTACAAGATTTCTCCGCTGCTCTGGAAAACCGTGAAGCGCGGCATTTCCGCGGGGCGCGTGCAGTCCGTGGCGCTCAGGCTCATTGTGGAGCGCGAGGAGGAACGCCTGGCCTTCGTGCCCGAGGAATTCTGGACGTTCCGCGCGCTGCTCGCCGGAGCTACGCCTCCGCCCTTCAAGGCTGAGCTTGCCAGAATCGAAACGAATTTCGCCAAAAAGCTGAAGGAGCTTTCCGGCAACGGCGACGGTGACAAGGAAAAGGGCGGCCGCAAGATTCTCATTGCCAGCAAGGCAGCGGCCGACGCCATGGAAGAGGCCATGGCCGGGCAGCCCTTCGTGGTTTCGCAGGTTGAGGAAAAGGAACGTTCCCGCAGCCCGCTGCCGCCTTTCACCACATCCACGCTGCAGCAGACGGCCAACCAGCGCATCGGCTTCACCTCCAAGCGTACCATGTCCACGGCTCAGCGCCTGTACGAAGGCATAGAGCTCGGCGAACGCGGTACCACGGCGCTCATCACCTACATGCGTACCGACTCCGTGCGCATTGCCGACGAGGCCAAGAAGAGCGCCGCAGAGTATGTGGAGCAGCGCTTCGGCAAGGACTACATGGCTCCCGGCGGCAAAGGTCGCTCCTTCAAGGGCAAGACCTCGGCTCAGGATGCCCATGAAGCCATACGTCCCGTCGACGTTACGCTGACGCCCGAGGACGTGAAGGAATTTCTTTCTTCCGATCAGTACCGCCTCTACAATCTTATCTGGTGCCGTTTCGTCGCTTCGCAGATGGCGGCGGCCACCTATCACGATACCTCCGTTACGCTCACCTGCGGGCCGGGTCAGTGGAAGGCGAAGGGCGAAAGACTGCTGTTCCCCGGATTCCTTGCCGTGATGCCCCGCTCCGTGGAGGAAGAGGAAAGCGCGCTTCCTGCGCTTCGTGAAGGAGAAGTGGTGACGCTGCAGAAGCTGGAAAAGGAACAGAAGTTCACCCAGCCTGCGCCGCGCTACACTGAAGCATCTCTCGTGCGCGAGCTGGAAGAAAGGGGCATCGGCCGTCCTTCCACTTATGCCACCATCATATCCACCATCGAGGACAGAGAATACGTCCGTCTGGAAGACAAGCATTTTGTGCCTACGGATCTGGGCAAGGTGGTCTGCTCGCAGCTGCGCGATCACTTCGCCAGACTCATGGACGTGGGATTCACCGCCGAGATGGAGAACAATCTCGACAAGGTGGCCGACGGCGAACTCGGCTGGGTGGATCTCATGAAGGACTTTTCCAAAGACTTCAATCCCACGCTGGAAGCGGCGGCCAGGAATATGGCTCCCGTCAAGGGCGGACTCACCACGGATGTTCCCTGTCCAGAATGCGGCAAGCCGCTCGTGGTGAAATTCGGCAAGAGCGGAGAGTTTCTGGCCTGTACCGGCTACCCCGAGTGCCGTTACACCACCAACTTCACCCGTGATGAAAAGGGACGGATCATTCCGCAGGAGAGACCTAAGGAAGAGCACAAGAAGGTGGGCACCTGCCCCAAGTGCGGCGCCGATGTGATTCTCAAGCAGTCCCGCACGGGCAGCCGCTTTTTGAGCTGCTCCCGGTATCCTGACTGCGACTATGCCGCGCCTTTCTCTACCGGAGTGGCCTGCCCCAAGTGCGGCAAGGGAACGCTGGTGGAAAAAAGCTCCCGCAAGGGAAAGCTGTTCTATTCCTGCGATCAGTATCCGCAGTGCGACTACGCGGTATGGGACTGGCCCGTGGCGGAAGCCTGCCCGGAATGCGGGTCTCCCATCCTGGTCATGAAGACCACTCGTGCCAGAGGGCGTCATCTGGCCTGCCCCAATCCCAAGTGCAAGTATACAAGAGAACTGGACGAAGAAGCGTAGCCGCTTCCTTGTGCAGATAGAGAAAAGGCCCGTCTCGGACGGGCCTTTTTTATCAGCGCTTTTCACCGCTTGTCAGGTGATTGCGGCGCGGGGCGGCGATCCGGCCGGGCGTGCGTCTTCCGCCGAAGCGGGCATGGACAAATTTTCGTAACCGTTTACCCTGTCGTGGGTGCCTCTTTTCGGATCCGAGGCCCGTTTCGTTCCTCTTCCCGTGTTCACGGCACGGCTTTCGGAGTGTTCCGTCATGATGCGCCGCCCTGTCTACTGCGATACCCTTTCCCAAAGTCTCAATCCTATGGCCATGCGCGGCATGGTGACCACGCCCAACCATCTGGCCACACAGGCGGGGCTGGATATTCTTCGCCGGGGCGGCAATGCCGTGGATGCCGCCATTGCGGCTGCCGTTACGCTGGCCGTGGTCTACCCCCAGATGTGCACGCCCGGCGGGGATAATTTCTGGCTTATCTATGATGCCCGGGCGGGCGAACTGAAGGGACTGAATGCAAGCGGCCGGGCCGGTTCCGGGGCCACGCGCGACTTTTATGTTTCCAGAGGACTGAAGAGCATACCCCCGAGAGGCTATCTTGCCGCCAATACCGTTCCCGGCGCGGTTTCCGGCTGGGGTGAGGCTTATGCCTTCAGCCGTTCTGCGCTCGGAACGCGCATGCCGTGGCGCGAGCTTTTTGCCTCGGCTCTGGATTATGCGGCGAACGGTTTTCCCGTCAGCTCCTCGCTGGCCCGCTGGAGCGCGATCAACGCGTCAACGGCGGATGATGTGCAGCGAAACCTTCAGCGTTTTCCCGAATTTGCCCGCATTTTTATGAAAGACGGCGCGCCCTTGCGCGCAGGGGACATTTTGCGTCAGCCTGATCTTGCCGCTACGCTCGAAGCCGTGGCGGAAGGCGGCGCCGGGGTCTTTTATGCCGGAGATGTGGCGGCGGCCATGGCTGCGGAACTGGAAGCACACGGCGCGCTGATCACGCGTGAGGACTTTGCCGTACACAGGGCCGAATGGGTGAATCCCATCCGTGTGAAGTACCGCGGCTATGAGGCCTGTAATCTTCCGCCCAACTGCCAGGGAATGGCCTCCCTTGAGATTCTGAACATCCTTGAGAACTTTGATGTCGCCGCTCTGGGAGAAGGCAGCGCCGACTATTATCATGTTCTCATCGAGGCCACCAAGGAAGCGTTTCTCGACCGGGACCGCTATCTGTCCGATCCCGACTTCGTGTCCGTGCCGCTGGCGGATCTTCTTTCCGAACGTCACGGCCGTGCGCAGGCGGCCCGCATCCGCATGCACGAGGCCGGAAGGGATCATGCGCTGCTTGATCCCAAGGGCGACACCGTATGGCTGGGAACCGTGGATGCGGAAGGCAATGCCGTCTCCCTCATCCAGAGTATTTATCACGACTTCGGGTCGGGCATCGTTCCGGCCGGTACGGGCGTTCTTCTGCAGAACCGCGGCAGCTTTTTCTCGCTGGACCCGGATCATGTGAACTGCCTGCAGCCCGGAAAGCGCACCATGCATACGCTCAATCCGGCCATGCTGCTCAGAGACGGCAGGCCTTTTCTTGTGTACGGCACGATGGGCGGCGAGGGCCAGCCGCAGACGCAGGCCGCCATTGTGACCCGCGTGGTGGACTTCGGTCTGTCGGTGCAGGAGGCCGTGACGGCACCCCGCTGGCTCTACGGTCGTACCTGGGGCGCCTCTTCCAACGACGTGAAGTTTGAAGGCCGCATCCCCGAAGCCGTCACGGAAGAGCTGGCCCGCCGGGGCCATGCGGTCAGCCGGGTACAGCCCTACACCGACGTCATGGGCCATGCCGGAGCCATACGCATTGATCCGGAAAGCGGCGTTCTGCAGGGAGCGTCCGATCCCCGCGGCGACGGATCGGCCGCCGGATACTGATTACAGGCTCACGCCGTCCGGATGCCTGTTCTGCTCGGGAGAGCGCTTCGGCTTCAGGCCGTCCACGGCGTTGCCGAGTTCGCGCATGGCTTCGCCCATCTGGCGTCCCAGGCTTTCACCGAGTGCGGCGGCACCTTCCCGTGCGTCGTCCCATGCGTTGGCCACGCGTTCACTGGTCTTTTTCTGCTCCAGCGCCGCCAGCGTTCTTGGGCCGAGATCTTTCAGCTTTGCACCCAGTTCCTGCAGGCGTTCTCTCGTGACTTTTCCGTCGACAAAGGCCTGCCTGACGTACGGAAGCACCTCTTCCCTGTAGACGTCGGAAGGATACAGCTCGCGAAGCTGCAGAAGCCCTGCGTATTCCGCGGGACTGATTTCTTCCTTGTCTCGTGCCGCATGGTCCGCGTACAGCCCGGCGGCCAGCACACATGCCGCCGAAAGCACGGCGATGATCGCGTTTTTGATCATGGTTTTCTCCTTGAGCCTTGCGCGTTTTGTGTCCGGCCTGACGGAGCGGCCTTCAGCTCATGCGAGGCACGGCCGGAACGGGAGTTCTCCGCCGTAGTGAATGCCGTCTTCCCTCACATGAACTACGACGGGGTGCACCTCCACGCCCGCCTCTGCGGCCTGATGCAGGGCTTCGGCATAGTCGGGGTCTATATAGTCCGCCGCTCCGAAACAGCGGCCGTCCGGCCTCTGAATGATGTACAGCATGGCGGCCCGGTGGCCTTCGGCCGTGAGGCGCATGAGCGTGTGCAGATGTTTTGTGCCGCGTGTGGTGACCGCATCGGGAAAGGCGGCCACGTCGTCTTCCACCAGCGTCACGTTTTTGCATTCCACCCAGAGGTCCGGCAGGCCGGGGCCAGTGAGAAGTCCGTCGAGGCGGCTTTCGCCGTTCACGGCTTCTCCCTTCAGCTTGTCGTATCCCTCTGCCCAGGAAAGCAGCCCGGCCTGAAACATGGCGGCAAGCAGGCGGTTCGGTGCGGAGGTGTTCACGCCGGTCCAGAAAAAGCCGTTTCCCTGCGGCAGGCCCAGCGCTTCCACGGTCCATTTCAGGCGTCGTGCTGGATTGGTGGCGGGAGACAGCAGCACGGGCCTTCCCGGGCGCAGCAGACCGAGCATGGTGCCGGTATTGTTGGTATGGGCCGTCACTTCCTGCCCGTCCAGTTCGGCAATCACGAAAAAGCGCTTCTCCCTGCGGATGAAGCGGCCGACACGGCAGCCTTCCGGGTAACGCAGCAGCAGTTCTTCCAAGGCAGCTCCTCTTTTTCCTGTCGTCCGGCAGAAGAAATCGCTCCGCCTGCCGGAAAGGCCCGGCAATGCAGCGTAAGAATTTCCCCGAACCGAAGTCGTACGGCCTTTCTCACGGCAAACATCAATTTACAGGCACTCTTGAACTTGATAGACTTTGATATGACCGTCAGGCCTTTTATCGCTCATATCAACCAGGAAGCGCAACCATGAACTTTGCCGAGAGAATGAAAAAGATCAAGCCCTCCGCCACCCTTGCCATCAATGCCAAGGCCCTCGAACTGAAGGCCCGGGGCATAGCGGTCACCAGTCTGGCCGTGGGCGAACCCGATGCTCCCACCCCGCTTCATATCTGCGAGGCAGCCAAGAAGGCCATCGACGAGAACTTCACCAAATATACCCCCGTCAACGGCATCATGGATGCGCGCAAGGCGGTCTGCCATTATTTTGAGCGTCAGTACCATGTTACGGCTGCTCCGGAAAACGTCATTCTCACCACGGGCGGCAAGCAGTCGCTGGCCAACGTGCTCTTCGTCATGCTCAATGACGGCGACGACGTGCTCCTGCCCTGCCCCTACTGGACGAGCTATCCCGATCTCATCCGTCTGGCCGGCGGCAATCCCGTGCTGGTGAAGGCCGATTCCTCCCGCGGGTTCCGCATCAGCCCCGCCGATCTGGAAAAGGCCGTCACGCCCGCCACGAAGATGATGATTCTCAATACGCCCTCCAATCCCACGGGCGTCGCCTACACTCAGGAAGAAGTGGACGCCCTGGTGGAATGGTGCTTTGCCCACGACATCTTCGTGCTGGCCGACGAAATCTACGATCAGCTCGTGTATGACGGCGCGCCGGTCAGCGCCTCGCACTGGTGGGAAAAGTATCCTGAAAAGATCGCCATTCTCAACGGTCTTTCCAAGGCCTTCTCCATGCCCGGCTGGCGTGTCGGCTATACGCTGGCGCATGAAGAGCTCATCAAGCAGTGCTCCAAGCTGCAGGGCCAGATGACCTCCCACATGTGCTCCATCGCCCAGAAAGCCGCCGTGGCCGCTCTGGACGGTTCCTATGACTGCGTGGAGGAAATGCGTCTTTCCTTCCTCCGCCGTCGCGACATGGCCATGAAGGAAATTGCCACGTGGCCCGGCGTGGTATGCAATCGCCCCGGCGGTGCATTCTACCTGTTCCCCGACGTGAGCGCCCTCTTCACGCCTGAAATGTCGAGCGGTGAAGAGGTGTGCGCCATGCTGCTGGAAAAGGCCCGCGTGGCCTGCGTGCCCGGCGAGGCCTTCGGCGATCCGAACTGCATCCGGCTTTCCTATGCCGTGGCGGACGATGTGCTCATGGATGCGCTGCGCCGCATGAAGGAAGCCCTGTACGGCGGAAAAGCGTAGATCTGACGGGAGTCTCCGAAACTCCTGTGAGCCTTGCCGCCGCAGCGCTTCGACGGCATCCGTCGGAAGGACGGCTGCCGCGAAGCGGCATGAAACGTTTCAAACTTCTTTTCGGATGGTGTGATTATGACTCAGGCGAAACTTGATTGGGCCCATGCGTGGCTGGGTGGTGTTGCCGACCAGCCTTCCGATGACTCCCGCTTCATCGAAAAGCTGAAGCAGCAGCTGCCAGTGCTGCCGTTTCTTGCGCTTCCCTTTGCGGAAGATCTTATCCATCAGCTTGAAATTCATGAAGAGTTTCTGAAGAGCTTCAAGCATATGCTGCTGCTTGGCATCGGCGGTTCCGCACTCGGCCCCCGTGCGCTGCAGCGCGCTTTCGCGCCCGGTCAGGACCGCCCCAACTACGACGGCCCCAGCCTCTGGATAGCCGACAACGTGTATCCGGAGTGGCTGCAGGAACATTTGGACAAGCTGGTGCCTGAAGACACGCTGGTGGTCGTGGTCAGCAAGTCCGGCGGCACCATAGAGACCATTGCTCAGTATCTCATTGTGCTTCCCTGGCTGCAGGCAAAGCTGCCCGGTACCTGGCAGGAGCATCTCTTCGTCGTCACCGACGCCGACAAGGGCTTTTTGCGCGACGAGGTGGACAAGTACGCGCTCCGTTCCCTTCCCGTGCCGGACAACCTCGGCGGGCGTTATTCCGTGCTTTCCGCCGTGGGCATGGTGCCTGCGGTCTTCCTCGGCATGGACTGGAAGGGCCTGATCCGCGGTGCGATTTCCGTGGGGCGTCCTCTGGCCGAGAACCCCGATACGCTTCTCGATCATCCCGCCTGGAAGCTGGCCCGCTGGGCGTACCAGATGTCCGAAGCGGGCAAGAGTCAGATCATTTACTTCTGCTACATTCCCGCCTGGTCCACCTTCGGTCCCTGGTTCTGCCAGCTCTGGGCCGAAAGCCTGGGCAAGGACGGCAAGGGAACCATGCCCATTCCCGCCACCGGCGTGACGGATCAGCATTCTCTGCTGCAGATGTTCCTTGACGGTCAGAAGGACAAGATCTGCCTGTTCGTGAGCTCGCCTGCCAACACGGAACTTCTGCCCATGCCCACGAAGCTGCCCGAACAGTGGCAGTATCTGAAGGGCCATTCCTTCGGAGACATTCTGGATGCCGAAACGCTGGCCACCCGTGCCACGCTGGCTCAGAAGGATGTTCCCGTGGTGCATCTGGACATGCCCGACGACAGCGCCTTCTCTGCCGGCAAGATGATGATGCTTCTTGAGGCGACTACCATCTTCACCGGCTGGCTCATGGGGATCAATCCTGTGGATCAGCCTGCCGTGGAAAACGGCAAGAAGCTTGCCCGTGCCCGTCTGGGCATGCCCGGATCCGAGGAAGATGCCGCCAGACTGGCCATGTTCACCGCCATTCCGTCGGAACATATGGAATTCTAGTCTGATCGGAAAGGCTCTTCGAGCTCCTGCACGTACGGCCTGAAGACACGAGCGTTCGGAGTGCTTCGAGGTGTACGGAGGCAGGTTATACATGTACCGATAGCGAGGGGGAGGCGGAAACCTCCCCCTTTCCCATAATTTTCCGGTCATGCGGCCGGAATGCGACAGGCATGTTCAAAGGTATATTCATGGATGACGCGGGTCGGAACAACACGGAAAACAAACTGCCGTTCAATCTGGCGAAGTTCTTCTCCTACATTTCGCTGGTGCTGATTCTTATCTCCAGCGTCATCCTTACGCTCTTCATCGGCAGCACCATGAACCGGGCCATGCTGGATAGTCAGGAAGAATATGCCCTGCTTCTGGCCGACAACATCAATCGTCAGATCTTCCGTAAGTTCACGTTGCCCGTCACCTACGCATCGGGGCGCGTCGCCCTTTCCAATCCGGCTCAGTACAAGCTGCTGGATGAAGTCATTCAGTCGCAGCTGCACGGCCTTCAGCTGGAAAGCGTGCGGATGTTCGACGACCATTATACCGTGCTTTATTCTACGGATCCGAGGGAAGTGCGCCGTACCGACATGTACACCGCGGGCATTCCGCTGGTTTTTGAAGGCAAGCCCCATCACTTTGATGTGCTGTCCTCCATTCCCTACGCGCAGGCGCTGATTACGCCTCACCTTGAGGCCGGCACCTTCCTTCTCCGCACCATTTTCCCCCTGACCGTGGATACCGATTTTCAGGGCCTGCGCCTGCATGGACAGCCTGTTCCCGTGCTCGGTGTGCTGGAAATCGTGCAGGACATGACTCCTCAGTATCGCGGCACCATTCGTTCGCAGTGGCTCATCATCACCGGCTTTTTCATTTCCACGCTGATTCTGTTTCTTCTGCTGCACTTTGTGGCGCGCAAGGCGGAATATACGCTGAGTCGTCGCATGGCCAGAAACCGGCAGCTTGAGGCGCAGCTGCATCAGGCGGAAAAACTGGCCAGCATGGGGCGCATGGTGGCCTCCATTGCCCATGAGATCCGCAACCCCTTGGGTATCATCCGCTCCAGCTCCGAGTTCCTCATCCGCCGCCATAAGACGGAAGACGCGACCACGCAGGCCATGCTTTCCGCCATCTACGACGAATCATGCCGTCTGGGGACCACGGTCAACGACTTTCTTGACTATGCCCGACCCCGGCAGCCCCGGCAGGACAGCGTGAATATTCAGGACGTCATCAACAAGGCGATGGCGTTTCTGGGCGGGGAGTTTCAGCGTCTCGGCGTGGAAATCCATACGAAACTGTCGCCGGATCTCACCGTGGCCGGTGATGCCGATCTTCTGTACCGTGCCTTCTATAATATTCTTGCCAATGCCCAGCAGGCCATGAACGGCCCGGGAGAAATTTTCATAGAAAGCTCTCTGCCCGAAGAGGGACGGATCACGCTTACCTTCCGCGATACCGGTCCGGGATTCAGCGAAGATACGCTGAGCAAGGCGATGGATCCCTTCTTCACCACCAAGGACAACGGCACGGGGCTGGGTCTGCCCATCGTGCAGGCCATCATTGACTCTCACGGCGGCAGCATGAGACTTTCCAATGCCACCCAGGGCGGCGCGCTCATCAGCATCAGTCTGCCCGCCCAGAAGTCCGAAACCGATCAAGGAACCGATCATGAGTGATATCTCGCATATTCTCGTCATCGATGACGAAAAGAACTATCTCATCGTCATGGAAGCGCTGCTCAAGGATGCCGGCTACGAAGTGACCGCCCTCAACGATCCTGAAATGGCGCTGCATTTTCTGGACGAATCGGAAGTCGATGTCGTCATTACCGACATGAAGATGCCGAAACTCACCGGCAAGGAAGTGCTGCAGCGCATCAAGAAGTCCTGGCCGGATCTGCCGGTGCTCATCATGACGGCCTTCGGCAGCATTGAAAGCGCGGTGGAAGCCATGCGCTACGGCGCTTTCGACTACATCACCAAGCCCTTCGCCAACGATGAGCTGCTGCTTTCGGTTCATAATGCCGTGGAGCTGTCCAAGGCGCATCGACAGTACAAGCTGCTGCAGGAATCTCTGGAGGAGCGGTACCGTACGCATCACATCATAGGCAAGTCCAAGGCCATACGGAACACTCTCTCCATCGTGGACAGAGTGGCCGTCAGCCGCTCCACCGTGCTTATTACCGGCGAGTCCGGTACGGGCAAGGAGCTGGTGGCCCGGGCTATTCATTTCAGTTCTCCGCGCAAGGAAGGGCCGTTTGTTTCGGTCAACTGCATGGCCTTCAATTCGGGTGTGCTGGAAAGCGAGCTCTTCGGCCATGAAAAGGGATCCTTTACCGGCGCCGTAGCCACCCGGCGCGGACGTTTTGAGCAGGCCGACCACGGCACGCTGTTCCTGGACGAAGTCGGCGAGCTCAGCATGGATCTTCAGGTCAAGCTGCTTCGTGTGCTGCAGGAGCGGGTGTTCGAGCGCGTGGGCGGCACCGAGCCCATCAGCGTGGATATCCGTGTCGTGGCGGCCACGAACCGCGATCTTTCCAAAATGGTGGAGGAAGGAACGTTCCGCGAGGATCTGTTCTACAGGCTCAATGTGGTGCAGATTCATATTCCGCCGCTCAGGGAGCGCAGGGAGGACATCCCCCTGCTTATCGCGCACTTTACGGAAAAGATCGCCGAGGACAACGGCATTCCCGCTAAAAGCTTCAGCCCCGAAGCGCAGAACTACCTTACCGGTTACGAGTGGCCCGGCAATATCCGGCAGCTGCAGAACGTGCTGGAAGGCTGCATGGTCATGGTGCCCGGCCCGGTCATCGGTGTGGACGATCTTCCGCCGGAAATCCGCGGCGAGGAATCGCAGTTCAAGAGCGCCGTGGACCTTCTGCCCGTGGAACTCAATCTTGCCGATACGCTGGACAAGATCGAGGCGGCGCTCATCAAGCGGGCGCTCGTTCGCGCTGATTTCGTGCAGGCGCATGCGGCGGAGCTGCTCGGCATTTCCCGCAGCCTCATGCAGTATAAGCTGAAGAAGTACAACATCACTGGCCATTGATAGGGGCAGGCTGAGTTCCGTCCTGAGCTGCGTTGTGGCATGATATCGTTGAGGGGAGACCGTTTCGGTCTCCCCTTTTTGCTGCGGACTTGAAGAGCAGTAAAAAGGGAATTGACGAGCAGTGCCTCGGGTGAAGGCCTTTCCAGCACTGGTGAAGCGACGTTTGTCCCCGTGTCTCTGTCGTCAGCACTGAACGCTGAGACCGAGTTTATGCCGCTTGGGCCCGAATCTCTGCGTAGAAAAGGCAGGTTTTTGTCGGTCTTGGCTCAGCTTTGTTGGCGGTCTTTGCAGGGCAAAGATGATCTTGTGCACGGCGATGGGATGGCCCCTCCGGATGTTTTTTGTCGCCGTTCTTCTGCGGACAGAAAAATAATGAATTCAGTTCATTATTTCTTCGATGCTGCTTTTGAACCCGGTCTGCCTTGATGGCTGTTTCACGTGAAACGCTCTTGCAATTCCCTATCCCTGCGTTTATGTAAGAAAAGACATCGGGAAAGGAGCTTGAATCTTGGCCAGAATCATTGCTGTTGCCAACCAGAAAGGCGGCGTGGGAAAAACCACCACGTCTGTCAACCTTTCCGCCTCTCTGGCTATCATGGAAAATCGCGTTCTGCTTGTGGACTGTGATCCGCAGGCAAATTCCACCAGTTCACTGGGGTTTGATCAGCAGAATCTTCCGCGCAATCTCTATACGGCGCTCTGCGGCACGTCCACGCTGGAAGAAACGCTTCTGCCCACGGCTACGCCCTATCTTTCACTGCTGCCTTCCTCCACGGATCTGGTCGGCATAGAAATCGAGCTGGTGGATAAAATGGCCCGTGAATTCTATCTGGCCGATCTGCTCAGCCATGTTGCGGACCAGTACGACTATATCATCATCGACTGCCCGCCTTCTCTGGGGCTTATCACCATCAATACTCTGTGCGCCGCCCACGAGATACTTATTCCCCTGCAATGCGAATTTTTTGCGCTGGAAGGCATCGTCAAACTCCTGCATACCTATGAACAGGTCCGCAAGCGCCTGAACAGAGAACTGCAGATCCTCGGCGTCCTGCTTACCATGTACGATTCCCGCAACAAGCTGGCGCGTCAGGTCAAGGCCGAGGCGGAACGCTGCTTCCCCAACCACATGTTCAAGACCGTCATTCCCAGAAATGTTCGTCTTTCGGAAGCGCCCAGCCACGGCAAGTCCATCCTGCATTACGACATCAAATCCAAGGGCGCGGAAGCCTATCTGGAACTGGCCCGCGAAGTGGTTCATAAAACGGCGCAGCCCTGACGCCCTGCTCCTCGGCGGCCCGGATTTCTTGGCAGGCTGTACAGGCGCTGCATTCCTTCCTTGTTTTATTTTTATAAAAAGAGCCTCAAGGCTCGGGGGTTCCCATGAATATTCCTGAACGCGGACTCGGCCGTGGCCTCAGCTCCCTGCTTACTTCCGCTTCGGAAAGCAGCAGTGAAGAAACCAGAAAGCTTGCCCTGACACAGCTTGTGCCCGGCAGGCATCAGCCCCGAAAGATCTTTGATAACGATGCTCTTGAAGAGCTGGCGGTATCCATAAAGAATCAGGGCGTCATTCAGCCCCTTCTGGTTCGTCTGCTCCCCGGTATGCCTCAGCGCTATGAAATCGTGGCCGGTGAACGACGCTGGAGAGCCGCACGTCTGGCGGGACTGACCGAAGTGCCCGTCATTGTGACGGAGTATACCGATCGGGAAGCCATGACCGTGGCGCTGGTGGAAAACCTTCAGCGGGAAGACCTCAATCCTCTGGAAGAGGCGGAGGCCTTTCAGGCTCTGAGGGAAGCATACGGGCTCAGTCAGGAAGCGCTGGCCGAACAGCTCGGCAAAAGCCGCTCTGCCGTGGCCAACTCCCTGCGTCTGCTTCAGCTTTCCCCTTCCATGCAGGACGGGCTGGCCAAGGGGGAGATCAGCGCGGGGCATGCCCGGGCTCTGCTTGCCGTGAGCGACGGAACGCTGAGAGCTGCTCTTTATGCCGCCATTCTGGAACATCATCTTTCCGTGCGCGAGGCGGAAGCTGCCGCCGACACCTGCAAGCGTACCGGCAGACTGCCGGAAAAGCTGGCTCCCGGAGAAAAAAATACTCCCGCTCCGCGCCCTGCCCGAGTTCCGAAGCCTCAGAGCATCAAGGATCTGCAGGCTGTTCTGCGGAAGAGTTGCGGAACCCGTGCCACCATCAGCGGCGATGAGCAGCAGGGACGCATTCAGATTCCCTATGCGAACCCTGAGGAGCTGAAGCGTATTCTTGAGCTGCTTGGTCTGCATCGGGAGCAGTAATTTCCCTGAACGGATGTTGAAAGGCAGGCGTCGATCGGATGATCGGCGCCTGCCTTCTTTATCTGTGCAGTTTGCCTTGGAAAAAGGCAGGACTATGTTTTTGAACGATGTATCAGATGTTCTGACGGAGTCATGTCGGAGGACTCTTTGCCGTTTTATGTCCGGCTGCCGAAAATAGTTTGAGGGGCGTTTTCATTGGGGGCGCTTTTGCCATGAGCCTCTCAGGTAGAAGGCAACTCCACAGAGGGCAGGAAGAAGCGGCGAGAGCGCCTGCCCGGCATACCATCCCGCATAGCCCATGCCGAACACTTCTGCGAGCAGAAATGACAACAGCAGTCTGACCAGCAATGCCTCGAGGACGGCGTTGAGAAACGCAAAGACGGAATGCTCCGTGCCTATGGCAAAGGAGTCGAATATGTACATGGTGATGTAGAAGAGGCTGTTCAGCGAGCAGCACCAGCGAAGGTACTGTACGCCGATATCGGCCGACGAAGAGGCAGACGGCAGAAAGAACGACATGATCGGCTCCGCCGCCGCTTGCACGGGCAGCACGAAAGCCGCAGTCACGGCAATGTTCAGCTTCAGCGCCGTTCGAACGATGTTCCGTACCCTTTCCGTGTTGCCGACGGCAAGGTTCTGGGCGGTCATGACCGTGACGGCCTGTCCTATGCCCCAGCACGGCATGCCGGCCAGCGTATTGATCTTCAGGCCTATGCCCGTTGCCGCCGCTACGGCGGTGCCGTAGTCGTTCAGCATGGCGGTCATGATGAGGAAGGAAACGTTGATTACCGTTGTCTGCGCCGAGACGGGCAGTCCTGTACGAAGCATGGCGATGGCGATTTCCTTCTGTTCTCGGAATGGGAAGGAGAAGGTCGGCAGAAGTTTTCCGGTTTTCAGTAGAATCAGGGAAACGGCGAATGCCCCGGCCTGCGCCAGCACCGTTGCCTCTGCGGCCCCTGTCGTTGATCTGCCGAGAAGTCCCACGAAAACAAGATCCAGAACGATATTGAGCACGGCTGAAAAGAATACCAGAAGAAGCGACAGCACGGAGTTGCCCAGGGCTCGCAGCACGGCGCATACCGTATGAAGCCCGAAGACGAAAACGGTGCCCGAACAGAGAATGCGCGTGTATTCCAGCGTGGCCGCATGGATGGCTTCAGGGACGCCGACCAGGGAAACGGCTGATTCACTGACAGCCAGTCCGACGGCGGTGACGGCGGCGGAAAGCAGAACGGTGAGGCCGCACAGCACCGCGATGGTTCTTTGTTGCGCCGTCTTGTCTCCGCAGGCGGCACAGGACCCGATCTGTACCGCTCCGCCGCTTCCGAACCCCATGCAGAAGGAAGCGATGAGAAAGGCCAGCGTACTGCCGTTGCTGACGGCGGCAACGCCCTCCTCGCCTGCAAAGCGGCTGACGATCAGCATGTCCGCCGCGCCATAGCCTGTTTGAAGAACATAGGTCAGCATCAGAGGAAAAGCGAAGCGGAACAGTTGCCCTGCTATGGGGCCTTTGGTCATGTCGAATTGTATGTTCATGTTTTCTGCCCGTAAAAAAGGAAGGCTCGCAGCGCGGCCTTCCGTGAAGGTTTTTCACTCGGAAAAAACAACGGCCGCGTGACAAGGCGCGGCCGACAGGCAGAAACAGATTTCTTTGGCGGTTCTGCCATGTCTGCTGATGGCAGCAGGACACGTCGGTACCGTCAGGAAACGTCGTATTCGATGATGAAAAAGCCGTCAGGCTTTCTTCTGCTCCGGTCAGCGCCTCATCGTGGAGAAGCCGGAGCGGCAACAAGGCCCAGTTTCATATATCCGCCTTTATGGATAGTCGATTGCCCCGGCGCGTGCCTGAGCGGCACGAAGCTCCGGGGGCATCCTCCTCATGCCTGCCTGCGGAGAATGGCCAGAAACAGCGCATCCTGTCCCGGAAAAACGGGGAGGAACATTCTTTCTTCCTCAAGGCGGCAGATGTTTCCCTGTCTTTCAAGAAAGTGCGCCATTTGCTTTTCGTTTTCTTCCCTGTTCAGGGCGCAGGTTACGTAGAAAAGAGCGCCGCCGGGAAGAAGTTTTGTCCAGGCATGGCCGAGAATGTCTCTCTGCGTTCGGACGGCTTCGGACAGCCTTTCGGGAGAAAGACGCAGCCGAAGCTCGGCGTTTCTTGCGAGCGTTCCGGTGCCGCTGCATGGAACATCCAATAATATCAATGGGAAAAAATTATCAATCTCCTGTGCCGGGCCACAGTGCAGACGCGGCCACGACAGGCCGAGACGCAGCAGAGAGGCCTTGAGTTCTTCCAGCCGGAAGGCGGCCGGTTCACTGGCCAGCTCCACCTTGATGCCTTTTTCCAGAAGAGCCGTGGTTTTGCCTCCCCGCCCGCAGCAGGCGTCCCACAGGGGCGCAGACGCAAGCTCGGGATGCTCGAGAATCCACGAGGTCAGATATTCGGTCACCAGCTGGGAGGTGGCTCCCTGACGGCTGAGATTCCCCTGCTTTTCAAACGATTCCAGAAGGCTCTGTTCTTTGCTTCTGCTTTCCTTGTCGCGGTCTATCCCCCAGGCGGAAAATCCGCCCTGCCCGACGGCCGCATAGCCGCGGTCGGTCCAGTGCCCGACGAGCATTTCCCCCCAGGCTCTGGACATGTTCGCCCTCCAGCACGGGGCAGGATGTTCCAGCGTTCCTTCGGCGAAGCGGCAGGCCTGCTCTTTTCCGTACTGTTCCGACCACATGCGGGTCAGCCATGCGGGAAGAGAGGCGGCTTCAGCTATGCCATCCGCATCAAGGGCAGCGTTTTTCAACTGCTCTTCCCGGTGACACACGGCCTGAAGCAGCGCATCCTTTTCCCGGTCGACGGAGCGCAGAACGCCGTTGACGAGTCCTCCTATGCCCTGCCCGAATCTGCGGCGGGCCAGGCCGACCAGTTCGCTTACCGTGGCACGGGCGGGGATGCCGTCCATGAAAAGAATTTCGTAGACGCCGAGCCGGAGCATCATGCGAACCTGTGCCGACAGCGCGTCCGGCTTCTTCAGCCGTCCGGCAAGAGCGGCGTCCAGCACCGCGTGCCGACGCAGCACGCCGTACACCAGCTCGGAAAGAAGCGCCGTATCCCTGCTGTCCAGCGTACGGGCTGAGGCGCAGCGCGAAAGCATCACCGGCAGGGGCGTGGCGTCTTCAGGATGGCGGAAGAGCTGATTCAATAGTTCCAGCGCCCCCTTCCGGGCACCGGAAACAGGCAGATTCTGAGGCGTTTTTTTTGTTTTTTCGACCATCGGTTCGCGATTTTGTTTTTCGTGTCTTAAAATGAATTCTCGAGCGTTTTCTGCTTTTTCAGGAAAAGAAGACAGCAGTTGTCTCCTTTTCAGCTTCCCGGCGGCATTTTCACAGGAGGGGGACGAACGGCGCACGGCTTTTCCGTCATGCTTCCCGATTTTTCCCCTCCTCGGCGCTGCCCTACTCCGCCTTTCCGGTCAGCCTGCCGTAGGGTTCGGGCAGATCGCGCAGGCGTCCGTTGCGGAAATCGGTTGCGCTCATGGTGGACTTGCCCGCCGGACGCAGCCGGGTGATCCGGTAGGAGCCCGAGCCGCAGGCGACCAGCAGTGCGTCGCCGTCCATGCCGATCAGCGTTCCGGGTTCGGCGTTCGCAGCCGTTTCCACAGGCTGTCCCGGTTCAATGCGGAGCGTCACGGCCTCCCTGCCTTCGATGTTCAGCACGGTCTTGGCGCCGGGGGCGGGCGTGAGTCCGCGGATGATGTTGTGGATGGAGCGGGCGTCCTTCGTCCAGTCGATGTATTCCTCGTTCACGGTGATCTTGGCGGCGTGGGTGACCAGCTCTTCGTTCTGGCGGACAAAGGCCGCTCTGCCTTCGGCGATCATGCCGAGCGCGCCGACCATGAGCTTCGCCCCGTGTTCGGCCAGCGTATCGAACAGCGTGCCGGCCGTATCGTCCGGCTCTATGCTCACGGCCTGCTGCAGAAGCATGGGACCGGAATCAAGACCGGCTTCCATTTTCATGATGGTCACGCCGGAAATGGTGTCGCCGTTCATGACCGCCCGCTGGATGGGAGCCGCGCCCCGGTACTGAGGCAGGAGCGAGCCGTGCACGTTGTACGGACCCATGGTGGGAATGTCGAGAACACGCTGCGGCAGCAGCAGGCCGTAGGCCGCCACCACGAGCACGTCGGGCTTGAGATCGGCCAGCGCCTGCACGTCGGCGTCGTCACGGAAGTTGCGCGGCTGATACACGGGCAGGCCGAGTTCCAGCGCCAGTTCCTTGGTGGCGGAAGCCTTCAGCTTTTTTCCTCGTCCTGCGGGGCGGTCGGGCTGGGTGTAGACGGCCACGACCTCACCGCCTTCCCAGGCGGCCACGGCTTTAAGAACCACCGCCGCAAAATCCGGCGTGCCCATGAATACGATGCGCAGTTTCGACATGACAGCTCCATTGGAGAAAAAAGGCGGGCCTGCGCCCCCTTCTGATGGTGTGATATCCGCCCGGTACTCCGGAAAGTAGGGCTTCCCGATGCCGGTGTTTCGGACACTGTACGGTCTATCGGTGACCTCGTCCAGCTTTCCGTGGCATGACGCTCTGCTCCGCAGTTGCTGAAGGCTCCTTGATAGAACGGCTGGCTGCGGAGAGATGCTGTTCGTGTCTCCGGGATCAGTTACGGTCTCTGCACGGCCCCCCCCCTTGCCCGGTGTCTGCGGCGGCTTTGCAGACAAGAAAAGGCCCGGGAGCGTACCCGGGCCTTTTCGGTGGATGACAGGGAAGAGACTATCTTCTGCCCTTTCTCATTTTCTTGTCGTAGAGAGAGCGCTTGAGATAGCTGATGTGGTCGATGAACAGCTTGCCGTCGAGGTGATCGGTTTCATGCTGCATGCAGGCGCCGTAGTAGCCTTCGCCTTCGATATGGACGGGATTGCCGTCGAGATCAAGGGCGTCGAGGGCAACGCGGCGGGGACGCTTCACCTTGGCGCGCAGTTCGGGCACGGAAAGGCAGCCTTCGTTTTCCTCGTGGCCTCTGGGATCGAGCACGGTGACCACGGGATTTACGAACACCCGGAAGTCCTGAGGCAGGTCGGGGTCGTTCTTTTCCTGGGACACGTCGATGATCACCACGCGCTTGAGCACGCCGATCTGTGGCGCGGCAATGCCCACGCCGCCCACGGTGGTGAGGGTGTCGAGCATATCCTGAGCAAGAGCGCGGATGTCGTCGTTGATCTCGGCCACAGGTTCGCTGACCTTGGCGAGAAGCGGATCGGGATACTGAAGAACGGGACGAAGCATGATTTACTCCGCAGAAGCGCTGGGGGCGGGAGCCGCCTTTTCACGCAGTCGAATGCCCAGTTCACGCAACTGCTTGTTGTCCACGGGGGACGGAGCTTCGGTAAGCAGGCAGGCGGCCTTCTGATTCTTGGGGAACGCGATGACGTCGCGGATGGAGGACGCGCCGGTGAGCAGCATGGCCACGCGGTCGAGACCGAAGGCGATGCCGCCGTGAGGCGGAGTACCGTAGTCCAGCGCCTGGATGAAGTAGCCGAACTGAGCCTTGGCGGACTCTTCGGTGAAGCCGAGGCCTTCAAACATGCGGGTCTGGTCGGCGGGGTTGTGGATACGGATGGAGCCGCCGCCGATTTCGTTGCCGTTGAGCACCATGTCGTAGGCGCGGGCCTTGGCGCGGGCGGGATCGGTCAGCATGATGTCGTAGCTGTCGTCCTGCGCGGCGGTGAAGGGATGGTGGCAGGCCACCCAGCGCTGTTCTTCCTCGCTGTATTCAAAGAGCGGGAAGTCCGTGACCCAGAGCAGGTTCCAGGTGTTTTCGGGAATGAGGCCGAGCTTGTTGCCGAGTCTCACGCGCAGGCTGCCGAGGGCGTTGTTCACAAGACCGGGTTCGCCGGCCTGGAAGAACACGATGTCTCCGACTTCAAGACCGCAGGCTTCGGTAAGACCGGCTCTTTCCGCATCGGAAAGGAACTTGGCGATGGGAGACTGCCATTCGTTTTCGTGAATCTTGATCCAAGCAAGACCCTGAGCGCCGAAGCCCTTCACGAAATCGGTGAGCTCGTCGATTTCCTTGCGGGTCATGGTGGCGCCGCCGGGCACGCGCAGAGCCTTCACCAGCTTGGCTCCGGCAAACAGCTTGAAGGCGGAACCGTGCACGATGGAGGTCACGTCCTTGAGCTTGAGGTCGAAGCGGGTATCGGGCTTGTCGGAGCCGTAGTCGCGCATGGCGATGTCGTAGGGCATGCGGGGAAGCGGCAGTTCGATGTCCACGCCGAGCGCTTCCTTGAACACGCGGGCGATGAGGCCTTCGGCCATGGCCATGACCTGATCCTCGTTCACGAAGCTCATTTCAATGTCGACCTGCGTGAATTCCGGCTGACGGTCGGCGCGCAGGTCCTCGTCGCGGAAGCAGCGGGCCACCTGATAGTAGCGGTCCACGCCGCTCATCATGAGCATCTGCTTGAACTGCTGAGGCGACTGGGGCAGCGCGTAGAATTCACCCGGAGCCATGCGGCTGGGCACGAGGAAGTCACGGGCGCCTTCGGGGGTGGACTTGGTGAGATAGGGGGTTTCGACTTCGAGGAAGTCGAGTTCGTTCAGGTAGTTGCGACAGGCCTTCACGATGTTGTGACGCACGCGCAGATTATGCGCCATGGAAGGACGGCGCAGGTCGAGATAGCGGTACTGCAGACGCACGGATTCGGCGCAGTCGGTACGGTCTTCCACCAGGAAGGGCGGCGTCTTGGCCGTGTTGAGCAGCTTCCATTCGAGCACCACGACTTCGATTTCGCCGGTGTGCAGGTTGGGATTGGTCATGCCTTCGGGGCGGGGACGGACGCGGCCCTTGATGGCGATGACGTATTCGCTGCGCAGGATGTGGGCGTCCTTGTGGGCTTCCGGAGCGACTTCGGGGCTGAACACCACCTGGGTGAGGCCGTCGCGGTCGCGCAGGTCCACGAAGATGAGGCCGCCGTGGTCGCGGCGGTACTGAACCCAGCCCATGAGGCACACGGTCTCACCGTTGTTGGCAATGGTCAGATCGTTGCAGTGATGACTGCGTTTCCAGTCGCCAAGCGGCTTGATGTATCGGGCGTGTTCCTTCTGAACATCCACGACGGTCTTTTCGTTTTCTTCAAACTGGCTCATGACCATTCCTCTTTATTGTTCGGCGTTCAGGCTGGCGGCCACATCGGCGCAGGGCACTTCACGCTGCTCGCCAGATTCCATGTTCTTGATGATGACGCTGCCGGAGGCCAGCTCGTCGGTGCCCATGATGAGCGTGAAGCGGGCGCCGGACTTGCCTGCCTGGCGCATGGTGGCCTTCATGCTGCGGCTTTCGTAGCTCATGGTGCCGGAAAAGCCTTCGCGGCGCAGGTTCTGCGTCAGGGCAAAGGCGGCGTCGCGGCAGGAGTCGTCGAGCACGGCCACATAGAAGTCGGGGCGGATTTCGGGCATTTCGCGGCCTTCGAGAAGAAGGGCCAGACGTTCCATGCCGCAGGCAAAGCCGATGCCGGGCACGGCAGGTCCGCCGAGCTGTTCCACGAGGCCGTCGTAGCGGCCGCCGCCGGCCACGGAGCCCTGGGAGCCGATTTCGTTGGAAACCACTTCCCAGGTAGTACGGGTATAGTAGTCGAGGCCGCGCACCAGACGGTGATTGATCTGATAGGGAACCTTTTCCGCATCAAGATGCTTCAGCACCGCTTCGAAGTGAGCGCGGCAGTCGGGGCATTCGTTTTCCAGAATCACGGGGGCGTCGGCCGTCAGGGCCTTGCAGTCCGGAACCTTGCAGTCCAGCACGCGCAGGGGGTTGGTTTCCATGCGGCGGCGGCAGTCTTCGCAGAGCTTCGTCTGATCAAGGGAGGCCAGCCAGTCGTGAAGTTTCTGTCTGTACACGGGACGGCAGCTGGAGCAGCCCAGAGAGTTGATCTGAAGCGTGAGATTCTTCAGACCGAGTCTGCCGAGAAATTCCATCATCATGCAGATGATTTCCGCATCCACCTCGGGTTCCCGCGGTCCGAGGCACTCGCAGTTGATCTGATGGAACTGGCGCATGCGCCCTTTCTGGGGGCGTTCGTGCCGGAACATGGGACCGATGGTGAAAAATCTGCTCACGGATTCGCGGGCATGGATGCCGCTTTCAATGTAGGCGCGCATGACGCCGGCCGTGGCTTCGGGACGCAGGGACATGGAGCGTCCCTTGCTGTCGGGAATGCAGTACATTTCCTTCTGGACCACGTCGGTTTCCGTGCCGATGCCGCGGCAGAAAAGGTCGGTGTATTCCATGAGCGGCGTACGAAGTTCGCCGAAACCGTAGCGGGGAAATACCTCGCGGGCGGTGGCTTCCATCATCTCAAAAAGACGGCTCTGCGCCGGAAAGAGGTCGGCAAAGCCCTTGATAGCCTGAATCTGTGCCATGAACGGACTCCAGCAATGTAGAAATAACGCATGAGGATAGGGCCTTTTCTCCCCGTTGTCAAAGAATTCCCGGCGGCCTTTTCTTCCGGCGGCCGGTATCTTCGGAGAAGGTCCGGCGGGAGAAAAGGCGCTGCAGCCGCCCCGTTCGCGGCCGCTTCTCTTCGGCGTTTACTGCCCGCCCGCACTTCGTAATACGTCTCTCAGCATGGCCGTCATGAGCCGCCCTTCCGTTGCATCCCGCGGGGAAACATGACAAAATGATCCCTTCGGGCGCATTTCTGCGCCCCGACCGTTTTTTCTCCAGAGACTGCACATGGAAGAACTCATCCTTCGCGAAATCGTCGTTCTCTTCATTCTTTCCATCATCGTCGTTCTTGTCTGCATACGCTTCCGCCTGCCGTCCATCGTGGGCTTTCTTCTCACCGGCGTTCTGTGCGGCCCGTCCGCTCTCGGACTCATTCCCACGCCGGAGGCCGTGGACACCATGGCCGACGTGGGCGTGGCGTTCCTCATGTTCTCCATCGGCATGGAGCTTTCCGGCAAGGAACTGGTACGACTGAAGAAGCCGCTGTTTCTGGGCGGCTCGGCCCAGGTGCTGCTGACCACGGCGTTCATTTTCGCCCTGACCTTCTGGTGGTGCGGGCCGCGGCTCGGCATCGTGTACGGGTGCATGGTCACGCTTTCCTCCACGGCCATCGTGCTGAGTCTTCTGCAGCAGAAGGCGCAGACGGAGTCCCCTCAGGGGCAGGTATGCCTTGCCGTGCTTATTTTTCAGGACCTTGCCATCGTGCCGATGGTGCTCATCTTCCCGCTGCTCGCCGGAGGGCTTGAGCTCGATACGAATTCCATGCTGCTGGCGTTCGGCAAGGGTATTCTGGTCATCGGCGGTATTCTTGTCTTCGGCAAGTATCTGCTGCCCCGTCTCATGTTCAGCGTCGTGAGAACCCGCAGCCGGGAGCTCATGCTCATGACGACGCTGGGGCTGTGCCTCGCCGTTGCGCTCATCACGTCGTGGGTGGGACTGTCGCTGGCTCTCGGCGCGTTTCTTGCCGGTCTCATGATGGCGGAGTCGGAATACAGCCTCAATACGCTTGAGAGCATCATGCCCTTCAAGGAGGTGTTCTCCAGCATCTTCTTTATTTCCGTGGGCATGCTGCTCGATGTGAACTTCTTCCTGTCGCATCTTCCCATCATCGCCCTGTGCGCCGCGGCCATCATTGCCGCCAAGATTCTCATGACCGTTCCCGCCGTGAAAATCCTGAACTATTCCATGCGCACGGCGCTGCTCACGGCGTTCTGTCTCGCGCAGGTGGGGGAATTTTCCTTCGTGCTTGCCAAGTCTGCTCTGGGCCTTGAGCTCATCAGCAACGATGCCTACCAGATTTTTCTTGCCTCCAGCATCCTGACCATGGTGCTTACGCCGCTTCTTATCGGCGTCGCCCCCCGCGTCGCCGCCGGAATTCTCCGCAATCCCGACATGCAGACGCCGGAAGCCGCCGCCGAGGATGACGAGGACAACGCGGAAGACAAGGCGAATCATATCATTCGCGACGGTCGTCAGCTTCGCGATCACCTCATCATCATAGGCTTCGGCATCGGCGGCCAGATCATGGCTCAGGGAGCGAAGAACTGCGGCATTCCCTACATCATTTCGGAAATGAATCCCGATACGGTCGCCCGTTTCCGCGATACGGAACCCATCCGTCACGGCGACGCTTCCTTCCCGCTGGTGCTGGCGCATCTGGGGGCTGCCACGGCAAGAACGCTGGCCATTCTCACCTCCGATCCTGCCGGCAGCCGGGCCATCATTGCCAACGCCCGCGCCATGAATCCCTCCCTGCATATCATCGTGCGCACGCGTTTCCTCGGCAATCTGGACTCCTACAAGGAAGTGGGCGCCAACGAGGTCATTCCCGAGGAATTTGAAACCTCGCTGGAAGTGTTCGCGCGGGTGCTCAATCACTATCTTGTGCCGCGTCAGACCATCGATCAGTACGTTTCCGCCATCCGCCGGGAAAACTACGGCATGCAGCGCAGGCTCGGCATGGGCGGCTCCATCATGGACAGTCTGCCCGAGCTGCAGCTTGTGGCCTACGCCGTGGAGGAAGGTTCGCCTCTGGCGGGCAAGACCATTGCTCAGGCCGCCCTGCGCAAGGAACACGGCGTGACGGCGGCCGGAGTGCGGCGCGGGGAGACCATCAACAACAATCCCGACGCGCAGACTTTGCTTCTGGCCGGAGACATCGTTTATCTGCTGGCCACGCAGGAGGCGCTCACCAAGGCGGCATTCCTTTTCCATGCTGAAGGAAGGAGCGCCGTCTGAATGGAAGCGGCCCGTCGATGTTCCGCGCTTGATGCTCTCGGTGAAGAGGAACGCCGGGAGTTCTGGGCGGCGCTGGCCCTGCGTCACATGAGAGGGCTCGGCGTTCGCTCCGCCTGCCTTCTGCTCAGGCATTTCGGTTCGGCCTATGACGCCGTCATGAACGTGCCTTCATGGCCTGAGGCCGGAGTCCCCGCGCACAGGGCTGCGGGATGGCTGGACAATTCCTGGAGAGCCTCGGCCAGACCGGAATGGGAGGCGGCAAAGGCTCTGGATGCCTCCGTCATTCTGTGGACGGATCCCCGCTATCCCGCGCTCCTGAAGGAGCTGCCGGATGCGCCCGCCCTGCTCTACGCCAGAGGCGACCTGTCGCTGCTTTCTTCTCCCTGCGTGGCCGTGGTCGGCTCGCGCAGCAGCTTTGGCGATGCTCTAGAATTCACGTCCCGCGTTGCGGCGGAACTTTCGGCCGCCGGTGTCACCGTGGTGTCCGGTCTGGCCTTCGGGGCGGACGGCTGCGCCCATCGGGCCGCATTGTCCGGGCCGGGAAGAACCGTTGCCGTCATGCCCGGCGGTGTGGACGTGCCGTTTCCTCTCGGTCACAGGGAGCTGTATGCAAGTCTTGCGGAACATGCGCTCATCGTGAGCGAAATGCCTCCGGGGCACGTTCCCGGCCCCGGCGCTTTTCCCGTGCGCAACAGACTGGTCAGCGGCCTCTGCCTCGGCGTGCTGGTGACCGAAGCCGCGGACGCGCGCAGCGGCAGCCTCATCACGGCGCGACTGGCCGCGGAACAGGGAAGAAACGTTTACGTTCTTTCGCCGGATCTTTTCCGGCATCCGTGCCGGGAGGGCACGAAAAAGCTGATCATGGACGGCGCGCGTCCCGTGTACGGCGCGTCGGACATCCTGGCCGATCTTTTCCCCCATCTGAAGGATGCTCTGGCGAGGGAAGAGGCGAAAGACGCCCGGAAGACGGAAGAGCCGGCGATTGACTGCACCGTTCCCGCGGCCATTCCCCATGACGAGGTCGTTCCCGTCCTGCAGCACGAAGAAGGGGAAGCGCCTGATGCGGAGGCTTCGGCGGAAACTCCCCTCTCCGCTCCTGTGGAAGAAAATCCGGCGCCTGCCGCCGCATCATCGCCCGGGGCCCTTCCTGCTCTGACCGAGGAAGAGGAAACCATTCTTTCCCTGCTGCAGCGAGGACCTCTTTCTCAGGATGAACTGCTTCATGCCGCACAGGATATTCATCCGTCATGGACCAGTGCTTCCGTAAGCGCGGTGCTTATGATTCTGGAAGTGAAGAAGCTGGCGAGACGCCTTCGCGACTCGCGCTATGAGGCTGCCTTATGAGTCGTCTTTCTGAAATCATTGCCGAACTTCCGCCCGGAGCGGCGACCTTTCTGGCCTGGATGGAGTTCCAGAAAGGCGCGTCGGAAGCCACGGTGGAAGCCTATGCTCTGGATATTCTGGAATTTGAGACGTTTCTGCACGGATACGGCGCCACGCTGGAGCGGCCCGCCGAAATCACGCGGCAGATGGTGCAGGGCTTCTCCGCCTCGCTGTTCCGGCAGGGCATGGCCAGGAGTTCCACGGCCCGCAAGCTTTCCGCGCTGCGCTCGCTGTTCCGGCATCTTCTCAGGCTGCACAGAATCACGTCCGATCCCTGTGCCGGAGTCCGCAATCCCAAGCAGGACCAGCATCACCCGGCCATGCTCAACGTGGATCAGGTGTTCGATCTTCTTGCCGACCGGCCTTCCGGTTCCGCGGAGGAAGAGGGAAAGAATGACGTTTCGGGAACCGACGGTCTTACGGCGGATGAGCTGTTTCATCTGCGGGACATGGCTCTTCTGGAACTTCTTTACGGTTCGGGACTGCGTATTTCCGAGGCTCTGGGGCTCGACGTGGGCGATCTGCGTCCTTCGACCGGGCATGTCCTTGTCACCGGCAAGGGCGGCAAGGACCGCGTCGTCCCCCTCAGTGACACCAGCATGAAGGTGCTCTCCCGCTGGCTTGCCGTGCGGGAAAACGTGCCGCCCGTACATGGCGAGCGCGCCGTCTTTCTGGGGCGGCGCGGCAAGCGTCTGGACAGACGACAGGCGGCCCGCATTCTGGACGCGCACGCCGAACAGGCCGGTATTCAGCAGCATATCTCGCCGCACGATCTGCGCCACTCCTTTGCCACGCACCTTCTTGAAGGGGGCGCCGATCTGCGCGCCGTGCAGGAACTGCTCGGGCACAGCCGCATTTCCACCACGCAGCGCTACACGCACCTCAATCTCGATGCGCTCACCCGCATCTACGACGAGTCACATCCGCTGGCCGGAAAAAAGCGCTGACGCTTTTCCCGCGGCGGAGGGGCAGGTCTTACCCGTTGCGTACGCGTCAAAGAAAGGATAGACTCTCTTGTCTTTTTCCTTTTTCCGGTGGTGCGCGCATGTCCGAACATCTTCTTCTTGCCGACATCGGCAATACCTGCATCAAGATAGTCTTTGCCCGCCCGGACGCTCTGGAGGCCTCCTATTCCCTGCCCACCAGAACCCAGCACACGGCGGACAGCCTTGGACTGTCGCTCATGCAGCTGGTCGCCCTTCAGGGGCTGCAGCCCGGAGACATCACCGCCTGCCTCGTCTGCTCCGTGGTGCCCGATGTGGCCACGCTGCTCCATGAGGCCCTACATCGGTACCTGCATGTCACGCCGCTGACTTTTCCCGGCGATTTTTCCATCGACCTCGTCAACGGCTACGATCAGCCGCAGGAAGTGGGAGCCGACCGCCTTCTGGCCGCCTACGCGGCAAGAACGCTCTTTCCCGATACGCCGTCCGTCATTTCCGTGGACTTCGGTACCGCCACCACCTTCGACTGCGTGTCCGGCAATACCTATCTGGGCGGACTCATCTGCCCCGGGCTGTTTTCCGCCCGCAATGCGCTGGCCGCCAATACGGCCAAGCTCCCGCGCATTTCTCTGGAAATGACGGAGTCGAAGGTGCGCATAGGCAGCAACACCATCACCAGCATGAATCACGGCTTTCTTTTCGGCTTCGCCGCCATGACGGAAGGCCTGTGTGAACGCCTCAAGGAGCAGCTCCCCGGTCCCGTCTTCGTGGTGGGCACGGGCGGCGCGGCCCGCGATCTTTCCAGAATCTGCCGGGCGTTTGACACCGTCAGGCCCGATCTTATTCTTGAAGGGCTCCGGCTCCTCTGGAACCGGAAAAGTGCCCGCGCCTCTTCCTAGCATTCTGTTCTCTTACCCGGACCAGAGTCCGGCATATTCCAAGGAGTTCGTTCAATGAACAACAGCACCATCACTTCCGTATGGGCCCGCGAGATTCTCGACTCCCGCGGCAATCCCACTGTTGAAGTGGAAGTCGGTCTCGAATCCGGTCACGTCGGCCGCGCCGCCGTGCCTTCCGGCGCCTCCACCGGCAGCCGCGAAGCCCTCGAAATGCGCGACGGCGACAAGGCCCGCTACAAGGGCAAGGGCGTGACCCGCGCCGTGGAACACGTGAACGGTGAAATTGCCGAAGCCATCGTCGGTCTCGACGCCCTGCGCCAGGTGCAGGTGGACAACACCCTCATTGATCTCGACGGCACCGAAAATAAGTCCCGTCTCGGCGCCAACGCCATGCTCGGCGTGTCCCTTGCCACGGCCCGCGCCGCTGCCGAATATCTCGGCCTGCCCCTGTATCAGTATCTCGGCGGCGTGAACGCCAAGATCATGCCCTCCCCCATGATGAACGTCATCAACGGCGGCGCGCATGCTCCCAACAACCTGGACATCCAGGAATTCATGATCATGCCTGTGGGCGCCAAGACCTTTGCCGACGCTCTGCGCATCGGCGCCGAAGTCTTCCACACCCTCAAGAGCATTCTTGCCAAGGACGGCCATGTCACCTCCGTGGGCGATGAAGGCGGCTTTGCTCCCAACCTCAAGAGCCACGACGAAGCCTTCAGCTACCTCATCAAGGCCATCGAAGCCGCCGGCTACATCCCCGGCGCCGAAGTGGCTCTCGGCATCGACGCCGCTTCCTCCGAATTCTACAAGGACGGCAAGTACGTCATCGCCGGTGAAGGCCTCGAACTCACCAGCGAACAGATGGTGGACTGGCTGGAAGACTTCACTGAACGCTATCCGCTCATTTCCATTGAAGACGGCATGGCTGAAAACGACCGCGAAGGCTGGAAGCTGCTTACCGACCGCCTCGGCGATCACATCCAGCTCGTGGGCGACGACCTGTTCGTCACCAACCCCGACATTCTGGCCGAAGGCATCGAAGACGGTCTTGCCAACGCTGTGCTCATCAAGGTGAACCAGATCGGCACCCTGACCGAAACCCTCGATACCATCGAAATCGCCAAGAACGCCGGTTATGCCACCATCGTGTCCCACCGTTCCGGCGAAACCGAAGATACCTTCATCGCCGATCTCGCCGTGGGCACCAACTCCGGTCAGATCAAGACCGGCTCCGCCAGCCGTTCCGACCGTATAGCCAAGTACAACCAGCTCCTCCGCATCGAGGAAGAGCTCGGCGACGTCAGCTTCTTCTTCGGCCCCATCCTCGCCGACAACTACGGCCTCACTCAGGCTGAAGACGAAGAATAGCAACCGTGCGGGGAGGCTTTCCTCCCCGCTTTCCTTCCCTTACGCGACCGGTTTCCGGTCTTTTCCGGCCTCTCCCGCAGGCCTCCGTCATTTCTTGCCGTCTGGCGGCGTCGACCGCCTTTTCCGGGAGAAATAAGGATTACATCATGAGCCGATTTCTGCGGATCTTCTTCTGTGCCTTTCTTGTTCTGGGACTCTTTGTTCAGAACGGTCGGGCTGCCGATATTTCCTCCGTCGTGACCAGCATGCAGGCCGCCTACGCCTCCATGCAGAGCTTTCGTGCCGATTTCACGCAGCAGCTTCTGCAGCGCGAGAGCGGCGTCGTGGAAGAGCGCCACGGCGTGATCACGTTCAAAAAGCCCCTGCTCGTCCGCTGGGAAACCGCTGCTCCCCATGCCGAACTTCTCATGGTTACGGACAGGGAAATCTGGAACTACCTGCCCGACGAGGAGCTGGCCTACCGTTATTCCCGTGAACTGGCCGAAGATTCCCGTTCTCTCATCCAGGTCATCACCGGGCAGAGCGCTCTTTCCCGCGATTTCGATCTGGAGCCCTCCCAGGCTCCGGAAGACGGCAAGCTCATCCATCTTCTGCTCTACCCCAAGGAACCCACCACGGAACTGACCGAAGCCCAGCTCTGGATCGATCCCGATACGTCGCTCATCCGCCGCGCCATGGTCATGGACTTCTACGGCAATACCAACACGATAGAGCTGAAGAACCTGAAGCCCGACGTTTCCGTTTCCGCCAAGGACTTCACCTTTACGCCGCCTTCGGGCACGGAAGTGGAAGACCATGTGGAAGCGCAGCACCCCGTGTCGAGGCCTCTTCTGAACTGACGACATAAGGCCCTGTGAGGCGGCTTCCGCCTTCGTTTTTAGGGGAGCTTTCTCCGCGGCAATCCTTCCGCGGGGACTGGACTATCCTGATAATTAAAGCTACATAGACTTTTCGCATGGAACAGCAGCACGGCATACTGGTACTGAACAAGCCCAAGGGGCTTTCTTCCGCGCAGACCATTGCGCGCATCAAGCGTCTCGGGCAGAAGAAAATCGGCCATGCAGGAACACTCGATCCCATGGCCACGGGAGTGCTGCTTGTTCTTCTCGGCCACGCCACCAAGCTTTCCGGCTATCTTCTGGAAGGCGGCGTGAAAACCTACGGCGGAACGCTGCGTCTGGGCGTGACCACCGATACCTGGGATGCCGAAGGTTCCATTGTTTCCGAAACGAAGCTGACGGAGGAGGATCTTCTCCCCGGCTCCGCGCTTGAAGAGGCTGCCCGTCGTGAAGTGGCGGCCTGGCTGGATGTGACGGAACAGCCCGTTCCGCCCTATTCCGCCGCAAAGCACCAGGGACAGCCCTTGTACAAGCTGGCCCGTGCCGGCATGGAAGTGCCGGTCAAGGTGAAAAGCATACATGTTTCGTACGCCGATGTTCAATGGGTGAACATGCCGGACGTACGATTCCGGGTAACGTGCAGTTCCGGTTCCTACATACGGTCCCTGGCCCACAGCTTGGGGATTCGACTTGGGTGCGGAGCCATGCTCACGGAACTGACCCGGGAATACAGCCATCCGTTCGGACTGGACGTCGCTCACACGCTGGACGAGGTCCTTGCCGAGCCCGAAAGGCTGCCGGAATGGATCATGCCCATCAGTGCCGCCCTGCCCGGCTGGAAGAATATTTCCGTCGGCAAAGTGCAGGAAGCGAATCTGAGAAACGGCATCGCCGTTCCCCATCTGCCGGAATTCGGTTCTTTCGAATCCGGTGAACGCGCCGTCATACTGGCGCAGGATGGCTCGCCTCTGGCTCTGGCAGAAGCCCGTATGGACAGGGATCGTCCTGTCTGGGCAGTACTTCGGGGGCTTTTTACCCACTAACCTCTGACGAATGTCAGAGAGGAGGATACCGCTGTGGCTATGGATTCCGCTCAGAAGCAGGCCGTCATCGCTCAGTTCGCCAAGCACGAAGGCGACACCGGCTCCGCTGAAGTTCAGATCGCCCTTCTTACCGCCCGCATCAACGGCCTCGCCGGCCACTTCAAGGCCAACAAGAAGGACTTCCACTCCCGTACCGGCCTGCTCAAGCTGGTCGGCCAGCGTCGCAAGATGCTGAACTACCTGAAGAAGACCGACATTCAGAGCTACCGCGCTCTGATCGAAAAGCTCGGTCTGCGCAAGTAGTCGGAAACGATCCGGAAACAAGGGGGAGCGGAAGCGATTCCGCTCCCCCATCCTGCATGAAAGGGGCAATCCCCCTCAACCTCAACGCGAGGAAGGAGCATCCGCGAACAGAGGCGAAGCTTTCGTCTTTCTTCACGGAGTCTCCTTCCAGGAGTAACCATTATGGGTCTGCTCAACAGTACTCGTGTGTCCGCCACCGTAGGCGGCAAGGAAATCATTCTGGAAACGGGCCGTGTGGCCCGTCAGGCCAACGGCGCCATCTGGATTCAGTGCGGCGGCACCGTGGCTCTCGTCACCGTCTGTGAAGCCCAGCTCGATACCCCGAAGGACTTCTTCCCTCTTACCGTGGAATACGCCGAACGCATGTATGCCGCCGGCCGCATCCCCGGCAACTTCTTCCGTCGTGAAATCGGCCGTCCCAGCGACCATGAAACTCTCGTGGCCCGCCTCATCGACCGTCCCATCCGTCCGCTCTTCCCCAAGGGCTACGGCAATGAAGTGCAGGTGCTTGCCACCGTCATTTCCGCCGACGGCGAAAACGATCCCGACGTGCTCTGCATCACCGCTGCTTCCGCCGCCACCTGCATTTCCAACATTCCCTTCGCCGGCCCCGTCGCCGGTGCCCGCCTCGGCCGCGTGGACGGACAGTTCGTGCTGAACCCCACCACTGAAGAGCTGAAGCGCTCCGACATGGACATCGTGCTCGCCGCTTCCCGCGATGCCGTGGTCATGGTGGAAGGCGAAGCCAAGCTCGTCAAGGAACAGGACCTCATCGACGGCCTCAACTGGGCTCACAAGGCCATCCAGCCCCTCATCGACGCTCAGGAAGAGCTCGTGAAGCTGGCCGGCAAGACCAAGACCGAATTCGTGCCCAAGGAAGATGATCCCGAACTCTTCGCCTACGTGGAAGAGCTGGCCATCAAGTCCGGCATGGAAGACGCTCTGCGCACCACCGACAAGCTGCAGAGAAAGGACGCCCGCAAGGCCGTCAAGGACAAGGTGAAGGCCCTCATGGCCACCGACGAACGCTATGCCGACGATCCCGTTGCGCAGGCCGCCATCGGTGAAGTGCTGGAGCATCTGGAAAAGAAGCTCGTCCGTCAGAGAGTCATCAACGAAGGCACCCGTATCGACAACCGCGATACCAAGACCGTTCGTCCCATTGAAATCGAAGCTTCCGTGCTTCCCCGCGCTCACGGTTCCGTCATCTTCGCCCGCGGCGAAACCAAGACCATTGCCGTCACCACGCTGGGTAGCTCTTCCGACGAGCAGAAGGTCGATACCCTGAACGGCGACGAAAGCAAGCGCTTCATGCTGCACTACAACTTCCCGCCCTTCACCGTGGGCGAAGTGAAGTCCGTGCGTGTGTCCCGCCGCGAAATCGGTCACGGTCACCTCGCCGAACGCGCCCTCAAGGCCGTGCTGCCTTCTGCCGAAACGTTCCCCTACACCATCCGCGTGGTGTCCGATACCGTGGAATCCAACGGTTCCTCTTCCATGGCTGCCGTGTGCGGCGGCTGCCTCTCCCTCATGGATGCCGGCGTGCCGATCAGCGCTCCCGTGGCCGGTGTGGCCATGGGCCTCATCAAGGACGGCGACACCTATACCGTTCTGACCGACATCCTCGGTGACGAAGACGCTCTCGGCGATATGGACTTCAAGATCGCCGGTACCGCCGAAGGTATCAGCGCCATTCAGATGGACATCAAGATCAACGGTCTGCCCACCGAAGTCATGGCCCGCGCCATGGAACAGGCCCGCGTGGCCCGTCTGCACATCCTCGGTGTCATGGCCGAAGCCATGCCTGCCGTGCGCGAACTTTCTCCCTATGCTCCCCAGCATGAGGAAGTGTTCGTGAATCCCGAGATCATCCGCATGATCATCGGCCCCGGCGGAAAGAACATCAAGGCCATCACCACCGCCACCGGTGCCGCCATCGACATCGAGGATTCCGGCCGCATCACCATCTTCGCTCCCACGCAGAAGTCCATGCAGGCCGCCAAGGAAATGGTGCTCTACTACGACCAGCATGCGGAACTCGGCAAGAACTACAATGCCAAGGTGAAGCGCATTCTGGAAATCGGCGCCATCGTGGAAATCCTGCCCAACCTCGAAGCTCTGGTGCACATCTCCCAGCTCGACACCAACCGTGTGGAAAAGACCGAGGACGTGGCGCATCTGGGCGAAGACATGATGGTCAAGGTCATCGAGATCAACGGCGACCGCATCCGTGCCAGCCGCAAGGCCGTGCTGCTGGAAGCTCAGGGCATCGAATGGAAGCCCGAAGACACCGCCCGCCCTGCTCCCCGTCGTGAACGCGGCGAGCGTGGAGAACGCGGTGAAGGCGAACGTCGCGAGCGTCGCGGTGAACGCCGTGAGCGCAGCGATCGTCCCCGTCGCGAACATAAGGAAGACTGATAAGGTGCGGGGAAGTGTTCTTCCCCGCGCTTCATGATGCAGACAGGGCCGCCGTCCGATTACGGACGGCAGCCCTGTCGTTTAAGAAACGCGCGTTTTTCGGCAACGAGGCGGACAACCGGGGCTTTTGAGGTGTGCCCTGTTTTTGGGGAAGGGACTGCTTTGCCGATGCAGGTCCGAGTGCGGAAAGAGTCTCAGAGCATGTTCACGGGGTCGAGATCCAGCGAGATGCGCATGTCGTGCGGAAGTGTTCCTGCATCGCGCAGGGCCAGCGCATAGGCGAGCCGGATATGCTGCCAGGTATCGGCCTTCACGAGGCACTGGAAGCGCATTCTGCCCTGAATGCGGGCCAGAGGCGCGGGGGCGGGGCCGAGCACGGTAAGGCCGAGCTCTCGGGCATGCTTTCGCAGCGAGGCGGCAAAGGTGTTCACATGGTTCAGTCCGTCCTTCCAGTCCCAGGGATAGGAAAGGCGGATGAGCGCAAGCTTGACGAAGGGCGGATATCGGCGCTGTTTGCGCAGCGCTATCTCATGCTCGTAGAACCCCTCGTAGTCGCCGGTCTGCACGAACTTCCAGCAGTAATGGCCGATGTCCCTCGTCTGAATGAGAACGCGCCCCGGTTTTTCTCCTCGACCGGCGCGGCCCGAGGACTGGACCAGCAGCTGGAAGGTACGTTCCGCCGAACGGTAGTCGGGCATGTTCAGGCCCATGTCTCCGTCGGCCACGACGGCAAGGGTGACGTTGGGGAAGTGATGCCCCTTGGAGAGCATCTGCGTGCCCACGAGCACCTGCGCTTCCTGCCGCGCAAAGGCGGAAAGAATTTCTTCCATCCGGCCCGGACGGCTGGTGCTGTCCCGGTCGAGGCGAAGCACGCGTCCGCCGGGGGGCAGCGCTCCGGCAAGTTCCTCTCCTGCCAGACTTTCTTCAAGCTTTTCCGTGCCTTCGCCCATCGGCAGAAAGTTCAGGCCGCCGCATTTTTCGCAAGGCGAGGGAAAGGGGCGGGTATGCCCGCAGTAGTGACAGACCAGCTGCTCGCGCTTCTTGTGATAGGTAAGCGCAATGTCGCAGTTGGGGCACTTGGCCACGGTGCCGCAGTTCAGGCAGTACATGAGCGGCGCATATCCTCTGCGGTTGAGCAGCACCACGGCCTGCTCTCCGCGCTGCACCGTTTCCCGCAGAGCCTCCACGGCCCGGGGAGAAAGCAGCCTTGAGGTGGGCTGTTCCCGGATGTCAACCAGCTCTACGGTGGGAAGCGTGCCGCCTCCCGCCCGCTGTGTCAGCCGGGAGAGCGGAAAAAGCCCTTCCTTCGCCGCATGGAAGGTTTTTATGTCGGGCGTGGCCGATCCCAGTACCAGAAGGGCTTTATGCCGTCTGGCGCGTTCCCAGGCCACTTCCTTGGCCTGATAGGGAAGCCGGTCTTCCTGCTTGAAGGATCCGTCGTGTTCTTCGTCGAGCACGATGGCGCCGAGCGGCGGTACGGGCAGAAACAGCGCCGAGCGGGTTCCGATGATGATGCAGGGATCGCGCCGGGCCGCAAGACGGCGGAAGGTCTTCTCCCGCTGCTGCTGGCTCTGGTACCCGTGATAGAAAAAGATGGGCGTGCCCGGAAATCGCTGTTCGGCGTCTCTTCTGAGCTTGAGGGCAATGGCCACTTCCGGGGCCAGAATGAGGGCGGAACGGCCGCGGGAAAGACAGGCATGGGCCAGTTCCAGATAGACGGCCGTCTTGCCGCTGCCCGTGATGCCGAACAGAAGATGTGCGAAGGGACGCTTTTCTCCCCCGGCAAGAAGATCCATTTCATGGCAGTACTCGTCCAGCGTCGACTGCTGCTCTTCCGTCAGCTGGAAGGGCGGCTCCGGCGGGGGAAGAAGGGATTCGCCGGGTTCGCACTCCTCTTCTTCGGCTCCGGCCGGGCGCAGTTCCACCAGCTTGTTTTTGACGAGAGCCGTCAGGGCGGGAGTGGAGTCCGGCAGTGCGTCGTGCAGCTTTCTGCGTGAGGATACGCCGTTCTGCAGCAGCCATTCGAGCACTTCGCGTTGCTTGACGGCGTTGGGGCGCACGGGCCAGGGCGGATCGCAGGTCAGCGCGCACAGCTCGCCTGCGGCGGCATCTTCGGCCAGCATGAGAAGCTCCGCCCTGCCCGCCATGAAATCCGACGCAAGCGATGCGCGTTCCGCGTCAGGCATGGCGGGGATGTCGCGCAGTGCAAAAAGTTTCGGCTTCTGCCCCTTGCCGTCGAGGTCCGGAAGGTAGCGCCGTACCCGGATGCGGGCGGTCACGCGCAGGCCCTGCGGAAGAAGGTTGCCCAGAATGCGCCCGGGGGAGGAATACTGGCGCGCCGCGAGCTGTTCCACGGTATCCATGTAGTCCTGCGGCAGCAGCGCCGTCAGTTCCAGCGGCCAGGTGAGGGGACGCAGCGTGATATCCCCGTGCTTTTTCATGCTGTGCTGCCCGGCAGAGCCGCCTTTCAGCGCGTTTTCGTCGTCATCGGCAAAAACGCCCGTGATCACGCCCGCGCGTATGGCTCCGTTGCCCAGGGGCACGGCCACGCGCATGCCGACCTGCCACGCAAAGCCCGGAAATTCTTCCGGCGTGAGATAGCTCAGCGTGGCATAGGGAGGCGTGCATATGGCGACATGACAGATCATGTTCCCTGTCCTATCCGAAGCAGAAACGACAGGCAAGAGCGGAGAAATGCGTCCGGCTCTTCCTGTCGTTTCGGCAAAAGCAGGTCATGAGAAGCGGGAAGGGGTCAGCCCTTGAAGACGAAGAACGCCCCTGCCACGATGAGCGCAAAGCCCACGGCATGGTTCCAGGTGAGACTTTCTCCCAGATAGACAGTGGAGAAGATGCCGAAGATGGTCAGGGAAATGACTTCCTGAATGGTTTTGAGCTCGGCTGCGGAAAAATAGCCGTATCCCACGCGGTTGGCGGGAACCTGCAGGCAGTATTCAAAGAAGGCGATGCCCCAGCTGACGAGAATGGCGCCGACGAAGGTGAGGGAGTGATGGCGCAGATGCCCGTACCAGGCATAGGTCATGAAGATGTTGGAACCGATGAGCAGAATCACGGTGATGAGGGGAACGGGAAGATGAAGCGTCATGGCGACCTCACCGAAGATGTTCGAGTCGGAGTGAAAAAAGAAAGGGGAGCGCACTCCCCTTTTCATGATATGTGTCCGGATGGAAAAGGTCCGGCTTACAGATCGAATTCCTTATGCAGCACGTTGACCGCAAGTTCCAGATCCGCTTCGTCCACGAGGCAGGAGATCTTCACTTCCGAGGTGCTGATCATGAGCAGATTGATGCCCGCCTTGTACAGCGCGTCGAAGGCGCGGCTGGCGGCGCCGCTGTGATTGCGCATGCCCACGCCCACCACGGAAACCTTGGCGATGTTGGAGGAATGTTCGATGCTGCTGCAGGAGGGGGCGGCCTTTTCCAGCACTTCCAGCGTGCGCTTCAGGTCCTTGCGGGACACGGTGAAGGCCATGTCGGTCACGCCGTCGCGGCTGGCGGTCTGAATGATCATGTCCACCACGATGCCGGCGTTGCCCAGGGGACTGAAGATACCGGCCGCAGAACCGGGTCTGTCCTGCACGTCACGGAGCGTGACTCTGGCCTGATCCTTATCGAAAGCGATGCCCGAAACGAGCACGGACTCCATCATGATGTCCTCCTTGGTGACCAGCGTGCCCGGATCATTCGAGAAGGTGGAACGCACCCGGACTGGAACATTATATTTTTCAGCGATTTCTACGGAACGGATTTGCAGAACCTTGGCGCCCATGGAAGCCATTTCCAGCATCTCGTCATAGCTGATGCGGTCCATCTTGTGGGCGTCCTTGCACATGCGCGGATCGGTGGTATAGACGCCGTCCACGTCGGTATAGATGTCGCAGCGGGTCCCGTCGCCGAGAGCGGCTGCAACAGCAACGGCGGAGGTATCCGATCCTCCGCGGCCGAGCGTCGTGAGACGCATGTCGGGCGTGCGGCCCTGGAAACCGGCCATGACCACGACGTCGTAGGTCTGGAAGGCTTCCCGGATGGTATCGGCACTGATGGTGTCGATTCGGGCGCTTCCGAAAGCGTCATCGGTGATGATGGGAAGCTGGAAGCCGAGGAAGGAGCGGGCCTTCACGCCTGCATCATGCAGGAGCATGGAGAACAGAGCCACCGATTCCTGTTCGCCGGTAGTGAGCAGCACGTCGAGCTCGGCGGGATCGGGTTCGTCCGACCACTGATAGGCTCTTTCCAGCAGACTGTTGGTCTGGCCGTAACGGGCGGAGAGGACCACCACTACCTTGTAGCCCTCCTCAAGAGCGGCGAGCACCTTGGTGCGCACCTTTTTCATGCACTCCAGGTCGGCGACGGAGGAACCTCCGAATTTCTGCACAAGAATACGCATAGGACATCCTGAAAAAAGGAGATAAGGAACGGTTAAGCCTCACTCTCGGGCAGGAAACGCTGTTCGAGCCTGGGGGTCAGTTCACGCAGAACAGCCTGGGCGCTTTCTCCGTGGGCTTCGATCGTTGCCAGCCGGAAAGTCTGGCATGATTCCTCAGTCTTGTCCAGAGCTTTTGCCCGGTCTCCCTGCACGGGAGACAGATGAATGTCGAGTCTTTCCGGCGCATAGCGGTCTGCGGCCAGATACTGGGGCCATTCAAGGATAAGAAAAGGGTTGCCCTCGTCCAGCATTTCCTCCATTTCTTCGGGGAGCGTCGCTCCTTCGGAAAGACGGTAGAGGTCGGCATGGAGCACTTCGGGGCTGGTCGGATAGACATTGCAGAGCGTAAAGCTGGGGCTGGCCACCTCGGCATGGTCGCCGCCGGGAAGAGCGGATACGAATCCCCGGGTGAACGTCGTCTTGCCGCCGCCGAGATCGGCGAAAAGGTAGAGATTGCGCACGGAGGAGGCGCTCATGCTTTGAGCCAGCATGCGGCCCAGTTCCATGGTGTCTTCAGGGCTGTTCAGAAGGAAAGGCATATATCCCCCTTGCAGGGTTCGCCTGCCGAGGCGAGAACGCCGGGCAGGGCATCGGCTATGTCATGCGGGCCGTTGCCGCGCATGGGAAATTCCCGGGAAAGACGCATGCCGGCAAGGGCATGGATCCATACGCCGAGCGTTGCGGCCAGATCGGCGGCGTGTCCGCGGGCAAGCAGCGCTCCGGTAAGCCCGGCGAGCACGTCGCCGGAACCGGCGACGGCGAGCTGCGGCACGCGCCAGGGAGAAATGACGGAAGGTTTGCCCGGGGCGGCGATGAGCGTGCCCTCCCCTTTGAGCACCCATACGGCCGGGGCAAGGTCGGCCAGACCGCGCAGCGCGGCAAAACGGTCCGCCTGTACGGAGGCGGTACTGATGCCGAGAAGCGTGGCCGCTTCGCCCGGGTGCGGCGTGAGCACGTCGCAGGGCCGCAGGAGGGAGAGAAGATCCTCTCGTCCGGCCAGAGCAAAGAGGGCGTCGGCATCCAGCACCATGGGAGGCCGATCCGGCAGATGCAGCAACGCTTCGGCAAATTCGGCGGCGCCTTTGTCGCGCCCGAGCCCCGGCCCGAACACGACGGCTCCGAATCCGGGCAGAACGCCGGAAAGAACGTCGGCGTCTTCGGCGCTCCAACTTTCGTTTCCGGCATGATGGGAGAGCGCATGAAGCGTGAGCGCGGGCATGGAAAGGCGGGCGGCGCGAAGAACTTCTTCCGGTCCGGCCAGCATGACGAGTCCCGCTCCGGCCCGAAGAGCCGCCCAGGCGGCAAGGCAGGGCGCGCCCGTATAGGCGGGGCAGCCTCCGATGACCAGCACCCGGCCTGCGGCTCCCTTGTGGGCGGGGCCCTGCGCCGTCTCTTTCCGGGGGCTGTCCAGAAGCTGAAGAATATGGGGAGAAGCTTCATGTTCCAGCGTGTAGGGGGCTCCCCTGTCGAGCGCTTGCCGGAAAGGCCGCCAGGTGCGGAACGAGGGCGGATTCTGTTCCTGCACGGCTCTCGGCATGCCTATGGGGCGTACCTCGAGCACGCCGGTGAAGGCGGAGGCTTCCGGCAGCAGCAGACCGGGCTTTGCGGCCTGAAAGGTGACCGTCACGTGAGCGCGCACGGCATCGGGTGAAGGACGGCCCGTACGGGCCGACAGCCCGGAAGGAATGTCGAGCGCCAGAACGAGTCGGACTCTGAGAGCGTTCAGCCTTTTTACGAGCCTTGCCTCCCGCTCCCTCAGCTCGCCGTGAAAACCGGTGCCGAGAAGCCCGTCCACCACGATGTCGGGAAAGGCCGGGATGGCGGCGTCGCCGCTTTCCCAGTCGTCGGAGGAAAAGACGGGGACGCCGAGAGCGACGGCCACGTTCAGCCAGTGACCGGCGGCTCCGCGGTACTCTTCGGGCTTTCTGGTACGGAGAACGACGGGCTTTGCTCCGGCGTCCAGAAGATGCCGGGCCAGGCAGAAGGCGTCTCCGCCGTTGTTGCCGCCGCCGGCGAGCAGAAGCACTGAAGCGTCTGCCAGTGACAGCCCCTGCTCGGAAGCATGCCTGCGCAGACAGTCCGCTGCGGCTCGTGCCGCGTTTTCCATGAGGGTTTCTTCGGAAATTCCCGCAGCTATGGCGGCAGCGTCCCAGCGGGTCATTTCCTCCGGAGCGGGTACGGGAACAAACATTGCTTTTCTCCTGTCTGTGGCCTCTGCCTCGTGTCGGCGGCAAAGGGCCTGACGTCCTCAGGATTCGAGGATGACCACGGCTCCGGCCATGTCGCGTTCATGGGAAATGGAAACGTGCACGGCGCGTACGTTCATGGCGGCGGCTTTTACTGCGGCCTGCCCGTGCAGGCGAAGCTCCGGTCTTCCCGAGGCGTGCGTGAGAATTTCCACGTCGTGCATGCCTATGCCGTCGGCAAAGCCGGTGCCGAGCGCCTTGACGGCTGCTTCCTTGGCGGCAAAGCGGCCGGCCACATAGGCGGTTTTACCGGCGGCCGCCTGGGGAAGAGCCGCCCGCTCCTTTTCCGTGAGAACGCGGGCGAGAAAGCGCTCGCCGTAGCGTTCGAGCAGCGTCCTGATGCGCGGCAGAGCCGCAAGATCGAATCCTGTACCTTGAATCATAAGCGTCAGTGAAGAATGTTCCAGAGCATTTCACAGGCCGTCACATACAGAAAGACGGCAAAGAAGCGCCGAAGCGTGGGGACCGGCAGCGTATGGGCAAGCTTTGCGCCGAGCGGTGCGAAAAAGATGCTGGAGCAGGCGATGCCGAGCGTGGCGGGAATGTTCACGTAGCCGAGGCTCCATGCGGGGAGCAGCGGATCCGACCAGCCGACGATGATGAAGCCGATGGTTCCGGCAATGGCGATGGGCCAGCTTATGGCCGCGGACGTTCCCACGGCCTGGCGCATTTCCACACCGCACCAGCGCAGAAAAGGAACGGACATGCTGCCGCCCCCGAGTCCCACGAGACTGGACACGCCGCCGATGGTAAATCCTGCCGCGGCAAGCACACTCCTGCCCGGCATGGTACTGCGCGGATGAGGATAGAAGTCGAAGAGCATCTGCGTGGCGATGCAGAGGAGAAAGACCACGAAAAAGCTCCGGAGTCCGCCGGTGGACATGCGGGAGGCCAGCCATGCCGCGCAGAGCGTACCGAGCACGATGGCGGGGGCAAGGCCCAGTACGTATTTCCAGAGCACCCCGCCCCTTCTGGCATGGGACCGGGTGCTGGAAACGGCCGTGAAGAGAATGCTGGAGAGCGAGGTGCCCACGGCAAGGTGCATGATGAGTTCCGGAGGAATGTTTCCCTGAAGCCGGAAGATCATGTTCAGAAGCGGTACGACCACGAGGCCGCCGCCTATGCCGATGAGACCGGAAAGAAAACCGGCAACGGCTCCGCAAAGCAGATAAAGAAAAATGATGGTCATAACAGGAGCCTGAGCAGCACAGATGCGGGTACGGCGGCCGGACCTCCGAATCCGAAAAGAATCAGGAAAAGGAGTGTGAACATGCTGCTGGAGAATGTTTTCCGGAGCGAGATGTCCGGAAGGATTTGCGGCCGGTCCGGCTTGCCGGACCGGCCTGAAGAACTACGCCAGGATGTCGGCGCTGATGGACGCGATGTCCGCGCAGCCGGTCAGAGCCATGGCCGAGGTGAGCTGACCCTTGATGTCGGCCACATAGGAGGCCACACCTTCGGTCTGGCCGCCGACGGCGGCCACGGAGAAGGGACGGCCGATGAGCACGGCCTTGGCACCGAGCGCGAGCAGCTTGAGCACGTCCGTACCGGAACGTACGCCGCCGTCGGCCAGTACGGGAATTCTGTCGCCTACGGCCGCGGCGATGCCGGGCAGCACGTCGGCGCCGCCGGGGGTGCCGTCGAGCACGCGTCCGCCGTGGTTGGACACCACGATGGCGTCCACGCCGGAGTCGATGGCGATGCGGGCGTCGGCCACGGTCATCACGCCCTTGATCATGAACTTTGCGCCGCGCTCATGCACGAAACGGGCGATTTCCGCCAGTTCTTCAGCGCTCTTGGGCGAAACGGGGCGTCCCTGCAGGCGCAGGGTCACAAGGCCTGCGGCATCCACGTCCATGCCGACCACGGGGCAGCCGGTGGCTGTTGCCGCTTCCAGTCTGTTCCACAGAAAATCGCCTTCCCACGGCTTGATGAAGGGGATGCCCCAGCCGTCGGCCTTGCGGATGGCAGCAAAGGCGCAGTCCGTGATGAGGGAACCCACGCCGTCGCCGCCGCAACCGATGATGCCCGCCTGCTTGGAGCCGCAGATGACGGCTTCGGCATAGGCGGCTTCGTCCACGGGATTCTGAGAGGCGTCGCCCATATTGAAGGCCACGCCGCCGATGGGAGCGGCGAGCAGCGGCAGCGCCAGCTTGAGGCCGAGAATTTCGGTGGAGGTGTCGGGCTGGGCAGCGGTGTGGAGGCAGCGCATGGCCAGCTTTACACGGGCCAGAGCCTCGATGTTGGCGCGGAAGGAAGAGCCGGTGCCGAGGCCGCCCATGCCGGGCACTTCGCCGGCACAGACCTTGCCGTCGCACTGGGGGCAGACGCGGCAATGGCCCTTCATGCGTTCACGGGCCAGCTGCTTGATGGATGCGTCCATGAGAGTTCTCCTGTACGGTAAGGGGTCATTCGATTCCGGGACCGGTGACGGCCCCGGAAGAGAAAGAGACGAAAAAGGTCTCAGGCTCCGTGCCTGGCTTCCAGTTCGGCGGCGGCCTTGCTTACGGACGCCTTGTAGCCTTCACGTTCGGCACGGATGAGATCCGCCACGCGTTCGTCGTGCAGGGCGATGATCTGTGCGGCCAGCCATGCGGCGTTCTTGGCGCCGTTCAGGGCCACGGTGGCCACGGGGAAGCCGGAGGGCATCTGCACCGTGGCGTACAGGGCGTCGAGTCCGCCGATGGAGGAACCGGCCACCGGAATACCTATGACCGGCTTGATGGTGCGGGCGGCCACGGCTCCGGCCAGATGGGCGGCCATGCCTGCGGCGCAGATGTAGACTTCACAGCCGTCGGCTTCCAGCTCTTCCATGAGCTGTACGGTACGTTCGGGCGTGCGGTGGGCCGAGGTGACGGTGTAGCGGTAGGAAATGCCGAGCTTCTTCAGCACATCGGCGCAGGCACTCACGACGGGATCGTCGGAGGCGGAGCCGATGAAAATGGCAACTTGGGTCATGGGAAAATCCTTGCTTGTTTGCGGAACGTGAGGGCCCTGAAGGCGTGAGATGCGTTCAGGGCTCATGCTCATCATGCCAGGCCGAGGCGCTTCAGGCCCTTGAGGCCGATGTCGCTGCGGAACTGGCTGTGCTCCATGGAAAGACGGTCCATGCCTTCGTAGGCACGCTTCTGAGCCTCTCTGAGATCCCTGCCGAGCGCGGTGACGCAGAGCACGCGGCCGCCGTTTGCAAGCACGCGGTCTCCTTCCTTGCGGGTACCGGCCTGGAAGACCTGCACGTTGTCCAGCTCTTCGGCGCTGTCGATGCCGGAAATGGGCATGCCCTTGGGATAGGAGCCGGGATAGCCTGCGGAGGTGAGCACCACGCCGAGCGCGGAACGCTCTTCGATGTCGAGCTTCACGGAGTCGAGACGGCCTTCAATGCAGGCCGTGACCACGTCGACAAGGTCGTTTTTGAGGCGCATGAGCAGGGGCTGGCATTCGGGATCGCCGAAGCGCACGTTGTATTCGAGCACCTTCGGTCCGTCTTCGGTCATCATGAGTCCGGCATAGAGAATGCCGGTGAAGGGCGTGCCGCGGCGGGCCATTTCCGCAAGAATGGGTCGGGTTACGATGTCGGCCATGGCGTCGAGCTTTTCGTCGGGCAGAACGGGAGCGGGACTGTAGGCTCCCATGCCGCCGGTATTCGGGCCCTTGTCGCCGTCGAAAACGGCCTTGTGATCCTGCGCGGAAGGCAGCGGCAGCGCGGTTTTGCCGTCGCAGAAGCACAGCAGGGAAACTTCCTCGCCTTTGAGGAATTCTTCGATGAGCACGGTGCCTGCGGCATCGCCGAAGGCATGGTTCTCGAACATGAGATCGAGCGCGGCACGGACTTCCTCATCGGTCATGGCCACAATGACGCCCTTGCCCGCGGCAAGACCGTCGGCCTTGATGACGAGCGGCGCGCCGTGGGCCTCGGCAAAGGCTTCGGCTTCGGCCCGCGTGGTGAACACTCCTGCCGCCGCCGTGGGCACGCCCGCCGCCTGCATGACTTCCTTGGCGAAGGATTTGCTGCCTTCCAGTCTGGCGCAGGCCGCCACGGGACCGAAACAGGGAATGCCCGCTTCCTTCATGGCATCCACGACGCCCAGCGTGAGCGGCAGTTCCGGGCCGGGAATGACGAGATCCACGGCCTTTTCCCTGGCAAAGGCCACGAGGGCGGGAATGTCGCTGTCCTTGATGGGCACGTTGACCGCAATGCCCGCCGTACCGCCGTTGCCCGGAGCAACGTACAGTTCCGTCACGTCGGAGCGCTGCTTCAGCTTCCATGCCAGAGCATGTTCGCGTCCGCCGGAACCTATGATGAGTATGCGCATGGCTAACCTTCCTTATTTCATGAACAGCATTTCCTGATAGCTGGGCAGAGGCCAGAGGTCGTCGGCCACCAGCGTTTCCAGCTTGTCGGCCCAGTGCCGCAGCGTTTCCATGGCGGGCAGCACCGTCTGCAGGCAGGCTCTGGCGCTCAGAAGCAGGTGTTCTTCCTCCGGCGTCCAGTCGAGATCGGCGGCAGCGGCTTCAAGCGCGCGCAGCGAAGATTCGAACCCGGCGATGACTTCGGAAAGTTCCTGCAGCGGTTCCATGCCTGCGGGCACACCCAGCGCGGAGCACGACGAAATGGAGGAGGCAAGCTCCTGACGGTAGCGCACAGCGGCGGGATAGATCTGGGTGCGGGCCATGCGGATGGCAAGGCTGCACTCGGTGTGCACGGTCTTGATGTACTGCTCGAGCTGAATGTCTTCACGGGCCTTGAGTTCCTGGCGGGAGAAGACCTGATAGCGTTCGCACAGGTCCACCACTTCCGGAGAGGAGAAGACCGGAACGGCGTCGGGCGTGGTGGGATAGTTGGGCAGGCCGCGGCGTTCGGCTTCCCGCTGCCAGATTTCGGAGTAGCCGTTGCCGTTGAAGATGACGGCGCTGTTTTCCTCCATCACGTTCTCGATGAACTTCTGCACGGCTTCGCCCAGCGAGAGCTTGTCGCCCTGCATGGCGTTTTCAAGGAACGTGGCCGCGTAGTCCAGCGATTCGGCCATCATGGTGTTGAGCACCACCAGAGAGTCCGCGGCGGACATGGAGGAGCCGAGCGCGCGGAATTCGAAGCGATTGCCCACGAAGGCGAAGGGGCTGGTGCGGTTGCGGTCGCCGGGATCGGCGGGGAGAGGCGGCAGCGTGTCGACGCCCACGTTCATCATGCGCTTGCCCGCGGAACCGACCACATGGCCCACGCGGAACTGTTCGAGCACGTCGGTGAGCTGATCGCCGAGGAACAGGGACATGATGGCCGGCGGCGCTTCATTGGCCCCGAGTCTCCGGTCGTTGGACGCGGAGCTGACCACGGCGCGCAGAAATCCCGCATGCTTGTGCAGCGCGCGGATGACGGAGCACAGGAACACGAGGAACTGGGCGTTTTCGTGAGGGTTGTCGCCGGGCGCGAAGAGGTTGCCCACTTCAGGGCTGCCGATGGAGTAGTTGAGATGCTTGCCCGAACCGTTGATGCAGTCGAAGGGCTTTTCATGCAGCAGGCAGGACATGCCGTGGCGACGGGCCGTCTTGCGCAGCACGGTCATGATGAGCTGGTTGTGGTCGCAGGCGAGGTTGCCGGACTCGAAGGTGGGCGCAATTTCGTACTGGCTGGGCGCGACTTCGTTGTGGCGGGTCTTCACCGGGATGCCCAGGCGATAGAGCTGGCGTTCCACGTCGGCCATGAAGGCGAGCACGCGGCTCGGAATCACGCCGTAGTACTGATCCTCGAACTCCTGTCCCTTGGGAGGACGGGCGCCGTACAGGGCGCGTCCGGCAATGAGAAGGTCGGGTCTTGCGGACACGAAGGTGCCGTCGATGAGGAAGTATTCCTGCTCAAGCCCGCCGTTGGAGCTGATGGGCATGGTCGGGTTCACACCGAACAGGCGCAGTACGCGGGCGGCCTGCTGGTTCAGCGCCTGATTGGAACGCAGAATGGGCGTCTTCTTGTCGAGGGCGATGCCGGTCCAGGAAAGAAACACCGTGGGAATGCAGAGCACCATGCCCGCGGGGCTTTCCATGAGGTAGGCGGGACTCGTGACGTCCCAGGCGGTATAGCCGCGCGCCTCGAAGGTGGAACGCAGGCCGCCGGAGGGGAAGCTGGAACCGTCGGCCTCGCCCTGAACGAGGGCGCTGCCGCTGAACTGGGCCAGAGCCCCACCCCTGCCGTCGGGATCAAGGAAGCTGTCGTGCTTTTCCGCCGTAAGGCCGGTGAGCGGGTAGAAAACGTGGGTATAGTGGTCGGCGCCCCGCTCCATGGCCCAGGACTTCATGGCATTGGCCACCACGTCCGCCACGGCGGGATCGAGACGACGGCCGAGGTCGATGGTGGTGCGCAGGGACTTGTAGACGGCCTTGGGCAGATAGCGCCGCATGGCCTTGTCGTCGAAGACGTTGCATCCGTAGTATTCGGTGGGATCGGTGTGGCCTTCCTCCGCAACGGGGCGGCCTCCCGCAATGTATTCCGCATCATGACGCCGCGTGGCGACGGAAAGCACGGCATGACTGCGGCTGGCATTGGCAGAATTCATGCGAACTCCTTAAAAGAAAGATAAGCGGCCCGACATGCGGGCCTTCAGTGTGTGGGCCTGCGCCCGCAGTCAGTCTATCGAAACCACTTCCAGAGCAAAGGTGAGATCCTTGCCGGCCATGGGATGATTGGCGTCCAGAACGATGTGCTTGTCGGTCACTTCGCTGATGGTGACTTCGAGTTCGCCCTGATCGGTGGAAACATGCAGCATCATGCCGACCTGCGGCTTGATGGTGGGCGGCACCTGCTCCAGCGGAACGGAAAAGAGGAGTTGTTCCTGTCTGTCGCCGTAGGCTTCGGCCGCGGGAATGGTCACGGAGAACTTATCGCCGATCTCATGGCCCGTCACGGCCTTGTCGAAGCCGGGAATGACCTGTCCGGAACCGACCTTGAAGCGAAGCGGACTGCCTTCGCGGGAACGGTCGAATTCGGAACCGTCGTTCAGAGTGCCAACATAATGGACAGAAACAGTGTCGCCGGGTTTAATGGGCATGGGAACCTCTGGGAAAAATGTTGATGGGTTGCGGAACCGACGGGTCGGGTGCTCCCCTGAAAGGACGGGACGGCAGCGGAAAGGTCTTTCCGATTGACGGCATCGGCACAGAACGATACCTAACACAGACATTGACCAACTCCAAGCGCATTTAATGGATGGAGGCCTGCAGATGACTCCGGAAAAGGAAGGCGGCAGACAGCCGGGACAGTTCAGTCTTCTCGGTACGGCAAGCACCATGGGACTTCACATGGTCTCCGGCCCGATCGTGGGCGGCGTTCTCGGCTGGCTTGTGGACAAGTGGCTCGATTCCTGGCCCGTGGGCGCGGCCGTGGGCCTTTTGCTCGGCCTGGCGGCGGGCTTCCGCAACGTATGGATCGACGCGCGCTATCTGGCCAGAAGCAACGCCGAGCGCGACGCTGAGGAAAAAGCCCGCAGAGATGCTGAAGAAAAGGCGCGGAAAACAGTCGTGCAGAAGCAGGCCGCGACCCCGGATTCCGCTCGTGCCGCGCTGATTCCCGATTCCGAGGAGTCTTTGCGTGCGGCCGAGGCCGAGTCGGCTGGAAAGGATGATCTGATGGCGTCCATTCTGGCCGGAACGGCGGATCCTGCCGACCGTGATCTTGAGGAGCTTGACGAAACGCTGGAAGCCATACGGCAGGCCCTGAAGGATGACCGCAACGCCCCGGACAGAGGTGACAATGGGCATAATTGAACAAGCGGACCGTTTCTTCTGGAGACGCGGTTTTATCCATGCGCCCATACGCCGGGCGGCAAGAAATCTTTTTCTGGTTTCCGTGAGCCTTTTTCTGGCCGGTCTTGCGGCGTGTCCCTGGGGAACGTTCCTTCTCTGGGTCGGCGTAATGGCGGTGCTATCTTTTTGGAATTTTTACACTCTTGCTCTTTTTATCCAGCACGTTCTTCCCGCTTCCATGCCCGAAGAGGACAAGCTCGGAGCCGGTCGGGCACACCTTGTGAAAAAAGGTTTGCTCATCAGAACGCAATTGAGGCTTTTCATTACCGGAATTTTCGTGTATACAGCATTAGTGTTTTTTCAGGCGAGCCCGGTTGCTCTTGCGGCCGGTCTTTCCACAGCAATGATAATCATTCCGGTCTCTCTGATTTTCAGGGGTTGAACAAGCCTGGCACATACAGGAGGATTCCATGGCTGCATCTGGACTGGCTCACCCGCTTCTTCTGTCGACCATCTTCCACATGGATCAGATCACGGTCGCGGGCATGACCATTGAAACCAAGTATGTGTTTTTCACCTGGCTCGGCATGGCCATTCTGCTCGTGGCCGGCATCGTGCTGCGCAGAAACATCAGCCTCGTGCCCGGAAAGTTCCAGCTCTTCTTCGAGACGCTTGTGGACGGACTGGAAAAGTTCGTGCTGAACAACCTCGGTGAGGAGAAGGGTCGCCGCTTCGTTCCCCTGCTCGCCTCCATCTTCATCTACGTTCTCACCATGAACCTGCTGGGTCTCGTTCCCGGTTGCGACGCTCCTACCGCCAACCTGAACACCACCATTTCCATCGCGCTGTGCGTGTTCATCTATTACAACTATGTGGGCATCCGTACCTGGGGCTTCGGTTACATCCACCACTTCACCGGTTCCAGCAAACCGCTGATTCCGCTGATGTTCCCCATTGAGATCATTTCTCATCTCGCCCGTCCGCTCTCCATGTCGCTCCGTCTCTTCGGCAACATCTTCGCCGAAGAAATGACGCTCATCATCTTCTTCGGCTTCGGCGCCAGCATCTACGTCGGCGTGCTGCTCGGCACGGTCCCGATGTACTTCCTGTTCCTGCTCGGCAAGGTGCTTCAGGCCTTCATCCTGTTCATCCTGTCCATGATCTACATCCAGGGATCCGTGGAACACGCCCACTAAGCCGACCTGACCTCGGGGGAATGGCCTTTCGGCCTCAACACTCATAATTGTAATGGAGTTTTACCATGCGCAAGATCGTTCTTACGACCCTGACCACCCTCATGCTCGTTTCCATCGCTGCCGTGGCTTTCGCTGCTGACGGCGCTGCTGCCAGCGGCTTCGGCCTCGCCGCCGCCGGTATCGCTCTCGGCATCGGCCTCGCCGCCACCGGCGGTGCCTGCGGCCAGGGTGCTGCCATCAAGGCTGCCTGCGAAGGCATCGCCCGCAACCCCGACGCTTCCGGCAAGATCTCCCAGTCCCTCATCCTGGGCCTCGCCTTCATCGAATCTCTGGTCATCTACGCCCTTCTCGTTGCGCTCATCCTGCTCTTCGTGAAGATGTAGTTGCATTTATCGGGCGGGAAGGATATATTTCTTTCCGCCCCTATTCTTTTAACCGGCCAAGACGATGAACCAGACTCCCAAATACGAACATATTCCCCGCGCTACCATTCAGCGGCTCGCCACCTATCTCCAGGTTCTTGAAGCCATGGACAAGGATGGCGTTCAGGTCATTTCTTCCGAACCCCTGTCCCGCGCTTGCGACGTCAACGCCTCTCAGGTTCGTAAGGACCTCGCCTACTTCGGCGAATTCGGCGTTCGCGGTGTGGGCTATTATGTGTCTTATTTGCTGGAAGTCATCAAAGCCTGCCTCAACGCCAACCGCGAATGGCGTGCCGCTCTTGTCGGCGTAGGCAACATGGGCAGAGCTCTGCTCAACTATCAGGAATTCCGTCGTCACGGCTTCACCATTGTGGGCGCGTTCGACTGCGATCCCTTCAAGATCGGTGAAAAGCTCTATGGTCTTGAAGTGTACTGCACCAAGACCCTCATGGAAAAGGTGCCCGAACTCGGTATTGAAATCGGCATCATCACCGTTCCGCCGGAACGCGCTCAGCGTGCGGCCACGCAGCTTGTGGATGCCGGCATCAAGGGCATTCTCAACTATTCTGCCGCCCGCATCACCGTGCCGGATCACGTGTTTGTGGAGTACGTCAACTTCTTCCATCAGATTTATTCCCTGACGTTCAATATCTCCACCAAGCAGCGCTGATCTCAGGTTACCGTATTTTTCGTCCGCCGGAGTCCTTCGGGAGTCCGGCGGATATTTTTTAATGCGGCCCTCAGATCGATGAAGAGAGTGCGGTCATCCGGCATGATCGTCGATGATAATGCCAGCTATTCAAGGAATTATCGGACGACGGAAATATAAAATGCCTGTCGGTAGTGATGAGTGGGGCGTTTGTTGAGGACAGGGGATGAGGCTGCAGAATGGGATATATTGTGTTTTAAATCACATGATGATTTTAAGAAATTTACGGGTGGTTTCTAACTTTTTGCTTCTTGTCCGTGTGGGCTTGAGCGTGCCCTTTTTGAACGTTTGAAAAAGCAGAGGAAGCTGCGATTGAAGGCAGACTGACGTACTTGTATCGGTTCGAAAATCTGTTATTCATTGATATTATTGGTGAAAGTTTTCAGTCGAAATGAAGCCCCTTGCCTGCCGGAGCGACTGGCGGCAAAGTCCTTGCTGCGACGGTACTTGCCGCCCAGCCTCAAAATAGTCTGTTTTGAAGGCTTTTGTTCTCCAGACCACCGTTTGTTCCCCCGCTTCTTTTGGGGCTGAGTCTGTTTCTGCATACAGATTTACGCTTGCCGAAATCCACATCGGCAAGTGCAGTTTTCCATGTCTTTCAGCGGGCACTTTCTGCCGGCTGGCCTTGGAGATGCGCGCAAGAGCGTTGTTCGGGGAAGGGCCGGTGAGGAATCGTCGTGTTTTTCCCGGATTGTCGGAATCCCCGGACCGTTTCCTGTTTGCTGACCGCCTGTCTGTCCAGAACTGTCAGGAAACGCATGCGCGACGTGGCCAAATATGTTCCGAACTGACATCGTGACGCCGGAAAATGTTCTCAGGCGGGGTTCTTGGCTTTTGCTGCTTCCGTTGCGGCGTCTGTACTCCGCCCCCTCTGCTTTCCTCGATTCCGCGTGGTGTGCACTGCTTGTCCGGCTCCCGTCGGTTCGCAAACACGGACTTTTGAAGAAATCATGCGCTCTCATGCTGCCCTGCCATGAGACTCCGTGATTCCGGGGCTGTTTTCTTCCCTGTGAATGAGGCGTGAGGAGTTTTCCGGGCTTTTTCTCCAGAAGGCAGGCCGGGGCAGGGACGGGATGCCCCTGAAGACAGGATAAAGAGCGCTTTTTTACTTTTTCTGCGAACTTTGCCAATAATGGGCGCTCTATCTACTTGCTCATCCGGCCTCCATAGCTTATCAATAAGGAAAGAGCGCTGAAAGAAACATTGCCGTCATATCCATGTTCGCGGCGTTCTTAAAGCAGGGCCGGAAAATCCGGCGTGTACAAAAATTCTCGGAGCCGCTCAGGTGGGATCCTGCCGGTTCTCAAGGAGATAGAAGAGTTATGGAAAAGTTGGATCTGCTGGCTCAGCGTATCGATAGTCTCATTCAGGAACTGGATCGCCTCCGCGAGGAGAATCACCAGCTCCGCGAGGAAGGAAACCGTCTCCGTGAAGATCTGGAACTGGGGCAGATGGCCTCGGAAGAACTTCAGGAACAGCTCAACCGTGAACGCAGCGTCCGGGATGAGACCTGCAACAGGGTTGACGCGCTGATCAGCCGTATTCAGAGCACCTTGCCTGCCGGTGAACCGCAGCAGAACGGTTAATGGCAGGCAGCCGCCATGCACAGCTACCATCTTGATCTTTGCGATCTGCAGGTCGCGTTCCGTACCGAAGCCGGACCCGAACGGGTGGAACGAGCCAGGCAGTATGTGGAGCAGAGATATGGCAGAGTGAAGGCGCAGGGCGGCCAGTTCGGCAGAGACAGGTTGCTGGTCATGCTGCTCATCAGCATGGCGGACGACCTGCTGGAACTGCAGGAGAAAAACAGTCTGACGGATTCACGGCTGGATGAACTTCTGCAGTGTTTGAAGGAGAACACTCCGGCAGAGAGCGGCAGGGAGTAATACCGCTCAAAGGCGTCATCGCCTCTCCGGAAGCCCATATTCCCTGGGATGTGCGTGGAAAGCTGGCTTGCGCCGGCCTCACTAGCGTTAGCAGGGAGCCAGTCTCCGAAATGGTGTGCATACCCGCCACGGGCGGGCAGCCTGAAGTTTCGGACAGGCGCCCACTTGGAGACCACCAGGTCTCGTGCCAGCAGCTTTTCACGGCATCCCGGGCTTTTTTTCCTTTCTCTGCACTCTTCTCCGCTTTCAGAGCGGAACATCCCGACATGTTTTTCCGGAACGCGGCGCGGTCGCGGAAATCCGTCGTGCCCTTTTGCCGCTTCAGACCTATCGGGCCTTGCCCGTCAGCATATTACAGGTACTATCATGGATGATATTTTTGTGTACGCCTTTGCGCTGGTCAGCCTTGTGGCCGGTTCGCTTCTCGGCGTTTTCATACAGCGTCATGTGACCAGCAAACGCATCGGTGAAGCCAACGACCTGGCTCATCGCATCGTGGAAGAGGCCCGCAAGGAGGCCCAGGCTCAGAAAAAGGAAATTCTGCTGCAGGGGCAGAATGAAATTTTCAGCCAGAAGCATTCCTTTGAAGCGGAATGCAAGGAGCAGGAACGCGCTCTCAAGAACCGTGAGAAGAAGCTGCAGGACATCAGCGATCGCATGGAAGAGAAGATGGAGCGCATCACGCAGAAGGAACATGACATTCTTGCTCAGGAAAAGGAGCAGACGCAGCGTGAGCGTGTGCTTGCCGAAAAGGAAATGCAGGTTGAAGCCAAGCTGGACGAACAGGAACGCCGCCTTCAGGAAGTTTCCGGCCTGACGGCCGAAGAGGCCAAGACCCGCCTTTTTGAAGAAATTGAGTCCCGTACCCGTCACGAAGCCGCCAAGATGATGCGCGTCATCGAGACGGAAGCCCGAGAAACCGCAGACAGAAAGGCCAAGGAAATTCTGGCCTGCGCCATACAGCGCTATGCCGGCGACTACGTCGGCGAGCAGACGGTGACGGCCGTTACGCTTCCGAGCGAAGACATGAAGGGTCGCATCATCGGCCGTGAAGGCCGCAACATCCGCGCTCTGGAAGCCGCCACGGGCGTGGATCTCATCATCGACGACACGCCGGAAACCGTCATTCTTTCCGCCTACAGCCCCATCCGCCGTCAGGTGGCGCGCATGGCCCTCGAACGCCTCATTCAGGACGGCCGCATTCATCCCGCCCGCATCGAGGATGTGGTGCACAAGTGTGAGCAGGAGCTGGAAGTGCAGATCCGCGAAGTGGGCGAACAGGCCACCTTCGACGCCGGTGTGCACGGCATCAATCCCGACATCATCCGCCTGCTCGGCCAGCTCAAGTACCGCACGAGCTTCACGCAGAACGTGCTTCAGCACTCTCTCGAAGTTTCCGCGCTCTGCGGCATGATGGCGGCCGAGCTCGGCATGGATATCAAGCGCGCCAAGCGCGCCGGTCTGCTTCATGACATCGGCAAGGCCGTGGACCATGAGGTGGAAGGTTCCCACGCGCTCATCGGTGCGGACATCGCCAAGAAGTACGGCGAAGGCAAGGACATCGTGCACGCCATTGCCGCCCACCATGAGGATGTGCATCCCGAAACCGCGCTTGCCGTGCTCGTGCAGGCTGCGGACTCCCTGTCCGGCGCCCGTCCCGGCGCGCGTAAGGAGCTGCTTGAGAACTACGTCAAGCGCCTTGAGGACCTGGAGAACATCGCAGATTCCTTCGAGGGAGTGGCCAAGTCCTACGCCATTCAGGCGGGCCGGGAACTGCGCGTCATCGTCAATTCCGACAATGTGGATGACGACAGCACCTATCTGCTCTGCAAGGACATTTCCGCCAAGATCGAGGAAAATCTCACCTACCCCGGCCAGATCCGCGTAACCGTGATCCGTGAACGCCGCGCCGTGGGCTTTGCCAAGTAGGATCATCACACTCTTGTCATCATGGCGTGTCATGATGACGCCATCGAGTGCAACTTCATAAGGATGCCGTCCCATGTTCCAAGCTCCCTCTGACTTTACTCCTGATTTCTCCAAGGCCGGAGGACTCATCGCCGCCGTTGCTCAGGACGCCGCTACCGGCGAGGTGCTCATGCTGGCCTGGATGAACCGCGAAGCCTGGGAGGCCACGCTGGCCACCGGCGAGGCTCATTACTGGAGCCGCAGCCGCCAGAAGCTGTGGCATAAGGGTGAAAGCTCCGGCAATGTGCAGATCGTCAAGGCCATTCGGCTTGACTGCGACTCCGATGCCGTGGTGCTGGAGATCGAACAGGTGGGAGGCTCTGCCTGCCATACCGGCAGAAGAAGCTGTTTTTATCGGCGGATCACGCCCGGCAGCGGCGAAGTGGACATCTGCAGTCCGCAGGTTTTTGATCCCTCCGAAGTGTATAAGAAGTAGAGGCTCACCATGAAAGCGCAGCTCAAGCTCGGTATCCCCAAAGGTTCTCTGGAAGAAGCCACCATCGCTCTGTTCGACAGGGCCGGTTGGAAGATTCATAAGCATGTCCGCAACTATTTCCCCGACATCAATGACCCTGAACTCACCGCCCGCCTCTGCCGCGTTCAGGAGATTCCCGAATACATTCAGAACGGTATTCTGGATGTGGCCCTGACCGGTAAGGACTGGCTGGAAGAACGCGGCGTGTCCTACGGTGGCAAGGAAGACAGCGATGCTCCGGTGGTGGTGATCTCCGACCTCGTGTACTCCAAGGTTTCCAACCGCAAGGCCCGCTGGGTGCTTGCCGTTGCCGGCGATTCTCCCTATCAGTGCGCCGCCGATCTGAAGGGCAAGCGTATTTCCACGGAGCTTGTGGGTGTGAGCACCCGCTACTTTGAGGAAAAGGGCGTGCCGGTGCAGATCAATTACTCCTGGGGCGCTACGGAAGCCAAGGTCGTGGAAGGTCTGGCCGACGCCATTGTGGAAGTGACGGAAACGGAAACGACCATCCGTGCCCACGGTCTGCGTGTCATTGACGAGGTCATGGCCAGCAATACCGTGCTCATTGCCAACCGCGACGTGTGGAACGATCCCGAACGCCGCCACAAGATCGAACAGATCGATCTTCTGCTGCAGGGCGCTCTGCGGGCGGAGAGCTTCGTCTGCCTCAAGATGAACGCGCCGACGGCCCGTCTTGAGACCATTCTCGGTCTTCTTCCCGCGCTCAATTCGCCTACGGTGGCTTCCCTGCGCGATCCTGCCTGGGTGTCTCTGGAAACCGTGGTCGATACCCATGTGGTGCGTGACCTCATTCCTCAGCTGCACGAGCTGGGGGCCGAGGGGATTCTGGAATACAGCCTGAACAAGGTGATTTAACGCTTCGTCTTTGAAAGTACGAGCGGCCTGAGCAGAACATGCTCAGGCCGCTTTTTTTGTACGGAAGGCGGAATGGGCTGGGAACGGGGAAAAACGCATAACGTGCGGCGAATGAGGAAGAGGTTTTCTTCTTTCGGTAATTTCAGGCTTCTGGGCGGGCTGAAGGCAGGCTCAGAACCCTGAATTCCGGTTCAGGAGTCTTCCGCGGTCTTTTCCTCCCTGCGGAAGGAATTTTCTGTCTTGGGGGCTTAGCAGGTTCCGAAAGCGTTTTTGCATGAAGGCATGAAAAAAGGCCGTCGCTCTCAGTGAGGGCGACGGCCTTTTCCTGTCGGCTGGAGGACTTACAGGAACATACCGGGATTGACCACGGAAACGAGATCGCGCTTCAGAAGTTCTTCGGCGATCTGCACGGCGTTGAGGGCGGCGCCCTTGCGCACGTTGTCGGCCACGATCCAGAGATTCAGGGCGTTGTCGCAGCTTTCATCCTCGCGGATACGTCCGACGAAGACGTCGTCTTCCCCGGCGGCATCCACGGCGAGGGGATAGAGGTTGGCGCGGGGATTGTCCACGACCTGAACGCCGGGAGCCTGAGAAAGAATCACGCGGGCTTCAGCGGCGGTGAGCTTCTTTTCGGTTTCAATGTTCACGGATTCGGAATGGCCGTAGAAGACGGGAACGCGCACGCAGGTGGCGGTGACGCGGATGTTCGGATCGAGCATCTTGTGCGTTTCGTTCACCATCTTCATTTCTTCCTTGGTGTAGTCGTTGGACTGGAAGACGTCGATGTGGGGCAGGCAGTTGAAGGCGATCTGATGGGGATAGGCCTTGGGTTCGACGCCCTGCATGTTGAAGAGGCGGCGCACCTGGGTTTCCAGTTCGTCGATGCCCTTCTTGCCCGTGCCGCTCACGGCCTGCATGGTGGTCACCACGATGCGCTTGATCTTCGCGGCGTCGTGCAGGGGCTTGAGGGCGACCAGCATCTGAATGGTGGAGCAGTTGGGGTTGGCGATGATGCCGTTGTGCTTTTCCAGATCGTCGGCATTCACTTCGGGCACGACGAGCGGGCAGCGCTCATCCATACGCCAGGCGCTGGAGTTGTCCACCACCACGCATCCGGCAGCCTGGGCATGGGGAGCAAACTCGGTGGACACGCTGCCGCCGGCGGAAAAGATGGCCAGATCGATGCCCTTGAAGGAGTCCTTCGTCAGTTCCTTGACCGTAATTTCGTCGTCGCCGAAGGGAACGCGGGTTCCGGCGGAACGGGCAGAGGCAAGGGCGGTAATGGAAGCGCAGGGAAAATGACGCTCGGCAAGGGTTTTCAGCATTTCGCGGCCGACGGCGCCGGTTGCGCCGCACACAGCAACGTTGAGGGACTTCTTCATGACGGAAAATTCTCCTGTTCCAAAACTGCCGGAAGGGCAAGTTTTTCATTATTGTAAATCGAATGTTTGCACCCGACTTGCAGAACTGTCAAGTCATGCGTTCTTTTTCTTTAAGTTTTTGTGATATATTCATAAAAATCAAATTATTACTTTTATCTTTCCTTTTTTGTGCCCGGCCCGCGGAGGGACTTGCGCTGTTTTACGTCTTGGTTATGATGCCTTCAGGAGGACGCCCTATGAAAACGTTCCTTGCTCCGCTTGCTCTGCTGATGCTGCTGGCGCTCGGCCTGACCGGCTGCGTTCAGGAGGATACTCTCGACAGTATTCGCGTAGACGGCGAAATGGCCACGGTATTCAGGACGGGCAGCGGCCCGTCTCTTATGCAGAGTCGTACACGGACCGGCATAAGCTTCTAGCGCTTCCCTGCGGAAGCGTATCCTTATCACAGACAGGTCACTTCGATGCTTGCCATTCTCGACTACAAGGCGGGAAATCAGACCAGCGTGCTGAGAGCTCTGCGCTCTCTGGACATTCCTGCCGAAATCACCGCCGATCCTTCCGTGCTGCTGGCGGCGGAAGGCGTTGTTTTTCCCGGTGTCGGCGCCGCCGGACAGGCCATGAATCAGCTCGTGTCCACCGGTATGGACAAGGTGCTGCGCGACATTGTGGCCATGCGCAAACCTCTGCTCGGCATCTGCCTCGGCTGCCAGATTCTTCTTGAGCACAGCGAGGAAAATGATACCACAGCTCTCGGCATTCTTCCCGGAACCTGTCGTCGCTTTGATCCCGGCTGGCGCGACGGCGACGAGCCCATACGCATTCCGCACATGGGCTGGAATTCGCTTTCGGTGAAACAGCCTTCCGAGCTTCTGGAGGGTATTGATCCCTCTTCCCGTTTTTATTTCGTGCACAGCTACTATACCGTTCCTGCGCCGGAGCTTGTCATTGCCACAAGCTGTTACGGGCAGGAGTTCACGGCGGTGTACGGTCGTCCGGGCCTGTGGGCGGTGCAGTTCCATCCGGAAAAGAGCGGTCGGCCCGGGCTCAGACTGCTGACGAATTTCTATCGCTACTGCCGGGAGGGCGCCCGTGTCTGAAAAAAGTCATCTGAGCAAGCGGCTCATCCCCTGTCTTGACGTGCGCAACGGCCGCCTTACCAAGGGCATCAAGTTCCAGGGCAACGTGGATATCGGCGACCCTGTGGAAACGGCACGTCGCTACTACGAGGAAGGCGCCGACGAAATCGTGTTCTACGATATCACGGCTTCGTGCGAGGCCCGCGGCATTTTTCTTGATGTCGTCGAGCGCGTGGCCAGCAACATCTTCATTCCGTTTTCCGTGGGCGGCGGCATCGCCTCCGTGGAAGATATGCGCGCCGTGCTGCTTGCGGGCGCGGAAAAGGTTTCCGTCAATTCGGCGGCGGTCAAGGATCCTTTCCTCATCAGCCGCGGCGCGGATGCCTTCGGTTCGCAGGCCGTGGTGGTCGGCATGGACGTGAAGCGGGTTCCCGTGAGTGGAGCCTGTCCTTCGGGCTACGAAGTTGTCATACACGGCGGTCGCAAGCCCATGGGCATGGATGCCGTGGCCTGGGCACGGCGCTGTGAGGATCTCGGCGCAGGGGAGCTGTGCGTCAATTCCATCGACGCCGACGGCACGCGCGACGGGTATGAGCTGACGCTCACCCGCATGATCTGCGATGCCGTGACCATTCCCGTCATTGCCTCCGGCGGCGCCGGCGCTCCGGAACATCTTGTGGATGCCGTGACGAAAGGCGGCGCTTCCGCCGCTCTTGTGGCGTCCATCGTGCACTACGGTCAGTATTCCATCGCGGATCTGAAGGACTGCATGGAGAAAGCCGGCGTTTCCGTACGAAAAGTCTGATGGAACGGCCCTTCCGGCCGCCTGTGCCGCTGCACGGTTGCGGCGGAGGGGTAAACATTCTATGCTTGCCCTTCCCATTCGATATCACTCAGGAGTTATGATATGTCTCAGGATTTCCCCACGCGCCGTGCACGGATGGAATATGTGTGCATGAACTGCGGCCATCGTCATCCGGTGGACGCTCTTCTTTATACCTGTCCCGACTGCGGCGGCGTCCTCCTGCTGGAGGATCTCGACTTCGACGACATGAAGGAAAAGGGCGCGCAGTACTGGCGCGATCTTTTCGATGCCCGCCGCGCCACGCGCACGACGGCGCTGCGCGGCGTGTTCCGCTTCTATGAACTCATGGCTCCCGTGCTGGAAGAAGAGGACATCGTCTATCTCGGCGAAGGCGATACGCCCGTCATCGAGGCGTCCGCCGCGCTCGAAAAGCAGGTAGGCCGCCGCTTCGCCTACAAGAACGACGGCATGAATCCCAGCGCGTCCTTCAAGGATCGTGGCATGGCCGGAGCGTACAGCTATCTCAAGTCGCTTGTGCGTAAAAACGGCTGGAAGGAAGTGCTCACCATCTGTGCCTCCACGGGCGATACCTCTGCTGCTGCGGCCATGTACGGCGCGTACGTTGGCGATCCCATCCGTACCGTGGTGCTTCTGCCGCACGGCAAGGTCACTCCGGCGCAGCTTTCCCAGCCCCTCGGTTCCGGCGCGCAGGTTCTGGAAGTGCCGGGCGTGTTCGATGACTGCATGAAGGTCGTCGAGTATCTGGCCGAACATTACCGCGTGGCGCTGCTCAACTCCAAGAACAGCTGGCGTGTGCTCGGTCAGGAATCCTATGCCTATGAGGTGGCGCAGTGGTACGGCTGGGACATGGCGGGCAAGGCCCTGTTCATGCCCATCGGCAACGCGGGCAACATCACGTCCATGATTTCCGCCTGCCTGAAGATGCATCGCCTCGGCATCATAGAAGAACTTCCCCATATCGTGGGTGTGCAGTCCGAGCATGCCGACCCGGTGTGGCGCTACTACAGCCAGCCGAAGGATCAGCGCGAGTATCATTCCGTGCCGGTTCAGCCCAGCGTGGCGCAGGCCGCCATGATCGGCAATCCCGTGTCGTTCCCCCGCGTGAGAAATCTCGTGGAGAAGTTCGAGGCGGCCGGAGGTCGTTTCGACGTGGTGCAGGTGACCGAGCAGTCCATCATGGACGCCATGATTCTTGCCAATCGGCACGGCCACATTGCCTGCACGCAGGGAGGCGAAAGCTTTGCCGGCATGCTGAAGGCTCAGGAACTCGGTCTTTTGACGGAAGGGGAATTCTGCATTCTGGATTCCACGGCGCACGCCCTGAAGTTTGCGGGCTTCCAGAACATGTATTTCGAGGACTCCTTCCCTGCCGAATACGGCGTGAAGGCCCGTCCCGAGCTGGTCAATCATCCTCAGCTGCTGCTGACGTCTGAGGAAAGAGCCGCTATGCCCGCCGAAGACTTCACCCGGGCGGCGGCGCTTGCCGTGGCGAAAGCGGCGGGGCTGGACGCCAGAGACTAGCGGGACAACGGGATACGTGTCGTTCCGGAGAAGCCGCTTGACAGCGTGTGGCGCACAGGCTATGCCTCATGCATCGGATACTCCAGACAGGTATCCCGTAAACTCGGAATTATTAACTTGCGCCGAACTCGTTTCGGCCGAACATTGGAGGCTGTTATGGGCTACAAGGTTATTTTTGACGCTGACAAGTGCGTTGGCTGCGGCCAGTGTGTGGACATCTGCCCTGTTTCCGTTTGGGAAATGCACGACGGCAAGAGCGATCCCGTGAACGCTGAAGAATGCCTCGGCTGCGAATCCTGCACCGGCGTTTGCGAAAACGACGCCATCGTGATCGAAGAAGACTAACGCCCTGGGGGCTTTCCCCCTTGGTGTGGGCGGCTCAGGCCGTCCGGGCCGTACGCATTCTGCGGAAGGCCGGCGGATGATCGGAGTCATCCGCAATGCTGACTGAACCGTCGCTCTGCGGCGGCCCATGTGAGCCTGTTGCCGCCGGATGGGCATTGCTCATCCGGCGGTTTTTTAACCGTTTTTCAGTGGGAACTATGATGACCAACCCGGAATTGGACGCTATTTTTCAGGAATATGAGCAGCTTGCTGCGCAGGCCGATCAGCTTTTCGAGCGAGTGAAGAACCAGTATCCTGAAGAGGTGGCCTGTGCCGCCGGCTGCAGCAGCTGCTGCCATGCGGCCTTCGACCTTTCTCTTGTGGAAGCTATGGCCCTGAATCGGGCGTTCAACAGGGAATTTGACTTCGGCATACGCCGCTCCGCCGTCCTTCAGGCCGCAAACGATACCGACCGTCAGCTCACCCGCCTGAAGCGTCATTATTTTCAGCAGGCGCGTCAGGGCCTGTCCGACGAGGAAATCATGGTGGAAGCGGCCAAGGAACGGGTCCGCTGTCCGCTTCTGGGGCTTGACGATACCTGCCTGCTTTACGAACATCGCCCCATCACCTGCCGTCTCTACGGCATTCCCACGTCCATCCACGGCAAGGCCCATGTCTGCGGCGAATGCCGTTTCAAGAAGGGACAGGCCTATCCTACGGTTGCGCTCGACCGCATTCAGGATCGTCTGGCCGACATGAGCCGCCGCATCGGCGCCGTCATCGGTTCCCGTTTCCGCGAGCTGCACAGGGTGTATGTTCCCGTTTCGATGGCCCTCATCACCAAGTATGATGATGCCTATCTCGGCATCGGGCCGGCCCCGAAGGAGTAGCCATGTCCATCGCTCCTCTGCTGCGCAATGAGAAGCCCCGGGCGCTTACCGCCGAAGAGGAAAAGCTCAAGCGCGATCTTTACGAAAAAATTCCTCCCCGTCGCCGCAAGTTCATCGACCGCATAGGGTACGACAAGTGGGATCCCTTCCCCGAACCCAACGAACCTGTGGAAATCCGCACGGACATCACCAAGCGTACGGCTCAGCAGCTCATGCAGGAGTTCGTTCGTTCCAAGAAGTGCGAGGCTCAGCTTTCCGGGGAGTCCGATCCCAGCGAAGCCTTCATCCAGGGCGCCATGGAAGCCGCCATCGGCGTGGTGAACAAGCAGGACAAATTTCTGGGCGTGTATGAATTCGCCGCCTGGTACCATGAACTTCTAAAGAAGGAAGGCCATATCTGATGAAAGACCGTTATACCGATATTCATGAGTATATTCACGATCTTCAGGCGGAGATCGAAAAGGATCCCAAGTGCGCCATTCACCACTATAATCTCGGAGTGGCCATGCTGTCTCTCGGTGACTATTCCGAAGCCGAGGAATGCTTCCTGAACGCCGTGCGTCATTCTGCTCACATGGCCGAAGCCTTTGTTCAGCTTGGCGGTCTTTGCCTGCGCCGCGGCGATCTCGACGGCTGCATGCAGTACAACAAGGAAGCCGCGGAATGCCGCGCCAAGTTCCCCATCGCCTGGGGCAACATCGGTTTCGTGCACCTTCAGAGAGGGGAAGTCGACGAAGCTATTTCCGCTCTTCACAAGGCCCTTACCTGGGATCCCAAGTATCTGCAGGCCCGCGCCACGTTTGCTTCCGCGCTCTATATGAAGGGCGAGTATGAGAAGAGCGCGGAAATGAGCCGCATGGTTCTTCAGCAGGAACCCTCGTTTGCGCCTGCGTGGAACAATCTCTCTCTGGCCTGCTTTGAACTCGGCGATGTGGAAAAAGCCAGAGAATACGCGGAAAAGGCCTGCGAGTTCGGTTACGACGTTTCGGACGACTACTGGAAACTGCTTGAGGAATCAGCAAAAAAGACCGCTGACGGGCTTGCGTAAAAAAGCGTTTTTTTGTACGAAGAGCGGGCGGTTTTACAAATCTGCTGCCGGCGCGAGGGCCAGTCTGGTTTTTTCGTCGCCGGTTTTACTTTTCATAACGGCCGTGTTCGGGCCGGTATGAGCCTTTTTTTTCGTTAAAAAGCGGGGAAGAAGACAAATACTTGTCAATAGAGCATGAGTTTGTTATTGAAGGTACAAATGGGCCTGAGGAGAGTTTGTTTTTAATTTTTTAAGCAGGGGACTTTTTATGGCTAATGAAAACATTGTCGTTGACGATGGCCGTGCGAAATGGTCTGACCTTTGGCTGAAGGAAGACTACTGGGCGATCTGGATCGGCTTTTTCATCCTGATCATCTCCGGTCTCATCATGGTGGGCGGTCGCGCCGACATTGAAGCTCAGCTCAGCAAGTATGATGCCGTCATCGCTGCTGAGAAGGCCAAGCCCATCAAGACCATCGAGCTGATTCAGGCTCAGGCCGCCAAGAAGGGCGTTGCCGGCAGCAAGCTGCCCGCCGCCAAGACCATCATCGGTTACCTCAAGACTCCCGCCAAGTGGTCCGGCAATCCCATGGATGCCTTCGTGACCCACATGGACGAATCTGCTAAGCCCGCGGCTGACGCCGCCGCCAAGGCTGCCGCCGAAGCTCTTACCGTTGCCAAGGCTGCTCAGGATGCCGCTTCCGCCGCTTCCTACCAGAATGCCGATCTGAACAAGGCTGCCGAAACCGCCATCTCCGCCTGGCAGAAGGCCGACAGCGACGCCGCCAAGGCCAAGGCCAAGGTCGGCTCCGACACCAACCTGATCCCCGGTCTCATCATCCTCGGCATCAGCCTCGGTGTGATCACCGCCGTCGGTATGGGCGTCATGGGCGTCAATGTTGTTCAGTACTTCATCGGCTTCCTCGGCGTGTACGTGCTGTGCCTGCTCGCCAACTTCCTCGGCGGCTACAAGCCCACGGCTACCTACGGCCTCAACGCTGAAATCTGGTCCATCATCGTCGGTATGGTGGTTGCCAACACCATCGGCACCCCCAAGTGGATGAAGCCCGCCGTGCAGGTGGAATACTTCATCAAGACCGGCCTCGTGCTGCTCGGCGCTGAAGTTCTGTTCAACAAGATCCTTGCCATCGGTATCCCCGGCATCTTCGTGGCCTGGGTTGTTACCCCCATCGTTCTGGTGTCCACCTACATCTTCGGTCAGACCGTCCTGAAGATGCCCTCCAAGACCCTGAACATCACCATCTCCGCCGACATGTCCGTGTGCGGTACCTCCGCCGCCATCGCCGTGGCCGCTGCCTGCCGCGCGAAGAAGGAAGAACTGACCCTGTCCGTTGGTCTTTCCATGGTGTTCACCGCCATCATGATGATCGTCATGCCTGCCTTCATCAAGGCTGTCGGTATACCTGAAGTTCTGGGCGGCGCCTGGATCGGCGGTACCATCGACGCCACCGGCTCCGTGGCCGCTGCCGGTGCCTTCATCGGCCCCAAGGCTCTGCAGGTTGCTGCTACCATCAAGATGATCCAGAACGTCCTCATCGGTGTGAGCGCCTTCTGCGTGGCCATCTACTTCGCCACCAAGGTTGAAGCCCATGAAGAAGGCGTGAAGGTCGGTCCCATGGAAATCTGGAACCGCTTCCCCAAGTTCGTCATCGGCTTCCTCGCTGCCTCCATCGTGCTGTCCACCATTGCCGGTAACCTCGGTTCCGACATCAGCAACGCTCTGATCTCCAACGGCGTCAACAAGGTCAGCGTGGCCCTGCGCGGCTGGTTCTTCGCCCTGGCCTTCATTTCCATCGGTCTCGCCACGAACTTCAAGGAACTTGCCGGCTACTTCAAGGGCGGCAAGCCCATCATCCTGTACGTCTGCGGTCAGTCCTTCAACCTGGCTCTGACCCTCCTGATGGCCTGGATCATGTTCTACAAGGTGTTCCCGGAAATCACCGCCAGCATCTAAGCGTAATTCTTTGAAACCCTGTCCGCACCGCCTTCTGGCGGTGCGGACTTTGGACGTGAAATGACTGCTCTCTCCTCTTCCAGCAGAAAGGTCGCATGGGTGAAGCTCGTTGTTCTCAGCGTCGCCACATGGTTGTTTCTTGGTGAATTTCTTCCGTGGGTGTACGATGTGGTGCCGCCGCTTCGCCATTCCCGTGACCAGCAGGCCAAATACGATATTTCCGCCGGAGCCATCTACTATACGGATGTTCCGATCACTCTCGACAGTGAAATGGCTTCTCGTGAAGCCGTGCAGAAGGCCATTGAACTGCGAGCTTCCTCCATATAGTTTTTCTCTTCGGAAAACATCGTAAAATGCCGAAGGCGCAAGCCTGCGGCATTTTTTTTAGGGGACGATCTCCTATTGTTCTGAGGGCGCTCCCTGTGCTATTCTTCCCCACGTCGCTGCCGCTTTTCCGAAAAGGCGGCGTCAAATCTTTATTTCATGGATAGTCATATGCAGCATATTGAAAGCATGGGGGACAAGTGGTTCGCCCTTGGTGTTGATGCTAAACAGGTCCTCGGCGTTGTCACCACCACGCTGGAATTCGGCGGCAGTCGCCCCGTGTGGGGAATGAAGGACGAAAAGATCGAGCGCATGCTCATGGCCTGGCCCAGCGACTCTCTTCTTCGTACCTCCGTTCTCATGGCCGGCAAGCCCGAGGGCAGACTGACTGCCGTGGCCGTGGCTCCCCTCATGGAAGGTTTTTCCAATATCCTCACCATCAAGAAAACCTATCCCTGGAAGGATGGCCATGCCGGGGAGATCCTGGCGGCGCCTGAGGATTTTCCGCCGCTCTGGTTCTATGATCCGCTGTTTTTCCGCGATGCCGGAGAGGACGTCGAGGAAAAGAGCTGCGAAATTCTTCTTTCCGGCCTGTGCTTCGGCATTCGTCGGGCCCTGCTCGACGAGCTGACCATCACCGAAGGCCCCGCCTATGAAAAGCACGCGCTGGAATGGATGAAGAACAATCCTGACAAGACCCGTCTCGACGTGCCTGCGCTCAAGATTCCGCTCAAGGGGAAGACCATCATCGACGTGACGGAGCACTACTGCGAGTACCAGTGCCGCGCCAGCATATTTGATGTGGACAGCTTCATGTTCGGTCCGGAAAACTCTCAGATGAAGATCTACCGTTTCGGCATTGGCTTCGGTAATCCCGAAAAGCCCGTCTATGCCATCATTTACGCTCCCGAGCGCGTGTGCACCAAGGGCTATGAGCCCAAGGAAGGCGATGATGTGGACATGATCTTCTGGATGCAGGGCCGTGTGGCCGATACCGAGGGAAAGGTGGTTCAGGAATCGGAAGACGTCGTTATTCCTGAACCTTCCAGAGACTGATATGGACGCTCTGAAAAACGTTACGCTTCGTGTTGCAGGCGTTATCGAAGAGTCCATCGTTGACGGCCCCGGGCTTCGCTTCGTGCTTTTTCTTCAGGGATGCCGTACCCACTGCAAAGGGTGCCAGAATCCGCAGACCTGGGATTTTGAAGGTGGAACGGCGGTTTCCGCCGAAGATATTCTGAACCGCATTCAGGGCGATCCTCTGGTGCACGGCATCACGTTCAGCGGCGGCGAGCCTTTCGAGCAGGCTGCCGCGCTGGTGCCGCTGGCTGAGGAGCTGAAGCGTCGGGGATACCACCTCATGGCGTTCAGCGGCTATACGTTCGAGCAGCTTCTTGAGAAGCCTTCGTGCTGTGACCTGCTTTCCCTGCTGGATCTTCTTGTGGACGGGCCTTTTGTGGAAGAACAGAAGTCTCTGGAACTTCGCTTCAGAGGGTCCCGCAATCAGCGGATCCTGAATATGGCAGCTTCCCGGAATGCCGGATGGAAACCTGTTCTTGACGAGCTGAACGGTCAGGCGGAACGCTGAGACTCACGACGCGTCTTGTTACCGAAGATAATTTTTTGAACAGAAAGGCCGCACCTTGCTGGTGCGGCCTTTCTGCGTATCCGGGATCATTCGGGATGCGGAGAGAAATTTATGGGCCGAACAGGAAGAAGATGGTGCCGTCGGCCTGTTCGGCAGATCAGCCTCTGTCTGAGGGGATGGGGATACCCCGATATCTTATGAAAAGAATTCTCTCATGGCGGGGACTGCCTTGGACTATGGAGGGGCAAAAATGGGGCCGCTGCGGGGACAGACAGGCTGTTTTTGATTCAGCAGGGCCTTTCCCTTGGAATGACATTATTCTAGGCAGAGACAGCCTTGTCGTCTCGCAAAATGCCCGATGGAAGTATGGCTCGTCCGAACACGGCCTGCCTTCAAACACACTGCGGGGAGTGACCGCAGGACCGACGGCGTTGTTCCGCGGATTATTCATCGTCTGAGTTCTTCGTGAGCAGCTTCCCGCCCGGCGGTGAGGGGCATTCTGCCTTGGGAGGCGGATGACGCGTTTGTGCTCCCTTTCAGGATCAGAAGCTGTCCAGAAGGATTCCCGCCGCCAGAAGCAGACTGAAGATAAGGATGTTGCGCGAGGTCAGTCCGAGGCACTGATTCAGGGCTCTTCCTTCATACGTGGAGACTATGCGGCTCCATACGCGGTAGTGGGGCACAAGAAAGAGCAGCGGCAGCAGTCCGGCCCAGAAAAGCCCGTGGGGGATGAGGCAGAGCGCAAAGGCGCAGGCAAAGCCACCCTGCGCCAGATAGTAGCGCAGTCCGAACTCGGCGCCGAAGCGCGCGATAAGCGTTTTCTTACCGGAGATTTTGTCCTGATCACGATCCCGGAAATTATTGATGGTCAGAAGAAGGTTGATGCACACGCCCACGGCCAGTCCGGCAAGCGTGGCCTGAGGGGACCAGGAGCCGGCCTGAACGTAGTAGGTGAAGCCTACGGCTACCAGCCCGAAAAACACCACCACGAGCACGTCTCCCCAGCCGTGAGCGGCCAGAGGGTAGGGACCGGCCGAGTACATGTAGGCGCAGACAAGGCAGACAAGCGCCACGCCCACCATGCTCCAGCCGCCGTAGAAGGCCAGCGGCAGGCCGGCGGCCAGCGCAAGAAGAAGATCGATGATGATGCCCGTCTTCATCTTTCTGGCCGATATCCATCCCTGAGCGCATGCCCGCCGGGGGCCGAGTCTGTCCTCTCTGTCGTTGCCCTGTTCAAAGTCGCTGACGTCGTTGATGAAGTTGGAGGCTATCTGCATGAGAACGGCGAAAAGGACGCACAGAAACGCCGGAACAGGGCGGAAATGTCCTGCCCATACGGCCAGAGCGCAGCCTACCGCCACCGGCGCCAGAGCCGCAGCCAGTGTTTTCGGGCGGCATGCCAGTACCCATGCATACAGAGAATCCTTGCGCACTTCACTTTCCATAAGATATGCTCCCGCGGTCATGCCGCATGATCTCGCCTTGACGTCGCCTCGGCGGCGAGGGCAGAATAGCGCATATCACGGTCAAAGCAAAGAACCTTCGCTTTTCAGACTCTTTTCGTTTTCTCTGCCGCAGGGCAGACAACTTTTTGGGAAAAGGCGGCCTTTATGACGGCAGCATCACGTTCCCTGCCGGCGGGCACGCGCGGCAGAGGGCGTCCCCGCAGCTTCGACAGGGACGCAGCGCTCTCCAGAGCTCTGGAGCTGTTCTGGAAACGCGGCTATGAGCCGGTTTCCGTTGCGGAACTGTGCACGGCCATGGGCATCAATGCGCCGAGCCTTTATGCCGCCTTCGGCAGCAAGGCCGGCCTGTTTCTGGAAGCCGTGAACTACTATGAACAGCGCTACTGGACCGAACCGTCCCGTCGATTCATGGAAGAGAAGGACTTTTATCAGGCCGTGAGGAACTTCTTTTCCGAAGCGGCCCGTATTCTTCTTTCCCCCGATACGCCGTGCGGATGCATGGTGGTTCTTGCGGCCGTCAACATCTCCGAACAGGAAGAAGACATCATCCGGACGCTGCAGCGCCTGCGCTTTGGCACACGGCAGATGTTTGCCGAAAGAATCCGCCAGGCTGTGGCGGATGAGCAGCTTCCGGCTGATACCGAGGCCGATGTTCTGGCCGGAGTCTTCAATATGTTTCTGGAAGGCATGTCGCTTCAGGCCCGTGACGGCATGAGTGCCGCGGAGCTGGAAGAAACGGCCTCCTATGCCGTACGCCTGCTGCCCAAGTGGCGGAAACACCTGAAAATACGCTCCTGAAGATTGGCCGTTTCCCCGGTCAATTGAACAGAAATATTTTTGTAGCGATTGATAAAAATATATTGACTATTTTGTATCGATTACTACAAATACATTCAACCAGTTTGTTTCAGGAGGATGTTATGTCCAGACGTATTCTCATTCTCAACGGAAGTCCCCGTATTCACGGCAATACCGCCGCCCTTTGCGATGCCTTTGCCGAAGGCGCTGCCGGGGCGGGGCATGAGGTGACCCGCTTCGATCTTCAGAGCCTGAACATTCACGGCTGTCTCGGCTGCATGGGAGGAGGGCGTGATGCGGAACATCCCTGCGTGCAGAAGGACGACATGGAACGTATTTATCCCGCCTACCGTGCTTCGGACATCGTGGTTCTGGCGTCGCCCATGTATTACTGGGGCTTTTCCTCCCAGCTGAAGGCGGCCTTCGACCGGCTTTTTGCCGTGGCGGAACTCGACAGCGAGTACCGGAACCCGGTGAAGGATGCCGTGCTCCTCATGGCGGCGGAAGGCAATACACTCGACAACTGGAAGCCGGTGCTCGACTACTATCATACCCTTCTTGGTCAGCTCGGCTGGAAGGATCGCGGCACGGTCCTTGCCGGAGGAGTGTTCCAGGTAGGAGACATTCTGAAGGACGGCGGACATGAGGCGCTGGCGCAGGCCCGCAGTCTTGCTTCCTCCCTCGCCTAGTTTTCGTGCCGCCCGATGAGGGCGGCCTATTTTTCTACCCGGGGCATCGTCAATTGACCTTCATTGCCGACAAAGGTATTCTTTTCAGCCGTCAGTCTTTCAGGACATGCGTCCTGGTACGCATGGCTCCACCGCTGTCCCGCGCGCCCTGAACGCGCAGCAGCCAAACGACATGAGGCCTCCATGAGCCAGAATACCCCCGCCCCTGAAGCGGAACGTACTCAGGGTACCGATTTTCTCCGCGCACGCATCAATCAGGACAATCTTTCCGGCCGTTTCGACGGACGTGTGCATACGCGCTTTCCTCCCGAACCCAACGGCTATCTGCATATCGGGCATGCCAAGTCCATCTGCATCAACTTCGGCCTTGCCCAGGAGTACGGCGGACAGTGCAATCTGCGTTTCGACGATACCAATCCTGTGAAGGAAGATACCGAATACGTTGATTCCATTCAGCAGGATGTTCGCTGGCTGGGCTTCCAGTGGGCAGGGGACGTTCACTACGCTTCCGACTATTTCGATCAGCTCTATGAATATGCTGAAAAGCTCATCATGATGGGTAAGGCCTATGTGGACGAGCTGTCCGCGGACGAAATCCGTGAATATCGCGGCACGCTCACGAAGCCCGGTACCCCCAGCCCGTGGCGTGACCGTCCGGCCGAAGAGAGCCTCGATCTGTTCCGCCGCATGAAGGCGGGCGAATTCGAGGACGGCAAGTATGTGCTCCGTGCCAAGATCGATATGGCGTCGCCGAACATCATCATGCGCGACCCCACGCTCTACCGCATTCGCCATGCCTCCCATCACCGCACGGGCGACAAGTGGTGCATCTACCCGATGTATGACTTCACGCATTGCCTGTCCGACTCCATCGAGGGCATCACGCATTCGATCTGCACACTGGAGTTCGACAACAACCGTGAACTTTATGACTGGGTGCTGGATACGCTGGGCGTCTATCACTCTCAGCAGATTGAATTTGCCAGACTGCAGCTCACCTATACGGTGCTGTCCAAGCGCAAGCTCATTCAGCTGGTGAAGGAACACTATGTCCGCGGCTGGGACGATCCCCGCATGCCCACCATTTCCGGCCTGCGCCGCCGTGGCTACACTCCGGAAGCCATCCGCGACTTCTGCTCGCGCATAGGCATTGCCCGCAGCGCCGATTCCGTGGTGCATTACAGCCTGCTGGAATTCTGCTGCCGCGAACACCTCAACGCCGTTGCGCCCCGCTGCATGGCCGTGCTTGATCCCATCAAGGTGATCATCACCGACTATCCCGAAGATCAGGTGGAGGAATTCGAGCAGCCTCTGCACCCCGAAGACGCCTCCTTCGGCAGCCGCAAGGTGCCGTTCTGCCGCGAGATTTACATCGACCGCGACGACTTCCGGGAAGATCCGCCCAAGAAGTACTTCCGTCTCGCTCCCGGTGCGGAAGTCCGTCTGCGCTACGCCTACTACATTACCTGCACGGAAGTCATCAAGGACGCCGACGGCAATATCGTGGAACTTCACTGCACGCACGATCCTTCGTCCCGCGGCGGCTCCAGCCCGGACGGCCGCAAGGTCAAGGGTACGCTGCACTGGGTGAGCGCGCGGCATGCCGTGCCCACGGAAGTGCGTCTGTACGAGCAGATGTTCACCACGGAGAGCGACAGCGACATTGAGGAAGGCAAAACGTTCCTCGACTACTTCAACCCCGAATCCGAAAAGGTGATCACCGCACAGGCTGAGCCTTATCTGGCCACGCTGCCCGCAGGCAGCCATGTGCAGTTCGAGCGCGTGGGCTACTTCTGCGCCGATCCCGACGGAACGAAGGAACACCCCGTGTTCAACCGTACCGTGACGCTCAAGGACTCCTGGGCGAAGATAGAGAAGAAGCAGTAATGGAAGGTCCGGGAAGGGCGTGCTGCCTTTTCCGGCCTTCTGCGGTTTACGTCCCTGCCTTTCGAGGCGGGGAAGGCATGGGCGGCCGCTCATGCCGGAAAGGCGCGGCGCGGAATGTTTCAGCGCTGCGGAGGGAAGAAATTCCCTCAAAAAGGACTCCCCAGAGGAGGCAATATGTCCATTTTTGAAAAGAATCAGGCGCTTGCTCAGCTGTTTGAGCAGCATAAGGCCCGGCTGTGCGAGGAAGAAGGGCTGACGGAGGAAGAAATCCGTTCCGCCATTGAGGCCGGCACCATGGTGCTCCTGGGCAATCCGAATCATAAGAACGTCCGTCCCATTCTGGTGGGACAGCCTGCCCGAGTGAAGGTCAACGCCAATATCGGTACGTCTCCCTTCCACTGCAGCGTGAAGGGCGAGCTGCGCAAGCTGAAGATCGCTCTGGATGCCGGAGCCGATACGGTCATGGATCTGTCCATTGCCGGCGATCTCGACGCCATTCGTCTGCAGATGCTTGACGAGTGTCCCGCTCCGCTCGGCACCGTGCCCATGTACGGTGTGGCGCAGATCTACATCGACCGCGGCGAGGATCCGGCCACCATCGATCCTGAAGTCATCTTTGCCGACGTGGAAAAGCAGGCGGAGCAGGGCGTGGACTTCATGACGCTGCACTGCGGCCTGACGAGACAGGGCGCGGAATGGGGCGCCAGGGGCGGCCGCGTCATGGGCATCGTTTCCCGCGGCGGCAGCATTCTGTCCCGCTGGATGCTGCGCAACGACAAGGAAAATCCTCTGCTCACCGAATTTGACCGCATCCTCGACATCGCTCTGCGCTACAACGTCACGCTGTCGCTCGGCGACGGACTGCGTCCCGGCGCCAACAGCGATTCCGGCGACGCCGCGCAGTGGATGGAAGTGATCATGCTCGGCCAGCTTGCCAGACGCGGTCTTGAAAAGGGCGTGCAGTGCATGATCGAAGGCCCCGGCCACGTCAGCCTGAACGAAGTGGAAGCGCAGATCGTCGGCATCAAGAAGCTGACCCACGGCGCGCCTCTGTATGTGCTCGGACCGCTGGTGACCGACACCACGCCCGGTTACGATCATATTTCCGGCGCCATTGGCGGCGCGCTGGCCGTGAGGGCCGGTGTGGACTTCCTCTGCTACCTCACCCCTGCGGAACATCTCACGCTGCCGGATGAGGATGACGTGAAGCAGGGCGTCATGGCTTCCCGCGTGGCGGCTCAGGCCGGTGAAAACGCGCTGGGCACGCCCCGCGCCCGCGCCCGTGAAGCCAAAATGTCCAAAGCCCGCATGGAACTCGACTGGGATGCCATGCGCGAAGCCTCCATTGATCCGGAACTTGTCGACAAGCGTCGCGAGCCTCACAAGAATGAGGAAGCCTGCGCCATGTGCGGCAACTTCTGCGCAGTGCGCATGATGAGGGAGGGCAATCCTTCCGCACCGGTTCCCTCGCACTGCCATCATCACAAGTCTTAGAATATCCGGCGGGCGCAGAGCGTCCGCCGTTTTCCTGTGTAGGGGCCGCCGGAGCGGCCCTTATGCAGGGTGGACATCAGTCATGCGTCATACGGCCGTCATTCTGCTCATGCTGCTTCTGACTTCCCTGCAGGGAGTCTTCTTCGGGTCTCAGGCTCAGGCCCGGCAGCCCGGCCTTTTGTCCGCCCGGCAGGCGTTTGCGCTTATCCCCACGGAAATTTTTGAAAATACCAGCCTGCCTCTGAGCGATGAGGAAAAGTTTCATCTGGCGGATCAGGGCGTCAGCGCGCACTGGAGCCTTGCCGAGGACGATCCGGATACGCTGCGTTTCGTTCCGGTGGATGGTTCCGCGGAAGTGAGTCTGCGTCTTTTTCGCTCGAAACGCGGCGCCGTGGCGGCGTTCCGCACGGAAGATGACGACGGCGTCTGCCTTTCGGAATTGTGGTTCATAAGCTCGGGGGGACACGCCGCACCGCTTCCGTTCCCGCCGGAACCCGATCCTGAGGACTTTTTCCGGCCCGACCGTGACCTTCCCGGACGGCTTTCCTCCAGCTGCACCTACTGCGTGTTCGATAAGGGGCTGGAAGTGCTGCCGAGCTTTTCTTCCGACGGTTTTCCCTGCGTTCTCGAGCCGGACAACGCCGTGTATTATATCTGGAACGGACGAAAGTTCGTCAAAAGGATCAGGAAGCTCAAATAGCGTTGACGGCGGGGCGGACGCGTTTTCAGCGCCTGCTTCGGCGGCCCGGCTGAAGGGGACTCATGTTGTCGTTCCCTTCCAGAAATACCGGGGCGATTCAAGACCAATAAAAAAGGCGGCCGAAGCCGCCCTTTTTTGTATGGTGATCTGCGCTAGCTGACGATGGCGGTACCGATGCCCTGATCGGTCAGCAGTTCCAGCAGCAGGCAGTTTTCCACGCGGCCGTCCACGATGGTCACCTTGTCCACGCCCTGCTTCAGGGCGTCGAGGCAGCAGTTGATCTTGGGGATCATGCCGCCGCTCAGGGTTCCGTCCGCAAGCAGGCGCTGGGCCTCGGCCGTATCGATGTGTTCGATGAGGTTGCCTTCCTTGTCCAGAATGCCGGCCACGTCGGTCAGCATGAGCAGACGGCGTGCCTTGAGGGCACCGGCCACGGCACCGGCCACGGAGTCGGCGTTGATGTTGTAGGTGTTGCCCTCGGCATCCACGCCCACGGGCGCAATGACAGGCACGAACTCATCGTTGATGAGCGAGCGGAGCAGCTGCACGTTCACGCCGGTCACTTCGCCCACGTTGCCGAGATCGATGATTTCCGGGGGCTGTTCTTCGCCGTGGCTGATGGTCATGGCCAGCTTTCGGGCTTCGAGCAGCATGCCGTCCTTGCCGGAAAGGCCCACGGCCCGGGCGCCCGTCTTGTTGATGAGGTTGACCACGCTCTTGTTCACCGAGCCGACCAGCACCATTTCCACCACGTCCATCGTGGCCTTGTCGGTCACGCGGTGTCCCTGGCGGAATTCCGACTTGATTTCGAGCTTGCTCAGCATCTGGTTGATCTGCGGTCCGCCGCCGTGCACGACGACGGGATGAATGCCCACCAGCTTGAGCAGGCTGATGTTGCGGGCGAAAGCCAGCTTGAGGCTTTCTTCCGTCATGGCGTGGCCGCCGTATTTGATGACGACGGTTTCTCCATGATATTCACGCAGATAGGGAAGGCTCTCGATAAGAATTCTGGACTGCAGACGGGCCTGCTCCACCGGGTCGGATATAACGGCCATGCATGCTCCTTATGCCGGTTTGCCGGCTTCTTGTTGGTTCCGGGGGGAAGGGCGGTGTCCGGTGTGCTTCTGCTTCGTTCACCGGGAAGCATTGCCCGGCGGCAGGGCATGGGCACCGGTCGAAACGTTTTGTGCTCCGACGCTTTTTTCAGGGGAACATCGCTCCTGCGGGCATAGTCCCCGCAATCGGTGCGAATGTCCAGTCCTTTCACCGGAAGGGCCTGCAAAAAGAGCGTCTGCCGCGGCCCTGCGTGCGGTTAACCCATTGCGTAAAAAGGCGCAACAGGTTAATAAGGGGAAGTCAGTGACGCGGACACCCTTCCGCAAAATCAATTCTGGAGAATCTATGTTCACTTCCATTGCCTACGCTGCCGGTAACGCGGGCGGCGCCGCCCAGAGTGGCCCCATGGGAGCCTTCGCCTCCCTCGTTCCTCTCATCCTCATGTTCGCCGTGTTCTATTTTCTGCTGATCCGCCCTCAGCAGAAGCGCAACAAGGAACACAAGGCCATGCTTGAATCTCTGGGCAAGGGCTCCTATGTCATCACCTCCGGTGGTCTGCTCGGCCGTATCGTCGATCTGGAAGGCGACATCCTCGTGATCGATCTCGGCGAAACCAAGGTGCGCATGCCCCGCGGCTTCGTGAGCGGCACCTATGATCCCAAGGCCATGAGCAAGGCGGCCGACACCGCTCCTGCCGAAAACAAGTAACTCACCGGCCTCATTTGTTCTGCTTCCACGCCCCCTTCGTCCGAAGGAGGCGTGGAGCTTTGTGTCATGTTCAGTCATAAGGGCTTCCGCCCCTATCAGCGTTTTTTAAGGATACAACCATGAAAGCTCTGCGTTTGCGCCTGGCAATCTCCATCATTGTGCTGCTCGTGGTGCTTGCGTATGCCCTGCCCAATATCCCCGCCATCGGCAATTCGCCTCTGGGAGAGCTCATGCAGGACCGCATCAGTCTCGGACTGGATCTCAAGGGCGGCATGAATCTCACTCTGGGCGTGGATGTGGAAAAAGCCCTGCAGAATACGCTTACCGTGACCGGTCAGGATATCCGTGACCGTGCCGAGCAGGAAAAGATCACCGTCATGAAGCCGCGCCTCAATGCCGCAGGCCTGCTGGAAGTGACGCTTCCCCGTGCCGACCAGGCCGCCTCTTTTGAGACCATGATCGGCAAGTGGTTCCCCACGCTTCATCAGGTCAGCGCCGACACGGTGGCTACGGGCCGTGTCTATACGTTCGAGCTTTCTCCCGAGGCCCGCAAGCAGACGGAAGACATGACGATGGAACAGGTCGTGCGTACCATCCGCAACCGTATCGACCAGTTCGGCGTGGCTGAACCCGATATCCGCAAGCAGTCGGACAATCAGGTTCAGGTGCAGCTGCCCGGCATGACCGATGCCGAGCGCGCCATTCAGATCATCGGCCAGACCGCGCATCTGGAATTTCATCTCGTGCGCGACGATGTGGATCCTTCCGCCATCATGCTGCCCGCGGGCACGGCCCGCTATCCGCTCATCATCAAGGGGCAGTACGGAGAACAGAGCGAAGGCACCATCATCCTCGACACCGAGTCGCTGATGGGCGGCGAGGACATCACCAACGCCCGTCCCGCCTTCAATGAATACGGTCAGGCCTATGTCGCTCTGGAGTTCAACAACCGGGGCGCTTCCAATTTTGAACGCATCACCGGCGAGCACATCAAGAAGCGCATGGCCATCGTGCTGGACGGCAAGGTGTACTCCGCTCCCGTGATTCAGGACCGCATCGCCGGCGGCAAGGCTTCCATTACGGGCAACTTCACGACCGAAGAAGCTCAGGACCTCGCCATCGTTCTGCGTGCCGGTTCCCTGCCGACGCCCGTCTCCGTTCTGGAAGAGCGTACCGTGGGTCCGTCCCTGGGTAAGGAATCCATCAACAGCGGCATCAAGGCGTCTCTCGTGGGCGCGGCGGCCGTTGTGCTCATCATGCCGATCTACTACGGTCTGTCCGGTCTTATTGCGGACATCATGCTCTGCTTCACCATCACCATTCTTCTCGCCGGCATGACGCTTTTCGGCGCCACGCTTACGCTGCCGGGCATCGCGGGTATCGTGCTTACCATCGGTATGTCCGTGGACGCCAACGTGCTCATCTTCGAGCGCATCAGAGAAGAGCTCAAGGCAGGCATGACGGCGCTGGAGGCCGTGAAGGCGGGCTTCAGCAGAGCCAGTATTTCCATCATAGACTCGAACCTGACGACGCTCATCACGGCGGCCATTCTGTACCAGTTCGGTACTGGCCCGGTCCGCGGTTTTGCCGTCACGCTGTCGCTGGGTATTCTGGCCTCCATGTTCACGGCCGTCTTTGTGTCGCGGTCCGTGTTTGAAACATGGATTTCCCGTTCCGACCGCCAGACCATCAGCATTTAGGTAAAGAGGTCCTTTTCATGGCATTCGCACTTCTTTCCCGTCAGACCAATATTGATTTCGTCGGCTTCCGCCGTTTTGCCTTCAGCTTCTCCGGCTTTTTCATCGTGCTCGGCCTGCTTGCCATCATCTGGAACGGCGGCCTGCGGTACGGCGTGGACTTCGCCGGCGGCGTGATGGTGCAGATTCAGTTTGAACAGCCCATTCCCGACGAACAGGTGAAGACCGCCCTGAAAAACGTCGATCTGCCCGGACTCACGGTTCAGCAGGTCGATACCGAAGACCGCGACTATCTGTTGCGCTTTTCCATGCCCGCCGCGGAGAATCAGGATCTGAGAGAACAGGTTTCCTCCGCGCTTTCGAGCAGCATTCCCGACAATCCCTCCAGCATTCAGCGTCTGGAGTCCGTCGGCCCGAAGGTCGGCAACGATCTGCGCAACATGGCCATTGAAGCCCTGTTCTACGCCGTTCTGCTCATCACCGTGTATATCTCAGGTCGATTCGAGTACAGCTGGTTCATGGCCGGCGCCATGGCCCTCGTGCTCTGGGGAGCGGTGTACGGCGCGTCCTATCTGGGCTTCAACCGGCTCTGGGGCGTGGCCATAGGCATGGTCATCACGCTGGTCTGCTGCTGGAAGCTCAAGCTCAACTTCGCGCTCGGCGCCATTCTGGCCCTTATCCACGACGTTGTGGTCACGCTTGGTCTGCTTACGCTGCTGGGCGTGGAAATCGACCTGAACGTCATTGCCGCACTGCTCACCCTGGTGGGTTACTCCATCAACGATACCATCGTCGTTTACGACCGTATCCGTGAAAATCTGCGTGCGGTTCCTGCCGGCGAGCAGCAGAAGCCTTCGATGGGCACCATCATCAACAGGTCCGTGAACCAGACGCTGTCGCGTACCATCATGACGTCCGCCACCACCCTGGTGGCCAGCCTCTCCCTGTATCTGCTCGGCGGCAACGTCATTCATGACTTTGCCCTGACCATTACGCTCGGCATCGTCTTCGGTACCTTCTCCTCCATCTTCGTGGCCTCTCCCATCCTCATCGCCTTCGGCGACGTGGATCTGTACCACTCCAAGGCCAGCAAGAAGGACGATTACGAACGTCCCGGCGAACACGGCATCGTGTAGGCTGCTCAATCTTTTCTTGTCTGAAAACGCCGCTTCCTGCAGAGGGAGCGGCGTTTTTGCATGGGATTTACCGGAAAGCGGAAGCGTTTTGCGGGCATGAAAAAGGCGGCTTCCGTGTGCCGGAAAGCCGCCCTGAGCATGGCCTTTGATGCCCGATCAGTCGAGATACTCGGTCAGATCGCTTCGCAGGATGTGATCTAGTTCAGCTCTGTCGGCAGCGGGCGTTTCGGTGAACATGAAGCCGAACACCGGTCCGGAATGGTAGTCGATGCGGCGCAGTTCCATCACATGGTGGAACGATGCGCAGAGCCTGTCGTAGTTGAAAACGTCGTCGGCCTTCAGCGTCGCCGGAGGATTCAGCACGATGAACGAGTAGATATTGTCCTCTCTGCCCTTGAGCAGGCTGTCCCAGTCTGGACGCACATCGCGCAGAAAATAGTCGTAGGTGCGGAATCCGTAGGCGTGCAGGGAAAGATCGGTCAGGCACCATCCGGCAAAGCGCAGAGGGTTGGCTTCGATGGGAATGATTCTGCCCTTGTCCACGCGCAGCTCGAGATGAATGGGCAGGTTGCGGGCGCCCATTTCTTCGTTCATGCGGTTGAAAAAGTCCGTGAACGGCTGCAGATGTTCGCGGATGATGGCGGCTCCGGAGCAGTAGAGTCTGTCGCTCACGTCATCGGCCGAGGCGAATTCGTGATGGAAGATGTTGACGATGACGGCCCTGCCTTCGCCGTCATAGTAGAAGTCGACGGCGTATTCCTCTCCGCCGATGTATTCTTCAAGAATGAAGCGGGTATTGGCCACCACGCTTTCATCGTATTCCTTCTTCCAGTCGCCGGAGTGCAGGCGGATGTCTTCCAGAGCTTTTCTCCAGTCCGCCTCATTAAATATGGTGTACACACCCACGCTGAAAAAGCCCACGGAAGGCTTCAGCACGAAGGGCGTTTTCAGTTCGCTGAAGTCGATGGATTCCAGATCGGCGGCGGCCACTTCACGGAAGAGAAAGTCGGGATATATTTTGGCGAGCATGCGGCGGAAGGCGGCCTTGTCCTTGCACAGGGCGATGCCTTTCTGCAGGCCTTCATCGGGCGAATGCCGGAGCACCCAGGAAAGGGAGTTTTCGCAGGTCGTGTAGATGCGGTCTCCCTGCGCGAGCAGGGCATCGGCCTCTTCGTCGGAAACGAGATTGAACGTGCCTTCGGTATCCGCCGCCAGCGCCGCTTCGTTGCGGAGCACGGGGACTTTGCTTTCGGCAAGATATTCCCGGAGTTCCCGGGATACGTACTGTTTGTCGAGAATGATCATGTTGTTCCTCACAGGGGGAAGTGGCAGCGCACGGCGTGCCCTTGACAGATGTGGCGCAGCGAAGGTTCCTTTTCCCGGCAGAGAGCTTCGGCGCGGGGGCAGCGCGGATGGAAGGCGCAGCCGGTGGGCGGGGAGAGCGGACTCGGCATTTCCCCGGAAAGAATGTTGCCGCGGCCCCTCCGGGAAGGATCGCGGGAAGGTGCGGCGGCCATGAGCGCGGCCGTGTAGGGATGGGCGGCATGGGAAAACAGTTCGTCGCAGCCGGCAAATTCCACCACGCGGCCGAGATACATGACGGCGATTCTGCTGCTCATGAAGCCGATGACGCCGAGATCATGGGAAATGAACAGATATCCCAGTTTCCGTTTCTCCTGCATGTCCTTCAGCAGATTCAGCACCTGCGCCTGTACCGACGCATCCAGAGCGGAAACGGGTTCGTCGCAGACCACGGCTTCCGGCCCGGCAACGATGGCCCGGGCTACGGCCACGCGCTGCCTCTGGCCGCCGGAAAATTCATGCGGATACCTGTCGATATGCTCGGGCTGAAGGCCGACCTGAACGAGAATATCCTTTACCTTTTCGCGGCATTCGGTACGGGAGAGCGGGAGCCCTGCGGCCCGCGCCGCAAGCAGAAGCGGTTCGGCTATGCTTGCTCCGACGCTCTGGCGGGGATCAAGCGAGGAGAAGGGATCTTGAAAGATCATCTGTATGCGGCTTGCGCGCTCGGAAGCCGTCCAGTCTTCCAGCGGACGCCCGCAGAGCAGCACCTGACCGGAAGAAGGCGGCAGAAGGCCCGTGACCAGGCGTGCCAGCGTGGACTTGCCGCAGCCGGATTCGCCCACAAGGCCCAGCGTTTCTCCGGGAAAAAGTTCCAGACTTACGTCGTTGACGGCTTTCACGCTTGCCGGACGCGGATCAAACAAGCCTCTTCGCACCGCAAATTCACGGCTCACCTGTTTCAGTTCCAGCAAAGCATCCATACTCGTTCCTGTTTCAAGATCTCGCGGAAAAAAGGACGATTTCCGCACGGTCAGTGATCCTACCTTAGCCTTTCCCGTGCCGCAAGGGGATAAAATCTCTGGACATGGAGCCGTTCCGGCTTTAAGTAGGGGGAAAGAAGACGGGTGCCGTGACAGGATTCACGTTCCCATTCCGGGAACGGATATCAGCCGCGGCATCTGTTACCATGTCTGAGCGACTGATTGACCGATGGATGGCGAATCCCCCAATCATTCAGGGAGTTATTTCATATGTTTCATCGCATGATTAAGTCCTTCTGCCTGTTGGCCGCGCTGTTTGCGGCTCCTTTTGCCGCAGAAGCCGCAGCGCCTTTCACCTTCGCCGACGTGCAGGCCAAAGCTCAGGATCTGGCCGGAACAAAGTATGCGCCCACCCCTCCCGTACCGGAGTTTCTTACCAAGCTGAACTACGGGGACTGGAGTTCCATCCGCTATCTGCCGGAAAAGGCCCTCTGGGCCGAGGAATCCCTGCCGTTCACCGTGCAGTTCTTTCATCCCGGTCTGTACTATGACAGACCCGTGCGCGTACACATCGTCGACGGCGAGAATGTGGAGGACGTGCCTTTTGATACGTCACTGTTCAAGTACGACAACGAGGAGCTGGCACAGCAGGTCGCTCAGACCAAGGACATGAATTTCGCCGGTTTCCGCCTCCACTATCCTCTGAACAGCGCCACCTACAAGGATGAGCTTGCTATTTTTCTCGGCGCTTCCTACTTCCGTGCGCTTGCGGCGGATACGCATTACGGCATCTACTCCCGCGGGCTTGCGCTGGATACGGCTACCGCGCAGGGTGAGGAATTTCCGTACTTCAAGGAATTCTGGATCGTGAAGCCTGCGGCCGATGCCAGGGACATCACCATCTATGCGCTTATGGACAGTGAGAGCATGGCCGGTGCCTATCGGTTCATCATCACTCCCGGCTCTCCCACCGTCATGGACGTCAAATGCGCGCTGTTCACCCGCAAGGGTGCCAAGAATTTCCAGAAGATCGGCCTTGCGCCTTTGACCAGCATGTTCTTCTACGGCGAGGAAAAGAACGGTCGTCCCGGCGACTACCGGCCTGAAGTGCACAATTCCGACGGCCTGCTCTATGTGAACGGTGAAAATCACTGGTTCTGGAGCCCTCTGGCCAATCCCAAGAGACTTACCGTCAATACCTTCCCGCTGCAGAATCCCCGCGGCTTCGGTCTGCTGCAGCGCGACTGCCACTTCGGAAGCTATCAGGACATCGAAGCCGGTTACGAGCGCCGTCCTTCCCTCTGGGTTGAACCGGAGGGAGACTGGGGGCCGGGCAGACTGAATCTCGTGGAAATTCCCACGGAAGATGAAATGCACGACAACATCGTGGCCTTCTGGACTCCGGACAAGCCCCGCGACAAGAACAAGCCTGATCAGCCTGAATCCGAGCTTCGCTATCCCGATACGCAGATGTACAGCTGGAAGCTCTACTGGATGCAGCCGCAGACCGTGCAGCATGAACTCGGCCGCATCACCTCCACCCGCATTTCCCGCAGCGGCGATACCATGACCTTCCATGTGGACTTCGCCGGAGGCGATCTGGCGACGCTTCCCGAAGATACCGGTCTGTCCAGCATCGTGGAGACGCCCGAGCCCATTCCGCTTCTGGAAAAGAAGCTGATCCGCAATCCTGCCACCGGCGGCTGGAGACTGGTCTTTACCGTTCGCCTGCCCAAGGAAGACGGCGTGATAGAAAGCCTCATGTCCGCAAGAAAGGGGCCCGTCATGCTGCGTTTCCGCGCCCTGCTCAAGAAGGGCGAGAACCTTCCCGACCCTCTGACCGAAACCTGGATCTACGACTGGCAGCTTCAGCCTCAGTAAAGAACATCCGCCGCGAATAATCACAATAAGCGGCCTCCACCCCGGAAAAGGCTTCGATACGGCTTCCTCAGGGATCATCGGACCTTTCCGGGGACACAAACTTCATTTAAAAGGTTTTCTCATGAAATCCTATCAGGATATGGACTTTCGGGTTCGCGACCGCATTCTTCTCTATGCCCGCGGCCTGAACCTCTCGCCGAAGGAAAGTGTGGAACTTGCCCTGGAAAGCCTGAAACGCTGCCGATCCGAGCATCCCAGCTACGACGAGGCTCTCGTATGCCTGCATGAAATTCTGGCCGAAAAAGGGCGGGAGCTTATTCCCGGCGACGAGGCTCCGCATCTCATGTCCGCTCCCGGCATGACCCGCAGCTCCATGCTGGCCGAGGAACTCGACCGCACCCCCTGGCTGAGCATTTTTAAAAAGACGCTGAGCCGTCTTTTCCGCATCTTCAGACCCTCCGGCATCAAGGCCCGTGCCTCGTGGAAGGACAGCGCCGACAGGCAGCGTCGTCAGCTTGAGTGGGAAAGGGTGGCTGGCCGCCGCCGTACCCTGCTCATGACGCTGATTCTTGTTCCTGCCGTCATCGGCGCCTTCCTCATGTACGGCATTCTGCCGCAGCAGGGCATCGAAACGGTGAAGATCATCACTGCCGTGCTTTTTGCCATCCTGTTCGGCTGGATTTCCATCGGCTTCTGGATGTGCGTGGCAGGCTGCTGGGTGCTTTCCCGCAAAGTGGATCGCTTTACGCCTACCAGAGGCTGTGACGAGGTGGAGATTTCCGCAACCACCCGCACCGCCATTCTGTTCCCCGTGTACAACGAAGATACCCGCCGGTACATGGCGGGCATTGCCGCCACCTGGCATTCTCTCGTGCAGAGCGGGGAGAGCGACAAGTTCGATATTTTCATTCTCAGCGACTCCACCAGTCCTGATGCCTGGGTGGCGGAAGAAGAGGCCTGGTACGAGTTCTGCAACAGGGAACAGGCGTTCGGGCATATCTTCTATCGCCGCCGCCGCAACAACACCAAAAGAAAGAGCGGCAACGTGGCCGACTTCTGCCGCCGGTGGGGCGCGCAGTACAAGTACATGATCGTGTTCGACGCCGACAGCGTCATGAGCGGACGCACCATGGTGCGCATGGTGAAGTCTATGGAGCTGCACCCGGAAATGGGCATGATCCAGACGCCGCCGCTTGCCGTGAACATGAACAGTCTTGTGGCCCGCGTTCAGCAGTTCGCCAACCACCTGTACGGACCGGTCTTTGCCACGGGCCTGCATTTCTGGCTGCTCGGTGACGCCCAGTACTGGGGCCATAACGCCATCATCCGTGTGGAGCCGTTCATCCGTCACTGTCAGCTGCCCACGCTGCCCGGCAGAGGTCCTCTTGCTGGCGACATTCTCAGCCACGACTTCGTGGAATCCGCCCTCATGCGACGGGCCGGTTACGGTGTATGGCTGGCCTATGATCTCGACGGTTCCTGGGAGGAAAGCCCGCCTTCGCTCATCGACGAACTTATCCGCGACCGTCGCTGGTGTCAGGGCAACCTGCAGCACAGCCGTCTGATTTTTTCCGGCGGTATCTTCCCCACGCATCGCGCGCTGTTCATCAACGGCATCATGTCCTACGCTTCGGCGCTGCTCTGGTTGTTCTTCCTGATTTTCAGCTCCATTCAGGCCGTTACCGAAGCGTTCATTCCGCCTTCGTATTTCCCGAGCGGACCGACGCTTTTCCCCGTCTGGCCTACCTGGTACCCGAAGTGGGCTCTCCTGCTTCTGGGCAGTACCTGCATCATGCTGTTCATGCCCAAGATCTTCGCCATCATTCTTACGCTCCGCAAGGGAGGCGCAAAGAACTTCGGCGGCGCAGGGCGCATGTGCATGAGTGTGCTGGCGGAAGTGCTCATTTCCACGCTGCTTGCGCCAGTGCGCATGCTTTTCCACAGCTTCTTTGTGGTGACTACGCTGCTCGGCTGGAAGGTATCTTGGAATACGCAGAACCGCAGCGATACGGGTACGGCCTGGAGTGATGCCATTCGCTTCCACTGGTGGGGCTCGCTCATCGGTCTTCTCTGGGGCGGCGTCATGTGGCTCATCAACCCGGGCTTCTTCTGGTGGTTCTCGCCCATTGCGATAGGGCTGGCTCTTTCCATTCCTCTGTCCGTGTTCACCAGCCGTGTCAGCTGGGGCCTTGCCGCAAAGCGCATGGGACTGTTCATTACGCCTTCCGAACTGAAGGCGGCGCCGGAACAGGCGGACATGCACGAGGAACTCGCCATACCCGACCGTTATTCTCCCTTCACCATAGAACGCGGACGCGGTTTTACGCGGGCCGTGGTCATTCCCCGCGTGCACGCGCTGCACATTGCGCTTATCCGTCGACGCAAGTGGGAACGCCCCATCGGCGAAGAGCGGGAAAAGACTCGTCGTGCGCTGCTGGCCAAGGCTCTGGACAAGGGGCCGTTCGGGCTTTCCAAGCAGGAAAAGTCGGCGCTGCTCATGGATCCTAGGCTGCTGAACGAGCTGCACCGCAAGGTATGGCAGCTTCCTCCCGATAAGGGCCATGACTGGGGCGTGGCGCAGAACTAGTTTGTTTCGGCAGTAGCAGGCTCGGAGAGATTCTTCGGGGCTGCGAATGACCCCGCCTATGCGGCAGCCTTTCAAGAGCACGAGGAGCCTTCGTGCGTTGAACAGTGCGTTCAAAAATCGCTCAGGCTTTGTGAACGTCGCTACGGCCTGTCATCCGTACTTTGTGTGAGTACAACAAGACGCTGGAAGAGAGTTTTCCGGCGTCTTTTTTTTGTACGCTTTATTCCACACGGAGAAAGCAAACATGGTGGTCGGTTGAGCGCAGCATTGTCTGGCTGTATTTTGACGTGTGACGGCACGACGTTCTTGCCTGTACAGCCAGGAGGCGCCTGCAGGATGCCTCAGGCAGCAGTTCCGGCGACAGGGTTATCGGATAAAGCGTTTCTGCTTTCTGCAGTGACTGATGATTTCTTGAATAACATCAATATACGCACTGTTTTCGGCGTAAATGGCGCTGAACCGGCAGAGCAGATTTTTAACGGGAAAAAATTCGAAGTTTTCATCATCTGAAAAATTCATTTCTATTCGTATTCTGTCGCCTATATAAATGCCGTTGAATTCTCGAATGCCCTTTTTTATGGTCAGAATATTGTCGCTCTTCATCAGAATTTTTGAATTCGTCTTTTCAAACAATTCTTTTGGGAAAATATTGTCCTCCAGTCGGGCGGAATAGTTCAGAATATACTTTGCTCCCATGATTTTTTCCATGTCAACGCCGGACCGTGCCGGATGGGGAAAGCCAGCCTTGGTCACCATCATAAATTCCACGCTGAAAATTTCTTCTTCATGGCGTCCGACATGGAGCTCGCTGGCGTACTGTGTCGTTCTTCCAGTCTTTACGTCGTAGGCATCACTGAGAAAAATGATGTCGAATTCATTATTCTGACGTATGAATTCATGTTCATTTGTGGAAATGACATGAATATCTATATTTAAATTCGGATAGATTTTATAAATGCTGGTAATGGTTTTTTGTAGTACAGATTCGAGAACAGCTGGCGTCGTTGCTATACGTATGTTGATTTTTTCATTTAACTTGTTTTTATTGCTTATTTCTTTTGATATATTATATATGCATTCTATATTATGAATAATATTCTTTGCGTATGAAAGAATACGCTTTCCATTAGAAGTTACTTCAACACCAGAGTTTGTTCTGTTCAAAAGAGTGATTTCCAGTTCGTCTTCCAGCGCCTTTATGCTTTTGCTGACGGCTGAAGGTGAAATATAGTATTTTTCTGCTGTTGAACTGATGGAGCGAAGCTTAGCTATTTCCAGTAGAAACTCAAGCTGTTCAAGTCTCATTCGTGTCCTCCATAGTATAAAATGTATATTTTTATATATTAAGATGGAAATATGGTAAGCGTATAAGTATTAGTTGATAGTTTTATGAAGATATTTGTTACCAGATATATTGGAAAGAAGAATTTTTCAGTGGATTATATATTATACTGCTTGAAAATCATGAATACTCTGCCGAAAACGTCGTAGTTTTGGTGTCAGCCAGAAAAAAGCGGGACTCTGGCATGCTGAAATTTCTGTTTTTGGGGAAAATGATACTGAAATCGCCCTGGTCTGACCCGTAAAAGTATTACGTTTTTGGATATTGTTCTTTTTGTAATTAGTTAAATAATATATTGTTTTTATTTGTATTTTTTATGCAAGCCTCTGATTTGTACTTTTGAGTGCAAATCGGAGGCTTTTCCATTTATTCCGCCATGAAAGCTGTTTTTTAGAATTATTATTCAATAATATCAATATATTTTTATGATAATACCACGAGTTTAAAGAATGTCGCTATGAAAAAAATTCATAACGAAGCAGTCCCATAAAAAAAACGGAACTTGTCAAAAGTTCCTCTTCGATACAATGATTTTTTCGAAAGGCTTCCTACAGCCAAAAAATTTACATCCCGTCTCTGCCGGGGGAGGTTTCTATGCAAGTCTGCACGAATACGGTCATGACGCCTCAGGAACAGCATCTTTGTGAAAAAGTCACTTCGCATATAGCCAATCGTGAACGGACTCTCCGCATTGCCGAACGAATCCGTGATGCTCCCGTATGCATGGATATAAGCCGCGGGTGGCTCTTTACCGAATCCATGAAGCAGACGGAAGGGGAATACCTTCCCATGCGCTGGGCCAAGGCTCTTATGCACATTGCCGAACACATTCCTGTGCTCATTGCTGAAGACGAACTCATCGTCGGCAAAACTTCCGGCGTCATGGGGCGCAGAGGCATTCTGTACCCCGAACTGGAAGGTTCTGTTCTCATGGAAATCGAAACGGCTTCTCAGCGTGCCGTCAGTCCCTACCAGATTGACCCCGAGGACCTGACCGTCATTCGTGAAGAAATATATCCCTATTGGAAGAACAAGAGCTATGCTCAGGCCTATGCCGACAATATGCCGCCGGAGACCCGTCGTTTCTTCTACGGTGACGATCCCACCAATCATACGGTACAGCAGGCCATTGTTGTTCAGGGAACGACAGGCCGTTCCTCCCTCAACTGGAACGTCGACTATCCCGGATTTTTGAAGCGGGGCGTCTGCGGACTGCTGAGGGAAGCCAATGAAAAACTCGAAGCCTTCAAGAAGAATCCCTCGGAATATATTGAATTCGGCGGGTTCTGGGAATCCTGCATCGTTACGCTGAAGGCCTTCTCCACCTATGCAAAGCGCTATGCGGCTGAAGCGTCACGTCTTGCCGGCGAGGAAAAGAACGAGCAGCGCAGAGCCGAGCTGGAGCGTATTGCGGAAAACTGCGCCTGGGTTGCCGAAAATCCGCCCCGCAACTTCTGGGAAGCTCTTCAGCTGCAGTGGTTCATCGCCGCGTTCTCCCGTCTGGAACAGCATATCGGTGCGGGCCTCGGCAACGGTAGAATGGACCAGTTCCTGTATCCGTATTACAGTCACGATATTGAAGAAGGTACGCTTACCAGACTGCAGGCCCGGGAACTTCTGGAATGCTTCTGGCTGAACCTGGCCCAGATCCCGATTCTGTTCACTTCCGACAACTACGGCGCTACGCACGACGGCTTCGCTCACTTTGAAACCGTCACCATAGGCGGTCAGACTCCCGACGGCAAGGATGCCACCAACGAGCTTTCGTATCTCATTCTTGAGTCGAAACGTGATTTCCCCATTCCGTACCCCGACCTTGCCGCCCGTATTCATTCCGGTACCCCGGATCGTTTCCTGAAGGCCTGCTGCGAGACCATCAAGGACGGTCAGGGCTTCCCCAAGCTCATCAACGACGAGGAAATCATTCCTCTTTACGTGGCCAAGGGCGAAAAGCTGAAGGATGCCTTCGATTTTGCCTGCTCCGGTTGCACGGAAGTGCGTATCGCCCAGCGCGAAAGCTATGTGAACCCCGGCCCCTTCCTCAATCTGGCGGCCGTCGTGGAACTGACGCTGCGTAACGGCCGTTTGCTCAGCCTCGGTCCGAACGCCTTCGGTCTGGAAACCGGCGATCCGAGGAATTTCAAGACCTACGAGGAGTTCTATGCAGCCCTGCGCAAGCAGTATGAGTATTTGCTGTATCAGGCTACCGTACAGCAGGCTGTGGCCGACCGTGTAAAGCCCACTGTGCTTGCCGCTCCCTTCCAGTCTGTGACTACGCCCGCCTGCCGGGCGGCTTCTACGGGTATTTACGAATACGTGCCCAACAGCTTCCGCGAAATTTATATGGATCAGGTGGGATTCGCCACGCTGGTCGACTCCGTGGTGGCCGTAAAAAAGCTCGTGTACGAAGAAAAGCGCTTCACCATGGCGGAACTGATGGACGCTCTGGACGCCAATTTCAAAGGCTACGAAGTCATCCATCAGCTGGTAGTCAACGCTCCCAAGTACGGTAACGACGACCCCTATGCCGATGCCGTGGGCCGCGCTCTCGATGAAATCACCGCTGAGTTTGTGGCAAAGTACCGCGGCCTGCATGGCGAAATATTCTCCAGCCGCATGGTGCCCGTCACGAACCATATTCTTGCCGGTAAGCGCATAAGCGCCACTCCCAACGGCCGTCTGGCCTGGGAATACCTTTCCGAAGGCTGCGGCGCTTCTCACGGTTGCGATACGCAGGGCCCCACCGCCGTACTGCTCTCCAACAAGCACATCAAGCATGAAGGCTATACGGAACGTGCGGCAAGACTGCTGAACATCAAGTGGTCCCCCACCGCACTTGCCGGCGATGAAGGTACGCGCAAGCTCATGAACTTCATTCGCACGTGGTGCGACCTCAGACTCTGGCACGTACAGTTCAACGTCATCAATAGAAGCACCCTGGAAAAGGCCAAGGCCGATCCCAAGAACTACCGCAATCTTATTGTACGCGTTGCCGGATACAGCGCCTACTTCTGCGAACTCTCTCCCAAGCTTCAGGATGAGATCATCGCCCGTACGGAACACAGCATCTGATCTTTCACAGTGCGCCTTATTCAAGCACAAGGCTTGTAATGAGCCTTCCCTGAAACCGTATCCCAAGGAATGCATTATGAAAAAACTGCTCGCTTCTCTGCTTGCCGTCACCTGCCTGAGTCATTTTGCGCCGTCCTTCACCGTTCGAGCCGAGGCCGCTCCTCTCAATCTGCGTCTTGCATCCGTCACCACGGCCACCGATCAGCTCGGCATGGGCCTGCAGAAGTTCAAGGAACTGGTCGAACAGAAGTCCGGCGGATCCATCAAGGTTCAGATCTTCTTCAACGCTGCGCTCGGCGGCGAACGAGTGGCCCTCGAAGCCTGTCAGAAAGGTACCATCGATATAGCCATTGCCTCGCAGAGCAATATGTCCCTGTTCTGCAGTGACTTTCTGGTCTTCGATCTGCCGCATTACATTCTGCCCACCGATGCCAACCGCGCGAAGCTGTACACGGCGCTGGATTCCGGCGAGCTCGGCACCTATCTGCGCAACAAGCTCAACAGTGTGGGACTGCAGCCGCTTTTCTACCCGGAAACGGGCTGCCGTCAGCATCTGCTGCGCAACAAGCGCGTCACCAAGGTTGAGGAGCTCAAGGGGCTCAAAATGCGCATTACCGACTCCATCGTTGAGCGTGAACTGTGCGAAGCCCTCGGCATCTATCCTGTGGCCATGAGCTTCGGTGAAGTGCTCACGGCCATGCGCCAGGGCGCCATCGACGCCATGGGTCTGCCGCTCGCCTCATTTGCCACTATGAACCAGGACGCGGAAATTGCGAAGTACGCTCTGATTACGGACTACAATTACTACATGAGCCCCGTGGTGATGAACCTTCGCAAGTTCAACAAGCTTACGCCTGAACAGCAGAAGATCATCCTTGAAGCCTCGCAGGAGGCCGTAGCCTACGAACGCGAAGAGTTCAACCGTCAGGAAAATGCAGCCCGCGACTTCCTTACCAAGGAAGGCATGGAAATCATAACCCTTTCTCCTGAAGAAATGGCGAAGTTCGACGAACTGGTTCGTCCCATCTGGGAAATGTTCCCCGACAAGATTTCTCCTGAGACCTTTGCTCAGGTCCAGAAGGCTCTCCAGTAAATATGCCGGCTGCGGAACTCTTCTGTTCCGCAGCCCTTTTTTCAAGAAAACGCTTCGAGGAACTGCCCATGATCAAACGGATTCTGCACTGGTGTGACGAGTATGCGGAAAAATACCTGCTTGCCGTCGGTCTTCTGCTGATCATTCATATCGTTTTTCTTCAAACCTTTTATCGGTACATCATCGGCGGGCTTTTTCCCGATGCGGCCTCCCTGAGCTGGACGGAGGAACTCTCCCGCTCCCTGTGCGTGTGGATCACCTATCTGGCGCTCCCGCTGTGCGTAAAATACAAAACCAATATCCGCATCACGGTTATTTACGACAATCTGCCCAAATGGTTTCAGCCCGTCATCGACAATCTTTCCAGCTTCGTGTTCATGCTGCTGGCAGGCCTCATTGTCTCCAAGGGCTGGGAACACATACAAATGGTCAATGAATTCAAGCAGTATACTCCCATGATGGGCATTCCTCAGGGCGTGCTGTATCTCATTCTTCCCGTGGCCTTCTCGCTGACCATTCTGCGACTCTGCATAGAAGTGGCAAAATCCATAAAGGCGCATGGTCTGCTGAAGGCGCTGCTCTCCGCGGTTCTCATCGCCATTATCTTTATGCCGGCCATCTCTGCCGGAGGCGAGGGGAACGCCGCCGCCTACATGTTCGGGTATTTCCTGACCTTTGCCATGATAAGCGTGCCTCTCGGCGTAGCCATCGGTCTTGCCTGCATGGCCACCATACTTGGCTGCGACACCCTTCCCATCGAATACATAGCCTCCACGACCTACACGGCCATCGACAGCTTCGCCCTCATGGCCATTCCGTTCTTCCTGGCGGCCGGAACCTTCATGGCCGGCGGAGGCCTTTCTTCCCGCCTCGTAGGTCTGGCCGACCAGCTGCTGGGCAAGTATTACGGCGGCATGGCCATGGCCTCCGTGGCCACCTGCATGTTCTTTGCCGCCATCTGCGGTTCCGGGCCGGCTACAGTGGCCGCCATCGGCTGTATTACCATTCCCGCCATGGTGGAACGCGGCTATGATCGGGTTTTCTCCACGGCCATCGTTGCTTCTGCGGGCATCATCGGCGTCATCATTCCTCCCAGCAATCCGCTGCTCATGTATGGCATCTCCGCTCAGGAATCCATCGTAAAGCTCTTTGCCGGCGGTATTCTTCCCGGTCTGGTCTGCGGCGCAGCTCTTATGCTCGTTGCCTACTTCATTTCCCGCAAGCACGGCTGGAAGGGAGATCCTGAGGCCGTTTCCTCCCGCAATCTTCGCGCCGCGGCCTGGGAAGCCAAGTGGGCTCTGGCCGTTCCCGTCATTATTCTTGGTGGCATCTACGGCGGCATTATGACGCCTACCGAAGCCGCGGCCGTGGCTGCCTTCTACGGCTTTTATGTGGGTATCTTCGTCTACAAGGGGATCAACAGAGAAAATCTGCTGGAAAATCTGACCGAACCTATCATCACCTATGCCAGCATCAACCTGGTTTTCGCCATGGCTACCGTTTTCGGTCAGCTGCTCACCATTGAACAGATTCCCCAGATCATCACGCAGGCCATCACCAGCATGACGGAAAACAAGTGGGTCGTTCTTCTGCTGCTGAGCCTTCTGCTGCTCGTGGTGGGTACCTTCATGGAGCCGCTCAGCGCCATCATTATTCTGACGCCCATCCTGCTGCCCATAGCACAGGCTTTCGGTATAGATCTTGTTCACTTCGGCGTTCTGATAACTGTCAACCTCGCTATCGGCTTCCTCACGCCGCCCATAGGTATGAACCTCTTTGTCGGAAGTCAGATTGGCGATGTGAGCATGGAGTCCCTTTCGAAGGGCGTGCTTCCCTTCCTTGGAGCTCTGCTTGTCGTTCTGTTCATCGTCAATGTGGTTCCGCAGCTTACGCTGTTCCTGCCGGATCTTATGAGTCGATAACGCATAAAAGCTCCTCACGGAGCACGTCCCCATACCCAGCTCCCCTCAGCATACCTGTTCTCCCGGCCGTTTCCGGCCGGGGCAGGGCAGGTGCGTCCCTTCGCAATACAGTCGGGAAGCGTTCCTTCATCCACTACCGTCAAAGGAGACATCATGGATCTTCATCTTCAGGGAAAAGTCGCTCTAGTCACCGGCGGCACTCAGGGAATAGGACTCTGCATCGTTAAAACTCTGGCTGCGGAAGGGGCACGGGTCGCCTTCTGCGGAAGAACTCAGGCCAAGAACGAGAAGGTCGCGGAATCTCTGCGGGCCATGGGCTATGACGTTTTTCCCGTTCAGTGCGACGTGGGCAGCAGCGAATCCGTCAAGGCCATGTTCGCGAAGGTCGTGGAGCACTATGGCACGCTGGATATTCTGGTCAACAACGCGGCGACGCTGCGCTCCAATCCTACAGGGTATGCCGACCGTCTGAAGTTTCTCCGCCTTGTCGGAAAGACCGGCCCCAAGTATTCTCTCGAAATTACGAAAAACATGTCCGATGAAGACTGGGAGGCGTTTATCCACAACAACCTGAACAGCGTGTTCTACTGCTGCCGCGAAGCTCTCAAGATCATGGAGCCGAAGCACTACGGCAGGATCATCAATATGTCTTCCATCGCGGGGTTGGCCAATCTCAGTGCCCATAGCCCGCATTACAGTTCCGCCAAAGGCGGCGTCATCGCCTTCACGCGCAGTCTGGCTCTGGAAGTCGCCGGTGCCGGCATCACGGTCAATTCCGTCGCCCCCGGCATGTGTGAAATGGAAGAGCCCGGCTGGAAGGAACGCTTCATGGAAAACATGACGGAAGAGGGCTACCAGCTCTTTCTTGAGCTGATTCCGCTCGGACGTTTCAGCACCGTTCAGGAACAGGCCAATACCGTGACCTTCCTGGCCAGCGACGCGGCCTCGTACATCACGGGGCAAACCATTGCCGTCAACGGCGGAATGTTCTAATTCGTGCTGCCCCGTTTTTCCCTCGGGAGAAACGGGGCAGTTTCTCTGGAGGATCATCATATGCAGCGAGAAGCACCTCTCGGACTCATCTTCAACATTCAGAAATTCTGCCTGCACGACGGCCCGGGCATACGGACTCTCGTTTTCTTCAAAGGCTGTCCGCTGCACTGCCGCTGGTGTTCCAATCCGGAAGGCATGGCTATTCATCCCGAACTTGCCGTCAAAAGCGACAAGTGCATCTCGCTGGAAAAATGCGGTCTGTGCGCTTCCGTCTGCCCGCAGCATGCCGTTTGCAAAAACGGGGACGGTCGGGTTATCATTCAGAGGGAGCTTTGTTCATCCTGCATGGCCTGCGTGGACGTATGTCCGGCCAAGGCGCTCGAACGCATGGGAAGTCCGATGACGGTCGAGGAAGTCATAAGAAAAGTGAGGGCGGATGAGGCTTTTTACTCCCGCTCTGGAGGCGGGCTCACCCTGAGCGGAGGCGAGCCGCTCCTTCAGCCGGAATTTGCCTTGGCCCTGCTGCAGAGGGCTGAGGAAGAGGGCTTTGAAACGGCTATCGAGACTACGGGCTGCGCTGCGTGGGAAAAGGCAAGGCCGGTTTTCAGCGCGCTCGACTTCATTTTCTATGATATCAAGATATTCTCTTCCGATCTGCACGAAGAATGTACGGGTGTGCCGAACAAGCTCATTCTGGAGAACTTTGCAAGACTCTGCGAGGAGTTTCCCGACAAGCCCGTCACCGTGCGCACGCCGGTGATTCCCGGAGTCAACGACAATGTGGAGCAGCTCCAGCGTATTGCCGATTTCGTTGAAAAGCATGCCCGATCTGAAAAAGTCCGCTACGAGCTGCTGCCTTTCCACAACTTCGGCTCCTCAAAATATGAATTCATGGGCAAATCCTATGCGTTGAAAGATCTCCACAGCATGTCCACCGGGCATGTGGAAGAACTCAAAAAGCAGCTGAAGACGTCCGTCCCTCTGATCTGACGTCCTGAGCGTTGCATGAAACAAGGCCGGAAAACGGAATTATTCCGTTTTCCGGCCTTGTTGTATTGTTCTGTACCCGCCCTTGCATCCCGTCAAAAAGCGGGCTACTCGGCAAAACGTGCCGGAACCTTGAGGCTCCGGCACGGCGGATTAATCGAGAGAAGCGGCTTCTTCCACCATTTCGAAGGCTTCGATGATGTCGCCGACCTTGATGTCGTGGAAGTTGTCGAGGCCGACGCCGCACTCCAGGTTGCGCACGACTTCGCGGGCGTCATCCTTGAGGCGCTTGAGCGAGGCGACCTTGCCGGTGTACACCACCACGCCGTCGCGCAGGAGGCGCACGTTGGCGGTACGGGTGAGCTTGCCGTCTGTGACCATGCAGCCGGCGATGATGCCGATCTTGGGCAGGGAGAAGGTCTGGCGGACCTCGGCCTGGCCGAGATAGACTTCCTTGGAAACGGGAGCCAGCAGACCGGCCATGGCGCTCTTGATCTCATCCACAAGCTTGTAGATGATGTCGTAGAAGCGGATGTCCACCTGTTCCTGCTCGGCCACTTCCTTGACCTTCGCGGTAGGACGCACGTTGAAGCCGATGATGATGGCGTTGGAGGCCGCAGCCAGCATGACGTCGGATTCCGAAATGGCGCCTGCGCCGCCGTGGATGATGTCGATGCGGACCTTCTCGGTGCTGAGCTTGCGCAGAGATTCGGTAATGGCTTCCAGAGAGCCCTGCACGTCGGCCTTGAGCACCACGTTGAGCACGAGGGTTTCCTGCGTGTCGGCGCTCTGCTTGAGGAAGTTCTCCAGCGTGACGCGGGAAACCTTGGCCAGTTCCTTTTCTCTCAGCTTGGTCGCACGAGATTCCGCAATGCGGCGGGCGGTCTTTTCGTCTTCGAGGCACACGAATTCGTCACCGGCTTCCGGCACGCCTTCGAAGCCCTGAATTTCCACAGGCATGGAAGGACCGGCTTCCTTGATCTTGCGCCCCTGGTCGTTGAACAGGGCACGCACGCGGCCGGAGAACACGCCGCACACGAAGACGTCGCCCTGATGGAGCGTACCTTCCTGCACGAGCACGGTAGCCACGGGGCCGCGGCCCTTGTCCAGCTTGGCTTCCACCACGTGACCGCGGGCGGGCTTGTCGGGGTTGGCCTTGAGTTCCAGAATTTCCGCCTGAAGGGCGATGAGTTCCAGAAGATCGTCCAGACCCTTGCCGGTCTTGGCGGAGACCATGCCCACCACGGTGTCGCCGCCCCAGGCTTCGGGCTGAAGTCCGAGTTCGGAGAGTTCGCGGAGCACGCGGTCGGGGTTGGCGGTTTCCTTATCGATCTTGTTCACGGCCACCAGAATGGGCACGCCTGCAGCGCGGGAGTGGTTGATGGCTTCACGGGTCTGTTCCATGACGCCGTCGTCGGCCGCAACCACGAGCACCACAAGGTCGGTCACCTGAGCGCCGCGGGCACGCATGGCGGTGAAGGCCGCGTGACCGGGGGTGTCGAGAAACACGATGTCGCCGCGCTTGGTCTTGACGTGATAGGCGCCGATGTGCTGGGTGATGCCGCCGGCTTCGCCGCTGGTCACGCTGGTCTTGCGGATGGCGTCGAGCAGGGAGGTCTTGCCGTGGTCGACGTGACCCATGATGGTCACGACCGGGGGACGCGGCTTCAGCATTTCGGGCGTATCGACCACGGAGGGCACGAGGTAATCCTCTTCGGAGAAGCCCACCTTTTCCACTTCATAGCCGAATTCGGCGGCCACGAGCGTGGCGGTGTCGATATCAAGGGCGTTGTTGATGGTGGCCATGACGCCGAGTCCGAACAGAATCTTGATGATTTCGCTGGACTTCACACCCATCTGATGGGCCATGTCCGCCACGCGGATGGATTCTTCCACGCGGATCTTGCGCTTGGCGGCCTTCATGGGCTGGGTGGACTGGCTGGGCGCCTGATGCTGCTGTTTCTTGGGCTTGTGCGAACGGCGGGTACGCACCATGCCTTCATCATCATCCATGTCGGGACCGCCGTGACGACGGCTGAAATCGTCGGCATCCTGCGGGAAATCGTTGGAGCGGCGGCTCTTGTTGTTGCGCTTCTTGCGGCTCTGCTCGTTCTCCATGGGCGGCTGCTGGCCGAAGGGCGGCGTGAAGGGCGCGCCGCCGGAAGAACGGCCGCCGGCGGGACGACCGCCTGCCGGACGATTGCCGCCGGGACGACGGTTGTTGTCACGGCTGTCGCGATCGCGACCGTCATTGTCGCGTCCTTCGCGCGCGTCGGGGCGGGTGCTGCGCATGTCGCGGCGTCCGCCGTCACGACGGCTGTCTCCGTCGCGGCCGGAACGGCCTTCCGAGGGAGAAGCGGGACGGATGATGCGGGCCTGAGCCGGGTCGGGACGGGAAATCACACGCACGCGGGGCGCACCGTCGGAAGCGGCGGGCTGAGCCTTTCTGCGGGAGTCTTCGCCTTCACCTTCTTCGGTCGCGTGGCGGCGTTCCTGCACGGGAGGCAGCAGGCTGGGCTGCGAGGAACCTTCCGGTTCCGCGGAAGCCGCAGGAGCTCTGCGGGCACGGTCGGCCTTCGGGGCTTCGGGAGCGGGAGCAGGCTTGGCTTCTGCGGGAGCCGCTTCCACAACGGCGGCAGAAGCAGCGGGCGCGGCCGCTGCGGCAGGCGTCACGATGCGGGCCGCGGGGGCTTCCACCTTGCGGGCGCGGGGAGCCTTGTCGGCGCGGACCTCTTCCGTCACGGGAGCGGAGGTCGTTTCGGCGGCAGCTGCGGGGGCTTTTTCCGGAGCAGGGGCGCTTTCCACGGGCGCGGCGGCGGGAGCCTGAACGGGTTCCGGCGTCACGATGCGGGCCGCAGGCGTTTCCACCTTCTGGGCAGGGCGCACGATGCGGGCCACGGGAGCAGGTTCACGGGCGGTCCGGGGCTTTCTGGGGGCCTTTTCGGCGGCAGGCGCAGGCTTGGACTCTGCAGCCGTGCTTTCCGCGGCAGCGGGGGCTTCCGCTGCAACGGCGGGAGCCGCGGTTTTCTCTTCGACTACGGGAGCGGCAGGAGCTTCCGCTGCTGCCGGCTTGGAACGACGACGTATAATAACGTCCTTGCGGACAACTTCCACAGAGGCCTCCGACTTTTTAACCTTGACTTTTTCGTATTCTTCCGGGGAGATGGACCCTTTTACCGTTTTTTCTATCCCCGCCTCGCGCAGGCGGGTCACAAGCTCTTCGGGCTTCATGCCCAGCTCGGTCGCGGCATCTTTTATCTTTATCTTATCCATTCTTGCTCCCCTTGTGAGATTTGCGCCTGAACTTCATGCCTGCGAAACGCTCCCGGCAGGCCGGATCGTCGCATACATACCAGCCGCGGCCCGGCCTTGTCTGTGCTTCGTCTGCCACAAGGCCGTTCCCGGCAGAGACATTGTCCAGGGCTGGCACATGACGCAAAAGCTGCGACTTGGCAAAGCGCCGTCTGCATACGACACACATGCGTACAGGCCCCTGCCTTTCGTTCATGCTCTATTCCTTTTCCGAATCCGACGTTTCCCCGGCTTCGGCTTCGCCTTCCACCACGGGGCTGAGGAAGTTCACGGCCGCGCGCAGATCGGCGATGCGGGAAGCCGCCAGATCCAGCTTTTCGGCCAGTTCGGCATCGTCGGCCTCGCGCAGGGCGTCGAGGGAACGGAAGCCGGCATCCATCAGCTTGTCCACCGGAATTTCGGCCACGCTGGCCACCTGTTCCAGACCGCGACCGGCGGCATTGGCCTCATGGTAGCGGGATTCGGTGAAGATATCGATTTTCCAGCCGAGAAGCTTGGCGGCCAACTTGACGTTCTGGCCCTTGCGGCCGATGGCGTTGGTGAGCTGATCGTCGGGCACGGTGACTTCCAGAAGGTTGGAAGCTTCGTCCACGTTGATGCGGGAAACCAGAGCGGGAGCCAGAGCATTGCGGGCGTAGGTGGCGATGTCGGGACTCCACACCACGATGTCGATGCGCTCGCCGTGCAGCTCCTGCACGATGTTCTGAATACGGGAACCGCGCACGCCGACACACGCGCCCACGGCGTCGATGTCGCGCTCGCGGGACAGCACCGCAACCTTGGCGCGGGAACCGGGATCGCGGGCCACGCCCATGATCTGCACGCTGCCGTCGTCCACTTCGGGAACTTCGCGGCGGAACAGCGCGGCCATGTAGTCGCGATGCGCGCGGGAAATGATGACCTGAGGTCCGCGGCCTTCACGGCGCACGTCGATGATGAGGGCCTGAATGCGGTCGTTGCGCTTGTAGTGCTCTCTGGGAATCTGTTCTTCGCGGGGCAGCAGAGCTTCGGTACGACCGAGGTTGATGACCCAGCCGCCCTTGTCGCGGCGCTGCACCATGCCGCTCACGATTTCGCCCACGCGGTCCTTGAACTCTTCGTAGATGAGTTCCTGTTCCGCGTCGCGCATGCGCTGAATGATGACCTGCTTGGCGGACTGGGCGGCGATGCGGCCGAGATCCTCCACCTTCAGGCGGAAGCCCATTTCGTCGTCGATCTGGATGGAAGGATCGTGCTGACGGGCTTCCTCCAGGGAAATCTGCGTAAGGGGATCCTCCACCTCGTCCACGACAAACTTGAACTGGAACACTTCAATGTCGCCAGTGTCGTCGCTGTAATGCACTTCCACGTCCAGATCGTCGCCGTACTTGCGGGTCACAGACGTGCGCACGGCTTCTTCAAGAGTGCTGATGAGCATATCGCGATCCAGCCCTCTGTCTTTGCTGATCTGTTCAATGGCTTTCTTCAGTTCCAGGCTCATGCTTGCTTACCTCCGCCTTTGCCGGTGGTTTTCTTCGCGTTCTTTCCGGCTCCGGGCTTGCTGGTGTCAGGAAAAACGGGAACAAGGCGTGCCTTTCTCACCCAGTTCCACTGCAGGGTAACTTCCGAGGGGACGGGCTTTTCTCCCGCGGCGGGCGCAAGAAGCACCTCCACGGCGAAGCGGTCTTCCGAAACGCTTCTGAGCGGCCCTCTGAACTTGCGGCGCCCCTCGATGTCGGGATGAGGATCGGCAAGCGTCACGTCGATTTCCCGGCCTATGTAGGGAGCGAGCTGACGGGGGGCGAAAAACATACGATCCATGCCGGGGGAGGAAACTTCCAGCACCCAGGCGTCGGCAAACACCTCGTCGACTTCCAGAGCCAGGCCGACCATGCGGGAGATTTCCGCGCACTGATCCACGGACACGCCTTCCAGCGTTCCATCCTCACCGTTGCCGGCTTCGGAAGAGGCATCCGCCGCGGGGGCGTCCACATAGATGCGCGCCACCGTGCGTCCTCCGGACACCACCTCAATACCCCAGAGCATCAGCCCGAACGAGGCGACGACGGGTTCCGCCGCTTCACGGATGCGGCGGACTATCGCTTCAGGAGAAAGACCTTTTCCCATATATCTTACCTTATATAATAAAAAAGGGAGGCCGTCGTCAGGCCACCCTACCAGACCGCCTTGCGCGGTGCATCAGGATGTAAGAAAGGCAAGATCCGAAGGGACCTTACCTTTCACTGCGTGAAAACGTTTTACCCGGGACGGAACGTCTTGTCAAGAGCCGCCCGGAGGCCGCTTCCTGCACAAAAAATTTTTTGGGCCGCTCCGGAGCCGCGCCCTCAGTCGAATCTCAAGGGAAGAATATTTGCTAAGCATCAGTTCTTTTCGGAACGATGCTTGACCCATCCCCGGCGGCAGGCTACGCTCTTCTTCTCGGAACGGAAAGGAGTACCGGATTCAGGCTTCGGAATGGCGTGAGGATACATTCCGCCGGTATCGTTCACGAGTGTTTTTCTCAAATATAATCGCGCTGTTGCATGTAAGCCGGGCACGACGCGCGCATAAGGGTTCAGAAGCTTATGATTCGCTTCATCAAAAAACGGGACTCCCGCGTGGTGCCCTTCGATATCGCCAAAATCGATGAGGCAATCTTCCGTGCCGCCAAGGCTCAGGGCGGCACCGATCGCGCCATGTCCCGCAATCTGGCAGATCAGGTTTTCGACATGCTCGAGGCTGAGGGCTGCGACACTCCTGATGTGGAACATGTGCAGGACCTGGTGGAAAAGGTCCTCATTGAAGCCGGGCATGCCCGTACTGCCAAGGCCTATATTCTTTATCGCAACGAACGCACCCGCGTGCGCGAGATGAAGACCCGCCTCATGAATACGCTGAAGGATCTGTCCTTCACCGACGCCAAGGAGCTCGACCTCAAGCGTGAGAACGCCAACATCGACGGCGACACTCCCATGGGCACCATGCTGCGCTACGGCAGCGAGGCCGCCAAGGCCTTTTATAAGAATTATCTTCTCTCGCCCGAATACAGTCGTGCGCATGAGGAAGGCGACATCCACATCCACGACCTCGACTTCCTTTCTCTGACCACGACCTGCTGCCAGATCGACATCAAGAAGCTCTTCAACGGCGGCTTCAACACCGGTCACGGTTTTCTGCGCGAGCCCAACAGCATTCAGTGCGCGAGCGCCCTGGCCTGCATCGCCATTCAGTCCAACCAGAACGACCAGCACGGCGGTCAGAGCATTCCGAATTTCGAATACGGCCTTGCTCCGGGCGTGGCCCGCAGCTTCATCAAGAATCTTGATCTTGCGCTCGACATGCGCGATCAGCCCGAAGACTTCCGCAACGAGGTGAAGACCGCCCTGCGCAGCAGAGCCTTCCCCACGGGCGAATATGCTTCCTTCCGCTCCATTCTTAATGAAGAAGGGCTGGCCTTCGTGCGTGAACAGCTCATGAAGAAGCTGTCTGCAGAAGAGGCTTCCCATGTCATCGACAAGGCCGTTGCCAAGACGGACAAGGATACCTATCAGGCCATGGAAGGTCTGCTCCACAACCTGAACACCATGCACAGCCGTGCGGGCGCGCAGGTGCCGTTCAGCTCCATCAACTACGGCACGGACACCTCTCCCGAAGGCCGCATGGTCATCAAGAACACCCTGCTGGCCGAAGATGCCGGCCTCGGCAACGGGGAAACGCCGATCTTCCCCATTCACATCTTCAAGGTTCGCGAAGGCTACAGCTTCAACCCCGAAGACCCCAACTATGACCTGTTCAAGCTGGCCTGCCGGGTTTCCGCCAAACGCCTGTTCCCGAACTTCTCCTTCATGGATGCGCCGTTCAATGCTCCGTATCTCAAGGGCGACGATCCCAACCATGAAGTGGCCTACATGGGCTGCCGTACCCGTGTCATGGCCAACCGCTACGATCCCGAGCGGGAAACCACCTTCGGACGCGGCAACCTTTCGTTCACGTCCATCAACCTGCCCCGTCTGGGTCTCAAGCATCGCGGCGACGTGGAAGGCTTTTTCGAGGAACTCAACGAAAAGATCGATCTCGTGTTCGGTCAGCTGCTTGAGCGCCTTGAAATCCAGAGCCACAAGCGCTGCCGCAACTATCCCTTCCTCATGGGCCAGGGCATCTGGCTGGACGCCGACGAGCTTGCTCCCGGCGACGAGGTGGGCGAAGTGCTCAAGCACGGCACCCTGACTACCGGATTCATCGGCCTTGCCGAATGCCTGAAGGCGCTCATCGGCGTGCATCACGGCGAATCCGAGGAAGCTCAGGAGCTGGGTCTGCGCATCGTGCGCACCCTGCGTGAGCGTTCCGATGCCAAGGGCGAGGAAACCGGCCTGAACTTCACCGTGATCGCTACTCCCGCCGAAGGCCTTGCCGGCCGCTTCGTCAAGTACGACCGCAAGCGTTTCGGCAACATTCCCGGCATCACCGACAGGGATTACTACACCAACTCCTTCCACATTCCGGTGTACTTCCCCATCAATGCCTTCAACAAGATTCGTCTGGAAGCGCCGTATCATGCCCTCACCAACGGCGGTCACATCAGCTATGTGGAAGTGGACGGCGACCCGCTCAACAATCTTCAGGCCTTCGAGGACATCGTCAAGGCCATGAAGGAAATGGGCATCGGCTACGGCTCCATCAACCATCCCGTCGACCGTGACCCCGTGTGCGGATACACCGGCATCATCGGCGATGTCTGCCCGCGTTGCGGCAGACATGACGGCGAAGGCATTCCCCTCTCCGTACTGAAGCAGATCAAGGGCTACATCCACGACAGCCGCAGCAGCGACGAACGCAGCGAAGCCCCTGACCGAATTGCAAATATCAAACTTTAAGGAGCGTCTCATGATCCATTGCAAATCCGATGTGGCCGCTGCCACCGATCAGATCCTTGTCGGAACCAATGTCAAGTTCGAGCGTATCCGCCGCATTACCGGTTACCTCGTAGGCACGCTCGACCGCTTCAACGACGGCAAGGCCGCCGAAGAACGCGATCGTGTCAAGCATTGCAGCATGGACAGCTGGAAGTAAGCTTCCTGCGTCATGCCGATGAAAAAGGCGGGGACGGACAATCAGGTCCGTCCCCGCCTTTTTGCATGCGCCTTTCAGAGGCGGAAAGCGGCGGCTCTGCTCTGTGCAGAGCCGTTATGTCTTCAGAACAGGCTCAACTGGCTTGCCGTGGTTTTGGTTCGTCTGGTCAGTTTCACGGCGTGGAAATGGGACAGGGGCAGCAGCGGAGAGGGCGGCAGCGCCAGCGTATGGCCGTACAGGGTGCGGCTTGCGGCCGAGGAGAGGAATACCGCTTCCGAAGCGCGCGTGATGCCCACATAGAGCAGGCGTTCCTCTTCCTCCACGGGGGGCGGCGTGAAGTCGTCGGGCTTGTTCAGAAGTGAGCCGACGCCGCGGAAGGGAAGAAGGCCGTCCTCCATGCCGGGAATGAATACGGCTTTGAATTCCAGCCCCTTGGATGCGTGCATGGTCATAAGTTGCACGTATTCGGCCTGACCGCGCACCATGTCGATGTCCCGCCGGAAGGAGACGAAGGAAAGAAGCTCCGGCCAGCCGCCGTGATCCTTCCATGCCTGACGGAGCCGTCTGAACGCCCTGGATTCGGCAAAAAGCGGATCGAATCTGCCCGGACAGCGGGCGAGCACAGCGTCGGGACCCTGATCCCAGACGTCTTTCGTGAGTCCGTCGAGCACGTCGTCACCCTTATCGTCGCGGGCAGGCGCGCTGCCGGCCATGGCCGCCAGAAGCGGGAATCGGCTCGCATCCAGAAAGGCGGCTTCCTTCCGGGAATGTTCCTCGTCCCGGCAGAAGCGTGCGGCGGCCTGAAGCACGGCGTCCACTCTCTCATCCGCCCAGAAGGCGTCGCCTTCCGGCGCCGAGCAGGGAATGCCGCGTTTTTCCAGCGCCGCCCGGATGGGCGGAATGAGGGCCTTGATGCGGCAGAGCACGGCAATGTCGCCGGGGCTGCAGGATCCGTATTCCAGATGACAGCCTGCCAGCGTTTCATGCATGTCGGCCTGCTGATGGGAGGTGCCGCCGATGAGATAGGCGATGCGGTCGGCTATCCAGGCGGCCTCGCGTTCGGCGTTCGGCGCGCCCATCCACTGAAGGGTGGCGGAGTAGCCGGTGGCGGATGTCAGTTCGCCGCAGGCGCCGTGTCCGGCCAGCGCATCGTGTCCGGCTTCCAGAATGGCGGCTGCGGAACGATGGCTTTCCGTCAGGCCGAGCACCTGAATCTGAGGCCAGCGGCTGCGCAGCGCCTCTTCGATGCCGGAATCCGCGCCTCGGAAGCCGTAGATGGACTGATCCGGATCGCCGATGCCGAAAAAGCCCGAGCCGTCGGCAGGCGTGAGCGCCTCTACCAGCGCTTTCTGCAGGGGAGAAAGATCCTGCACTTCGTCCACAAGAAGATGCTTCCAGGGCTTGGAGGCTCCGTAGTTTCTGCTTCTCAGCTCGGCCAGCCAGGTTTCGGGAAGGTCGGTGTAGTCGGCAAGACCGCGCTCCTTTTTCCAGAGCCGGTAACGCTCCGCAAAAGGCGCGAGTTCGTCGGGCATGCTCAGCGTTTCCCGGACCAGTTCCAGCCGGTCATAGAGCTTCGAGGCTTCCTTGCCCTCCAGCATGGGATTGGCGGCGGCAAAGGCCTTGCGCGCGCCTTCTTCGGAAAGCACCACCGGCGCTTCTCCGGGCCAGCGCTTCAGGGCCAGAGCATGCAGCGTGTCGGTTTCCGGCAGTTCCTGCTCCGTTTCTTCCTTCAATACGTCGCGCAGCGCGGCGGCAAGACGCGTGCGCATCTCTTCGGCCGCGCGGCGGGTGAAGGTGACGGCCACGATGTCGCGGGCCGGAACGCCGGAACTGAGCAGGCGGACGAGCCTGCCGACAAGGGTGCGCGTTTTGCCTGCGCCCGGTCCTGCAAGTACCAGCACGGGGCCGGGACCGGCGTTCAGCGCGGCCTTCTGCATGGGACTGAAGGAGTCCAGAGAAAAGGAAGAAGAGGCCGGGCGTCCGGCTTCCATGCCTTCCGCAGAAGCTGCGGCGGACGCAGGCTCGCCGTCACTTGTCAGAGTTTTTTTTTGTGCCTTCTTTTCTCTGGGCAGAGGCGTTCTGCGCGCGGCGGGAACCTTCTCCAGCAGGGAAGGCTCCTGTTCCTTTTCCTCGAAGAGGCGGATGACGCCGTATTCGCCGTCGTATCCTGCGTGGCGGATCACTCTACCTGAGCGCATGCGGGCCACGGCTTCGCCGAGTTCCGGCCAGATCCTGCGCAGATCGTCTTCGGGAACATCCTGCAGAACGGCCATTTCCGAGCCGAACCGGTTCAGAAGATCGGCGTATTTTTCCTGCGTTTTTCTGGTCTTTGCGCCGCAGTGCAGAATTTCTCCGAGAATTTCCGGCAGCGGAATGAGCGACTGAAAGTCCTTGCCGGGGCAGGGAGGCTCCTGCCTGTCCGCAAGCGCGAGCACTCTGTGCAGTACGCCCACGGTGAGAGGCTTGCCGCATACGGGGCAGATGTTGCCGAGCTTCATGCATTCCGCAGGTTCCAGCACCACGCCGCAGGCGCGGTGACCGTCGAGATGGTATTTGCCCTCCTCTGGGAAGAATTCCAGCGTTCCGGCATAGGATGTTTCGCCGGTTTTGCCGTGCAGGGCGTCGAATATGCCGTCGTAGCTGACTTTTCCGTGGAAGAGCGTGGCTTCGCGGGCGAGATTTTCTCCGGAGTGGGCGTCGGAGCTTGAGACCATGAGCAGTCTGTCGAGGTGGCTCCAGCAGCGGTTCATGTCCGGATCGGAGGACAGGCCGGTTTCCGCCGCAAAAATATGGGGGGTGAGATCCTCGAAGCATTCATCCAGACTGTCGAAGCCGGATTTGGAGCCGAACAGGGCGAACCACGGCGTCCAGATATGGGCGGGGATCATGTAGGCGCGCGGAATCTCCAGAACCATGGCGAGAAGATCCTTCACGTCCAGTCCGAGAATGGGACGGCCGTCGGACTTCAGATTGCCGATGGCTTCCAGTTTCTCGCAGAGCCTGTCCGCCGATTCGAAGTCCGGAACGTAGACAAGACTATGTATCTTGCGCACCGCTCCGTTCTTCTTGTAGATAGAACTGATCTCCGCTTCCAGCATGAAGCGGGGTTCGTGAGGTTCCAGACCGGCCAGATGGGGAATTTCGCGGGCGACGTCGTCGCGGGAAAGCGGCGTTTTCAGGCGCAGCAGCCCGCTTTTCTCGTCGAGTTCGAGGGCTTCCTGCAGCTCCTTCCGCCATACGGGATGCGTGAAGTCTCCCGTGGCCAGAACGTCTATGCCCTTGGCGCCCGCCCATGATGCCAGATGGGGAAGAGTGAGGCGCGAACTTGTGGCCCTGGAAAAACGGGAATGGATGTGCAGGTCTGCTCGGAACATGGTTTACTCACGACGGAAAGAAGGAAAAGGAAGCGGAATGCGGATCATGTTCCGGAGATCGGAACGGATGTTCCGTTATAGCGGGAAAGGGCTTGTTCCGCAATGACATCAACGCGAAGGAGCATACGTGAGGGCGGAGGAGGAACACAGGGAAGGCGCGGCTTTTCCTTCAGGACTGGAGCAGCCGGAAGGCAGTTTCCGCTTCAGCGGCGATGCGTTGCTGCTGGCGGATTTTGCCGTGGAATGCGCCTTGCCGCCGCAGGCGTTTTTTGCCGATCTCGGCACGGGATGCGGTGTGGTGGCGCTGGCGGCGCTGCGCCGTATGCCTCTGTGGCATGGTGTGGGACTGGAAATTCAGCCTCCTCTTGCGGCCGCAGCCTGCCGCAATGCCGAAAGACTCGGGCTGGAGGAGCGCTTCTGCGTTGTTGAGGGAAGCGTATCGGACGAGGCGGCGCTGCGCAGCCTCCGCACCCGGTTGAGCCTGAGTGCGGGCGGAGGCGGAGACACGCTTCCGCTTTTTGACGCCGTGCTCTGCAATCCTCCGTGGCGAAGGGAAGGGGCCGGACGGGTGCCGCCTTCCGTCATGCGCCGGACGGCGCTTTTCGGCACGGAGCAGACCTTTCCGGGTTTCTTTTCCGCTGCGGATGCGTTGCTGAAGAATGCGGGACAGCTGGTGGTGGTAAGCGGCGCGGAGCGCACGGCGGATCTTCTGGCTGCCCTGCCGGAAAGACTGCGGCCGGAACGCATGCGCTTCGTCTTCACAAGGAGGGACGCTCCGGCCACATTCGTGCTTCTGGCGGCAAGAAAGAACGGGCGCGGCGCGCTTCGCGTGGAGCGGCAGGAATACTGAGCCGCTTTGCCCGGCGCGCTGCATGAACCAGAGGGGGGAGGATCTGCGGCGCTGCCGCGTACCCTCAGCGTTCCGACCAGATAAGCCTTTTGTTCTTGATGTTGAGTCTGCCGAGAGGCAGCGAATTCCAGCGGAGCAGGGCCGTGCGCTCTTCCTTGCGGATGCCGTCGGGAGCGGGAAGGCTCTGGCCCTGCAGAAGGCCGGAGATGATTTTCAGGCCTTCGGCTCCTTCGAGATCGACATGCGCTCCCGGGCCTTCGATGCGGACGCGGGGAGAGAGTCTTACATCGCCGTTCTTGCCCGCCTTACCCATGTACAGCCCCTGCCAGTGCAGCGATTCGGGAAGCCGTGCCAGCGCCTGAACCGGCAGCGCGTGAAGGCTGCCGCCGAAGATGCCTATTTCGGCGTGAACGAGCCTCGGATCAAGGCCCAGCTGCCGGAGTCTGCCTTCGTCGACGACTTCGGCCTGCACGGGCTGTTCCGTGTAGGGTACGGGGCCTTCACTGCGGCCGGGCTTGCGCAGTCTGGCGACGAAGAATCCCTGCGTGTCGCCCATTTTCGGAGAAAGGCACCAGACGCCCTCGCATCCCTGCGGAGGCTGGAGATCAAAGCCCGGAACGTCGCCGAGCGGTTCCAGCTCAAGGCCGAGTTCCTCTCTGGCGAAGATGACCTGTTTTTCGTTTTCCTCCACGTCCGTGGTGCAGGTGGAGTAGACGACCACGCCTCCGGGGCGGAGCAGCCTTTCGGCCTCGCGCAGCAGATCCTTCTGCAGGCGGATGAGCGGCGCCACCTTGTCGTCCTTCCAGATGTCCATGACCTTGGGGTTCTTTTCCACGGTGCCCCAGCCTGAACAGGGAGGATCAAGCTGGATGAAGTCCCAGGAGGCGTCGGGCAGGGGAAGTTTTTCCCCGCTCTGGCAGCAGGTGGCCGTCTGGGTGAGCCCCATGACGTGCAGGTTGCGCCGCAGATTGGCAAGCCGTACGGCGGAAGGCTCGTTGCCGAGCACCAGACCGTGCGGACCCACCAGCCAGGCCAGCTGGCTGGTCTTGCTGCCCGGGCTGGAGCACATGTCCAGCACAGCCGCGCCCTTCGGAGGATTGAGGGCGATGGGCGGAAGCATGGAGGCTCTGTCCTGAATGTAGATCAGTCCGAAAAAGCCGGCCAGACTGTTGCCCAGAGGCCCCGGTCCCTCTACCAGACGTCGTGCGGGCGGGAAAAAGGGATCGTCTTCAAAGCGGAAACCCTGAAGGCGGAGCATTTCCTCGACAAGAGGAATTTCCTCGGGAGAGCAGGCGAAACGGAAGGAACGTCGTGCTGTAGTCATGGTCACCGTAGGATCATATGTATGGGCTTGCTGTTACAAAAAGAGGAGTGCGGCGCTGTTGCCGTTTGGGGCGAGAAAGTGTAGAGTGCCTTGCAAATCCTTCAAGGAGTATGTTATGTCCAGACGATTTCTGCCCGCTGTATGGGCATTTACCCTTCTGTTCCTGATGATGCAAGTGCCCGCGATGGCGGCCAGCTATGTGGTTGCCCCCTTCACGGTGTCGGGAGCACAGGGCTATTCTTATCTTTCTCAGGCCGTTCCGTCCATGCTTACGTCCCGTCTTTTCCTCCAGGGGCAGTTTGAGCCTGTGGCCCGGCAGGACTCCGCACTGAAGGAAAGTGCTCCCACTTCCACGGACGCGGCGACCGCCTTCGGCCGTCGTTTCGGCGCGGACTATGTGGTGTGGGGCAGCGTGACCGTCATGGGCGATCAGGCCAGTCTGGATGTGAGCGCTCTTTCTCCCAATGGAAAGGTCTGGAAGGAATCCTCCACCTCCGCGGTGAATTCCCTCATCGGCGGCCTGCAGAACGTGGCCGACAGCATCAACGTGGAAGTGTTCGGCCGTACCGACGTGAGCCGCGCCGCTGCTCCCGCCGCTTCCGGCTCTCCCAACAGCGCCTTCCTCATGAACGAAACCCGCGGACGGGTTCAGGACAACACCTATCTCAACCCTTCCCTGCGCTATCAGGGCTCCGAGAGTGAAAGCGCCCAGATCCGCAGCCAGATGATCGGCTTTGAATGCCTGGGCATGGAAGTGGCCGACATCGACGGCGACGGCAGGAACGAAGTGCTTCTGCTCAACGACAACACGCTGAATGCCTACGTCTGGAAGGACGGCAACAAGCTGGTGGAAATCGGCGAATACCGCATTCCTTCCTCCATGAAGCCTGTGCTGGCCCGCCACTATACGCAGGACGGCAAGCACTACGTCATTCTTTCCGGCTACGAAAAGAGCGATACCAATGCCTATTCTCAGGTGCTTCAGTTCTCTCAGGGCAAGTTCCGCGTGGTCGTGCGCAACGTCCGCCGTTATCTGAACGTGGCCAATCTGCCTCCGCTCTATTCGCCCGTGCTCATCGCTCAGGACAGCGACCGCAGCAAGGTGGTCAGCGGTTCCGTGTATGAAGCCCGCATCAGAGGCGACGAAGTGGTGCGCGGCAGCAAGCTTTCCAACCTGCCCAAGCAGGCCACGGTGTTCAACTTCGCCTGGATTCCCGCCGATCGCGGCAAGCGCGGTGATCATCTTGCGCTCATTGCCGAAAACGAAACGCTGGTCACCTACGATGCCCGCGGCAATCGCCTTGCCGGAACGGAAGATACCTACAGCGGCAGCTCCGTGTACGCCGTGGGCGACCGCGGCATAGGCTCTCTCGCCACCAGCGGCGAAAGCTCCGACGCCGTTCTGTACTACATTCCCATGCGCATGCCCGTGGTGGACCTCGACCGTGACGGCCGCTATGAACTCATTGTGAACAAGCCCGTCACCGCGGCCGGCAAGCTGTTCTCCAACTACCGTACCTATCCTCAGGGCGAAATTCATGCCATGCTGTGGAACGGCATGGGCATGGAACTGCTCTGGAAGACCCGCCGCATCAAAGGCACGGTGTGCGACGTGAGCGTGGCCGACGTGGACAACAACGGCAAGGTGGATCTCGTGGTGGCCGTCAACTCCTTTGCCGGACTCTCCTCGGGCGTGAAGACCCGCTGCGCCGTGTACATGTATCCGCTGGATACCACGATGGTCTCTGCGAAGCCCAACTATCAGGAATAACATCTGTTTCAGGATATCGGGGGAATCATGTCTGACAAGTCAGAGTCGAACATACTGCCGGAAGTCACGTTTTCCACCTTTGTGCTCTCCCTCGCCTCTTCGGCGCTGGTACATCTTGGAGAGGTGCCCAATCCGGAAACCGGCGGCACGACCCGCAACGAGGCTCTGGCCCGTAACGCCATCGACGTGCTGACCATGCTCGACGACAAGACCCGGAACGGACTCACCCCCGAGGAAAGCAAGCTCATGCGCGACGTTCTCTACGAACTGCGCATGAAGTTCGTGGCCCGGTCCTGATTTTTCTTCCCTTTCAGCGGGCCGGATCTTCCGGCCCTTTTTTTCGGAGTACTGCCATGCTGCGTGCCGGTCTGGTCGGCGTTACGGGTTATACCGGGATGGAACTTTCCCGTATTCTGGCTTCTCATCCTTCCATCAGACTGACGGCGGCCACGTCGCGTCAGGACGCGGGAAAGCGGCTGGATGCCGTGTATCCTTTTCTGCAGGGACTTCCCGGGGCGGATGTGACGCTCATCGAGCCTGATGTCCGGGCTCTGGCCGAGGCCTGCGACGTGGTCTTTCTCGCCGTGCCCCACGGCGTGGCCATGGAAACCGGCGCCGCCCTGTACGATGCGGGCGTGAAGGTCGTCGATCTGTCGGCGGATTTCCGTCTGCGCGACGCCGAAGTGTACGAGGCGTGGTACAAGCCCCACACCCGCAAGGACTATCTTGCCCATGCCGTGTACGGTCTGCCCGAAATCTACGGCGGCCAGATCCGTCAGGCGCGTCTGGTGGCCAATCCCGGCTGCTATCCCACGGCTTCCATTCTGGGCCTGTACGCGGCGCTCAAGAACGGCATCGTGCATACGGACGACATCATCATCGACGCCAAGTCCGGCACCACCGGCGCGGGCCGCAAGGCCGTGGTCAGCTCCCTGTTCTGCGAGGTGGCCGATTCCTTCCGTCCCTACAACATCGGCGGCAAGCATCGCCATACGCCGGAAATCGAGCAGGAACTCTCCGTGGCGGCCGGCTCTGCCGTGACGGTTTCGTTCAATCCTCATCTTCTGCCCATCAGCCGCGGCATTCTTGCCACCATCTATACGCGGCTGACCAGCCCGCTCTCGCAGGCCGACGTGCAGGCCATGTACGAGGACTTCTGGAAGGACAGCCCCTGGGTGCGCGTCATGCCTGCGGGCAGACTGCCTGAAACCCGCAACGTGCGCGGCACCATGTTCTGCGACATCGCCGTGACTGTGGACGAGCGCACGGGCCGCCTCATCATCACTTCGGCCATCGACAATCTCTGCCGCGGAGCTTCCGGACAGGCCGTAGCCAACGCCAACCTCATGTTCGACCTGCCCGTGAATACGGGACTGAACTTCGCGCCGCTGGTTCCGTAATTTTTCGACGGGATTTCCGGGAGGTTCAGGTCGTTTGCGCTTTTTTTATGAAAAGGGTGCAGCTCGGCCCGGAACACGCCGCGAGGCGCGCTGTAAAAAAAACGGATTGCATCTCGTTGATATTCTGCAGAAAAAAGGGGAACGGCAATTACTGCCGTTCCCCTTTTCTTGTGCGATGAGCTCCGGACGTGCCGGACCCGGATCAGATCTTGTTGGAGCTGCCGAGCACGTTGCGGATCTTGCGCTGGACCATTTCCTTCACTGCTTCACGGGCAGGCTTGAGGTAGGCGCGGGGATCGAAGGCTTCGGGATTTTCGGCCAGGAACTTGCGGACATGGGCCGTCATGGCAAGGCGGATGTCGGAGTCGATGTTGATCTTGCAGACGCCGGACTTGGCGGCCTTGCGCAGCATGTCTTCCGGAACGCCCTTGGCATTGCCGAGCTTGCCGCCGTACTGATTGGCCATTTCCACGAATTCCTGCGGAACGCTGGAGGCGCCGTGCAGCACCAGCGGATAGCCGGGCATCATGGCGGAGATCTTGTCGAGGCGTTCAAAGTCGAGTTTGGCCTCGCCCTTGAACTTGTAGGCGCCGTGGCTGGTGCCGATGGCAATGGCGAGAGAGTCGCAGCCGGAGCGCTGGGCGAATTCCACGGCCTGATCGGGATCGGTGTAGATGCTGTGGTCGGACGTGACGTGTTCTTCCACACCGGCCAGGCGGCCGAGTTCGGCTTCTACCCACACGCCGCGGTCATGGGCATACTCCACGACCTTCTTCGTGACGGCGATGTTTTCCTCAAAGGGCAGATGGGAGCCGTCGATCATGACGGAGCTGAAGCCGCCGTCGATGCAGGCCTTGCACAGTTCAAAGTCGGGGCCGTGATCGAGATGCACCACGACCGGAAGGTCGGTTTCCTCGAGGGCAGCCTCCACCAGCTTCATGATGTAAACCTGACCGGCATACTTGCGTGCGCCGGCGGAAACCTGAAGGATCAGCGGCGAACGCTCTTCTGCGCCGGCCTGCATGATGCCCTGGATGATTTCCATGTTGTTGACGTTGAATGCGCCGATGGCATAGCCTTCCTTGTAGGCTCGGGCGAACATCTCTTTGGGAGTGGTGATAGGCATTGGGCTTCCCTCCGGGGAGCGGGTATCAATATCATGGAGAGGGCAGACAGACAAAGGAATCCTCTCCCTTTCATTGTTTCTTTTGTATCCGCAGTAAAGATTTTTCGCAAGGGATGGATGCGGAAAGAGCGCTTCTTTCGCAGATTAAGAATGAATCTGTTCCCACAGGCTGTTTTCGTTCAGCATTTTTGCGGTTTCTGCGTCGTTGAGATCAATGGAGAGGGGAGAAAGCGTGGCCCAGCCTTTGTGCAGCCAGCTTTTGTCGGTTCCTTCGTCTTCCAGTCTGAAGTGCTGGAAGGGATCGATCATCCAGAAGTATTCCTGTCCTCTCGGGGAGACGCGCCGTTCATAGGAGTCCAGACAGGCCCAGTCGGTACTGTGCCTGCATACCTTGAGGCCGCGGATCTGATCCGCAGGGCAGTCGGGCAGATTGAGATTGTACACGCGGTGCAGGGGCAGGTGCTGCCAGTCCATGGCGGCAGCCACGCGCGCCACGAGATCGGCATGCTCCGCAGTCACGCCGGCATGGGAACAGTGAGAGACCGCCAGCGTGGGAAGTCCGTACATGGCGCCCTGAATGGCGGCTCCTACGGTGCCGGAGAAAAAGACGTCCTGTCCCGCGTTCGGCCCGAAATTGATGCCGGAAACAATGAGATCCGGCTTGAATTCGGGCATGAGACCGCGCAGCGCAAGAATGACGCAGTCCGCCGGGGTTCCGGCCACGGACACGCCTTCGAAGGGGCCGCCTGCCGCGTCGGGCAGGGTGACTTTGCGGGTAAGCATGGGGCCGTGCACGGTCAGGCAGCATCCGGCTCCGGAATGCTGTTCGGCGGGGGCCACGGCACGCACGTCGTGTCCCGCGCGGCGGAGGGCGGCGTAGAGATGATGCAGGTTCCGGCTGTATATTCCGTCGTCATTGCTGATCAGTATGCGCATGGTGGCTCCGAGCTGCCGGCAAAAGGCTTTGACAATCGAAGCCCCGGCAAGATAGTTGAAGGAAAAGAAGTATGTTCCTGGAACGGCGGCTGCGCCGTGTCCATGTTTTTTTGTATAAAACGGGAATCAAAAGTCAATTCTTCCGAGGACAGCATGACGGAACATCAGAAAATAAGCCGTATGACGGCCGGAGATGAGATTTCTTCCATTTATCTCGTCGCGCTCGCCTCCCTTCAGCAGTCTCGCAACGGACCGTACTGGAGGCTGGAACTGAAGGATGCGAGCGGCTCGCTGGAAGCCAAGGTGTGGAGCCCCCTCAGCCTTTCCTTCTCTTCTCTCGCCGCCGGACAGATGGTGCAGGTGGAGGGTCGAGTCTCTCTGTACCGCGATCAGCTTCAGCTCACGGTGGACGCCATGCGCGTTCTGGATGACGACGAGATCGCGGCGCTTCCGCTGGAGGAATACATGCTGTCCAGCCCGCGGCCTGCGGCGGACATGCTTGAAGACGTCGAGCGGCTGTGCGACCGGGTGCTTACCCACAAGCCGTGGAAGAAATTCATGCGTTCCGTGCTTTCCGACAAGCGGATACGCCCGCTTCTGCTCAAGGCTCCGGCGGCCAAGTCCGTGCATCACGCCTATGCCGGCGGTCTTCTGGAGCACATGCTTTCCGTGGCTGAGCTGTGCATGCTCATGGCGGATCACTATTCCGAGCTGGACCGGCAGACGCTTCTTGCCGCCGCGCTTCTGCACGACATCGGCAAGATCGACGAGATGGGCGGTCTGCTGGTGACGGAGTATACGGACGAGGGACGTCTTCTCGGGCATATCGTGCAGGGCATCGTCATGCTTGAGCCGTATCTGCGCAAGTCCGGACTTGAGCCGGAGCTCGTCATGCACTTCAAGCATCTTATCGCCAGTCATCACGGCGAGCTTCAGTTCGGAGCCGTCCGCGAACCTTCAACGCCCGAGGCTTTCGTGCTGCACTATGCCGACAACGTGGATGCCAAGCTGGCCCAGTGCCGCGGCGTGCTGCCCGCATCCGACGAGGAGAACGGCGTCGTCTGGAGCGCGTATCAGTCGCTTCTCGGCCGCAGCGTCTGCCGTCCTGCGCACACGCCGGAAGAGCAGCCCGCATCCAGAGGGGCCCGGCAGGAAAAAAAGGAATCCCGGCAGGAGGAAAGACAGTGTTCGTTACTGTAGAGGGCGTGGAAGGCGCAGGCAAGAGCACGCTTCTTCATCTGCTCGGCCGCGAGCTGGAGAGCCGCGGCATATCCTTCATTCGTACGCGGGAACCCGGCGGATGCGGCCTCGGGGCGAATCTCAGGCCGATTCTTCTCGACGTGTCGAGTCGTCTGGACAGTCGTGCCGAACTTTTTCTTTTTCTGGCCGATCGCGCTCAGCATGTAGCCGAGACCATCCGTCCGGCAATGGCGCGGGGAGACTGGGTGCTGTGCGACCGTTATGCCGACTCCACCATTGCCTATCAGGGCTACGGGAGAGGCATGGACGTAGAGCGGCTTCAGATGCTCAACGATTACGCGACGGGAGGCCTGTGGCCGGACAGAACGCTCCTGCTTGATTTGCCCGTGGAGACAGGGCTTGCGCGGGCGCTTGCCCGCAACGGCCGTGAGGGGCTGAGCGCGAGCGAAGGTCGTTTTGAAGCTGAGGAGCGGGCGTTTCATCAGCGTATCCGGGACGGCTTTCTGGAACGGGCAGCGCGCTGGCCGGAACGGTTCAGCGTGCTGGATGCGACGGCTGCGCCGGACGTCCTTCTGCAGCAGGCGCTCTGCGCTCTGGGGCTTGAAGCCAGGAGATGAGTTTCTGGGCATTCGTTCCCGGCAGGGAAGCGGAGGCATGGTGCATGGTTTCCGCCGGGCTTTCGACAGAAGGCGTCCGGGGAATGATTCACCATGCCCCGGTCTTATGACGTGTTCTTCATGTAGGTTCTGGCTCGGTAGCGGAAGGTCGAACGGGCCATGCCGCAGCGCCTGGCGGCTTCCGAGGTATTGATTTCGCCGTCTTTCCACAGCGCGTAGATGCGGGGGAAGGCTGTGGGAAGAGGCCGGGGCTGGCGGCCGAAGCGGATGCCGTTGATCTTGGCCGCGGCAATGCCCTCGGCCTGGCGTCTGCGAATGTTTTCCCGCTCGCTCTGGGCCACGAAGGAGAGAACCTGAAGCACGAGATCGGCAATGAAGGTGCCGAGCAGGTCTTTATCGCGTCTGGTATCGAGAAGGGGCATGTCGAGAACCAGAATGTCCACCTTCATGTCCTTGGTGAGAAGGTGCCACTGCTGCTGGATTTCCTTGTAGTTTCTTCCCAGTCTGTCGATGCTCGTGATGCAGATCTGATCGCCCGGCTTCAGGCGGCTGAGCATGGCCCGATACTGAGGCCTGTGGAAATCCTTGCCCGATATCTTGTCGATGAAGATGTGTTTTTCCGGAATGTCCTGCTTCTGCATGGCCAGGCACTGGCGGCTTTCGTTCTGGTCTATGCTGGAGCCCCGGATATACCCATACGTTTTTCCCATGACGCATACTCTCTGACGTGAAAGGCTGGCGCATCGCCTTCGTGATTGCGACGCGTTTTCGTGTCGGCAGCAAAACGGATCTGAGCCTGCGGCAGACGCTGTTTTTTGCTGTCGAAGGTGTGGATGAAGGGCTGAGAACGGGGCCGGGTCAGGGCGGAGAGGTGCGCGGGACGGCCTTGTGCGGGCGCGCAAAGAGCGGCGGAAGAGACGAAGCGCGGCGCTCTTCCGGCGCGGACGCGCCCTGCGGCCAAGTGCCGGCAGATGGTTTTCTGAGTCCCGCAGAGGCGGGAGGCACTTCTGAAGCCTGCAGACTGTCAGAAGCGGCTGATGCCCTGATGTCGGCCATTTCCGTTCCTCCTTTCGGCCGGGAGGTCCCGGGATGAGTGTGTCATTCGGGAAGCATAACGGGCGGACCGGCGGTTATGAAACGTTTTTTTGGCGTGCAGGAGCTCCGGATGACTGCCTTGCCTTGCGGCGCTTTCCTTTCGGGAGAAAAGATTTTTTCGGCACAAGGAAAGCGGGTGGCGGGAACATGTTTGAAAGACGGCCTGAACCGGTCCTGCGGTCAGGGCAAACGGCGTCTTGAGTCAGAGGCGGGCTTCGGCGTTGCAGCAGCGGTCGAAGGCCGTTTTCTGACACTTGCCCCGGCTGCGTATGCTGAAGAAAACTGAAGCGGAAGAGGGCATTGCCCGGGGGCGTTAAAAGAAAAATCCCGTGAGCGTCGTTCACGGGATTTTCGTCAATATGGTGGTGGAGGCGGGGAGAGTCGAACTCCCGTCCGAGAAAGGTCCACGCAAGGCCTCTACAGGTTTAGTCTGCGTACGAATTTTCGCCTCGGGAGTTGCCCGCAGACGGGCGTCCGTCAGTTATCCTGCCGTGATCTCCTCGCGTGCGTCCCGGTTGGAATAGACGCCCGCCAGTCCGATAAATTGGCGCCTTGGCGACGTATCGGACGTCGGCCGCTTCGGCGTGACGGTCTATGCCGTCAGGGTGCCCGGCTGCTTACGCAGCGTAGGCGTAGTCGTAATCGTTGTTGGCAATTACTTTGTTGCCGCTTTTAACGAGGCCAGCGGCGCCTCGACCTGCAACCCCGGCTTCCAGCATCCCCGTCGAAACCAATGCGCCCCCATGAGAGACTTTCCATCGAGAGGAAACCGGCGCTCCTGGAAAGAAGCGCTTCCGGTGTCTTTTTAATATAGCCATGTTTCTGTTGTCTGTAAAGGATGGCTGCCGGAAGAAAAAAATCGACGGACAGACGAAAAAAGGAAAATTTTCTGTTGACAGAAGTTAGATATCGAACTAAAAGCAGGGCTGTACAAGTTCGATGTCTGATTATTCGGTGCGGGCTTTCCTGTGGAGCGCTGAGCACTGTCGCTATATAATTCGATATCAAACCTTATGGCGTTCCTGCGCGGAGCTTTCGGGAAGCTTCGATGAGGGCAGGACCTTTCCGGAAATTTTTATCTTCAGGCAGGAGGAAAACATGAACAGAATTCTGATGTCCGTCACGCTGGTTGCCGCGCTGTGCATGGGCGGCATGGCTCAGGCGGCCGAGCTTTCTCAGGGGCAGGTGATCAGCAAGAAGGTGGGAAACGTCGTTGTGCATGACTACGTCAGCAAGACGGGCGGCGCCGCTCAGATCGTGGAAACGGATCGTCTGGTGGTGTTCGACGTGCCCGGCAACGCTCCGCAGAATGCGGACTTCAAGACCTTTGCGGATTCTCTCGGCAAGCCCGTGGAAGCCGTGGTCATCTCTCATGGTCATGAGCATCACTGGCTTGGCGTGGACACGCTGTTCCCCGGCGTGAAGGTGTACAGCACGCAGGCTTCCGCCATAAACGGTGAGGCGGGCATGAAGGCGCTTGAGAAGGCCCGTTCGACCATGGGCAAGGAAATGATTCCCTATACCTCCGTGCCTGCGGTGGAAAGCCTTGCAGACGGAAAGAAGAATCTGGGCGGCGTGGAGTATGAGTTCACGACGCTGCCCGAGCTTGGTGCCAGCATCATTGCTCTTCCTGCCGAGAAGGTGGTCATGACGCATCATCTGGGATACGTGGGCGTGCATGTTCCCATGCCTCCCTTCGATGCCCGTCTGGCCGAACTCAAGAAGCTGCAGAATGAAGGATATACCTGGATGATCGGCGGACACGGCGTTCCTGCCGAAAGCCGTGAGCTGATCCAAAAGGTTGCCGAATACTATGGCTTTGTCGATAAGACCGTGAAGGAAGCCGGAAGCCCGGAAGAAGCGGTGAAGGCGATTGCCGCCCAGTACCCGGATTATGGTCTCGTTCCGCTGCTTGATGCATTTGTACCCATGCTGATGAAGAAGTAGCGACTGCTTCGAGGCCTCGTCGCGCCCTTCCTGCCTGAAGCGGGAGGGGCGTTTATTTTTTTGGTACAGTTAGGGACGTAACGTCGGGCGGACGGGAGCCTCGGAGAATCCGGTCTGCCGATGCGCTGCTTCGGCATCCGGCAGGCCAGGAGAAGAGCGGTTTTCTGCTTTGCTAGTCGAAGTCGGCAAGAAGCGGAGCCAGACTGAAGGAACCGAGTCGTATGCTGCTGCACGTCTTGCGCATGCGGGCAACGGCCTCATAAAGATGAGGCGAGCCTATGCCGTTGTGGATGGAGCTGTAGGCTTCGATGAAGGCGGCAAGAGAGTCGCAGGCCTTGACGAGCTGACCGTCCTTCGGGTCGTACCGGTCCTCGTTGTAGCGCTCGTTGAGTTCGGCAAAGCCTTCCACTTTGCGGATGCCGTCTTCGAGACGGCAGGTGTCGTTGAATTCCGATTTCGTGGCCAGCCCCAGATAATAGTCCAGGCGTTCCCGGATATGTCCGTAGCCTTCCTGCTCCAGAGGATCGAGAATTTTGCTATGCAGTTCTTCGTCCTCATACTGATGGATGATTTCGGGAAGCTGATCGACGGAACGCTTGACCGGCGTGATGATGTCGCGGGTGAGGAGCTCGGCCAGATCGTGGAAAAGTCCGCAGTAGAAGTCGTTGATGCGGCGCTGCGGGCAGCCGTCGAGATGGAGGCTGAGCAGATAGGAGTACACGGCAACGATGAACATGTGGCCGAGAACCGATGTAGCTGGCATGCGCGGGGTCTGCGCCCAGCGGATCTGGAAGCGGAGCTGGCCGCAGAGATTGGCCATGCGGGCGAGGGCCGTGCCGGAGCCGGCGACCAGTTCGTTGACGCCGTCCACGTCCTTGAGGGCCAGCAGGCGTTTGTTGAAGGAGGGGCCTATCTCCTTTATTTCCTCGTCGAAGCCGTTGAGCGGTTCGATGAGGCTGAACTCCCAGCGGGAGGCATACATATGCGCGGCGCTCAGAATGCGGTCCGCCAGAGAGCCGGATTCTTCGGCAGGCCGCGTATGGTAGGCCACGAGGCGCTGCCAGAAGTCTTCATCCAGCGGACGTATGCGGGGTTCGAGTTCGTTGAGCGTCCATACGGTGAGTTCGCGGTAATGCTCCTTGTTGGCCTTGATGCGGTAGAAGACCGGCGGTTTGATGTCGGTGATGATGAGGCGGTAGAAATAGTCGAAAATGCCGCCTTCGATGATTTCAAGGCCGATGCGGCGCTGTTCGTCTTCGGGCATGGCGAGGGTGTTCTGCTGCCAGAGCAGGAAGGCCGTGATCATCTTGTGGGCCTGCTTGTCCAGCTCGAAGAGTTCCACGGGGCGCAGCTTGTCGTTCCATCGCCGCATGTCGGCCCCGGAGAAAATGAACTGGAGAAGACTTTTTCTTATGCTCCGCACGGGATTCCTCGCTTGCTTAAAGTTTCATTTTATGGCAGATACCTTCTTTCGAACGTTCTGGCAAGGGAACGGCGGTCTGGTAGCCGCTCTCAAGGTGCGTTTTGCCGGCTCCCCGTTGCGGGCTCAACGTCTCCGGTTTCCCTTCATGAAAGAACGACTGTAACGAGGACTGCGCTTCCTGGCCCCTGTGCGGGAAGCCTTTTTGTGATTACGCCTCTTCAACGGCACACTCATGCGGTTCCGCTCCGCGCGGGACAGGAGATATTTTCATGAAAACTTTCAGCCCGACCCCGGCCGACATCGACCGTCAGTGGTATCTGGTTGACGCCGAAGATCAGATCCTCGGCCGCCTCGCCGCTCAGATCGCTCATCGTCTGCGTGGCAAGCACAAGCCCGAATTTGCTCCCCATATGGACAACGGCGACTTCATCGTGGTCATCAACTGCGAAAAGATCCGCGTGACCGGCACCAAGATGCAGGACAAGTTCTACTACAGCCACTCCGGCTGGGTCGGCGGTCTCAAGGAAGTCAGCCTGGAAAAGCTGCTCGCCTCCAAGCCCGAGGAAGTGCTCCGCAAGGCCGTTCGCGGCATGCTGCCCAAGAACCGTCTCGGCCGCGCCATGCTGAAGAAACTGAAGATTTATGCCGGCGCCGAACATCCTCACGCCGCTCAGGCCCCCAAGCCGCTGACCTTTGAGAAGTAGGAGTCCAGCCATGTCCACCGCTTTTGATTATGGCACCGGCCGCCGCAAGACGGCTATCGCCCGTACCCGTCTCTATCCCGGCTCCGGTCAGATTGAAGTCAACGGCCGTCCCATGGATCAGTATTTCCCCCGCAAGACCCTGCAGATGATCGTCCGTCAGCCTCTTGCTCTCACCAAGCTCACCGAGCAGTACGACATCAAGGTGAACGTTTGCGGCGGCGGCATCTCCGGCCAGGCCGAAGCTGTTCGTCTCGGCATTTCCCGTGCTCTGCTCCAGGCCGATCCCGCTCTGCGCGGCGTCCTGAAGCATGCCGGTCTGCTGACCCGCGATGCCCGTAAGAAGGAACGTAAGAAGTACGGTCTGGCTGCTGCCCGCGCCCGTTACCAGTACTCCAAGCGTTAATCTTCCGATTCTCGCAGTATGGGGCCCGTCGTTTTTCGGCGGGCCTTTTTTTATTGTTGAATCGGGGGAGCCTCTTTCCCCTCCGTACAACAGCGTTCAAGGCTTTGCGGGCGGGGGCGGAGGGAGAGCTGCGTTTTCGACCGGTGTTTGTTTTTCGCGAGTCAGGATTGCAGGCAGAGCAACCTGAACCAATGAAGACGTATATGCCTTGTTCCGGCGGTTGCGGAAGGTTTCCGGCGTGGAGTCTGGCGGGAGTCCGTCCGGCGGGATCCGTCGCCGTTTTCCCCCTCCATCGCTTCATGGGACGTTTTCTTCAGCAAAACGCACAGGCCTTTTCGGAATGCCGCCCTTCTTATGTTTTGGGGAATCCCGGGACGCAGGAGGGGATGGTGAGCGCTGTTTTTGTCTGGGCCGTTCTTTCTTCGCAAAATATCTTTTTGGGCTGGTGAGGGCTGCTGAACAGTGCTGAGTGACGGCAACGCTGTTTTCAGCTCTCGCTGCCGCACGTTTTTTCATTTGCCGGAAGAGCGGTCTCCGGCCCGGTTCGGGCTGAGCTGAGGGCAGATAACAAAAAGCGGAGTCTACCCGAAGGAAGACTCCGCTTTTTTATGGTCGTTTACGTGGTACTACAGGCAGCGCAGCTGGGTTTCCGCGTCGAACACGTGGCCGTGACCCTGACGGGCCGTGAGGCGTATGACGTCGCCGGAAGCGGGGCGCTGGGTGCCCTGGAGGCGCACGATGATGGTTTCGTCGCTCCTGGTCTGGGAATCCTTGCCCATGGGATGGCAGTAGGCCAGCGTATCGGCGCCCAGAGCCTCCACGATGTCCACGGTGACGCGGATATCGCCGTCGGGATCGAAGAGCAGATCTTCGCTGCGCAGGCCGAGGAGAACGTCGCCTCTTCTGCCGTCGATGTTGATGTCGCTCGCCTGTATGCCGGAAAGACGCGTGCCGTCGGCGAGGATGAGCTTGCCGTCTTCCGCCGTGGCATGAATGATGTTCATGGAGGGAGAGCCCATGAACTGAGCCACGAACACGGAGGCCGGGCGCATATACACGTCGTCGGGCGTGCCGTACTGTTCGATATGACCGGCGCGCAGCACGAGGATTTTTTCCGCCAGAGTCATGGCTTCCACCTGATCGTGGGTGACGTAGATGCTGGTGGTGGCGAGGCGCTGATGCAGGCGGCGCAGTTCGATGCGCATCTGGTTGCGGAGGTTGGCGTCGAGGTTGGAGAGTGGTTCGTCGAAGAGGAACACGCTGGGCTCGCGAACAATGGCGCGGCCCATGGCCACTCTCTGGCGCTGACCGCCGGAAAGCTGACGGGGCATGCGGGTAAGCAGTCCGTCGAGGCCGAGGAGCTTGGCCGCTTCTTCGGCACGGCGCTTGCGTTCGTCGGCAGGAATGCCGCGCACCTTCAGGCCGTAGGTGATGTTGTCGTACACGTTCATGTGCGGGTAGAGCGCGTAGTTCTGGAACACCATGGCGATGTTACGGTCCTTGGGTTCCATGTGGGTTACGTCTCTGTCGCCGATGAAAATGGAGCCGGAGGTCACTTCTTCCAGACCGGCGATGCAGCGCAGGGCCGTGGACTTGCCGCAGCCCGAGGGCCCAACCATGACCATGAAGGAGCCGTCGGGCACTTCGAGGTTGAGCCCGGAGAGTACCTTGTTCTTATTGAAGGTCTTGTCTATATCGCAAAGACGAACATTTGCCATTGTCTTTTCCTTGTACGGGTTACTTCTCGGTTTCCACAAGTCCGCGGACGAAGAGCTTCTGCATGCCAAGTACCACGAGAAGCGGGGGCAGCATGCCCAGAAGCGCCACGGCCATGATCAGGTTCCATTCCGGCACGGCATCGGGAATGCTCACCATGCGCTGTATGCCCATGACCACGGTGTACATGTCTTCCTGATTGGTGACGAGCAGCGGCCACAGGTACTGGTTCCATCCGTAGATGAAGAGCACCACGAAAAGGGCCGCGGTGTTGGTGCGGGAGAGGGGAAGCACCACGTCGACGAAAAAGCGCCAGGGACCGGCTCCGTCGATGCGGGCGGCTTCCAGCAGTTCCTGCGGAATGGTCATGAACATCTGCCGGTACAGGAACGTGGCCGTTGCCGAGGCTATGAGCGGCAGAATGAGGCCGGCATAGCTGTCGATGAAGTTCAGTGTCGCCGCCACCTGGAAGGTGGGCACGATGCGCACTTCCACGGGCATCATGAGCGTGATGAAGATGAGCACGAAGCAGAGTTCGCGCCCCGGGAAGCGGAAGTACACGATGGCATAGGCGGCGGTGATGGAGATGGCGATCTTGCCGAGGGCTATGCCGAGCGCCATGATGAGGCTGTTGCTCATCATGACCCATACGGGAATGCCGCCTGCGGCCTTGAGGCCCTGCGTGAGAACGGTGGTGAAGTTTTTGATCAGCTCTTCGCCGAACCACAGGGGCGTGGAGCTGATGAGCACGTCATAACTGTGCGAGGTGGCCACAAGCGCCACATACAGGGGAAAGAGCACGACGGCCGCGCCGAAAAGCAGCACGGCATGACTCAGCGCTCTTCCCAGACCTTTCTTTTCTACCATAACGAATCCCTTTTCCTGTTGCGGCTAGTAGTTGACCTTGCGCTCGACGTAGCGGAACTGGAGGAACGTCAGGATCATGACGATGAACATGAGCACGACGGACTGAGCGGAGGAACCGCCGAAGTCAAGTCCGATGAAGCCGTCGTTGAAGACCTTGTAGATGAGCGTTTCCGTAGCGCGGGCCGGACCGCCCTGGGTGACGGCATGCACGATGCCGAAGGTCTCGAAGAGCGTATAGATGGTGTTGACCACCAGCAGGAAGAAGGTTGTGGGCGAAAGCAGGGGGAAGATGATGTTGCGGAACCGCTGCCAGGGGCTTGCGCCGTCGATGGCGGCCGCTTCTATGAGGGAACGGGGAATGGCCTGCAGTCCTGCAAGGAAGAAGAGGAAGTTGTAGGAGATCTGCTTCCACGAGGCGGAGATGATGAGCAGGAGCAGGGCCTGATTGCCGTTGAGTTTATGATTCCAGGCAAATCCCAGTCCGTCGAGGAAGGTGGAGAGCACGCCGACGGAAGGGTTGAACAGAAAGAGCCACAGCACACCGGCGAGAGGCGGGGCTACGGCGTAGGGAATGATGAGCATCGACTTGTAGAGTGTTCCGCCGACATGAACCTGATCGGCCACGACGGCCATGAGCAGGGAGACACTCATGGTGAGGGCGATGGTGGCGATGCTGAAAATGAAGGTGAGGTAAAGGGTTTCCAGATAGCCCGGATCGGAGAAAAGAACGATGAAGTTGTCCAGTCCCACGAATTCCTTGGAAAGACCGAAGGAATCCTCCATGTATACCGACCCCAGCAGGCCCTGTCCGGCGGGATAGAAGAAAAACACCGCCGTGATGACAAGCTGGGGCAGCAGGAAGAGAATGGGCAGTATCAGATGCCTCTTGCTCCGGAACGCGTAACGCTCATCCTGCATTGAAAGCTCCTTTAATAGGCAAGTAAGGGGAGGGGCAGCGCCCCTCCCGGATGAGCGTGACTAGCGATTGGCCTTTTCAAAGCGGCGCAGCTCGTTGTTGCCGCGCTTCACAGCGGCGTCGAGCGCTTCCTTGGCGGTCTTCTTGCCGGCCCAGACGGCTTCGAGTTCTTCGTCGATGATGTTGCGGATCTGGACGAAGTTGCCGAGGCGCAGGCCGAGAGTATTGATGGTGGGCTTCTTGTCGGAGAGAGCCTTCACGGCCACGTCGGTGCCGGGGTTCTTGTCATAGAAGCCCTGCTGCTTGGTGAGTTCATAGCCTTCGAGGGTAACGGGCACATAGCCGGTAGCCTGATGGAAGGCGGCCTGAATTTCAGGCTTGAGCATATAGTTCAGGAAAGCGGCCACGCCGTTTTCGGATTCCTTGGAATGACCGGCCATGGCCCAGATGGCGGCGCCGCCGATGACGGTATTCTGGGGAGCGCCTTCCACGTCGGGCCAGTAGGGCAGAACCATCACGCCCCAGTTGAACTTGGCGCCGGCCTTGACGGCGGCGTAGGAACCGGAGGAGTTCATGAGGATGCCCGCTTCACCGGCGGTGAAGGTGTTGATGGCTTCGGACTTGCGGCCCACGTACACGGAAACGCCTTCCTTGTTCAGCTGAGAGAGGAAGTCGATGTGCTTGACCTGGAGCGGTCCGTTGAAGAGCAGCTCGGTATCGAGGCCGTCGAAGCCGTTGTGGTTGGAGGCGAAGGGAACGTTGTGCCAGGCGGAGAAGCTTTCAAGCTGCACCCAGGACTGCCAGCCGCTGGTCATGCCGTACTTGCAGGCGCCGGATTCCTTGATCTTGCGGGCCAGATCGGCCACTTCAGGCCAGGTGCGGGGGAAGTTTTCCGGATCGCCGCCGGCCTTCTTCACCGCGTCCTTGTTGTAGTAGAGAACGGTGGTGGAGGCGTTGAAGGGCATGGCGATGAGCTTGCCGTCGCTCGTGGAGTAGTAGCTCGTCACGGAAGGCAGGAACTTGGACATGTCGAGCGGGGTGCCCGCGTTATCCATGATTTCCCAGATGGGGCGGATGGCGCCTTTGGCGGCCATCATGCTGGCGGTGCCCACTTCGAAGATCTGGATGATGTTGGGGTGCTGCTTGGCGCGGAAGGCGGCGATGGCGGCGGTCATGGCCTCATCGTAGTTGCCCTTGTAGACACCCTTGACTTCATACTTGTCCTGAGAGGCGTTGAAGTCGTTGATGATGTTGTCGGTGATTTCGCCGAGTTCACCACCCATACCATGCCAGAAGGTGATGGTGGTTTTGGCCTGCACGGGGGCGGCCATAAGCATGAGACTCATGGCCAGCATGGCCACGGAACGGAAGGAACGCATACGTTCTCCTGCCTTGCGGACGGACTCGTCCGGTTGGGGTTCCCGGGGGAATCCCGAGTGGGAATACCCGGAGCCCGGAAACGGTTTTCCGGGCACGGCTCCGGGCTGCTAGTCTCTGCCGAGAGCAGAGCGGCAGGCAGCCGGAAAATCTGTAATGATGCCGCTTGCGCCGTGGGCGACAAGATCTCTTGCCTCGTCCATGTCATTGACGGTCCACACGTTGACGGCGAATCCTGCGTCGCGCAGGTTTTCGAGGTCACCGGGGGCAAGAATGAGCCTGTCGGGATGATAGGCGTTCACGCCGAGGTTGCGGCAGAGCGCTACAGGATCCTCGGGACGTGTCGTTTCCACAAGCGCGCCCGTGGCGATTTCAGGGCACAGAACGTGACATTCTTCCAGGTAGCGGTGCTGGAAGGAGGAAATGATGACCTGATCAACCATGTCGAGGCGGCGGATCATCTCTAACACATCTTTTGTGACGATATCATGTCCAATGAGATGTTTATGGTTTTTTATTTCCACATTTACATACCAGTCGAAGCGTTTGGTGAGGAGAAGCGCCTCTTCCAGCGTGGGGATGCGGAGCCCCTTGAAGGAGGCCAGGCGTTCCGCGCTTATTTCTCCGGCGAGCACGCGGCCGAACTGATCGCGGCCTTCGTACCAGGAACCGGCGTCCAGTCGGGAAAGTTCTTCCAGCGTGAAGTCGCACACGCGATAGGAGCTTCTGCCGGGATACACTTCTTCCACGTTGGTGGTCCGGACCAGCGTGTCGTCATGGACGACGACGAGCTTGTAGTCCTTGGTGTAGTTGACGTCGAGTTCCCAGAGGTCGGCACCGACGCTGTGACCGAGTTCGGCGGAGGTGAGGGTGTTTTCCGGGGCATGGCCTCTGGCGCCGCGGTGGGCGATGACAAGAGGCTGGGGAGCGCGGGCGTGCAGTTCAACGGTGTTGTTCATGACGGTATGTCCCATTCCATGAAGTTTTTTCCTCAGACGGTATGCCTGGGGTGTACGGGCGAAATTGTCTACGAAAAGGAAGTCTCGGAGTGACGACGGAGTACGGCTCGAAGCGAGGCGCGGTTGAGGTATGGATGCGGAGTTTCTAGGATTTGTCATAGCTATCCCAACTCATATCCTTTAGCAAGTGTGCGCTTTATCTCACGTTGTCTTCTTTCATGCTTTCTTTTCCGGCAGGGACGGAGCCGGGATTTTTCGGCATGTTCTTTCGGCGGGAGAGAAGTCGGCAGGGAAAAATGTAGCATCTGCGTCAGATTTTTTGCGTGATCGGCGTATCGTGACGGGAAATTTTCAGGGAGGTTTCCATGAAGTTCTCGACCAGATCCGTCATGATGCTGCTTGTCGTATGCTATGCGCTGTGGGGCGGAGGCATGATCGCCATGAAGTACGCGTTCGAGTCCTTTGCCGTGCTCCATGTGGTTTTTGCCCGGGTGGCGTTTGCCGCCATCTTCTATCTGGCGCTCTTTCCCAAGTGGAGGCACATACCCTATGAAAAGGGAGACTGGAAGTTCCTGCTCCTTATGGTCATGTTTGAGCCGTGCCTCTTCTTCCTGTGCGAAACGTTTTCCATGAAGTATACCACGGCCTCCCAGGGCGGCGTGATTGCGGCGTGCTTCCCCCTCTGCACGGCCGTGGCGGCATGGCTTTTCCTGAAGGAACGTCTGACGCGTCGAACGGTTTTGGGCATTCTCCTTGCCGTCGTCGGCGTTGCCGGTTCCGCCTGGTTTGCGGAAGGCGATGCCAAGGCCTCCAATCCGCTGCTCGGCAATCTGCTCATGTTCGGCGCCGTGCTTTCCTCCTCGGGCTATGCCGTATGCGTGCGTTTCATTTCCCGTCGCTACTCGTTCCTGAGCATTTCCGCCATTCAGGCCATCGGCGGCGTCATAGCCTTTGCGCCGTTCCTCGGCGGTTCCTCCCTGCCGCAGTCCGTGTCTCTTCCTGCGCTCTGCGGTCTGCTTTACATGGGCATAGGCGTGGGCATCGTGGCGTATCTTCTGCTCAATCTTTCGCTCAGGTACCTGGAAGCCGGCGTGGTGTCCCTGTTCGGCAACCTCATTCCCGTGTTTACGCTGGTGTTTGCCTACGTGATTCTCGGCGAGCGCCTCAATTTCCCTCAGGTGGCCTGCGTGGGTCTGGCTCTGGCGGGCGTGCTTGTCTCCTCCAGCGAGAAAAAGTCGTAGGAAGTTGAGACTTCGTTCCTTTCCCCTCATCGGCGCCCGTCTTCCTTCCCGGAAGGCGGGCGTCCTTTTTCGGGCTTTGCTCCCCAGGACACAGCCCTCCGGCATTTGCCATCCTTTTTTGTGCGGCGTATAGCAGTTGAACGACGCAATGCTGCGCCGTTCAAACCATGCGACCCGAAGGAAAGTTATGTCGGAATCGTTGTCCGGTCAGATAGAACAGACGTGTTGTCCTGCCCCCCATCTTCCCGAATCCTGCTGCATCACGCTCATCGGCATGGCCGGAGCGGGCAAGAGCACGGTGGGGCGCCTTGTGGCCCGTTCGCTGAACTGGGCCTTTGCAGACAGTGATCACATCATCGAAGCAGCCTTCGCTGCGCCCCTTCAGCGCGTGGCCGATGCCATGACCAAGGAGGCCTTCATTGATCTGGAAGCGGAGATCGTCGGCGGTCTGCGGCTGTCCCGTACGGTCATAGCCACAGGGGGAAGCGTGGTGTACCGGCACTCGACCATGCAGCATCTTGCCGCCATGGGCCCCGTTGTTTATCTGGACGTTCCGCTGAAGGCCATTCTGGAGCGCATTGCCCGCAATCCCGACCGGGGACTTGCCATTGATCCCGGGCAGACGGTGGAAGAGCTTTTCCGCGAACGGGAGGAGCTTTATCGTCGCTATGCCTCGATCAGCGTAAGCACGTTCGGCATTTCTCCGGCGGAAAGCGCCCGCAGAGTGCTGGAACAGCTTGGGCATCTCTACGCTTAAATCATTCTTGACGCCTTCATGCCCTCAAGGGTACTGTTGTGCGTTGTCCGTGTCGCTTGTCTCGGCACGCCATGTATGCTACTTTTTCCTTATTAAGGAGTTTTATTATGCTTCGTCGCACTGTCATTGCGCTTGCTGTGGCCTTTTTCTGCTCCGCCGTCGTTCTGCCTTCTCAGGCTGAGGCCGCCGGCAAGATCGGCGTGGCCAACCCCCTGCGTCTTTCCTCTCAGAGCGATCCCGGAAAGGAAGCTGAAAAGCAGCTGACCTCCATGTTCGCCAAGGAACGCGAACAGCTTGAAAAGCAGAATGCCGATGTCAGCAAGCAGGCCGAGGATCTGCGCAAGCAGTCCGCTGCGCTGTCTGAAAAGGCCCGCAACGAGCGCTTCCAGAAGATTCAGAAACAGGCCCAGGAGCTGGAGACCAAGGGTACCGCCTATACGCAGCGTCTTTCCCGCGTGCAGCAGGCCATCAACTCTCAGATGAATGAAGTGATGCGCACAGCCTGCGAGAACTACGCCAAGAAGAACGGCTACGACATGATCATCGACGCTTCCGTCGTCATGTTCTACGTTCAGGCCAATGACGTGACGAGCGGCCTGATCGAAGAAGTCAACAAGGTCTGGAAGGACAAGGGCGGCAAGTTCAATCTCAGCTCCGTGAAGTAACAAAGGAGCAAGGAATGCCCAATCCGTCGTACAAGCTTTCCGAAATAGCGGAAAAGCTCGGTGTGAGACTGGCGCTGAAGGACCCCGAAGACGACATCGTCATCACCGGGATCAATACGCTGGAAGAGGCCGGCCCTTCGGAGCTGAGCTTTCTGGCCAACCCCAAATACGTTTCACAACTGTCCACCACCGGAGCCGGAGCCGTCATCGTGCGGCCCGAGCATGAGAATGACGTCGCCCGCGCGCTCGTGACGGATAACCCCTATCCCATGTTCGCGCAGGCTCTGACGCTGTTCGTCAAGCCTCAGGGAAGCTTCACCGGCGTAAGCCACATGGCCTGCATTCACCCCGAGGCGGAGCTTGGCGAGGATTGCACCGTCTATCCTTTCTGCTACATCGGCCCCCGGGCCAAACTGGGCAAAGGATGCATCATTTTCCCCGGCTGCTATATCGGAGAGGATTGCGAGCTGGGGGACGGCTGCATTCTGTACCCCCGTGTCGTGCTCATGGTGGGCACGAAACTCGGCAAGGCCTGCGTGCTTCAGCCCGGAGCCGTGATCGGCGGCGAGGGCTTCGGCTTTGTGAGAACCTCGGACGGCATCCGCAAGGTCCCGCAGATCGGTCATGTGGAACTGGGCGATCATGTGGAAGTCGGCGCCAATGCCACCATCGACAGAGCGGCGCTCAGCGCGACTCTCGTGGGTGACGGCACCTGCATCGACAACCTGGTTCAGGTCGGCCACAACGTCCATATCGGCAAGGACTGCCTCATCGTTTCTCAGGTGGGCATTTCCGGATCCACCCATGTGGGCGACAACGTGACCATGGCCGGTCAGGCCGGTATTTCCGGTCATCTTCATATCGGCAGCAATTCAACCATAGGGCCGCAGGCCGGCGTGGCCAAGGACATCGCCGAAGGTCAGGTCGTCGGCGGCTCTCCCACCGTGGACTATAATACCTATCTGCGTAATGCCACGCTCATGCCCAAGCTGCCCGAGCTGTTCAAGCGGGTGGCCAGGCTTGAGAAGGAAATGGGCCACAAGCCCATGTCCAGCGATAAGACCGACCGTTCCCTCGTGGCCATGTGGAACCGTTGGATGTCCATGATGCATCATCGTTGATCCGGCATGGCGGCGGAGTCTTCTCCGCCGCCGGTCGTTTTCGTGCCCTCCGTTCGTATCTCACGGGGGGATCAGGGCGAAAACGGCGGCGCCGTCACTATAAACCGTTAAAAGGCAACAACACCATGAGCGAGTCCATTTCCCTCGGCATCAAGGAGATCCTGAGCATCCTGCCCCATCGCTATCCCTTCCTTCTGGTGGATCGCGTGGACGAGCTGGTGCCCGGAGATCACATCCGTTCGTACAAGAATCTTACCTTCAACGAACCGTTCTTCCAGGGACATTTCCCCGGCGTGCCGGTCATGCCCGGCGTGCTCATCATCGAAGCCATGGCGCAGACGGGTGTCATCCTCGTGGCGCACAGCTTCCCTGAATTCAAGGAGCATCCCGACCAGATCTATCTGTTCACCGGCATCGAGAAGGCGCGCTTCCGTTCGCCTGTCCGCCCCGGCGACAAGCTGGTCATGGAATGCACCAATCTGACGCACAGAATGCAGCTCTGGAAGATGGATACCAAGGCGTATGTGGACGGCAACGTGGTTGCCGAGGCCCGTCTTACCGCATCCGTCCTTCCCAGGGAGTCTTTCTGATATGGCAGCACCTCAGATCCATCCGACAGCGTTCGTGGCTCCTACGGCCAAGATCGGTGACGACGTCGTCATCGGTCCCTGCGCCGTTATTGAAGATGATGTCGTCATCGGCGCGCGCACCCGCATCGACGCCTTTGCCTCCATCAAGCGTTACACCACACTGGGCGAAGACAACCATGTCTATTCCTACGCTGCCGTGGGCGGAGAACCGCAGGATCTGAAGTTCCACGGCGAGGAAAGCCGGCTTGTCATTGGCAACAGAAACAGAATCCGCGAGTTTGCCACGCTGCACCGCGGCACCGAAGCCGGCGGCGGCGTGACGCGCGTGGGCGACAACAATCTGCTCATGGCATACGTGCACATCGCGCATGACTGCACGGTGATGAACAATATCGTCATGTCCAACAACGCCACGCTGGCCGGACACTGCTTCGTGGACGACAACGCCATCATCGGCGGTCTGTCCGCCGTGCATCAGTTCGTGCGCGTCGGCAAGCACGCCTTTGTGGGCGGCATGTCCGGTCTTGCTCAGGACCTTCCCCCGTGGATGCTGGCCGTGGGCAACCGCGCCACGGTGCAGTCGCCCAACATCGTGGGCCTGCGCCGCGCCAAGGCTTCCATGGAACTGCTTTCGGCCTTCAAGCAGGCCTATCGCATGACGTGGTATTCCGGCATTCCCCGTCCCGACGCTCTCATGCAGCTTGAGGCGGAATACGGTCATCTGCCGGACATTGAGGAATTCATCAGCTTCGTGCGGGAAAGCAAGCGCGGCATTCTGCCCGGCGACGAACGCAAGAAGATCATGGATCTTGCCTGAGTGCTGCAAGAAACAGCGCTGCGTCCGTTTCCTTCATTCCGATAACCGGCCTGTCCGGGCAGACGGCATGGATGAACATTGACAAGAAAAGAGGGTCGTTTTCTGAACGGCCCTTTTTTTGTTCGTACGCCGTCTTGGCAGAAGAGGCCGGAACGCGGCGAAAGGCATGGGCCTGTGCGCCTTGCCGGGGAAAATACACGGATGCTTGCCGGGAAGCGGCCTTCGCTCCTGAGCTCCCCGGAAGGGCGGGGAAAACGACGCTTCGAGGAAGAATACTATGCATGATTTTGTCTACAATACGCCGACTAGAGTCGTGTTCGGCAGAGATGCGGAGTTGAAGGCGGGAAGCCTTGTCCGGGAATTCGGCGGCCACTGTGTGCTTCTGCATTACGGCGGCGGCAGCGCGGAGCAATCGGGCCTTCTTGGGCGCCTTCGCCGTTCGCTGGAAGAGGCCGGACTGCGCGTTGTGGAACTGGGCGGCGTGGTGCCGAATCCCAGACTGTCGCTGATCCATGAAGGCATTGCGCTCGGCAGACGCGAGGGCGTGGACTTCATTCTTGCCGCAGGCGGCGGCAGCGTCATCGACTCGGCCAAGGCCATAGGTTACGGGCTGGCCGACGAAGGGGAAGTCTGGGACTTCTTTGAGAAGAAGCGCAAGGCCTCGGGCTGTGTTCCCGTGGGCGCGGTGCTGACCATTTCGGCAGCGGGCAGCGAGATGAGCTCCTCCTGCGTGATCACGAAGGAAGAGGGCTGGCTCAAGAGAGGCTATACCAGCGAGTATGCCCGGCCCCGCTTTGCGGTAATGAACCCGGCGCTCACGCTCACGCTTCCCGAGTGGCAGACGGCCTGCGGCTGCGTGGATATCCTCATGCACACGATGGAGCGCTATTTCCATCGCAGCGGCGGCATGGAACTCACCGACGGCATGGCGGAAGTGCTGCTCCGCACGGTGATGAAGAACGCGCTCATTCTGCGCGACGAGCCGCTGAATTATGATGCCCGGGCCGAGGTCATGTGGGCGGGAAGTTTGTCGCACAACGGCCTCATGGGCTGCGGAACGGACGGCGGAGACTGGGCCTGCCACAAAATGGAGCATGAGCTGAGCGGTCTGTTCGACGTGTCGCACGGCGCAGGACTCGCGGCGATCTGGGGCAGCTGGGCGCGGTATGTGTATCGCTCCGATGCCGAACGCTTTGCCCGCTTTGCGCATTGCGTCATGGGCGTCAGCGGGGCGGGAACGCACGAGGAAATGGCGGAAAAGGGCATTGCGGCAATGGAGAACTTTTTCCGGGCCATCCATATGCCTGTTTCGCTTTCCGAACTCGGCGTCACTCCTTCGGAGGCGCAGATACGCGACATGGCGGAAAAGTGCTGGCGCGGCATAGGCGGCCCCGTGGGTGTCGTGCGTCCGCTTGAGGTGGAAGATATCGTGAACATTTATCACATGGCCCGATAGAAGGCTCGCTTCCGGGCTTCGTCTCTCCGGGTAACGTTTGAACGAAAACGGTACCTTATCGGAAAAGCGTGTGCTGAAGGCGTGGCGCCGTGCTGCCGGACGGCAGCCATCGGTGCGGGAGACGGAGTTGTCGGCGCTTCTGGAGAGCGGGGGCCTGAAGGAAAAGGGGTGAAGGATGGCAGCGTCACAACGTTCGGGCACTCCCCACACCGTGCTTATGAAAGGTTCGACGGTGGGCAGACTCAACTCACCGTGGAAAAAGGTGCTGCATCTTGCGGAGCGGAAGGTCATCCGTAAAGGGCAGAGCATGGACATTCGCACGGGGCTTTCGCGACATGACGGCCGCCCGTGCTTTTACTACATCGTTTCCGGAAGAATACGCCTGTCTTACGTGAGCCGCAGCGGAGAGGAGCGCACCATTCTGTATGCCGGACCGGAAACGCTCATGAACGTTTCTTCCGTCATCGTGGGCGACGAGGACAATACGCTGGTGACCTGCACGCAGGATGCCGAGGTTGCCCTGTTCGACGCCGCGCTTCTGTCGGATGAAAGTTTTGCCGCCGCTCATCCCGATCTGATGATCAACCTTGTGCACTCTCTGTGCGTACACATGGTCATCCATTCCCAGCGGCTGGCCGAAACCTCGCTCTCCAATTCCGTGGCGCAGGTCTGCCGCATCATTCGCGAACTTTCCGAGAGAAACGGCGGCCGGGCGGTGTTTGCTCCGGGCATGACGCAGCAGGAGCTGGCGCTTCTTCTTGGCATGCATCGCACGACGCTGACGCGCATCTTGTGCCGTCTGCGCACAATGGGAGTTGTCGGCCGGTTCACCAGACGGGAACTGGAGATCCTCGACCTGCAGCAGCTGATAAAACTTACAGAAGTATAATAAAGAGTTATTGGTAGTTCGGAGGCCGTTTGCTGTCGGGGGAGCGGTCTTTTCTTTTTAAGGGCCGCCGTCGGGCGGCGTTCTTCAGCGTTTTCAGCAGGAAGGCGGAAAGCGTGCGGAGTCGGTTCATGCAAAGTGAAAAAAAGTGCAAAAATGACGCAAATGCACTACTCCGTTTCAGCATGTCTCTTCATAACAGAGTCAAAGCAGAAAAGCTGAAAGGAGGTTTTTCATGCACGATTCTGGAGAGATGGCGGTCATCAAGCACGAGACCGATGTTCTTGTCCTCGGCGCGGGCGCATCCGGCTGCGGCGCGGCGCTTGCTGCGAGCGGCAAGGGCGTTCGTGTGCTTCTGGCGGACAAGGGCAAGCTGGAAAGCTGCGGTTCGCTCGGAGGCGGCAACGACCATTTTATGGCGGTGCTCAACACCGGAGAGCCCGGCGACGACGAAGCCACGGCCATAGACTTTTACTGCACGCCCATGACGGGCTACACTCCGGCACAGGTAAAGCAGTGGCTCGAAGTCATGCCTCGAATGATAGAAATGCTCAAGTCTCTGGGCATCGAATTTCTGCATAATCCCGACGGCAGCTTCTACCGTACGACCGGATTCGGTCAGCCCGGCAGCTGGTGGACCCATATCAACAACGGCAAGTACATCAAGCGCAGACTCGGTGGACTCATTCGCTCCAAGGGCGTGGATACGCTGGAGTATTTTCAGTGCACGAAGCTTTTTGTCCGCGACGGCCGCGTGGTCGGCGCAGCGGGCTTCCATGTGCTCGACGGTACGTTTCATGTGATTCATGCCCGCACCGTGGTGCTGGCGCTCGGTCGCCTTACCGGACGTGTGACGGTCAACTCTTCTCTTAATCCTTTCAACATCGCCTTTTCTCCCTTCATCACCGGCAGCCAGGTGGCCCTGGGCTATGAGGCCGGAGCGGAAATCATCACGCTGGACACCGAGCAGGAAGGCACGCTGCTTCCCAAGGGCTGGGGCTGCCCCGGCATGAACGGCATCACCTCCAGCGGTGCGAAGGCCATCAACGCCCTCGGCGAACGTTACATGGCCAAGTATCATCCCATGATGGAAGTCGGCCCCCGCTGTCTTCTGGTGCGTGGCACGGCGCAGGAGCAGTCCGAGGGCAACGGCCCGCCCTTCGTGCTCGACCTTACGCACATCGACAAGGACATTCTGCACCATCTCCAGTACGACAGCATGCCCGGCGACAAGGAAACCTGGAACGACTACTGCGAACAGGCCGGCATTGACTTCAGCAAGAAGCCCATGGAAGTGGAGCTGTCCGAAATTTACATCAACGGCATCATGTACCTGAAGGACAACTTCGAGACCCGCACCGTGAAGGGCCTTTTCGGCGGAAGTATGTTCCATGACTTTTCCGGCTCCATATGCAGCGGCTACATCGCCGGAACGCATGCCGTGGAAGCCTGTTCCCTCTACGATTTCGCAGACATGGATGAGGAGGAAATCCTCAGGGAAAAGGAACGCGTCTTCCTGCCTCTCCATACGGAGGACGGCATACGTCAGGAAAAGTTCGAGGCCGCCGTACGGCAGGTCATGAACTACTACATGGGCTATGTGCGCAGCGGCAAGGGCATGAGCATAGCTCTGGATAAGCTGATCTACATTGAAAGCCGCATGAACGAAGTCATGGCCTCCAATCTGCATGAGCTCATGCGGGCTCATGAATCCTTCCATCTTCTGCGCACCTGCCTTCTGACCACTATGGCCACTCTTGAGCGCAAGGAGACCAGATTCGTCTACAAGCGCACCGACTATCCCGAAGAGGACCATTCCTACGACGACAAGCTGCTTGTCGTCTTCCAAAAGGACGGCGCTCCTTTCTGCGAATGGCGCAGGCCTGTCGTCCGCTAGCGGAGCGGCGCAGTCATGCGGCGGAAGTCCTCGAGACGGACGCGTCTTTTTTCGACATCATTTTTTCAAGGAGCTGGAGATGCCTCCTTTTTTCAGTAAAGAAACCAACGTGGTCTATGTCCGCAACGACGGACGTTCCGGTCAGGGGCGGACATCCCCCTGTGAGAACAAGTGTCCTTTGGGCAATCCCATTCAGAAGATGGAAAGAGCCATTGCCGAGGGCGATCCCGCCCGTGCGCTGTACGTTCTTCGTGCCGGCAACCCTTTCCCCGGCGTGACGGGCAGAGTGTGCCCGCATCCCTGTGAGGGCGCGTGCAACCGCGCTCAGTACGACGAGGCGCTTTCCCTGCGTTCGCTGGAACGCTACGCGGCGGACGCAGGCGCTGCCGACGTGCGCAGATTGAAGACCCGGCCCGCCAGCGGTAAAAAGATCGCGGTCATAGGTTCCGGCCCCGCCGGACTGGCCTGCGCGTATTTTTCCGCGCTGCTCGGTCATGAGGTCACGGTGTTTGAGGCCTCGCCCGTGGCGGGCGGCGTGCCGCGTCAGTCCATTCCCGACTTTCGTCTGCCCAAGGACGTGGTGGATCGCGAGGTGGGCATGATTCTTGATCTCGGCGTCCGCATTCTTACCAATACGGAAGTGGGGCGCGACATCAGCCTTGACGAGATCATGTCCCGCTACGATGCCTGCCTGCTTGCGGTGGGCAACCGCAGGGGGCGCATGCTGAACATTCCCGGCATCGAACACGCGCTTCCCGCCGTGTCGTTTCTGAAGGACGCCAACCTGAGCCGCGAGAGCCTCGAAGGCCGGAAGGTCGTCATTCTCGGCGGCGGCGGCGTGGCCTTCGACAGCGCCTTTACGGCCCGCAGACTCGGCGCGGCGGAAACCTGCCTGATCTGTTTGGAAGACCGTGAGCACATGCGCGTGCCCCGCGCCGAAATCGAGCAGGCCGACGACGAGTCCGTCACGCTTCACACCGGGCATCTGGCCGCCTCCATCGAGGTGGAGAACGGGCGCGTGTGTGCCGTGACCGCGGATGCCGTTTCCTCGTTTTCCTTCGATGCGTCCGGAGCGCTGCACGCCGAGTTCATTCCCGGCGGGAAGCTGCGCGTGGAAGCGGACGTGGTCATCTGCGCAAGCGGTCTTATGGTTGATTTTTCCCTGCTGGAAGGCAGCGCTGCGGAAAAGGCGGAAAGAACGCCCCGCGGCTGCGTGAAGACGTCGTTCAGCGCATCGTCGATTCCCGGTCTCTTTGCCGCCGGCGAATGTGCCAGCGGACCTTCCCTGGTGTCCACGGCCGTGGCCGAGGGACGGGCGGCGGCCTTTGATATCCATGCCTGGCTCACGGGCGTGGAGGCCGGACGCGCCGTCGACGCGTGGCTTGATGAGAATGGCAGCATCGTGCTGAAATACCTGGAACATAAGGGTGTGCAGCATGAGGTGGCCTTCGATGAAATAGTCAACATCACCTATCACGCGAAGAGCCCGCGCAGGCATACGGAACTTCATACGGCCCGTGAAACCTGGCTGGCTTTCGAGGAGCTCGACAAGGGCTTCAGCGCGGAAGACGCCGCAGAGGAAGCCAAGCGCTGCCTGCACTGCGGCCACTGTCAGGAGTGCGGAGAATGCGTGGCAAGCTGCCCCGGACTTATTCTCAAGGCCGGAGACGGTTCGCCGCAGGTGGCCTATCCCGATGAATGCTGGCATTGCGGATGCTGCCGGCTGGCCTGTCCCGGCGCCTGCATATCCTTCAAGTTCCCGCTGCACACCTTTTTATGATGATTTTGTCCCGTCCATGTCGGACGGGACGTACGCACGAGGAGAACCTCATGAGAAAGCTGTCCCTTGTTCTTCTGAGTATGGTGCTCTGTCTGACCGGCATGTCCGTTCCCGGCGGCGCAAATGCGGCCGAGGCCGAATACGTGCTGAGCCTCAACCTGCCCATTCCCCCCATCCACAACCGTTGGAACTATGCGCTCAAGCCCTGGGTGGAGGAGCTGGAAAAACGCAGCAACGGACGCATCAAGGTGGAACCCTATTTTGCCGAGGCCCTGAGCAAGGAAGCCGACGCCTTTGAATCCGTCAAGACCGGCGTGGCGGACATGGCGGAATTCAGCTTCGACGTGGCTGTGGGACAGTTTCCGTTCCATGAACGCGTGTTCACCACGGTGAGCCCCGGCGTTTCCATGGAAGATCCTACTTCTTTCGTGCTTGCCGTTCAGGAAGCCTTCCCGGAAGTGAAGAAGGAATTCGACGGTGTTAAGGTGCTTTTCACCCATGCGCAGACCGTGGGCATGCTCATAGGCAGCAAGGATCCCATCACCACGCTTGACGGCTTCAAGGGTAAGAAGATCAACGTGCTCGGTGACTATCAGGTGGCTCAGAAGGTCAGCGCTCTCGGCGCTTCCGTGGTCAGCGTGCCCATGGCCGACGTGTTTACCAGCCTTCAGCAGGGCGTGATCGACGCCGCCACCGTGGACTACGATCTGCTCGTTTCCCGCAGACTCGGCGACGTGATCAAGCATGTCACCGCCGTGCAGACGACCTGCTTTGTGTTCTGCGTGATGATGAATCAGGACGTGTACGACAACATGCCCGAAGATCTGAAGGCCGTGATCGACAGCGTGTCCGGCGAGTACGGGCGCCAGGCCTTCTCGCAGTTCTGGAATACGCTTCCCTATCAGAGCCTCGATACCTGGATGGAGCAGATGGGCGGCAAGCTCCATGTGCTTACCGACGAGGAATATGCGGAAATCGACAAGCGGGTTGCTCCCGTGGCTTCCGAATGGGCGGAGATTCTGGATAAGGCGGGATATCCCGGCGAGACCATGGTAAAGAAGATTCATGAGCTTCAGTCCACCTACGCCAAGCCGTGGAAGGACAGCCGCTCCATGGAGATCTTTAAAAAGAGTTCTGGAAAGTAATCCGCCGGAAAAGTTCCGGGCGTCCGCATGGCCTCTCACCGGGTGATGCGGACGCCTTCATGGTATGTTTGCATGACGTGAGGCCGAAGCGCCTCGACAAAGGAAAGAGATATGGAGAATCCCCGCACCACCGGTTCCGTACAGGGAGCCGGACTCCCCGACATGCTGGACGGAATCGCAAGAATGCTGAGACTGACGGAAAAGCCGACGTCCTTTCTCAGCGCGGCGGGCATGGGCATTTTCATGCTCATGGTTCTGCTTACGTTTGCCGACGTGTTTCTGAGGTATATGTTCGGCAGCTCCATCCCGGGTACCACGGAGCTTACGGAACTTCTCATGGTGATCGTCGTCTTTTCTTCCATAGCGGTTACGCAGTGGCAGAAAAGCCATGTCACCATGGATATCCTCACTTCACGCCTCAAGGATCCTTCCCGGGCTCTTCTTGAGGTTGCCACGGGACTGTGGTCTGTGGTCATCGTGCTGTTTTGCGCGTGGACCACGTTCCGTTACGGCATGAAAACGTCGTCCGTGACGCTGGTTCTCCGTATCCCGCTGGAGCCGTTTATTTATTTTGCAAGCTTCGGCTTTTGTCTGCTGGCGGTGGCGCTGCTCGCCCAGCTTTTTGAGAACATGGCTGCCGCCATGCGCCTGAACGGCGTGGGAAAGACGCTGCTGACCCTTGCCGTGGCTGTGGCGGGTGTTCTCGCCATGTGGTACGTCGCCACGCACAAGGTGCCCGGCCTGTCTTCCATCAAGGTCGGCATAGCCGGTCTCGTTCTGCTTTTCATCCTTTTTTTCCTCGGAGTTCCGGTGGCCTTTGCTCTTATCGCCACGGGACTTATTTTTATTGCTCAGCTCAAGGGCATTCCGGCATCGTTCGGCACCACGGGCAAGGCGCTCTACAGCACCGCGGGCAGCTATTCCTGGGCTCCGCTCATGTTCTTCATGCTTATGGGATACCTGTGCTTCTACGCCAGGTTCGGCGAAGACATCTACAACTGCGCCCGCAAGTGGATGGGGCATATGCGCGGCGGGCTTGCCATGGGAAGCGTGGTGGCCTGCGCCCTGTTCGGCGCCGTGGTGGGCGACGTGCTTTCCGGCAGTATTGCCATGGCGGCCATTGCTCTGCCGGAAATGCGCAAGAACAGGTATGACGACGCTCTGGCCGTGGGCACGCTGGCCTGTTCCGGCACCATAGGCTGTCTTATTCCTCCGAGCACCACGTTCATCATTTATGGCGTGCTGGCGCAGCAGTCCATAGGTGATCTTTTCATTGCCGGCATCATCCCCGGTCTCGTGTGCATGGTCTGCTTCATGCTGGCCGTGTGGCTGATGGTGGTCAAAAATCCTTCCCTTGCGCCTCGTCTGCCGCGCGCTCCCATGTCTGAGAGGCTCGTTTCCCTGAAGTCCGGCCTCCCCATCATGCTCATTTTCATCCTTGTCATCGGCGGCATTTACGGCGGCGTGTTCACCGCTACCGAAGGCGGCGGCATAGGCGCATGCGGCACCCTCATTCTTGCGCTGCTTCTGCGCCGTCTCAGCCTGAAGGATTTCATCAGCACGCTCAAGGATTCCGCAAAGTACATTTCCATGTGCTTTACGGTGCTGTGCGGCGCCATTGTGCTCAGTTATTTCATGGCCATGACCAGAATTCCCATGGTGCTGGCCAATACCATAGCCGGCATGGATCTGCCCGGCATGGTGGTCATGTTCGCCATCGTCATGGTGTTCCTGATTCTCGGCTGTTTTCTGCCTTCCATGCCGCTGCTTCTTATCTGCGTGCCCATTTTCGTGCCCATCGCCAAGGTGTTCGGCTGGGACCTCATCTGGTTCGGCGTCATCATCGTCATTCTCGACAACATGGCGTCCATCACGCCTCCGTTCGGCATCAATCTCTTCGTCATGAAGGAAGTGGCCTCCGTTTCTCTGGGAACCATGTATCGGGCGGCCGTGCCCTTTGTGCTGGCGCTTCTGGTGTGCCTGCTTGTCATCATAGCCTTTCCCCCTCTCTCCACCATTCTGCCTGCGCTGATGAAGGGGTAAGTCGAAAACGTGTGAAGAAGAACGGCGTGCCGCATCAGCGGCGGTACGCCGTCATTTATCCGTATATTTTTCAGCCTGCATTCATCCCCTGAGACGAAGGTCCGGCGCGGGACGACAGCCTCGTTCCGCAGTCCGGACCCTTGTCGTACAGGATCGGGGAGAAGACGACAGAAGGCGGCGTTCCGTAAGAACGCCTCCTTCTGTCATTCGATGTGAATTTTATTCTGCCGAACCGGCAACAATGCTTCAGTGCCTGAAGCGACGGATATTACCGGTGCGCAAGCTCTCTTTCCATGTCGCGGGATTCGGCCCGTCTTTTGAGCTCTTCCCGCTGGTCGTGCAGCTTGCGGCCCCGGGCAAGCGCGATTTCCACTTTGACCTTGCCCTGTTTGAAATAGAGCTTGGTGGGAACCACGGTCAGGCCCTTCTGCTCGATGCGTGTGGCCAAGAGATGAATTTCGCGGTGATGCAGCAGAATCTTCTTGTCCCTGTCGGGCTCCTGAAGAACGTATCCGCCGCGGTCATACGGAGCGATGCGCATGCCGACGATGAAGACTTCGCCTTCGCGGCATTCCACGAAGCTGTCGCCGAAGCTGACCTGTCCGGCGCGTATGCTTTTTACCTCCGGTCCGGTAAGAACGATGCCCGCTTCAAAAAATTCAAGAAATTCATAGTACTGACGGGCTTTACGGTTATCGATGCGCGGCGTGTCGGCCATGGGAGTGCTCCTGAGAACAAGGATGGGGAAAAGATGTTCTCTGCATAAAAAAGGAGAAAACAGGAGGAAGGCAGAGCATTTTTTCCAAAGAATTCACCGGCTGAGTACCATACAAGCCGTCGTCCTGCAAGAAGAGGGGAACATCCGCACGCATGAGGATAACGGCTTGTTCGGGCTCAGCCCTTCATCCCGGAGATCAGCGCGTAGACTTCTCCGGTCGTCCAGCCCCGCACTCTGGACTGAACTCTTCTTGCCACGGCACGGGGAGCGCCTCCGAGCGGCTGTTCCTCGGCGATGATGCGCACAACTTCTTCTCGGTCGCTGCGCACCGCGCCTTCCGGCGGGCCGATGATGACGGTTACTTCGCCGAGAATGCCGGAAAGATCGGGCATGTTTTCGAGGCGGAAGCGCAGATATTCCTCATGCGTCTTGGTCAGTTCTCTGGCCACGCATACTTCCCGCGGACCGAGCAGGGCCAGCGCATTCTTCAGGGTGTCTTCTAGCCTGTCCTTGCGTTCAAAGAACACCAGCGTGACGGGCAGGGCGGCGTAGGGCGCGAGCGTGCTTTCCTGATCGGAGCGCTTGCGGGGCAGAAAGCCGAAGAAGATGAAGGGCTGCGGCGGAATGCCGGAACCGGCAAGAGCCGTGACCGGCGCGCACGGACCGGGAATGACGGAAACCGGAAGCCCTGCCTCCCGGCAGGCGCGGATGACGACATAGCCGGGATCGGCCATGACGGGCATGCCCGCATCGGAGATGAGCGCGATGTTCTTTCCTTCTCTCAGAAGTTCGAGAACGGATGCGGCCTTTTCCTTTTCGTTGTGATCGTGATAGCTGACGAATCGACGCACCTGCACGCCCCAGCGGGCGCAGGCGAGGCCTTCGCGTTTCGTGTCTTCGGCAAGCACGAGCTCCGCCTCTTCCAGACAGGCTCTTGCCCGGGGGGAAAGATCACCAGGGTTGCCAAGAGGAGTGCCCACCACCCACAGGGTGCCGGGTTCCGTGCTCTGTGTATTCGATGACATTGCTCATCAGCTCCGTTTGGTAGTGTCCTTGTGCGGCAAGCACGCATACAAGGTCGAAGCGGCAGGGCTTCTCCCATGCATCGTGTTCGGCAATCCAGGCCTTGGCGGCCCGAAGCAGACGTTCTTTTTTGACGGCGCCCAGCGCTTCGTAAGGGTGCGTCATGCCGTTCTTCGCTCTTGTCTTCACTTCCACGAAGACAAGTTCCCCGTGATCTTCGGCCACGATGTCGAGTTCTAGGTGACCGCTGCGCCAGTTTCTGGCCAGAATACGCCAGCCCCTGTTCTGGAGCATGGCGGCGGCCGCCGCCTCACCTTCCGCACCCGTGCGGGACGAAGGCGTGTCGGCGTTTTGGGATGGATCCGCCTTTTTGAAGAGCGTGCTCAGCACAGCCAGCCCTGTTCCTGCACCTTGGGAGGCAGCACACCGCGGAAATCGAGCCGGTGCAGCGGGCAGGGGCCGTATTTCTTCAGCGCTTCCTTGTGCTCCTTCGTGCCGTAGCCCTTGTGTCTGGCAAAGCCGTATTCGGGCCAGCGCGCATCGAACCGGTTCATGAGTTCGTCGCGGAAGGTCTTGGCAAGCACGGATGCCGCGGAAATGGAGGGAATTTTGGCGTCGCCGTCCACCACGGCTTCCTGTTCGGGAAGAGGAATGCCGAACTGCCGGAAATAGAGCGGCGGAATGATCTGCGTGCCGTCGATGAGAAGTCTTGCGGGCACCGCGCTGCCTTTGGCGTGCATGCGTACGCGCATGGCCGCCACGGCCCGGGTCATGGCCATGAGCGAGGCCTGCAGAATGTTGATGCGGGAAATTTCGTTCATCCAGGCGAGACCGATGCCCCAGCCTACGGCCAGCGTGCGGATTTCCTCGGCCAGACGGTCGCGCTCATCCGCCTTGAGCACCTTGGAGTCGTCCAGTCCCATGAGATCGAAACCGTCGGCAAAAATGACGGCTCCCGCCACCACGGGACCGGCCAGACAGCCTCGTCCGGCCTCATCCGTTCCGGCGGTAAGCTTTTCCTGTATGTCCGGGGCACTGAAGAGAAGCCCCTGCTCAATGACGACTTTCTTGCGGATTCTGGCCATGTGCCACCTGAGTAAGAAAATGACGAACGTGCAGAAGAGCGCTCCGGCCGGAGCCGCGCTTTCTTCCGCAGAACAGAGCGTAAGCCAGCTTGCCCCTCCGGGCAAGCCGCCGCTGCCGCTTTTTTTCGGGCAGGAACTGCCGAACATGCTTCTGCCGCGGGGACGGGAGTCTCCTGCGGCATCATAGACAAAATCCCCTGCCGGAAAAGCCGGAAGGGGATTTCATCTGCTGGAAAGACTGACCCGGAATCCGGGTCGGAATCTTAATAGCGGTTGCGGGGCTTGATGCGGGCAGCCTTACCGCGCAGATCGCGCAGGTAGTACAGGCGGGAACGACGCACGCGGCCTTCGGTCACCACTTCGATGTGGTCGATGAAGGGGGAGTGCATGGGAAGAATACGTTCCACGCCCACGCCGTCGGAGATCTTGCGGACGGTGAAGGTGGCGCCGGTGGTGCCGCGCTGAATACGGATCACGTTGCCCTGGAACATCTGGATACGTTCCTTTTCGCCTTCGACGATACGCAGGTACACCTTGATGGTGTCGCCGGGCTTGAAGGACGGGATGTCCATGCGCATGTGTTCGCGTTCAATCTGCTTGATGATATCCATGGGGGACTCTCCTTGAGGAAATGGTGTTTATCCCCGATCGCCGAGCAGCCTGTCCAGAAGGATGGCGGCGGCGGCGCGTACGGGAAGATGATTGTAATCGTCCATCCACCGCAGCGGCGGCAGGATGGCGTCGCATTGCTCCAACACCTCAGGCGCAATGCCATGCCCGGTTCCCAGAAGGAGAAGCACGGGCCTGTCCGCGAGCCTGCGTCGAACCTCGTCAAAGGTGGTCGCGGGCCGGCGTTCCCGGTGTTTTTTATCTAGGACAGGCTGGGCACTGGTGCCGACCACAAAGGGCGGCAGGCCGCGATCGGTTGTCAACGTCGCAATCGCGCTTTCCAGAGATTCCTCGGGCCTGACCAGTCGAAGGGCCTCTGCTCTGTCGGGGTTGAACGACAGTCCGGGCCCTTCCGTCCAATGAGAGAGCAGTGTTGCCAAGAGTCTGAGCTGATCCTTCAGCGGCGTGACCACGAAGAATCCACTGATCCCATAGGTGCGGGAAATTCGTGCTATATCGTGAATATCAAGGTTTGTCAAAGAGGTTGTGCCCGTTTTCCGATCTTTTAATCGTACCGGGTGATGCAGCAGGGCCACATGGAGATTTTTGCCCGGACGGAAACGGGGTTCGGCACGCAGAATTTGCCTGTCGTGATGGGTGAGAACGGCATGATCGAGCAGATCCGGCCTGTGCTTTGCCGTGGCCAGAACCGACTGATCCCGCCTCCATGCCGCAATGAGCGCATGGTTGCCGCCTTCCAGCACTTCGGGAACGCGGAGTCCTTCAAAGCAGTCCGGCCGCGTGTACTGGGGATACTCCAGAAGACCGTTGCTGAAGCTTTCCTCATCGCCGGACTCATCCTTGCCCATGAAGCCGGGCTGCAGTCTTGCCGTGGCCTCGATGACGGCGAGAGCCGCGGCTTCGCCGCCGTTGAGCACGGCCTCGCCCACGCACACGGGTTCGGCGGGCAGAAGATCGAAAAGCCGGGCGTCGAATCCTTCGTAACGGCCGCAGACGAGCGTGAGCTCCTCTTCCTGCGCCAGCTCTCTTGCCAGCTGCTGGGTGAAGGGGCGTCCTGCCGGAGTGAGCACGATGAGCCTGCCCTTACGTCCGTTGCAGGGGGCGAGCTCACGCAGCGTGCGCACGAGCGGATCGAGCATGAGCACCATGCCGGGGCCGCCGCCATAGGGCCTGTCGTCCACGGAATGATGCCGGTCCGTGGACTTGTCGCGCGGATTGGCAAAGGAAAATTCCACGATGCCGGCCTCGCGGGCCTTGTCCATGAGACCGCTGGACAGGGGCGAGTCGAACCACTCGGGAAAAAGGGTGACGAGATTGTAGCGCATGACGGACTATGCCCTGCGGGAGGAACGTTCTTCCTGTTCGTCGTCTTCGTCCCCGTCGTCGGGAATGGAGGCGGCGCCTTCGCGGTAGAGATCGAGCAGGCCTTCCGGCGGCGCGATGGTCACCGTTTCCGCGGAAAGATCGATGTCGAGCACGAATTCGGGAACGGCGGGGAAGAGAATTTCGTATCCGCCCTCGCTCTCGGGGGCGCGGATGCTCCACATTTCCTGACCGGCGGGGAAGTCCACGCTTTCGAGCTCGCCGACGAGAGTGCCGTCTTCAAGGCGCACGGAAAGACCGATGAGGTCGCGCAGATAGGGTTCGTCCTCGTCGGCCTCGGGCAGGAAGGAGGCGTCGATGAGCAGCTCCTGACCGCGCAGCTGTTCGGCGGCGGAGCGGTCGTTGCAGCCTTCGATGCCGAGGATGAGCTGATCCTTCCAGAGGTGCCAGTCGCGGACGCGGATGGGGCGCGGAGCAAAGCGACCTGCGCGAAGCATGAGAGGCTTGTCGAGCAGGTCGGCGGAGTCGGCGTAGTAGTCTACCCGGATGTCGCCTTTGACGCCGTGGGGCTTGGCAAGACGCCCCAGAACAACAAGAGAGGAGGCGGGCATTATTCGAGAATTTCCAGAACGACGCGTTTTTTGGTTTTGGCGGACACGGCGCCGAGAAGCGTACGGATGGCGCGCGCCGTGCGGCCCTGCTTGCCGATGATCTTGCCGAGGTCGTCCCTGGACACGGAGAGTTCCAGGGTGGTGGCCTGGTCACCCTCGGTTTCGGTCACGGTGACCTGATCGGGGTTGTCCACCAGAGATCTGGCGATGAATTCCACAAGTTCTTTCTGCTGCATGCATGCTCTCCACGCGTTTTTCCGAAGCAAGCGGCGAAAACGCGAAATTTTTTTCAGAGTATCATTCCCTTCCATCGCCCGTCAATGAAGGGAGGGGCGACTTCCGGAGGGAAAGCGGGCGGGAGAAAATCTTGCAAAATCTTAAATGGCGCAGGACGCAGCCGCTCTTTTCTGATATTCATTTTCAAAAAAGCGCCGTTTGTCCGGCTTTTCGGCTTGAAACAGACAGGGGGGCAGCGTCATGTCGCACTTCCTGAGACCGGGAGTTCCGGACGACGGGAAAGGAGAGTTACCATGAACATGAAGAACGTGCTGTTTTCCGTATTGTGCTGCCTGACGCTGGCCGCTCCGGCTCCGGCGCTGGCGGATATGCTGGTGGAGCTGCCCGCTCCGCAGAAGCAGGGAGGTCTTTCGGTGCTGGAAGCCCTGGCGGGAAGGCATGTGGAGCGCTCGTTCGACAGTCGTCCTCTTCCGCTTCAGGAAGTGTCGAACGTGCTGTGGGCGGCCTGCGGCGTGAATCGTGAGGACGGCAGACGGACCGTGCCCACGGCCATGAACTATCAGCGCATCGGCGTCTATGTCGTCCTGGCCGACGGCGTATACCGGTATGATGCGGGGCAGAACGTGCTGGAGCAGGTGCTGCAGGGCGACTACCTGAAGCAGTATGCGAACGGCGCTCCCATGGTGCTGCTGCATGCGGCACAGCAGAGCGATCATTATTCCGCCTTCCACATCGGATCCATGTACGAGAACGTGGCGCTTTACTGCGCGTCCGCAGGACTTGCCAACGTCATGAAGGCTCAGGAGACGGATCTGCTTGAGGGAAAGCTTCCGCTGCCGGAAGACTGGAAGATCTACATCGTGCAGCCTGTGGGATATCCTGCAGCCGCGAAGTAGCCGGATTTTTCGGCGTGACCGGCTCCGGGCCTGCCTGCCGCAGGAGCGCCTGAGCGCGGCGCTGTTTTGCAGCGGCGTCAGCCCGTTTTGTTCCGCGCCGTGAATGAGACATCCCCCGTGTTTTCCGAAGAGGAAGAACACGGGGGATGCTTTGTCAGAAGGGATCAGACGCTGTGCCGTCCGTATTTTGGAAGGCGCTGCCCGTTACGCCCAGTGCACGAGACCGGAGCGCAGGGCGTTGTCCATGGGATCGATGAAGGGCACGACGCGCACGCCGTAGGCATGGAGACCGTTGGACTTGGCCTCGCAGGAGGCTTCATACACCAGCATGCCGTCCTTTTCGCCCGTCAGGGCGAGGTTCACGATCTGCGGCTCTTCGGTAAAGTTCATGCCGTCGGTCACGCCGAGCACGAACTGCACCAGCAGCTCTTCGCGGTTCATGTCGCCGGGATTCAGGGTGAGCTTCACGCTGAAGGGCTTGCCGCAGTAGATGGTGTCGCCGTCGATGCCAGAAAGCTCGACGGACTGGATGGCCGTGGTGTTGAAGCGGCCGGGAATGCTCTGCTGCCAGGCGGTGACGGCGCGGGCCTTGGCCTGACGGTCGGCATCCATGACCGCGCCGCGGCGGGCGGCGGGGATATAGATCTTTTCCATGTACTCGCGCACCATGCGGCGGCAGCCGTACATGGAGGTGAGGCTCTTCAGGGAGTTCTTGGCCACGGCTATCCAGCCGTGGGGCAGGGCGTCGGAATCGCGCTGGAAGAACAGTGGCAGCACCTCGTTTTCCAGGATCTGGTACAGGCTTTCGGCGTCGGCATAGTCGTTCTGTTCGGCGGAAAGCGTGGCGTAGGTGGCCTTCGGCCCGATGGTCCAGCCGTTTTTGCCGTTGTCGCCTTCCACCCACCAGCCGTCGGAGATGCTGAGGTTGATGCCGCCGTTGACCGGCACCTTTTCACCGCTGGTACCGCTGGCTTCATGGGGACGGCGGGGCGTGTTCAGCCACACGTCGCAGCCGCGGGACAGCAGGCGGGACACTTCGAGGTTGTAGTTTTCCACGAAGAAGATCTTGCCGAAGAAGCGGGGATCGCGCGACCAGCGCACCACGTCTTCGATGAGTTCGATGCCCTTGCTGTCGGCGGGATGGGCCTTGCCGGCCATGACGAGCACGGTGGGACGGTTCGGATCGTTGAGCAGACGGGCCAGACGATCAGGATCGGCAAAGAGCATGGTGGCGCGCTTGTAGGGCGCAAAGCGGCGGGCAAAGCCGATGATGAGCGTGTTCTGCGTAAGGGAGGACAGCCAGCGGGTGCGCTCTTCGCCGGGAATGTCGGCGTAGGCGGAGCACAGGGGCAGACGTTCGCGCAGGGCGTTGATGAGCGTCTGCTTCTGGGCGCGGCGGGCGGCCCAGAATTCATCGTCCGGGATGGAGTCCACCTTGTTCCAGGCGGGATCTTCGGGATGAAGATCAAGCCAGCCTGAACCGAGATAGCGGTTCAGCAGCATGCGGAAGGCGGGACCGACGTAGGAGGCGGTATGCACGCCGTTGGTCACATGACCGATGGGCAGTTCCGCTTCGGTGAAGCCCTTCCAGATGTTGCGCCACATGCGGCGGGAAACCATGCCGTGCATGGCGCTCACGCCGTTGGCCTGCGAGGACATGCGCAGCGCGAACACCGTCATGTCGAAGTTGTTGGGATCGCCGCCGTCCTGACGGCCGAGATTCAGGAATTCCGTCCAGCCGAGGCCCAGCATGTCCGCATAGGGCTGGAAGTAGCGCCCCATGAGATCGACGGAGAAGCGTTCATTGCCGGCGTCCACGGGCGTGTGCGTGGTGAACACGCAGGAGCTGCGCACGAGGGCCTTGGCTTCCTCGAGGCTGAGATCGTCGCCCTTCATGTGCTGACGCAGACGTTCCACGATGAGGAAGGCGGAGTGACCTTCGTTCATGTGCCAGACCGAAGGCGTGATGCCGAGAGCTGCCAGCATGCGCACGCCGCCGATGCCGAGCAGAATTTCCTGACGCATGCGCACGTCGCGGTCGGCTTCGTACAGACGGGCGGTGACGCGGCGGTCGTCGTCATTGTTCTGCGGAACGTTGGTATCCATGAGATACAGCGGAATGAGGCCGACCTGCAGCTTCCAGATGCGGGCATAGAGGGTGCGCGTGCCGAGCGGCAGGGAGATCATGAGCGGCTCGCCCTTGTCGTCGAGCATGGCTTCGAGCGGCAGGCTGGAGGGATGATTCTCGGGATACTGCGGATTCTGATGGCCGTTCTTGTCCACGGTCTGCTGGAAGTAGCCGTTGAGATAGAACAGGCCCACGCCGACCAGCGGCAGGCGCTCGTCGCTGGAGGACTTCAGATGGTCGCCGGAGAGCACGCCGAGGCCGCCGGAGTACAGCTGCAGGCTTTCATGCAGGCCGTATTCGGTGGAGAAGTAGGCCACGGGGCGGTCGGCGGAAACGGCCGCGGTGCCGTCCTGCATGGTGTCGGAGAGCAGGGGCTGAGCCATGTAGGCGTCGAACTTTTCGGCAAGGCTGTTCAGACGGCTCACGAAGGTCATGTCGGCAGCCAGAGCCTGCAGACGGGCCGGAGGCGTGTTCTCCACCATGAAGACGGGATTGTGCTCGCACTGCTCCCACAGTTCGGGAGACATGCTTCTGAACAGTTCCAGCGCTTCGGGCTGCCAGCACCACCACACGTTGCGGGAAAGGTCGTGCAGCCGGCGCAGCTTCTCGGGAAGTTCCGACACGGCGTTCAGAGTGCGCAGGAAGGGGATGGTGGAAGGACGCATGGCGAGTTCCTTGGAGAAATTGGCGGTCTGAAGGTGGTTGGAGGCGTGACGGCGGGCATGGGCCTTCTCGTTGGCCATGCCGTAGGCGTCCATGTAGAGCCGGAAGAATTCGTTCCAGTCGGCATGCGCGGCCGCGGCGCGCACGGTGCGGCGGCGCTGATCGAGTTCCTCGTCCGAGCAGGTGGCGTAGTGAACGATGACGTCGGCCAGGGCGTCCACCGTCTTTTCATAGTCGTTGTTGCGGCGGGCGATGACGCCGATGCCGGGCTGGGGGCCGATTTCGTTCTCCAGCTGACGGATCCAGAGGCCGAAGCCCGACAGATCGGTTGTGACGGTGGGAACGCTGTAGGCGGCGCTTTCATGGGGAGTGTATCCCCACGGTTCGTACCAGGAGGGGAAGACGCCGAGGTCGCAGCCGGAGAGCACGTCGAAGTAGGGCATGTCGAGGAAGCCGTCGTGGCCGTCGAGCAGCGCGGGAACGAAGACCACCTGCACGTTGTCGTCCGCGGTATTGTTCAGGCCGAGGCGGCGGCAGGTGGTGAGAATGGGATCATTGGGCGCGTCGTAGACCTTGTGGCTCGTGAGGAAACCGGCTTCGGGCATGGACGGATCGGCCGTGACGGAAGGATCGCCGCTGATGGCGCCTTCATCCACGCCGGTATGGCCGCCCATCATGAGCATGAGCGCGAGCACCTTGCTGGAGGTGTTCTGCATGGAGGCGCGGGCCTTGGCCAGCGCGTCGAGGAAGAGATCCACGCCCTTGTTGTGATATTCGTAGCGGCCGGAAATGACGAGAATGCGGGTGTCCGGCGTGATTTCACGGCGCAGCAGACGGCTGACCGGAGCCAGCAGGCGGGCGCGGTTGGCAAGCGCGCTTTCACGGTCGGCGCTGTAGTCGTGGATCACGGAAAGATCGAGGCCGTTGTCGGTGATGACGTCGGGCGTACGGCCGAGGAAGAGACGGGCCTCTTCGGCGGTGATGCCGCTTACCGTGGTGAACACGTCGGCTTCACGGGCGCTGACGGTTTCCATGGAACACTTGGCGGTCACGTTGTAGCGGAAGGCTTCCTGAGAGGGCGAAATTTCCGACATGCGGGCGTAGATGTCCACGCCGTTGCCGGCCATGGCGCGGCCGAGCACGGTGGCATGGGTGGTGAACACCGTGCCCATGGTGGGAGCAAGCTGCTTGAGCGCGAGAATGCCCGCGCCGCACATCCATTCATGGAAGTGGGCGATGCCGTGGCTCTTGTCGCGTGCGGCCAGCACCTGATGAATGGTGGCGATCACTTCGCCGCAGGTGTAGCTGAAGAGCACAGGTTCGATGTAGTCCCAGCCGCCGGAGAGAGAGTCCACGCCGAAGCGTTCCCAGAGCTGACGGAGAATCTGGTTGGAGTCGTGCCGGCCGTTGAAATCGACGAGAATGACGCGGGGACGGCCGGGAATCTCCCAGCGGCCGAAACGGCAGTGCAGATCCTTGTCTTTGAGGGGATAGCGCAGGGCATCCCAGTAAGGCTCGTCCGTCTCGGTGAACTCGGTGTTGTGCTTGGTGTCGGGGCCGATGAGGATGTATTCGCCGTTGAAGGCGCGCATGGCCTGCTGCGCCTTGCTGGCGACGACCTCATAGATGCCGCCCACCTTGTTGCACACTTCCCAGCTGACCTCGAAAAGATGAGTGCGTGAAGGTTGATTCATGAAAACTCCATAAAAAAGGAATTCTGACGCGAAGGGCCTCGCTTCCCCAGAAAAAGGGAGAGAAGCGGGGCCTTTGGCGTCAGTTTCTGGTATTGTTACTGGTTGGCCTTCGCAAAGAGCCGGATGCGGAAGTCAGCCAGAATGTTCATGTAGTTCGTATAGGCTTCAAGCGGCGACCTGTAGGGGGAGAAATACTTGTGCACGTCGCCGTCCGCCGCCTGGGCAGTGCCCATGTAGTACAGATGATCGGAGGTCTGCAGCCTTCTCCAGTCCTCGTTCAGGGCCGGATCGTTGACGTACTTCACGAGTCCGAGACATTCGTACAGGGCGCGGAAGGCATCCTTCTGCATGTCGTTGCCGAGCCATGCGGAAAGGCCGCGATCGGCGTCGGCCCAGGAAATGTAACCGGGAACGTCCAGAAAGTCACGGGCCGGATAGCGGTCCGCAGCCTCGGATACCGTGAGGAAGTCGAGATCGGGGTCGCTCAGCACCTGATCGGGCAGGCTCCGCATGAAGTCGAAGATGCCGGTTTCCGCCCACTGATGTTCCCCGAAGGTTTCGTAATCCATGAACAGATTGATCACGTCGCCGTTGCCCTTGACGTTCTTCAGCCACCCGGCGAACGTTTCGGCCATGAGCGGATAGGCGGGCCATTCCCGGTCGGAGAAGCGGAAGGCGATGTCGTCGGAGAGAGAGTAGCTCCGGAGCATGAGCTTCATGTCCGGGCAGCCCGCGGGGTGATAGAGATAGTGGGGGCTGCGCCAGCCGAGCGCGTTTTCGGTTCCCTCGGCGAGAATCGCGGAATAGCCCATGTCGCGCGCGATGCGGGCCACCTCGTTGTTGTACACAAGCTCGGTATTGCGGAACGCGCGGGGGCTCTGACCGAAGAGTTCCTGCATCCGCTCCCTGTGGCGGGCGATCTGACTGCGGAACTCGTCTTCGGAGAAGAGGCAGGCGAGGCTGTGGTTGTCGGTTTCATCGAGAAACTCCACGCAGCCGGTGCGGGCGAGCGCGCGGAAGCTGTTCAGCACTTCCGGCGTGTACTTCATGAACTGGTCGATGACGATGCCGGTGAGGGAGAAGGAAACGCGGAAGCGGCCCTGATGGCGCTCGATGAGATCCAGAAGCAGGGCGTTCATGGGCAGATAGCACTTTTCCGCCACCTTGCGCATCACGTCGCGGTTATGCTGTTCGTCCTCATAGTCGTTTCTTGCGCCGAGATCGAAGAAGCTGTAGGGGCGGAGACGATAGGGCTGATGAACTTCAAAGCAAAAGCATACGGAAGGCATGGCTTAACTCCGGACATTGGGACAGACATGAGCGTAGGCGTCGAGAATACCGTCGGCGGCGCGTTCCCAGGTGAGGGACTGCAGGGCCTCCCGGCACCGTCTGAGACTTTCGGCGGCCATTTCGGGATAGTTCAGCACGTCGAGAATTCTGTCGGCCATGCGGCGAACGTCCCAGAAGTCCACGGTGAGCGCTCCGGGAAGCACCTCGGCGCAGCCGGACTGCTTGGAGAGCAGAATGGGCGCGCCGCACTGCAGCGCTTCCAGGGGGGCGATGCCGAACGGCTCGGACACGCTGGGCATGACGTAGAGCGTGGCCAGGGAGTACATGTGCTGCACGTCCTTGCCCCGCATGAAGCCGGGGAAGTGGAAACGGCTGCCCATGCGCAGCTCGGCCACGCGGCGGATCATGCGCGGAAGCAGATCGCCGTTGCCGGCCATGATGAACCGCACGTCCGGCATTTCGTTGAGCACGAGTCTTGCCGCCTCCACGAAGTATTCCGGCCCCTTCTGATAGGTGACGCGCCCCATGAACAGAACGCGTTTTTCATTGCGCACCAGTTCGGGCACGTCGAAGGTCGGAATTTTTTCATGCAGGAACGCGCCGTTGTAGACCACGGAAACCTTTTCCGGCGGCACGCCGTAGCGTTCCACGGCCACCTGCTTCGTGCGTTCGCTCACCGCAATGACGTGATCTGCGGCGTGCAGGCCCTCGCGTTCGATGTTGTAGATCTTGTCGTAGCCGTGATCGCCGCAGCGGTCGAATTCCGTGGCATGCAGATGAGCGACAAAGGGAAGGCCGCTCAGTCTGCTGGCCGTCATGGCGGCGGGGTAGGTCATCCAGTCGTGGGCGTGGATGACGTCGGCCTTCTTTTTCATGTGCTCTTCCAGCACCACGGCCGTGGCTGCCGTGGTGAAGCGGTACACCTCGTCCATGAGATCGTCATGGTAACCGCCGCGGAAGTGGCTGACTTCCTCGACATACTGCTCGTTTTCATCGAACACGTCGGGGTCGATGCCGAGCTGACCGAAGTTGCCTCTGCCGTAGGGATTCAGATTGGCGTTCACCGGACGCATGAACAGATGGGAGAACTCGTCGGACTGGCGCTGGCGTTGAACCTTTTCCACGGCCTTTTTCAGCGCGCGGGAAATGGGCACGCCGGAAGCGGAGCGTAGAAAGGTGCCGGAGAGGGATTTTTCCGCCCTCATGCTCGGCAGAATGAAGGCGATGTCCACTCCCTTTTCCGTAAGCCCCTGCGTTATGCCGTAGCAGGCCGTGCCCAGACCGCCGCTGATATGCGGCGGGAATTCCCATCCAAGCATCAGAACGCGCATATGATATCCCCCGTTTTCTCGGGTATGGAAAGACTGTGCTAACAGAGTTCGGAGCCGTGCTTCAGGACGTCGTCCAGCCAGCGTTTCCATTCTCCCGGATTGTATTGTCTGACAAGCAGCAACAGGCGAAGAGCTTCTGCGGCGCTCCAGGCCTGCGCAATGCATCCTCCCGGCGTATGAGGCTGCTGCCCGTCGAAAATTTCGGAAATGCTTCCCAGCCCTGCGTCATGCAGATGCATGGTGAAAAGCGGCGTCAGCGTACCGAGCGCCTCGCGCACGGGCTTGTCGGTTCTGGCCGTCTTCAGCACGGCTTCCATATAGGATCCGACCAGCCAGGGCCATACGGTTCCCTGATGATAGGCCAGATCCCGCGTCTGCTGCGGACCCTGACAGACGGGATGGTATTCGGCGTCCGAGGGGGCAAGCGTGCGCAGACCGAAGGGCGTGAGCAGATTGTCGCGCACGCAGCGCACAACCGCGGCCTGCACTTTCAGAGGCAGCGGGGAGTCCGGCACGGCCACGGCGAAAATCTGATTCGGGCGTATCTGCCGCCCCGGGCCTTTTTCAGGATCCCAGGTGTCGTACAGGCCGCCGCCCATGAGCGCGGCGTCTTCGTCTGCGGGGCGGAACACGCGGTTGAAGGCTTTTTTCAGGCGGGGCAGCAGGGCTGTTTCCGCAGGCGGCGTTTCTCCGAAGGTGTCCGCAAGGGACGAAGCAAAGCAGAGGGCGTCGTACCACAGGGCATTCAGCTCCACGGCGCAGCCGTCGCGCGGCGTGACGGGGTCTCCGTTTATGGAAGCGTCCATCCAGGTGAGCTGCGTGCTGGCGCTGCCGGTATGGAGCAGGCCTTCCTCATCGGCGTATACCAGAGGCTTTCCTTCCTCGTCGGGCATGGTTCCGGCGGCAAAATTCCGGATGATGTCCTTGATGACCGGCCAGCAGGTCTTTTTGATGAAGGGCATTTCCCTGGGGCAGGCCAGAGCAAGACGATGCACGGCCAGTATGTACCAAAGCGAGGCGTCGGCGGAGTTGAAGGCCGCCTCGCCGTTGCCTGCGCCGAGGAGATTGGGTACGAGCCCGTTCTTCACCGTGCCCTTGATCTGACGCAGCACGGCCTTGCCTTCCTTCACTCTGCCGGAGAGGAACGTAAGCCCGGGCAGAGCGATGAAGGTGTCTCGTCCCCAGGGGCCGAACCAGTGATAGCCTGCGGGCACCACGGCATCCTTGCCGGTGGTGATGAGGAATCGGTCGCATTCGCGGCGCAGATGCTCAAGAAGGTCTTCCTTGTACACGCGTTTCGGCGCGCCGGAGGCATGGCGTTCCCAGATCGTTTCCGGCGCTTCGGTCAGAGGCTCAGTGCCCGCGCAGACCCAGATCGGGCAGTCGACGCTGAGGCTCGTGACGAATTCTCCCGGCATGAGCAGGTCTTCCTCGAAGTCATAGCCGCGTTCTTTTTCCACGGGGTAGAGAACGTGGAAATACCAGTCGGGCGCGGCGGCGAAGGTCGAGTACTGCAGGCCGGGATGGGAAATCTGCATGACGAGGGCGGGAATCGCTTCATCGGGCTGGAAGGAGAAGCCCGGATAGCTGCCGCTTTCCAGACCGAGAGAACGGACGAAGGCCGCGCGCTCCGGTGCGGAAGCATGGAGATGATTGACGTTTCGACCGTTGACGAGCGGGCGCAGCACGAGACGGACGGAGCCGAGCTGCCTTGCGGCGGGCGTGTCGGCAAGGGCGTAGCGGATGAGGAGCCTGCCCGTTTCGCGGTCGAGGATGAGGGAGCGCCGCAGGATGATCTCCTCCTGTCCCTCTTCATTCAGACGGAAGGAGAAGGTGACGTCGTCGTGTCCGCCGTCGACGCTGTCGAGGAAGCGCCAGCCTTCGGGATGCACGACGCCCGGATGCACACGGCTGGAAAGCGGGATGGTGCGCCCTGCGATGTCTATGGAGTCCTCAATCGTGGACAGAAGCATGTATTTTCCTGAAGGCGTCTGCACGGCCAGCAGACCGTGGTAACGGCGGGTGTTGCATCCCGAGACCGTTCCGGAAGAATAATCTCCGCGGCTGCTGGTAAGAAGCCATTCCTGATGGGTGCCGCCGGAGGGGTACGATGCGTCTGGACGAATGTGATATTCCATAGAAAACTCTGAAACTCCTGAATTTTTATCCGCACAAGATGGAAAAGAGCCGTTCAGGCATGACGGCGCTGTGTCGCCGGGCTGGCGGAGAAATCATGCCGACTGGTGAAGAAAGAAGCATACGCCCTTTTTGAGGGTGGGAAAAGCCCCTTCCGGGTGAGAATGATATCCCGTTTATGCAGGCATGGCAATGTTGGCGGGGCTGTGCTATCTGCATGGGCATGCAGGGAGGAGAAGAATGAATATGCTGGTGGCCGATATCGGCGGAACTCAGAGTCGCTTTTTCATGTTCTCTTGTGAAGACAAAGAGATATCGATAAAAGAAGGAAAGACGCTTTCTTCCGTACATACGTCCTTTGAAGGGCTGCTTGAGGAAGTTCTTACAACATGGCCCGAGGGCGGAGCGCCGCTCGACAGTGTTTCGCTGCTGGTTTTTGCAGCGGCGGGCCCGGTGCGTGACGGCCGGATTTTCATGACCAACGCGTCGTTTACCGTGGATCCGTCCGTGGCCGGTCGTTTTTTCCCGAAGGCGCGCTGTCTGGTCATGAACGATTTTGAGGCGCAGGCCTGGGCGTGTCTCACGCCGGTCATGCGGGAGGCCGTGTCCGTTCTTCCGGGGCGTTTTCCTTCCGTATCCGCGCCTGAGGGCGACTTTTCCACGCTGTCCGGTCTTGCGCGGGATACTTCGCCCGTGGTCGTGACCGGGGCGGGCACGGGCCTCGGTGCCGCATGGCTGGTACCGGGGCAGAACGCGGGAGCGGCTCCGTTCGTGCTTGCGTCGGAAGCGGGACACATGGCGTTTCCCTTTGAAGGGCGGGAGGAACAGGACTTTGCCGCCTTTCTGGCGGACAGGCGCGGGGTGGAACCGGTGACGGCGGAGCACGTGCTTTCCGGATCGGGGCTGGCGCTGCTTTACGAATTCTGTACCGGGCAGCGGCGGGCCCCTGCGGATTTTACCCGGGAGCCGGATTTCGCGTCCTCTTCCTGCTGCGGGCTGTTTGCCCGGTTTTACGGGCGCTTCTGCCGCATGACGGCGCTGGCGCTTCTGCCGCAGGCGCTGGTGGTCACGGGCGGGGTGGCCGGAAGAACCCAGGCGCTGGTGCGTCATGTCGAGTTCGCCCGTGAGTTTTTCCGGGCGGTCGGAAGTCAGAAGGCTTTTCTGCAGGAACTTCCGGTATGGCTGAACGCTCATCCTCAGGCGGGACTCTGGGGCGCGGCCCGCGCCGGTTCCGTGCGCCTGCAGGATCTTTCATGAACGATGCATCCTCCCCGGAGAGAAGGCTTTCCGAGGACGGAAAAGGAGAACGGCATGTTTGATGAAAAGAATGCTCTGGTTCTGAAACTGGCGGAGGCGCTGCTTCGGCGGAACATGACCTGCGCTACGGCCGAATCCTGTACCGGAGGACTTATCGGCGCCATGCTCACGGCGGTTCCCGGCTCTTCCGACTGGTATGTCGGCGGCGTGATTTCCTATGCCAATGCCGTGAAGATGCAGCTTCTCGGCGTTCGAGGCGACGATCTTGCCGGCGAGGGCGCCGTCAGCGAGCCGGTGGTGCGCAGCATGGCGCTCGGCGCATGTACCGCCACGGGAGCGCAGGCGGCCATGTCCGTCAGCGGGGTGGCCGGGCCGGGAGGCGGCTCGGCGGAAAAGCCCGTGGGCACGGTATGGATGGGCTGGGCTCTCGGCGGCAGCACCCGCGCCGCAGTGTTTCATTTTGAAGGCGATCGCGACAGCGTGCGTGTGCAGGCGGCGGAAGCGGCAATACGCGGATTGCTTGCCTGGCTGGAGGAATCGGAAGCGGTTGCCGGATAGATTGTCAGGACTGCCTGCCGGAGGCGTCTTCGTCTGAAGTCTTATCTTTGTCGAGGCACTGTTCGCTCGGGCAGAGGCCGCCTTTGCACTCCTCCATGAAGATCTGCCAGACGGTGACGAAGAGTACGGCCAGCGTGGGGCCGGACACGAAGCCGTCCATGCCGAACATGATGAAGCCGCCGAGCGTGGAGAGCAGCACGAGAAAGTCGGGCAGCTTGGTGTCCCGGCCTACGAGAAGAGGACGGAGCAGGTTGTCCGCAAGGCCGATGACGCACGCCCCGTAGGCGATGAGCAGCGCGCCCTGCCAGTACTGCCCCGTGGCGAGAAGGAACAGCGCCGTGGGCAGCCAGACCAGCGCCGAACCCACGACGGGAATGAGGGAGAGCACCGTCATGACCACGCCCCAGAACACGGCGGCGCGGATGTCGAGCACCCAGAAGATCATGCCGCCGAGCGCGCCCTGCGCCATGGCCACGAGCAGGCTTCCCTTGACGGTGGCGCGCATGACTTCCGCAAACTTCCGGAACAGGCGTTCCTCCCGATGATCGCCGAAGGGAAGGGCGCGGATCATGAGCGCGCGGATGCGCCCGCCGTCGCGGACCAGAAAGAAGGAAATGTAGAGCACAAGCGCAAGATTGGTCACAAGATGTGCAGCGCTCCCGCCTATGGCCACGGTATTCTTGGCCAGAAGGCTGCCCACGGAAAGCGCGGCCTTGCTGAGCGACGCCTTTATCTGTTCGGTGGTATAGCCGTATTCCGCCAGCCAGTCCTGAATCTCAGGGAAGTGCTCGCGGAGCCTGTCCACGGCTTCGATGAGAGAAGTGCTGCCTGCCGCCAGCCTTTCATAGAGGGAAACGCCTTCGGAAATGCAGGAATACAGCAGCCAGGAAAGCGGCAGAATGATGATGACAAGGCAGAACAGCACGGTGAGCAGCGAGGCCAGATTCGGATGCAGCCCGTAGCTGTCGCGCAGGCGCGTATTGACGGGCGAGAACAGCACGGCGATGACCACCGACCAGAACAGCACGTCGAAGAAGGGATAAAGCAGCACGCCGAACAACACGGAGGCCACGGCAAGAAGGAGAAGAAAGGCCCGGGCCTCGAATCGCTGCATATTGTCGTACATGGAACGCGTTCCTTTTGCAGAGCCGTCAGTTTTTTTCCAGTCGTTCTTCCAGATCGTGTTCCATCCTCACGCGGAACGAACCTTCGCTTTTGTCGATGCGCACCATGCCCGCCGGGGCATTTTTCATGGGATGGATGTATTTTGCCAGAGAATACTGGATGACGGCGCTGTCCTGATCCTTCTGCCAGCTTTTCAGCGCGGCGAGAATGCCGGCTTCCTGCATGGTTCGTTCGGAAATCTGCTGTCCGGCGTGATCGCGCCGGATGATGACATGGGCGCTGGGACCGTCTGCGGTGTGCAGCCAGTAGTCGTGAGGCGCGGCAAGCTTCAGGGCGAGCGCGTTGCCGCGGGTGTCGCGTCCGCGCAGAATGAGGCAGCCGTCGCTGCTGCGGAAGGCCTGCACCTGCTTCGGCAGGCCGGCGGAACCACCGGAGCGCTCTTCCTTTCCGGGGGCCCGGCGGGGAGCGGGCAGTCCCGTGCCGTTTACGGACGCGAGCATGCGCAGCATGGAGGCTTCGGCCTCGCTCTTCTGCTCCTGCACCTGGGCACGGCGTCTTTCAAGGTGTTCCAGACCGCGCTTTCCACGACCGGCCTGATGAAACATGTCCGCCATGTTTTCCCGCACCGTGCGTCTGGCGTCGAGCCTGAGCGTGACGGGGCCGTTTTCGCCGTCCAGCGTCACGGACTCAAGTTTGTCCGTCTGCCGGAAGCGGTAGAGCTGCCCCTGCAGAAGCAGGGCGTCCTTCTGCCGGTCGCGCATGGCGACAAGGCGTTTTTCCTCGTCGTTCAGCTTGTCCAGAAGTTTGCCGAGGCGCGCGGCCTCCGCGGAAAACGGGCGTGCCGCATTCTGCCGGGCCTGTTCGGCCATGCGGCCGTACACCAGTTTTTCTCCGGCTCTGGCCAGCGCTTCGAGGGGATCTTCCACGATGGTTTCGGTCCATGTTCCCGGCATGGCGTCGAGCTGCGCATGGGGAAGCGGCCAGGCCGACACTTCGCAGCGTCCGGTATCGTTTTCATAGAAGAAAACGTCGCCTCCACCGGCTTGCAGATCCATGAGCAGCGCTTCGGCGTCGAGGGGATCGAGATGGACGAGACTGCGGCGCAGGGCGGGCGTAAGCACGCTCCAGGACCTCCAGCTGTCGGCAGGAAGTTCGGAAAATGCTGTGTCCGGCCAGAGAGGGTCGTCCGGTATGGCGGGAGATTCAAAGGAGAGCGAGGGGCCGTCTCTGAGATCAAGGCAGAGCCACGGGGCGGCCTCGCCGGAAAAACCGAGCCAGAGCCGCCGCTCAAGCCAGTCGCAGACGGCGCGCGTGATGCGTCGGTCCGACAGATGCTTGCGCAGCCGCATGATGAAGGCGGGCGGCTGTGCATTCACCGGAATGCGGTGATCGGCCGTGAAAAGAAGCGGAGCCTTGCGGTCGGCTCTCAATACAAGATGGCGTTTCCCGCCGCGTTCGGCGCCGCCGTACAGCGTGAAGGCCGTAACGTCGGGGGCGGGCGCATGGATTTTTTCCATCCGTGCGCCCATGAGGCGGGGAAGAAGAGCGTCGCAGAATCGGCGGAAGAGATGGGCGTCCATGGCGGGAGCGGGACTCAGCTTCCCTGGATTTTTTCGCCTTCTTCCTGACGGGCCTTGCAGGAAACGCAGAGCGTGGTCACGGGGCGGGCCTTGAGTCGGGCAAGGCCGATTTCTTCACCGCATTCTTCACAGATGCCGTATTCGCCGTCGTCCATGCGTTTGAGAGCGTCCTGTATCTTGGTGATGAGCTTGCGTTCGCGGTCGCGTATGCGCAGAGTGAAGGAACGATCCGATTCAGCAGTGGCACGATCGGAAGGATCGGCGTAGGATGAGTGGTTGTCCGTCATTTCTTCCAGAGTGGAATCGCCGTTGCGCTGAGCCTCGACGAGCATCTGATTGAGAAGATTACGGAAGTATTCCAGATCTTCAGGTGTCAAGGTTCCTCCTGGCAGGGCAGAGCCGTGCCGATTTAATTTCCGTTGTGTAAACTATAAATTTTCTCTTGTAAAGCAGGAGAATGTTACAGGATACACATTTTCAGAGCCTGCAGCAACACGCTGAAATCAGAAACACTTCGCGCTGCCAGACCTTCCGTCTGGAAGCTGAGAAATGAAATGGAGGCGCCTTCGGCGGCGCCTTTGTCGGAGGCGCTGTCGCCGATGAAAAGTACTTGTTCCGGCCGGAACTGCCACTCGTGGAGAATGCGCAGTGCCCCTTCCGGATCCGGTTTCGGTCGGGAAACGTCGCTGGCCAGCACGATGGGGTCGAAGTAGCCGTGCAGACGGCAGTTGTCCAGCAGCATGTCCATGCCGTCGGTGCGGTTGGTGTTCATGGCAAGGCGCAGGCCGGAAGCCCGGCAGAAGTCGAGCACGTCGTGCAGGCCGGGATAGCAGCCGATATGGGGCATGATGTCGCGCGTGTAGGATATGCGCCTTGAGGCGTCGCGCAGAAGCGGCTGGAGCGGACGGGGAAAGATGGCGTCCAGCGCCTGATGAACCGTGGCGGCCTGCACGAAGTCTTCCTGCTCGCGGGTGAGCTTCGGAAGTCCGAGATACTCGCGCAGGTAGTTGTAATAAGTAATGTTCGCTTCGCGCGAGTCGATCACCACGCCGTCGCAGTCGAAGATGATGCCCGAAGGAAGGCCGTGGAACGTGTCGGAAAACCAGGAGGAGAGTTCCGCTGCGGAAAGATGGGGCATGGTTCAGTCTCCGGATGCGGGAAGGCAGAAGGTAAGCTCGCGCTGCCAGAGATCGGAGGAAAGCGCGCTTTTGAGTCTGTCGTGGGCGGCCCGTCCGCAGAGCGCGGCCACGGCGGAAACGGGAAGGCGTACGGCCCGATATCCGGCAGGAAGGTCGGAGCGCTCGGCTTCGGGAGCTTCCATGGCGGCTATTTCGGCGCGCATGGCCGGGCTTGAAACCGCAATGACCACGGAGTCCGGCATGTCGGGCACGAAGGCAAGGGCGGCGGCCAGCGTTTTTTTCCAGTCGGGCAGATCGGAATCTCCCGGCAGCGAGGCTCGGCGGCTTCTGCCTTCCGTTCCGGAAATCAGGCCTGCAATTTTCTGCCGCGACACGCTGATCTTGCGTTCGAGTTCCGCCATGTCCAGCGCCTGCTTTTCCTGAAGCCATGTAAGCAGCAGCACCTGCTGAGCGGTTCTGCGCAGAGGCTGCGCAGGCTCTTCCACCGGCAGTCCGGCCATTTCGCGCAGGGCGCGCCGTTCCGCCTCGGACAGATCCGCCGGAGCAGGTTCCGCGCCCAGCGTCGTCACGGGGCTTCCGCTTGCGCCGTCGCGGCACATGCGTTCATAGTCGGCCAGGCAGGCGGCCGAAAGAGCCGGAGAAAGCGGAAGTTCCGGCGCCCAGGCGGAATCCGGCTTTCCGGGAAGGCCGGGCCAGAGGGTGAGGCAGTTCTGAAGAGGGGGCAGCCATTCGGCATGAAGCCGGGGCAGGGCAAGGAAAAGAGATGTGTCCATGATAAAAGCTCCTCGTTTCACTATAAGGCCGGATGCTTTTTCAGGCAATCGGGAAAAAGCTATGTCGGGCAGCGTGTTTCGCCGGAAAGAACCTTGACCTTTCCCTGTTCCCTCCCGTATAGGAAATGAACGAACTTGGAGAGAAAGACCCCGGAGGTTTGCCATGTTTGGTATAGGAATGCAGGAACTTCTCATCATCCTTGTGCTGGTGCTGGTGATATTCGGCGCCAAGCGTCTGCCGGAAATCGGCGGCGGTCTCGGCCGCGCCATCCGCAATTTCCGTCAGGCCGCTTCGGAACCCGATGAAATCGACATCACCCCCAAGGACAAGGCCAAAACCACCGACGAAGACAAGAAGGCGTAAGCCTCTGCCGGGAATGACATGACGGTCGAACAGATTTCCGTCTTTGTGGAGAACCGGTCCGGACAGCTCGGCGACGTAACCCGCGTGCTTGCGGAAGCCGACGTCAACATCCGCGCCCTTTCTCTTTCGGATACCACGGATTTCGGCGTGCTGCGCCTCATGGCCGACGATACGGCCAGAGCGCGGGAAGCCCTTGCCAAGGCCGGGTTCACGGTCGGGACGACTCCGGTGGTCGCCGTGGACGTGGCCGATACGCCGGGAGGACTCTGCCGTGTGCTGGGAGTGCTCTCCGAGCACGGCATCAATGTGGAATACCTGTATGCCTATACGCAGAGGGAATCCACCAGAGCCACGATGATTTTCCGTTTCGATCGTACCGACGAAGCCGTGAAGGTGCTGACCGCCCGGAATATCCGGGTGCTCGGGCCGGAAGAAATCGGCAAATGAGCATTCCTGTCTGACGCGCGTTTTTACATCACGTTCTCTGGTTATGAGGCCCCGTTTCTTCAGGAAGCGGGGCTTTTTGCTGCGCTTTTTCGGGAACAGTTTTCGGAGACCGGGCAAAGCACGAGGGTCAGGCGTTCTTCTCGTCGGCGCGGGACTCCCCGGCGTCCGCCTGCATTTGGGCCAGTCTGGCCCGGGCCTTGCGGGCTTTTTTGCTGTTGCCCGCGGCAAAGGCCTCCTTTTTCTTTCTGCGTTCTTCCGCTTCCGCGGCCAGTCTTGCGGCGCGTTCCGCCTTCTGCGCGGCCTTGCGTTCTTCCGCTGCCTTGTGCTGGGCGAGGGCTTCCTTCATGCTCAGAATGCAGCCGCACCATTTCTGACGATAGATGCCGAGTTCCTTCGACATGGCTATGCCGTCCCACCACCACGGGCGGAAGTCCCGGTACAGAAAGGTGGAACCGGCTGCTTCCGCCGCCCTGCGGGCTTCTTCAATGATGGTTTCATGGTGCTGGTAGCGGGAGTAGAGCAGGCTTGTGGTGAAGGCGAGGCCCTTTTCCGCGGCCAGCGTTGCGGCGCGTTCCATGCGGGGGCGGTAGCAGAGTCTGCAGCGCGCGCCTTCCGCGGTCGTGCCGTCCAGATGCCGGACCCACAGTCCGGGATTTTCCGGTTCGCCTTCTTCCAGCAGCGGAACATTGAGCCTTACGGCGACTTCGCGCATGGCGTCGCGTCTTTTTTTCCATTCATCCGCAGGGTGGATGTTGGGATTGAAAAAGTAGGCGACAGGCTCCCAGCCTTCGTCGCGCAGATGGACGATGGGCATGAGCGAGCAGGGGCCGCAGCAGACATGAAGGAGAATTCCGGGCATGAGCAGACCTCACGGGGATGACGGATTCGGAACCTGCGGTGAGAGCAGGCCGGAATGCGGCGTACCCCATGCCCTGCAAAAAGTCCAGCGCCCGGCCTTCGGAAGGAAAGCCGGGCGTTTCCGCCTGAAGCTCAGGAAAGATGGTCTTGGGACCGTACCTTCTTGGTCGGGACTCAGTCGTTGTACTCTCTGGAGATTTTGAACAGAACGGGGCTGAGCAGCAGCAGACCTATGAGGTTGGGCACGGCCATGAGGGCGTTGAGCACGTCGGCGATGTCCCAGACAAGATCAAGGGACATGAGCGCGCCGACCGGAACCACGCAGACGAAGATGATGCGGAAAGGCTTAAGCGCCCTGTCGCCGAGCAGGTAGATCCAGCAGCGCTCGGAGTAGACGCACCAGCCGAGAATGGTGGAGAAGGCGAACATGGCCAGACACAGGGAGACCAGCGCAGAACCTATGCCGGGCAGCGCGGATTCAAAGGCCGCCGCGGTAAGAGGCGCGCCGGATACGGCTCCGTCCACCGACCAGAGGCCCGAACAGAGAATGACCAGTCCGGTCATGGTGCAGATGATGATGGTGTCGATGAAGGGACCGAGCATGCCGACATATCCCATGGCCACATGATCGTCCGTGGTGGCCGTGGCGTGGGCCATGGCTGCGGAGCCGAGGCCGGCTTCATTGGAGAAGATGCCGCGGGCCACCCCCATCTGCAGCGCCAGCATGACGGTGGATCCGGCAAAGCCGCCCGCTGCGGCGCTGCCTGTGAAGGCGTCGTGGAAGATGGTGGCGAACACGCCGGGAACCTTGTCGATGTTGACGGCAATGACGACAAGGGAGCAGATGATATAGAGAATGGACATGAAGGGGACGAGCCTGCCGGACACCGCGCCGATGCGCGACACGCCGCCGAGTATGACCAGCGCTATCAGTACGAACATGACGGCGGCGGAGACGCCCGCCGGAACGCCGAAGGAGGCGTGCAGGGCGTCGGCAATGGAATGGGACTGCGTCATGTTGCCGATGCCGAAGCCGCAGATGCCGCCGAAAAGCGCAAAAAGCGTGCCCAGCCAGGCCCACTTCTTCCCCAGGCCGTTTCTGATGTAGTACATGGGGCCGCCCACCACGTGTCCGGCGGGCGTGACTTCCCGGTATTTCTGAGCCAGCACGGTTTCGGCATACTTGGTAGCCATGCCGACCATGGCGGTGCACCACATCCAGAACAGGGCGCCCGGACCGCCGGTGAATATGGCCGTGGCTACGCCCGCAATGTTGCCTACGCCCACGGTGGCGGCCAGAGCCGTCATCAGTGCCTGAAAGGGGGAAAGTTCGCCGTGTACGTTTTCATTTCTGGCACGTCCCTTCCAGGTGAGGCGGAAACCGGCTCCGAGGCGGGTCCAGGGAAGAAATCTCAGACCGAAGGTCAGGTACAGTCCCGTTCCGAGAATGAGGGCCATCATGACCGGCCCCCAGACGTATCCGTCCAGCACTTTAATGAAGTGGGAGAATTCTTCCATCTTGCAGACTCCTCGCCCTGTGCAGGCATTTCAGAGCATGTTTCGGAAAGCGCCTTCCGGCCTGTTCTCGTTCAGCCTGTCCGGCAGGAGTATGGAGTCCGGAAGGGCGGAGTGCCTGCAGGAGACACGGAGTATGCTCTGATTAACATTTTTGTTGATATCATCGAAAAAACCTTTCTGGCAAGAAAAAAGATAAAACAGCTGTTCTTGCGTGAAAAACAGCGCAATACAGACATGAAGAACCTGAAAAAGAGAACGGAAAGAAGAAATAATCGGGTAAGATAAAACAAAAATGTAAAATAATGGTACATTGCCCTGCTGCTGCAGGCGTCGACACTTGTTGAAGGACGCTTTACATTTCTGTTCCTGAGAGCGTAGGAAATAAGGATCATGAGCCGTGGAGGCATGGGATATGCTTGTCTTTTTCTACATCAACATCGTCTGGTTTCTGGCGGGCTTCATCAACGGTATCACGTCCTTCGGCGGCAATCTGTTCGCTGTTCCTTTGATGACGTTGGTCATGGAGGCCAAGGATTCCATCATTTTCGGCTGTATTGCCGGCACCGCCATCACGGTGAGCATCGCATTTTTCTATCACCGAGATCTGCCGAAGCTGGAATTTCTTCTGGCCTGTCTCAGCAGCGCAGCAGGTATCCCCCTGGGCATGTTCATTCTGAACGTGGCTCCCGCCAAGGCCATATTCTTTGCCACTTCCGCCATGCTTCTGCTTTTTCTTGCCTGGCAGGCTGTGGCCGGGCGCATGTACCGAACCTATAAGGCTCCTCTCTGGACCGTGATTCCGGCAGGGATCATTTCAGGTCTTCTGCTCAGCTCCACCAGCATGGGAGGGCCTATTCTTGCCATGTATGCCGTGCTCCGCGGCTGGAGCAAGGAAGTGACGCTTTCCATGCTGAGCACGATGGCTGCCGTGGCCATGGTGTTTCTTATGGTGCTTCAGTGGAAAAGCGGCCTGTATACGCCTGAGATGCTGCACTCCGCCGCCTGGGCCGCTCCCTGCGCCGTGGCGGGCGTGCTGGTAAGCATTCCCGTCATCCGGCGGATAAATCCTGCCATTTTCCGCAGGCTTCTGCTCGTCATGCTGGCGTTTTCTTCCATCATGCTTTTCGTGCGGGGCTGGCAGGCGTAGTCGGATTTTTCGGAACGGCGTTTGCCGAGTCCTGATGCATCCCGGTTTCTTCTTCGGAACGGACCGGGATGTTTCGTTATGGTCAGGCCATGCGGAAAAGGCAGAGACGGCGGACGCTCTCGGAGTTTGCCATGCTTTACAGGCCGTCCGCCGGACAAGGGGGGGGGAGAGGTTCCGGCCCCAGAGTCAGGCTTTCGATAAAAGAAAACAGGCCGCGCCATTAGACGCGGCCTGTCTGTTACGAAGCAAGGGGGAATCGATTAGAAGATGCCGTGCACCTGACCGGTTTCGGTATCCACGTCCACGCGACGGAACGCGGGGTTGGAGCCGGTGCCGGGCATGAGCGAGATCTTGCCGGACACGGGCACCACAAGGCCTGCGCCGCCGTAGAGCAGCACGTCGCGGATCTTCAGACGCCAGCCGGAAGGTTCGCCCTTGAGGTCGGGATTGTCGGAGAGCGAGTACTGCGTCTTCACCATGCACACGCCGAGTTCAGAGGCGTCGGAACGGGCCTGCATTTCGGCAAGACGGCTTTCGGCTTCGGCGGTGTAGTCCACGCCGTCGGCGCCGTACACTTCGCGGGCGATCTTGTCGATGCGTTCCTTGAAGGACAGATTCCAGTCGTAGAGGGGACGGAAATCGGACTTTTCGGTGCAGGCGTCCATGACGGCGTCGGCCAGTTCCAGAGCGCCTTCACCGCCGTGTTCCCAGTGCGTGGAAACGGCCACGCGTGCGCCTTCGGCCTCGCAGATTTCACGGATGCGGGCGATTTCGGCGGGGGTGTCGGTCACGAAGGCGTTGATGCACACCACGGGAGAGGTGCCGGATTTCTTGATGGTGCGGATGTGATGCAGCAGGTTGCAGCAGCCGGCTTCCACGAAGCCCACGTTTTCCTGGCGGTACTCTTCGGGCAGCGCGCGGCCGGGACGGGGCGCGGGAGCGCCGCCGTGGCTCTTCAGCGCGCGGACGGTGGCCACGAGCACGGCGGCATCGGGAGCGAGTCCGCTGTAGTGGCACTTCAGGTTCCAGAACTTTTCATAGCCGATGTCCGCGCCGAAGCCGGATTCCGTGACATGGTAGTCGGAAAGCTTGAGGCCGAGTCTGTCCGCAATGACGGAGCTCTGGCCGAGCGCGATGTTGGCGAAGGGACCGGCATGCACGAAGACGGGCTGACCTTCGATGGTCTGGATGAGGTTGGGCTTGATGGCGTCGATCATCCAGGCGGTCATGGCGCCGGCAACCTGCAGATCTTCGGTGGTCACGGGTTTGCCCGCGCGGTCATAGGCCACGATGATGCGGCCGATTCTTTCTCGCATGTCTTTGAGGTCGCGGGCCACGGAAAGAATGGCCATGACTTCGGAGGACACGGAAATGTCGAAGTGCGAGGACATCATGAAGCCGTCGGACTTGCCGCCCATGCCGATGACCACGTTGCGCAGGGCCTGGCAGCAGAAGTCGATGACCCAGTTCATGCGCACGTTGGTGGGATCGATGTTCAGACGTTCCTGACCGGAGAGGCGGAGCAGCTTTTCGTCGTCGTAGTTGCGCTCATGCTGCATTCTGGCGGTGAGGGCCACCATGGCGAGGTTGTGGGCGTTGGTGACGGCGTTGATGTCGCCGGTGAAGCCCAGGGAATACTGCGTGAGCGGAATGCACTGGGAAAGACCGCCGCCTGCCGCGGAACCCTTGGTGCCCATGGTGGGACCGCCGGAAGGCTGCCGGATGGCGGCGGAAACCTTCTGGCTGCGTTTGGCGAGGCCCTGAACCAGACCGATGGTGGTGGTGGACTTGCCTTCGCCGAAGGGCGTGGGGGTGATGGCCGTGACGTCGACATACTTGCCGTTGGGGCGGTCGGCCAGACGGGTGAGAACGGACTGATAGTCCACCTTGCCCATGACGTGACCGTAGGGCAGCAGTTCTCTGTCCTCAAGGCCCAGTTCTCTGCCGATCCGGTAAATGTCCTTCATGCGGGATTCCGCGTCCCGGGCGATTTCCCAGTCCGCGTGCTGCTTGGGGTCCAGAGCCATATATCCGTTCTCCTTGTTTTGGGTGTTGTCTGCTGTTATACGGCGTGGTCCTGTTTATCTCAAGCGCTTTTTCCCCGCAGAGTGTCCGGGAAAACAGGCACATGCCCGTGTTGCCAGCGTAAGGGCCTTGGCGTATCACGGAACCTTGTTGAACAAAAGGAGCCGGACGTGGTCCGGGGGGAGAGAAACATGAGGGAAAGTACGCTTCGTCTGCTGGAACAGATGCAGATCAACGAAAAAACGGACAGTGAAATCTACACCATACTCGCGAAACGCGTGGGCGGCGAGAACGGCGAGGTTCTTCACCGCATGGCTGCCGATGAGGCCAGACACTGCGAAGTGTGGAGCCGCTATACGAAGAAACCCGCCGTGGCGAAGCGCTTCAAGGTGCTGTTCTACTGCGTGATAAGCTGGATTTTCGGCCTGACCTTCGTCATCAATCTTCTGGAGTCGGGGGAAGACACCGCGGGAAAGCGTTATGCCGAGCTCATTGAGGATGTGCCGGAAGCCAGGGGTATCATGGAAGAGGAAGAGCGCCATGAACGCAAGCTGGCTGAAATGGTGGACGAGGAACGCCTGAAGTACATAGGCAGCATGGTGCTCGGCCTGAACGACGCTCTGGTGGAACTCACCGGCGCGCTGGCGGGCTTTACGCTGGCTCTCGGCAATAATGCCACGGTGGGCCTTGCCGGTTTCATCACCGGCGTTTCGGCCACGCTGTCCATGGCGGCTTCGGAATATCTGGCCAAGAAGGCCGAACCCGATGAAAAGCATCCCTTCAAGGCTGCCGTGTACACGGGCATTGCCTACATGATCACGGTGGCGCTGCTGCTTCTGCCGTACGTGGTGTTCTCGTCTCCCTATGCGGCGCTGGTGTGCTGCCTCTTCAATGCGGCCTGCATCATCTGCCTGTTCACCTTCTTCGTTTCCGTGGTGCGTCGTGAACCCTTCCGCCCGCAGTTCGTGGAAATGCTTTCCATCAGCTTCGGCGTGGCGGCGGTATCCTTCTTCATAGGCTGGGCCGCCAAGACGTGGATCGGCATAGAGATGTAGTTTTTCCGCATAAGTCTTATGAACGGGCGGGGCTTCGGCTCCGCCTTTTTTGTTTTTCGTAGGAAAGGGCGTTGCGCAACCTGCCGTTTCCCGCAACCGAAGGTTGCCGAAACAGCGTGACAAGCGAAAATATTTTATGCTAATTTGTTGAAATAATGGGTATGCAACTTTCAGTTGCCGGAAAGGAAACTTCCGGTTGGTGGAGTCTGCCGGACGATGGCGTTAAAGGTTGACCGTCATGTGCGGCGACCTGGCGCCGCAGTGCCTTCCCGTTCTTTCCGGGCGGGAAGCGGCCGGTGTCCCCGTGTTTTCGGGGCGCTGCCGTCAGACGGTTCGCTTGAGCGAACCTGCCGTTCAACCCTGGCGATTCGCCACAAAACCACAGGAGTTCCTTATGAACAGGAAGATGTTGGCCGCTGCCGCGGCTCTGGCCCTGACCCTTGGTTTTTCTTCCCTCGCCGAAGCCGGATGCAGCCCTGAAGAGGCGCAGCAGAAGGCCAATGCCTTTGCCCAGACCATTCAGGAAGTTTCTCAGAAGGATCCTGAAAAGTACGCGAAGGTCATGCAGGAACTCCAGCCTGAACTGCTTCAGCTTCAGCAGAAACAGGACATGGACGCGCTGTGCGTGTTCTATGACAAGGCGATGGACCGCCTCAAGTAGTTAAGGTGTGCGGGTGGAAGGACGGCATGTTCCGCTCTTCCGCCCGGACATGGGTTTACGTCGCAAGTGAACCGTGGTTGATCTGGGCTGGCGACGGGTCCGCCGGAAGACTGCCCCGCTTCCTTGCGGAAAAGTTCTCATTCAGCCTGATCCGGGTTTTGATCTCCCGGAAAGAACGCTGTCAGCTCATGGAATCAAATGAGGAAGGATCTCCAGCTTTACGGAAAGATACAGGCCAGACGCAAAGCTCTCGGGCTTTCGCAGGAGGAACTGGCACAGCGCATGGGCGTTTCCCGTCAGTCCGTGACGAAGTGGGAGACCGGCCTTTCCGCGCCGGATCTCGATCGTCTGGTGGAACTTGCCGACACGCTGGGCGTCAGTCTTGACTATCTGCTGAGAGATCAGGTCGAGGCTCCGGAAAGTCCCGTGCTGCCGGAGGAGAGTCCGGCCGCCTCCCCCGTCGCAGAAGAGCGGAATGACAAACCGTCCCCGGCTGCCCCTTCCGCGGGTGCCACGGCCCGTCACATGGCCCTTGCGGCCGGCGTGCTGATTTTTCTTCTGGGCGCGGGCGGGATGCTCGTCATGTGGATATATTCCGAACTCTTCCCCGTACAGCTTGTGGACGGGCGCGGCGGCGTCCATACCGGCTTGTGGGGCTATGTTCTGGCACGGGAGCTGAACGCCCTGTTCTGGGCTGCGCTTGCGGCGATAGTCGTCGGCCTTGCGCTCTCCGCCTTCTGCCTGAGACAGAAAAAATCCTGAGCTTCCCTGCGCCTCGGGGTTCTGTCCGTCGCCCGTCCCTTCCGGGACCGGGCGTTTTTTTATGCTTTTTGCCCGGTGCGGCCTTTTCAGACCAGTTCTTCCAGAATGTTCAGCAGCTGCTCGCTGAGGCCTCCGCCGAACATGGGGGAGCCGAAAAGCGCGCGCCGCTGATCTTCAAGCAGTTCCCGGGGCAGCATGCCCGGAGCGGAGTCGGCCAGCGTGTCGGCAAGTCGCCGGGCCAGCAGCCAGCTTCTCGCCCCCTGGAAGAACAGGGTGAAGGCGTTTTCGAACTCGTTTCGGCGCTCTCTCCAGAGGGAGAGCCTGCGGTCGTCGGGGCGGAGGCTGAGCGTGGTGGAAAGCGCGGCGTTCAGGCTGTTGAACTGGGCTCCCGGAACGCCGGAGCGCCAGCCGAGCAGCCAGGAATTGCGGGGGAAGAGCAGTCCGAGATGTTCTGCCAGCGCAAGAAGTTCCAGCAGCGAGGCGCGCGCCGTCAGCAGAACATCGTCTTCCCAGAGCACGGGCAGTGTGCCGAAATCAAGCGCAGGCAGGCAGGTCTGGCCGGTCGACAGTCCGCACCAGAGGCGCAGAATGTGGAGCAGCCACGCTCCCGCCTGCTCCGAGCCGGGAAAACTGCCGGACGGCGTTTCCAGATGACTGTAGCTTAAAAGCCAGTTTCCCCGGCCGTAGTTGCCGGACACGGCGCACGGTCGGTGGTCCAGCAGCGAGGGGCGCAGCATGACGCCGTACATGGACTGCCATTCCGCAAGAATGTCCGCGGGCATGGAGGAAAAGGGCATGTCGGCCACATAGAGATCGGGACCCGGCGCAGAGTAGCGGGCCAGCACCTGCACGTCGTCCGGCGTGTCCGGCTCGTTGAAGCGCCCCGGCCACCAGACGGGCAGAAGCGCCGTTCCTCCCGCAAGAGAGGGAGGAACAAGCTCGCTTTGCGCAGAAAGTGTGCAGGAAAGATGCCCGGAAACAAGATGTTGAAGGCGGTCGGTCATGCCGTCGCGCCGCCACGAGCAAAGCCCCAGTCCGTCGGCGAGAGCGAGCCCCGCGCCGCCGCAGAAGCCGACATAGCGTCCGCCCTGCCGCACGAAGCGGCGTACCGCCTCCGCACCCGCCGGTCCGAGCGCCTCGGCCTTGCGCCGCGCGGAACCTCCGGGTACCATGAGCATCTTGCCAGACAGACCGGTCTGGGCTATGTCTAACCCTTTGAGTACACGGTAGGGAATGCCCGTCGAGCGAACGGCGTGCAGCAGCAGATATCCCCAGATATGGGATGCGTCCCAGAGTATGGCGATCATGTTTCCCTCCGTGCCTATGCATACGCACAAAGCCGCCCGTTCGGCAAGAGACACAGCCGCGGAAGAGTGATGCAGGCATCGTCTGCCGCATGCTTCCGTCAGAAACCGGAAGGGTTCGGTCCGTCCGGTCAGGGCCGTTTTCTTTTCAGAAACGGCGGATATTTCAACTACTGGAGCCTTGAAATGCTGTCCAAAGCCTATGAACCGCAGGAAGTGGAAGCTCACTGGCGCAGGCACTGGGAAGAAGCGAAAACCTTCACTCCCGACATGTCCGCCCCCGGCGACCCCTATTCCATCGTCATTCCTCCGCCCAACGTCACGGGCATTCTGCACATCGGTCATGCCCTGAACCAGACCCTTCAGGACATTCTCTGCCGTCATGCCCGTCAGAAGGGCAAAAACGTGCTGTGGATTCCCGGTACCGACCATGCGGGCATCGCCACGCAGAACGTGGTGGAACGTGCCCTTGCCAAGGAAGGCAAGAAGCGTCACGACGTGGGCCGCGAGGCCTTCATCGAACGCGTCTGGGAGTGGAAGAAGCAGTACGGCGGTCAGATTCTTGAGCAGATCAAGGAACTCGGTTCTTCCGTGGACTGGACGCGCGAGGCCTTCACGATGGACGACAACCTTGCCCGTGCCGTGCGCAAGGTGTTCGTGCAGCTTTATAAGGAAGGTCTCATCTACAAGGGCAAGTACATCGTCAACTGGTGTCCCCGCTGCCACACCGCCCTTGCCGACGACGAAGTGGATCACATCGATTCCAAGGGCATGCTCTGGCATGTGCGCTACGACTTCGCCGACGGTTCCGGTTCCGTGACCATCGCCACCACCCGTCCCGAGACCATTCTCGGTGACTCCGCGGTGTGCGTGCATCCCGACGACGAACGTTACGCCGGTCTTGTGGGCAAGAAGCTCATCGTGCCTGTGGTCAACCGAGAAGTGCCGCTTATTGCGGACCGCTACGTGGATCGCGAGTTTGGTACCGGCTGCCTGAAGGTGACCCCCTGTCACGACCCCAACGACTGGAAGCTCGGCCACGCCCACAACCTGGAATTCATCCAGGTCATCGACGACAACGGCAACATGTGCATGAGCGACGTATGCGGCCGCTATGCCGGCATGAGCCGTGAAGAGTGCCGCAAGGCCATCGTGGAAGAGCTGCGTGAGAACGGACATCTTGTGAAGGAAGAGCCGCTTTCCCACAGCGTGGGCTGCTGCTACCGCTGCAAGACCGTCATCGAACCCTACGTTTCCGATCAGTGGTTCGTGGCCATCAGCAAGATGGCTCCTGCCGCCCGCGCCGCCGTGCCGGACAAGATCAAGATCTATCCCGAAAGCTGGACCAAGACCTACTACAACTGGCTCGACAACATCCGCGACTGGTGCATCAGCCGTCAGATCTGGTGGGGCCACCGTATTCCTGCGTGGACCTGCGCCGACTGCGGCGAGCTTATCGTGGCTGAGGAAGATCCCACGGTGTGCCCGAAGTGCGGCGGCACGAAGCTGGAACAGGATCCGGACGTGCTCGACACCTGGTTCTCTTCCGCTCTGTGGCCCTTCTCCACGATGGGCTGGCCAGAAAACACCGAAACCCTGAAAAAGTACTATCCCACCACCGTGCTTGTCACGGCATTCGACATCCTGTTCTTCTGGGTGGCCCGCATGATCATGATGGGACAGCACTTCATGGGCGAAGTGCCCTTCCGTGAAGTCTACATCCATGCTCTCGTGCGCGACGCTCAGGGCCGCAAGATGTCCAAGTCTCTCGGCAACGGCATCAACCCGCAGGACATGATCCGCAAGTACGGCGCGGACTCTCTCCGCTTCACGCTGGCCGCCTTTGCCGCCATGGGCCGCGACATCCGTATGTCGGAAGAGCGCATCGAAGGTTACCGCCATTTCGTGAACAAGGTCTGGAACGCTTCGCGCTTCGCCCTCATGAATCTGCCCGAACAGGGCGAACCGAAGGCCGTGGATCTCGGCGCGGTGAAGGGCCTGCACCATAAGTGGATTCTCAACCGCCTTGAGGAAGTCAAGGTGGAAGAGGACGCCGCTCTGGAAAGCTACCGCTTCAACGATGCCGCCCAGTGCGTGTACAAGTTCCTGTGGAACGAGTTCTGCGACTGGTATCTGGAACTCATCAAGGCCGACATGAAGGAAGAAGGTCCGGCGAAGGAAGAAGCTCAGTACGTGCTCTACACCGTGCTGCGCGAAATCCTCCTGCTGCTGCATCCCATGATTCCGTTCGTCACCGCCGAGGTCTGGGATTCCCTGCCCGGTCACGAAGGCACGGACATCGCCACGGAACTCTATCCCGCGGCCCGTCCGGAGTGCGTGAAGAGCCGTGAATCGGACGAGATGATCTTCCTGCAGGAAGCCATCAGCGCCATTCGTACCATCCGTGCGGAACTCAACATCAAGCCTTCCTACAAGCTGTCCGTGGTGCTTCGTCCGGCAAGCGACGAGCAGGCCGCTCTTCTGGAAGCCGGCCGCGGCTTCTTCGATCTGGCAAGACTGGAAAGTCTCGTTATCGACAAGACGGCCCATGCTCCCAAGGCTTCGGCCAGCAACGTGGTGCGCGGCTGTGAAGTCATCGTGCTTCTGACCGGCGCCGTGGACTTCCAGGCGGAACTTGCCCGTCTCGACAAGGAAATCGGCAAGGTTGAGAAGGATCTTGTCGCGCTCAACGGCAAGCTTTCCAACGAGAACTTCGTCAAGCGCGCGCCTGCGGACCTCGTGGAGTCCGAAAAGGCCCGCCAGAGCGATCTTGTCGACAAGAAGGCCAAGATGCAGGCTCTTCAGCAGCGCTTCAAGGAAGCGATGGAACAGGAATAGCGGACAGGCTTTCCGGTCGGAGTCTCCGCTTGCCGGAGCATGAGACCGTGAGGTTCGGACGCCGTCCGTTCCGAGTCTTCGTCTGATAGACATAAAAAAGAGCGCCCCGCATTCCGAATGGAATACGGGGCGCTCTCTTTATGCCCGGAGGAGGGCGGAAACGGGATCAGTCCTTCTTGCTCTTGGCAATGGCCACCACCACGCCGGAGAGAGCCAGCAGACCGATGAGGTTGGGCAGTACCATGAGGCCGTTGAACATATCCGACATGTTCCAGACGAGATTCACCTTGAGGCCGGATCCGACCACGATGAACAGCACCACGATGGCGGCGTAGATTTTGACGTATTTTGCTCCGAAGAGAGCCTTTACGTTGGCCTCGCCGAAGAAGTACCAGCCGATGATGGTGGAGAAGGCGAAGAAGAAGAGGCAGACGGCGATGTAGATGTTGCCGAGAGAGCCGAACACGGTATCGAAGGCGATCTGGGCCAGTTCCGTACCGGTGCTTCCGCAGTTCCATACGCCGGTGATGATGATGACGAGAGCCGTGCAGGTGAGCACGACGAAGGTGTCAATGAAGACGCCCATCATGGCCATCATGCCCTGATCGTCGGGATGGGCCACCTTGGCCAGAGCGTGGGCATGGGGGGTGGAACCCATACCGGCTTCGTTGGAGAAGAGGCCGCGGGCCACGCCGTAACGCATGGCTTCACGAACCGTGATGCCGAGCGCACCGCCGCCGGCCGACTGCGGATCGAAGGCCATGACGAAAATGGTCTTGATGGCTCCCGGCAGAGCCGTGATGTTGGCCAGAATGATGATGAGGCAGCCGCCCACATAAAGAAGCGCCATGAGCGGAACGAGCTTTTCCATGACCCAGGCGATGCGCTTTGCTCCGCCGAGGAAGATGGCGGCGGAAATGAGGGCCACGATCACGCCGACAAGAAGCGGGGGAAGGCCGAAGGCCGTGCTGAACGCGGCGCCGATGGAATTGGACTGCACCATGTTGCCCATGAAGCCCAGTGCCAGAATGATGGCCACGGAGAAGAAGGCGGCAAGGGCCTTGCCGAAGCTGCCCGTGAAGGCGGCGCGAATGTAGTAGGCCGGTCCGCCGACGGTTTCGCCGCGCTCGTTGGTGGTCTTGTATTTCTGGGCAAGAACGGCTTCGGAATAGTTGGTGGCCATGCCGAAGAAGGCGCTGAGCCACATCCAGAAGATGGCGCCGGGACCGCCGGCGGCAATGGCGGTCGCCGCACCGGCGATGTTGCCCGTGCCTACCTGGGCGGCCACGGCCGTGGCAAGGGCCTGAAAGGAGCTCATGCCCGTATGGTCGGCGCTTTCTCCATGCAGGGAGATGTTGTGGAAAAGACGGCCGAAGGCATGAGGAAGCTTGCGGAGCTGAATGAAGCGGAGCCGTATGGTGTAGAATATGCCCGTTCCGCAGAGCAGAAAGAGCAGAAGCCAGCCCCAGAGTACGCTGTTGACCGCATCGACAATCTGACTGATGAGTTCCATGATTCAATCCTTTGAGAGCATGGGCACTGCCGCTCCATGACTCGTTTCAGGGTACAAAAAAAGAGCAAATCCACAGATTTGCTCCAGAGAAACGCTTAGGGATGAAGCGGCAGGTATAGTCGAGCGGCAAGATCCTAAGCTCTGTCCTTTGGCCTGAGAGTTTCGGCTTTCGCCTTGCACCTTCGGCACCCAAACGGGATTCTCCAGAGCGCCCTCCGCTGCTAGTCGGCCTTGCGGCTTTCAGGCAGTTTCAACGGGACCGTATCGCTTTCCGCGGGAAAGCGTTCAAACTCTATTCCTATTTGCTCATATATGTCAATAATTCACGGTTGATTGTATAACTTATGAAAATATAATGAAAAATATTCAAACAATAATGGAATCTACCAGAAAAATCCATAGACTGCAGAAAAAAGACCGACTTTTCGGGGCGGAGAGGCATCTGCCTGCCGTACAGGACCGTCATGTTTTTGTGTTGAAGGCGATGAGAGTTTTTTCCCTTGTCTTGCGCCTTCTCTGCTTTTCTGCCAATCTGGCCCAAAAATACAGGAGGACGGTCATGCTGCCCACCATTTCGCCTCGCAAGGCCTATGAGATGATGCAAAACGGAGAAGTTCACCTGATTGACGTCAGGGAAAGCTCCGAATACGCCGAAAACTTCATTCCTGAAGCGCGTCTCGTGCCGCTGTCCATAGCCAGGCTGTATCCGCTGAAGGACGGTGATGCCCCGGAAAAGCCGCTGATTTTCTTCTGTCGTTCCGGCAGAAGAACGGAGAAGGCTGCGGATATGCTCCAGTCTCTTGCAGGAAGCACGCAGGCCTGGCAGATGGAGGGAGGGCTCTCCGGCTGGCAGAAGGAAGGTCTGCCCGTCCGGCATGAGAAGGCGCCTTTCCCGCTGTTCCGCCAGATTCAGATCGGCGCGGGAGCGCTGGTGCTTCTGGGTATTCTGGGCAGCTGGGTATGGCATCCCATGTTCTGGCTTTCCGCTTTCGTGGGAGCCGGTCTCGTGTTTGCCGGTGTGACCGGATTCTGCGGACTGGGGCTTCTGCTGGCGCGTATGCCGTGGAATAAGTAAAAATTGAAAACGCAAAAAAACAGGGCAGGACTCCGCTGAAGAGCCTGCCCCGTTTTTTATTCTGCCGGGCGTGAGGAGAATGTTTCCTTCATGAAGAAGCAGACGATGAACGCTGCCGTGCAGTTTGCCACGATAAGCCAGGAAGCTCCGCTGAAGGCCGCTGAAGGAGATTCCCACTGGAATCCTTCATAAATCAAGCCGAAGACGGCCTGCATGAGGGCTGCCCATACGGGGTAGAACATGTTCATGCAGCCGATGGCCGTACCCGTCATGTTCAGCGGAAAGAGTTCCTTTACCATGGTGAAGGAAAGGGGAGAGCCGGTCGATATGCCGAGCATCAGGCATACGGTCTGAAACACGATGACGTAGAAGCTCATCTTTCCGGTAAGAAGTACCATCATGACGGAGGCTGCTATGCCGAATGCTGAAAGGAAGAGCAGCGGTTTTTTTCTTGCACGGAAGAATGTGTCGGACAGATAGCCGCAGGTGGGCTGCGTTATGAGCATCATGAGGGAGGAAATGGTAAGCAGCACGCCGGTCTCTTCCATCGACAGTCCGCAGCCCTGCACGAGATAGGGACCCCACCAGAGGGAAGCCAGGGTAAAGTACGTGCCGGCTGTGAACATCAGCCACAGGGTCGGAGGCCAGAAGTAGCGGAACGAAACCACGCTGTATACGTTGTGCAGCACGGATTTGACGGAGGGAGTCTTTCGGGGCGTTGAAGTGGGGTCGGCAGGGATGGTGAACAGGACCAGGCCTGCAAGCATCAGAGTGAGAATCCCGAATGTGACCATGGCGGTGCGCCATCCGAAGGCTTGGGAAAAGGCTATGAGCGGCGGGGAGGCAAGAATGCCGCCGAGTCCTCCGCAGCAGAGCAGAATGCTGACGCTTCTGCCGTATATCCGGGCCGGAAAGTTTCTGGCCAGAATAGCCATGGCCGGAACGGTGATGGCGATACCCACACCCGTGAGTCCTCTACTGATGGTCATCAGCGTTATATTTTCGCTGAGGGAAAAGAAAATTGTGCAACATCCGGCAAGGACTGTCAGTGCGAGGATGGTGTTCTTTCCTCCGAAGGCATCGGAAAGAAGTCCGGAAGGAAGTTGATTAAGACCGTAGGTAAACATGGTAGCGCTGCTGAACAAGGCAACTTCAGCAGTCGAGATCGACAAATCGTGGCTGATGTCGAGAGAAAGAACTGTCGGACACAGGCGTAAAAAGAAACTGAAAATGTATACAACGCATAGAATAAACAGAATTCTTATATTGGCATTCATGATGTTCTCTTTTGGGGGCGGTGTCAGCGTTAAACAAACATATTGGCGTGAAGATACCGTTCTCCGTTGTCGGGGCAGAGCAGTATGATGTTTTTACCGCGGCTTTCCTGACTCAGTGAGCTTGTAAGAGCGGCATGCAGACATGCGCCGAGGGCGGGACCGCCACAAACGGCTTCCATTTTCAGAAGGCGGCGGGCGGTTTTAAGCATGTCCTTATCGGAAATTTCGATGTCGTCGTTGAGGAGTCCGCTGGAAAGAAGAGTCTGTTCGGCTCCGGGATACGCGGCTTCACTGCGGACACCGGTGATGGCGATATCGGGAAATTCGCGTTTGAGACAGGTTCCCACGCCGGTGATGGTCGCGCCGCTGTCCATGCAGCAGAAGAACATATCGGGAGTGATTCCCGCGGACTTGCAGTCTGCAACGAGCTCGGCTCCCGTCAGCTCTTCATGCAGCTTTACTGCGGTATCGGAGTGCCCGATATTTGGCCAGTAGGAATTCCAGATGTCATGATGGATGAATTCGGCCTTGTCTCTGGCTCCCTTCATGCCGCCTTCCGCATCGGAAAGAACGATTTCCGTGCCCATGGCATGGATGAGATTCAGCATGGGCCTGGGGGTGCTGGAAAGCATGACGACGATGAGACGGAGATCCAGAACGGTACTTGCCTGTGAAAGAGCCAGCGCCATATCCGCACGACAGGCTTCTACGACACAGTTGCCGGGCTTCACTCGGCCGGACTCCAGTGCTCTCTTCAGAATTGCCGTACCTACGCGGCACTGGGAAGATCCGCCCATGGCGGCTCCGTCATATTTGACGTAGAGGGAGTTTCCCGTCAGGCGGGACAGGCGGGGAAGAAGAAAGAAGGGCGTATGCCCCGTGTAGTCGAGAAGTTCGGGACCGGTCATGGCAAAACTCCCTTCAGGCGGTGTGAAGGACGGGCGGAGGAACGATGTCGCCTTTTTCGTCCACCACTATTTTGTGTGCTTTGTTGTACAGATAGGTCAGCGCTTTTACGGCGAGAATACGCTCTCTCACATCGTCTTCCAGGCCGTTTTTTTCGAGCTGTTCACGAACGGTATCGGGAGAGGTCTTCATATCGCGGGCCAGGCGCTCCGTTTCCGTCTTCATGTCCTGTTCGGAGACGCGTATATGCTCTCTTTCGGCCAGCGCCAGAAGAAAGACGTGGGCACGGGCCTGTTCTTCGGCATTCCGATGTCCGTCCTCTTCCATGGCCTTCAACTGTTCCGTTATCTGCTCTTCCGAGCAGTGGGCACGCTGCAGGGCCGTTCGGGCGTTCTGCATAAATTCGTCGTAGTACCTGCGGGTCGTATAGGACGGCGCCGGAATGCTGCACTGCGAAAGCAGTTTCTGGAGAAGGCGTCGTTCGCCTTCTTTCTGGATGGAGGCGAGCTCGTTGCTCATAGACTTCGCCATGATGCTCGTTTCCAGTGCCTTTACTGAGTCAAAACCCAGCTCTTTGGCAAATTCAGCATTGATTTCAGGAAGATGTTCCTGGAAGACTGCTTTCAGACAAAGTGTGAGCGTAAGTGTTTTGCCCCGCATACCTGCGTAGGGATAGTCTTCAGGACAGGGAAGTTCCACGATTCTGCTCTGGCCGGGAAGCATGGTCAAAAGTTCGGCCTGGATTTCCGACAGAAGGGAGCCGTCCTTTTTAAGAAGAAAGGCTCGACCTTCTGCCTGAAATCCGGGGGCAGGACAGTTTTCGCAACTGCCATTCATATCGATGACCACCACTTCTCCGTAAACGGGAGAACGCAGCTCCGTGACTTTCGTACGTCTGGCAAAGCTGTGCCGGATAGCGTCCGCCATGCGTCTTGCGTTATGGCCGTCCATGCTGGGAGGCGGAACCTCTATGTTCAGCTCTTCCAGTTGGCTCGGCAGTGCAATGTCGGGAAGCGATTCGAAGCGTATATGGAGATCATACGGCTTACCGGCTTCGGGCAGCTCGTCCGAGATGACCAGAGGACTGACGGGAATGATATGCTCCTTGTCCAGAATCTTCTGTACATACTGTTCCTGGGCAAGAATGCACACCTGCTTTGCAGGGGAGGCTTCCGGATTCCGACGCCCTTTGGCAAACTGCTGATCCACTTCCTCGGCGGACAGTTGGATGACAAGCTCACAGACGGCTTCTTTACGCGTGGCGGTATAGTTCATATCTGCTCCTCAGGCCTGACTGTGTGAGGCCTGCTGACGGGCCAGGGCCGAAAGAAGGTCGATGATGTCGGATTCCGGAATGGTTTCCTCCACATGGAGAGACCAGTACATGCCGTTGATTTCAAGGAGCGGAACCCTGTTGATGACACCCATTCTGTTCAGCAGCGGAGGCTCGGACATGATGGTGATATGTCCCTCAATGGCCAGTTTTTTCATGGCGCTGCGAAGATTTTTCTCGATGTCGGCAATCCGGGTGGCGTCCCGGTCCCAGAGTGTGATGTTCATGAACTGTCTCCTCAGCTGTACTTGCGGAGAAAAGATGCAGCCTGAAGTGCGGCGATGGTGCCGTCGGACATGGCCGTCGTGATCTGACGGTATTTTTTTGCCGTGACGTCGCCTGCGGCGAAGACCCCCTTGATGTTGGTCTCCATGTCCGCGTTGACTTTGATATAACCGTGGTCGAGTTCCAGGACGCCGTCGAACAGGGCGGTGTTGGGAGTCTGGCCGATGAAGCAGAAAATACCGTCCACTTCTTCCGTGTAGTTTTCTCCGGTTTCCTTGTTATGGAAGTGCACCAGCCCCCGTCCGTTGGGAAGGGGATCGACGGCAGTAATGTCGGTGGAAACGGAAACGGCAATTTTGCCCGTGGCTCTGGCCTGGTCCTGCGTGGCCGGGGCGGCGATGCAGCTCGGGAACGTTTCCACGATGTGGATGGAACGTATGCCGAGATTCAGCAGGTAGAGGGATTCGTCGAAGCCGCTGTTTCCGCCCCCCATAACGATGATGTCCTTTCCCTTGTAGGGGGTGCCGTCGCATACCGAGCAGTAGTGGATGTTGGGAAAGTCCGTCTGAACAGGGAAGGGACGCGGCTGGCGGCCCGTGCATACGATGACGGCACCCGCTTCGTACTCTTCCCCCATGGAAGTCTGAACCAGCTTTCGTTCTCCGATGAAATCGATACGTTCCACCTCATCCACTTCTTCAATGGCCACGTTCAGAGAGGCGACATGCTCCCGGCATTTGGCCATGAGGTCCAGACCGTGAATGGACGGATAGGACGGGACGTTTTCCACGGTGTTGGTCCAGTTGACCAAGCCGCCGCAGATGTTCTTTTCCAAAATGCAGACCGAAAGATTGGCACGAGCCGCGTATATGGCAGCCGTCATACCGCAGATTCCGCCGCCTATGATGAGCAGGTCGTACGATTTCATAGAGATTCCTTATTGAGGCTGTAGGAGCTGCCGAAGCAGCATGATGTTCAGGCGTTTCTGTACCAGGCGATGGTTTCCTTGGGATTCATAATACCGGTAAAGCGGGCCTTGATTTCGCCGCCCTTCACGACGACGAGGGTAGGCACTCTTTCCACACCGGCGGCGGCCATAAGGTCCGTATGTTCCTCGGAGTCCACGGAGGCAAGGGCGACGGGAAGCTGCGCGCTTACCTTTTCAAGAACGGTGCCCATGATTTTACAGTGCGGGCAGAGCTTTTTATGGAAGATGATGATACCTTCGCTGTTCTTGATGAACTCGTTATAGGAGGCGGCATTGAGGGCGTTGAGGGATTCTATGCTCATGGATTGTTCCTTTTATGGCGGCGGCAGGTTCAAAACCTGCCGCCGGATGGAGTTCAGAGATTAGGAGGCACGCAGTTCGGACATGAACAGACGCAGCTGGTCAAACATTTCCTTGGCCTTGTCGGGGTACTGGGAAATGACGTTGTTGAGCTGGAACATATCCTTCTTGCGGTCGAAGAGAGAGTCGGTTTCAGGCACGGCGGTGGTGGAACCTGGTGTGCAGGTCCACTGAGATGCCCCATCAAGAGAGGCATTCTTCTTGTATTCGTCCTGTACTTCATTAATGTTTTTGCTTTCGAGTGCAGTCTGTTCTGATTGTGCCTTTACGCGCTCTTCAAACATACCCTTGCCGCCGACGGCGCGCAGATGGTCACTGTTCACAGAGGCTGCGTAGAAGTCGCGAGACATGGTTTCAACATTTTCACTGGACATCCAGTGGATGTAGGACCAGTCGTCGGTAAACATGGCCCAAGAGTAAGGGTAGTAGCCGGAAATGGCGAAGTCGCGGACCTTTTCGATTTCTCCGCGGGCGATGGGAAGAAGAGATTTGCCCTGCATGTCGGGATGTACGCCGATGCCCAGCCAGTCGCAGATGGTAGGTGCTACGTCGCAGCTCTGCACAAAAGCCTTGGTACGCTGATTCGGAGCGATGCCGGGGCCGCGCATAATCATTACGATATGAGCCAGTTCTTCGTACGGCCAGGGGCGGGTCTTGCGGACAAGATTATGGCCATGTTCACCCATACCCAGCGGTTCACCATGGTCACTCACAACCATAACGAGGGTGTTCTCTTCAAGTCCGAGTTCACGCACTTTGCGCATAAGGCGGCCGAACTGTCTGTCGCAGATGGTGATGAGCTCGGCATAGCACATACGAATGTGGTGAAGCTCTCTTTCCGTATAGGTAGACTTGCCATTTTCTTCGACAACATCGGGTACAGGAAGAATAATTTCCTTACCGGTATAGTCGGGATCATAGGGGCACTTGAGGTCGGGATCGTAAACCGACGGCGGATCCCAAGGTTCATGCGGGTCGAAAGAGTCGACCCACAGGAAGAAGCTGTGCTTACGGTCAGCTTTTTCAAGGTAGTTGATGGCGGCAGTCATGGTGCGGGTGACATAGCGGTCTTCTTCACCATAACCGAATTCGCGCATACGCAGATAGTTGGCCCATTCATTGCGCGTCGCTTTATAAACGCCTGCACCTCTGCGCTCGGAATAGACTTCCTTCGCCTGTTCAGTACCGAAGTCATCGGGGTCGAAGTGAATCAGCGGGTCTTCGCTGTAGAAGTAGTCGTCCGCTTCATGACCGTGCGTGAAGTAGACTTTGTCGAATCCGCGGGTATAACCGAACTTCGGCAGGCGGTACATGGGGCAGTCGAAGACAAGAGCGGTATCAATGGGGCGGCCCCAGCAAAGGTCGGCGATGGTGGTGTCGTCGGAGGAAAGAGGAACCCATCCGGCGAAGGGCAGCGTATAGCGACCGGTATGCATGGCGCGGCGGCAGGGAACGGTAGGCAGACCTTCACAATAGGCATTTTCAAATACCATGCCTTCCTTGGCGAAGTAATCGATGTTGGGGGTCTTAATCCAGTCGTTCCCGTAACACCCCAGATAGTTGTACTGCAGGCTGTCAAACATGACGACGATAGCGTTCTTAATCATAGTATCCTCGCGTATCGGTTAGAATGTTCTATATAAACTCTTTCCGGTAGTTATTTTGCGGAAAGGGCAGCCTCATACTTGGCGAATACGGCCTTGGCCTGATCATAAATTTCGTTGGCGCGTTCAGGAGAAATTTTGCCCTCGATTTCTCGCATCCAGGAAGCCTTTGTTTCTGGCTCAAGAAGCTGTTTCCAGAGGTCACGTTCCTTCGGGTCCATCTGGTTTACTTTCATGCCGTTAGCTATCATGGTGTTCAGATCGTCTCTTGTTCCTTCATCAAGAACTTGCCCAAGACGCTTGACCATGACTTCACCGGTCGTTTCTTCAAAAATCTGCTTGATATCGTCGGGCAGCGATTCCCAGCGTTCCTTGTTCATGGCGACAAAACCTGTAGTCGTCATGGCCGAACTCATGAAAAGATATTTTGTTGCTTCATCCACTTTGTAGGAACGGATAACGGGAATGGAGTAGATGACGCCGTCAGCCATGTTGCGGCTCAGAGCCATATAAATGTCTGGACCGGGCTGAATGATGTAGTCGAGGCCGAGTCCTTTAGCGATGAGGCCGGAATCCTTACCAGCAACAATGAACTTGAGTCCTTTCATGTCGTTGAGAGATTTGACTTCCTTTTTACAGGTGACGACTTGGAAAGGTGAGGTGGAGTGCATGGCCAACAGCTTTACGTCCTTGAATTCGTCCTTCATTTCCGGGACTGTGTTGACCAGTTCCCAGATGGCGGCGGAGGCGGCAGCGTTGGTGGTGACGGTCATAGGGAGATTGGCTGTCACGGTCGTCGCGGGGAAGACTCCGGGGAAGCGGGCAAGATAGTGGTCCGTCAGATCAATCTGATCCTTGATGAGGCCGTTCCATACCTCGGCGTCAGGAATGACGGTGTTAGGGTTGTAGAGTTGAATGATGACACGACCGTTGGTGCGCTTCTTGATTTCTTCTATCCATGGTTTGTAGACTTTCTGGACCAGAACGTGGCGGTCCATATACTGAGTGGTCATTTTCATGCGGATGGGTCTGGCTGCATAACAGTCTGGAGCTGTAACTAGCATACAGGCAATGGAGAGCAGTCCTGCAACAATACAGAGTTTCTTCATGTGACACTCCTTGTAATATTGTGTATGGTATTACGAATCTATAATAATGTGTTAGGAAGATACAGTGCTATATCTGGGAAAATAGTCAGCAGTGCAATGCAGCTAAGCATGCATATGACGAAAATTATGATGTATCTGAAGATTGATGCCATTGGTGCACTATCAGCCATTCCTGCAATGGCGAATACAACAAGTCCCATCGGTGGTGTTATTTGTCCCATTTCCATAAGAATAACAGTTACCACACCGAACCAGATAGGGTCGAATCCGAGAGCTTGAATGGTGGGGTAAAGTGCGGGAAGAGTGAGTAATATCATGGGAACGACGTTCAGCATGCAGCCGAGCGCAATATACAGAATAACAACCAGCAGAAACACCAGCCATTTGTTCGTGGTGATGGCCAGCACGGCATCAGCAAGTTCGAAGGGGATGCGGGACGAGGCGAAGAAGTAGCCGAGCATGCCTACGCCGATAAGGATGAGAAAGAGTTTAGTGGTCATAGTGACCGTACTGTACAGGGCTCTTATGAAGTTTTTTCGTGTCAGTTTGCGAGATGCGATGGCGTATATAAAGGTGCCGAATGCACCTACGGCAGCGCCTTCGTTGGGGCTGAAGAAGCCAAACAGAATGCCGCCGAGCACCAGCGTAACCAAGCCGAGCATGGGAAGAACACCGGTAAGAGAGCGGATTTTTTCTGATATAGGATATTTCGGTCCACGCGGAGCCAATTCTGGATGCCGTACTGCAATAATGTACACAGCCATACAGAACATGGTCGCAAGAAGAACACCGGGCAGGACACCAGCGAGAAACAGCTTGCCGAGGCTTTCTTCCGTGATAATGGCGTAGAATATGAATCCGACGCTGGGGGGGATAAGAATCCCCAGGGTACCACCTGCAGCCAGGCAGGCACTGGCTAGCCCCATATGGTAGTGATTTTTTTTCATTTCCGGCAGAGCCACGGAAGACATGGTCATGGCCGTGGCGAAGCTGTCGCCGCATATAGCCGCAAAACCGGCACAGCCTGTTACGCTCGCGATGGCTAAGCCGCCGGGTCTGTGTCCGAGCCACTTAGAGGCGGCGTTAAACAGATCTGTGGAGATGCCGGTATAGAGCGCTAGTTCACCCATGAGAATGAACAGAGGAATAACACCCAGAGTGAACGACATGACCGATCCTGATGCTCCCATACCCAGTAAGTGTATGGGATTCAAGTGGTTTTCCTCAATAGTCATCATGCCGAGCAGCCCGATGAGTGTCATGGCATAACCGATGGGCATGCGAAGGAACAAAAGCACCATCAGACCTAGGAAGAGTATGCCACCCGTCAAGAGATACTCCCATGCCAGAGGAGTCTCTTCGAGAAGCCAGGGGAGATAGCAGATAACAGGTGGAAGAAGAAGAGCTGTCGCGAGGATAATATGATTTTTGTTTTCTACACAGTCGGATACCGCTTTGCCGAAACTGTAGATGATAGAAAGTAGTAGGACGGCAGCTCCGGCTGCAGCAGAGAAGAAAAATGGAGCTGTGGGGAGATAGAGTTCAGGTGTAAATTCTCCGCCCTGCCATTTTTCTACGGCAGAAAGAAACAGCTCGTAACAGATGCAGGCGACGAGAATGGCACATATTTCCCAGTGGAAAACAAAAAGTCCACGCCGGATGGAAGCAGGAAGAAAACCATAGACGAGATCCACATCAATGTGGTTTTGCTCTACCTGCGGTTTTGCAAGCGAGAAGAACACCATGAGCAGTAGGAGATGTTCTTCTACTTCAATAATTCCATGGATACTTCCTCCGATAGTCCAGCGTATGATGACATCGGCAACGATAGGCAGTACCATGAGAACTAGGCAGATTGCGGCAAGAATAAACGATTTTTCCGTCGTCCATTCTACCAGAGAACAGTAACGTTTCCATGTGCTCATAAGCGTGAGTCCTCCAGATGTTTGAGTCCCTTGCTGTCAAATAAGCAAAGAGTATGCCATATGATAAAAAATGTGTTATTTCAGCATATAATATTCTTTTTCTGTTTTTATTCTTGATGGGTTGGGGAAAAAGCGTAAAAATACTTTTTACTACGAGTAAAAAAAATTTACTGGTTTTTTTAAGGGGGATAATAATGAATTTATATTTTCTTTCTTCGAGTAGTGCTCTTTTTTTATTACTACTGCATAAAGCAGGAGGTATATGTACTTATGAAGTATTGCCTGTATTAATGGGAAGTACAACTGATATTAATTTTATATTAAATGAATGTAAAAATATTGATATAATAGACATAGATAATGACAAAAATGTAATCTTAAAAAAGGATATAGATATATATAATATTATAAATTCATTTAACTTTTTTCCTAGAAACTATTCATATTTAAGCATGGCTTTTTGTGTATCTTTGTTTATAAATAAAGATTATCAATCATTTTTAAATGCGTGTAATAAAATAATATATAATCATTATTTAAATAATAATATTGAAATTATGTATATATGCTATGAAATAATTGCAAAAATGATATTAAAAATTAAAATAACAAATGAAATAAATTTAAGTTATGTAGATTTTATTTCTATAGTAAAAAATATACAGAAATATGCTACACGAGTATTATTACACTCTAAATATGTTTTTTATATTTTTTATAAAATAAAAGCATGTGCTTATTATATTGGTGATATGAGAACAATATATTTTGTAAATCTTTCACTTGGCGCTTTTAATGTTATTAGTAAAGATTTAAAAAAAATAATAAAAAATCATAATCTAATGAAAACAGGTGTAGATGGTATTTTTTCTTTAAAAGATGAAGAACTTGTTATTCAATATGTTGATTTAATTTCACTTTTTTACCTATTAAATGGAGAATATAAAAAAGGTATATCTTTTTATACAAGTATAATGCATAGATTTTCAAATTCTCAAGAAGACCTCAGTATATTTTTAAGGAGTACATTTTTTGCATCTCTTTGTGCTTTGTATACAACAATGTATAAGAAAGCAGACTATTTTATTATTAATTCGATAAAACGTATTGATGACGCAACTATTTTTGAAAAAAACTAATTTACTCTATGCAGGCATATATTTATATATTGATGAGAAATAATGAAAAGGCATTTAATGTGTTTTTGAATATATATAATATGGAAGGCTGCAGAAAATCATTTGATCATAAAATATTTATATCATATTTTATGTATTTTATTTATAATATAGAAGAATATAATAATGAGTATGATAAAATTATAAATAATATAGATATTAATGAGTGTATAGGATATACATATATACTTACGCCGTGTTACTTTGAGTTTATAACATCAAAAAAAATGAGAAATGATTTTTATATAGAATATAAAGATTCGATTATAAATATAAAAAATAATATAAATATGCCATTTCCCCTTATTAAGGCAATAAGTATGAGAATATATGGTGATTTTTTATTTTATGAAAATGGTAAAAAAGACGATGCTATGGACTATATATTAAATAGTATCAATATATGTAAATATATTAATGCTCATTGTGAGTATGCAAAAGGATGCATATCTATGGCTGATATATATAATAATGATAATAATAAAGAATATATGATGGAGTATCTTAATAAAGCATGGTATCATTATGTAAGAACGCATCAGCCTGAGTGGCCAAAACGATATGAGAATATTAATTTAAAAAATTCTTTTGAAGGTCATCTTTCGATTATATATTGTAGAAATTTTTTCCTTAATTTGAGATATCAAAACTTTTTTGGATATAATCAAAGTGTTTATACTAATATATTGAAATCTATAATTTTAACATTCTCCTTGGGAAAGGGGATATTTATAAAATATAGCAATAATAAAAGGTATGTTGAAGCGTGTGAAGATATAGATGTAGATGTGTTTTTATCTGATAATTTTGAACATAAAAGTGATATGGATAAAGCTATATCAAGTAATAAATATGTTATTGTATCTAAAAATGTTGAAACATATGAAACATTAATATCAGATATCAATGTATACTTTTTTATACCATTTAATATAAAAAATGAGTCATATATTATATATTGTTGTGGTGAGATGAGAAGTAAATATAATAGTACTCTATCAAATGAGTTTTTTGATATTATAACAGAATATATAATTACAGAGCTTACTAATCAAAAACATAGAGAAGTAACACCTGTAAAGAAAAAGCAGATTGATAAAAAAAGTGAGGAAAGTGATGACTGTGTGTATCGCTCTGCTGAAATGAAAAAACTCATTCAGCAGGCAGATCGGATCGCCGTCAAAGATACTACAGTTCTTCTTTTTGGCGAATCCGGCGTGGGCAAGGAAGTTCTGGCCCGACGGATTCATCAACAGAGCGGGCGCAGCGGGGCGTTTGTAGGCGTAAATATCGCCAGCACGCCTCAGGAACTTTTTGAAAGCGAGTTCTACGGGCACGAGAAAGGAAGTTTCACTGGGGCGAACTATCAGAAGAAGGGGCTTTTCGAGCTGGCTGACAACGGAACTCTCTTCATTGATGAAGTCGGCGACATTCCCATGCCTCTTCAGATCAAGCTTCTTCGGGTTCTGCAGGAGCGTCAGTTCATGCGGGTAGGCGGAACCAAGCTGATTCACTCAAACTTCCGCCTGGTGGCTGCTACAAACAGGAATCTTCTTGAAAAGGTGAAGAACGGAACGTTTCGAGAAGACCTTTATTACCGGCTGAATGTCATTCCCATAAATATTCCGCCTCTGCGGGAGAGACCTGAGGATATCCGGGCGCTTGCGCAGTTTTTCCTGGAACATTTTTCCAAGCAGTATGATATGGAAATTCGTCCGATTCCTCAGCACTTATGGGACAAAATGCTGTCCTATGAGTGGCCGGGCAACGTTCGTCAGCTCAAGAATCTTATAGAGCGATACTGTTTGTATATGGATAGTGATCTGGCGACTTTTACGACCATAAGTAGCCATTACAACAATTCAGAAGATCAAAAGGAGAATATTAATATATTTGATAAGAATTTAACAGTAAAAGAGCTGAACGACGAGTATTTTGAGTATATGTTCAAAAAGAAGAAAGGCGTCATCAGCGGAAAGGACAGCGTTATTTCCGTGCTCGGCATCAGCAAGCCTACGGCGCATGCATGGATGAACCGGCTGCACCTTCGGGAAAAGTACAGTGTTCAGCTGGTAAATCGTGATGACGATGCCGTGTAGCGGCTCCGGAGGGAGCTGCAGAGCAGAGTTCTGTTACAAGTGATGCCATGAAAAGGCTTCTTCTGCGGGGCAAACTTGCAGAGGAAGCCTTTATTGTTGTCGGCAGAGACAAAGAAAAAGAGATCCATCTTTTCTATGTTCCGCTATTCGTCGCTCAGGGGCCGCACACAGTCATAGGCGGCAGGAAATGTCGCTCCGACTTTTGCTTCTCTTATTCGTCCAGCGTTTCAAGCGGAATAAAACCAGATCGGGATATTTCTGTCATCAAGTGCCCCTCGGCTCGAACAGCCGTAAGGGGTCGGCATTCAGAGACGTCTTCTTGCAGACCGCGAGTACCGGTGGCTGCAGAGTGAAATGACAGGTCGCTCCAACGGACATGGCTTTCCCGTGTCGTCTCCGATAGGAACGGCAAGCTCGCCATGGTCAAAGGAAAGGTCATGTTCGTCGGGGGGGGGCTGGCAGGCACCGGAAGCCGGATTTCAGAAACAGGAAGGCCCCGCATGGCGGGGCCTTCTTTCGTACGGTGCGTCGCGCAGGAGGCGGCAAAGCGTTTTTTACCGGAGTTCCGTCTTATGAAGTGCGGGCGGATACCATCAGCGCAGGGTGGGGTCGAGTCTGTCGCGCAGCCAGTCGCCGAGAATGCAGGCGGAGAGAGTTACGCAGAAGATGACGGCTCCGGGCGCGACGGAGATCCACCAGGCATTGATGAGATAGTTGCGGCCTTCGCCGAGCATGGCGCCCAGACTGGTGAGCGGGGGCTGTATGCCCAGACCGAGAAAGCTGAGGGAGGATTCCAGCAGCACGGTGCTCGGGAAGTTGAGCGTGAACTGCACGATGAGCACGCCGATGATGTTGGGGAGAATATGTTTGAAGTAGACTCTCAGGGGAGAGGCTCCCATGACGCGGACGGCGTTCACGTAGCCGCGGGCCGAGGCTGACCGCGCCAGTCCCCGGGTGAAGCGTGCGAAGCGTTCCCAGCCGTTCAGGCCCATGACGGCGATGAACAGGCCGAGACTGTTGCCGAGAAAGGCCAGAATGGCCAGAGCGATGAGCACGAAGGGCATGGAGGCCTGAAAGTCGATGAGCATCATGATGAACTCGTCGACCCAGCCTTTCTTGTGTGCGGCAAGAAAGCCGAGCGTGGTGCCCAGGGTGCATGAAATGAGCGTTCCGGCAAAGGCGACGAGCAGACTGATGCGTATGGCGTAGAGAAGGCGGGAGAGAATGTCCCGGCCCAGAAAGTCCGTGCCCAGCAGACCGGACTTTCCTCCCAGCCAGACGGGAGGACTGAGCCGCGCCGTCAGATCCTGCGCGGCATATCCGGCAGGGGCCAGCTGTTCGGCAAAGAGACCGCAGAGAAAAAGCACGGCAAGGAAGACGGCGCCCGCAACAACGAGCAGCGGGTAGCGGACGGGCGGTTTGCAGTGAAAGTCTTCGTCCTCGGAGAGATCGGGAGCCGGATTCATGCCGCGGCGCTCTTCGGAGAAAAGGGAGGCATTGCTGCGGGGAGTCGCCATGGCGGTTGCGGCTGATTCAGAAGCATTGTTCATGGAAGCGTCCTTGTGACGGGTCAGCTGGTGGTCCGTTCGGAGCGGATGCGGGGGTCAAGCCAGCCGTAGGCGGTGTCCACCAGAAGGTTGCAGAGTATCATGCTGGCCGAGATGATGAGAACGATGGTCTGCACCACGGCAAGATCGCGGTAGTTCACGGCCTGTACGAGAAGCCTGCCCACGCCGGGCCAGGCGAAGACGGTTTCCGTGACCAGAGCGCCGCCGATGACGGCGCCGAGCTGGAGACCGAGGATGGTGATGACCGGAATGGCGGCGTTGGGCAGCACGTGCCCGAAAATGAGTCCGGACGTGGAAAGCCCCTTGGCCTTTGCGGCGGTGACGAAGGGCTGGCCTAGGACATCGAGCACGGCGGTGCGCGTGAAGCGCGCCACGATGCCCGCGGTGGCCGTGCCCAGCGTGATGACGGGCATGATGAGGTGCTCCGGCGTGGCCGAGCCGGAGCTCGGCAGCAGTCTCAGCTTGAGCGAGAAGAGCAGAATGAGCAGAATGCCCAAGAAGAAGTTCGGCATGCTGTAGCCCATGACGCTCACCGATGTGGCCAGGCGGTCGAGAAAGGTGTTGCGGCGGAAGGCGGCGCACAGTCCGAGGGGAACGCCCATGCATACGGAAAGGGCGAAGGCGCTCAGGCCGAGCCGGAGCGTGGCAGGAATGCGTTCCGTGACCACGTCGAGGGCGGGGCGGGAATCCCGGAAGGAATAGCCGAGATCGCCGTGGCCTATGCTCACGAGATATTTGACGAACTGCTCATGCAGCGGCTTGTCCAGTCCCCAGGCGATGCGGTAGGCGTCCTTGACTTCCTGAGGAACGTCGTCCGGGAACATGATTTCCGTGGGATCGCCGGAAATGCGGAGAATGAGGAAGGTGAAGGTCACGACCAGAAACATGGTCATGAGGGCGCGCAGCGCCTTGCGCAGAATGTAGCGCAGCATGGTCAGATCTCCTTTGACTCCGCAAGAATGTCGTTCAGAACGCGTCCCTGCATCCGGTCGGGTACGGGAACGCCGAGCAGCGCAAGCGCGGTGGGTACGATGTCGGGCAGGGCGGAGCGGCACGACGCCTCGTATGCCTGCCGTATGCAGGTTCCGCCCGCCAGAAGAAGGGGATGCATTTCACGGAAGAGCAGGCCGCCGTGAAAGCCGGTTTTCGTGGTTCCTGCCGGAACTCCCGGCCCGGAGGCCGTTCCGGCCAGCGTGAAGCGTATCTGCGGCCCGAGAGGATGGGCGCAGTGCAGAAGACTCAGGGGGCGGACATCGGGTACAGGGCAGTCGTTCAGAAGCTCGTCGCTCAGAAAAAGTTCCGCACAGAGAGGGCGCAGCGCTTCGATGAGTGCTTCGATGGCCTCATTGTCCGGAGATCCGTCGAAGCGGGCGTGACCGCTTGCCGCATTCAGAAGGCGGAAGGTCGTCGTGTTCCGGGTGGCGCTGACGGCCTGACCTTCATGGGAAAGCGAAACCTCGAAACCGGCTTTGCGGAGTGCCGCGGGAATGTCGTGCTTTGCTGCGGCGTCGGCCATGCCGTGATCCGCCATGAAGATGATCTGCCAGCCCTGTCTGCGGCCCTCGTTTTCCCACCACTCGAGAATGCGTCCGCACTGACGGTCGATATCGGAGAGCGCTTTGCGGTGCTGGGCGCTGCGGGTTCCGAAGAGGTGGCCCGCCATGTCCGGCTCGGGCAGCCAGCACAGGGCGGCATCGGGCACATCGGAACGGATGTGGCCGAGCAGCACGGAAACGGTGTAGTCTAGGAGCTCGGAAGTATAGGTGCCGTCGTCGGCCCTTACTTCCGGTACGGGGCCGAAACGTCGTACCATTTCTTTGTGATGCTCAGGTGAGGAGCAGGCCTGCGGCGTGCGAACGGCCAGCCTGAGGTGGCCGTGCAGCGTGGCGTCGCGGTCGAGCAGCGTACAGCAGCCGTCCGAAGCGGCCGCTACGCTGAGCAGCGTTTTTCCGGCGCGGGCCAGCGTGGTTCCGAAATCCGGCACAGGCTCGCTGTCGGGAGAGGCGGCAAGATATTCTCTCCACAGGCGCAGATCTTCGGGCAGTCCGCTGTTGAGCAGAGGGCCGCCTTCCGGCATGAACTGATAGTTTGCCGTCAGCCCGTGCCGTTCGGGCCAGCAGCCGCTGACCAGAGAGGAGGCGCACACGCGCGTTTCACTGGGAAAGACGGAGCGTGCGTGGGGAACGCGCGTCCAGGTGCGGGAAAAGCGCCACAGATGCGGGGTGTCGCTCTCGCTGAGCATGTCGCTGCAGAAGGCGTCCAGAACGGTGATGAGAACGTGATGGCTCATGCGTCATTTCCTTATTCGGCGCGGGAGAGCAGCAGCGCAGGATCGTTGAGCAGCAGCGCTTCTGCGCCGAGAGCTCGGACGGTTTCAATGCGTTCGGGCGTCGTTTCGCCGCAGCCGGATGCTCTGGCTCCGGCCATGACCCAGAACGGCGCGTCCCCGGCAATCTTCACAAGATCCGGCTCACGCATGAGATCTTCCTCCCAGAAGCGGATGACGGTGCCGCCTTCGGCAAGAAAGGCCGGAATGTCGCGCACGTCTTCGAGAAAGCCGAGCACGGGACGCCTGGTATCCATGGAGCGCCACACGCGCACCTGATCCACGGAACGAAGTCCCAGCACGACGGCATCAAGAGGCATGTCAAGGCGCTTCAGCAGTTCATGGATGAGCGGAAGCGATGCCGGCACCTTGACGTCGAGAAGAAGGCGCCCTTTGATGCTCTTCATCAGCTTGAAGGCGTCTTCCAGAAGGCAGAGTTCGCGGCCCGCCTCGTGCAGAATCTTCCGGGCCTCGTCGAGCGCTGTTTCCGCAATGCGTTCCGGTCTGCGGGCCAGACGCAGAAGGTCGGGATCGTGCATGCAGACGGGCACGTTGTCGGCCGTGAGTCTGACGTCGGTTTCCACGGCGAATACGCCGAGATCGCAGGCTCCGGCAAAGGCGGCGGGAGTGTTTTCGGGAAAACGGGAGGAGTAGCCTCTGTGGGCTATGGCAAGAAGAGAACGATTCATGACAGAGACTCCTGGAACACGGAGCGGTCCGTTTCCGGATAATGGCAGGCGACGAGATGGACGGGTTCCGAAAAGGTGCGGGAGCGGCGTATCCGCTTCAGCTCCGGCGCGAGGCGACGGCAGCGTTCGTGAGCGCGGGGGCAGCGTTCCAGAAAACGGCAGCCGGGCTGCACGTCAAGAGGGCTCGGCGGCTCTCCTTTCAGCGGAGGCGTCTGACTTCTGAGTCCGGGAACCGGAATGGGATTGGCTTCCAGAAGCGCCCGCGTATAGGGATGCTCGGGATGGGAGAAAAGCTCATCCACCGGAGCTTCTTCCACGATTCTGCCGAGATACATGACGGCCACCCTGTCGCATACCGTTCTTACGACGCCGAGGTTGTGTGAAATGAAAAGATAGGAGACGCCGGTTTCCGCCTTCAGGTCGCCGAGCAGATTGACGACCTGAGCCTGAATGGACACGTCGAGCGCGGAGGTGGGTTCATCGCAGACGATGAGCTTCGGGCGCGTGATGAGCGCCCGCGCCACTACGGCGCGCTGCCGCTGTCCGCCGGAAAGTTCGTGCGGATAGCGGGAGGCCATGTCTTCATTCAGGCCGACCTGCAGGAGGGATTCCGCCACGCGCTGTTTCAGCAGGCGGGCGTCCTTTTCTCCGTGAATGCGCAGAGGCTCGGCGATCTGTTCCCCGATGGGAAGGCGGGGATTGAGGGTGCCTGCGGGATCCTGAAAGATGACCTGAAGATTGCGTCTGAGATGGCGCATTTCTTCCTGCCTGCGGGCACGGGAGAGGGATTCGTCATGCAGACGCCGTCCCTCAAAATAGACTTCTCCTTCCGTGGGAAGAAGCTGGGCGCTGATCATGTTGCCCACGGTGGACTTGCCGGAGCCGCTTTCGCCCACGAGGCCCAGCGCTTCGCCGGGCATGATGGAAAGAGATACGCCGTCCACGGCCCGGACTTCCCGGCGCGGACCGAACAGCCCGAACAGGCCTTCGCGGCCCGCCTGAAAGGTGCGGACAAGGTTGTCGGCGCGCAGCAGCGCCGTGGAATGTTCCTGTTTGATGATCATGACGGCATCTCTCTCCCGGTCTCGTTTCTGTGGCAGGCGCAGAAGTGTTCCGTACCGGGAACGGCGGAAAAGGAGGCGTCGTCCCGGCTCAGGTTCAGCATCCGGGGGCGGACCTGCGGGCATACGGGCATGGCTTCCGCACAGCGCGGAGCAAAGGCGCAGCCCGTGATCTTTTCGGTGAGGGGCGGCACCGTGCCGGGAATGGAGGCCAGTCTGCGCACGGTGATGTCGGTACGGGGGCAGGCCTTGAGCAGCGCTCTGGTGTACGGATGCGAGGGGTGATGGAAAAGTTCGCCGACGGGAGCGTTTTCCACCACGCGACCGGCATACATCACGGCCACCCTGTCGGCGGTCTGGGCCATCACGCCGAGATCGTGCGTGACGAGCACCACGGCCATGTTGTGCTCCGAGGCAATGCTTCTGATCAGGGCGAGTATCTGGGCCTGGGTGGTCACGTCGAGAGCGGTGGTCGGTTCGTCGGCAAAAAGAAGACGGGGGCTGCAGGCCAGCGTCATGGCGATCATGACTCGCTGGTTCATGCCGCCGGAAAGCTGATGCGGGTACTCGTCCATTCGTCTGGCGGAGTCCGCAATGCCCACGCGGCGCAGCAGGTCTCTGGCCCTGTCCCGAAGTTCGGCGCGGGGAAGATCGGGTTCGGCCAGCTTCAGGGCCTCCATGATCTGGCTGCCGATGCGTCGTATGGGATCGAGGCAGCTGGAAGGATCCTGAAAGATCATGGCGAGCGTCTTACCCCGCAGCTGACGCCGTTCCTGCTCGGGAAGGTCCAGAAGAGAGCGTCCTTCCAGCATGACGGAGCCGGTGATACGGGCAAAACGGGTCGGCAGAAGGCCCATGACGGCCATGCAGGTGACGCTTTTTCCGGAACCGCTTTCACCGGCAATGCCCACGATTTCGCCCGGCTGCACGTCGAGATTGACGTCGCTTACCGCACGGACGATACCGCGGGGACTCCAGAAGCGGACTCCGAGATTTCGTATGGAAAGCAGCATGGAATGTACTCGAAAACGGCGCGCCCCTTTCGGAGCGCGCCGGGGGAAAGAGCTTACTTGTCGAAGGTGAGGTTGTAGGGGCGAAGATCCATGTAGTAGAAGCTGTAGGGCTGCCAGTGCACGGACTTCTTCACGCCGTAGCTTTCAAGCGGCTGGTACAGAGTCATGCCGGGGGTTTCATCTTCCCACAGGTCGAGCATCTGGCCGAAGATCTTCTTGCGGGCGGCAGGTTCGGAAGTCTGCTCGAGACTGGCGATGAGCGCGTTGAACTTTTCAACGGCAGGGCCGGTCCAGGTCTTCCACGAGGTCTGAGGAGCGCCGTTTCCGCCCCAGAGCACGGCCAGAGAGCCGAGCGGATCAGGGTAGCGGTTGGAGTTGGACCAGTTGCGGATCATGAGGTCTTCGTTCTTGACGGCCTTCCAGTTTTCGATGACCTGCAGCTGAACGTTCAGGCCTACGGCCTTCCACATTTCCTGCATGATCTGGGCGGCGGCGAGCGCGTTCACATAGTAGTTGGCCTGGGTGTGCAGGGTGATGGGTTCGCCTTTGTAACCGGCTTCCTTCACGAGCTTTCTGGCCTTTTCAGGATCAAAGACCTGGCCGGGACGGGAAGGATCGTACATGTCGCCGAACTCGGGGAACTGATGACCGTTGGGCACCACGGCCTTGCCGCCCCAGAGCGCGTCGTTCAGGGCCTTGCGGTCCACGGCAAGGGAAAGGGCCTGACGGATTCTCTTGTCCTTGAGGGGACCGGCGTTGACGTTGAACACCAGCATGTGCGTGTTGGAAAGCACGACGCTGCGCACGTCGATGTCCGGATAGGATTCCAGCGTGGACAGCTGGTCCGGCGGAAGGTTGGCGATGATGTCGAATTCGCCGCTGACCAGACCGCTGATGCGGGCGGCCACTTCCGGCACCATGCGGAAGGTGACGCTGCGGGCCGTAGGTTTGCCGCCGTAGTAGTCGTCGTTGGCGTCGAGAACGATGCTTTCACCGGAGCGCAGGCTCTTCAGCTTGTAGGGGCCGGTGCCGACGGGGTGGCGGCCGAATTCGTCGAAGCCCAGTTCTTCATAGGCACGCTTGTTGACGATCCAGCTGGCCCAGGAGGACAGGCGGTGTTCCAGCAGCGCGTCGTTGTACTTGGTGTAGATGCGGACGGTGTAGGGATCGACCGCTTCAAGGTGATCGAAGATGGAGAAGTAGGCCTTGCCTTCCGGCGCGGGATAGTCGGGCTTGAGCATGCGTTCGAAGGTGAACACCACGTCGGCGGAGGTGAGCTCGTCGCCGTTGTGGAACTTCACGCCCTTGCGCAGATGCAGTTCGATGCCGTTGTTGTCGATGCGCTTCCAGCTTTCCGCCAGTCCGGGAACGAGCTTGGATGCCGTGCCGGAGCCGTCCGCCAGAAAGTCGCGGCGGATGAGCGTGTCGAAGATGTTGTAGGTGATGCGGGTTCCCATGTTGGAAAGTTCCTTGGAAGGTTCGAGCCCTTCGGGAATTTCAGCCACGGCAACCACGAGATCCGGGCGGGAATCGGCGGCGGACGCCGATATCGGGGCAAAGGTGCACATCACGGCCGCTACGGCGAATCTCAGCCAGCGGGAAGCGGGAATCATAGTTTCCTCCATAAACGTTAAACAGGTTCAGAAGGGATTTTCCGCGGGGCGGTTCCTTTCTGAAGGACGGAGAAAACATAGGCGTTCCGTTTGACGTGAACGTGACGCGCTGATGACGTTTCCATGAAGTTTTGTAAAGAATGTCAAAAAGTTCCGGATGGATAGGATGGGGTTCCCCGCATGAGGAAACCTTTCAGGGGAAGAGAAGAATATGGCGGAAACGGATTTGTCCGACCGAAGCACTGCTTTAAGGGCGTAAAAGAAGACGCCCCGCAGAGAGAGTCAGACTCATCGGCGAAGGGCCTCCTTGAACCGGGAGCCATGACGTGTCAGGGCTACTCCGAGCATGATGACATGAAAGTTTCAGTCTTTACTCGGATATCTTCTCCAGTTCTTCCTGAATTTTTCTGACCAGCTGATCGGCGTTCATGCCGAAGGCCTGGGCAACGGCAAAAATGATGGCGAGGCTGACGGATCTTTTGCCTCCCTCTATGCCGACAATGTAGACGCGCTGAAGTCCGGCATGGTCGGCCAGAGCCTGCTGTGTCAAGTGTCTTTTCCGGCGTTCCCGCAGGATGACGGCCCCTGTGGCTACTTGGAGAAAAGGGTTTGCTTCCATAGCTCACAAGTAGCGGGGGCCTTAACGGAAAAAGTATATGATAATATACTTTTTATAAAATGCATTTTTTCTTTTCCTTTGACTGACATTCGGTGGGTTCGTGCGTATTCATAGAAAGAAAAACTGCATTATTTTTTATGTAAAGTCATTGATATATCAGCATTACTGCATATTGGAGGTTTGTAGAATGCTTACCAAGGGTGCGATGGGTAATCTCATCAATCGGTATCGGGCCGTGCTGAAGAAGTGCACGCTCATCAATGTGTTTGGTTCTCTTGCTGCAGCGTCCATGCTGGTCATGGGGTCGGCATCTGCGGCATCGGCTGTGGATCAGGAGTATATTGACGAGCTGAAGAAGATCACCACGTGGGCTGATGGGGCTGCCAAGGATGTCACCGGCGGAGAGAATGTGCATCAGCTTTACTTCGGCGGCTCTCTCGCGGAAAACGGGGAAAATGTCAGCGTGGAGAATACCTCTCTGACCCTTTCTTCCGGCAGACTCGAAGATGAACTCAATGCCGGCGGCACGGCTATCGGCAAAGGTTCCGTCTCCAATGTGGAGAATGCCTCCATCACCATCAGCGGCGGCACGCTCACCTACATGACCGATCATCCCGACGGGGAGTTCTTTGCCCCTGTGTGCGGCGGCGTATCCATGAACGGTGGCACGGCCAATGTCGAGAACGCCGTCATCAACATCATGAACGGCGCCAAGCTTGATACCGTTTTGTAGGAAGGTTGTTGCGGCGTTTTAATCTATGCCTTTTTTCTATACTAAAAGATAAGATATAAGTATTTGTCATAATTCATCCGCTCTCTTACAAAAAAGAAAAGCCATTGTGCATGGACTCAGAACCCAGGGGGGCGGAACTATGACGCGAATGACAGGTCTTTTTTTAGGCATGCTGCTTCTGGCCGGAACCGCAACGGCATACGGCGATACCCGCGACGACATGAAGACAGAAGAGGGCACTATCATGAATCTGACGGAAGAATGGGACAAAACGTTTCCCCCGAGCGATAAGGTCACGCATAGAAAAGTGACGTTCAGAAACCGCTACGGCATCACCCTTGCGGGCGATCTGTATGTTCCGTTGCAGGCGGAAAAAGGTATGGCGGCCATAGCCGTGAGCGGTCCTTTCGGCGCGGTGAAGGAGCAGGCGTCGGGTCTGTATGCCCAGACGATGGCCGAGCGCGGCTTTGTAACGCTGGCTTTCGATCCCTCCTACACGGGGGAAAGCGGAGGAGAACCCCGCAACGTGGCCTCTCCCGACATCAATACGGAAGACTTCAGCGCCGCGGTGGATTTTCTTACCACGCTGGACAATGTGGACGAGGAACGCATCGGCATCATTGGAATCTGCGGCTTCGGAGGCATGGGACTCAATGCTGCCGCCATGGATACGCGCATCAAGGCCGCCGTGGCATCCACCATGTACGATATGAGCCGGGTGAACGCCAACGGCTATTTTGATTCCATGGATGAGAACGCGCGTTATGAGCTGCGCCGTCAGCTCAATGCTCAGCGCACGAGGGATGCAAAGTCCGGCACGATAGCGCCGTCTTCGAACGGCCTTCCCGAAGCGCTCAAGGGCGACGAGCCGCAGTTTGTGAAGGATTATTTCGACTACTACAAGACGAAGCGCGGTTTTCATGCCCGCTCCATCAATTCCAACGGAGCCTGGAACGCCACGTCGCCTCTTTCCTTCATGAATATGCCGCTCTTGAGCTATGCCGGGGAAATCCGGAACGCGGTATTGCTCATTCATGGAGAAAAGGCGCATTCCCGCTACTTCAGTGAAGATGCCTTTAAAAAACTTAAGGGTGAGAACAAGAAGCTTATGATCATTCCCGGGGCAAGTCATACGGATCTGTACGACAGAGTCGACATTATTCCCTTTGATGACATGGAAGCCTTCTTCCGGGCGAACCTGAAGCGCTGAACGGTGGGTTCGGTGTTTTTTCAGCGAGGTCATGAAAAATTGCGGATGACTCTTCGTTAGGGTTGTCACTTCAAGAATTTTCTGTATATGCGGCGGACACGACTTGAAAAAGTTTGTGTCCGCCGCATGGTATCTGGCGCCCCTGCCGACGTGTCGGCAGGGGCGCTTTGTTTAACGTCATGGGGCCGTTCTGCGAACAGCCCGAAATATTGCTGCCCGTCCACCACAAGCATAAAACGACTATCCGGAAGCACTCTGTGTGACGACGGAGCCGTTCGGACTTTTCCATCGACGCGGAGCTCTTTACGGAACAGAGCGACAGGCGTTGTACGCTCTTAATTGTTCGGGCGACCGCCTGCGAAATCTCGTGTGGCCGCCCTGATTCAGGGATCTTTCTTTGCCTCGTGAGCATTGAAACGCAGGGAAGAGACAGAGCTGCGCGGTCTCGTTTCCCTGCTTCCGCATCAGACAAGGGTAACCCATCGCAGACGGTCGTTGTTGAGATTTTTTTTGTAACTTGTTATAAATTCATGATTTTTATTTTCGTTAATATTTTATTAAATATTTCATAAAATATATTGACGTGAAAAAAAAATCTTTTTATTGCTTAAGACAAAGCTGTCGAATCGGTCGATCTCTTCGTCTTAAAAGCGCTTTTTCGTCTGCCTGCAGATGAGAAGACGATTCTGATCACACCGGAAACGACACCTTTACTTCGCGCGAACGCTGGTGGAAATTTTGACCCTGCAAAGCAGGAAACCATTCGGAGGTAACAGCCCATGCTGGATATCATCATCTCCGGCGGTACGCTTATTGACGGTTCCGGCTCTCCGGCCAGTCGATCCGATATCGGCATAACAGGAGATACCATACAGGTCATAGGCAATCTTGACGGCTGTGAGTGTAAAGAGCGCATAGATGCGCGGGGACTTGTGGTCTCGCCCGGGTTTGTCGATGTTCACAGTCACACGGACCAGTCGGTATTCATAGATAATCGAGCAGAAAGCCAAATACGGCAAGGTGTTACGACGGAACTTACCGGCGTGTGCGGCTACAGTCTCGCCCCCTGCGACGACAGAACCCGCATGGATGTGCAGGGGCTGGCCCCTGTTCGCATTCAGTCGGAATGGAACAGCTTTGACGAATATCTCTCAGCCATGGAGAGCGTCCGTCCGTCAACGAATATCGCTTCTCTGGTGGGGCACGGGGCGCTTCGACTTCTGGCCATGAAGGACAGCGATCCCACAGCTCCGGCATCCGCCGAAGAAGTGCATCATATGGCCGACGTGCTGACCGCCTGCCTGGAACAGGGCGCGTTCGGTCTTTCCACAGGACTTGAATATCATCCCGGCAAAGGGGCAACAACATGGGAACTGGAAACCCTTTGCCGCCGTCTTCCTGCCTTTGACGGCATGCATGCCACGCATGTGCGCAACCGTGACCGGTATGCTCTCTCTGCCTTTTCCGAAGTGTGCGATATTGCCCGCACCACGGGTTCCCGCCTTCAGATCTCGCATATCAATCCCAAGTACGGCCGTTATCCGGGCACCATTAAAAGAACGCTTCAGATGCTGCAGTGGCTGCGTGAAGACGGTCTTGAAGCCGGTCTTGACGTCATGCCTACCCGCTGGAACTTCACCTCGGGCATGGCGCTGCTTCCCGCATGGGCGTTCAGGATAAGCACTCAGGAGCTTCTTGAGCTGCTCGAAACGCCGGAAGGCCGTCGTCGCCTGAAGAACAACGAAGCACCCATATGGCAGCTCGCCGTGGACGATCACTGGGAACGGATACGGCTGTTTGCCGCCCAGAAGACGCAGCGGCACCTGGGCAAGACACTGAGTCAGATCGGAGAGGAATACGGATGCGCCAACGGATGGGAAGGGCTGTGCCGGCTCTTCTGCGAGGAAGGCGAAAATCTGGGATGCATCGTCGTCACCGGCGACTCCTTCTTCCTAGAGGACATCGAAGAAAGCCTGCAGGATCCCTTCTGCTCCGTCATATCGGACTCCATTGCGTCCGCCGTGGACGGACCGCTTGCCAGCAGCTGCGTCGGTCCGAATTCCTTCCTGTGGACGCATGAATTCCTCATGGATTTCGTGCAGAAGCGTCACATGCTTTCGCTGGAGGAGGGCATTCGTCGCCTTACGTCTCTTCCCGCCGGTCAGATAGGCCTGAAGAATCGTGGCCTTCTTCGTCCCGGCTATTATGCCGACATCGTCGTCTTCAATGCCGAAAGATCCGATACCGTCTTTGATATTTCCCGCCCCAAACAGCATCCGGACAATGTGAAGTATGTCTTCGTCAACGGTGTTGCCGCCGTTCACGATGGAAAGAGACAGAACGTTCGCTCCGGTCAGGTCCTTCGAAAAACCACCCGCTAATTCAGGAGTATACCATGCAGGATTCCTTCCTTGTATTCCTCCCCTTCAGCTTCGTGGCCGCCATGCTGCTCGCCGGCGTCGTTCTGCGGCGATATATTCCTTTCTTCCAGAAATTCCTCGTGCCTGCGAGCATTATCGGCGGCCTGCTGGGCTTTGTGCTCATCAACTGCTTCGATATCGGGCTGACGCCGGAAATGTTCACCATGATCACCTTCCAGTTCTTCAACCTCTCCTTCATTTCTCTGGGGCTCACCGGTGTGGACGGGGAAAAGAATTCGTCCAAGGTGGTGCTGAGAGGCTCTCTGTGGATGTTCATCCTGACCACGCTGCTTCTGTGCGGACAGGGCGCCGTCGGTTTCGGTGCGTGGGAGCTCGTCGACCTGATCATGGGGAACGAAAGCGCGGCCGGATACGGTCTGCTTCTTGCTCACGGCTTTACGCAGGGGCCCGGTCAGGCGCTTGCTCTGGGCGGCGTATGGCAGAACAACTTCAATATTCCCGATGCACTGGGCATTGCTCTTACCTTCTCCGCCATCGGTTTTCTTGTGGCTTCCTTCGTGGGTGTTCCTCTTGCAAGGTGGGGCCTCAAAAAGGGCGCTGCCACCTATCAGGCTGAAGACAGAAACGAACACTACTATGTGGGTATCAAGCCCCTCGGCGAAAGAGAAAGCTGCGGCAGCGATACCGTGTTCAGCGGCAACCTTGATACCTTCAGCCTTCATCTTGCGCTTATTGCCGTTACCTATGCCCTCAACTACGGCCTCTGCCTTATTCTGACCAAAATCTTTGCCGGAACCGTCATCGGGGACATGATCTTCGGTCTGTTCTTCGTGTGGGGTATGTTTACCGCCATGGGCGTGCGCAAGGTTCTGGATTTCTTCAAGGCTTCCGTTGTTCTGGACAACAACATCCAGCGCCACTTTACCGGCATTTTCGTCGACTTCCTCATCACCGGCACGCTGTGCTCCATCGCCATTTCCATTGTCATCAAGTATTTTGCGCAGCTTGCGGTGGTGTGCATCATCGGCACCCTCTTTACGCTGTTCATCAGCGTGTACTTCGGACGCCGTCTCAGTGAGTATGGCCTTGAACGCCTGCTCGTCATCTTTGGTTCCGGTACGGGAACGATTCCTTCCGGTCTTGCGCTTCTGCGCATCGTGGACCAGGAATTCCAGACGTCCGCCGCGTTTGAGTCCGGCGCTCAGCAGCTTCTGCTTTCGGTGACCTGTACGTTCGTCATGGGAATGGTGGCAGGCTATCCCGGAACGGGACTTGCCGCCTGGCATGTCGCGCTCATTGAGCTCGGCATTGCCGTGGCCTGCGTGCTGGCGCTGAGAATACTCAAGCTCTGGCAGAAGCCCGCCTTCTAAGTTTTCCTTTCTGTCCGGCAGAGCAGGAGCATGGTTTCATGCTCCTGCTTTTTGGTTAAAAGTTCTTCCAGCCAGGAAGGAGGGCGAGAATTTAACGCATACGAAACGGAACGACAAATATCATATAGTATTTGTTCTGAAATATCGCGGGCAGGTTTTCTCCAGCAAGAAAAGATCATAGGATAATTAGCAGAAGAATAAGGCAAAGATAGTCGGGGTTATCATAAATCAGCTGAAAGAGAATAAGACCGGAGCGCAGCTGGGTACTCCGTACGCTGGAATCCGTTTATGGGCCGCCGGTAACAGAATCTGAGTCTGCCATGGGGCGCAGGTGAGAGAAGCTTGCAGGCCCATACGATGAGCCGCCGGCTATGCCCGTGAGGCTTCATTGCCTCTTTGTCTGCTTGGGATGGGGAGTTTCCCGGGAAAGATTTTAATCGATTCGCTGCAGAAGAACAGAGGACGCGGAGATTCGGACAAAACTGAAGAGTACAGGGAAGAAGATGAAGACGTCGCTCAGCGCTGTGCAAGCTCCATGAGCTTTTTGATGTCGAATACTTCCAGCTTGTTGCGGGAAAATTCTCCGAGAATGCCCTGTTCTCTGAGCTTGCGCAGAGCCCGGTTCAGCGTGGTGCGGTGAATGCCCAGCGCATCGGCAAGAGCGGTCTGGGAAATGTCGGGGCAGAGTTCTTTCTGATCGCCCTTGGCCAGATAGATGTTCATAATGAAGGTACAGAGCATTTTTTCCGCACTGTCCTGGTTGCGCATAGTGAAGTTGCTGTGCATGATGAGTGTTTTGATGCACTGCTGACGCAGTACATAGGCGATGACCTGCGGATAGCGGCGTATCATCTCTTCATCGACGAGAAAGGATTTCGGAAACGTCCATACTTCCGTTTCCGTGGTGAAGAGGTAGTGCAGATCGAGCGTGCGGAAACTGGTTTTGTCGGCCACGACGGATACGGACGTGGCAAAGGTGTTGCCTTCAAAAAATTTAATGATTTGAATGCTTTTACCACACGGCATGTCGTGAAACATGGAAACGCTGCCGCGGTTTATGTAAAAGAATATATCGTCGAAATGTTTGTTTACGTAAAGAATGTCCCCTTTGGGGAATACATATCGTTTTCCCTGATCAAGAATGGCATTGAAGGGGGAATCCTGCCGCAGAATACGTCCCGTGTATATGGATGAAGCGTCTATTTCCATGGGTATACCTTATGTTGCACGGAGGCGCAAAAGTTTGCCGCCGAGATACTGCCCGAAAGCGGCATTCTTTTTCCTGCACCTTCTGCATGAAGTCGGTTTTCATCGGTGCCGCAATGAAAAAAATATCAGCGGCAACATAACGGCTTTTTTCTTTATATGTCAGGCAGGCCATGCATGGCAACAGCGTCGTTCTTTTTTGATGTAAAAATAAAATAATAAATTCAATATGTTGTATATACATATTCAGATGCCTTTTTTCTGTGCCTGTCCACTGCGCTTTCATAAGATCGATGGGAAAAAAGGAGAAAAAAGGGACTTTCCGTCGAGAGTGTTGTGCCAGAGAAAATAACAAGCTGTAGCAAATGCTACGAAGGATTTTTTTCTTCCGGCTTATAACAGGCATAAGGGCTGAAGCTCCTGAAGAGGAAGGCGGCCCACTCGCAACGACCGGGAGGAATGATGATAAATTCTCTTGACATTGAAAAATGTACGGGATGTGGCACGTGCTTCAAAACCTGCGGGCTTGACGTGTTTCGCCTGGATACCGATCAGCCGGTTCTGTCTCCCTGCATGGCCAAGTGTCCTGCGGGAACCGATATTCGTGGCTACAACGCGCTGCTCCAGATGGGAAAAATCGATGAGGCGGCGGAACGGTTGAAGAAGTACAATCCTTTTCCGGCCGTTACCGGACGAGTATGTCCTCATTTGTGCGAAGGGGAATGCAGTCGAAGCAGAGTCGACGGAGCGGTGAACATCAACGCGATTGAACAGTACCTGGGCGACCGTACGCTGCATGATGTTCCCGAGGCTCCGGCTGTCCTCCATGTGCACCGCATTGCGGTGGTAGGTTCCGGTCCTGCGGGGCTTTCCTGTGCCTGGTATCTGGCACGGGCCGGCTATCCGGTACGGGTGTTTGAGACCATGCCCCAGCCGGGCGGAATGCTTCGGTACGGTATTCCTGCCTACAGACTGCCGGAAGAGGTGCTCGATGCGCAGATCGGGCAGCTCCGTGCGCTGGGCGTGGAATTTCAGTGCGGCTGTCGTGTAGGCGAAGGATGCGATGTAACGGTGCAGGATCTGTATGATCTCGGCTACAAGGCCGTGTTCCTTGCGCCGGGCGCCACGAAGAGCAGGAAAGCGGGAGTGCCCGGGGAAGATCTTCCCGGCGTGCTGTTCGGCGTGGAGTTTCTTTCCGATGTCCGCAGGAATCGTCAGAACCGTCTTTCCGGTACGGTAGTCGTGATCGGCGGCGGCGCCGTAGCCATGGATGCGGCCATTACCGCACGCAAGCTCGGAGCGGAGAAGGTGGAACTGTTCTGCCTTGAAAGTGAGCAGCAGATGCCGGCCTTCAAGCACGACGTCGACGACGCTCTTCATGCAGGCGTGATCATGCATCACGGCTGGGGGCCCGTGGCCGTAGAGGGGAAAGACAGGACCGAACGCATCGTCTTGCGTCGCTGTCTCTCGGTATTCGATGAGGAACATCGTTTCGCCCCCGTGTTCGACGATGCGCAGAAGCAGATTTGCGAAGCTTCCACCGTCATTTTCGCCATCGGTCAGAGCAGCGACCTTGATCCCTTCAAGGGTGTTGTGGATATGGAACGCGGGCGCATCAAGGCCGACCCCGAAACCTTCGGCACATCGTTCTGGAAGATCTTCGCTGCAGGCGATGCGGTGACCGGCCCGTCCACGGTGATCAGCGCCATTACCGGCGGCAGGGAGGCGGCCATTTCCATCGACCGCCTTATGACCGGCGGCCACCTGCACAGCGACCGCGGAGAAAAGCGTCCCGTGGCCGAACATCTGCCCGGTGAAGGCGTCATGCTCTCTCCCCGCGTGGAACGCAGGGAAGTGGAAACGGAAGGCTTTGAAGAAAAGCGCCTCGGCTTCGACGATGTGGATGCGCTTCATGAATCCCTGCGCTGTCTGACCTGCGGAGCCAAGGCCGAGATCCGGTACCGCGACGACTGCATGACGTGCTTCTTCTGCGAACTTCGCTGTCCTTCCCATGCCATAGACGTCCATCCTTTCAAGGAAAGGCTGCCGTTTACGCTGGAACGCAATTTCGGAGGGTTTTAATATGTCTTCTCCCATTGTCTACAAGACGGATGTTCTGGTCGTCGGCGGCGGTTTTTCCGGCTCCTGGGCGGCCCTTACGGCTGCGGCGACGGCCAGGGATGTGCTCATCGTCGACAAGGCTGCACGCGACTGGCGGGGACTCGGCATGATGAGCGGCGGCGACATGATCGTCATGCAGCCGGAATTTCATGTGGAAGATCTGCTGGACGAAATGGTGTATTACTACGACGGTCTGTGCGATCAGCCTCTTGTCCGCAAAATTCTGGAGCATTCCTACGACCGCTTCTGCGATCTGGAACGCTGGGGGCATATCTTTGCAAGGGATGAAAACGGAAAACTTCGTTTCGTGGTGCAGCGCGGTCTCAAATACATGCGCTATTACCTTTATCACCCCTACGGCAAGGGCGGACCGCATACCTGCAATACGCTGTACGATCAGCTCAGCGCCCGCGGCGTGCGCCGCATGTCCAATATTCAGCTTGTAAAGCTCATCAAGCGCGACGGTCGCGTGGTGGGCGCGGCAGGCTTCCATACCCGCAGCGGGCTGCCCTGCGTGATCAAGGCCGGTGCGGTGGTGTTGTGCACCAATACCGGCGGCTTCAAGATGTCCTATCTTAGCAATACTTCCTGCGGGGAAGGCGCTCTGCTGGGTTACGAGGCCGGGGCTCAATTCCAGAACATGGAATTTCTCCAGAACTGGACCTGTCCCGTGGCCTTCGCCTGGGAAGGTCAGACCGGTATGCTGCCGCACGGTGCGCGTTTTGTGAACAGCAAGGGCGAGGACTTCATGAAGAAGTATTCGCCACTTCGGGGGGCCAAGGCCGACCCGCATTACAATATTCGTGGCATGGTACTGGAAACCCGCGCCGGAAACGGCCCTACCTGCTTCGATACGAGTACCATGACGGACGAGGGCGTGAGAGTCATGACTCCTACCGGTGGCTGGATGCTCCTCAACTCCGACAAGTTGAAGGCTCTCGGCATAGACTTCTTCCATCAGAAGACGGAATGGATGCCGCAGTTCCATTATGTGTTCGGCGGCATGAAGACGAGCCTCGACGGCAATACTGGTGTTCCCGGCCTGTACGCGGCCGGCCGCGCGAGCAGCCTGCACACGGGCGTGTACATGGGCGGCTGGGATACCTGCATGACGAGTACCACGGGCTGCTTCGCCGGTGAGGCGGCCGCCCGCGAGGCCATGGATACGAAGTACGGAGATTTTTCTGTCGAGGATGCGCTGGAGGAAATCAGGCCGGTGACGTCGAAGCTCGGCAAGTCCGGTATCCTGCCCAAGGACGTGGTGCGCTCCATTCAGGAACTGATGGTGCCCGAGGATGTTTCCGTACTCAAGACGGGACATGGTCTCAACAGGGCTCTTCATACGCTCGAAAAGATCCGGGACGAATATGTCCCCGAGATGGCGGCGCAGGACCCGCATTATTTGATGAAACTCATGGAAGCACGGGGTATGACTCTTGTGGCCGAAATGTACCTGCGCGCCTCGCTGGCCCGCAAGGAATCGCGTTGCGGGCACTTCCGGGAGGATTACCCCCTTCGAGGAGGAAATCCGGAATGGATACGCGTCCGCCGGGGAGATGGCGGTATGCAGCTTTCGTATGTGCCCGTTCCCATCGGTTCCGAGGGGTATCCGGTAAGACCGTACCGGTATTACATGGATGACTTTGACTATCCTGATCAGCCGAAGAGTCTGTAACTTTTGAACAACGGGAGGTTGTTATGCGATTTGTGAAGAAGGCCGCCTTGTCGCTGATGGTGTCTCTGCTGTGGGCCGGCGTTGCGTCGGCGGAACCCGTTACGCTGAAGTTCGCCACGCAGAACGCAGAAAACGCCTTTACCACGGAAAACGCCATCAAGCCGTGGATAAAGCAGATCGAAGAGGACTCTCAGGGAACGCTGAAAATAGATCTCTACGCCAATCAGACTCTGGCCAAGGGGCCGCAGGTGTGGAATGCCATACGCAACGGCATCGCGGATATGGGCTGGATCACCATGGGCATGTATGCCGGCATGAATCCTGAGCTGGAGATCACGGGCCTTGATCTCACGGGATACCGTGGAGCCATGGACGGCACGCCGCTTCTGTGGAAGGTCTACGACAGTTTTGATTCCGTGCGTAAGCCCTTTGCCGCCAACAGAATCATCGCTCTGTGGATGCTGGAGAAAAGCGCCAATCTTCTGATTTCGAAGAAGCCCGTGCGTACGCTGGAAGACATCAAGGGCATGAAGATACGCTGCACTGTTCCCTATGTGCCGTGGGTCAAGGCTCTGGGCGGCATTCCCGTGGTCATGGCCATGCCTGATGTCTACACCAGCCTGCAGAAGGGTATCATCGACGGTCTTCTCGGTGACTGGGAAGTGCAGGAAGGCTTCCGCTTCTATGATGTGGCTGGATACGCGACGGCCAATATTCCCATCGGCGCACCCGTGTTTTGCATTGCCATGAACAAGTCCTCCTACGAACGCCTGCCCGATGCGGCAAAGGCCGCCATCGACAAGCATTCCGGTCTTGCCGGGAGCATGTTCATGGCCGAGCACTTCTCCTACGACACCCTGCAGCTCAAGGACAAGTGTCTGCCTCATATGAAGGAACTCATCGTTCTTTCCGATGAGGAGCGGCTGCGCTGGTCCGAAAGGACGGGGCGTCCCCTCTGGGATGAATGGCTGAAGGATATGGAAAAGAAGGGCAAGAAGAACGCTCCCGCCATTCTTGAAATGATGCTGAAGTAATTTCAACCGGCCGTCGCTTTTCTGAAGCGACGGCCTTCGGAGCATGTATGATAAGAAAGGCCATAGACTGTCTGGTGGCGGTGCTGACGGCTTTCGGTGGAGCGGTGTTGCTCATGCAGGTTCTGCTGACGGCACTGGATGTATCTCTCCGTTTCTTCTTCGACTCGCCCATTGCCGCCTCCTATGAGCTTTCCGAAATAGGCATGGGCATCATAGCGCCCGTGGCGTGTCTGTACTGCGCTTTTAAAAATGAGCACGTCAGTGTGGACATCATTTACGACCGGCTTCCGGCAGCGGGGCAGGCTTTTTCCCGCATTCTGTCCAATATCATCGTTCTTGTCTTTGCCGTGCTTCTGACCTGGCAGTCCTGGTATCAGATTCTGGAAGTGAAGGAGATGGGTGTGACAAGTCCGATGCTCGGAATTCCCATGTGGCCCGTCGCCTGTGTTTTTCTTATTTCATTTCTGCTTCTCATTCCGATTTCGTTTCGACATATGATAAAGGATGGGGAATGATATGAGTCCTGTCTTGGCCGGTTGTCTCGGTATTGTCGCCCTTATTGTCATCATTTTTCTCCGCGTCCCCATCGGCATGGCCATGCTTGCCGTGGGAAGCGCCGGGTTCGCCGCCATAGCCGGCCTGGAGCCGGCACTCGGCATTCTGCGGGGCGTACCCTATGAAACTTTCGTGAATCCCACCTATGCCGTGGTCATTCTTTTTGTGCTCATGGGCAATTTTGCCTTCAAGTCGGGTATCAGCGACGAGCTTTTTGCGGCGGTCAATACCTGGATCGGGCGGCTCAAGGGCGGACTTGCGCTGGCTACCATCGCGGCCTGCGGCGGCTTTGCCGCTATTTCCGGTTCCAGCGTCGCCTGTGCAGTGACCATGGGTGTCGTAGCTCTTCCCGAAATGCGCAAGTTCAAATATTCCAATGCGCTGGCTACGGGATGCATCGCCGCGGGCGGTACGCTCGGTATTCTCATTCCGCCGAGCACCATCATGATCCTCTACGGCATCATCACCGGGGAATCCATCAGCAAGATGTTTATGGCGGGCGTCATTCCCGGACTCATTCAGATATTGCTGTACGGTCTGGTCATACGAGTATGGGTACGCCTGCGTCCTCAGGACGGGCCTGCGGGTGAGGCCTGCACCATGAAGGAAAAAGTGACGGCTCTCGGCAAGGTGTGGCCCATTATCCTGCTTTTCGTGCTGGTCATCGGCGGCCTGTATATCGGAGCCTTTTCTCCCAATGAGGCGGCGGGCGTCGGTGCATTCGGCGCTCTGGTACTGGGACTTCTCAAGAAAAAGGGGCAGCGTTGCGCTTTTGTCACCGAGTGTCTGAAGTCCTCCATAGCAACGTCGGGCATGTGTTATCTCGTCGTTCTGGGCGCCATGGTCTTCGGCTATTTCCTTACCGTCAGCCGTATTCCCATGGAACTTTCCACCATCATTTCGGGCATGGTGGACAGCCCCATGCTTGTGGTCGTCGGTGTGCTTCTCGTTATGATTCTGCTGGGCTGCTTCATGGATTCCATGGCCATCGTGCTTCTGACCATGCCGATATTTTTCCCGCTGATTCAGCAGTACGGCATCGATCCCATCTGGTTCGGCATCCTTGTTGTTCGTGTGACGGAAATCGGACTTATTTCTCCCCCCGTCGGGCTGAATCTTTTTGTGATCAAGGGCGTGGCCAATGTCCCCATGGCCTCGGTGTTCAGAGGCGTGGCTCCGTTCATCGTTGCAGACTTTCTGCATGTGGCCATCCTTATGGCTTTCCCCATTCTTTCTCTGTGGCTTCCTTCCATGATGCACTGATGTTCGCTCCCGGTCCGAGCCGCAGGCTCGGGCCGGGAAACGGACACTGGTCGACGAACAGACTGCCGTCAGCAGTGCGGTGTTCGTTGGCAGAGTGTATGCCCGCCGCGGCAAAAACACCTTCTCGATGATACGGATGATTTCTGATTCAGAAAGAAGGTTTTTTTGCGTCTGAAGTCCGGCGGCATGAGCAGGTATCGCCATGCGCGCGTCATGCGCTATGGGAGAATTTCTATGCGTGTAATAGTGATTTAGCCAGACGAATTTATAAATATATATAATACCAGGGAACGGCTTCCATGGTCACGGAAAAGCATCCTGAGGGTATGAGATACTGACACTGGACGGACTGTCAAACTGGGGTGCTGAGGAGCTGAAGCTCCCTCTGTCTCCACAAAAAGTCCGCCTTGAAAAGTTAATACCGCTCACCACAAAAGCAGGTGGATTGATGAGAGGCTCAGACTTGTTTTCGGGTAACCGCAACGTCTGCGGGATTATCCAGTGATGGGAACATTATGACGGAGCAGAAGGACGCTTGGAAGAACCGGGCGTCCTTTTTGTGTCCTGTTGCTTTTCATGTTGTTCCCCGGTGGTCCCCCGGAGATGAGAGGATACGAAAAAAAGCCCTCACGGTTGTTACCGTAAGGGCTTGATTTCACTGGAGCCAGCTTGGAGACTTGAACTCCAGACCTACTGATTACGAATCAGTTGCTCTACCAACTGAGCTAAGCTGGCGCTTCGGACATTTCTTTTATGGGTTTTCAGGGGGGATGTCAACACCGAAAGAGGCTATTTCCCGCACGGAGAAGCGGGCTTTTCTACTGAGCCAGAGGTACGGTGAAGAGGAACATGCCGCCCGGTCCCTTTTCCGCCCGGATCATGCCGCCGTGCCGCTCCACGATATGCTTGCAGATGGCAAGTCCGAGTCCTGTGGAGGACGGGGAGACCCGTTCCTTTTCCACTCTGTAGAAGCGCTCAAAAATGCGTTCGCAGTCGGACTCGGGAATGCCCGGTCCCTGATCCGACACGGTGAACACGGCCGAGGCCTCAAAGGGCGAAGGTTCGCCGGTGATGGTGATGACGCTGCCGGGGGGGGCATAGCGGCAGGCGTTTTCCAGAAGGTTGCGGAAGACCTGCGTGATGTAGTGGGCATCGGCCCGGATGTTCATGGCCCTGTCCATATGGATGTCGGCCGTAAGCTCCTTGGCTTCCAGATGCGGCGTGCAGGCATCGAGGGCGTCTTCGAGAACGAAGGCGGCCCGGACGCAGGTCAGCTGCAGGGGAACGGTTCCGCTCTCCAGCTTGGAAAGCCGCAGCATGTCCTCCACAAGAAGGGCCATGTGTCTGGCATTGCGCAGAATGGTTCCGGTGAACTTCTGCCGGTCTTCGGTATGATGGGGCGGCAGATCGAGAATGGTTTCGGCAAAGCCTATGATGGTGGTGAGCGGCGTGCGCAGTTCGTGGGCTATTTCCCCCATGAATTCTCTGCGCCGTCTGTTCATGCGGACAAGATCGCTGATATTGTGGAACACCACTACGGCATGAGGGGCCGATTCATTGGCAAAGAGCGGATCCTGATCCTTGAGGGGCGTAATGCGGACGCTGAGCACGAGATCCTTGTCCAGCGTGATGCGGAACGCCGGAGAGGAATGCCTTTCGGGAAGAAAGTCGTGGAGAAAGGCGTCGAGCATTTCACGGAAGGTGGAACCGGGGACGACCGAGGAAGCGGGCATGCCCACGGCATTGGAGGTGAAAAGCCGGCAGAAGGAGGGATTGGCCTTGAGCACCACGCCCTGCTTGTTGAGAATGAGCACCCCCTCGTCCAGGCTGTCGAGAATGCTGTCGAGCGGAATGGGATTGGCCGGAAAGGGAGCCTTGACCGGCTCTTCGGGCTGGGGGGCCGTCAGATCGGTGAAGCAGGATTCCCTGTTTGGAATGATGGAAGGCGCTTTCATATCTTATCCCTTGCAGCGATAGCCTATGCCGCGCACGGTTTCGATGATGTCGGCGGCTTCACCGAGGCGGGCGCGCAGGCGCTTGATATGGGTGTCCACCGTGCGGTCGTAGCCGTCGAACTGATAGTCCCAGACGGAGCTGAGGAGCTCTTCGCGGGAGCGTACGCAGCCGGGATTCTGCATGAGGTCCTGCAGAAGGCAGAACTGTATGGCCGTGAGTTCCACGGGCTTGTCGTTCACGGTCACTTTGTGGGCCTGAGGATCGAGACAGACGCCGTGGCAGCGCAGTATGGGATCGTCGTCCTTCTGTACGGCACGACGACGGAGCATGGCCTTGATGCGGAGCAGAAGTTCGCGGGTGTTGAAAGGCTTGACCACGTAGTCGTCGGCGCCGAGTTCAAAGCCGACGATACGGTCCACATCGTCCCCGCGGGCGGTAAGCATGATGACGGGGATGTTTTCCGTGGCTCTGTCCTTGCCCAGCTCCCGGCATACGGCAAGTCCGTCCATCCGGGGCAGCATGACGTCGAGAAGAATGAGGGCCGGTCTGTTGTTTCTGGCCAGCTCAAGCGCCGTCATGCCGTCGGCGGCTTCCAGAGTGGCGTATCCTTCGCGTTTGAGATTGAAGACCAGCAGGTCGCGTATATCCTGTTCGTCGTCTACGACGAGAATGAGGCTTTCGCTCATGATTTCCTCAGTGTCACACGTCAAATAAAAATACCGGGCCTTCTACTTGGGGAATAATGACATATTTTTATAAAAAAGAGAAGACTGTCACACAATTGACACATAACTGACCTCTGTTGGTCACTGATGTTCAATAATGTGAGCTCTCATGAGGGAACAGCCAAACCTCAGAGAACAGAATGGGCCGAATGCTTCCTGTGGCAACGAAGCATGCGGCGTCGCCGGCTCCACACCCGCAGGATGCCGGATGGAATCGACCCGGGATCATCCTTTCCGTCCCGGGTCGGTTTTGTTTTAATCGCCCGATATTTCTCTGTAAAAGAACAGTCGCTCCGCTGAAGTGCGGAGCTTTTTGCCTTGCCGTTGCAGAACATCGATGCGGCAGGGCGGCGTGCGTTTCCGCATCTCAGCCTAAGCCGGTCCGAGTGTCGTATGCGGCATTTCTGACGGAAACTGTCACGCAACTGCCATGATTCTGCCGTTCTGCGGACACGGGTTTCCTGTACGTTGTCTCCCATCAAGGCCGCCGCGCACGGTTTCTCTGAAAGTCAGGGAGGCTGAAGATCGCCTCATGGCCGTCAAAAAAAGGATTCCCTCATGATCAGGATAGGTATCAACGGTTTTGGGCGCATCGGCAGATATCTGCTTCGTGTTATGCACCTTTTCCCTCAGTGTGAAGTGGTCGTCATCAACGGTCACCGCGCCAGCAACGAGGAAATGGCGTATCTGCTCAAGTACGATTCCGTGCACGGCCGCTTCCCCGGCAAAGTGGAATCCACGGAAAACGGTCTGAAGCTCGACGGCCGCGAAATCGCCATCACCCGCTGCGACAAGGGCGAATGGAAGTGGGGCGACTACGGCGTGGACATCGTCGTGGATACGTCCGGCACTCTCAAAAAGCGTGAACTTCTGGCGCTTCACATGAACTGCGGCGCCAAGAAGGTCATTATTTCCGCTCCCTGCAATGATGCCGATGCCACCATCGTCATGGGCGTGAACCAGGACATCTACGATCCTGAAAAGCATCACGTTATTTCCGCCGCCTCCTGCACCACCAACTGCCTCGCTCCCGCCGTCAAGGTGCTGCACAACGAATTCGGCATTCTCCACGGCCTCATGACCACCATTCATTCCTATACCATGAGCCAGCGTCTGCTGGACGGTACGCAGAAGGATCTGCGCCGTGGTCGTGCCGCCGGTCTGTCCATCATTCCCACCACCACGGGCGCCGCTGCGGCCGTGGGTCTGGTCATTCCCGAACTCAAGGGCCTGCTCAACGGCGGCGCTCTTCGTGTTCCCACTCCCGACGTTTCTCTGGTGGACTTCACCTGCGAACTTAAGACGGAAGTCACCGCGCAGGAAGTCAACGCCGCTCTCAAGTACGCTTCTGAAACCTGGCTTTATGAAGCGCTCGGCTATTGCGACGAGCCGCTGGTGTCCATCGACTATGTGGGCGACACCCACGGCGGCACCGTTGATGCATCCTTCACCACCGTTATGAACAAGACCATGCTCAAGGTCGTGGTCTGGTATGACAACGAGTCCGGCTTTACGCATCAGCTCGGCCGTCTGATCCGCCTCGTGGCTTCCCATCTGGAAGCGTAAAACGAGTCTGCGGCAATATCCGAATGCAATGCGGGGTGCTTTTCCCCGAAACATGACCGAGAGGCCTTTATGAGCGATACCATGAACGAATCTGGTTCCCGTTTTATTATGACCGGCGCGGACATCGTCCGCATGGGCGAATCTGCGGAAATGCTGGTGGGCGGCAAGAACTACAATACCGCGCTCATCAGCCGCGTGGAGGGCATCCGCACGCCGCAGTTCCGCGCCATTCCCGCCACGGCCTTTCATGTGGTTCTCGATGAAAGCCGCGTGAACGCTTCCCTTGTGTATGACGTTGTGGACACCGCCATGGCCGAGGTCGACTGGACCTCTCCCGCCGTGGCTTCCGACCACAGCTTCTTCGGCAGCTTCGTGCGCCGTGCCGCCGCCGAAATCCGTGAGCGCGGCGCGGGCAAGAGCGCCAGCACCTGCCTGCGTGACTTCATCAATCAGGTGGTGCACGGCTTTGCGGAATCGCAGGAAAACATCGACCAGCTCCGCCGCCGTTCCATGCTGGTGCAGGCCGCCATTCTTTCCATCTCCCTGCCCGCCGAAGTGGACGAGGCCGTGCGCCGCGCCTACCGCGACATGTGCGACGAAGCCGGAGAAGGTGAATTCCCCGTTGCCGTGCGTTCTTCCGCTGCCGGTGAAGACTCCCGCAAGAAGGCGTTTGCCGGTCTTCAGGATACCTTCCTGAACATCACGGGCGAAGACGCCGTGGCCGAAGCCTACCTCTGGGACTGCGCTTCCGCCTACAACCTTCGCTCCATGACCTATCGCCGCGAAGCCATTCTCGATGCCGTGGCGCATGCCGAAAAGGAAGGCGATCCTTCCATCGCCGAAGCCGCGCGTAAGGAATGGGCCATTGAAAATACGGCTCTGTCCGTTTGCATCATGCGCATGATCCGTCCCGTGGTGGCCGGTACGGCCTTCTCCGCCGATACGGCCACCGGTTGCCGCGGCACGAGCCGCAACGACCTCGTCAGCATCGACTCGAGCTACGGCCTCGGCGAATCCATCGTGGGCGGCATGGTGACCCCCGACAAGTTCTATGTCTTCCAGCGCGACGACGGCACCGACGTGGTTCTGCGCTTCATGGGCCGCAAGACCGTGCGCATGGTCTACAACGAAGGCGATGACGGCACGCACATCGAGTCCGTGCCGGAAAACGAAGTGAATCAGTGGGCTCTCGGCGAAAACCAGCCCATCGAAGTCGCTCAGGGCGTGCGCGCCATCAGCAAGGCGTACGGCGGCATCATCATGGATACCGAGTTCTGCATCGACGACAAGCAGCGCCTCTGGTTCGTTCAGGCCCGTCCTGAAACCCGCTGGAATGCCGAACTCGACGAACATCCCCACACCATTTTCATGCGCCGCAAGGAAGTACTTCCCGAAGCGGCGGCCAAGGGCGAAGTGCTTCTTTCCGGTAACGGCGCATCCCGCGGCGCCGGACAGGGCACGGTGCGCTTCCTGCGCTCCGCTCTGGAACTGAACCGCATCCATCCCGGCGACATCCTTGCCGCTGAACGTACCGATCCCGACATGGTGCCCGGCATGCGCGTGGCTTCCGCCATCATCGCCAACGTGGGCGGCGACACCAGCCATGCGGCCATCAGCTCCCGCGAACTCGGCATTGCCGCCGTCATCGGCGTGCAGAATCCTCTGGCCATGCGTGCCATGGACGGCATGCCCGTGACCGTGGACGGCACGCGCGGTCTGGTGTATCGCGGTCTGCTTCCCCTGTGCGAAGTGGGCGGCGAGCTGGACATCTCCAAGCTGCCCGAAACCCGTACCCATGTGGGCATCGTGCTGGCCGACGTGAATCAGGCCCTGTTCCTCTCCCGTCTGCGCAACGTGCCGGACTTTGAAGTGGGCCTGCTCCGTGCGGAATTCATGCTGGGCAACATCGGTGCTCATCCCGCCGCTCTGGAAGCCTACGACAACGGCACCCTGGAAGGCTTCGTGGAACGCCGCCTCGCGGAACTCGAAGAGCAGGTCAGCCGCCGCGTGTCCGAACAGATCGCCGTGGGCCAGGTGCGTTCTCCCTTCGCCGACGTGCAGCTGAAGCCCTATGTGGTGCAGCTCATGGATATGGCGTCTCTCTACGCCAATACCTCCAGCGTGTCCCGTGCTGAAGCCCTCATGGCCGAATACATGCAGCGCGCTGAAATGAATGAGGAAACGCTCCAGACTTCCGACGATCTGCGCACCCACATCCGCATCGTCATGGGCGCCGACGAACCCGGCTCCACCGTGACCGAGGAAGAAGTGAAGGCCGCCATGTCCGCGGCTTCCAAGAAGCCTCTCGTGCAGGAAGTGCTGTTCCATATCGGTGCCATCCGCCGCAGCGTGGCCGCCCGTACCCGCCTCGGCAAGGAAATCGAGGAAATCCGCAGCATTCCTGAAAAGATTGAACAGCTTATCGTGACCAACGGTCATACCAGCGGCCGCGATCACTACATCCGTACTCTCGGCCGCAACCTTGCCCTGTTCGCCATGGCCTTCTACGGCAAGGACATCGTGTACCGTACCACGGACTTCAAGAGCAACGAATACCGCAACCTGCTCGGCGGCTGCCTGTTCGAACATACCGAAGACAACCCCATGCTCGGTTACCGCGGCGTTTCCCGCGACATTCACGACTGGGAAATCGAAGCCTTCAAGCGTGCCCGTACCCTGTACGGCGGCAAGAACCTCATGCTCATGCTGCCCTTCGTGCGTACGCTGGAACAGGCCCGCTCCATGCGTTCCTACCTTGCCGACGTGCACGGCCTGCGCAGCGGTGAGGAAGGCCTCAAGATCCTGCTCATGTCCGAACTGCCTTCCAACGCCATTCTGGCCCGTCAGTTCATCAGCGAGTTCGACGGATTCTCCATCGGCTCCAACGATATGACGCAGATGGTGCTGGCCACCGACCGCGACAATGCGGAACTCACGCACATCTATGACGAAGAGGATCCGGCCGTCATCTGGGCCATCCTGACCACCATCTTCACCGGTCAGAAGTTCTGCAAGAAGGTGGGCTTCTGCGGTCAGGGCGTGGCCAACAGCGAGATTCTGCGCGGCATGGTGGCCATTGCGGGCATCGTTTCCGCCTCCGTGGTGCCCGATACCTATATGCGCACCAAGGCCGACTTCGCCGCTGTGGAAGCCGAGCACATTCCCAGCTCCGGCCTCGGCGGCTGGCTGCACCGTCAGCACGTGGCCAAGCTGCATGCCCTGCTTGAAAAGCACGGCTATGCCGAAGCCGCCGCGCTCACGGAACCGGCCGAGATCCGTGCCTGGTACGACGAGGAAGTGGGCCGTCTGCACAAGGAACTCTCCGCCTGCTTCAGCACGCCCTTTGAGCATGATGCCCGCCATAAGCTGGCCGAGTTCCGCCGTACGTTCCACAAGCCCGTGACCTACGCGGCCTGGGACTGGGACGCCACGGTGTTCGACGCTCTCCAGCAGGCCGGTTTCGCCAGCTGGGAAGAACAGGCGGAAGCTCTCAGACTGCAGCGCGAAAAGTTCGCGACGGCGTAATGATATAAAGGCGGGCGGGACGCTGTCCCGCCCGATCGGAGCGGGCTGCCGAAGGCATGATGCCAGCTCCGGCAACAGGCGGGATCCGGCGTTTCTCCCGCCTTCTTCTCAGACGGCCGACCCCTCCCCCGGGGTCGGCTTTCTTTTTGGGAAAAAGAGTGTTGCAGGTCGGCAGGCGGCAGGAACGGCGTGGTGAGGCACGTGGATTCGGATGCCCTGCGTCCTTATATGAAGGCAGATGCAGGAAAAGAGCCTGACGGACGAGCGGAGCCCCGATATTCGTGCGCCGGGAAACCGTTGCGGCAGCTCGCCGGTGGAGCTTTGGGAGAAGGAGAGCCGGCAGGGGAACCTCCCGGTCTCCGGTGATTCGTATCAGAGCGGGTGTCTGGCTGAACAAAAGATCAGGAGACAGAAAAGGCCGTCGGAGTATTCCGGCGGCCTTTCGTTCTGCGTTGCGGTGATGTCTGCGTTACTTCGCGCTGTTCACGGCGTCGAAGTCCTTCAGCATTTCGTCGTCGGGCTTTGCGGTCATGAGGCTCACGATGATGATGGCGGCGCAGGCCACGAGGAAGGCGGGCAGGAGTTCATAGATGCTCCACAGTCCGCCCATGGGCTTCACGAGGTACTTCCACACGAACACCATGATGCCGCCGGCCGCCATACCGGCAAGAGCGCCCCAGCGGTTGCAGCGGCGCCAGAACAGGGCGAAGAGCATGACCGGGCCGAAGGAGGCGCCGAAGCCCGCCCAGGCGAAGGAAACGATCTGGAAGATGGAGCTTTCGGGATCGCAGGCGATGACGGTGCCCACGATGGAGATGAGCAGCACGGTTCCGCGGGCGGCCAGCATGGTGGACCGGTCGGTCATCTGAATGTGGAACACGCCCTTGAACAGGTTTTCCGACACGCTGGAGGCCGCGGCCAGAAGCTGACCGGAGGCGGTGGACATGGTGCTGGCCAGAATGCCGGCGAGCACGAGACCGGCCATGAAGGCGGGAATGACGCCGAAGGTGCTGAGCAGGCTGCTGATCTTGATGATGATGGTTTCGGCATCGGATCCGGTAGCATAGGGATCGAGCACGCCGGCCTGGATCATGGCGTAGCCGATGATGCCGATGAAGATGGCGCAGCTCATGGCGATGACCACCCAGGTGGAGCCGATGCGGCGGGAGATGGCGATTTCATTTTCGTCGCGGATGGCCATGAAGCGGAGCAGAATGTGGGGCATGCCGAAGTAGCCGAGGCCCCAGGCCAGCGTGGAGAAGATGGTGAGCGTGCCGTATTCCGACACCTCCCTGCTGACCACGTTGGTGGCGTGCGAGAGGCTGATGTAGCCTTCAAGGCTGGCTGCCGCCTTGACGGCGTCCCAGCCGCCGGCCATGTGGATGCCGAAGGCCACGATGATGAACAGCGCCAGCGTCATGATGATGGACTGCACAAGGTCGGTCATGGATGCGGCCAGAAAACCGCCGAGAATGGTGTAGCCGGCGATGACCACGGTGCCGATGAGCATGCCCGTGACGTAGTCGAGTCCGCAGAGGGTGGAGAAGAGCTTGCCGCAGGAGGCGAAGCCGGCCGCGGTGTAGGGAATGAAGAAAATGACGATGATGAGCGCCGAAATGCCGACGAGCAGGCTGCTCGTGTCATGGAAGCGGCGCGCGAAGAAGTCGGGAATGGTGATGGCGTGAATCTTTTCGCTGTACACGCGCAGGCGTCTGGCCACGATGAGCCAGTTCAGGTAGGTGCCGAGGGCGAGGCCTATGGCGGTCCAGCCGGGTTCGGCTATGCCGGTGAACAGGGCAAGGCCCGGCAGGCCCATGAGCAGCCAGGAAGACATGTCCGAGGCTTCTGCGCTCATGGCGGTGACGATGGGACCCATTTTCCGGCCGCCCAGATAGTATTCGTGGGCGTTGTTGTTGCGTTTGGCACAGAGAATGCCGATGTAGAGCATGAGAAGCAGATAGAGGCCGATAGCTACATATATGAAGATCTGGTAATCGCTCACGGTGAAAACTCGAAAGAAAAAGGGAGAATCGGCAGAACGCCGGAGAAGCCCGGCCGGAGCCGGGATAAGAACACGAGACTAGAGAGACGCAAGACTCCATGGCGGGATCAGACCGCCGCCGGCTGACTTCTTTGCGTGACAGGTTCTCATGAGTAGTCTCGGTGTGAAAATGTTGAAGAAAAGCTGTTTTATGGGAGCATAGTCCGTTTTTAAAAAAAATAAAATAAAAAAATGCCCGTCCGTATTTTTATGTCATACGGACGGGGGACTTATGCGGAAAATGCCGCGCTCAGCCTCTGGCGGGCGTGCGTTCTATGCTGGCGAAGGCGTTGTGTCCGTGAATGGATTCCTCGCTCTCCACTTCCACGCGGAACCACGTCACGTGCGTGTGGTTTTCCAGGCGCGTGGCCACATTGCGCACCACGTCTTCCACGAACAGCGCATTGTCGTAGGCCTGCTCGGTGACGAACTTCTCATCCGGGCGTTTCAGCAGCGTGTAGATGGGGGCGGAGCCGGATTCTTCGGCGATGTCGATGAAGCCTTCCAGCCATTCAAAGCGGCTCATGCGCAGTCCCATGCGCACCATGGCCCGCTGACCGTGCGCGCCTGCCCGGCTGATGGCCTTGGAGCAGGGGCATACCGTCGTCACGGGAACTTCCAGTTCCAGCAGAAAGCGTGGGCCTTCCTGCCCCTGTTCCAGTTCGCCGGTCAGGCGGCAGAGATATCGTACCGGCGCAGCCTGCCCGGAAACGGGAGCCTTGTGCGTGCGGAAATAGGGAAAGGTGAACTTCGCATAGGCGCGGTGCGCATGAAGACGGGTCAGCACGTCGGAAAGCAGTCGCTTCATGGAGGCGTAGTCCAGTTCCTCGGCACTGGCTTCGCGCCAGTTCTCCAGCGCTTCCACGAAACGGCTCATGTGGGTGCCCTTGAAGGCCGCGGGCAGATCGACGCCCATGTCGACGCTGGCCACGGTATGCTGGCGTCCCATGTCCCGGTCCTTCACCACCAGGGGCAGATTCACGTTCTTGACGCCGACGCGGTCGATGTCGAGCGCCACGCTGGAGGGACTGTTCTGGACGTCCATGAGGGAAGAAGAGCCTTCGGTAGCCGAAGAGGTAGTCATGCGTGATCCTTATGTTGATGATCGTGGAAGATGTGGCGCTCGGGAGCGGCTTCTATGGCCGTAAGCGAACAGGAGCTCTGCAGTACCCCGCGGGAGGAGCGGAGCCTGTCGGCCAGTTCGTTCACGGCAGCGGCCGGACCGCGCAACGCCATGGTTTCCAGACAGTGGTGTTCATCGAGATGCACGTGCATGGTGGCGAGCACCATGTCGTGCGCTTCATGCTGCAGAGAGGTGAGGCGGCCGGGCAGATCGTTGTCGTGATGATCGTAGACCAGCGTCAGCACCCCGGCGACGGGCGCGTCGGGATCGGAAACGATTTCTTCCGAAAGCTCGCGCCGAATGCAGTGCCTCAGCGCTTCGGACCGGTTGGCGAAGCCCTTGCGCTCGCTGTGACTGTCAAAGGCGGTAAGCAGGTCCTTCTCCAGCGATACTCCGAATCGTACCAGTTCGCTCATGTTTTCTCCCTGTTGAAACAGCTTTTTTCAGCCTACACCAGCAGGACCTGCGCCTCAAGCGTTTATGCCTGTGCCGCCCTGCAGCGCGCAGGCTATGGCCGCCATGTGCTTTTCCGTCGTGCCGCAGCAGCCGCCGAAAAGCCGCAGACCGAAAAGCCTGCGCAGACGGAGCATGGCCCCGGCAAGCTCCTGTGGGGAAGACTGCCGTGTGACCGTGGAGCGCTCCAGTTCCTGGAATGACAGGTTGGCGGCGTTGGCCTGAATGCCGAGAAAGCGTTTTTTTACCGTTTCCGTGCGGTTCATGGGGCGGGAGAGAGCCTTTTCGACCACGTCCGGATGCACGCAGTTCGTCATGTAGCAGAGCGGGCGGGAAGATAGGCTGTCGTCGATGGCGGCGATGGCGTCGTGCAGACTCGTGCCGTCCACAAGGCAGCCGTCCGCGCGGATGGTGAAGCTCAGGAAAAAGGGCAGTCCCGTTTCCGCCATGGCCTGCGCCATGCCGAGAGATTCGGACAGCGTGGGCATGAGGGCCGCGTAGAGAAAATCCGCGCCGGCTTCGGCAAGAAGTCCCGCCTGCCAGCGGTGAAGCTGCAGGGCCTCTTCGGCGGAAAGACAGCCTTCCCCGGTATAGGCGTCGCCCCGGCAGCCCATGAGGCCGCCCGCAAACATGGCAACGCCCCGGCTGTTGGCTTCGCTGCGTATTTCTCGGAGCATGTCCATGTTTTCGGCAAGGATGGAGCTTTTTCCGTCCCCGTCTGCGAGTCCTGCCTTCATGGCCCGCTCCCGGTCGCAGCGTCGAGTGGGCGTGGTGGCGAGAAGGGGCAGACCGTATGTTTCGGCCACGGTCAGATACTGCCGCCATAAAATGCCGAGGGCCGTTCTTGCCGCAGGGTCGCGGACAAGTCCGGCCATGTCCGCCGGTCCGTCCACGGTAATGTGAAATTCATGCTTCAGTCTTTCGCTGAGCGCGCCTTCCATGAGCAGCAGCGGTTCCGTCTGCCAGCAGGCGCGAAGGCGCCCGCTCCGGGAAAGGGAGGCGTTGTCCTGAGCGGTATGCCGGGTGATCATGAGCGTTTTCCCGCCTTCGCGATTTCCCTGTCCATGAACTGGATGAGCAGCAGGGAAAGAACCGTGAGGCCCATGCCGCAGTAGAAGGGCAGCTGATAGCCGAAGGTTATCCACAGCCAGCCGCCGAGCGGAGGAATGAGAACGGCGGCAATGTGGTTGATGGTCTGGGAAAGGCCCATGCTGGGCGCGATGTCGGAGGGATCGGCAATCTTCTGGAAGAAGGTGCGCACGGCAATGGCGAAGTTGAAGGTCAGGCTGTCGAGAACATACATGAAGCCTGCAAGATACGCGCTGTCCGTCCAGGCATAGCCGAGAAAGATGAAGAAGGCCGAGGTATACTCTATGGTGAGGAGTCTGCGTTCGCCTATGCGGTTGATGATGCGGCCTATGAGCGGATTGAAGAACCAGTTGACCGCGTAGTTCACGAGATAGAGCACGGCCACGGTGCGCACGGAAAAGCCGAACTTCTCCACAAGCAGGAAGATGGAGAACACGGTGAAGATCTGTCTGCGACCGCCCATGAGCAGGGTGAGGGCGTAGAAGAGCCAGTAGCGGGAAGAGAAGACCATGCCCTTTTTCTGAGGCGCGACCTTCGGACTGGAAGGATCAAAGAACAGGCAGGCGGTGCCGAGGGCGACGACCGTCAGTCCCATGAGGGCGAACATGGTTTCATAGGAAAGATGTCCGGCGCCGAAGAAGACCAGAAGCGAAACGGCCAGACTGCCGCCGGCGGCGAGTCCTCTCATTCTGCCCATGACGATGGGCGTGCTCGACAGGTCGTAGTACTGGATCATGAGGGACTGATTGATGGTTTCAAAGAAGTGGTAGCCTGTCGACATGACGAATACCGCGGCGGCGATGCCTGTGAAGGATGTGAACAGGCCGATGACGGCCGTACCCACGCCGCAGATGATGACGGAGAGCACGCAGAGGCGGTGTTCCTTCATGAGAAGCATGAGGGGCACGACAAGGAAACAGAGAAAGCCGGGAACTTCGCGCAGGGCAACGACAAGGCCGTTGTCTGCGGCGGTAAATCCGCCCACTTCGACGGCGTAGTTGGTATAGAGCAGGGAAGAGCCCTGAAGGCCGATCGTGCTGCCCAGGGTAAGCAGAAAAAGAAAGAGATACATGCGTGTGTTGCCCGACACGCTGGAAACGACGGCTTTCATGAAAAATCCTGAAAAAAGGCGTGGGAAGAGCTGTAAGGGAGGTGTCTCCTACGGCTGGTTCGGAGGCGGAGCCGGGAAAAGGCCCGGAGCTGCGGAAACATTGACGGCGTCGGCCTCGGAAGGCGTGGACAAAGCAGAAAGCCGCGGGCAGGCCGCGGCTTTCTGCAGATATTCTCGTCGGAGGGCGGCCTGGCCGCCCTCATGCCTTCTTAGGCAAGAGCCTGAAGGAGAAGCAGTGCAACGATGTTGATGATCTTGATCATGGGGTTGACGGCGGGGCCGGCGGTATCCTTGTAGGGGTCGCCGACGGTGTCGCCGGTCACGGCAGCCTTGTGGGCTTCGGAGCCCTTGCCGCCGAAGTTGCCTTCTTCGATGTACTTCTTGGCGTTGTCCCAGGCGCCGCCGCCGGAGGTCATGGAGATGGCCACGAACAGACCGGTGACGATGGTGCCCATGAGCATGGCGCCGAGAGAGGCGAAGGCGGCAGCCTGACCGCCGCAGGCCTTGATGACGTAGTACACGACAACGGGGGCGAGAACGGGCAGCAGGGAGGGCAGGATCATTTCCTTGATGGCGGACTTGGTGAGCATGTCCACGCAGGCGCTGTAGTCAGGCTTGCCGGTGCCTTCCATGATGCCGGGGATGTTGTGGAACTGACGACGCACTTCCACGACCACGGCGGCGCCGGCGCGACCCACGGCCTTCATGCCCATGGCGCCGAACAGGTAGGGGAGCAGGCCGCCGATGAAGAGGCCGACCAGCACGTAGGGATCCTGCAGGGCGAAGGTGACGTCAAGGTTGGGGAAGTAGCGGCTCAGGTCTTCGGTGTAGGAAGCGAAGAGCACGAGAGCGGCCAGAGCGGCGGAACCGATGGCGTAACCCTTGGTGACGGCCTTGGTGGTGTTGCCCACGGCGTCGAGGGCGTCGGTGGTTTCGCGGATGTCTTCAGGCAGACCGGACATTTCGGCGATGCCGCCGGCGTTGTCGGTCACGGGGCCGTAGGCGTCAAGGGCGACGATCATGCCGGCAAGGGCCAGCATGGTGGTGGCGGCCAGGGAGATGCCGAACAGACCGGCCTGGGTGTAGGCGAAGAGAATGCCAGCGCAGATGATGATCACGGGAGCGGCGCAGGCTTCCATGGAGACGGCGAGACCCTGGATCACGTTGGTGCCGTGACCGGTGGTGGACGCCTTGGAGATGCTGCGCACGGGGCGGTAGGCGGTGGAGGTGTAGTACTCGGTGACCAGCACGATGAGACCGGTGACGATGAGGCCGGTGAGGCAGCACAGCAGCAGGCTGAAGCCGTTGAAGCTGATGTTCTGGATGGTCATGTTGTCTTCTTCCCAGAAGACGAACATGGTCACGAGGGCGATGAGTACGGCGGAGATGACGGCCGTGGCGATGAGGCCCTTGTACAGAGCGCGCATGATCTTGCCGTCTTCACCGAGCTTCACGAAGAAGGTGCCGAGCACGGAAGCAATGATGCACACGCCGCTGATGAGCAGGGGGAACATCATCATCTTGGTCTGGAGGGCGCCGTCGAAGAAGATGGAGGCCAGGAGCATGGTGGCCACTACGGTCACGGCGTAGGTCTCAAAGAGGTCGGCGGCCATGCCGGCGCAGTCGCCCACGTTGTCGCCCACGTTGTCGGCGATGACGGCGGGGTTGCGGGGGTCGTCTTCAGGAATGCCGGCTTCCACCTTGCCCACGAGGTCGGCGCCCACGTCGGCACCCTTGGTGAAGATGCCGCCGCCGAGACGGGCGAAGATGGAGATGAGGGAGGCGCCGAAGGACAGGGCCACGAGGGCCTGCATGATTTCTTCGGTGGCCACGCCGAAGATGGCGAGCAGGGCGTAGTACACGGACACGCCGAGCAGGCCGAGGCCGACCACCAGCATGCCGGTGATGGCGCCGGACTGGAAGGAGATGTTCAGCGCGGGAACCATGCCCTTTTCGGCAGCGGCGGCGGTGCGCACGTTGGCGCGCACGGACACGTTCATGCCGATGAAGCCGGCGAGGCCGGAGAGCACGGCGCCGAGCACGAAGCCCAGAGCGGTGAGGAAGGACATGGTGAACAGAAGCAGCACGGCAACCACCACGCCCACGATGGCGATGGTGCGGTACTGGCGCTTCAGGTAGGCCTGAGCGCCTTCCTGAATGGCGCCGGCGATGCGCTGCATGTCCTCATTGCCGGTGGAGGCGGCGAGGATGTTTTTGGCCGTCTTGAAGGCGTAGTACAGCGCGAAGGCCGCACACGCGAAGACGATTACCAGAGAAAAGAAAGTCATACATACCCCCGACAGGTAGGCTGAAAGTGGAAAAACCGAAAAATGGACGGGCAGGCCGACCTGCCCGGGACTCCCTGTATTTAAGGATTGCCAACGATATAAAAATTCCCCGCCGATGACAAGCCTTGAGGGCGGTTCGCCTCCTGTCTTGCAGCTGCGGAAGCCTTGCAGAAACCGGCTGCGGAGGACTCTTGCGGGAGGGCACGCAACGGGCTAGGATGCTGGAGATATTTTTTCAGGAGAGAGTCATGTCATTGAAGCAGCGCCTCGGCTTTACCGAAGAACCCCTCTATGTGATGGACGGCAATGCCTTCCTGTTCCGGGGATTTTTTGCCAACTCCAGCATGTCGCGATCCGACGGCTTTCCCACGGGCGCGCTGCACATCGTGGGGCGCGTTCTGCTCAAGCTCCTCCGTGAGGAGAAGCCGCAGCATTTCGTCTTCATCATGGACGGGCACGGAAAGCATTTCCGACATGAGCTCTTTCCCGCCTACAAGGCCAATCGTCCTCCTGTGCCGGAAGGCCTGCTCATGCAGATAGAGCCGCTTCAGAACCTTGTCCGCGCGCTCGGCATGCGGGTGCTGGTTTCCGAGGGCTGCGAGGCCGACGACTGCATCGCCAGCCTTGCGGCGCGCTACGGCGCAGAGCGACCCGTGGTCATCATCGGCATGGACAAGGATCTGAAGCAGTGCCTTTCTCCTCGCGTGGTCATGTGGGATCCCGCATCCCGTGAGGAAAAGCTCGTCACGCTCGAATCCTTCCGCGATGATACCGGGCTTGAGCCTTCGCAGTGGCCGGACGTCCAGGCCCTTATCGGCGATACGTCCGACAACGTGCCCGGCGTCAAGGGCATAGGAGAGAAGACGGCGGAAAAGCTGTTCCGCGACTTTCGCAGCCTTGAGGACGTGCGCGACCGCATGGCCGAGGTGCCTCCTTCCATCCGGAAGAAGCTTGAAGGCAATGAGGAGGCCATGTTCCTGTACCGGGAACTGACGCGCCTTCACACCGACTGCTGCACCGAGGAACTCTCTTCTCTGGCCGTGGAGCCCCTTGAGCGTCAGCATGCCCGCACGTTCCTGCGCGAGTTCGAGATGAATGCGCTTCTGCGGGAACTGGACAGCCTCATGCGTCAGGGCATCGTGGCCTTCCGGGGCGAGGGTGCCGAGGAAGCGGCCGCGGCCGGAAGCGGCGCCGTGCGTGCCGGGCAGCAGCTTTCGCTGTTCGACGAGGCTCCCGCCGTGCCCGTGCCGGATGCCGTGGAAGATATTTCCGCCCTGCCTTCCTGCGAGGGCTGCCGTGTGGCCGTGACGCCTGCGCCCGTGGTGAAGCGCTCGCAGAGCCGCGGCCTGTGCGTGGCCGTGCAGCAGGATTCGGGCGTCAGGGAATGGCTTTTTACCGGAGACAGCCGCGCTCTGGTGGCCTGGGCTTCTTCCTCCCGGCTCATGGTCACGCCGGACATGAAGCGCCTTCTGCATGAACATCCCGCCTGGGGAACGCTGGCTCCGGAACGCTGCTTCGATCTGGGGCTTGCCGCGTATCTTCTGGCTCCCGAGGACAGGGATTACGGATGGCCCAGCCTGTCCGCCCGTCATGCGGAAAAGAGCGGTCTTCCTCTGGAGCGGCCCGCCTCGCTCGCGCTTTCCCTGCACGAAGATCTGGAAAAGAGGCTGCAGAGCTACGGCCTGCTCCGACTCCTGCACGACATGGAAATGCCGCTCATTCCCGTGCTGGCTTCGATGGAGGATGCGGGCATCACCATAGACAAGGCGGCGCTCAAGAGCTTCCTCGACGAGGTGCAGGCGGAATTGAACGAGCTTACGGCGCGCATCTACCGGGAAGCCGGGCAGGAATTCAACATCCGCTCCGCCCAGCAGATCGGCGAAATTCTTTTCCGTAAGCTGGGCCTTTCCGCGGCAAAATCCACCAAGGGCGGTCAGGCGTCCACGTCGCAGGCGGTGCTGGAAAAGCTTTCCGGACAGCATCCCGTGGTGGATGCGCTTCTGGAGTTCCGCAAGCTTGAAAAGATGCGTTCCACCTATCTGGAACCGCTGCCCAGGCTCGCCGGGCCGGACAGCCGCATTCACACCACCTTCAATCAGACGGCCACGGCCACAGGGCGGCTTTCCTCCAGCAATCCGAATCTTCAGAACATTCCCGTACGGGGCGATCTCGGCAGGCGCATGCGTACCTGCTTCACCGCAGGGCCCGGCATGACGCTGATCTCCGCGGACTATTCGCAGGTGGAACTCAGAGTGCTTGCGCACTATTCGCAGGATCCCACCCTGCTTTCCGCCTTCCGGAACGGGGAGGACATCCACACCCGCACGGCAGCGCTCCTGCACGACGTCGATCCCTCGCAGATCGGCCCGGACGAGCGGCGCAAGGCCAAGACCATCAACTTCGGACTCATCTACGGCATGGGGCCGTCCAAGCTCGGACAGGATCTGGGCATTCCCATGTCGGAGGCCAAGATGTTCATCGAGCGCTACTTCACGCGTTTTGCCCGCATCAAGGAATTCTTCGACGGCGTGGAGGTCGAAGCCCGCAGAAACGGCTATGTGACCACGCTTTCCGGTCGTCGCCGTCCTCTGCCCAACATCGTTTCCGAGAGCGGACAGGCCAGGGCTCTTGCCGAACGGCAGGCGGTGAACACGCTCATTCAGGGCTCCGCCGCGGACCTCATCAAGTTCGCCATGCTGTCGGTGTACCGGGACGCCGAGCTTCGCCGCATGAAGGCAAGACTGCTTCTGCAGATCCACGACGAACTCATCGTGGAGGTGCCGGAAGAGAACGCCGAGAGGGCGGCCGCCCGTCTTTCCGCGCTCATGACCGATACCCGGGCATGGGGCGTCGAGCTGCACGTGCCGCTGGTGGCGGATGCGGGCGTGGGGCACAGCTGGGGCGAGGCGCACTAGCGGCGCGCCGGATTTTTCCGGCCGTCTTTCCGGCGAAAAAGCCGACGGGATTCTGCGGCGCCTCTTCGGCGCTGCAGCTTTGCCCGATCAGGCATTCATAAAAACGTTACGCATATCCTGCCGCGGTTCTTTCCCGGCACAGGTGAGACATTATGGCACTTCTTTCCCTTCAGGATGCCTGCCTTACGCTGGGCAACAGGCAGCTTCTGGATCATACCGAGATATTCGTGGAGCAGGGCGACAGACTCTGCATCGTGGGCCGCAACGGCGTGGGCAAGTCTTCGCTTCTTTCGGTGCTGGCCGGACGTCTTCCTCTCGACTCCGGCGAAAGGCACGAGGAGCCGGGGCTGCGCATAGGCTATGTGCAGCAGGCCGTGCCCGATCACTGGAAAGGCTCGGTGTTCAGCGTGACGGCCGACGCACTGGGCCGGGAAGGGCATCTTCTGGCGGCGGCGCATCTCATCGCCTCCGACAGGCGCGATCTGCTTGATCCCGAGCTTGCCGGAGAGGCGGATCGCGTCATGGCGCACGGCGAGGTCTGGGAGCGGCACGGCGAGGTGCTCGGCGTCATCAACAGTCTGGCTCTTGATCCGGAGGCGGATTTCTCCACGCTTTCCGGCGGAACGCGCCGCCGCGTGGCGCTGGCCCGTGCGCTCATCGCCTCGGACGTGCTTCTGCTCGACGAACCGACGAACCATCTGGACATAAGCACCATCAGCTGGCTGGAAGAATATCTGGCGCGGCAGGCCAGAACGCTGGTCTTCATCAGCCACGACCGCGCTTTCGTGCGTCGCCTGGCCTCGCGCATGGTGGAGCTCGACCGGGCAAAGCTCTACAGCTATGCCTGCGGCTTCGATGCCTATCTGGAACGCCGCGAAGAGCGCCTGCACGCCGAGGACATGCAGAATGCCGTGTTCGACAAGAAGCTGGCGCAGGAGGAAGTCTGGATACGTCAGGGCATCAAGGCCCGCCGTACCCGCAACATGGGGCGCGTCCGCGAACTTCTGAAGATGCGCGAAGAGCGCGCTGCCCGCAGGGAACGCATGGGAACCGCCACGCTCAACGTGCAGGAGGCGGAAAAGTCGGGAAAGCTGGTGGCGGAGATGAAGAATGTCTCCTTCACCTGGCCGGACGGCTACAAGGTGTTCGAGGGCGCGAATCTCATCATTCAGCGCGGCGACAAGATAGGCCTTATCGGCAACAACGGCGCAGGCAAGACCACCTTCCTGCGTGTTCTGCTCGGCGAGCTTGCCCCTACGTCCGGAACGGTGCGTCTCGGCACGGGGCTTGAAATCGCCTATTTCGATCAGCTGCGCGATTCTCTGGATGACCAGAAGAGCGTGATGGACAACGTGGCCGAAGGAAACGACCGGGTGACCATCAACGGCGAACCCCGTCATGTGGCGAGCTATCTTCAGGATTTTCTCTTTGATTCCAGCCGACTGAGAACGCCGGTCGGCCTTCTTTCCGGCGGTGAGCGCAACAGGCTTCTTCTGGCAAAGCTCTTTACCCGGCCTTCCAATCTGCTGGTGCTCGACGAACCCACCAACGATCTTGATGCGGAAACGCTGGAACTTCTGGAGGAAATGCTTGCATCCTACAAGGGAACCGTCATCGTGGTCAGCCACGACCGAGCTTTCCTCGACGAGCTGGTGACCGGCACCATAGCGCTGGAAGGGGACGGAAAGGTGCGCGAATATGTGGGCGGCTACACCGACTGGCTGCGCCAGCGCGAGAAGCCCGAGGAAAAGAAGCCAGTCACGTCCTCCCGCGAGTCGTGGAAGGAGAATGCGCCGAAGAAGCGCCGGCTTTCCTACAAGGAACAGCGCGAGCAGGAAGCGCTTCTGAAGGAGCAGGAAGAGATGCCGGCAAAACTCGATGCTCTGGAAGAGGAGCAGAAGAAGCTGGAAGAGCTCCTGGCCGATCCCGATCTGTTCAGTCGTGATCCCGACGCCTTCAATGCCGGAATCGCCCGTCTACCGCAGATCGAGGAAGAGCAGCTGGCCCTGCTTGAGCGTGCCGACGAAATCGAGGCGCGTCTGAAGGAGCTGGAAATCTGATCGCGGCGGAAAGCGGCGGCAGTCCGGTCTGCTTAGGGCGGCACGGCCTGCGCACGGCATGCCTTTTCGAGAGAGGGGTAGAAAAAACTTTTTCGGACTGGGGCTTTCGCATCGCGTTGATGCGGAGGCGTTTGGAAAGCCGTTGCGGCACGTGAGGCATCACAGAAGCCGCCTGAGCTTCTGCTGAAGAATATAAAAAAGGGAGAACTTTCGTTCTCCCTTTTTTTATTCCTTTTGAGGATTGCTACAGCTTGGCGGCCGTGAGCAGATCGGCCACGGCGTCACGCTTTTCCCACGTGAATTCGGCCAGTTCGCGACCGAAGTGACCGTAGCAGGAGGTCTTGCTGTAGATGGGACGCTTCAGGTCGAGGCGCTTGCAGATGAAGTAGGGGCGCAGGTCGAACACTTCGCGCACGATCTTCGTCAGCTGTTCATCGGGCAGTCTGCCGGTGCCGAAGGTGTGCACCAGAACGGAAACGGGTTCGGCCACACCGATGCAGTAGGCGATCTGCACTTCGCAGCGTTCGGCAAGGCCCGCAGCCACGAGGTTCTTGGCCACATAGCGGGCCATGTAGGCGCCGGAACGGTCGACCTTGGAGGGGTCCTTGCCGGAGAAGGCGCCGCCGCCGTGGTTGCCCATGCCGCCGTAGGTGTCCTGAATGATCTTGCGGCCGGTGAGACCGCAGTCGCCCATGGGACCGCCGATGACGAAGCGGCCCGTGGTGTTGATGAAGATTTCGCAGTCCTTTTCGTCGAAGTATCCGGTAGGTTCGAGAATGGGACGGATGACTTCCTTCTTCACGGCTTCCACGATGTCGTCCTGGCTCACCTTGGGAGAGTGCTGGGTGGAAACGACCACGTTGTTGATGCGCACGGGCTTGCCGTCGACGTACTCGAAGGACACCTGCGTCTTGCCGTCGGGACGGAAGAAATCGACGATGCCGTTCTTGCGCACGCGGGAGAGCTGGAGCGAGAGCTGATGCGCCCAGTAGATGGGGGCGGGCATGAGGGTGTCGGTTTCATTGGAGGCAAAGCCGAACATCATGCCCTGGTCGCCGGCGCCCTGATCTTCGGGATTTTCCCGGATCACGCCCTGAGCGATGTCGGGGGACTGCTTGTCGATGGAGGAGATGACCGCGCAGGTCTGGGCGTCGAAGCCCATGTCCGAGCCGATGTAGCCGATGTCGCGGATGGTGCGGCGCACGATGGCGGGAAGATCGGCGTAGCCCTTGGTGGTGATTTCACCGGCCACGATGGCCATGCCGGTGGTCACCAGCGTTTCGCAGGCGACGTGGGAATCGGGATCCTGAAGGAGCAGCGCATCGAGCACGGCATCGGAAATCTGGTCGGCGACCTTGTCGGGATGGCCTTCGGTAACGGATTCGGAAGTGAAAAGATATTTGCCTTTAGAGGGGATCATGGTCTCTCCTTGAAGTTATCGGGTCATCCGTGACATGGTGCGGATGCTGGATGCCGTTGGGAAAATGGCAGGAAAGGCATATCTTTATATCAAGCTATGGTAATATGCCTTGTAACGCCGATACTATACACACGGAGCAGTAGGCTGTCCAGCTTCTTGACGGGATACTGACGTAACGTTATGCCCTTTAAGAAAGGAAAAACAGAAGGAAGGCTCCTGGCGCGGGCCGACGGGTCCTCCTGCTTCACCGGGCACGTACGGGAGTTCGTCATGCAGCCGTTCTATCAGGGAAAAATCGATAATTTCTGTGCCGTGTACGCGGTGCTCAATGCCCTTCAGGTTCTGTTCAGTCTGACGCCGCACGAGGCCAGACGCATTTTCAACCGCGTGCTCATGGCGCAGGCGGCCCGTCCTGAAGAGTTTCGGAACATTCTTGAGCATAAGACGGACTACGTATCGCTGGTGGACTTCATGCTGGAAGACGTGCGCAGGCATGAGTTCCCCGATCTTCGCGTGAGCGTTCCTTTCGGACGGGACGCCTCCTGCGATCAGGTCTGGGAGGCGCTTCGTTCCAGCGCAAGGCCGCCCATGCCGCTGGTGTCGGTGTTCCGCTTTCTTCGCATGGCTCCCCCGTCGGAAAAGCCCTATGTGGATCATTGGACGGTGGGACATTATATGGATATGGAGGGGCTGCACTTTCTCGACTGCAGCCTGGAGGCTGGCGGACTTTTCTGCCTGCCCTATGCAAAACTGACGGATGCCTGGCGTCCGCTCAGCCGGGATTACGTGGTCATCCCTCCGGAGAGCGTGAGGATCCTGTCCGTTTCCCGTTTCTCGGGGCTGCCGGTATGAGTATGTTTCTGACTTCTCGACAGAAGATGGGGGCCGCGGCTCTCATCATGGCCTTCAGCGTTCTGATTTCCCGCTTCATGGGACTTTTCAGAGACAAGATCATTTCCTGGCAGTTCGGCGCAGGGGGCGAATCGGACATTTATTTCGCCGCCTTCGTGGTTCCGGATTTCCTCAACTACCTTCTGGCGGGCGGCTACGTTTCCATTACGCTCATTCCGCTCCTTTCCCGGAGATTCGAGGAAAGCGAGGCCGACGGCTGGCGCTTCTTCGGTGTGGTGTTTTCCTGGGCGACGCTTTCCATAGGTCTTCTTTCGGCCCTGGCCTGGCTGGCCGCGCCCGAGCTTGCGCCTCTGGTGGCTCCCGGCTTCAGCCCTGAACAGTGCGCGAGGCTTTCGGAGTTTTTGCGCATCGTGCTCCCGGCGCAGGTGTTCTTCCTTCCCGGCGCCTGTCTTTCCGCGGTGCTCTACATCCGCCGCCAGTTCACGGTGCCGGCGCTTATGCCGCTCGTCTACAACGGATTCATTCTTCTTTTCGGCGTAGGGTTGCCTGCGCTCGGCCTTGCTCAGGGCATGGAAGGCTTCTGCTGGGGCGTGCTTTTCGGCGCGGCCGTGGGCGCCTTCGTGCTGCCGCTTCTGGCCGTGCGGGAAGGCGGACTGCAGTTCATGCCGGGTCTTGTGCATCCCCTCATGAAGAAATTTCTGCTCATGGCCCTGCCGCTCATGATCGGGCAGTCCGTGGTGGTGCTTGATGAGCAGTTCGTCCGCATTTTCGGCAGCCTTGCCGGAGACGGCGCGGTGAGCCTGCTCAACTATGCCCGCCGCATCATGATGGTTCCCGTGGGCGTGGTGGCGCAGGCCGCCGGCGTGGCGTCGTTCCCCTTCCTGGCGTCTCTGGCGGCCCGGGGCGACATGGATGAATTCAGAGCCACGCTCGGGCGCACCATGAAGAACAGCATGATCGTGGCCGTGCCCGTGGCGGCGTGGATGATAACGGCTTCCGGGCCCGTGCTGGGCTTTATTTTCGAGGGCGGAAGCTTTTCCGTTGCCCATACGATGGGCGCGGCACCGCTTCTGCAGATCATGCTTCTTGCCGTGCCGTTCTGGCTTTTGCAGCAGGTGACGGGCCGCGCTTTCTACGCCATGCAGGATACGCTCACGCCTGCCGTGGTGGGCACGCTCGCCACGCTTCTTGCCGTGCCGGGCTATCTTCTGCTCATTCCCGTCATGGGCGCGAAGGGCGTGGCGCTTGTGACCACGTTCTGCATCGCCCTGTATGCGCTGGTGCTCATGGCCGTGGCCTGTCGGCGCTGGGCGGCCGGCGCGTTTTCGGAGCTGTGGGGCACGGCGTGGCGCAGCGCGCTCATCTCCATGCCGGGCTGCGGCATCATGCTTGCCGTCATGCATGACGGCTTCCATCTCATGGACGGCTGGCATCCTCTGCTGCAGCAGTTCGTCGTGCTTGCCGTGGGAGGTCTGCTTTTCCTCGGCTCGTGGCTTCTGATCGCCCGTTTCTTCCATCGCGACTATTTTGATCTCGTGATGTCTCCCTTCCTGCGGCTTGCAGGGAAATTCCGGAAATCCTGACGGAGGTTTTCTCTCATGAATGTCATACGCGCCAGTCACGCCGGCTTCTGCATGGGCGTGGCGCTCGCCCTGCACAAGCTCGATACCATCGTGGCCTCGCGTCCCGGACAGCGGGTGGCCACGCTCGGCGAGATCATTCACAATCCTCAGGTTCTGGAAGATTACGCGCGCAAGGGCGTGCACTGCCTTCACTCCGTGGAGGAGGCCGAAGAGGACATGTCCGTCCTCATCCGGGCGCACGGCATTCCCAGAAACGTGGAGGCGGAACTTCGGTCGCGCTGTGCCAGAGTGGAGGACGCCACCTGTCCGAGAGTGAAGAACGCCCAGCTTGCCATTGCCGAAGCCACGGCCTCGGGTCGCGAACTTCTGCTTTACGGCGAAGCCGAGCATCCGGAAGTGCGCGGGCTGATTTCCTATGCGGCGGGAGCAAGCCATATCTTTTCCTCGCTGGCAGAGCTTGAAACGCTGCTCGAAAAAGCGCCGCTGGAACAGCGGCCCACGGTGCTTGCCGCTCAGACCACGCAGGACAGACTCATCTTCGACGAAATGCACAGGCGCCTTGCCTCGCGCCTCGGCTCGTCGCTCGTTGTGCTCGACACCATCTGCGACGCCACAAGGGAGCGCCAGGAAGAGGCCGGAGAAGTGGCGGCCCGCGTTCAGGCAATGGTGGTGGCCGGAGGCAAGTCCAGCGGCAACACCCGGAGACTGGCCGAACTGGCCCGCATGCGCGGCGTGCCCACAGTGCTGGTGGAAACGGCGGACGAGCTCAGCAGCGCCGACTTTTCCGGCGTGCGTACCGTGGGGCTGACGGCGGGAGCCTCCACGCCCCGGTACATCATTGATGAAGTGGAAAGGAAGCTGCGCCTCATGTAGGCAAGAAGAGGCAAGTTTCCTGAAACATATTGTAACAGGAAAACAGGTGCGATTTGACCATCTCCCGGCTATAGTCTTTCCAGAATGTTCTGGAGGACTTTACCATGCCCGATACCGATACTACACAGATGCCTTCCCTTTCTCTGCTTGTTGTCGATGATGATCAGGACATCCGCGATCTTATGGCTGAATACCTCCGCCAGCACGGCTTCATCGTGCATGTGGCCGACGGCGGCAAGGCCATGTTCGAGGCCATTGAGAACGAGGTGCCCGATCTTATCGTGCTCGATATCATGATGCCCGGCGAGGACGGCCTGTCGTTGTGCCGCCGCCTTCGCTCCATGGACAGCCTTGCTTCCGTGCCCGTGATCTTCCTGACGGCGCTCGGCGATACGGCCGACCGCGTGGTGGGATTGGAACTCGGCGCCGACGACTATGTGGTCAAGCCTTTTCAGCCGCGCGAACTGCTGGCCAGAATCCGTGCGGTTCTGCGCCGTTCGGGCAGAACGACCGATACGTCCGCCGAAGCCGGACGTCCGGAAAAGGCCTATCACTTCAGCGGCTGGACGCTGGATATTTCCGCCCGTCATCTCATTGCGCCCGGCGGCATGGTGGTGAATCTGAGCGGCGCGGAATACCGCCTGCTCACCATTTTCCTCGAGCACCCGCAGAAGGTGCTCAGCCGCGACTTCATTCAGGACGAGCTGCAGGGGCAGGAAACCGACCGCAGTCCCTTCGATCGCAGCCTCGACGTGCAGGTGTGCCGCCTGCGTGCCAGACTGCGCGATACCGGCGACGGCGACAAGGGCCGCGAGAACAAGCTCATCAAGACGGTGCGCGGTGACGGCTACGTGTTCACCAGCGCCATTACGGTGGAATAGCCATGTCTTCCGCAGCAGATCAGACGAAGCCCGAAGGACAGAAAGGTCTGCTTTCAGGCCTGAGACGGCTGATTTCGCGCCTGTCTCCCGATTCTCTTCTTGCGCGCCTTATTCTTATTTTTTCTGCCGGGTTCTTTACGCTTCTGCTGCTTACCACCATTTATGCGGGAGAATCCCGTCATTTTTATTTCATGCGCGGCCTCATGGCCGACCGTGCCCGCCGCATGGCCGAAGTGGCCGTGCTTCTTGACGCCACGTCGCCGGAGATCCGCTTTGTGCTGCGCGAGCAGTTCAACAGCCGTGGTTTTTATGTCCGCTTCATGTCTTCTCGCCCGGTTCTGGCCGTGCATGAGGACCTGAAGGAGCTTTCCGAGCTCATGGAATATATGCTGAACATGTCCCTTGCGCGTCTTTACGGCGACATGCCGTCCAAGCATGGCAAGATGTACGGAGAGGGACACCACGGTAGTGGAGCCGAAGAGGTTCCGCGCCGCGGCGTGCTGGCGCTGCGCGCTCTGAACCTTCCCAGCCCGATGGAGTCGTTCGGGCAGTCGGTCTGCCAGTATTTCACCAAGGACAAGAAGGTGCGCGGGCCTTCCGTGTACCAGGCAACGGCCGTGGTTCCTCTGCATGACGGCACCTGGGTGGTCATTGAGGATTCCGCGCCCGGCTATCCTGCCATGCCGTATTTCCCCTTCACCAGCATCATGGCCATCGAGCTGTTTTTCGTGGCCATCAGTCTGCTGGCCTTCTATCTGTGCGTGAAGCCGCTGCGCAGGCTTGCCCGTGCCGCGGACCGCTTCGGACGTGATATCCGGACTCCCGCGCTGCCGGAAACGGGTCCCACGGAAGTGCGCGAGGCGGCCCAGGCCTTCAACCGCATGCAGACGAGCATCAGAGATTTTCTCGACGAACGGGAACGCACTCTTGCCGCCGTTTCCCACGACCTGCGCACGCCGCTCACCCGCATGCGCCTGAGAGTGGAGCAGCTCGACGAAAGTCAGCGCATTCCCCTTCAGAAGGATATCGGCGAGCTGCAGCAGATCATGGACACCACCATCGACATCGCCCGCAGCAAGAGCGAGAACATGGCCATGGTGGACGTCATGTCCCTCATCGAGAGCCTGGTTGAAGACAGGCAGGACATGGGGCAGGACATTCAGCTTGAAAAGAGACTGCAGGATCCAGAGGCGCTCTTCTCCATCCGGCCGCTCTCGGCAAGGCCTCTGAGCATGAAGCGCTGCCTTGCGAATCTTATGGACAATGCGCTGCGCTACGGCGGTCATGTGGTTGTGGACGTGGTCGACGGCGACGACATGCTTGCGGTCATCATTTCGGACAGCGGGCCGGGCATTGCGGAATCCGAGCTCAAGAAGGTGTTCGAGCCCTTCTACAGGGTGGAACGTTCCCGCAACCGCAGCACCGGAGGCACCGGTCTGGGCCTGTCCATCGCCCGCAGCATGGCCCGCATGCACGGCGGCGACGTAACGCTGGAAAACAGACCTGAAGGCGGTCTTAAGGCGACGGCCACGTTCAAAAGACAGTAGGAACGTCTGCCGGGAGGATAACTATGCTTCGTTTTTGTGTAGTGGCACTGATCTGCATCATGCTTGCGGGACTTGCCGGTTGTGTGGGCCATCATCCGTATCATCACGGTCCGGCCTATGATCATCCCCACGGCAGGCCGGTTCCGCCCCCGCCTCCTCATGGAGGGCCCCGGTGGCATTGATGGAAGGATGTTTTCCGCTCCTTCGGGAGCGGATGGTGAACTGATAATGCCTTGCCGGGCGCGGCATGCGGAAGGGCCTGAGAAGGTCGGACCTTCTGCGTGACGCTCCGGCATGATGATTTCGGAGGTCTCTTATGCGAGTTCTTCCGCTGGCGACTGCCCTGCTTTTTCTTTTGACCGGATGCCTGCCGCCCGGACCGGCTGCTCATGCGGAGTATGTTTCCGCTCCCGTGCGGCATGAACCGGCGCCTGCGCCGAAAAAGGCTCCGCCCGCGCCGACGCCCCGTCCGGATACCGTGCGTCCGCTTCCTGCCCCCGCGCCCGGGCAGCGCCATCCTGCGCCTGCTCCCGCCATTTCCCGACCGACGCCCCGGCCCGACGGGCCTGCCGCGCCGTCTCCCGGCAGGGAGCAGCATGTTCGCCCGGCCGAACCCGGACATGGCGCGCCGTCCGGCGGTCCTGACCGTCCTGCCGGACGTCCGGCCCCGGGCATGGATCGCTGATCAGAGTCTGAGGCGTTTTTCCCGGTTTTCCTCCGGATGCGGCAGGAAAACCGGTTTTGCATCATTGGAGCTTCCTTCATCATGAAAAGACTGATAACCGCCCGTTCTTTTGCCTGCCTTTTTCTTGTTGCCTGTCTTGTGTCCGTTTCGTCCTGCTGTCATGCCGCCGCGACGCCGTCGCTGACGGAACGCCAGCAGGCCCGGGTGACTCCTGCGGTACGGGCCGTGAACGCCGTGGCGCCCGCCGTGGTGAACATCACGAGCACGCTGGTGGAGCGCCGCTCCGCCCGCGAACTCACGCCGTTTGATCTGTTCTTCAACATGCCCGGCCGCGATCTGCGCAGTGAAAGCATAGGTTCCGGCATCATCATCGACAGCCGCCGCTCTCTCGTGCTCACCAATGCCCATGTGGTGAACGGCGCGTCGGCCATATCGGTACGTCTTCTTGATGGTCGCACCTTCGATGCGGACGTCGTGGGGGCGGAGCCTGATTTCGACATCGCGGTGCTGCGCCTCAAGGGCGCAAAGAACCTGCCCTCCGTGGCGATGGGCGATTCCACCGATCTCATGCCCGGCGAAAGCGTCATCGCCATAGGCAATCCTTTCGGTTTTTCCCACACCGTGACCACGGGCGTGATTTCGGCCCTCGACCGTACCATAGAAGCGGAAGACGGCGTGTTCACCGATCTCATTCAGACCGACGCCGCCATCAACCCCGGCAACAGCGGCGGACCTCTGCTCAATGTACTCGGCGAGCTCATCGGCATCAATACCGCCATCTACGACAAGGCGCAGGGCATAGGCTTCGCCATTCCCATCAGCAAGGCCCGCAGGGTGGTGGATGAAATCCTCGATCAGGGGCATGTCAGCACGCCGTGGCTTGCGCTCATCGGCCAGAACGTCGATCCCCGCACGGCACGATATCTGCGCCTGCCTTCGGCGGAAGGTCTTCTTGTGACGGAAGTCTTCAAGGGCGGCCCTGCGGCCGACGCCGGTATCCGGGTCGGCGACGTCATCATGGAGCTGTCCGGAAACAGTGTGACGGACAGGGACAAGTATCTTTCGCTGCTCCGCAACCATCAGCCCGGCGCCCCTATCAAGGTGAAGGTCTGGCGCGACGGCGCGGAGAAGTCCTTTACCATGAAGACCGCCGACTTCGACGATGGAACGGCAAAAAATCTGGCCCTGCGCCGCTGGGGCATTGCCGTTCGGGACGGCAGAAACGGAGGCGCCGTCATCGATCAGGTGCGGAAGGATTCTCCTGCCGCGCAGCTCGGACTGGAAAAGGGCGATACCGTAACGGCCATTTCCGGGCGCTCCATTACGAATAAAAAGGATTTTCTGGACTCCTTCCGCAGGGATTTTCTCAAGCGCCAGATTCTGCTGCAGATTCTGAGGGGCGGGCGTCTCTATCAGGCGCGGATGATGCTGTAGCGGGCCATGTCTGCCGCGTTGCGTCCCGGCCGTAAAAAAGCTAAGGTGATCAATCCCCTTTTTCAGGAGTTGAGGTATGAATCATTTCCGTCGTCTTTCCCTGTCGTTCTGTGCCGTTCTGCTTTTTGCCGCCGTGGCGCTCACCGGCTGCCTGGCGCAGAACAACGTCCGTCTGCTTTATAATGCCGGTGGTGCCGCCGCACTGCCCGTGGCCACGGCTCCCCGTGTCGCCGTAGTCGTGTTCGAGGATCAGCGCGGCCGTCTCGATGTCGGCGTCCGCAAGGACGGCAGTCCCTTCCAGCCCAGCTCGAGCGTGGCGGAATGGGTAAGCCAGTCCCTGGCCGACGAACTGGCGCGTCAGGGCGCTCAGGTTTCTCTGGCCACCTCCATGGCGCAGGCTCAGTCCGGCCAGCCGGACTACATTGTCGGCGGCGTGGTGGAGCGCGTATGGCTCACCGAACAGAGCATGAGCAAGTATGATGCCGTCATCCGCATTCAGACCCGCCTCTACAGCCAGAAGCAGGGCGTGGTGACCAAGAACTTTGCCTCCCAGCAGGAAAAGACCGGCATTCCCGGCTCCGCGCTGGCTGAGCAGACGCTGGCCGGTACGCTGAGCGACGTGCTCAAGAATGCGTCTCTTTCCATCATGAGCTCCATGCGCTGAGCGAAGTGACGAAGGTTTCCGCCGCGTCCGGCCTTTGACCGGGCGCGGCATTTTTGTCTATCCCGCCCGGCGGTCCGGCCGCCCGGCACATCCTGATCCGGAGCAGATATGAGACCTGTTCTCGTCAAGGCCTACGGCTCGCTCAACCCTGCCGATGAGGAGGCGCTGCGCGCCGTCCGTGCGGTGCTGGAAGACTGGTATATCCCGGAAGCCGTGGAGCTGAAGGGCGACCTTCTGCGCATCAGCTACGAGGGAGAAGTCTTTCCCGATGAGGAAGTCGTCGAAGCCCTCAAGCCCTTTCTCTGCGACGCAAGCGAGGGAAAGCTGGACATCCTCGATCTGGAGGCATGGACGCTGCATCGATACTTTTTTGCCTACGGGCGCCTGCGCGATCATACCACCACGCTGGACAAGGCGCTGGAAGCTTGCTCCATGCACTGATCCGCATCATTTCCGAAAGTCCCTGTTCAGGTCGTTTGCATGACCAGGGGCAGTGCCCCGTCTTTTCACGACACGTGAAGGACGGGGCTTTTTTATGCGCTCTGCTGATCTTCGTGATGAAACAGCGGTGCCGAAAGAAAATGCCTGCTTTCGGCCGGACGCTATGTTTTTTCGTTCGTGCAGGCTGATGAAGGAGGCCGGAAAAGAGAAGGGCGGCTCTGTAAAAGGAAGCTGAAATTTGCGGATCGGACTGCTGCCTGACGTATGCGTCAACGGAAAGGCCGGGCGATTCGTCAGATAGGTTACGTTTTTTTCACAGATATTCCGAACCAGCAGCGGCGGAGCGGATGTTTTCGCTACAGCGTGAAATATCGGAATTTTGTTGTTGTGCATCCCGGCAGCGTCATGTATCCTTGGAACGGTGGAAATGCACCTTTCGCCGGGTGTCGGCGGAAGAGCTTTCTGCCTCACCAGGGAGAAAAGTATGAAAACTCTGCAATGCGATGTTGTGGTCGTCGGCGGCGGTCCGGCCGGTACCTTCGCGGCGGTCAAGGCCGCGGAAAACGGAGCCGATGTCCTTCTTCTCGACAAGGGCTATGTCGGCAAGAGCGGTTGCGGCACTTTCGGTGCGGGCTCGTTCAAGGCCTATCTCAAGGAAGAGGACTCTCTCGACCTGTGGTACGGCAAGGCCGTGGAAGAAGGTTTCTACATCAACGATCAGGACTGGCTGAAAAAGCACTTCGACACCATCGGCGACCGGGTGAAGGAACTGGAATCCTGGGGCGTGGTGTTCGAGAAGAACGAGGACGGAACCTATCATCGCATTGAAGGGCAGGGCTCTTCGGACAAGCGCCCCATCAAGACGCTGATGTTCCACGGTCCTCAGTTCATGGAAGTCATGCGCAGAGTCTGCAAGGACAAGGGCGTCAAAATCGTGGACCGCGTCATGGTGGACGCGCTGCTGCACGAAAAGGGCAATGCCCGTGCGATCCGCGGCGTCGTGGGCTTCCACGGCGTGACCGGCGAGATGTACGTGGTGAAGGCGAAGGCCGTGGTGCTCACCACGGGCGCGCAGGCCTACAAGTCCCACTATGCCGACCTTCACATGGAAACCGGCGACGCCCACATCATGGGTCTGGAAGCCGGCGCGGCGCTTGCCAACTACGAATTCAACTGCCATCAGCTGACCCACGGCCATTTCGCCACGCACGGCATGAACGTGTCGCAGGGCCTCGGCGCCAAGTTCGTGAACGCGCTCGGCGAAGACTTCACGGCCAAGTACGATCCCGAATACGCCTCGCACGGCAACCTGTGGCGCATCTCCGCCTCCATGGCGCTGGAAGTGCACTTCGGACGCGGCCCTCTGTATTTCGATTACTCCTCCTACACCCCGAAGGACTGGGAACTGTTCGAGCGCACTCTGCCGCTCATGTACCGTTCCTATGAACAGGCCGGGTATGTGGACAAGAACCGCAAGGTCATTCAGGGCAAGCTGAGCTGGGTGTCCGCCCTCATCGGCAACGTGGGCTTCGGCGGCGGCCTGTACATCGACATCGACGGCAAGACCACGCTGGACGGCCTGTATGCCGCGGGCGACGCTTCCTACGGCCCGACCTCGGGCGTGGAAGGCTTCTGCGCCTACGCCATGCCTGCCGCTTCCACCACCGGCGCCGCCGTGGGTGAGGCCAGCGCCAAATACGCCCGCACCGTGGGCGAGCCTGAAGTGGACGAGAAGGAAATCGAGGCCGTCGTGGCCAAGCTTTCCGAGCCCATGAATCATCCTCAGGGCGTGGATCCTTCCCACGTGGTCATCGCGGTGCAGGAAGCCCTCTTCCCCTACGACGTGTACATTCTGCGCACGGAAGAGAAGATGCTGGCGGCGCTCGAGCGCATCCGCGAAATCAAGAAGTATGACGTCCCGCGTCTGCGCGCGCTGGATGCGCACGGTCTGCGCTTCGCCCTCGAAGCCCGGAACATGGTGCTGAGCGCGGAAGTGATGCTTACCGCCGCCCTGTACCGCAAGGAAAGCCGCGGCTCGCATCTGCGCCTGGACTACCCTGAAATCGACAACGAGAACTGGCTGAAGTGGATACTCGTGGAGCAGAAGGACAACGAACTCTGCCTGAGCACGAAGGACATTCCCATCGACCGTTATCCGCTCCGTCCGGAACACAAGCGCGAGCTGCACGCCTCCATCGCTGCTGCAAGAAAGCTTGGGGAGGAAATATAATGGGCATCCGTCACATCGATTACGACAAATGCGTGCGCTGCGGCCGCTGCATCACCTACTGCCCTCAGGACGTGCTGCGCCCGGACGAGGAAAAGCGTCCCGTCATCACCTACCTTCAGGACTGCCAGTCCTGCTTCCTGTGTGAAAAATACTGTCCGGCAGGCGCCATCTCCGTTTCCGCGGACCGCGAACGGCGCCCCATCCTGCCCTGGAAGATCTGACGAGAACGGGCCGCCCGTGCGGCCCTCAACCCCGGCTTCCGGCTTTTCGGAAGCCGGGCATCCGCAGGAGGATGCATGATAGCCAATATGCCCACTTCGACGTTCCTCCTCTATATCGGAGCGTTTCTGGTTCAGTTCGTGTTCGTCATCGTGTACGGCATCTGGTGGTGCCTGCAGGACAGAAACCCTTCCGGTAAGGACAGACGGAACTAGCGGAGGTCGCACGCCATGATGATAGCCATTCTCGTCATTTACTTCGGCCTCATGCTGTTCATCGGGTATCTTGCGGCACGCCGCGTCAAGAACTCCAAGGACTATTTTCTCGGCGGCAAGGGCTTCGGCCCGTGGTTCACCGCCTTCAAGTTCGCCGCCACGTGGGAAAGCGGCGTCAAGCTCGTGGGCAGCCCGGGCATGGCCTGGAACGCAGGCTGGTCGTCTCTGGCCATGGGCATAGGTACGCCTCTGTGCTATTTCTTCTCCTTCCGCGTGTTCGGCCAGCGCCTCAAGATGGCGTTCGACCACTTCAACGTGCTCACGCTTCCGCAGATGCTGGAAAAGCGCTACAACTGCCGTGCCATCCGCGTCATTGCCGCCATCGCCATTCTCATCGGCCTTGGCGGTTCTCTGGTGGCCCAGTTCAAGGCCACGGGTGAAATTTTCTCCGCCATTCTGGGGCTGGATTATCTGCACGGTCTTTTCATCGGCTCCATCATCGTGGGCATCTACTGCATCATGGGCGGCTATCTCGCCTCCGTGTGGACCGACTTCATCCAGGGCATCATCATGGTCTTCGGCTCCATCGCCATTTTCACGGCCACCGCGCAGGCGGCCTTCGGCGGCGTGTCCTTCGACCTGCTTTCCCAGATGAACGCTGCTCTCGGTGCCATTGATCCCAATCTGCTCGACATCACGGGCGGCGGCAAGATGAGCTGGGCCAACCTGT
>JAHZEL010000006.1 GCA_019421865.1 Desulfovibrionaceae bacterium | reverse complement strand
AGTGCAACCTTGCCAAGGTTGAAGTCGCGGGTTCAAATCCCGTCTCCCGCTCCACGAAAGAATCAAGGCTTACCAAGGTAAGCCTTTTTTCGTATGCGGGCATAACTCAACGGTAGAGTGTCAGCTTCCCAAGCTGAAGGTTGCGGGTTCAAATCCCGTTGCCCGCTCCAAAAGCAATAAGCCGGAATGTTTCACATTCCGGCTTTTCTTTTTGGCATTTTCCGAGTTTTCAAATGTAACTTGCATTTGTGACAGTTTACCCGTTGCCTTTTGAGCAAGAATGAAAAAGATTACCCCATCCCCCAAAAATAATGACTAATCTATGAGCCGGAGTGATGGCTCGTATGCGTCCTCATGCGTGATCTTCGTAAAGACATATCCGCGTCTTTGACAGTAACGCACTTCATGCTTGAAGCTTATCGGCAAAACATCATTTCATGCCGTCTATCCATGTAAAAATATATTAAGCCTAAAATATAATCACCATTTCATCATTACCAACGTACCTTCATGATAACGCTTAAAAAAACTCATTCGTCAACACTCCACAGGCCAGCATCCGTACGGATCGCCAGCATCACAAGCCTTTTTAAACCATTCTCTGGCAACGTCTTTACTTTTTCCGACGCCGTCGTGTCCTTCTTTCCCCATACGGCCGAAGACAGAGAAAACAGATCCCTGTACTGCCGCCGAGCCTAGGCGCACTAAAACGAAAATTTCAGACATAACCGACTCATGAGTCTTCATGCCGGAGGTTATGCTGCATCCTCTTTTCTTTCCGTCAAAATTCCTGAGCCTTCATGCACAGAATCCCGGCGTTTTCCGCCGGGATCTTTTTCATGCACCGCGGACTTTCCCTCTCTTTTTCGTCAGGAAGACCATTGCCAACAGCAAGGGGGCGGGATAGAATATATACACTTTGTGACCAATGCCTTTTCAGCGGAGACTCCATGCTGTTCGACGATATGCGTGCCATGCTGGCCCGCGCCGAAAACATTGCCATCATCGGAGCCAAGGACAACCCCGGCTCCCCGGTAGATCATGTAGGCCGATACCTGCTCAACGCCGGATACAACATTCAGCCCGTGCATCCCGTTCGTCGCCAGGCGTGGGGCATTCCCACCGTGCACAGCATTGCCGAGCTTCCCGAGCGCAACTTTCATCCCGACATCATCTGTCTTTTCCGTGCTCCGCAGTACTGCGAGGCTCATGCCCGCGAAACGCTCGCGCTGCCCCGCCTGCCTGCCATATTCTGGATGCAGGAAGGCATACGCAGTCCCGAAGCCGGACGACTCATGGCCGAGGCCGGCGTAAAGGTCGTAGAGGACCGCTGTCTTCAAACCGTTCATGCGGCACTCTTCACGGACAAAACCGAAACCTTTTCGTGCACGCGTTGCGGCAAATGCTGTGAAGGCCGCGGCGGCATCGTCGTAGGTCCCCGGGATCTGCCGCGCCTGTGCGCGCACTTCGGTCTTCCGGCGGAAGAAGTGCTTGCCCGCTATACGGAAAACATCGGAGGCAAGCCCACATTGAAATGCGGTGACGACGGCTTCTGCCTGTTCTTCAAGGCGGGAAAGGGATGCGCTATACATCCGGCACGACCTTCCGTATGCCGGGCCTGGCCTTTCTTCCGCGGCAATCTGGTGGATGAACTGAGTTTCCGTATGTCCCGCGAAGACTGTCCCGGCATAAGCCGCGAGGCCCCGCACGACGTTTTTGCACGGGAAGGATTCCGCTACCTGAACGACTACAAGCTGCGCGCCCGGGATATCCTCCGCGAAGGCCGCGCTCTTATCGTGGATGAAAGCGAACTTCCGCCGGGAGCAAGAAACTGATATTTTCCTCCCTTTTTGAGGGAAGGACGCCGCCGCAGGCGGCATGGATGGGCAGACGCAGCATTCGGTGCTGCGGCGAGAAAGAGTAACAAAAGGGTGGAGTCACCATCTCCTCCCGTGTACATGTCCCGAACATGTACACAGAAAGCCCGGGGAACGACACCACGGGCGTTCACGCGCAAACGCGCCAGAGGATTCTGATGAATATTCTGATTTTTGGCCCCAACGGCAGCGGCAAGGGCACGCAGGGTGCTCTTCTTATGGAAAAGTACGGCATTCAGCACATCGAATCCGGCGCCGTCTTCCGTCAGCACATCGGAAACGGCACTGAACTGGGCAAGCAGGCCAAGGCCTATATCGACAAGGGCGAACTCGTTCCGGACGAAATCACCATTCCCATGGTTCTGGACATCCTCAAAGGTCAGGGCGACAAGGGCTGGCTGCTGGACGGCTTCCCCCGCAACATGGAACAGGCCCGCAAGCTTGACGAAGCGCTCAAGTCTGAAAACATGAAGCTCGACTATGTGGTGGAAATTCTTCTGCCCCGCAAGGTTGCCCGCGAACGCATCATGGGACGCCGCCTCTGCGTGAACAACAACAATCATCCCAACAACATCTTCATCGACGCCATCAAGCCCAACGGCGATGTCTGCCGCGTGTGCGGCGGCGCTCTGAAGACCCGCGCCGACGACCAGGACGAAGCGGCCATCAACAAGCGCCACGACATCTACTATGACGAAAAGAACGGCACTCTGGCCGCTGCGCACTACTTCAAGGATCTCGCCGCCAAGGGTGAAACCGTCTACATCACTCTCGACGGCAGCGGCACCATTGATGCCATCCGCGAAGAGCTGCTCTCCAAGCTGAAGTAGCCTTTATTCGTCTCCCGAGAGACCTCAGAAAGCCCCGATCCGCATGGTTCGGGGCTTTCTCTCTTCTGCAGGCATCGACAGCACCATGGACGAACTCCGAGCCTCTCCCAGATCTTGTCGAAAAAGAGACTCTCGTCCATCCATATCAAAACAGGTAGCGACTACTTACAACCTCGTGCCCAGGCGAAAGCTCTTGGCCGGAAGGCCCCTCAGAAAACAGATCCCTTTCATGCCTCCTGCAACAGTCTCTTCTATCTGATATGGCCTTCCGGCGTCCTCCCCCCTGGCGGTTTCCATTCGCCATCATGCCCTGCCTGCCGCCCCGGAAAAAATGGATTGACAGAAGGCTGCTCTGATGAAATCCTTTTCCAGTGTTCCTTCGCGCAACAAGGGACTGCACTTTCCGACACGGACCGGCATGTCCTTCAGCGCAGAACGCCGAGTGCGGGTTGAAACATCTTCGGCTTAAGGAGAATATCATGAAGTTTGATCTCGTCATTCATGTGAACACCAACGATCCCAACGTGTTCAAGCTGGCCTTCAGTCAGGCCGCCAACTACAAGAAGGAAGCGCTGCTCAAGCGCCATAAGATCTCCCCTGTGGACATTGCCGCCAAGGCCGGTTTCATGGCTCTGGAAGAGGTGGAAACCTTCAAACTCGTCATGGTTGTGAACGGTCCCGCCGTGCAGCAGCTCGTCAAGGAAAACAGCGAGCTTCTGGGCAAGGCTCAGGAAGCCGTGGCCAACGGTCTTAAAATTCATGTGGGTCAGTGCGCCATGAATTCCTATCATGTGGAAAAGGATATGCTCTGGTCCTTCGTGGAAGTCGTTCCTTCCGCCACGCTTGATCTCGTGCAGCTGCAGAACTCCGGCTTTGCCTACATGAAGGTGTAAAGCCCCTCTCAAGTCTGCACGACGGAAACAGCAATCCGCCTAAATCTGCAAAAATGCCGCCTTCCTGCCAGGGAGGGCGGCATCATTTGTTCATAAAGAGCAGGCAGTTTTTCCGCAGCGCTGCGGCACGGAGAGCAAAAAGATACGAGCCTTTTCCTTCCCGTCTCTGCCGCAACTGCCGGGCAAAAACTCACGACCTCATGCGGAAGGCGTTGGCCCCCTCCTCTTTTCTCCTGCGCTCTTCCGACATCCTTTTCTGGGGCCCTGCGAGGGCCGGAGCAGCTTTTTTTTCGAGAAGACAAGACCCCAGGCCCATTAAACGAAAAAGCCCCCTTTGCAGGGGGCTTCTTTCCCGGAACGGGATCAGTTTTCCCACTTTCCCTTCACGTAACGGGGAAGTTCGGTAAGCTTGCGCACCTTCACGCAACGGTATTCGCCGTTGGCGGCTTCCTTACGGGTTTTGCCCTCACTTTCAAAGGTGCGTTCCTCGTAGCGGAGCGTGGCCACATAGTCGAAATGCTTGCTGTTGCTCTTGCGCATCTGGGCCTGAACACTCTGCAGATCAATTTCCGTAAACGTGGCAATGTACTTGGAACCACGCTTGACGATCTGAGGACGCGCACGATTGACGGTCATGCGCTTGTTGGCCTTGTTGACATACTGATGGACGAAGGTATCCAGATCGGCCTGAATCTTGGATTCGTTCACGGCATACGAACTGCAGGGAGCAGCAAGAAGAAGGCCGCAGAAAACCACACCCATCCAACATTTGCGAAACATCAATAGGACTCCGGATTGAAAAAGGCCCGGCGGCATGGCCGGGCCTTTCATCATGCTTATTCAGCGATTAGTTGAAAATGAACTCCACGCGACGGTTCAGGTAGCGGCCTTCTTCCGTAGCGTTGTCGTACTTGAAGGACTTGCCCATGCCGACGGCGGTCAGCTTGGAAGCGGGCACGCCCTGCTCAACGAGGTAGTTCTTAACGGCATTGGCGCGGTTCTGAGAAAGAACCTTGTTGTAGGCGTCGGTACCGATGGAGTCGGTCCAGCCTTCAAGGGTCACATGCACGTTCTTTTCCTTGAGAACGACGGCGGCTTCGTCAAGGATGCCCTGAGCCTTGGCGTCGAGAGCATAGGAGTCGAAGGCGAAGTTCACGCCATGCAGAACGAGAGCTTCTTCAGCGGCGCCGGTGGTGTAGAACACGTCGGCAACGAACTGATTCAGAGCATTCTGGTCGGCCATGAGGTCGGCGCCCTTCACGGACACGGAGCAGGAATTCAGAGCAGCGATCTTGTCGAGCACAGCCTGACCTTCGTCGGTGTCGGCAAAGGAAATGATGTGGAAGCAGATACCGGGCTGAGCCTGATAGATGGCGGCAGCTTCGGCAACAGGATCAATACCGAGGTTGTTGGCGCCGTCGGAAGCAAGAACAACAGCGGTAGGACGAGCCATGGTGGCATAGTCGGCGGAGTTGACGGCAAGACCGTCACCCATCGGAGTCATGCGGCCGAAGACGGTGCCTTCTTCAGGAAGAGTGGCAATGCCTTCACCCATGGCGGAGCGATCCCAGTCACCATAGGAAACGACCTTGGAGGCAGGAGCAACGGTGTGCAGAGAAGCCTTGTAGCCGAGGTTCGGAATGGCTTCGTTCACAGCAGCGAGCACCTGCTTGGCGGCGGCAGCCTTGGTCATCTTAAGGTCGGGAGCCTGCATCATCATGGAGCCGGACTGGTCGGCCAGAAGGTCGAAGCTGTCGACCTTGCGGACGAGATCGGCGGCCTGGGCAGCAGAGGCAATCCCCATTACCAGAGCCGCCGCAAACATGGCGTTACGAAACATTTTCATGGAATCCTCCATACAAATTAAAAATGTTATAGCCAACTCGGATGTCTTTATATCTATCAAAGGCCCCACTGGCAGGCAAGTAGAAAAAGGCGAAAGAGAAAACTCTTTCGCCTTTCTAAACGTCGCCTAAACGGCGGTGTTCGCACAAAAACGGCTTACACGCAGCCGGTGGGCTTGGGCAGACCAGCCATCTTGCAGGCGCCCTTGCCGGGGCCGGAGGGGAACAGTTCGTAGATTTCCTTCAGCTTGTAGCCGGTGTTCTTGGACATGATACGCACCATGGGAGCGATACCATTCTTCTTGTAGTAGTCCTGCAGGAAATCGATAACCTTATGATGATCGGCGGTCAGTTCCGGAATACCTTCGGATTCCTTCACGAATTCCAGCCATTCAGGGCACCAGTCTTCGAAGCGAAGCAGGAAGCCGTCTTCGTCCACTTCAAAGGTCTTTCCCTGGAAAGAAACTTCAGCCATGCGCGTCCTCCTTGGACATGTTGGGACTGTGGGGAAATTGCCTGCGTTGCGAGGCGCAGACTCACATACATACAAAAAGGAAAAAAGAATGACGTTCCTTCTGTTCAGGGAGCCTGCCATAAATACACAGAAATGACAAGCCCCGTCGGCTATTCTTTTTGCCCGGCTCGCAAAACATTTCGGGAAGTCCCGAAGCGTCGGTACCGGCGAACTGCCGAAAAAGCCTTGTACAAGTTTTTCCGACCGGACGCAAGTCTTTTTCCCTGAAAACGGCGGAGGCCGCCGTCAGAAGTCGGAAGAGAGCCCGGAGTCATGACTCAGCCGGGCGACTCTTCCGAGGCGCTGCTCCTAGCGGGGCATGCAGCACTTCTTGTACTTCTTTCCGCTTCCGCAGGGGCAGGGATCGTTGCGGCCGATCTTGGGGGCTTCGCGACGCACGGGCTGCTTGGCGTACACGTTGCCTTCCACATAGAACCACTCGTCGCCTTCCTTACGGAAGAAAGCATCCTCGCGCAGTTCCTGCGGAACGTTCTGCACGCTGTAGTGCGCGCTAAACTTCACTTCACCGGTGGTATCGTTCTCGCCGCCTTCCACGGTTTCGATGATATCAAGGCCTTCCCAGGTCATCAGCGAGGACCATTCCTTGATCTCGTCGGCGGAGGCATCCTCGCGGAACTGCGGATGGGTGGTATCGGTCAGGTACTGATACTTGCCCAGGCAGTGAGCGGTGTAACGGGAACGCATAAGGGCTTCGGCGGTGGGAGCCTTGGCCTTTCCGTCAATATACTGGCCGCAGCAGGCGTCCAGCTCAAGGCCGGAGCCACAGGGACAAAGACTCATAATATATCCTCCCAAAGGTTTGCGCGCAGTTTGCCCGTATTTTTCCCGGTTGACAAGTCCGCAGATACAAAAAAAGCCCGCCGGAGAGGGAAGCCGACGGGCAGGAGGTGTTGATGAGTACTTCAAAGGAATGTACAAAGTAATATGCAATTTTCATGCCAAACTCTATAAATAAAAAATTTATCAAATAAAAACAATCTATTATATTTTTCATTATTAATAGTCATTCCTGAATTCAGCCTGAAAACGTATTTTTTTTTGAACATTCTTCTGCCCGGAAAAGCCGCGGACGACGGTCTCTTGAAAATTTTTTGAACTTCTGCCCGCAACGCCATCGTTTCGATCGTTGAAAAACACGCTGCTGCAACGCTTTTTCCGCGATTTTCTCATGAAGCATGGCGGAGAGTGAAAAAAGGGAGAAAGACACCGCTCTGAAAAATGAAAAAAGACTCCTTTCCGACAAAAAGGAGTCTTCCGCCTTGTAAAAAAAATATCTTCTGCCCGCACGGCAGCGCAAGGCACAAACACCGACTGAAAAGCGCGCGTGCAAAATTTTTCCCTGAAGGAGAAAAGCTCCGGGAAGCCTACGATCGAAAGGCCGGACTTTCGAGCATACTTTCCCGCTTTTCCAAGATTGCCTGCTCATGTTCCCGCAGCCAACCGTCCTTTGGGACAGCCCAGGGTGAAATCAGACCGATTCAAGAAACACTCCTATGCCGGCTGCGCCAATATGTTTTTCAGAGGTTCTCCCCTGCCCTTTCAGGAGAAACAGGTTCAGACCATCTTTTCCAGTCTGCGGAACCGGCGGAGCGTAAGGTGGCAGACGGCAATGGCCAGGGCGTCAGTGGTATCCAGGGGGCCGTCGATATGCGTTCTGCCGAGAAGCCTCGCCACCATGAAGGCCACCTGTTCCTTTTCCGCCCTGCCCGTGCCGGCAAGCGTTTTCTTCACCAGCGTCGGCTCATAATCCTGCACAGGCAGATGAAACGAAGCGCAGGCCGCCACGGCCGCGCCACGAGCCTGCGCAAGCTTGATGGCGGACATGATGTTCTTGGCCGTGAACACCTGCTCCACTCCGGCTTCTACAGGCCTGTACGTTTCGATGATGTCATGAAGGCCGTGATAGATGCAGGAAAGCCTGTCGGAAAAGGATTCGCCTTTGACGCGAAGAACACCGTTGGCCACCAGCTCCAGCCTGCCGGAGCATTCACGCACGATGCCCCAGCCCGTCACGTTGGAGCCGGGGTCGATGCCGAGCACCGTGATGGAAGAATTCTGAGGAGGATTGGACGTCATGCCGTTCTCTTCATGCAAAAAGGCCGGGGCAGAAAACTGTCCCGGCCCGGAATTTCAGGATAGGCACTCACCGATTATTCGGCGGGAGCTTCCTCGGCGCCTTCCATGAAGACGGAGACCATGGTGAAGTCGGACTTGAACACGGCCTTCACGCCCTCGGGGAGAGGCATGTTGGAAACACGGATGGACTGGTTGATTTCCAGACCGGAAACATCGAGGCTGACCTTGCGGGGCATATCGGCGGGCTTAGCGGAAAGAACCACTTCGTCGCGGTAGGTTTCCATGGTGCCGCCCATCTTCACGCCCTTGGGGGTGCCGACGTATTCCACCTGCACCTTGACCTTGATTTCCTTGTCAAGATCCACACCGAAGAAGTCGACATGGGTGAAGGTGTTCTTCACAGGGGAGTACTGAGCGTCCCACACGAACACGGGATGCAGGGTCTTGGCGCCGTTTTCATCTTCGATCTCGAGCTGGAAGACGTTGGTACGACCAACCTGTTCGTAGATCTTGCTGAGGGGCAGTTCAGCCATCTGAACGGCGATATTCTGGCCGTCGGCAGTGTAGTACACACCGGGCACCAGAGCTTCGGTGCGCAGGCGGCGGTTGGCGCCTTTACCGAAAGCGGTACGCTTCTTCACAGAAAGAGTTTTCAGTTCGGACATGATGCTTTCTCCTTATTGGCCGTCTCCCGTCGAACGGGGCGCGGCACGATATATCGTCTTCAAAACCCTGATCAGAACAGGGCGCTAACAGAAGAACCGTCGTGAATATTGCGGATACTCTTGGCCAGAACTCCGGCGATGGAAGCCACGCGGAGCTTTTCACACTGGGCGGCATGTTCGCCGAGCGGAATGGTATCGGTCACGATGACTTCCTTGAAGGGGGAGTCATTGAGGCGTTCGCAGGCAGGACCGGAAAGAACGGCATGCGTGGCGCATGCATAAACTTCCTTGGCGCCGCCTTCCATGAGAATGTTGGCGGCCGTGCAGATGGTGCCAGCGGTATCGATCATGTCGTCCACGAGCACGGCGGTCTTTCCGGCCACGTCGCCGACGATGTGCATTTCGGCGACCTGGTTGGGACGATCACGGCGCTTGTCGATGACGGCAAGGCTGGCATCCATCTTCTTGGCGAAGGAACGGGCGCGTTCCACGCCACCGGCGTCGGGAGAAACCATGACGATGTCGCCGGAAAGCGCGCTGAGCTTCTTCAGCAGCACGGGGCGGGCGTACAGGTTGTCGACGGGGCAGTTGAAGAAGCCCTGAATCTGACCGGCATGGAGGTCCACCGTAACGATGCGCTGCGCACCGGCCACGGTGAGAAAATCGGAAACGAGCTTGGCGCTGATGGGAGCGCGGGGGCTGACCTTGCGGTCCTGACGGGCATAGCCGAAATAGGGAATCACAGCCGTGATGCGACCGGCGCTGGCACGCTTGAGCGCGTCGAGGATGAGGCACAGTTCCATAAGGGACTTGTTGGCCGGAGCACAGGTGGACTGAATGACGAACACATCATGTCCGCGCACGCTGGCACCGATTTCCACACGCAGCTCTCCGTCGCTGAACGTAGTGCAGAGCGCCGGCGTCAGGGAACAGCCGAGATGATCGCAGATATCCATGGCCAGCTGAGGATTGGCCGTACCCGTGAGAATTTTAAGGTCGCCGTACATGGGAATATGCCTTCCTGAGTAAAGTATCCAGAGATACGGGGGCGGCGCCGCCAGCAGGCGAAGCCGGAACACAACGACAAATGGCTGGGGCGGCAGGATTCGAACCTGCGAATAGCGGACCCAAAACCCGCTGCCTTACCGCTTGGCGACACCCCACCGGACCCAGTCCAACATGACGACTCAAAAAACGAAAGGGCCGAACACTTCGGCGGATTTTTCCCGTCTCAGGGCCGAGGCAGCCTGAGCCGCCCTTGCCGAGTCACGAAAAAGCCCGAACAGTGCCGAACCGCTTCCGCTCATGCCTGCAATCTCGGCGCCCTCCTCCACAAGCCGTCCTTTCAGGGACGACAAAAGAGGATACGCCGCGAAAACCACAGGCTCAAAATCGTTCATGCCGTAGAATGACTGGCAACTTGAACGGTTATTTTTATCTGCCTTCGTTTTCTCTGTCAAGGAAAATGACGCCCTTTCTCTATCCCACGCCGCATAGGCCCACGCCGTATTCACCTGCACGGGAGGGCAGAGCAGTATGCAGCTGAAGCCTTTCACGCCGCTTTCCACTTCCGTGAGTCTTTCCCCTATGCCTTCTGCAATGCAGGGACGATTCCGAAGAAAAAACGGAACATCCGCGCCGACGCGGGCGGCAATAGCCGTCAGTTTTTCTTCGGAAAGCGGCTCGGGGGCATGGCGCTGCAACCAGAGAAGCATCTGCGCGCCGTCGGCGCTGCCGCCGCCGAGTCCCGCTCCATGCGGAATGCCCTTGATGAGCTCCACGTCCACGGCAGGCGCAAAACCGGAGGCTTCGGCATAAAGATCATAGGCACGGGTCAGCGTGTTGCGGCAGGGATCAATGCCTTCGGTCGTGCAGCGGACCGTAAGCCCCGACTCACGTCCGGCCGGAGAAAAGATCAGCGTATCCGCAGGTTCCGGCAGAGGAAGAAACAGGCTGTACAGCTCATGATACCCGTTGGGAAGCACTCCCGTGAGGAAAAGAAAAAGATTGATCTTACCACCGGTACGAATCACTTCCCGTTCCATGCCTGTCCCCTTTCTTCCGGCAGATGTCATTTCCATGGATGTACGAAGGCGGAGCATCCGGGCGCGTCTCAAGCGCCGGGGAAACGCTCCGGCAGAACCAGATGCACGTCGGCCTCCCGCAGGTCGAGGGCGGCCACCACAGCGGAAACTGCGGCCTGCACGCCGGCAAGGACCACCTTTTCCGCCGAAGCTACCGAAGCCGTATCCGCCTCAGCGATGAAAAAGCCGTTCTCCATGCGGCAGTCGACCTGCACCTCCGCCTCGACGCCATGACGCTTCGCGGCGGCGCGCGCCACAAAAAGCGCTTCCTCACGCGCAAAGGCAAGGCTTTTTTCCACGTCGCAGGAGCGCAGCACGCCATCCGGAAGCTTCATTTCCGCCCGGGCACGAACCGGAACCTTTTTCACGCGTGAGACTTCGGCCTGACGGCTTTTCACCGCGTCGAGCAGAACCTGCATCACGCCGTCAAGATCCAGATCGGAGGTATCCACAAGCACCGCATCCTCGGCAGGACGCAGCGGATCCACCGCCCTGCCCCGATCCTGGGCGTCCCGCTCCTCGATGCCGCGCAGAATTTCCTCCAGCGTCAGTCCGTTCAGCGTACCGCGGGCTTCCAGTTCCAGATAGCGGCGCTTTGCGCGCACTTCAGGACGGGCATCAAGAAAAAACTTGTGAGGAGCGTCGGGGAAAACCCGTGTGCCCATGTCGCGCCCCTCGGCCACCAGAGAATATGTTTCTCCCAGAGCCCTCTGCGCGCGCTGCAGCTCCTCACGAAGCACGGGAAGCTTGGCCACAAGCGAGGCCAGCCGACCGGCCCGCTCCGTGCGAATCTCCGGCCCGATGGGTTCACCGTTGCAGCACAGCTGAGGCGATTCCCCGGGCTGACCGGCTTCCAGCGAAAAACGATACTCGCGGCATCTGGCACGAAGGCGCGCCTCATCCATGTCGGCCGCCTCGGCGCCGAGGCGCAGGCCCAGCGTGCGGTACATGGCTCCCGTATCAAGATAGGCTATGCCGAGCGTTGCGGCCAGTCGCCGTGCGAGCGTGCTTTTGCCGACTCCGGCCGGACCGTCCACAGTAATGACGCCGAAGGATGCTTCCGTCATGTCATGCTCCCAGAATGTCCCGCACCTGGCGGAGGAAAAGTTCGTTTTCTTCATCGGTTCCCACGCTCACACGCAACCATTCCGGCAGATGATAGCTTCCAAGCGCACGAATGATGATGCCCCGCTTCAGAAGCTCGCCGTGCAGTTCCCGCGCCGTCAACGATCCCTCAGGCAGACGGAACATGAGGAAATTCGACATGCTGGGCGTCACTTCGCAGCCCAGCGCACGAAGGCCTTCGGTCAGGCGTTCACGCCCGCGTCTGACCAGCTCCACGGTGCGTTCACGGAACGACGCGTCCGCAAGAGCGGCCAGCGCGGCCTCTTCGGCCAGGATATTGAGGGAAAACGGCAGCCGCACCCGCCACATGTAGTCGGCAATAGCCGGAGGCAGAATGGCATAGCCTATGCGCAGTCCGGCCAGACCGTACACCTTGGAAAAGGTACGCATGAGGGCCACGTTGGGCAGATTGCCCAGTCTCGGAAGCAGAGAATGATCCTCTCCGGCGAACTCGATATAGGCCTCGTCCACAACGAGCAGACAGGCCGGAGGCAGCGCCCGGGCCAGCGCTTCCAGGTCGTCCGGCGAAGCCAGACGGCCGGAGGGATTGTCCGGCGACGTGACGATGACAAGCGTGGTATTTTCATCCACAAGCTTCAGGAGCCCGTCGAAGTCGAAGGAAAAATCAGGACGGAGCGGCGCCTGACGCAGTTCCACACCCGCCATGCGGGCCTGCGTGGGATAAAGCCCGAAACAGGGGCGGAACACCACGGCATTGTGCACTCCGGGAACGGCACGCACGCGGAACAGAAGATCAATGACTTCGTCGGAGCCGTTGCCCACGAAAATACGCTTGGCATCAACGCCGTAAAAGGCGGCCAGAGCCTTCACCAGCCTCGGATTGCCCGACTGAGGATAACGGAAGGCCTCGGACGCGCAGGAGGCAATGACATCGCGCACGCAAGGAGACACGCCCAGCGGATTTTCATTGCTGGCCATCTTGATGACCCGGGAAAGTCCGTAGCGTTCGGCGATTTCCGCAATGCTGAGGCCGGGTTCATAGGATTCGAAAGCCGCCACTTCAGGGCGGACATCGTTGAATGACGTGAAGGGAAGACTCATGAAGCTCACCTGAAAGGGGATTTTTACGAACAAAAGGGGCTTTCCTTCCCGGACAATGCCGTAAAGGAAAGCCCCCGACTTCAGATCATATCACAAAGAAGAAGCATTAGTCCTTATACATTGCGCCGCCGGTATAGTTATCGGAAGGACGAATGGTAAGAACGGGCAGATGCGAATTCTTGACGACACGTTCGGCCACGGAACCGAAAAGAATCCGGTCAATGCCCTTGCGACCGTGAGTGCCCATGACAATCATGTCCGCTTCTTCCTTGGCGGCGATTTCAAGAATTTCCTCGGCGGCGTAGCCGACCACGACCTCAGCCTTGGTTTCCACACCTTCGAAGTTTTCAGAGACAAACTGAGCCATGGCCTTCTCCGCACCGGAAACGATCTCGCCCACAAAGCTGTCGATGGTGTTCGGGGGGACATGGAAGCCCGTGTACTGCGTCAGCGTAGGAGCTGCATAAACGGCTACGATGCTGGCATTCATCGCCTTGGCAAGCATGCATGCGTACTCTGCCACTGTCTTGCTGTGCTCGGAAAGGTCCAATGCACATATAATCTTCTGCAGCTTTGGCATATTGCCTCCTATGTTTCTTTGTCCGAGGCGGAATGCCGCCTAAACATGGCTTTAACATAAGTTCTTTCAACAAAAGTTGCAAGCGCTCATGCAAATAAAAAAACAGGACTCCTCATTCTGGTTACAATCTGGCAATCTCGGCCCTCATTTCTTCCACGATCTGCGCGGCGGCCTCAACGTCGCCTTCCTCCCACGCCGCACGGAAGCAGCGGGCCATGTCGGCCAGCGTATGCATGCCGTATCTGTCCGCAATGGCGGAAAGCTCTCTGGCTCCGCCACGGATGGCCTGCACATCGCCCCGGATCAGCGCATCGGAAATGCCGTTCAGCCTTTCCGTCATGCCGGCAAGCGGAAGATCCATGAGCGTTCCGTCCTCTTCTCCGCCGGAAGCCTCTTCGCTTTCGGAAGGCTCCGGAGCGTTCCGCTCCTCTTCCTCCTCCGGTCGGATGAGCGCCGGATCCAGATCGATCAGACTGTCGTCCGCGGTGCCATCATCCTCAGGCAGCACGATTTTATCCTGCGTGAGTTCCTGAACGCCGCTCTCCTCCACCAGAATGTGTTCCGAGGAAAGCTCCACGACCTCCTGTCCTGCAACCGGCGAAGTCTCCGACTGCACGGGCTCCGCTTCCAAAACAGAAGTCTCTTCCGCCGCGCCGCCGGTGACCGCATCATCGCCGACCACATCAAGGGGCTTTCCGCCCTTTTCATGGGAGCGGAACAGCGAAGACAGCCAGCCGCGTTCCTTTTTCTCCGCATCCGCAAGGGCAGCGTCCATACTGAGCGCGCCGTTTTGCGCCGCTTCTTCAGGCAGCGGCTCCGAAGCGGAGACGTTCTTCCTCTCTTCCGTTCTGGCAATGGCCGCATCAGCCTTTTCCTGTACCGCCGTTTTGCGCGAGGTCTTGGGCTGCATGCGCACCGAGCCGGAATGCGCCCCGGCCAGTACAGCCGCGAGCGTGATGCGCTGAGAACTCAGCACGGGTCTGGGCCCGGAAGGAGAAATAAGCCAGCGCGCCAGAGCCCGCAGATCCTTGCGAACCACGGGCAGAAGAATCGATTCGTCGCATCCGGCCTTGGCCATGCGCTCGGCCTGCGCGTCATCGCGGGCCAGCAGAAGGAAGGGAACTGCGGCAAGCGCCTGTTCGCCCTCGAACATGCGTATGGCGGCAAGGCCCTGCACCATGTCCTCCTCCCGGAGACTTCCGTCGAAAATCACCAGAGAAGCCGGAGCGGAAACATACAGAGCCGCGGCTTCCTCGGCATCCCGGGCCTCCCAGAGCGTAAAGCCCATGTCGGAAAGATAGTGCGCGTACATCTGCCGGTTCAGCGCATCCGCCGAAGCCAGAATGACGGGAGAAACGCCGCTCTGGGACTCCTGAGCGTCGGACGGGGGCAGAATGCGCTCCGTCACGCCGTCAGGTTCCATGACCGTGCACTCCATGCTGAAGGAAAGCGCCATGCCCTGCGGCGTACTGTCCATGAAGAAGTCGCCGCCGTGAGCGCTGGCCAGTTCCCATGCCCGGGAAAGCAGCATGCTCTGACGCCCCCGAGGCGGAAGCCCTTCGCCGTTGTCGATCACGGTGAACTGCAGATGTCCCGGATGCGTGCTGGAAGAAGAGCGCCGCACATGCAGGCTGACAGCGCCGCGGTTCGAGGCCCGCACGGCGTCGGCCAGCAGCAGGGAAAGCAGTGCCGTCAGGCGGGACACGTCGCCCCTGAACTTCTGCCCCAGCTGAGGAGCCACATACCACGACAGGCCCAGCCCTTTTTTCTCGGCTTCGTCGAACACGGAGGCAAAAGCCTGCTGGATGACCTGACGAAGCTCGAACACCTGCCGGGAAGCTTCGGGAAGAGAGGCTTCCGCCGGAAGATCAAGCGCCGCTTCCGAAAGCCTGCGGGCAGCGGCCACCATGCCGTCGGCATGGGTCATGATGTCCACCTTTTCCTTGTCCACGCCGGCCCGGGAAAGCGCAAGATCGAGGCGGCAGGCCTCCTCGAACAGCTCTTCCACGGTGCCACGGAACGCGCGACGCAGCGCGGCAAGGCTGTTGTCCTTATAGGTGTTGGTTCTGCTTTCCGTAGCCCTGCGCGGAACGATATCGAGCACGGACTCCTGCGTTTCCACTCTGCGTTCCGCCCTGTACGGCGCCGCCGAAGACAGGAACAAAACGCCTGCAGCCTGCCCCGCCTGGACGGCAAGACTCCACCAGGAGCCTTCCAGACCATGCAGCAGCCCCCACAGGGATACGGCAGCGCCGCCGCCCATGAAAAGGCAGGCCAGCGTGAAGGAACCGCTTCCCCGCACGCCGCGGAAAAGAAGCACGACGGAAGGAATCAGACAGAGCACGGCCGCCAGAGGCCACAAGGGCAGCAGGCGCACCGTCCATGCCATGCCGGGCAGAAGAGGCACAATGGCGGCACAGGCGCCCGGCAGAGCGAAAAGAAGAAAAAGCGTATCCACAAACGGCGACGTCTCGCGCGTGTGCATGACCACACGCCCGGCGTGAGGCAGCATGAACAGCGCCACGCCTGCGGCAAACATACCGGGGAACGCGCCCGTTCCCATGCCTCCTGAAGGCATGGACGGCACGCCCCAAAGAATCTGCACCAGGGCGGCGAGCGCCAGAACGCCTGTCCAGAAACGCCCTTCGCTCCGCTCCGTCATGCTGAGCAGAATCGAAAGCGCGCCGAGCACGGCCAGCGCCGCCAGAGACAGCAGCCAGCCGAGACGTTCGGGAGAGGTCATCACCGTCGACGGATCGCTCAGCGCCGGGCGGAACCACAGACCGGGAAGCCCGTCCAGGCGAATGAGCACCTGCCCCCGTCTTCCGGCGGGAAGCAGATCATACAATCCCGGAGAAGCCGCCTTCACCGACTCCCAGTTCCATCCGTCGGCGGACAGCCATACGGACACTCCGGAAGGAATCTGCGTACCGAGATCAAGCCACAGCGTATGCGGCGACTCATCCTTCACATCGGCAAGGTCCAGATGCAGCCAGAGAGGGCCCGGAGTCTTCGACAGAATCTCGACGGTATAGGGAACAAAACGATCGAGACGTTCGACCGCCCCCGCCTGATCGAGGCGCCCCTCCGGATCCGCAAGCATGGAAAGCACGGAACGCACGCCGAGTCTGGAGGCCGAAGAACGCCTGTCCGCAGGCGGAGGCGCCTGAGGCTGCGGTTCCGCCCGGATGGTCACGGGATCAGGAACAGTCACCGAGGGCGCAGGCGCGGCAATGACGACGCTCTGCTCCGCCGTTTCCGCAAGAAGCGGAAGCGGGAAGCCGAGGAACGTACAGAGCATCGCAACCGACATGACGATGCGAACAAAAGAAAAGGAAAACCGAAGCATGGCAATCCTGTATGATTACTTCTTGATACGATCCCGGACAGGATTCCCCGCAGGATCCGTGGCATCAGGATAAAGTTCGACAACACGCTTCCACAGAGGCTGTGCCTCATCGGCACGCCCCATGTTTTCCAGAAGCCAGGCGCGATGCACCAGAGCCGGAGCATAGGAATCGTCAATCTTCAGCGCTTCGCCGTAGGCACGGAGCGCGGCATCCTTGCGGCCGTGCGCCTCCAGCTGAATGGCGGCGTCCGACACCACTTCGGGCATAGCCTGCCTGAGCTGAATGCCGCTCGACAGCGTGAAGTCGGGCTGAGCGGCAAGCACGGAATTCCAGAAGGCCACGGCCTGCTCGGGCTGCTCAAGATCCAGCATCAGCGTCACGCCCTTGTTGAACACGGCGTTTCTGTGGCCGGGATGATCGGCGATCGCCTGCTCATAGCAGGCCACAGCCTGTTCAGGCATGCCCTTCATCCGGTACATGTTCCCCATGTCGGTACGCACGTCGGCATTGCCGGGAACAAGCGACAGGGAATGCGTATAGGCTTCGATGGCGCCGTCGGGATCTCCGGCGTCGTAGCAGGCATTGCCGAGATTGGTCCACAGATCCGCGTTGTCGGGAGAGTTCAGGGCCTCCTCGCGGAGATGGCGTATATGTTCCGCCTGTCCCTGCTCGTTCGACACGACCGGAGACGAAACCGGAGCCGTATCCGCCACGGGAGCCGTCACGCTGCCTCCGGAGCGGTGTTCCGCCACCACGCTGCCGCTCACGAAACCGGCGGCAAAGGTGGCGAGGCACAGAATGACGGCCGAGCTGGTCAGCATGGTGCCGCGCGTCTTTTCATTTTTCATGATGTCTTCCTCCTGCGCTCCGGCTTCTACAGCACCCGGGTTCTGGTCCAGCCTTCGGCATCGGCCAGAGCCTCGGCGTCGGCTCCGCCGAGTACGCAGGGAACGGCCTTTTCAAGCGCGGCCGCAAGATAGGGAGCAAAATCATGGAAATCGGAAAGACGCGTGGAAAGAATTTCCTCGCGAATGCGCTGACGCTGCTCATCCGTCTCGCCGGTCATCAGACGGGAGAACGAAGTCGCGCCCTTGGCTCCGGGCAGCATGTAGGTATCCACATCGCCGATGGCTCCCACCACCGCGCGGGTAATGTCGGCCTCGGACAGAGACAGGTTACCGAGGTAATCGGCCGTCTCACGATACACGCGCAACGTGTTCTCCACGTTGGGATCGCGGTACGAGGCAAAGGTGAAGGCGCCGGTAGCCCGTCCGTACCGGGCAAAGCAGCCGTAGGCTCCGCCCTGCACGCGGACGCGATCCCACAGATAGCCCATGCGCAGATGACGAAGAATAACGGCCTGAGAACCGCTGTAGCGATAGCCGGTATCCTTCAGGCTCAGACCAAGGCCCACATAGTTCACCTGAGCAGGAATGCTCAGAAGCTCTGCGCCGGGCAGGTCGGGCAGCTCGAATGCGCAGGGAGCAAACTCGCGGGAAGGAAGGGCATGCGCCAGCTTTTCCAGAGGAGCGCGTGCCGCGTCGAGAAGCGCGCCGTCCGCCGTAAGATCAAGCTTCAATGCGTCGCGCCGGATAATGCGTTCATGCAGGGCGCACAGTTCCCCGCGAACGGATTCCCAGTCCTTCTCCAGCCGGCGGATGAGTTCGCGCACATAGAAGAGCGCGTTCACGCCGTTCATTTCCTCGGAAATGCGGCCGACCAGCGACAGTCTGCCGTTCAGTCGGGTATTGACCAGCGTATGCCCCGAAGGCACGGCGGCCTGTTCCATGCGGGCCTTCTCCTCGAGGGCCATCTGCATGAAACGCTCCTGATTGTCGAAGTCAGGCTCGGAAAGAATTTCCTCCATCAGCGCCGTCATGCGCTCCACCTTGTCCGCCGTGCACTTGCCGGACAGGGAAAGGAAGGTCACCGGGGAAGCGTCTTCGATGCGCGGCAGCACCACGGCTCCCGCGCCGAGGCTGCCGGTATGCGCGGAAATCTCAAAGCCGAGCTTCACATAGTCGCTGCGCTTCGTGCCGAGTTCCGTCAGCGCGCGGGCATAGAGGGGCGTGAGCGGCAGAAGATGCGGGGGAACGGCGGAAAGATCAAAAGCCAGCCGGGCATAGAGAATACCTGTGGTATCCAGCTCATGCGTCACGACATCCAGTCCATCCCTGCTGTCCACGGCACAGGCGATGAGCGCATTTTCAGCGGGCAGATCCTGCTTGCCGAGGCTCGGAATGGTATCCAGAGCTTCCGGAGAATCCGGCTTCTGCTGTGCGGCTCTGAGCTCGGCAGCTATCGCCGCCACTTCGGCACGCTCCTCTTCGCTCATGCTGCTGCGCATGGCGGCCAGCTTCGCGTCTTCAGCAGCCTGTCTTGCGGCGGCCAGACCGGCATCAGGCACAAGCAGCACCGTAACGCGGTGGGCATTATCCAGGAACCAGCGGCGGATGGCGTTTTCAAACACCTTTTCCCCGGAGGCCAGGCGGCTCTTGATGGACGCAAGCGGCTTTTCCCACGCAAGAGGAGCAAAGGCATCGCCGTCGTACAGCCAGTCGGAGAGACTCCGGAACATGGCGGCCAGTCCTCTCGGGAAGGAGCCGGTATTGTTTTCGCGCAGCATGAACTCCAGAGAATTCAGCGCAGCCTCCACGGCAGGAGCGGGTACGCCGTTCTCCGCCAGATCGGCAAGCGTATCCATCATGAGGCGTTCCACTTCGGAAGCATCCTCAGCGTCGATGGAGCGCAGGCCCATGGAGAAATAGGACTGACGAAGATCGCCTTCAAGACCGCAGCCGGAAATGTCCTCGCCCAGACCGGAATCCATGAGCGCCTTGCGCAGAGGCGATCCGGGAAGACCGGCAATGATGTGCTCAAGCATGTTGAGCACGAACATTTCCTCGGTATCCTTCGTTTCGCACAGAAGCCAGTTCACGGCTACATGCGCCTTGTCCGCATCCTCGCCTTCGGACGCGGCATAGGGAACCTCGAGAAGACGGGGCGAGGAAAGGCGGGGCTGAAGCGGCACTTCGGAAGAAACCTCACGCTTTTCATAGGGCGCAAGCACCGCGGCTATGCGTTCCAGACGGGCGTCTTCGGGATCATCGCCCCAGAAGAAGAAACGCGCATTGGACGGATGATAATAGCTCGCATGGAACTCCCGGAAGGCCTCGAAGGTAAGAGACGGAATCACGGCAGGATCGCCGCCGGAATCAAGGCTGTAGAGCATGTCCGGGAACACGGCGTGCTGGCACTCCTCCATGAGCACGGAGTCCGGGGAGGAATACACGCCCTTCATTTCGTTGAACACCACGCCCTTGAACTGCCAGGGAGCGTCGGAGCCGTCGGTTTCGATATGCCAGCCTTCCTGACGCAGCACGTTCTCATCAATGCGGGGATGGAACACTGCGTCGAGATACACGTCGATAAGGTTGTAGAAGTCCTGAAGATTGCAGCTCGCCACCGGATAGCAGGTCTTATCCGGGAAGGTAAGCGCGTTGAGGAAGGTCTGAAGCGAACTCTTCAAAAGCTCCACGAAGGGTTCCTTCACCGGATACCTGTCGGAGCCGCAGAGCACGGAATGTTCAAGAATATGGGCCACGCCCGTGGAATCCTTGGGCGGCGTGCGGAAGCTTACGCCGAAGGACTTGTTTTCATCGCCGTTGCAGATGGACAAAAGTTCCGCGCCGGTGACATCGTGCTTCCAGAGACGGACACGTCCGCCGACCTCGCGCAGTTCCTCTTCCCTGACAAGGGTGAATCCATGACTGTTCATGCGTTTTCCTTATATGTGTTTTCCTGTGTTCAAAATGAAAAAGGCGGCCCGTCGCAAGGTCGCCAACGACGCCCCCGCGGGCAGCGGACGGAAAAGGCGCTCAGCAGTTGGCTGCGCGCAGGATCTCTTCCGCCTGTTCCAGAGCAGGACCGTCCTCCGCTCCGCAAAGCGTGCGCACGGCAAGCAGAAGCAGATCGAGAGGAAGTTCCATGGAGTAGCGGCCGTTGTATATCACGCAGCGCTCTCCGTGTACGGAAACGCGATACGCACGACAGGTGCTTTTCTCTCCACTGCCTTTCTGAATGGCATACACCTGTTCGTTCTGATCCGTGACATAAAGCTTCTGATGTGTCAGCACGCCGCTGTATTCATCGTACCACACCGCCTCGGAAAACAGACGCCCATGAAACATGAGGCGGGATCCGTTTTCCAGATGCAGCGTGATCTTTTCCAGTTCATTCATGGCGGTGGCGATTACAACCCCATTTCCAGGAAGATGCACAGGGCGTGAGCCCTTGTATTGCCCCATAGCATTCCCTGCTGGAGAGTGTCAACGTTGATATTGTTAACTTGTTGAAATGCATTATGTTTAATTTTATGTACAAGAAAAGCGCTCTTCCGATGCGCGCCGCGCCGCACAGAGGCAGGCCCGGCATATTTCTCTGATACCCGGGGAAGAGAGAAGCGCCCCCTTGTCATTGCCGGGCGGCGAACCTATACAGAAAACAAAAAACATCCCTTCCGGAGACTCCATGAACTACTGGCTTTTCAAGACCGAACCCGGCTGTTTTTCCCTAGACGACCTCATTTTTTCGCCGGACGCCACCACCTCATGGGACGGCGTGCGCAACTATCAGGCCCGCAATCTCATGCGTTCCATGAAAAAGGGAGACCTCGGCTTTTTCTATCACAGCGGCAAGAAACCGGAAATCGTGGCCGTCGTGGAAGTCGTGCGGGAGGCCTATCCCGACCATACCGCGCAGGATCCGAAGAACCGTCATTTCGATGAAAAGGCCACTCCCGACAATCCCCGCTGGTACATGGTGGACGTCAAACTGACCGGACGTCTCGCGCATCCCATAGCGCTGGAGGATCTGCGCAAACAGTCGGAACTCGAGGGCATGGAACTGCTCAAGCGGGGCAGCCGCCTCTCCGTGCAGCCCGTGGAGGAGCCGTTCTTCCGGCACATCATGGGCATGATCGAAAGCAATGGGGGCATGATGCTTCCCTAGGGAGCAAGCGGGCAACGACTCTTTCCGGCAGCATCTGCCGAAGCACCATGCCTGCGACTGAAATGCCGCCGGCAGACGAACCCCCGCAGACGATGCCCTTTGGCGAAGCCCGCCTGACTGCGGGGGCTCTTCCGGGGCGCTCTCCCCTTGTGCGCCGCCCGGGGGCGGCAGACACCAAGCATAAAAGGGATACCGTTCCGCGCCGGGGAACAGGCCCTCGTAAAACAAAAACCTGCCGCAAAGGCATCTTCGCCTCGCTGTTCTCTCTCCGCAACGGCCCTCGAAAAATCCAACCTGCACAACAAAAGGCGGCGTCCCCGAATCCGGGAAGACGCCGCCTTCTATCTTACGGAAAGGGAGTCGCCTCCCCTTCTCTCTTTACTATTCGCCGGCCTTGGCTGCCTGATGCTCTGCCACGACCTTGTCGACCACAGGCTGCGGAGCCTCTTCATAGTGATCGAATTCCATGGTGAACACGCCCTGACCGCCGGTCATGCTGCGCAGATCGGGGGCATAGCGGAGCACTTCGCTCATGGGCACGTTGGCCTTGAGTTCGGTAATGCCGCCCTGAGAGTCGGAACCGAGCACCTTGCCGCGACGGGAAGACAGGTCGCCGATGACGTCGCCCATGTATTCGTCGGGAATGGTCACGGTCATCTGCACGACAGGTTCAAGCAGCACGACCTTGAGCTGGGACATGGCCGCCTTGAAGGCGATGGAACCGGCCATCTTGAAGGCCATTTCCGAGGAGTCCACGGTATGGTAGGAGCCGTCGTAGACGCGCACCTTGAAGTCCACCACCGGGCATCCGGCCAGATAACCGCGTGCCGCGCTTTCCTGAATGCCCTTGTCGATGGCGGGAATGTACTGACGAGGAATGACACCGCCCACGATGGCATCTTCAAAGGTGTAACCGGAACCTCTGGGCGCGCCTTCCATTTCGATCCAGCAGTCGCCGAACTGACCGCGGCCGCCGGACTGCTTCTTGTGACGGCCCTGCACCTGCACCTTGCCGCGCACGGTTTCACGATAGGGAACCTTGGGCGTCTTGAGCACGATGTCCACCTTGGAGCGGCGGCGGGCCTTTTCCACGGAAATTTCAATGTGCAGCTGCCCCATGCCGGAAAGCAGAATGTCGGACGTTTCCTCGTCGCGGCCGAGCTTCAGGGTCACGTCTTCATCGAGCAGCTTCTGCACGGCGGCAAAGACCTTGTCTTCATCGCCCTTCTGCTTGGGAGCAAGCGCGAAGGTGATGAGCTGCGGAGGCAGCTTGGGCAGTTCCACTTCAAAGGGAGCCTTTTCATCGCACAGAGTATCGCCGGTACGGGTGCTCTTGAGCTTGGTCACGCCAACGATGGCGCCGGGGCCGAGCGTATCCTTGCAGGGAGTCTGCGTCTTGCCGTTTACATAGACAAGAGAACCGAGACGTTCCATTTCGCCGGTACGCATGTTCTTCAGCGTGGAATCGGAAGAAATGGTGCCGGAAATGACGCGGAGCATGTTCACCTGGCCGGAGAAGGCGTCGTTCAGAGAGCGGAACACGAGGCAGGCGGCAGGAGCTTCAGGATCGGCGGCACGTTCGGAAGCGTCGGTTCCGAGCACGGCGGGACGATCAAGCGGAGAAGCCAGCAGGCTGTTCACCTGATTGAGCAGACGACGGCCGCCGCGATTCTTCATGGCGGAGGAAGGCAGCACGGCCACAACTTCGCCGGAAAGCACGCCCTGACGCAGACCGGAAGCGATGTCCTCATCGGAGAGGGTGCCTTCTTCCAGATAACGGTTCATGAGTTCTTCATCGGAAGAGGCGATGTTTTCCACGGAAGTGTCGCGCAGCAGCATGGCCTCGTCTTCCAGATCGGCCGGAATGGGCATCTCTTCGGTTTCACCGTCTTCGAGGAAGCGGAGGGCCTTGCCCGCGAACACGTCCACAAGGCCGATGAATTCTTCGTTTTCCAGAATCGGGATGTAGAGAACGACGGGGCGCACGCCAAGATGCGTGGTCAGGCTGTTCAGAGCGGCGTCGAAATCGGCGCGTTCACGATCCATCTTGGTGACCACGGCGATGGCCGGAAGACCGGCGGACTTCACGCTCTTCCACATGCGGCGCATCTGGGGGCGGACGCCGTCCACGGCATCCACGACGATGACGGCGCTGTCCACAGCGGAAAGGAGCCATTCCATGTCGCCGGAGAAGTTGGAGTCACCGGGAATGTCGATAAGATTGTGCCGGAAGCCCTTCCAGTCGAAGGAGGCAAAGCCCGGCTGAATGGATCCGCGACGCTTGATCTCTTCGGGTTCGTAGTCCAGAGCCGTGGTGCCTTCTTCTATGGCACCGAGACGATTGATGATTCCAGCCTGAAAAAGCAGCATTTCTGCAAGCGAAGTCTTACCGCAGCCACCGGTGCCGACGAGAGCGTAGGTGCGTTGGTTCTCCAAAGCTATGGACATACGAATCTCCAACTGAGGTTTGAATTTCTCTCGGACGCAAAAAGGGCGCGCGGCCCCCTGCATCTATTCAGTGAATCCTTATATAAGGTCATAAAAAGTGCCACTATGCCCTGTCAAGCGCATGCTGCTATTTTTCTGGTGAAAAAAAGCATTTTCCTGCATTTGGATAAAAGAGTGACTTCCCTTTCGTCTTTCAGTAAGGTTGACCGGCACGGCATGCCGCGCTTTTTCCAACGGTGGAACATTCCGCCTCTTTTTCTGAACACGGAGTCGTCATGGAAACGTCAACGCCCGCTTTCGTCATCATCGGCGCAGGACTTGCCGGATGTGAATGCGCCCTTGCCCTTGCGCGCGCAGGACTGCCCTGCACCCTTTACGAACAGAAGCCGGAAGCCTTTTCTCCCGCCCACACAAGCCCGCTTCTCGGAGAACTGGTCTGCTCGAACTCCTTCCGCTCCAACGATGCGCAGGGTTCCGGCGTCGGCCTGCTCAAGGAGGAAATGAGAAAGCTGCACAGCGTGACCATGTCCATAGCCGAACGCTGCTCCGTGCCTGCGGGCAAGGCTCTTGCCGTGGACCGCACCATCTTCAGCGAAGAGCTGACGCGCATGGTGGAAGAAGAGCCGCTCATCACGCTCATCCGCCGTCAGATTCCCACGCTCGACGCGCCGGAGCTGGAAGGTAAGACCGTCATTGTGGCGGCCGGACCGCTGGTTTCGGAAAATCTTGCCGCCTCGCTGGCCGATGTGATTTCCGGTGACGGTGAAAATCCCCGCCTCTATTTCTACGATGCCATAGCGCCTATCGTCCGCGCCGATTCCGTGGACATGAACATCGCCTTCCGCGGCTCGCGTTACGGCAACGATGCGCCCCCGCCCTATTCCGACGACGCGCCCTTTCTGGACAAGCCCGTGGAAACCATGGTCGATCCCGACGCCGAGGGCAACGGCGACTATCTGAACTGCCCCATGACCAGGGCGGAATACACGGCTTTCTACGAAGCCCTGCGCGAAGCGGAACGCGTGCCCGCGCATGACTTTGAAAAGGAAATACATTTCGAGGGCTGCATGCCCATCGAGGCGCTGGCCGACCGCGGAGACCGCACGCTCACCTTCGGCCCCCTCAAGCCCGTGGGATTCACCGATCCTCGTACCGGCCGCCGCCCCTACGCGCTTCTTCAGCTCCGTGCCGAAAATGCGGAACGCACCTCCTTCAATCTCGTAGGCTGCCAGACCAAGATGACCTACGGCGCACAGGATCGCGTCTTCCGTCTCGTGCCCGGTCTCGCCCACGCGGAATTTCTGCGTTTCGGCAGCGTGCACCGCAATACCTATGTGAATGCGCCGGAATGCCTGAATCCCGACCTTTCCCTGAAGGCCCGTCCGAACGTCTACCTTGCCGGGCAGATCACCGGCGTGGAAGGCTATGTGGAATCGGCGGCCTGCGGTCTGTGGCTGGGACTTCTGCTGGCGGCCCGCGCTCAGGGAAAACCCCTTTCCCTTCCGCCCCAGACCACGGCCCTCGGCGCGCTCATGACGCACCTTCGCACGGCCTCGAAGCATTTCACGCCTTCCAACATCCACTTCGGTCTCATGCCCGAACTTGCCGAACGCACGAAGAAAAAGGCCCGCAAGGCGGAAATGGCCGATCGCGGTCGCGCCGACTTCGATGCCTGGCTGGCAGACGCCGGGATCTGAGAGGCTGCGTCCGTAAGGAAGGAGCTGAGCCGGTTCGTGCAATTCAGGCAACGAGGTATCGCTGCCTGAGGCCGATGAAAGTTCCGCCACTTCCGGAAGTATCCTTCTGGAGAACGCGTGTCGCCCCCCGATGTGAAACAGAAAAACGCCGCCATGCTGCGGCAGTAAAAACAAATGCCATGAAACGCAATGAAGTACGGCTCCATGCAGATACGGCCCTCTGCGACGCCTGCATGGAGTAATCATCGTCGCAATATTCCCATGCAGGCTTTTCCATCCGGCAAAAAGCAAGGAGAAAGTCCGCATGAAATATGTGAACGCCCGGGCCCTTCTTCCCGACGCGCTTGTCAGAGAACTGCAGAAATATATCCAGGGCGGATATATGTATGTGCCTGTGGATCAGGCGCGGCAGAAACGCTGGGGAGAGGTCTCCGGATACCGGAAGGAACTGGAGCTGCGCAACCGCAACATCGGCGCGGCCTACCGAAACGGCGTCTCCGTGGAGGCGCTGGCGGAAAAGTACTTCCTGTCCGTACACGCCATCCGAAAAATCATCCATCAAAAATAACCTGCAGGGGCTGCTTCGTGCAGCCCCTCTTTTTTCGCATACACTTTGATGCGGTATCATTCTGTTGCTGGAGAAAACTTCGGCCGGACCGTATGAAAAAAGAGCGCACCGATGTCGAGACACCGGGAGGCCACGACATCGCGCCGCCACATACAGCCTTTTCGGGAGCTCCTCCCCGCTTTTCGCCTCCCGAAAAAACGCCCCGTCCCCCCCAAAAAAAGCTGCCGATTTTCCGTCGAAAGGAGACTCCATGCATCCGGAAAGCATTTATCCCCGCACGGGCGATCAGAACACCGTGTACCTGAAATCCGTCATCACCGATCCCGGCATCAGCGTCGGCGATTTCACGATATATAACGACTTCGTCCACGATCCCCGGGAATTTGAAAAAAACAACGTGCTCTACCACTATCCGATCAACCGCGACAGGCTGGAGATCGGCCGATTCTGCTCCATCGCCTGCGGAGCAAAATTTCTCTTCACCAGCGCCAATCATACGCTCTCCTCCCTGTCCACCTATCCCTTTCCCCTCTTTTTTGAAGAATGGGGGCTGAACAGGCGGGACGTAACCACGGCATGGGACAACAGGGGAGACATCGTCATCGGCCATGACGTCTGGATCGGATATGAAGCCGTGATCCTGTCGGGCGTCACCATCGGCGACGGGGCGATCATCGGTGCCCGCGCCCTCGTCACCCGCAACGTTCCGCCCTACACCATTGTCGGCGGCGTTCCGGCAAGAGCCATACGCCGACGATTCCCGGACGAGGTGATCGAAGAACTTCTGAAGATCCAATGGTGGAACTGGCCGGAAGAGATCATCCGGGATCATATCCGCGACTTTCAATCCGGCAACGTCGAAAGACTCGCTCAGCTCTTCCGGGCAACGGCATGAAGCAGGTTCCGGCATGCATGCCTTTCCCCGTCTTGCTGCCCCCGCTGCGGCGGGTCATGTAATCCGCAGGGCCCGCACAGCCCCAAAAAAATGCGGACCTCTACACATGCGCCCCGGCCTGCGCAAAAGCGAGGCATCCCGGTTCCGCCGGGAGCACAACACGCTTTCTCACGGACGCCGGCTTTTCAGTGCTCCGCTTTCATGCTAGCGTTCCTGCATGGACATACGCCATTACCATCTTTCGGCCCGCGACCAGCGCTGGATCAGACAGGATGCGTCCGGCGAGGACGCCCTTCTCGTCTGGCACGACATCCGCATGGAAGAATCCGGAGACGAACTGCGTGAACTCGGAGAATACCTGCGCCATCTGAACGCCGATCCCGAGGCCGTGGCCGCCTGTACCCTTCCCGTAAGCTTTCCCGATGTGGATTTTTCCGGCGGCTGCGTCTTTCTGCGCTTTCCTCTGCGCAAACAGTGGGACAGCCAGCGCGCCGTTTATGTGATGCTGCTGTGCATGAAGGGAGTTCTCATCAGCATCGGAGCGCCGGACACGCCGCTGTTCGACCGTACGCTTCAGCGGCTGGAAAACGGCAGCGAGCTTGCCGAACCGTCCAGTCAGGCGCTGCTCTTCTTCATCATGGATCTCTGCACGGACATCAGTACCCGGCAGTACATGGCCGCCCGATCCGCCGTGGAGGCGCTGGCCGACAGAATCTACGACGAACCGGACAACATCGGGCAGGATGAACTCATCGCCCTGCGCCGCTGCGTAAGCCGCCTCTACTCCCAGTTCGAGGATCAGCACTACTGCATGAGCGTGCTGCAGAGCCTTCAGACGCAGAGCGTGCCCTTCAGCCATCTGAAGGCGGAGCTCAGGGACATTATGGACAGCCAGAACCATGTGGTGCGCAGTCAGGACCAGCTGGAAATCCGCCTGCGGGATCTTCACAACGACTGCCTTCTTCATGCCCAGCGCAAGACCGACTACCGACTGCGAGTGCTCACCGTGCTCACCTCGCTGTGCATGCCCCTCAGTGTCATTGCAGGCATTTACGGCATGAACTTCCACGTCATGCCCGAGCTGGAGTGGAAGTACGGCTATTTTGTCGTGCTCGGGCTCATGCTCTTCATCACCGTATCGCTGCTCATCTTCTTTTTCCGAAGAGGCTGGTTCAAGTAAAAAGCGACCGGATCTTCTGCAAGCGACGCCCGTACCGAAGCCACTCGGCCATGCTTCCGCCTCCTCCGGCAGAAAATCATTGTCCGCCTTTTGTCCACCACGCTATGCTGAGCGGGATCTTCCTTACTTCCCAACGGCTTGACACTCCTCTTTTTCAGGAGCAACGTTAATCCTTCTCCGTACCGGCAACCCCCTTTCCAGCGCGCCGCCCCCTTTTTTCGGACTCTCCGTTTTCCTGCGACGCGGATAAGGAGTCATCATGTCATCACGCCTCCGCGCGCTTTCCCTGCTTTTCTGCGCGGCGTTTGTTCTTCCTGCGCTGACCGCCTGCCAGCCGAAAAACGCCGACGTTCTCTCCGTTCCCCAGGTTCCGGCGCCCGCCGTTTCTTCCGCCTCCGTGGCCGAATTGCCCAGTGCCGGGCATCCCGACACTCTGTACCGCGCCAATCTCTGCCCCACCCTCATGAGCCTCGGCGAAGACGTGGCCGACATCGCCCGTCAGAATCTCGGCATCCGCTACAAAAGCGGCGGCGCCTCCCCCTCCTCCGGATTCGACTGTTCGGGATTCGTCTACTGGGTCTTTTCCGAGCACGGCGTCAGCGTGCCGCGCGATACTATCCGCCAGTCCCGCGCCGGCGAGGAAGTCGCCAAAAGCGATCTGCTGCCCGGCGATATTCTCATCTTCCGTATTGCCAACACTCCCAACGGACGCCACTCCGCCATCTACATCGGCGACGGACGCTTCATCCACAGCCCCTCCGCCGGTTCCCGCGTGCGCATCGAAAATCTTGATGCCTCCTACTGGAAAAGCCACTATCTCACGGCACGACGCGTACTCAAGGAACCGCCCTGCGATCTTGATCTCTACTCCAGCCCCGAAATCGCCAATACCCACGCGCTGCTCGACGAGATCACCAGAAAAGGCATAGAGTAGCCCGACCGCAGACGTTATGAACAACAAAAAAGGCCCCTTCCGAAGAAGGGGCCTTTTCTATTCATGCACGATGCGCGGAACTACATTTCCGGAGGCAGATCGTTGAGCTGAGCCTGCGAGAACACAGGGCCGTCCAGGCACACGTACTTGCCGCCGAGATTGCAGCGACCGCAGATGCCGATACCGCACTTCATGCGGCGTTCAAGGGTGGTGATGATGTTCTCATCCTTGAAGCCCATTTCGCGGAACGCCGCCAGCGTGAACTTGATCATGATGGGCGGGCCGCAGAGCACGGCGATGGTGTTGTCGGGGCTGGGGGCGAGTTCCTTGAGCACGTTGGGGATCATGCCCACGCGGTGAGGCCAGTTCGGAGCCTCGCGGTCGATGGTGAGCGTGGTGTGCAGAACGTCGCTTTCAAGCCAGCCGGGCAGATCGGCCTTGTAGGCCATGTCTTCGGGAGAACGCGCGCCGTAGAGCAGGCTGAGCTTGCCGTACTCGGAAGCGTGTTCCATGACATGCAGCATGATGGTACGGATGGGAGCCATACCGATGCCGCCGCCAACGAAGACAATGTTCTTGCCCTTCCAATGCTCATAGGGGAAATAGTTTCCCAGGGGAGCGCGCACGCCCACCTTGTCGCCGGGCTGCAGCTTGTGGATGGCGGTGGTCACCTCGCCGGCGCGCATGACGGAAAACTGAATGTAATCCTTGCACGAAGGCGGGGTGTTGATGACGAACGTGGACTCGCCCACGCCGAACACGGACAGCTGTCCCACCTGACCGGGCTGGTAGGTGAAGCTGTTCCATGCCTCCTCATTGTCAAAGCGCACACGGAACGACTTGATGGTGGGCGATTCCGTGATGACTTCCAGAACCGTAGCGACTTCAGGCAGGTAAGGATTCTTGCTGCAGCCGCAGTTATGTTCGCTCATATTGTCTCCTTACCGCTTTTTGGCCTTGCTTTTGGTGGAAGCCCGGGGAGTCTTGGCCGTGCTCTTCTGAGCCTTGGGCGCAGATGCAGGAGCGGCTTCCGCAGGAGCGGCCGCTTCGGGAGCGGCAACTTCCGCAGGTTCAACCGCAGCAGCTTCCACGGCAGCCGGAGCCTCGGGAGCAGCGGCCTCTGCAGGGGCCTTCACTTCCTCGACGGGAGCCTTGGCCGGAGCCTTTTCAGGCGCAGGGGCTTCCGCAGGAGCTTCGACTTCCTTCACTTCGATGGTCACGCCTTCCACGGCAGCCTTCACCATGTGACGGATATCCAGAGACACGGGGCAGCTCACCACGCAGCGGCCGCAGCCCACGCAGGAGAAGTGACCGTCGTAGCGCTCAGGATAGAAGCTGAACTTGTGGCTGATGCGGTTGCGCATGCGCTCGGCCTTGGTGGGCCGGGGATTGTGGCCGCTGGTTTCCAGCGTAAACAGCGGAGTCATGCAGGAATCCCAGCTGCGCAGACGGCGACCGTCGAGCTGCGAGCCTTCATCGGTAATGGTGAAGCATTGGCAGGTGGGGCACAGATAGGTGCAGGCGCCGCAGGACAGGCACTTGACCGTTTCCTTTTCCCAGAAGGCAGTGTCGGTGAAGCGGGCGGCCACCTTTTCAGCCACATGGGTCAGCGTGGAGGGAGAAGGCAGGGAGGCAGCGGCAGCCTCGTGAGCCGCTTCCACTTCCGCCGCCTTTTCGGCAGCGTCGGCAAAGCCCGCGCCTTCCAGAACGGCCTGTCCCTTTTCCGTGACGACTTCCAGCACGAAGCCGCCTTCCACGGCGGTGAAGAGGATGTCCGAGCCTTCCTTGTCGGAAGGATTGCTGCCCACCCAGTTGCAGAAGCAGGAGGAGAAGGCCGAAGGACAGGCCTGCGTGACGATGACCGTCGCTTCGCGGCGGGCACCGTAGTAGGGATCCTTGAATTTGCCTTCCAGATAGGGACGGTCGAGCACCACGAAGCCGCGCGCATCGCAGGGACGGCAGCCGAAAAGCACCGTGGGTTCGGCCACGCAGGGATTCTCCAGCGTGGTGGTCAGCTTGGAGGGATCTTCGGCGTCCTTGACGGACTTGAAGGTCACCAGAGTTTCACACTGAGGCAGCATGGCCTGCTTGGGAGAAGCCGTTGCACGGCGCAGAAGCGCGTCGAGATCGGCGGATGCGAGCGCTTCGGCCGTCCGGGGACGATAGACCACGCTGGGACCTTCCTGACGGGGCGCCAGAACGCGGTGGTCCGAGGCCAGCTTGGCAAGCCAGCTCGTCAGCTCTTTCGATGTTGCGAAAAGGAGACTGCTCATGCCAGATCATGCTCCTTGATAGTCGGTTCTTCCACCTGATAGGTGAGCAGCGGAGGCGTGGCGTTCACATCGAGGCCAGCGCCGTAGCTGAAGATCTTCTGAATCATGCGGCCGAACTGCTGCTTGAGCGCGAACACGGGAATGTCCATGGGGCAGGCGCGTTCGCATTCTGTGCAGCCCGTGCAGCGGCCGGCAAGATGCTGGGCGTGGATGAGCTGGAAGAACAGCTTCTGCTGCACGGTGTCTTCCTGCGTGACCCAGGCGGGATCGCGGGTATCGGACACGCAGTGATCGCGGCACACGCACATGGGGCAGGCGCCCCGGCAGGCGTGGCAGGCGATGCAGCGTTCCATCTGCCCTTTCCAGAAGCCCATGCGTTCCTCAAGGCTCAGAGAGTCGAGGAAGCGCAGCGCGGGGCTGCGGCCGTCGGCCGGAGCCGCGGGCTCGGTCGTGGGATTGCCCACGAACACGTCGGAAAGCACGGCGTTGGGCTTGGTGCACAGACGGCACTTGTCCTGCGCCACTTCCGCCATGGTCATTTCGTATTCCTGACCGGCGGCGGTCACCGTGATCTTGTTGCCGCGACCGACGCAGGATTCGATCTTCGCGCCTTCCGGCAGCTTGGCGAGAATGCGGGACACGTTCACGGTACCGTTGCAGCCCATGCCGAAGATCTTCACGTCCTCGCGGGAAATGAGATTTTCGGCCAGCAGTTCCACAACGCCCTTGCTGTCGCAGCCTTTGACCACCACGCCGATCTTCCGGCCCTTGTACTGGGGCAGATACACGGCGAGATTGTGCACGTTGAAGGGACCCCAGATCAGGGAATCCACTTCCTCGGGCGTGGTCATGAACACGGGTTCGGCATGAACGGCGTCAAAGCCCTGCTTCCAGCCGAGCACGCCTTCCAGACCTTCGGCAAGAGCGTCCTTGATGGCCTGCTTGAGTTCAGGCAGCGCAGGATGCTCGCCGCAGCCGAGAGGACGGATGGACTCGATGAGTTCCTCGGGGCGATCGTAGCGGGCGGGCACGTCTTCCCAGCGGGGAGCCGGTCCGAGCGCGTGGATGCGGTTCGTGAAGTTGGTGACCACGTCCTTCCAGCGCTGGCCTTCGGAAGCGGAAACCCAGGTGTACTCGAATCTGTCGGGATTAATGCCGATGACCGGCAGAAATTCCTTGAGCAGTTCCAGACGGCGACGGGCATAGTAGTTGCCCGCGGAGTAATGGCAGTCGCGCGGATGGCAGCCCGACACCAGCACGCCGTCGGCCCCGTTGATGAGGGCCTTGAGCACGAACAGAGGGTTCACGCGGCCGGAACAGGGGACGCGGATGATGCGAAGGTCGGTAGGCTGCACGGCGCGGGCGGTACCGGCCGTGTCGGCGCCGCCGTAAGAGCACCAGTTACACAGAAAACCTACGATGCGAAGCTCCTTGCCGGCTAAGACAGACATAGGGCGTTCACCTCCGCGAGAAGCTGATTGTCAGTGAAGTGGGCGACCTGAATGGCGCCCTGCGGGCAGGTGGCCGTACATACGCCGCAGCCCTGGCAGACGGTTTCGATCACGTGGGCCTTCTTCTGTCCGCGGATCTCCACTTCCTCGATGGCCTGATAGGGGCAGACCTGAATGCACTTGCCGCAGGCGACGCAGCGCTTGATGTCCACCACGGACACCTGCGGATCGTTCTCAAGCTTGGGCTTGGAGAACAGGGCCATGACCTTGGCGGCAGCGGCGCTGCCCTGAGCCACGGATGCGGGAATGTCCTTGGGACCCTGACACACACCGGCAAGATAGACGCCGGCGGTGTTGGTTTCCACGGGGCGCAGCTTCACATGGCTTTCCATGAAGAAGCCGAAGTGGTCGTAGGAAATGCGCAGCTTTTCGGCCAGATTTCCCGCGCCCTTCGAGCCTTCCACGCCGACGGCGAGCACGACCATGTCGGCATCGACCTCAACGGACTCGCCGAGCAGCGTATCGGCGCCGCGCACGATGTAGCCGACCTTGCCGTCGGGACGAACCGTGGGCTGGATGGCGGACACACGGCCGCGGATGTACTGCACGCCGTACTCTTCCTGAGCGCGGCGGGTGAATTCATCGTACATCTTGCCCGGAGCACGGATGTCCATGTAGAACACGAAGGCTTCGGCATCCGGCAGATGATCCTTGGTCATGATGGCCTGCTTGGCCGTGTACATGCAGCAGAAGCCGGAGCAGTACGGACGGCCGATGGAGCAGTCGCGGGACCCCACGCACTGGATGAACACGATGTTCTTCGGCTCCATGCCGTCGGAAGGACGATGAATGTGGCCGCCGGTAGGACCGGAAGCGGACATCATGCGTTCGTACTGCAGGCTCGTGATGACGTCGGGATAGGCGCCTCCGCCGTATTCCTTGTACACGGTCCAGTCCACAAGATCGTAGCCGGTGGCCGCGATGATGGCGCCCACCTTTTCTTCCACGATCTCATCCACCATGTCGTACACGATGGCGCCCGTGGGGCACACCTTGGCGCATACGCCGCACTTGCCTTCCTTGATCTTGCGGCAGTAGTCGGGATTGATGGTGGCCTTCTTGGGAATGGCCTGCGGGAAGGGAATGTTGATGGCGCGGCAGGTGCTGATGTCTTCGTTGAAGGCATCGGGCACGTTCTTCGTGGGGCACTTCTCGGTGCAGGTACCGCAACCGGTGCACTTGTCCCAGTCGACGTAGGTGGCGCGCTTTCTGATCTTCACGGTGAAGTTGCCCACGAAGCCGGAAATGCTCTCCACCTCGGAATGGGCATAGAGCGTGATGTTCGGATTCTGGGCCACGTCCACCATCTTGGGCGCGAGCACGCAGCTCGAGCAGTCGATGGTGGGGAAGGTCTTGTCGAGCTTGGCCATCTTGCCGCCGATGGTGCTTTCGCGCTCCACCATGACCACGCCGATGCCGGACTCGGCCGCATCAAGAGCGGCCTGAATGCCGGCCACGCCGCCGCCGATGACCAGCACGCGCTTGGTCACATCGAACTGCTTGGCGTAGAGAGGCGCGTTGCGGCGCAGCTTTTCCACGGCAAGGCGCACCAGTTCGGCGGCCTTGTTGGTGTTGGCTTCGCGGTCGCGGCCGATCCACGAAACGTGCTCGCGGATGTTGGCCATTTCAAACATATAGCGGTTGAGACCGGCACGCTCCACCGTGCGGCGGAAGGTCGGTTCATGCATGCGCGGAGAGCAGGAAGCCACCACCACGCCGTCGAGGCCGTGCTTCTTGATGGCCTGAACGATGTTTTCCTGTCCGGGTTCGGAGCAGGTGTACATGGTGTCTTCGGAGAACACAACATCGGGATAGGTCAGCGCGATCTTGGCAACCGTGGCGGTATCCACCGTCGCTTCGATGTTGCTGCCGCAGTGACAGACGAATACGCCGATTTTCATGATGCGGCTCCTGCGGCCTTCATGGCGTCAAGCTCGGCGGAAACACGGGCCTTGCGGCGTTCGGCGATCTTGTCCAGAAGGGGATAGGGATTGACGGCCAGCTTGTCCAGACGCATGGCGTCCTTGGGCAGACCGAAGGCGAGCGCGATCATCTGGGTGTAGTAGAACACCGGCAGGCCGAAGAAGGGCTTTCCGGAAATCCGGGCGGCCTGGCGCTGGCGCAGATCGAGATTCATGTGGCAGAGCGGGCAGGCGGTGACGACGGCTTCGGCGCCCACGGCCTTCGCCGTATCGAGGATACGGCCGCTCAGCGAACCGGGAATGTTCACATCCGGAATGCCCATGGCCGCGCCGCAGCACTCGGTCTTCAGAGCAAAGGGAAGCACTTCCGCACCGAGAGCCTTCATGATGTTGTCGAGCGACACGGGATTTTCCGGATCGTCGAACTTCGCCACATGAGCGGGACGGCTCAGAAGGCAGCCGTAGTAGGTGACGACCTTGAGGCCTTCAAGCGGATAGGTCACGCGGGAGGCGATGTTCTCCACACCCACGTTCTCCACAATGGCCTGAAGCACGGAATAGGTTTCCATGAGATCGGCGCCGCCCTCGGCATTCGCCGGAGTGGGCGCGTCGAGCAGTTCGTCCACACGGGCCTTGAACTCGGGCTTCTGCATGCGGTAACGGGCCATCTTCAGGTTGGAAGAGCAGCTCGGGCAGGGAGAAATCACGCAGTCGGCACCGGTCTTGGCGGCCTGCATCAGATTGCGGGCGGCCAGAGCGCCGGAAAGCTCGTGACTCACGGAGTGGGCGGGCGTGGAACCGCAGCAGTTCCAGTCCTCGATTTCCACAAGATCCATGTTCAGCGCCTTGCACACCGCGCGGGTGGAGGCTTCATACTCCACAGAGGTGCCGTGGCCCGAACAGCCGGGATAATAGGCGTATTTCATGGCTCAGCTCCTCTTTTCCGCATAGCGCTTGAATATGCGCGCCACTTCCTCGCGGCCGTGAATGACGGAGGGAATGAAGGGCATCTTGTTCTTCAGAAGCGCCGTGGGAGCGATTTCCAGATTGCCCCAGCCGCGCAGCGTGCGTCCCATGTAGTCGGCCATGACGCCGAGTTCATAGGAACGGCCCGTGGCATGCACGGTATCCAGAAACGCCTTCCAGAAGGATTCGATGGGACGATCCTGCACCCAGCCCTCGCGACGGGCCATCATGCGCAGCGTTTCCATGACTGCGGCCACGTCGATATTGTTGGGGCAGCGGGCGCTGCAGGTCGAACACGACAGACACAGCCACAGCGAACGGTTCTTCAGGGCTTCTTCCTTGAGGCCCATCTGCACGGCGCGCATGATCTGACTGACCTGACGGTCATAGACCTGAGCGCCGGGACAGCCTGCCGTGCACTTGCCGCATTGGTAGCAGGCCGACAGGTTCTGACCGCTCTCTTCTTCGACCTGACGCTTGAACTTCAGGTCCCTGGCTTTATCAAGCCTAGTGATGTTCATAAAGACTCCCCTTGAAGACTTTTTCACAACTATCAGAAATTACAATATATTCCGAAATGCCACAGAAAAAGTCACTCAGTGTCTGACAAAAAAAGGACAGTAGCATCCCTTTTAACAACATCAAGTAGAACACACTTCCGACGGCAAGTCTATACTCCTCCGCGGGAAAGAAAAGAAAAAGACCAAATTTTTCCTTTTCTTTTCAAATGGATATATCTGTTTTTCGATTCGACTTATATTTTATAAAATATTTTATAAAATCTGACAATACCAGCAAGTACTTCCTCTCCGCGCATGCCCCGCCATTCACCATCCACTCCCCTGCTCCGTCAGAACACACGAGCTGGGGGAGAAAGTTTCGCCCTTGCCATGAGGGCGGCGCAGCAGCGCTCCGCATCCTCAAGCGTCTTCTTCAGATCCAGCGTCCGGAATATTCTGTCGCGGTACAGGAATCTGCCGTCCACCATGGTGTGCACCACGTTTTCTCTCGTAGCCTGATACACCACGCGTTCCACGGGATCGCGCCCGCAGGCGGGAAGCGAGTGCGGCATGTCCATGTCCAGTACCACAAGATCGGCTTTTTTGCCCGGCGCAAGAGAGCCGAGTTCATCCGCCTGTCCCAGAGCAGCCGCCCCGCCGAGCGTGGCGAGTTCCAGCGCCTGCATGGCGGGCATGACCTTCGGATCATGGGTAAGCGCCTTCTGAAGAATCGAGGCCAGTCTCACTTCCATGAGTCCGTCCATGTGATTGTGCGCGCCGTCGAGTCCGAGCGCCATGCTGACGCCGAGGGACTTCAGCTCCGCCACGGGAGCGATGCCGGACGCGAGCTTGGTATTCGACGACGGACAGTGAACGACATGAGTTCCCGAGTCGGCAAGGATGCGCTTCTCCTCCTCGTCAAGCCAGATGCAGTGCGCAAGGATCACGTCCTCGCCGGTGTAGCCGATGCGGTCGAGATAACGGACGTTGCGCTCATGGCAGCGCGCTTCCACCAGCGCGATTTCGCCGAGGTTCTCCGAAGCGTGGGTATGCAGGCGCAGGCCGTTCTGCCGGGCAAGATCGCGCGCGGAAAAAAGCAGCTTTTCCGAACAGGACGGCACGAAACGCGGAGCCACGGCGTAGCGCAGGCGTCCGTTCTCCGTCATGTGCCAGCGACGGATGAGGCGCTCGGTCTCGCGCAGGCAGGCCGCGGTATCTTCCCGCATGAGCGGGGGCAGATCGTCGCCCATGTCCATCATGCACTTGCCGAAAAGACCGCGCATGCCGGTTTCGGCCATGACCTCGAACACGGCATCCTCATGCCGCGTGGTTCCCATGTCGATGATCGCGGTCGTGCCGCTGCGGATCAGCTCCATGGCGGCCAGCCGGGCCGAAGCCGCGTTGCTTTCCGCCGTGTGCGCGGCTTCCAGAGGCCATGTGCGCTCGCGCAGCCACTCCATAAGCGCAAGATCATCGCACAGCCCGCGGAACATGGCCTGCGTCACGTGCATGTGCGACTGAACAAGGCCGGGAATCACGGTCATGCCGTGCAGATCCACGACTTCCGTATCCTCGTCGGGCAGAAACGCCTCCCCGTCGACGCGCGGCATCACGGCGGCTATCCGGTCGTTTTCCACCAGAATGTCGGCCCGGAACACGCTCCGGTCCCTGTTCATGGTGATGACAAGGCCGTCCGCAAGAAGCGTCCTCATGCCTTTCTCTCCGAACGATACGCCCGGATAAGCAGCCACAGCCCCGCCAGAAGCAGAGGAAGACAGAGAATCTGGCCCATCGTGACCCATCCGGCCAGAAGATAGCCGAGCTGAGCGTCGGGCACACGGAAGAATTCCACGATGATGCGGCTTACGGCATACAGCACGCCGAAGAGACCGGCCACCGCGCCGCGGGGTCTGGGCTTCGAGGAGTATATCCACAAAATAATGAACATGAGCACGCCTTCAAGCCCGGCTTCGTACAGCTGGGAAGGATGCCGGGGAAGAGGTCCCGCCCCGGGGAAGATCATGCCCAGAGCACTGTCCGTCACCTTGCCCCAGAGTTCGGCATTGATGAAATTGCCGATGCGGCCGAAGAAAAGCCCCGTAGGCACGAGCGGCGCCACGAAGTCCAGAATCTCCAGCAGGCTCATGCCGTTTCTGCGGCCCCAGAGCCAGCTTGCCGTCACCACGCCGATGAGGCCGCCGTGGAAGGACATGCCGCCGTTCCAGACGCGGAAGACTTCCATGGGATCGGCCAGATAGGCGGAAAGATCGTAGAAAAGCACATAGCCGAGTCTCGCGCCGAGAATGACGCCGAGCATGGCCCAGGTAACGAAGTCGTCCACCTTGTCGGCCGTCCAGGACGACCAGGGACGGGAAGCGCGGAAGCGGCCCAGCAGCCAGCCGGCCAGAAAGGCGAACACATACATCAGACCGTACCAGTGCAGCTGCAGCGGTCCGATGGAAAATGCCACGGGATCGATGGTAGGATATTGCATCTTGTTCTCCTTGCTCCGCGCTCCTTACCATAAAAGGGAGGGACAGACCAGAGGCCCCGGAGGAGGAGCTTCCGGCATACGGTCCCCATTCCCTCTTTTGAAAATCGTGTACGGTTCCCCCGTCCTTATGATAAAAAGGAGCGGCCCTCTCCTGGGAAAACATGATGGGCAAGTCACCTCAAAGGCACTACAACAAGAAGCCGCACGCCGACCGGCACGCTGCTTCGCCGGGGCGTACGATCCCGGCGACAGGCAATCGACACCGGCCGGAATATCCGGCAGCGCTTCCGCCCCAAAGGCCCGCCCGGAGCAGGCCGGGCCGGACCTTCCCGGATAACGGGCACAAAAAACCTTTACGCGACCACACGTCTACGCTACTTCCGAAGAAAAAACATGAAGGAGCCGTCATGCTCAAAAGCACCCGTCCCATTCCTCTTGCTGCGGCAGCAGCATGCCTTGCGGGCCTTCTCTTCTGCCTGTGGGTCTTTTTTACCGGAGGCCGGTCGCTGTGCCTGACCGACGGCTGCGTGCTGTTTCAGGATTTCCGGCTGGCAGGCATTTCGCTCTGGCAGGCCGGGGCGGTGCTGTTTGCCGCGCTCCTTGCTCTCGCTCTGCTGCGCCTTTCCCGTATTGCACTTCTTCTCGTGACGCTGGCGCTTGCCGCAGACGTCGTTCTGCTCTGCATCATGCTCTTCACGGCTCCCTGCGTGAACTGCCTCATCGTGGCCTCCCTGATCGCCCTCTCCTTTACGGCCTTCCGCAACGCGGAATATCCCGTGCGCAGGGAACGCTCCACGCTGCTCGTGCTGTGGTCGGTACTTCTCATCATCGATCTCGGCGGCGTGCTACGTGATCTTGCCGAGCCGTGGTCTCCCGTTGAATCCGGAAGCGAATCCTCCGTACAGATTTACTTTTCCCCGAGCTGCCCTGCGTGCCGCACGCTTCTTGCCGACTCCGATGACCTCACGGACGCAGCCTGGTATCCAGTTGCCGAAAACGAGCGGGACATTCTGGTCATTGCGGCCATGACTGACCAGCTGGAAAAGGGGCTCTCCTTGACAAAGGCCGTGGAAGAAGCCGACAAGAGCGTGCCGATCCTTTCCGATGACGAGTCGAGCTTCCGCCTCAGCCTGCTGAAGCCTGGCATGCTGCTTCTTCAGCTGCGCCTGTGGCGCAACCACGCCCACGTGCTCGGCGCCGGATCCGATCGTCTGCCCTTCCTGGAATTCAAAGGGCTGCCCGCTTTTCTCATGGATGATCCCGAACCGGAGGACGACGAAACCGCAGTCGAAGAAACGTCATCTTCCCCCGATTTCTCCCTGCCCGGACAGAACGGTCTTTCCTCCATTCCCGGCCTCAACGTCGCCGGATTCTGCGACGGATCAGGGGAAACGCCCTGCGAAGACGGCACCGCCGAGACTTCCGCCCATGAACTCATAGATACAAGCGGCATGATTCCGCAGGGTTCATAAACGTTCATTTTTTTTCAATGCGCCGACATTGCAGGAAAAAACGCGGCAATACGCAATAATGCCGACTTGTCTACCTGCAAAAGTTAAGCTAATCTCTGCCAAATTAGCGGCCGTTTTCCGGCCATGTCTTTTCACCATTATTCACGCAGGCGTACATGGATATCACAGAACTGTGCAGCAATCAGCGCGAAGCGCTGACCGAGCGCTGGGTCAATCGATTCTTCGCCACCTATCCGCTTGACAGCAAGGGGTTCATGCGGACACGGCGGGATCGTTTTGCCAATCCCGTGGGAGAAACGACGCGCATGGCGGCGGGCATTCTCTTCGATGCCGTCATCGGCATGGATGCCGACCCCGCCACCGTGAAGCAGGCGCTTCATGACCTCATCTGGATCCGCGCCGTGCAGGACATGCCGCCCTCGAAAGCCGTGGGCGCGCTGTATCTGCTCAAGGAGATTCTGCGCAGCGACGTGCTGCCTGAATGCCTGAAACCGGAACATTCCGGTTCTTCCGTCCTGAACGACTATCTCGCCGTGGAGTCCAGAATCGACACGCTGGGCCTCATGGCGCTCGATATGTACTGTGAAGCGCGGGAACGCGTGTTCAGGATCAGAGTGGAGGAAGTCAAGCGAAGCCAGTCGCAGGTGATACGTCTGGCCAAGCTTCGGAGGGAGCAGGCGGAATCTGCTCCTGAAACTGAAAATCGAGGGGTAGAGGAATGACCATCGCATTTGCGGCCACTCTGCTTATCCTTTTCATAGGATGGGCGGGGTCAGCACTTGGCCTGCAGTATCTGCTCGGCGTGATCTTACCGCTGGTAGCGGGTGCTGTGTTCATCATCGGCTTCATCTGGAAGATCGTTCGCTGGGCTAAATCGCCCGTACCGTTCGCCATTCCCACAGTGGCAGGTCAGCAGCGCTCTCTGGACTGGATCAAGCCCAACCGTCTCGAATGCCCTTGGACCACGCCCGCCGTCATCGGCCGCATGATCCTTGAGGTGTTCGCCTTCCGGTCGCTGTTCCGCAACACCCGCGCGGAACGCACCACCATCGACGGCACGCCGCGCGTCACCTATTTTTCCAACAAGTGGCTCTGGGTGTTCGCCCTGCTGTTCCACTACAGCATGCTGGTGATCATCATCCGTCATGCGCGTTTCTTCCTTGACCCCGTGCCGGTCTGCATTGCGGTCATCGAATTCGTGGACGGCGTGTTCCAGGTGGGCGCCCCGCGCTTCTATCTGACCGACGCCTTCATTCTCGCCGGTCTCGCCTTCCTGCTGCTGCGCCGCGTGTGCACGGAAAAGCTCCGCTACATCTCGCTGCCTGCCGACTACTTTGCGCTGTTCCTGCTCATCGCCATTGCCGGCTCCGGCATCTGCATGCGCTACATCTCCAAGGTGGACATCAACCAGGTGAAGGAAGTCATCATGGGCCTCGCCACGCTGCAGCCCGTTGATCCCTCCGGCATCGGTTCGATCTTCTTCATTCACGTGACCCTGGTGAGCGCTCTGCTCATCTACTTCCCCTTCTCCAAGCTGATGCACATGGGCGGCGTGTTCATGAGCCCCACCCGCAACATGAAGTGCAACACCCGCGAAGAGAGACACGTGAATCCCTGGAATCCGCCCAAGAGCTACCACACCTACGCTGAATATGAAGATGATTTCCGCGACGCGATGGTTGAGGCCGGCATCCCTGTAGAAAAGCAGCCTGAACCCAAGACGGAAGCCTAAGGAGTTACTGGTCATGGCAAAAATGCCCACACCCGAAGAATTGCTGGCGGCTACGCCCGCTTCCTTCCCCAAAGAGGGTTGGATGGACACCAAGCCGGATTTCCATCCCGGCAGCTTCTGCTATCCCGCCAAGACGGAAATCCTGAAAGGTCTCGGCTTCGAGAACGCCCATGACTGGGCTCCCGACAGCGAAGACTGGGAACTGCCCGAAAACTGGGAAGACATCATTCACAATTCCCTGCAGGACGCTCTGAACAAGCATCGTTCGCTCAAGGTCTTCATGGACTGCTGCGTGCGCTGCGGCGCCTGCGCCGACAAGTGCCACTTCTTCATCGGCACCAACGACCCCAAGAACATGCCCGTGCTGCGCGCCGAGCTTCTGCGCTCCGTGTACCGCAAGGACTTCACCACGGCCGGTCGTCTTCTCGGAAAGTATGCCGGCGCCCGCAAGCTGGACAAGAACGTCATCAAGGAATGGTTCATCTATTTCTACCAGTGCACGGAATGCCGCCGCTGCTCCCTGTTCTGCCCCTACGGCATCGATACCGCGGAAATCACGGTCATCGTGCGCCAGATGCTGCTCGACCTCGGTCTCGGCATCCACTGGATCATGAACTCGGTCAACGACTGTAACCGCACCGGCAACCACCTCGGCGTCCAGCCCCATTCCATGCGCGAAATCGTGGAATTCCTCTGCGACGACATCGAGACCATCACCGGCATCCGCGTCGATCCGCCGTGGAACGAAAAGGGCCATGAAGTCATCTTCATCACGCCCTCCGGCGACTACTTCGCCGACCCCGGCATCTATACCTTCATGGGATACCTCATGCTGTTCCATGAAATCGGCCTGGACTACACCCTGTCCACCTACGCTTCCGAAGGCGGCAACTTCGGCTCCTTCGTGTCCTTCGACGTGGCCAAGAAGCTCAACGCCAAGATGTACGCGGAAGCCGAACGTCTCGGCGTCAAGTGGATTCTCGGCGGCGAATGCGGTCACATGTGGCGCGTGGTGAACCAGTACATGGCCACCTACAACGGCCCCGCTCCCTCCAACATGGAAGTGCCCGTTTCCCCCATCACCGGCACGGTGTTCAAGAACGCCGCCGCCACCAAGATGGTGCACATCGCCGAATTCACGGCCGACCTCATCAAGCACAACAAGCTCAATCTGCGCCCCGAGCGCAACAACCACATCATCACCACCTGGCACGACTCCTGCAACCCGGCCCGCGCCATGGGTCTGCTTGAAGAGCCCCGCTACATCCTCAAGCACGTGTGCAACAACTTCGTGGAAATGCCCGAGCACACCATCCGTGAAGAAACCTTCTGCTGCGGTTCCGGCTCCGGTCTGAACGCCGAAGAAATCATGGATCAGCGTCTGCGCGGCGGTTTCCCGCGTGCCAACGCCCTGCGCTATGTGCATGACACCAAGGGCGTGAACTGGATGGGCTGCGTCTGCGCCCTCGACCGTGCGGCTCTGCCTCCGCTCGTCGACTACTGGGTGCCCGGCGTCACCGTCAGCGGTCTGCACGAACTTGTGGCCAACGCTCTGGTGATGAAGGGCGAAATTCCCCGCACCATGGATCTGCGTCAGGAAGATCTGCCCTTCCCCGATGAAGATCCTGCCGCCTCGGAGGAAGCATAAATGTATAACGCAAAATTCGTCATCCCCGGCATCATTGTCTTCGCCGGGCTGTTCACCGCGCCTTTCTGGATCAATATGCTTTCTTCCGGACATGAAGAGGTCAAGGTGGAGCTTCCTGCGGAACCCGTCACCTTCTTCGGCGAAGAACGCAGCCAGTGCGTGGAGCCCAGAGAATGGATGGCCGCCAATCACATGGAACTCCTCCTCGAATGGCGCGACCAGGCCCTGCGCGAAGGAAAGCGCATCTATGTCGCTTCCGACGGCAAGAAATGGGAAACCAGTCTGCAGAATACCTGCATGGCCTGCCACAGCAACAAGGCCGAATTCTGCGACAAGTGCCACAACGCCAACAGCGTGAACCCGTACTGCTGGGACTGCCACGTCGTACCCCAGGGGAACAATCATGATTTCGAGTAGACGTTATTTTCTCAAGGTCGCAGGCCTGTCCACCTTCGCCCTGGCCGCCGGAGCGGCCCGTGCTGAAGCGGCCGAGGCCTCCTATGAAGCCTATCCCGAGGGCCTGAAGGCCAAGCGCTGGGCCATGGTCATCGATACCCGTCGCATCCAGACGCCCGAAGACATGCGCCCCATCGTGGAGGCCTGCCATAAGGTGCACAACGTGCCCGACGTGCCCGCTCCCCGTGAAATCAAGTGGATCTGGGACGACACCTTCGAACACGCCTTTGCCAACGACCCCGATCCCATGCTGCCGGAAAACGTGGAAAACCGCCGCTTTTTCCTGCTCTGCAACCACTGCACCAATCCTTCCTGCGTGCGCGTCTGCCCCGCCGGCGCCACCTACAAGACGGAAGGCGGACTCGTGGCCATCGACTATCACCGCTGCGTAGGCTGCCGTTTCTGCATGGCTGCCTGCCCCTACGGTTCCAGAAGCTTCAACTTCATGGATCCCCGCGAGCACCTCAAGACCCTGAATCCCGACTACCCCACCCGCATGCGCGGCGTGGTGGAAAAGTGCACCTTCTGCGCCGAACGGCTGGAAAAGGGACTCATGCCCGCCTGCGTCGAGGCTTCCAACGGCGCCATCATCTTCGGCGATCTCAACGACCCGAACTCCAACGTGCGCCGCGTCCTCGCCAAGAACTTCAGCATTCGCCGCAAGCCCGAACTGGGCACCGATCCCGGCGTCTATTACATCATCTAGGAGGGAACCATGGTTGAAAAAGTTCTCAAGGGTTCTCCCAAGTACTACATGTGGCTGATCTTCCTGCTGGCCATCATAGGATACGCGTTCATCGTCTATGTGTTCCAGCTCATCTACGGCCTGCAGATGACCGGTCTTACCCGCAACACGTCCTGGGGCTTCTACATCGCCCAGTTCACCTATCTGGTGGGCGTGGCCGCCGCGGCCGTGATGCTGGTGCTTCCCGCCACCTTCCATCACTATCATCCCTACCACCGCGTCATCGTGTTTGCAGAGTTCCTCGCCATCGGCGCGGTCATCATGTGCATGCTCTTCATCGTGGTGGATATGGGCCAGCCGCAGCGCGTGCTGAACATCATTCTGCATCCCACGCCGAACTCGGTCATGTTCTGGGACGCCACCGTGCTCTGCGGCTACCTGCTGCTGAATGCGGTCATCGGCTGGACCTCCCTGGAACATGAAAGCCGTCATGTGGCCGTGCCCCGCTGGGTGAAGGTGCTCGTGGTCATCTCCATCTTCTGGGCCTTCTCCATCCACACCGTTACGGCCTTCCTGTACGCAGGTCTGCCTGGACGCCACTACTGGCTCTCCGCCATCATGGCCGCCCGCTTCCTGGCTTCCGCCTTCTGCGCCGGTCCTTCCATCCTGCTGCTGTCCCTGCTTCTTCTGAAGCGCCTCAGCGGCTTCGATCCCGGCAAGGCCGTGGTGAAGTCCCTGTCCATCACCATCGCCTACGCCATGGGCCTGAACATGTTCTTCTATGTGCTTGAACTGTTCACCGCCTTCTACAGCGGCATCCCCAGCCATGCTCATCCCATCGTGTTCATCTTCAACGGTCACGACGGCCTCAACGTGTGGCTGAACGGCTGGATGTGGTTCGCCGTGGTGCTCGCCTTCGCCAGCATCTTCCTGCTTGCCATTCCCAAGTTCCGCAACAACATGAAGATTCTGCCCTGGGCGCTCGTCATGCTTGTCATCGCCTCCTGGATCGACAAGGGCCTCGGCCTGCTCATCGGCGGCTTCTCCCCCACTCCCTACGAGACCTATGAAGTCTATACTCCCACCTTCTGGGAAATCTCCGTCGGTCTCGGCATCTTTGCCGTGGGCGCCCTCGTGGTCACCCTGCTGTGGAAGATTGCTCTTGAAATGAAGCGTGAAGGCGGCGAACCCTTCGAACTCGCCGAATAGCGCTTTGCGGGGTACGGTTTCTGCCGTGCCTGATACGCAGAAAATAAAACGGCCCGGACGCTCTCCAGTGTCCGGGCCGTTTTATTTTCCGTAATGTACCCAGAGCAGCCCCCCCCCTTTTTTCCGGCTCACGCTTTTCCCCGCAAGCAAGAAAACTTTCGTCCGATCCGATGAAACAACGGCATCTTGTTCTGAAGAAAAAGAAGAGAACAAGCCTCCCGTCCTTGTGCTGCAACGAAACGTTTCCGCAAGCACCGGCAAAATCCCCTGCCTTGACGCCGCAGAACGCCCCGGATATAACCCATCATAGTCTGCGTACTCTGTGCTTATTCCCTCTCAATCCAACAAGGACAGTCATCATGGCTCTGCATATCGTCGATCATCCCCTCATCCGTCACAAACTCGGCCTGCTCCGCAAGGAAAGCACCTCTACCAGCGAATTCCGCATGCTGGCCAAGGAAGTGGCCCGTCTTCTTACCTATGAAGCCACCAAGAGTCTTCCCACGGAAAAGAAAATGGTCAAAGGCTGGGCCGGACAGGTGGAAGTGGATTACCTTGCAGGCAAGATGATCACCATTGTTCCCATTCTCCGCGCGGGCCTCGGACTCATGGACGGCGTGCTCGACATGGTTCCCGGCGCCAAGATCAGCGTGCTGGGCATGTACCGCAATGAAGAAACGCTGGAACCCGTGGAATACTACAAAAAGCTGGCCCGCCGCATCGACCAGCGCGTGGCCTTCATTCTGGATCCCATGCTGGCCACCGGCGGCTCCCTCATCGCCGCCATCGACGTACTCAAGAAGCACGGCTGCACCCAGATCAGCTCCCTCAACCTCGTGGCCGCTCCCGAAGGTGTGAAGGCCGTGCTCGACAAGCATCCCGACGTGGAAATCTATGCCGCCGCTCTCGACTCCCACCTCAATGAGGACGGCTACATCATTCCCGGCCTCGGTGATGCCGGCGACCGCATTTTCGGCACGAAGTAGCGCAGGCACTCCGGCAAGCGCTGCCTGCTCCGGCAGCCCTGTCGAAAAACCTGGCAAAAATATTCCGAAGGCCCGGGACTCAAAGTTCCGGGCCTTTTTGTATCTCAGCTCCGCAGCTCCGCCCCTGCCGTCCTTCAGACGCGCGGCGGTTGACGCCTTCCGCCATGGAACATACAAAGAAAGAACCGATGCCCCGGCCTTCCAGACGCAGGAGCGGACGAAACCGGACGTCCTTCTCCGTTCATTCCGGCACGGTACTTTGAAAAGGTTCCGGCTTCCTACGCATTCCCGTTACAGGCAGGTTCGCATGGCGCGTTATTCTTCCAGAATCAGCAACAAACACATGGTTGTCGTACGCTTCAGTTCTCTGGGCGACGTCGTTCTCACCACAGGCGTGCTTCTCGACTGGCACAAAAAGCACGGAACCATGTTCACCGTCATCACGAAAGAAGCCTTCGAGCCCATCTTCGCCGGGCATCCTGCCGTTCACAACGTCATCGGCTTCGACGAGAACGATCTGCACGGCCAGACGCAGGCCATGAATTTCCGCGGCCTCATGGAAAAATACCGCGACTCTCCCCTGCTCGATCTGCACCGCAATCTGCGTTCCGCCATGCTGGCGAGAATCTGGCGCGACGCCATCATCTGCTACAGCAAGATGTCGCTGGCCCGCCGCATCTTTCTCTGGAGCAAAGGACGCTTTTTCGGCGAGCAACTGCGCCGCTACAATGTTCCGCAACGCTATGCCATCGGCCTCTATGACAAGGAAAACGTACCGGCAGCAGCGGAGCTGCGTCCGTGCATCTTTCTTTCCGATGAAGAAAAGGCCACAGCAGCGGCAAGCGTGGCGCCGCTCCGCCACGAAAAAAGACCGCTGGTCGCCCTGCACCCCTTTGCCACCCATGAAGCCAAAAGCTGGCCTGCGGAAACCTGGCTCCGTCTTGCCGCCCTGCTCAGAAAGGAAAACATCGACTACTTCTGGGTAGGACAGGGACAGGGCATCGAAGAAGAGAACCCCGCCCGCAACTTCATCAACAATACCGGTCTGCGCGAGCTTTTCGCCCTCATTCATGAGGCGGACGTGCTCATCACCGGCGATTCCGGCCCCATGCACATCGCCACGGCCGTGAACACTCCCGTGCTCGCCCTGTTCGGCCCCACCTGCCGGGAATGGGGCTTCTTCCCCTCCGGGGAACATGACCGCGTTCTCCAGCTTTCCATGCCCTGCCGTCCCTGTTCCCTGCACGGCTCAGGTTCCTGCGGCAGAAACAATGCCTGCATCACGGGCATAGAACCGGAACGGGTACTGGAAGAGCTGAAGTCCATGCTCTCCTGAGAAGAGCCGACACTCCAATACCGCCCGGCAGAACTTTCACGCCCGCTCCACGGAAAAAGGCTGTCATCTTCCACACTTGCGAGCAGCATTTCCGGCAGACGGAACCATGTGATTTTTCTATCATTTCTTCAGGAAAAAGATTCTCTTCGGTTGACCTGCCCCTGCACTGATGTTAGAGTCGGAAATAAAGTAATATCAGAAGAAGCTCATGCCTCACGGTATGGCTTGTTCACAAAACGGCAAAAACCGCGATCTTCCCGCCGCCTTGGAAGCCCTCGCGGAAAAGTCCTGTCTATCAGCGCCAGGAGGGCCTTATGCAAATCTCCATCGGTCTGGGGAAAGAAGGCGCGGAAGAACGCCTTGAAAAACGGGGCGTATCGCGCCGCGACTTTCTGAAATTCTGTTCCACTGTGGCTGTGGCCTTGGGCATGGGGCCTTCGTTTGCTCCCGCCGTGGCCAAAGCGCTCACGTCTTCCGCTCGTCCCGCGGTCATCTATCTGCATGATGCCGAGTGCACGGGCTGCACGGAAGCTCTGCTGCGCAGCAGCAAGCCCTTCATCGACGAACTCATTCTCGATACCATATCCCTTGATTATCAGGAAACCATCATGGCCGCCGCCGGCGAAGCCGCCGAAGATGCCCTGCACATGGCCATGAAGAATCCCAACGGTTATGTGTGCATCGTGGAAGGCGCCATTCCCACGGCCATGGACGGTCTGTACGGCACCATCGGCGGCAAGACCATGTACGCCATCAACAAGGAAGTGCTGCCCGGCGCCAAGGCCGTCATCTCCTACGGCACCTGCGCCTGCTTCGGCGGCATTCCCTCTGCGGCTCCCAATCCTTCCGGCTGCAAGGGCGTCAACGACTGCTTTGCCGATCTCGGCATCAAGGCCATCAACGTGCCCGGCTGCCCGCCCAATCCGCTGAACCTCATCGGCACCATCGCCGCCGTGCTCTCCGGCGCAAAGCTGGAACTCGACGCGCTGAACCGTCCTCTGGCCTTCTACGGACACACCGTGCACGAACTGTGCGAACGCCTGCCCCACTTTGAAGCCGGGGAATTCGCGCCCTCCTTCGATTCCGAAGAAGCCCGCAAGGGCTGGTGCCTCTACAAGCTTGGCTGCAAGGGCCCGGTGACCTACAACAACTGCCCCAAGGCTCTGTTCAACGACGTGAACTGGCCCGTGGCCGCCGGTCATCCCTGCATCGGATGTTCCGAACCGAACTTCTGGGACAAGCTGACCCCCTTCTATGAAAACTAGCGAGTAATGCCATCATGAGCGAAGCAAAAACTACTCCCCAGAGTTCCTATACCGGACCCATCGTGGTGGATCCGCTCACCCGTATCGAGGGCCATCTTCGCATCGAGGTGGAAGTCGAAAACGGTCGGGTCAAGGATGCCAGAAGCTGCTCCACCCTGTTCCGCGGACTGGAAACCATTCTCAAGGGCCGCGATCCCCGCGACGCCCAGTTCTTCACCGCCCGTACCTGCGGCGTGTGCACCTACACCCATGCGCTGGCGTCCACCCGTGCTCTGGAAGACGCCATGAAGATCGAGCTGCCCCGCAACGCATCTCTGATCCGCAACCTGGTGCTGGGCATGCAGAATCTGCACGACCATGTGGTGCACTTCTATCACCTGCACGCCCTCGACTTCGTCGACGTGGCGTCCGCCATCAAAGCCGATCCCGCCAAGGCCGCCAAGCTGAACGCCTCCATCTCTCCCCGTCCCACCAGCGAGGAAGAACTCCGCGCCGTGCAGGCCAAGGTCAAGGCTCTCGTGGAAAGCGGCCAGCTTGGCCCCTTCACCAACGCCTACTTCCTCGGCGGTCATCCTTCCTACTATCTGGAACCCGAAGCCAACCTCGTGGCCACGGCTCACTATCTGGAAGCTCTGCGCGTTCAGGTGGAAATCGCCCGCGCCACGGCCGTGTTCGGCGCCAAGAACCCGCATCCGCAGTTCCTCATAGCCGGCGGCGTGACCTGCTACAACGCTCTGCGCTCCGACACCATCGCCCAGTTCAAGGCCCTCTACCAGAAGGCCCGCGCCTTTGTGGAACAGGTCTACATTCCCGACCTGCTTCTGGTGGCCGGTGCCTACAAGGACTGGGCCTCCATCGGCGGCGGCGTTTCCGACTACATGGACTTCGGTGAATTCCCCGGTCTGGAACGCGACCTCACCACCCGCTGGCTCAAGCCCGGCGTCATCTACAACCGTGATCTCAGCACGGTTCTGCCCCTCGATGCCTCCAAGATCTCCGAACATGTGCGTCACAGCTGGTACGAAGGCGACGAAGCCCGCGCTCCCTATCAGGGCGTGACCAATCCTCACTTCACCAAGATGGGCGACACCGACCGCTACTCCTGGATGAAGGCTCCCCGCTATGACGGCCATGCCGTGGAAACCGGCCCCCTCGCCCAGATGCTCATTTCCTACGCGCAGGGTGACAAGCTCGTCACTTCCACCGTGGATACCGTGCTCAAGGCTCTGAATGTCGGTCCGGAAGCGCTGTTCTCCACGCTCGGCCGTACCGCTGCCCGCGGTGTGGAAGCCGTGGTCGTGGCCAACGGCATCGGCCAGTGGCTGCAGGAGCTCGAAGACAACATCGCCAAGGGCGATACCAAGATCTGCATCAACACCGAAGTGCCGCAGAACGCCGAAGGCGTGGGCTTCGTGCATGCTCCCCGCGGCGGTCTGTCTCACTGGATCGTCATTGAAAAGGGCAAGATCGCCAACTTCCAGCTCGTGGTGCCCTCCACCTGGAACCTCGGCCCCCGCTGCGGCGAAGGCAAACTCTCCGCTGTGGAAGCCGCCCTTGTGGGCACGCCTGTGGCCGATCCCAGAAGACCTGTGGAAATCCTGCGCACCGTGCATTCCTTCGATCCGTGCATCGCCTGCGGCGTGCACGTCATCGACGGCCGCACCAATCAGGGTTACGACTTCAAGGTTCTGTAAAGACTGATAAAGGGGAGGAGGGAAACCTCCTCCCTTTTTTCATGCCCCTGCTTCCCCGAAAACATACGGAGCGCGAGGGGCGCAACATCGTTTCAAACTGCAGCTCTGCGCGGCTAAGAAGCGATGCCGTATCGCCTTCTCATTCCTGAACATATCTCCATCGGCGCAGACAAAATCGTCGTCAATCGACGTCAGCTTCCCCGCTGAATCGTCATCGCGCCCCGCAGCAGACCATTTTTCCCATCCTTCCTCCTCTTGAGATCATCATGGAACGCATTCTCATCCTTGGCGTAGGCAACATTCTCTTCACAGACGAAGGCATCGGCGTTCGCGCCGTCGAATGGCTTCAGGAACACTATGTTTTTCCTGAAAACGTCACGCTGACGGACGGAGGAACTCTGGGGATGGGACTTATGGATGCGCTTCTTCAGACCGACCGCGTCTATGTGCTCGACGCCGTGCTCGGCGACGGAAAACCCGGCAGCATCTACCGTCTGACGGACAACGACCTGCGCAAGAGCATGAGCTTCCGTGACTCGCTGCATCAGACCGATCTCGTGGACACGCTCATTTACTGCGACATTCTCGGTCACAGGCCGGAAGGCGTCGTGTTCGGCATGGAGCCTTCCGACTATCAGACCATGCAGCTCGAGCTCTCCCCCATCTGTCGTGAGGCACTTGCCGATCTTGCCCGTACTCTTGTGGATGAACTGCGCGGTCTGGGCATGGATATCAAAGAAAAGGAACAAGCGTAGAGCCCCTTTTCTCCTCTCCCGATATCTCCCACAGATATTTTGTCGTTTTCTCCGGCATGCTGCAGGAGAAGAGTCTTTTCTTATGTCCTGAGCGCAGGCGCTGCAGGTCGGAACAGATCCCTTTTCTCATGACGCGGAGCACACTGGCCATCCTGCTCCGCTTGAGGCAAAAACGAAAGACGGTCCTATGCTTCATATCAGGCCGATGCCCGATCTTCCATGCAGAGGAACGACTCTCACCTGCCTCCATCGATGGCTCAATGAAACGTTCCGGCGTCCGTCACAGGGCCCTTCATCTGCAATCCGTCCCCTTCCCAGTACACGCGCATGCCGCCAAGCATGGTGGTGCTGTACAGGGGAAGATTTCTCTTCGCCATTTCTTCGCGCACCTTGCGACCGGGGAAGCCGTAGTGATTGTAAGACGCCGCCGAGGCCATGACGCAGTCCGGAGCCGCGGCATCATAAAACTTCTTCTGAAAGGATGACGTGGCGCCGTGATGCGGCAGCACCAGCACTTCCGACTGCAGAGTCTGTCCGCTTTCGGCAAGACGCCGCAGGGCAGGCGTCGTCATGTCTCCGCAAAGAAGCGCCAGCCCCTTTCCGTCGCGTGTCAGACGCAGCGCCAGAGAGGCTTCATTTCCGGAAATATTGCCTTTGGGCCTGAAGGCCGACAGGATCTCCTCATCAGGCCATACGACCTCAAGCCGTATCCCCTCCGCCAGTTCCAGCACATCGCCCCGATGCAGAATCTTTTCAGGAATGCCCCGCCGGTGGGCAATGTCACGCAGGGCTTTTCCGTCGGAGGAATCGTCCCTCGCCGAATAGGACGACCAGTACAGGCATCCCACATCAAAGTATTCCAGAATCCAGCGCAGTCCGCGCGCATGATCCATGTCCGTATGGCTGACCAGAACGGCGTCGAGACGCGGCAGTTTCCGATCCGTCAGGGCAGGAGCCAGAATGCTGCGGCCGTAGTCAAAAAACGGGGACGAACTTCCGCCGCCGTCCACAAGCATCCTTCCTCCCGGATATTCCAGCAGTACCGACTGCCCCTGACCGACATCAAAAACCGTCATCGCAACGCGGCGTGACCGAAGAGCCTGAAACTCATCGAACCAGACGGGCATCTGGCCGGCAGGGATGAAAAGCAGTCCCAGCATCAAAAGACGACGCGCCGCTCTTCCGGCGTCATGGCCGTGCAGCACAGACGAAAGCTTTATCATGAGTCCGGCAAAACCAGCGCCGTAACCGAGAGCGCTCAGAGAGGACGGTCGGAAGCACTGCATCAGTGGAATCCAGCCCCACTGATCGGCGGCAGAAAGAAGATCAATCATGGCATCCGCGGGCCACGATGCCACGGCAAACAGCAGAGAAGATACCGGCTGAGAGCCGAAAGCCACAAGCAGCACCAATCCCAGCGCCGCTCCGGGCAATGTTATGAAGGTCAGCGGAGGAAGCCAGACAAGATTCATCCAGAAATTCAGGCTCACCGAGCCGAACACCGAGATGAGAACAGGCAGCACGGCAAGCTGCGCGGCAAGAGAAAGAACAAGCATGGTACCCGTCCAGCGAACCGCGGCCCGAAAGGCACGGCGACCAAGGGGGATTGTGTTCTTCTCTTTTCTTCCCGGCGGAGGAAAACGCTTTCGGAGGGCCGATATCAGAGGAAGAGAAAGAAAAATACCCGCCACGGCAAGCACGGAAAGCTGAGCGGAAAGATCAAAGGCCACGAGAGGCCAGCCGATGAACAGCAGAAGACAGGCGGCAAAAAGAGCATCCAGCGGAGCCACGATTCTGCGCAGACAAAGAAAGAACGCTCCCGCCAGCATCATGAATGCCGCCCGGATCAGAGAAAACGGCGCTCCTCCGAGAAAAAGATAGCACAGGGCAAAGGGAACGCCTGCCGAAACCACCAGCACGCGGCGCGGCACATAAAGAAAAAGTCTGCGGCTCATAAGGGCCAGCACGGCGGCAAACGCCGCGCCCGCCATGGCCGCAAGCGCCAGATGCTGCCCCGAAAGCGCAAGAGAATGAACAAGCCCCGCCCGCGTGAACAGATCCACCGTTCGTGCGGAAAGCCCGGAGCGATCTCCGAACAAAAGCGCCGTCAGCATGGCCCGCCCCTGCGAATAAGGCACGGAACTTTCGCCCCGCCAGACATTGGCCTTTCCGCCCTGCCCCTCCGCCGCGCGGTTATCCGTATCTTCCGCAAGAGCGCTCTTCAGCGCCGTGAGCCAGCTGAAACGCAGACGCTCGAGGCTCCATAGAATGCCTTCTCCCTCCCGCATTTCAAGATAAAGAGGGCCCTTTCCCGTTCTGTTCAGCCGCGCATTATGCCAGACATCCCGATCCGCCCAGTATACGCCGAGATCGGACGTTCCGGGGTTCACGCTTCCTGTGGAAGGGTACAGCCTCATGACGGCACTGAGCGTTCCGCCCGGTATGGGCTGCCCGGAAGACGCGAGATCCGAAGCATACAGCGTCATGCTTACACGACCGGCAATCGGTGCGTCTCTGCTTTCAAACACCCGGCCGGGATAACCCTTCCTGCCGCCGGAAAGCTCTTCCGGCACGGTTCTGTCGAGGTCCTTTCTGATTTTGGCCGTCAGCTCCGTAGAAAGATGCCGGGGAATATCCACCGGATGCATATTCTCCAGAATCACGCGCAGCCGCTCTCCGGGAAGTCCCGTCACGGAGACGATGTCGCCCTGCACCAGCACGTTCTTTCGCGGTACCGACGCCCAGGAAGGGCAGTCGGGAGGCTCCGGCAGCGAGAGGTACGTCATGCCGAAGCCCAGCAGAAACGAGGCCGCCAGCATCCATAAGCCTCTTGCCGTTTCTTTCCGGGCTACGATCGGAATCATCAGGAACAGCGCAACGCCGAACGGTACATCCCGCGTGGCAACGGATCCGGCCAGCACGGCAAGAAGAAGTCTCTGATGAAAAAGAAGAGACGGCAGTTCGGGCAGACTTCGCATAACGCTGTTAATGAGTCTCCTGCGGGGCGGGGCAGACGCCACATCTTTCTGCATGCAGATTCCGTTTTGTCGGAACGGCTTCCAAAGCTCCGGCTTTCAGAGCTCGCCCGAGCTTCGCAGATGTTGTCAGTCCTCTTCAAGGGCATGGGAAGATGCCGCACGCGACGAAAACCGGGGGAGAGCTTCACGTACGGCAATGCAATCCGGGGCGGCCACACTCAAAGTGCAACCGCCCCGAAAGAACTAGTCGGGATCCTTCACACGACGAATGGAGGCTCCCACGGCAGTGAGCTTGTCGGCAAGATGCTCGTAGCCTCTGTCCACATGATAGATGCGCTGGACACGCGTTTCGCCTCTGGCCGCAAGTGCCGCCAGCACCAGTGCCGCTCCGGCCCGGAGATCGGAAGCCATGACCGGCGCACCGGTGAGCGGACGGCCGCCGCGCACCATGGCGGACGAGCCGGTCACATGGATATCCGCGCCCATGCGGACAAGCTCCTGCACATGCATGAAGCGGTTTTCAAAGATGTTCTCTTCCACCAGACCGGAGCCCTGGGCACAGCACATGAGCACCATGAACTGCGCCTGCATATCCGTGGGGAAACCGGGATGCGGGCGGGTGCTGATGTTCACGCCCTTGAGTCCATCCGCACCGGTACGGGCAAGCACGCCTTCCTCCGTCTGCTCTATGAGCATGCCCGCATCGCGCAGCTTGTCCACCACCGCGGACATATCATCCAGGGGGCAGTTCTTCAGCAGAAGTTCTCCACCGGTCACACCGGCGGCCACAAGGAAGGTACCCGCCTCAATGCGGTCGGGCATGACGGCATACGAGCATCCGTGAAGACTCTTCACGCCCTGAACACGGATGACGGTGCTGCCCTGCCCTTCAATCTTCGCGCCGCAACGGATGAGGAAGTTGGCGAGGTCCACGATTTCCGGCTCCCGAGCCACGTTTTCCAGCACGGTTTCGCCTTCGGCAAGGCAGGCGGCCATGAGCACATTCTCGGTACCGCCCACGGTGGGCATGTCGAAACGGATGCGCGCTCCATGCAGACCTTCAGGGCAGCGACCATGAATATAACCGTTTTCCAGATCAAACACCGCGCCCATCTTCTCCAGCGCGGAAAGGTGCTGATCCACGGGTCTGGCGCCGATGGCGCATCCGCCGGGCAAAGACACCTTGGCCTCGCCGAGACGGGCCAGCAAAGGCCCCAGGCAAAGCACGGAAGCGCGCATGGTCTTCACGAGATCGTACGGGGCCTCCATGCCGAGCGCGCCGTTTTTCACCGTAACGACACCGTTTTCCAGAGCCGCTTCGCGTCCGAGAATGTTCAGCAGCTTGATGGTCGTATGAATATCCCGAAGATCGGGCACATTGGTGTAGGTCACATCATCGTCCACGGCAATGGACGCCATGAGGATGGGAAGTGCGGCATTCTTGGAACCGCTGATTTCTATGGTGCCTTTAAGCGGAATTCCGCCCTCTATGAGAAAACTGTCCAAACTCTTCCTCCAGGATAATAAAAAAATGCTTGACTATTTCTCAGCAATCAAATAATTACTTTTCCTGCACGGCGAATATAGCTCAGTTGGCAGAGCACCTGGTTGTGGCCCAGGGGGTCGCAGGTTCAAACCCTGTTATTCGCCCCATATTTCGCCCCGATTTCCATCGGGGCTTTTTTTGTATCCACATTCCGTTGCCTGTTCATGCAGGTTCTCCATACACGCCAAAAAGTGCGTGAGCGTGCGTCAGGACCGACGCCTCGGAAAAGACGCCCGGCCTGATGCGCCGTCTGCACAAAGGTCTTTCCTCCCAAAAACGGAAAAGAAAGATCGCAGTTTTCTACAGATCCAGAGCCAGTCCCACAGGACAGTGATCGGAGCCGTATACGTCGTCTTCTATCCAGGCGTCACGAATATGGCTCTTCAGCTCTTCCGATACGAAAAAGTAATCCAGTCGCCAGCCGATGTTACGTTCTCTGGCCCGGGTCTTGTACGACCACCAGCTGTACGCCCCTTCCACATCGCCGTGCACATGACGGAAGGAATCCACATATCCGGCCTGAACGAACGCATCCATCCAGGCGCGTTCCTCCGGCAGAAAACCGGTATTGAGCACGTTTTCCTTCGGACGGGCCAGATCGATTTCCCTGTGGGAAATATTGAAGTCTCCGCACACCACGATGGGCTTATCCTGCCTCAGCTGCTCGGCGTAGTCGAGGAATGCGTTGAAAAAGCCCATCTTGTACGGAACACGACGGAACACGCCTTTCGACACCTCTTCTCCGCCGTTGGGGAAGTAGATATTGAAATAGTGCAGCTCAGGAAATTCCAGATGCAGTACCCGCCCCTCCCCGTGATAGTCGGGATCCGGCAGCTCGTGCTCCACAAGAAGAGGCTCCCGACGGCTGAACACGGCCACACCGGAATAGCCCTTTTTCACCGTAGAAGCAGACCACCAGGAATGCCATCCTTCAGGCTGGCGCTGCGCTTCGGTGAGCTGCTCCGGAGAAGCCTTGGTTTCCTGAAGTCCCACGACATCAGCCTGCACACCGGAAAACCATTCCCAGTCCGCCTTTTTGCTGATGGCGCGAAAGCCGTTGACGTTCCACGAGACAAATCGCATGAGTGACATAAGTTCCGTCCTTCTTCCGAGGGGAGAATCTACGCGACAACGAGGGCAAGCTCAAGAAAAACCTGTGCGGATGACTAAGGCGCTCCGCCTCAGGCAAGAAAGCCGGAGAAGGCACGCAGAAGGAGCGGGCCAGCCCACTACATGGAGGCTCCTGCCGAGGTCTTTCGGGAGCCTGCAAAACAGCTTCCCGCGCGTGGATGCTTATCCCCGTTTTCCTTCTTATGCCTTTACTCGAAGGAGCGCCGCCGGAGTCGGAAGGAGTGTGCTTTCGTAACAAAGCTTTCCCGTAACGTCAGATCTCAAAACAGAAAAAGAAGAAGGCAGACTCAAAGAGCCTGCCTTCCTGTATCCGATTCATGAATCGGGAGATGTCTAGTCGTTGAGGAATTCCTTAAGTTCCTTACCGGCACGGAAGAAAGGAAGACGCTTGGGGCTCACTTCCACCCGGTCGCCCGTGCGAGGATTGCGCCCTGCGTAGGAACCGTACTCTTTAACCTTGAAACTGCCGAAACCGCGGATTTCCACACGATCGCCGGCCAGGAGAGCCTCTTTCATGCAATCCACGAATGTGTTGACCACAAGGGTGGCCTCATCCAGCGACACATTGGACTGTTCGGCAAGATTCTTGATCAGTTCACTCTTGTTCATGACATCTCCGTCATACGGTATTAACCTGCCGTGTCCTGCCCGACAGGGAGAAGGATTATAGGCGAGGGAGATCCCTCCTTGAAAGCTCACATAACATAAGATAAGACAGCTATAACCCTAAATCCGTTGCCTTGCAAGGAAAAACGGCTCTATCCCCGGCTCTGTTCATGCTGCCAGAGCAGATAATCGCGCAGGAAGTCGTCAATACGTCCGTCGAGCACCGCCTCCACGTCGCCGCACTCCGAACCCGTGCGATGATCCTTGACCAGACGGTAGGGCTGAAGCGTATAGGTACGGATCTGACTGCCGAAGGCAATGGCATCCTTTCCCGCATAGTCGGCCTGGCGGGCCGCGTCGCGCTTGCTCTGCTCATAGGCGTACAGACGGGCCTTAAGCACGCGCATGGCGCTCTCACGGTTGCTCTGCTGCGAGCGTTCGTTCTGGCACTGGGCAACGATGCCCGTGGGAATATGCGTGATGCGCACGGCCGACTCGGTCTTGTTGACGTGCTGACCGCCCGCACCGGAAGCGCGATACACATCCACGCGCAGATCGGATTCCTTGATCTCGATGTTCGCGATTTCTCCCGCGTCGGGAATGAGGTCCACCGAGGCGAAGGAAGTATGCCTGCGCCCGGAAGCGTCGTAGGGAGAAATTCTGATGAGACGATGAATACCCTTCTCGCCCTTGAGAAGACCGTAGGCGTTCTCCCCCTGCATCCGGATGGTGACGGCCTTGATACCCGCCTCTTCGCCGGGAAGAAAGTCCACGATCTCCGCCTTGATGTGATGGGATTCCGCCCAGCGAAGATACATGCGTTCCAGCATTTCCGCCCAGTCCTGAGCTTCGGTGCCGCCCGCGCCGGGATGGATGTCCAGAAGAGCATCCATGTGATCGGCCTCACCGCTGAGAAGAACAGTCATTTCCGTCTCATTGAGCAGCTTTTCCAGAATGTCGGTCTGCTCGTTGAGCGTTTCCAGGGCGTCTTCCTCGCCTTCGGAAACAAAGCCGAGCCATTCCTCCATTTCCTCATAGCTCTGCTTGAGTTCGCGAAAACGGGCGACTTCGGCTTCCAGACGGCTTTTTTCCCTGAGCACGGGGGTCAGCTTTTCCTGATCGGACCACGCATCGGGGCTGGAAATGATCTTTTCTATTTCTTCAAGACGCGCCTCCCGCGAGGGCAGGTCAAAGACGCCCCCAGAGGGAATTGAATTGTTCGGCAAGGCTGTTGCAGCGGGAACGAAGTTCGGCCAACTGAAGCATGGTATTTTATCCTTTCGTTATGGTATTTCCGCAAAGATGCGGATGATGAAACATGGGTGCCCGTTCAGCGAGTTCTGCGGATGAACACGGGCAGACAAAGCAGAAGAAAAAGCGCCAGCCCTGCGGCAGGCAGCCACGGATGGAGATAAAAGTAAAGCGTATGTCCCTGCAAGGCAAGCGTTGTTGCCGAAAGGCTTCCGGGCAGGAAAAGCGCATATCCGTCCTTTTCCGAACCGAGAGGATGGATGCCCCCCAGCGGATCAAGCACTGCCGTGATGCCGCTGTTGGTGGCACGCGCCACAAAACGGCCCTGCTCCACCGCCCGCATGAGAGAGAGCTGAAGATGCTGTACGGGCGCAGAGGTATAGTCGTACCATGCGTCGTTGCTGATGTTCAAAAGCAGTTCCGCGCCGTCGGCCACACGCTGGCGGGCCAGTTCCGGGAAAATGGCCTCATAGCAGATGAGCATGCCGAGGTTCACCTCTCTGCCGCTTCCGGTGCGCAGGGAAAGCAGCTGCTTCTGCCTGCCGGGTTCAAAGCCGCCGAGGCCCTGAAGAAGGCTCTCGAAGATCTTCCAATTCAAAACCGGCGGCAGATATTCCCCGAAGGGAACAAGGTGTTCCTTATCATAAAAGAATTCCTTTCCGTCCGGCATAAGAAGGAAGGCCCTGTTGTACAGCAGCATTCTTCCTCCCGGCAGGCGTTCCGTCCCGGGAGCGCCGAACAGCAGAGGAATGCCGAGTTCCTTCACAAAGGAGCGCAGCTCTCCCGCCAGAGCGCCTTCCGGATAGGCAAAGGGCATGGCGGTTTCCGGCCAGATCAGAAGATCCGGCAGCGCGGGCGCAAGAACGGCGTCGCCGGGAACCTCGGAACGGCCTGAAAACGCGGCCACATCCGAAGCGGACGGCGCTGAAGAGGCAGCTCCGGAAAGCGCGCCTACATCGGAGCGCACGCCGTCAAGCGTGAGCCCCATATAGCGCGCCAGCGTCTGGCGCTGATACTCAGGCGACCATTTTACATCCTGTCGGACGCTTCCCTGCACCAGAACAAGAGATACAGGCTCCCCCTCCGCCGCCATATCCTTCGGCAGCGCCGAAAGACGCCATGCGCCGAAACCTGCCGTTGCCGCCAGAATGAAGGCCGCACCGGCAAGAAGCGCCGCCCCGCTTCCCGAAAATGCCCGGTTCTTCCGCAGAGCCAGAATTCCCTCGCAGGCAAGGCAGGCCGAAAAGGCCAGAATTCCGGAAAAGGCATACTCACCGAATACGCTCAGGGGCTGAATGAGCACGGGCCACGCCGCAAGCCCTGAAGAAAGAGTCAGCCAGGGAAAGCCCGTACCGAACCATCCCCGCACCCATTCCAGAAGAAACCACAGAACGCCGGCCGCCGCACAGCGGTGCCATACGGAAAGCGCGCCCAGCCGGGCAACGCCCCAGGCAAACACCCCGCCCCAGAGCGCCACATACATGCCGAGCAGAATGGAGCAGGGAGCGGCCAGCGCCCAGGGAAAATAGCCGTATTTATGCGCGGCTACGGCAATCCAGTACAGCGCGGCAGCCGCTCCGGGAATACCTGCGCACCAGCCCGTTCTGAACGGCGCTCTGCCCTGTGAAGCAAGATAGAGCGCCGCAGGATAGCCGAGCATGACCAGAGGCAGATGCATGAAGGGATTGGGGGTTCCCAGAAAAAGGGCAAGCGACGCCGCGACACAAAGGACGCAGCTGCGCAGAGAAAACGTCATGGAAGTCTCCTGTCGAGAACGCGGCAGCTCACGGCTTCCGCAAGATGACGAAGCGAGATGGTCTGCGCGCCGTCAAGGTCGGCGATGGTTCTCGCCACACGAAGAATACGGGTACAGGCTCTGGCGGAAAGAGAAAGCGCGCTCACGGCATTCCCCAGAAACTCATGTTCCTGACTGCCGAGGCGGCAGTATTCATCGAGCATTCCGCCCGACAGATCGGCATTGGTCCGGCAATCGGTTCCCCGGAATCTTGCGCTTTGTATCTCCCGGGCCCGGGCTACTCTCTCCCGGACCTGCGCGGAGGTGGGCCCGGTGCTCCCGGCACGCATTTGCTCATAGGAAACGGACGGAACTTCCACATGCAGGTCGATGCGATCCAGAAGAGGGCCCGAAAGCTTTGCCCTGTAGCGGGCCACGGCCTGCGTCGAGCATGTGCACTCGTGTCTCGGATCCGTACTGTACCCGCAGGGACAGGGATTCATGGCTGCAAGGAGCATGAAGTCCGCAGGATAGGACACCGCGTAGGCCGCACGGGAAATGAATACTCTGCCCTGCTCCAGAGGCTGCCGGAGCACTTCCAGCGCCTGCCTCTGAAATTCGGGAAGCTCGTCAAGAAAAAGCACGCCACGATGCGCCAGACTGACCTCACCGGGACGAGGCGGTACGCCTCCCCCGATAAGCGCCACGCTGGAATCGCTGTGATGGGGCGTACGGAAGGGACGCGTACGCACGAGCCCTCCGTCCTCCAGCATGCGGGCCACGCTGTAAATCTTGGTCACTTCAAGAGCCTCTTCCATTTGAAGAGGCGGAAGAATGCCCGGCATGCGCCGTGCCAGCATGGTCTTGCCGCTGCCGGGAGGACCGATGAACAAAAGATTGTGTGCGCCCGCCGCAGCTATTTCCATTGCCCGCTTGGCCTTTTCCTGCCCTCTGACATCCGCCAGATCAGGAACGATCTGCTTCTCTTCGGATACAGGCTGCATCTGCACGGCGGAAAGCTCCGCCTCTCCGGCCAGAAACGCCGCCGCCTCGGCAAGCGTGTGCGGAGCCATGACTTCGATGCCTTCCACGATGGCCGCTTCCTGAGCATTACCGGGAGCGACGAGAACGCCTTTTGCGCCTTCATCCCGGGCCAGAAGCGCCAGGGGAAGCACGCCTGGTACGGGCTTGAGCCGTCCGTCCAGAGACAGCTCCGCGGCAAAGAACCAGCCCTTCAGGCTCTCTGCCGGCAGCATCCCGGAGGCCGCAAGAAGGCCTAGAGCGAGAGGAAGATCATAGGCCGTGCCTTCCTTGCGCCGGTCGGCCGGGGCAAGATTCACGGTAATGCGGCCGGGCGCAATACGGAAGGAAGAATTCTGCAGTGCCTTGAGCACTCTTTCCCGGGATTCGCGCACCGCGCCCTCGGCAAGCCCCACCATAATGAAGGATGGCATGCCCTGACGCGTGTAATCCACCTCCAGATCGACCCGAAAGGCATCAACGCCCTGAATCGCTCCGCAGGAAAGCTGAACCACCATGGCCGGCCTCAGAAATTCAATCCGGGCAGTTCCAGGATAAGCCTGTAGGAATCGTCTTTGGCCTTGCTCCGTATGGAACCGAGGATATGGAAGCACTGATGGTAGTAGCCGATGGTAAAGCGGCGTTCGTAGTTTTTGCCGGTTTCTATGTTGTCCTGCGTATAATAATTGAAGGAAATGCTGCTCGTGGGACGGAAGGTAATGGAGTTGGTGAGAAGACGCTGCCTGTCCGTGAAATCAATATCGTTCACGTTGTCGCGCTTCATTTCATCGAGGTAGTTGTAATACTCGTTCCGGGTACTGTAAGCCACGCTCCAGGCGCCCCAGCGGGCATTGGAGAACGTTGCGCCGGTATCGCTGCGGGTCACGCCGTCGCCGTACATGGACACATAAAGTCTGTTCCACAGGCTCATCCATTCCGTCGGATGGAATTCCAGATGGGAGTAGGTATCCATGACGGGCTTGCGTTCGTACATATCGCGGAAATCGGTACGCCCGGCTTCATCGATGTCGTAGCCGGTAGCGATCTCCCAGCGCACAGGATCAAAATAGGACTCGGTAGTCTTGTAACTGCCCTTCGCGCCGGACACGGTATCCCGTCTCGCCGTCACGATGTTGGTTACGGAGAGCCGCACTCTCTGGTTCGGCTTGAGACGATCTTCTTCCTCAAAGATGGGGTTGTCGGACTGATCCCTGTCGGGCGTCCATTCGTAGGTCAGACGGGGCTGCACTCTGTGCCGCACCCCGGTCCAGCTGGTCCTGCCCACATTTTCCGCCGTAGCCTCAAGATGATTTTCGGGAAAATCCCACACACGGGAAAACTGCGTGAAGGCCGTGGCGCTCACGTCGGGAATGAAGCGGTCCTTGGTGCCGCCGCCGCGCGTCCAGCGCTCGGAATCGTCGAACGGCACATGATTGCTGTTGTAGTAGGTCTGGCGCACGCCGCCGCTCACAAGAAGCGAAGCGCCGGGAAGGGTCAGCGGCAGGCTCAGCTCGGGATGAATTTCCGTGCGCAGGCCGCGGACACCCTTGGCACGGTATTCATAGGTGCTCGACACTTCGCCCTGAAGTTCCAGAGGAAGGCCTTCCATGAGGCTGCCCTTGAACAGATAGGCGCTCACGGGCAGACGCTGCACCGTCGTATCCTCGCTGTGAGGCAGGTTGCCGTGCCCGAAAGAGGGATCCTGCTCGTAGCGGAAGCCCGCGGTCACCATGAAACGATCCCAGCTGCGGTACAGGTAGCCTTCACTTACGCGGTTCTGGTCCACTTCAGGCAGGTCTCGGCCGAACATGTTATAGAGCGAATCGCGGGTACGGTTGAATCCGGTGCGCATGTCGCGGAACTGACGGAGGAAGTTCTGATCAGAGGTGTAGTCGAGGTTGTAGCGGTAACGCCACCCGGAATCCCCGAGGAATCCGTCGCCCATGCCGCGCAGCCAGAAGCGCTCCTCATTGGTATTGATCTTGCCGTCGGTGTCGTTGACGGGATCGGAGGAATCGTAGCGGAAGGTATGTTTGTCATACAGGGCGTCGAACGCCAGCCAGGTCTTTTCCTTGTCGCGGGTATGGGAACGATACTCGATGCCGGGCATGAAGCCCGCCTTGCTCATGTAGGTGCCGTAAAACGTCAGGTCCCGGCTCTCGTCGATCACATGAAAATACGGCTGGGAGAAGAAGGCGCCGTTAAGGCTGCTGTAGCCGAAGTCGGGCATGAGCAGGCCGGACTGCCGGGTGGTTTTGGCAGGAAGCACCATGTAGGGCGCGTCGATAACAGGCGTATTGAGAATATTGAGCGTGGTATGCGAAAGCTTGGCATAGCCGTCGATTTCGATTTCCGCCTCATCCGCCGCCAGCGACCAGGCGGGCACATCGCCGTCGCAGGCCGTCACCTTGGCATCGCGGAAGCGGTAGCGGTCGCCGAAGAGCTTGTCCACCTTTTCGCCGGTCACATACATGTGAGGACCGGCAATGAAAATGGAGCCGTCCTTCAGCCATCCGGTACGGGAGGTCAGATCGAACTCGGCCTCCGCCGCGTTCAGCATGTCGCGTCCCATTCTGGCTTCCACGTTGCCCTGAATGAAAATCCAGTTCGTCGTGGTATAGTAGCGGGCAAAGTCCGCCTTCAGATAGTCTTCACCGCGCTGAAGCAGCACATTGCCTGAGGCTTCGACGATAACGCCGTCATCCAGGCTCACCACGTTGTCGGCATTGAGAGTCCAGGGCACGTCGCCTTTGGTCGTGAGCGACTTCTGCCCTTCTACGGCCTGAGACGGCATCGCAAACAGAAACAGGCATGCCAGCGCCGTGAAAACGGTGAGAATCATGCGCCACAACGATGAAAAGGAAGCAGAAGAAGAAAACACGGCATATTCCGGGTTGCAAGACGGGAAAAGAGGCGGTAGAGGCAGAAACGGAACACAGAAAAGCATCCGCCGGACGCGACGGCCGGCCTTTCAGCCGGAAGCTGATTTCATAGCATACAACGAGAGCGAAAAAAAGCCCCCGGCCGGGGCTCAACGCCGAACGCCTCGTAAACGGGAGTCATTCATGACAGAGCCTTCATGCCAGGTACGCATACACTGGGATCATTTCCGCCGCAACCTCGACACCCTGATGCAGAAGGGGCATACGCTCATGCCCGTCATCAAGGCGGATGCCTACGGTCACGGCGTACGGGAAGCGGCCGGAGTGCTGGAGGAGGCCGGCACGGGCTGGGCCGCGGCCGGCACGATGAAGGAAGCGGCCACCATCCGTCAGTGCGGATTTTCCGGGCACATCGTCGCCCTCCTCAGCCGCATTCCCACCGACGAGGACGTGCGTCTTGCTCTGGCTCTGCGCCTGTCTCCGCTCATCCACAACTGGGAAGGCCTGCACGCCGTCAAGGCGGCGGTACAATCCCTTCAGGGCCATCTCGACATCGCCGTCAAGGTCGATACCGGCATGCACCGTCTGGGCTTTCCCCTGTCCGACATGGAAAAGGTGGCCGAATTTCTGGCGGAAACGCCGGAACTGACGCCCCTCGTCCAGGTCTCTCATTTTGCCGTTGCCGACGATCCGGTCAAAAGCGAATACACCAAACGACAGTGCGACATCTTTTACAGCGCGGCCGAGATCATGCACCGGCGCTTTCCCGACATGCGCTGCTCTCTCGGCAACACCGCAGGCCTCGTGGAGAACATCACGCACAAGGACGACATCTGCCGTCCGGGCCTTGCGCTGTACGGCTGCGATCCGCTTTTCGGCACGTCCCATGCGGGCATCTGCGGACCGCTTCTGCCCGTCATGGAAGTCACGGCTCCGCTCATCAGCGTTCATCCCCTCCACCGGGGGGAAGGCATAAGCTACGGCCTCACCTACACGGCGGACTCGGAACGGCTCGTCGGCTGGGTGGCCATCGGCTATGCCGACGGCTATCGGCGCAATCCTGCTCCGGGCACCTGCATGTGCATAAACGGCAGGCGCGTTCCCGTCATCGGAAGAGTGGCCATGCAGATGACCTGCGTGGATCTTACCGACCTGCCCACCCTCCCCAAACCGGGCGACACCGTTCATATTCTTGGCGGCCCCGGCGACGCCGTCACCGCTCAGGAGCTGGCCGACTGGTGGGGGACCATTCCCTATGAAGTGACCTGCCTCATGGGGAAAAACCGCACGGAATAATCAAAAAGCTTCTGCTCGAAGCAAAAGACGCAAAAACAAAGGGGGCCGCAAGGCCCCCTCTTCATGTTCCAGAATCATGCTCTGAAAGTCTACGCTTCCAGAGATCCCCGAAACGCGTTCAGATCATCAATGCCGAGCTGCTCGCACAGCACGGGCAGATCGCGTATGATGCGGAAGATCGTGCCGGGATCACTGAAGTTTGCCGTGCCCACGGCCACGGCATGAGCTCCGGCCAGAATGAATTCCAGAACGTCGCGGGCCGAACGCACACCGCCCACACCGATGATGGGCACCTGCACCACTCTTGCGATCTGCCACACGCAGTGCAGCGCCAGCGGTTTCACGGCTGCGCCGGACAATCCGCCGATCACGCTGCCGAGCATGGGTCTGCGGGTCATGATGTCCACCGCCAGCCCCTGCACCGTACCGATGCAGGAAATGATGTCGGCTCCAGCCGCTTCCACGGCCTTGGCCACTTCCACGATGTCCATGATCTGGGGCGAGAGCTTGGCAATGACGGGCTTGCCGCCCGCCGCTCTTTTGACGGCATTCACGGCACGCGCCGCCGTTACCGGGTTCTGGCAGAAGCGCTGCCCGGCCCTGTGGTCGTTTCTGCAGGAAAGATTCACTTCCAGCGCGGCCACGCCTCTGGCTTCGGCAAGCACGGAGGCAAGCGCGGCAAAATCATCCACATTGGACGCATTCAGATTGGGAATGATTGGCACTTCCTGCCAGGGCAGTTCCGGCAGAATATTCTTCACGAAGTGCTCCGCGCCGTCATTCTGCGTGCCTATGGCGCTCAGCATGCCGGAAGGCGTTTCCGCAACGCGGGGCATGGGGGCACCGGCGCAGGGACGCAGCGTAAGACCGTTGGTAATGATGCCGCCGAGCTGGGAGATATCCCCGTAGGGACGGTATTCCAGACCGCTGCCGAACGTGCCCGCAGCACTGAGCACGGGATTCTTCAATTCAAGACGATCGTGGACGAGAGAGACGCGAAGATCCATCACAGACTCCTTTCTTCCGGCAGCACGGCGTGAAGGTCGATGTCGGAAGCCCAGAACACCGGCCCGCTGGTGCAGGTCTGCACGGGCAGTCCGGCCCTCACGGGATCAGGCCAGTGTTTCGAGGTGATGGTCGTGCAGCCGAGACAGGCTCCCGTGCCGCAGGCCATGCGTTCCTCCAGGGAAAGCTGCGTGGGCAGATCCAGCTCAAGCGCACGCTCCCAGACACGCTTCAGGAAAGGCATGGGACCGCAGGCCAGGCAGATGCCGCCGTGATCCTTGTATTCCTGCATCTTGTCCCGGACCACGCTGTGAAAATGTTCAAGTTCCTCGGGGGTGCGGTCGCGCATGTTTTCCATTTCCAGGCGCGCGGCCATGGCATCGGTGGGATAGTTGTTGCTCGGCAGGCCGTGCCCGAACAGCATGAAAAGGCTCGCCGGGGCAGGATGAACATCCGCATATCCGGCAAAGGGAGCAATGCCCACGCCGCGGGCAAGAAGCAGCGTCGGGGTGTCGGGACGCATCTCGAAACTGGTGCCGAGCGGCCCCCATACGACGACCTTGTCGCCGCTCTTCAGGCGGGAAAGACGATCGCTCCCCGTACCGACGACCCGGAAGAACAGCACAAGGCTCTGCGAAGTCACCCGGCAGATGGAAAGCGGCCGCGCCCATGTCGTTCCCTCGCTGTCCTGCACGGGGCGCAACATGATGAACTGGCCGGGATGCCAGCTTTTCCACGCCGGACGCTCCAGCGTGAGCGCATAGAAACGGTAGATGCCCGCCGGGCCGGATACGGGCTGACCGAAGGGGACATTGTCCGTCACCGTGAGTTCTGTGCGAACAGGGGAAATCATGAAGATCCTCCGCAAGTGTTTTTCTTTATTTCTTTATATGTATCCGATCTCACTCCCGGTCAAGCGCATTTTCCTTTCACGAAACGCACTCAGCACACGCCGTGTTCAAAAAGAATCTTCACGCCGATGCCTATGAGCACCAGTCCGCCGAGCACCGAAATTTTGCTGCCGAGAAGATTGGAACGTCCAAGAATATGCCCGAGCTTCACGCCGGAAGCCGTAACGGCGGCACAGACTACGCCGATGAGAAGGGCCGGTCCCCAGACCGGAACGCCGATCACGGCAAAGGAAAGTCCCACGGCCATGGCGTCTATGCTGGTGGCCACGGCCAGCATGAAGAGCTGTATGCCGCGGGAAGGATCTCCGGATGTCTTTTCCTCTTCATCTCCGCCCCAGGCCTCACGCAGCATGTTGAGTCCCACCAGTGCAAGCAGCCCGAAAGCGATCCAGTGATCCCACGCCTCTATGTAACTGCGTACGGAAACGCCCAGTGCCCAGCCTATGACCGGCATGATGAACTGGAAAAATCCGAAGGCGGCGGACAGCCTGACATAATGCTTCCAGTTGACGGAGCCGATCGTTGCCGAAGCCGAAACGGAAACGGCAAAGGCATCCATGGACAAGGCAAGCGCAATCGCAAGCACGGTAAGAATATTCACAACAACCTCCCGATGTGTTCTTTCGTAGATATGATCCATACGCCGCTCAGGCACAAGAGCTTGTGCTGTGCTCCGGTCTGGGGTACAGTGACCCGTAATCAAAAGAAGCAGAGGATCTTCCGACCATGGCTGAACCGTACCTGACCATAACCCCGCTGGGGGGACTCGGCGAAATCGGCATGAACTGCCAGAAATGGCAGACCGACCAGGGCGTAGTGCTGATAGACTGCGGCCTGATGTTTCCCGACGATGCCCTGCTCGGCATCGATGTCGTCATTCCCAGGCTGGAGTCCGTATTTGCCGAGGGAGAAACGGTTCTGGGCATCGTGCTCACCCACGGTCATGAAGATCACATCGGCGCTCTGCCCTGGCTTCTGCTTCAGTACAAGAGCCTGCGCGGCATACGCATTTACGGTTCTCCCTTTACCATGGCGCTTGTGGAACACAAGCTCGGAGAACACGGCCTTCTGGACAGGGTGGAACTGATATCCATGCCTGCCTACGGTTCGGTCACGCTGGGCAATCTCACCTTTCACTTCCTCCCCGTGCATCACTCCATTCCCCAGTGCTATGCGCTGGCGGTGGAAACGCCCGTGGGCAAGATTCTTCATACGGGCGACATCAAGCTTGATCCCACCCCGCTGGACGATGATGCCTGCGATCCCGTGTCCGACTTCGCCCGCTTTGCCGAGGAAGGCGACCATAAGGGCATCCGTCTGCTGCTGGCCGACTCCACCAACGTGGAGAACCCCGGCCGTTCTCTGCCGGAAAGGCAGGTGCGCGACGATCTCGACGCCATTTTCTCCGAAGTGAAGGGAAGAATCATCATCGCGCTGTTCTCCAGTCACATCCGCCGCATACGCACGGTTCTGGAACTGGCGGAAAAATACGGCAGATCCGTTCTGGTGAGCGGCCGCAGCCTCTCCACCAACATTGAAAAGGCCGTGGAACTCGGCCTGCTCGAACAGCCGAAGCATCTCTACAACGAAGCCGCCGGTTTTCCCGAACTCGATCCCGGGCAGACCGTGGTTCTGGCCACGGGTACGCAGGGCGAAGCGCTTTCCGCTCTGGCGCGCATCGCCAGAGGCGAACATCGCCAGCTGTCTCTGCATGAAGGCGATACCGTCATCATGTCCTCCCGCGTGATTCCCGGCAATGCCCGCGCCATCTCCAAGGTTCTCAACCAGATCTACAGGCTCGGCGCCGAGGTCTATCACAATCCGGACAGAACCGTGCACGCCACGGGTCACGCCTGCCGCGGAGAACTCAAGGACATCATTGAATCCGTGCATCCAGAATACTTCATTCCCGTGCACGGCGAATACCGCCATCTGGCGCTGCATGCCGGGCTGGCTGAAGAATGCGGTGTATCCCACGATCATATCCGGATTCTTGAGGACGGACAGCCCATCACCTTCACGGCCGACGGCATACGCATGGAAGAACCGGTGTTCGTGGAGTCCGTCATGGTGGACGGCAAGGGCGTGGGCGACGTGGGCCGCATGGTTCTGAAGGAACGCCGCATTCTGGGCGGCGAGGGTCTGGTCGCCGTGGTTCTCGTGGTTGCCGAGGAAACCGGCGAAGTGCTTCACGGACCGGAAATGATCTCACGGGGCTTTGTATTCGAACAGCAGTACAGTCATCTGCTCGAAGACGCCAAGTGCCTCGTGCTCGATCAGCTCGAGTCCACCAATCCCAACGACATCGCCCGCCTGTCGGACCGCATCCGCTCCAGCCTGCGCCGCTTCTTCCGCGACGTTCTCGGCAGGGATCCCATCGTCGTTCCCATCGTCACGCAGATCTGACCTCTTCCGGCCGCTCTCTTTTCTTCAAAGCTGCCGGACAGGATAAACTCCGCCCTTCGGGCACCGGTCGTTTTCGCCGGTGCTCCTGCCGGAGGCATGCCGGGCATCCCGTCGCGCGCCGCCTCTGGCTCCTCTTTGCGGTCAGAGCAAAGGCCGTGCCCCCCGAGCCCTTCTCGTATCGCTTTTAAAGCACCAGCTGCTTTGCGCCCCTTTTTCCGAACCGACCGGTATAATTCATTCATCATTTTGAAATTATTATAAAAAAACAGGGCGGATCTTCTCAGCTGCATGCTTCGGAAGATCCGCCCTTTCCAATCCGGCGGCCTGTCACGACAGCCGGATCTCATAAACGGAACGCGCCCGGGGAATCCCCCCGGGCGCGTTCTTCTTTCAGGAGCCGGGAAAACGCTTCCCGGAATGCTTACTAGTCGTCGGTAGCGGCGATGCAGTCACCGGCGTTGGCTACGTAACCGAGCGTACCTTCCACTTCCACTTCGCTGCTGCGGCTGCCGAAAGCGGCGGCGCCGGGCATACGGAAGGTGGCGCAGTCGGCGTGGGCAATGGCCACTTCAGGAGTGTGCTCGGCCTGAGGTACCCATTCGTAGGGCACACGGTAGGCGCGGTACACCATGTTCATGTTGCGGCCGTCCTTGTAGGGGTTGATGAATTCCCACACGATTTCATGGTCGGCGGTCACTTCAATCAGGCGGCCGTCGGAACCTTCGGTGATGAGGGTGTTACCGTTGGGCAGACGCTGAGCGGAGCTGATGAAGGGGCTGTAGAAGCGGCTGGCATCCAGCGGCACCACAAAGCCGGCTTCATGCGGAGTGTACTGCCACACGATCTTGAGGGTAATGGGATCGAATTCCAGAATACGGGTGTAGTCGCGCTGAGCGGCCTTCACGCCGATGGGGGCGCCGGGGTTGGGATTGTCGTAACCGGCCCAGCCGCCGTTGTCGAACACGAGGATGTTGCCGGCACCGGGCAGACCGTCGGGAATCATGTGAGCATGATGCTGACCGATGATCCAGCCGAGGGAGTGTTCAGGATGGCCGATGCTGTAGTCGGGACCGACCTTCCACACGATCTTGCCGGTTTCCTTGCTGATGATGAAGATGATGTTGGTTTCGCGGCCGTCCATGATGATGTTGTCGGGATGGAAGCGTTCATCACCGGCATCATACCACTTGTTGGGTCCGAGGGTGGACATGGAGTTGATGTGCATCCAGTCGCCGAGACCGGGAGCGCTGTCGATGAGGGAACCGCCGCGGTAGTTGGGGTTACGGGCCATGGCGTTGCGGGCGGCTTCGGAGAAGCCCATTTCCTGCACATGATCGGAGGCCTGCCATTCCCAGATGATTTCGCCTTCCCAGTTCACTTCGTAGACGACGTCGTCGAGCAGGGGCTTGTCGGAAATGTATTCGCAGTGCACGTCACGATGGCAGAGCACCAGGGTGTTGCCGGACATGGACTGAGGTTCATGGCCGGGAGCATAGTAACCGGTGGTGCTGCCTTCACGCTGGAAGTCGTGATGCTGACGGGCCATCCACTGGGGCTTTTCACCCGGATCTTCAATGAATTCCGCCTGATTGAATTCCCAGACAACGTTGCCGTCCCAGTCCACCTGAATGAGGTCGACCTGGTCCTGCAGACCGTACTTGGGATTGCGGATGCCACGGCTGCCGAGCAGATAGCCGCCGGGGAAGATCTTGTTCGGGAAACCGTGCACGCCCTTCCAGAGCTTGATTTCCTGACCGTTCATGTCGATGAGCATGGCGCCCTGCCCCTTGACGGGCATGACGGTATAGCCATTCCAGGCCTTTTCAGGATTGTAGAGCGTAACGCCGGTAGGATAGATTGTAGGATGACCCATGATAAAACTCCTTCATGAGAGTTGAGGGGTAAGTTCCCGGGGCAAAAGCCCCGGGATGGGCTGAGCAGCTAGAGTACTTCCGGACCCATGAGCGTATAGGGCAGCCAGAGGGCGATGTCCGGAATGAAGGTGATGAGCACCACCGCAAGAATCATCAGGCCGACGAAGGGAATGATGCCCTTGAAGATGGTCTCGATGGGAATGCCCTTGGCAACACCGGCCAGAGCGAACACCACCACGCCCACGGGGGGAGTGATCTGTCCCATTTCCATGATCATGACGGATACCACACCGAACCACACGGGGTCAAAGCCGAGGGCCACGACGGTGGGGAAGATGGAAGGCAGCGTGAGCATGAGCATGGGAATAACGTTCATCATGCAGCCGAGGATAATGTAGATGACCACGATGATGGCGAATACCCAGTAGCGGTTGAACGGCAGGGAGACGATGAAGTCGGCCAGCAGGAACGGCAGACGGGTGGCGGCGAAGAAGTAGCCGAGAATGGCCACGCCCACCATGATGCCCATGATGCGGGCGGTGAGTTCACCGGTTTCGTGCAGGGAGGCCAGGAGATTCTGCTTGGTCACCTTGCGACGAACGAGAGCATAGAGGAAGGCGCCCATGGCACCGATGCCGCCGCCTTCGTTGGGGGAGCAGACACCGGCCACGATGCTGCCGAGCACCAGAACGAACAGGGCGAGGATGGGCAGAAGGCCCATGGAGGACTGCAGCTTCTCCGCCAGCGTGTACTTGGGGCCGCGGGGAGCAAGTTCAGGATGACGCACGGCCATGTAGTAGATGTAGGCCATGAACATGAGCGCCAGCATGATGCCGGGAACAAGACCGGCCATGAACAGACGTCCGATGGAAACTTCCGTAACGATACCGTAGATGATGAAGCCCGAGCTTGGCGGAATCAGGATGCCGAGCGTACCGCCTGCGGCAAGAGCACCCGTCGCCAGAGAAGGCGAATACTTGAGGCGCATCATTTCAGGCAGGGAAACGGAACCCATGGTGACGGCGGTGGAAAGAGAGTCGCCGCACACGGCTGCAAAGCCGGTGCAGCCGGCGACGCCGGCCATGCCCATGCCGCCGGGCATATGGCCGATCCACTTATTGGCGGAGTTGAAGAGGTCGACGGAAATACCGGAATACAGAATCATGCAGCCCATGAGCACGAAGAGCGGAAGAGCCACAAGATTGTAGTTGGCGGAAGCCGCATAGGGCGTGGTGCCCACGGCGGCGAGAGCGGCGATAACGTTACGGGAAACGGCCACCATGCCCATGGCGCCGATGATGCTCATGGCCCAGGCGATGGGCATACGGATGAACAGGAAGAGGAAGAGCAGGCCGAACGCTATGAGACCGAGCACAAGGTTGGAAATTTCGTAGGGGCTTTCACGATACCAGAACGGCAGATAGGCCAGAGCAAAGGCAAAGGCGATGCCGAGCACGAAGGGAACGTAATGTCTGCCGGAAAGGCACTTCACGCTTTCACGCAGGAACTGGAACAGCGCCACGATGGCCGTGAGGGCAAGGCCCATCACCGGCATCCAGTAATAGAACTCCAGGGGGATGTACAGTTCCATCGACTGCGTGCCGAACTTGCTCAGGAACGCGTCATAGCTCTCGGTGGTAAGCAGCACCATGACGCCGAGGACCAGCGATGCCACCGTCATGTCGCACCAGCGCTTCACTCCCGTGGACATACGTTCATAGATGAAGTCGATCATCATATGACGGTCGTGCAGCTGGAGCACGGCCATGAAGGAAAACGTGGTGAGAGCCAGAAGATTTTCCTGAAGTTCCAGAGAACCGGGAACGCTGAAGCCGAACATACGGCAGCAGACGTCCACCGTGATGAGCACGGGCAGGATGGCCATTGCCACATAGCTCAGCCAGCTCACCTTGGTGGTGCATTTTTCGAGAAAGCTGTTGATGCTCTGAAAGGCGGGAGAAAGGGAAACTTGTTCTGCCATGGGAACCTCGGCTTTTTGCGGTTCGCACCCGCGCGACCGCACTGGGATGGGACAACCAGAAACAGACTTCGGCGGAAACACAACGGGAGGGAGCAGACAAGTCTCCTCCCTCCCGTGCATAAACTACATCTTGTAGTCGCCGTACTTACCGGCTCTCATCTCTTCGGTATAGAACTTGGAACGTTCCTGAGCGTACTTGTAGACGGCCTCGATGATTTCGGGCTTCACGCCCTTGCAGGAAGCCTTCCAGTCTTCCACGAATCCGCCCAGAGGAGCGAGGAAGGGAGCGCGTTCTTCGTCGGTCAGATAGAAGAAGGTGTGACCCTGAGCTTCCATCCAGGCAGTGTCTTCCTTGGCGCCGTCTTCCAGAGACTTGCCGACGCCGAGAGCCATTTCCATGCCGCCGGTCTGCTTGAGATAGGTCTTCATGTCTTCAGGCATGGAATCCCAGAGATCCTTGTTGGCTTCCATGGTGAAGGCCTGCACCATGATGTTGAGCATCAGGTGATACTTGGTCGCTTCGGTGATCTTGTAGGACTTGAGGGGAGCGAGGGGGCAGATAACGCCGTCGCCCATACCCTTGGACAGAGCAAGATAGGTGTCGGGGGAGCTCATGCGGATGGGGTTGGCACCGAGAGCCTTGACGAGTTCAAGCGCCACGGCGTCCCACACGATGATCTTGGCACCCTTCAGCTCTTCCATGGTCTTGATGGGCTTCAGGGTGTGCAGCTGATAGGCGGCAGAGGCCCAGGAGGTGTAGTGAACGCTGTTCGGAGGAAGTTCGCCGCTCACTTCGGGGAATTTCTGAATGAGGTCTTCCAGAACCAGAGAACCAACAATGGCGTTGGGGCACAGGCCGGGAATGGCGACAACGTTCATGAGGTTGTAGTTGCCGGGATACACGGACGGACGAATCACGCCGAAGTCCACGCGGCCGTCGGTGATGGCCTGGGGAGCTTCGGATTCAGGATACAGAGCATTGGTGGCAAAGTAGTCGAACGACAGCTTGCCGCCGAATTTCTCTTCCGTAGCCTTGAAGTAAGGTTCCCAGTAGTTCACGACGGTAGGATGCTTTTCAAGATAGCTGCCCATGAAGGACAGATGCTTGAATCCCTTGGCCGCCTCAGCCGTACCCGACAGGGCCAGCATTCCACCCACGGCGAGAGCCACAGCCAGCGCTCCAAACTTTTTCAACATATCCAGCTCCTTCGATGTGAAAAATAGTTCTTGCGTTCATCGGAAACCATCCGCAGAATGGCACCTGATCCTCATTCAATAGAGTTTTAGTAAAATAAATATCGCTATTAAGTCAACAGAAAAATTTTTTTTATGTCCTTATTTCCTTGAATTTATTTTATTTAAAATATATTTGCCCAATTTTGGCAAAAACGGGAACAGGCGCCCTTCCGTCGGACTTTTCCATGCAACAGGCTGTTATATCTTATAGTCGCCGAATGCGCCCGCGCGCACCTGTTCCGTATAGAACTTGCTGCGTTCCCGGGCGAAGTTCAGCACTTCATCCACCAGCGCGGGATCCATGCCCTTGCAGTCCCCGCTCTTCCAGAGATCGGCAAAGGACGCCAGCGGCGCAAGAATATTCTGCCGCTCCTCTTCAGTCAGATAGTAGAAGGTATGGCCCTGAGCCTCCATCCACGCCGTGTCTTCCTTGGCGCCGTCTTCCAGAGACTTGCCGCAGGCTTCCGCCATCTTGAGACCGCCTTCCTGCACAAGCCAGGCACGCATGTCGTCAGGCAGCGCGTCCCACAGATCCTTGTTGGCTTCCAGAGAAAACGTGTTCACGCCGAGATTCAGAATCAGGTGATGCTTGGTGGATTCGGAAATCTTGTAGGAGCGCAGAGGGGCCAGCGGGCAGAGCACGCCGTCGGCCATTCCCTTGGAAAGCGCAAGATAGGTGTCCGGAGAGCTCATGCGGATGGGATTGGCCCCGAGAGCCTTGGCAAACTCCAGCGTGGTGGCATCCCATACGATGATCTTCTTTCCCTTCAGTTCCGCGCCGTTGCGGATGGGATTGATGGAATGAATCTGATAGGCGGCCGACGCCCAGGAGGTGAAATGCACGGAATTCGGAGGAAATTCCGCCCTCACCTCAGGGAACTTCTGAATGATCTCCTCCGCCACCAGGCTGCCCACAATAGCGTTGGGGCACATACCGGGCAGAGCTACTACGCCGAGAAGATTCATCTTTCCGGGAAAGAGCGCAGGCCGCACCTCGCCGATGTCCACACGGCCGTCGGTCACGGCGTTGAACGATTCAGATTCGGGATACAGGGCATTGGTGGAAAAGTAGTCAAAGCTGAGCTTTCCGTCGAATTTCTTCTCCGTTGCCTCTATGAACGGCTTGAAGACGTTGACCGTGGTGGGATGCTTTTCCATGTACCCGCCCATGAAGGACAGATGCTTGAATCCCTTGGCAGCCAATGCGGGTCCCGATGCGGCCAGCACGCCGCCCACGGCAAGAGCAAAAGCCAACATTCCAAATTTTTTCAGCATACTGCACCCTCTTTCGTGATTTTTTTATCAAATACAAACAAAATATCGGAGAATCTCCGCAGATTCTCCTCGACTTATGCCCCTTATAAAAAGGAAGCCATACCGTCGTCAATAGATGTTTCAGGAAGGACTTCATCATTTTGTTCTTTTTTGAACATTTTTCTTCCGCCATTCCGGCCCGTTTCCCAGCAAGAAAAAATACTGTCCTTCTGCAACTGCCATGCCGTTCCAACCTATGCGCTGGGATGCGTTTGCAGATCCGTATCATTAACATTTTATTAACGTCGCATTTCTGCAACGCATTCCTTCCCAAAACAACAACGCTCTGTCCCAAAGCCCCCAGCCTCGAAGCGGAAAACATATTCCTCTTTCGCAAGCGAGGAATTATCACATTTTATCTATATATTATAACAAGCTAGAATCAAAAATAAGGCTCTGCTGCTTTTTCCACAGCCACGGGTACAACAAAGAATGAGCAGTCCCGACACTTGCTCCCCATGCCGGTTTCACAGTCCCCAATCAGTCTGCGCGCTCTTCTCATTGACGTCTTAGAACGAATCGCAGCCCTTGCCGTCGCCCGTCTCTTCCCAGAAATTTCTTTGCGCCACCGGCGTCATTTTCTCCGCCTACTGCTCTTCCCTGCGACCCCCCTTCCCCCTGTTGCAAGATCACAAAAAAAGGCGGCACAGCCCAGGGCCGCACCGCCTTTTTGAACGTTCTCTTCCGCAGGGAGCCTACGGTTCCTTATCTGCCGAAAGAAGCATCTTCATCATATCTTAAACTCGCCGTACTTACCGGCTCTCATCTGTTCCGTATGGTATTTGCTGCGCTCGCAGGCGAACTGATACACCTTGTCCACCACCTTCGCATCAATGCCCTTGCAGACCTCCGTCTTCCACTTTTCCACAAAGACATCCAGAGGTTCAAGGAAGGCCGCACGGTCTTCTTCGGAAAGCACCGTAAATTCATGGCCCTGCCCCTTCATCCATTCCACCTCGGCCAGAGCCGTGTGTTCCAGAGAGCTGCCGCAGGCCTGAGCCATGACAAGTCCGCCCTGCGAGGAAAGCCACTTCTTCATGTCGGCAGGCATGGAATCCCACAGTTTCTTGTTGGCTTCCGCCGTAAAGGTGTTCACGCCAAGACCGATCAGCAGGTGATACTTGGTTTCATCGCTTATCTTGTAGGAACGCAGAGGCGCCAGCGGGCAGAGAACGCCGTCCACCATGCCGCGGGAAAGAGCGAGGAAGGTATCCGGAGAGCTCATGCGTACGGCATGAGCGCCGAGAGCGTTCACGAACTCCATCGTGGTGGCATCCCATACGGCAATCTTCTTTCCCTTCAGATCTTCCCGGCTGCGCACGGGCATGACGGTATGCAGCTGATACGGAGCGGAAGCCCACGAGGTAAAGTGAACGGTATTGGCGGGCAGTTCGGCGCGCACTTCCGGGAACTTCTGGATGAGTTCCTCAACAACCAGACTTCCCACAACGGCGTTGGGGCACATGCCGGGCAGAGAAACAACGCTCAGCAGCCGCATCTTCATAGGGAAGAGGGAGGGACGTACCATGCCGATATCGGAACGGCCGTCCGATATGGCGGAATAGGCTTCGGTTTCAGAATACAGAGCGTTGGTGGAAAAATAGTCAAAGGACAGACGGCCGTCGAATTTCTTTTCCGCCGCGTCCATAAAAGGAACGAACACTTCCTGCGTCGTAGGATGCGATTCCAGATAGCCGCCCATGAAGGAAAGATGAGCGAATTTGGAGTCATTTTCGGCGGCGCTGCCGGACAAAGGACTGCAGAGCAGCCCTCCGAGGGCAAAAGCTGCTGCGCATATTTTCCATTTTTTCAACATGGACAGTCTCCTTTTCGGAATCAGAACCTGCTGCCAAAGCAGCGGTCGATGTCTTGGGCAAAAAATTTTTCTAAAAGAATTTGATTTATTAAGTCAATAGGAAGGAGCAAAGCAGCGGTTGCACGACATAGTTTTACGCCACCGTCACACGCCCTGCATGCATCGATGACGCATCAGAACGTCCCCGAAGCATACAATTTTTCCATGCTCCTTCCCTGTCGGAATACGCTTTGCCTGCAGCATACCCGGTACAATGAAAAGCGGCCGCTGTTTTCCGCCCCATTTTCAACGGGGATTTCCGCTCGGGCCGGGATACAAAAAAACCGGCCGAAGCCGGTTTAAAATCAGCGTTCCGAAGCGGAATTATTCCGCGACGGGCTCATAGTAGCAGCGCTTGGGCGAGTAGATCTTGCCCGCTTTCTTCAACTCGGCACAGGCCTTGGAAACTTCCTTGGAATCCACGCCGAGAACCTTGGCGATATCGCCGGGGCGCACGGGCTTGCCGGCTTCCTTCATGGCCTTGAGAACCTGCTCTTCCATGATGATCTCCTTATAATGCGGTTGTAATTGCGTTCAAAGCATACTGCGACGATCCCTTCCGCGCAGCCCTGAGAGCCACGCAGCCCCCGGCATACCCATCCGGAGCCGTGCCCTTCGACATTGAAATGCCTCATGACACGCTGTACTGTTCGTCTGTGCTTTTGCTTGTATCCTTTCATGCGCCGAAAGGCAAGCTTTATTAAGAATTATTCCTGATAAAATTTCATCCCAGTGCCATGAAAAGATTTTCCCGTCCTGCTTCTGTCCTCCTCATTCTTGCGCTGGCGCTTGCAGGTTGTACGCGCTCCCTGCCGGCAAGCCGGAAAACCGAACTGTCCGAGCATCGAACGGGCCCCGTTTATGTGCAGTGGATGGAAGATCAGACCTGCCTGCGCAAGGCGGCTGGCATCACGTCCGTAGTCAGCGGCTCCTCTCTCGGCTGGCAGCGTGATTCCCGCACAAGCCGGCTTCCGAAAGACGCCCGCGTCTGGTTTCATGCGTCGGTGCCTCTGACGGCATGGTCCGGTCAGGATTCCTTTCTCACTGCCCTGGCCCGTGGCAATACCGCTTCACGTCTGTCGGCCCTCGGGGTGCAGGGCCTGTTTCTTTCCGGCCTGTCCGATACGGGCGACGAATGGGCGGGCCGCTCACCGGCATTCAGTCTGGGAGAAGATGAAACGTCTCTCGGCTTCGGCCGACTGAGCGGAACGGAAAACGACTATCAGAGCTTTCTTGCCTCCTTCTCTCAGGCAGGGCTTCTTACGGGGGGCATGCTGCTGCCCGCCCACACCGGCATGGGGCCGGATTTCTTTCTGGCTTCCCGGGCGGTACGCGACTATCCGGGGCTGTACGCCATGACGGAGCTGCCTTCGAGTGCCGCGTCTCTTCTCTCCTCTCCGACACGCACGACCGAGACTCCGGACAACGAACAGGACCGGCTTCCCCCTTCTGTCCGCCGCCGCGCGCAGATCAGCGGCATTTCGCCTCTCTCGCCGCGGCAGATCGAATCGCTGGCAAAAGCAGGCCTCATTCCCGATGCCCTTGTACAGGACCGACAGCCGCTAACCGACGTGCCTCGCGGCTGGGCCACGACCGAACCGGTCGCGGGCGTGGACGGCGTTCAGCGGCGCTGGCTCTACCGCTGGTACGAAAAGCCGGACAGGCCCGTACTGCACTGGGACGATCCTTCCGGAACCGCTCGCCGCATTCTTGAAGCCAGTCTCATCCAGCAGGCGGGATTGCGGCATCAGATCCTTGTCGGCGCAAGCGTCGGTGCATGGATGGGACTTGATGCAGCCTCCTCCGAGGTGGACAGCAAAAGCGCCTCGACCCCGGGCCGTCAGGCGCTGAGCGATCTTGTGCGCAACGCCCATCGCTACGGCGCGGCCCTGCTCGTCAGAGACGCCTTTGCGCTGCCTGATCTTGCCGTACTCCAGTCTTCCGGGGCGGACTTTTTTTTCGACAGCGCGCTCTCACCGGCACTGGAACTGTCCCTTTTAAAGCAGAGCGCCTCGCCGCTGCGAAAGAGCCTGCGCCTCGCGCTCAGGCTGCACATTGATCAGCGCAGGCTCTGGCGGGGCACGCCTGACGGCACGGCGTTTTCTGAAGCGGATGCCATTCTTCCGCTCCTTCCCGACGCATGGAAAGCCATGCTTCTTTCAAGGAGGGGCGGCAACTCCGAACTTCGGCTCAACGCTCCTACGCTGGCAGCCGTGATATGCGGTCTCGAACCGGGAGAAAAGCCCGACAGCCTCACAACCCGTGCCATCCGGGATATTCATCTGCTTCAGCTTGCCGCGCGGGCCTTTCTGCCCGGACTTCTCATGCTCTCCGGTTCCGATCTCGACGGAGGGCTCCCCGAAGGCAGCACCTGGCGTGCCACACCGCCGCTCTGGCAGCTGCAGACTCTGCCTGCAAGCAAACAGGGCCTTCCCTCCGGCTACCCTCTCTACCGGCATCTTCCCGTAGCCGAAGGTATGGAAGAGCCTCTTGCCCGCATTCTCCGGGCAAGGACCTCAACAGGCATAGCCTCGGCATCTCTCATCGCCGTCCCTTCCTGCGGCTCCGACGCCGTTTTCGCCGCCGTAAGTGCCCTGCCCGGCGGTGGCCATCTGGTCTTCTTCGGCAACTTTTCCGCAGAGCAATGCGTCATCCGTCCCTCTTTTGCCCAGTGGACCGAAGCTGCCGACAGGATAGACGTGTTTTCGGAAGAGCGTTTTTCCGACCGCTCTCTGACGCTTCCGCCGTGGGGATGGAAGGCCGTGCTGCTTCACTGAGAAAGCCCTGTTCCATGCCTTTCCCGACATGAAAAATGGCACGGAATACGGCGCAGGGCTTGCGCCATTCCGGATATTTTGGGATACTCCCCACACTCGCCGGACTTTTCCGGCCCCCTTCATGAACCCCAGCGGGAGCCTTTCATGGACGAAAAAATAGAACGCACCGAACAGGATAAGGAAATCAGGGAAAACACTGCTGCAGACAGCAGCTCTCCCATCTCCGAAGAAAAGGAACATGGTGAGGAAAACGCCGCCGAAGTGCAGGAAACGATAACCGAAGAAGCTGTGCCCGCATCTTCCGAAGAAGATACTGCGGAAAAAAGCGACGCCGCGGAAGAAACAGCTCCTGAAGAAGCGACTTCCGAAGAGAAGCCTGCGGAAGAAGACCTCGAAAAAGCCAGTGCCCCCGAAGAAGAACAAAACGACGCTCCGCTGACGCTCGGCGCCGCTGCCGCCGAAAACGCCGAAAGTCCGGCCGCCGCCAGCACCGAGCCCGAAGCGCCCGCCCTGCCTGCCGGACCGGCAGCCAAGCTCTTCCACGCGCTTTCCTTTGCAGGACTGCCCGTTCTTATCGTTCTTGCGGCAGCCATGACCTTCCTTGAAGTGTGGCAGGTCCGCGACCTGTGGTTCTCCGACGAAGTACGTCTGGCCGACGCCTTCATGAATCTCGGCAGCGGCGACTGGCTCATGCTCACCATGAACGGCCTGCCCTACCCCGACAAACCGCCGCTCTACTTCTGGTTCATGGAAGCCCTGACCAGAATTCCGGGTGTCACCGTGCCCATGGTCTTCTTCCTGGCCGTGGCCATTTCCCATGCGCTTTTCATCGGTTCCATCTGGCTGCTCGCCCGCGGAACGGGACATGACCGCAGAGAAGCCTTTGCCGCGGGCCTCGTGGCGCTCGGCTGCGTGTACATCAGCGGCGCGGCCTGCTATCCGCGCATGGATCTGCTTTTCGCCGCCGTCGTCACGCTGGGCATGACCTGCCTGTATCGCGGCTGGATCAAGAGTTTTGCTCCGTTCTGGCTTACGGCAGGCTTCCTGCTCATGGGCGTCGCCACGCTCATCAAGAGCCCCCTCGGCATTGCCTTTGCCGTGGTTGCCAGCATTCTTTTCCTGATCTGGCGCGGCACTCCCGGACGCCTGAACGGTCGTGACGGACTGCCCGGATTTGTGCTCATGCTGCTCATGATCGTGGTCTGGCTCGGAGCTCTCTATCTCGGCGGCCATCAGGACTACCTGCACGACATGCTCGGCTCTCAGCTTGCGGGCCGCGTTCTGGAAGGCGGACATCACGCCGAACCCTGGTGGTACTATCTGGCGGCCGTTCCCGTGATCTGGCTGCCGTGGATCCTTGTCATTCTCTTCGTGAACTGGTTCGCCGTTCTGCGCGGCGTCCCCACCGTATGGAAAAGCCGCAAGACCAACGGCGGTTCGAGCTGGCTCTGGATATGGCTTGTTTCGGGCATCGCCATGCTTTCCGTCGTGCAGGCCAAAATGGCCGTGTACGCGCTGCCGCTGCTCGCGCCTCTTGCCGTGCTCACCGGCCGTTCCGTGATGCGCCTCTCCCCCGGCCGCAGCCGCTGCTTCTTCAGTCTGGCTTCCGCCCTGCTGGCTCTTGCCGGACTTGTACTCGTCGCCATCGACGTCTACCCCGTCGTCAGCCCCTACATCGGCAGCTATCTGCCTTCCGTGCCCGCCGTGGCCGCGCCCTGGCTGGATCAGCTTGAAGGCACCATGTACATGGGCGGCGTGCTTGTACTGCTTGCCGTCGTGCTGCTCTTCTTCACCCGTCTCGCCCTGCCGGGCGGCGCGCTGCTGGTCACCGCCGTCGGCATGATTCTCATGCTCCAGCCCTATCAGGCCTTTGTCGCTCCTTCCATGAGCGCCCTTCTGAGCCCGCGTGCACAGGCCGAAGTCATGGCCGCGAAGCTCGGCGAAGGCTACGCGCCCGCCGCCTTCAACGTCTATCCCGGCGCCTATGCATGGCACCTCAACCTTCTTGCTCCGCAGACGGAAGGCCGCCTTGCCGTGCCCGATCTTGCCACGACCGCCGACAGGGATGCCTGGATCAAGGCGCATCCCAGGACCGTCATGGCCATGCCCGAAGACGACTGGAAAGCCTGGGCGGACAAGCCCGCCGGAGCAGAAGTGCTTCTCACCGCCTGGATGGTGCACAAGCCCTATGTAGTGGCCGCCATTACGGTGACAGAAAGCCCCGCGACTTCTGAAGCTCCGGCTGCCGCGCCGGAAGAAGCTGCCGCCCCCGCCGCCCCTGAAGCAACTGCAGCTCAGCCTGCCGCCGAGCAGCCTGCCGAAGCTCCGGCTGAGGCTGCAACCGACGCAGGCGCCGCTCCTGCTGAAGAAACGCAGCCTGCTCAGCCTAATCCCGACGCAGGCGCCGCTGCCGAAATGCCGGACGATACCGCAAAGACGCCGTCCACAGATGCCGCAGCTGCTGCAAACGCATGATCACATGCCCGGTGCGACGGCTTCGCACCGGGCATTTTCCTGTCTGTCACTCCGGAACCTCAACACGGATATGCGCCCATGACCGTTCTTTTCTTCATTCTCTGCGTCGCCCTGGCCTTCTTTCTCGGCTCCATCCCCTTCGGACTGGTCATCGCCAAAACCTTCAAGGGCATTGATCCCCGCAAGGCCGGAAGCGGAAACATCGGTTCCACCAACGTGGCCCGCCTCTGCGGTCTGCCCTGGGGCATCATGACGCTGTTCTGCGACATCATGAAAGGTCTGCTGCCCGTGCTGCTCGCCGTGCACGTTCTGCCCGATACGCTCATGCAGAGCGTTGTTGCCCTCGCCGCCGTGACGGGACACATCAAGTCGCCCTTCCTCGGTTTCAAGGGCGGCAAGGGCGTGGCCACCACCATCGGCGCGCTCATTCCGCTGGCGTTCCTGCCCCTGCTCTGCGCCGTGCTCTGCTGCGTGGCCGTCATCGCCGTTACCCGCTATGTGTCGCTCGGATCCATGACCATGGCCGCCTCTCTCGTGGTGTTCTACGCCCTGTTCGGCCGTCTCGATCTCGAGCCGCTTGCCGTGATTCTGCTTATCATGATTCTCTGGGCGCACCGCGCCAACATAGGCAGACTCATGCGCGGTGAGGAAAGCAAATTCCTTGCGAAAAAAAAGAACTGAACTTCAATTTAAAGTTCGAGCTTTCATAACAGACAGATACTGGACCTTCATCCTGTTCTATGCTAGCTTCTTCTTAAGAGCAGAAGACCGTACGGTTCGAGGTCTTTGCGTCCCATGAACGCGGGGTACTCCCGCTCCCGGCCCGGCCGGGGAAGGAATTGCTTATGCAGATCGAAGTTGTTTTCCGCAATCTCACCCCTTCCGATCCCCTGAAGAACTACGCCCTCAAGCGCTTCCAGAAGATAGAGCGCATGGTCAGCGATGAAGATGCCAGACTCCTGGTGACGCTTTCCATGGAAAGCAACCGTCCGAAAGTCGATGTGCTGCTCTCCGGACAGAACCTGAACTTTGCCGCCAGCGAAAAGAACGACGATATGTATGCCGCCATCGACCTGTGCAACGACCGTATCGGCCAGCAGCTGCGCAAGGCCAGCGAACGGCGCAGCCAGATCAGCCGCGACACCATGGTCGACGCTCTCGGAGAAAGCAACGAATAGTCGGCTTTTTCTCTGACGTGAATTGAAAACGACATCAGCCCCCGGTCGCCTGCAGCGGCCGGGGGCTTTCTTTTATCATTCTCCTCACAATATTTTTTTCGTGACAACGGAAATCAAAAAAAGTATCTTTTCCGCTTCTGTGATTCTGGAGGCTGCAAATGACTCACGAGATAGATACGCATATCATGACGGTGGGCAAGGCCAAGATCGAAAACCCTGCCATAGGTCCCTATATCGACGACACACCCATTCCCTTCTACCTTGATGCCGAACACGGCGGAGAAGACGTCAAGGGACGGGAAGATACCCCCATCTATATCGAACAGGCCGGCCCTCGTGAGCATATCTACTACGATCCCGGCAAGACCAAGGCCGCCATCGTCACCTGCGGCGGACTGTGCCCGGGCCTGAACGACGTCATTCGCGCCGTGGTGCTCGAATCCTACTACGGCTACGGGGTCCGCTCCATTCTCGGCATCCGCTACGGTCTGGAAGGCTTCATTCCCAAGTATCATCACGACATCATGGAGCTGACGCCCCGCAACGTTTCGGAAATCCACACCTTCGGCGGCACCATTCTGGGCTCCTCGCGCGGACCGCAGAGCCCCGAGGAAATCGTGGATGCTCTGGAGCGCATGAATGTCAACATGCTCTACATCATCGGCGGCGACGGCACCATGAAGGCGGCCTCCGCCATTCAGGAAGAAATCTTCCGCCGTCAACTCCACACGTCGGTCATCGGCATTCCCAAGACCATCGACAACGACATCAACTTCGTGCCCAAATCCTTCGGCTTCGATACCGCCGTGGATGTGGCCACCTCGTCCCTGCGCTGCGCCCATACCGAGGCCATCGGCGCGCCCTACGGCGTGGGACTCGTCAAGCTCATGGGACGCGAATCGGGCTTCATCGCCGCTCAGGCCACGCTGTCGCTGAACATCGTCAACTTCGTGCTCGTGCCCGAGGTTCCCTTCAAGCTTGAAGGCGAAGGCGGACTGCTGCCCGCTCTGGAAGAACGCCTGCGCAACCGCTCCCATGCCGTCATCGTTGCGGCCGAAGGCGCAGGGCAGGATCTGCTCACCGCAAGCGGCAAGACCGATGCTTCCGGCAACCGCGTTCTCGGCGACATCGGCGTCTTCCTGCAGAAGGCCATCAAGAATTATTTCTCCACCAAGGACATGAACGTCACGGTCAAGTACATCGACCCGAGCTACATCGTGCGCTCCGTGCCCGCCAATACCAACGACCGCGTCTACTGCGGGCTGCTCGGCCGCAATGCCGTGCACGCGGCCATGGCCGGCAAAACCAACATGGTCGTCGCCAGACTGATGGACCGCTTCGTGCATCTGCCGCTGCAGCTCGTCACGCGCCGTCGCCGCCAGATCGACATCAAGTCCAACTACTGGCGTTCCGTCATCGCCACCACGGGCCAGCGTCTCGCCTGATGGGGCGACACTGCCGCTTTTTTGAAAAGGCCTCCGCTCTTTCCGGGCGGAGGCCTTTTTCATATTCCGCCGCCTCTCCCGGCGACAAACAGCGTCGGCCTTCTTCCCTTCCCCCTTCAATTGCGTCTTGCGAAGAAGCCCGGAATCGCCGATGATGGAAAAGGAAGAATGACCTTCCCCGAAACACCGTCCACCATGAGCGAATTCAGACAGATCAAGGCCTCTGCAGGCTCCGGCAAAACCTACACGCTGACCAGCCGCTTTCTCTCGCTGCTGGCAGGCTCTTCCGGCACGTCATGGAGCCGCCCGCCGTCCGGCTGCGCCGTGGCAGGCGACGATCTCTACGGCTGGCAGGAAATTCTGGCCATCACCTTCACCAACAAGGCGGCCACGGAAATGCGCGAGCGGCTGCTCACGCGTCTGAAAAGTCTGGCGCTCGCCCCGGACAAGGGCTCGAAGGAAACGTTCTGGAAGCCTGCGAAGGCGCGCGACGCCGTGAACATGCTCATCCGCAGCTACAGCTCCCTGAACATCCGCACCATCGACAGTCTGCTGCACCTCATGGTACGCCTCTCGGCGCTGGATTTCGATCTGTCGCCCGATTTTGAACCCCGCTTTTCCGACAAGGACATCACCGGCCCCGTATTCGACGACATGGCCGAACAGGCGCGGGAGGACGAGATGCTCGCCCTGCTGTTCCGCCGTGCCTGCCGTCAGATGCTGCGCTCGGAAAAGGTCCGCGGCTTTCTGGCAGGCGAACGCATCCGGGAACGCGTCACGGCGCTGGTCTCCCTCATGCTTGCCGGAGACGGCTGGAGCATTCGCGACCTGGCCTCTCCCGAAGAAGCGGAACAGCATTTTCAGGCCGTTCTTTCCGGCATCCGGCGGGATGCCGGAGAAATGCGCGCCCGCATCGAACAGGAAGAGCTGAAGGCAAACAGGTATCTTCTCAACGCTCTGAATACCTGTGTCGAATGCGGAGGAAGGGCGGACAGGCTGCCCCTCACCTCGACCATGTTTCAGAAGGACAGCTTCGACGACTGCCTTCTCAAGGCCTCCAAAGGCAACGCCAGTCTGGCGCTGCACGCCCTGTACGAAAGCCTGCAGAGCGACATGCGGGAACTGCGCATTCTGCTCGGCGCCCGCCGGCTCATGCCCTTTACGGAGCTTGCGCAGGCCGTTCATGCACGCCTTGAGGGCTATGAGCGGAAGAACGGCGTCATAGCCGCCTCGCAGGTTCCGCGGCTCGCCATCCGTGCGGCAGACGACAGCGAAGGCGTGAACGAACTGTTCTGCCGCCTCGGCTCCCGCATCACGCACATGCTCATCGACGAATTTCAGGACACGAGCCGCGATCAGTGGATGGCGCTTCAGCCTCTGGCCGAAGAGGCTCTTGCCAAAAACGGCTCGCTCACCATCGTGGGCGACGTCAAGCAGGCCATCTACGGCTGGCGCGGCGGCGACGCCGCCCTCTTCGACCAGCTCGTCAGGCCGGGTTCTCCCCTGCTCTCTCTGGTGGACAGGCCCGTGCTGGAAACGCTGCCCTTCAACTGGCGCAGCCGACGGCACATCGTGGCATGGAACAATGCGCTGTTCTCGCCGCTGGGCGACCTCGACTATGCCCGCACGCTCCTTTCCGAACTGGCCGAAGGCGACGAGGAACTGCTCCGGGAAGAGGCGTCGCTTCTCAGCGAAGCCTTCGACCGTGCCTCACAGAGCGCCGAACACTGCGGTCCGGGCGGCTTTGTCCGGCTGCGCCTGCTGGAAAAGGAACGGGAGGAGGAGCAGCTTTCCACGGCCGTGCCCGCGCTGGTGGAACGACTGGGGCGGGAGCACCCCTGGGGCGACATCTGCATTCTCGCGCGCAACAACGATCAGGCGGCGCTGGCCGCTTCCTGGCTCATGAGCCGTCACATTCCCGTGGTCACGCAGGGAAGTCTGCTGCTTGCGGAGCAGCCGGTCATCGCCGGCCTGGTCAGCCTGCTGCGCTTCATGAACGATCCGGATGACGACATCGCCTTCTGGGCCGTTCTGTGTTCGGAAGAACTGCTGCCTCCGCTGCCTGCCGCAGAAGGAACATGCCTCGACAAAGCCATGCTCTGCGACTGGGCCGCCGCGCGCCCCCATCACAAAAGCATGGCCCGCCAGTTTGCCGCGGACTTTCCGGAAGCCTGGAAGAGCGTGTTCGCGCCCCTGCACGACAATGCCGGACTGCTCACGCCCTACGATGCCGTCATGGAAGTTCTGGAGCGCTGGAACGTCACGGAACGCCGTCCCGAATCTGCCGGTTTTGTTCGCCGTTTTCTTGAGGTGCTGTTCTGTGCCGAAGATGCGGGCGTTTCCGATCTTTCGGGCTTTCTGGACCTGTGGGATGAAAGCGGCAGTCAGGAAAAGGCGCCGCTGCCCGAAAGCATGGATGCCGTACGCATCATGACCATGCACAAGGCCAAGGGACTGGAATTCGACGTGGTCATTCTGCCCTGGCTGAACTTCTCTCTCGGCAGAAATACGGACGACAAGGCCATCTTCTGGGACAGCCGGGGCACCGGCCTGCTGGCGCCTCTGTGCCGCGACATGGGACGCCCCTGGTTGAGAGACCGCATGGACACGGCGCGCGAATCCCTGCACCTCATCTATGTGGCCATGACCCGCGCCGTGTCCGAACTGCACTGCTTCCTGCCGGACGCCGACGACGGCCCGATCTCCCGTATGCTTGATACGCTTCTCTCACGAGTAAGGGACTCTCTCTCCGAAAAAGACGGGGCCCTCATCTGGGGAGAAGAGCCCACATCTCCCGACGTATGCACGCTTGCCTCCCCTGCCGATCCCGCGCCCGCCGGGCAGAAAGATTCTGAGGAGACGGCTCCTCCTGCCGCCCTTCCCTGCGATGTCGACGTTCCCGGGCAGAGCGTCGATTCCGATGCCGATCCGGTTGTCGACGAGGAAAACTGGCGGCCCATGAACTGGCTTCCGCGCCTTCGCATGTTCCGCAGTCCTCTGGAAGACTGGACCTTCACGCCCAAACGCCGCGGCACGCTCATTCATCACTGTCTGGAAAGCCTGCAGGTTTCCGGCGTAGGCGAAGCTTCCGCACGCCGCGATGCCTCGCTGGCCGCCGCCCGCGGCATTTCCACCTTCCCGCTGCCCGTGCCCGACAGGGAGAACCGGCAGAAGGAAATCGAGGACATTCTGTGCTGGTATGCCCTTCAGCCGGAAACGCCGCACTGGCTGGCCTTCGGTACGCCCGAGCATGCCCTGCTCGACGGCGAGGGCCGTCAGTTCCGCGTGGATCTTCTGGTGGACGACGGGCAGGAACTCATTGCCGTAGAATACAAAACCGGCACGACGGGCGCGCTGCCCGATCCGAATCACAAGGCGCAGCTTTCCCACTATCTCCGCCTTCTGCAGGAAGCGGGAGGCAGAAAGGTGCGCGGCGCGCTGGTGTATCTCGACCGCCGCGAAATTTTCCCGATCCTTCCCGGAGACGATCATGAGTAACCGTTCCTCCCGCCCCGTGAGTCCATTCTGCATCGTGCCGTGGGACGACGATTTCATGATGCGCGTTCACGACCTTGCCCGCGACATGACGAATCATCGTCCCGGAAAGGCCGTCATCGTCTTTCCCCTCAACAGACCGCGGCGATACCTGCTCGACATCTACCGCAAAGAGGCGGACAGACCTCTTCTGCTGCCGCACATCATCAATGCCGGGCAGCTCGTGCAGACCTGTCTGGAAAGCTGGACGCGCTCCGTGCCGCGCATGGCCGGAACTCTGGATCAGGTGGCCGTGCTCAAGGAAATCCTGCTCGAAATCAGCCGGGAGGAAAAGGCCGAAACGGCGCTGGTCAAGCTGGCGGAAAGCCTCAAGGAAGACGACGGCATGGCCCGCTTCTATCCCTGGGGCGCCCGCCTTGCCCACCTGCTCGACGAATGTGCGGGCCACATGGTGGAAGCCGAGGATCTGCTCCATGTGGACGACATGGTGGCGCCCTACGCCGTGGCCCTGCTCGGCAGTCTCAGCCGCATTCAGGAACGCTACCGCTCCGCTCTGCGCGCCCGCGGTCTGAGCACGCCGGGGCTGGATGCCCAGCACGCGGCGCAGCTTGCCGGAGCCGATCCCGATCTGCCGCTCAAGCTTCAGGGAAAAAGCATCATTCTGGCCGGATTCGTACGCCTGACAAGGGCGGAAGACAAACTGTTCCGCTATCTGTGGGAGCACGGCGCAAGAATATGCCTGCACACCGATCCGGACATTCTCACCGGCGCAGGCCACTGGAGCTGCGGCGAGCACAAGGAATGGCTCAGCCGCTGGAAGGCAAAAGGCGAACTTCTGGGAGAAAGAAAAAACAGCCGCCCGAACATACGCTTTCACGCCGGATACGATCTCCACTCCCAGCTTCTGGAACTCAGAAAGGAGCTTCTGGAGCATCCCCACCCCGAAGAAAGCCGCGCCGTGGTCATTACCCACGATTCGCTGCTCATGCCCACGCTGCATCATATTCCTGAAAAGAACATCAACATCTCACTCGGTTATCCGCTGGAGCGTTCCCTGCTGGCCCAGCTTGTGGAACGGCTTCTGGAAACGCGGCGCGGCATGAACGGCGCGGGACTCGTGCACTGGAAAAGCCTTCTCACCCTCATCCGTCACCCCTATGTGCGCATGCTGGGCGTGCCTTCCGCAGAAGGCGCCGATCCGATTCCGCTGCGCCCCTTCCTTTCCCGGCTGGAAGCCAGGCTCCGTACGGGAAGCCGCATGGTGGACGCGCAAAACTGCGCCTCCGAGCTGGCGGACGACATTCTGGGCGAACTGGAAAAAGCGCCATCCGAAGCGCTGTGCGAAGCCACCGGTCAGCTGCTGGAAAAGGTCATGGACGTTCTCGTCACCCGGTGGAAGAATCTGGAAACGCTGGAAGACATGGCCTCGCGCCTCAGGGAACTGTGTCAGCTGCTGCTCGAAAACGGCGCGCATATCTGGCCGCGCTTCCCGCTGGATGCCGAGTGTCTGGCAAGGCTCATGCAGGGCGTCATTCCCGCGCTGTCGGACAACGACATGGCGACGGAACGCCTTTCGCCGGAATCCCTTTTCGCCATTGTCCGTCAGCATCTTGCCGAGCAGCGCGTCCCCTTTGAAGCCGACCCGCTCACCGGACTTCAGATTCTCGGCACGCTGGAAACCCGTCTGCTCCATTTCGACCGCGTTTATATGCTGGATGTCACCGAAGACGCGTTGCCCGGAGCTCCGGCACGCGATCCCCTGCTGCCCGACACGCTTCGCCCGCTGCTGGGGCTGCCCGACAACAGCCGCAGAGACATGCTGGCGGCACACACCTTCCACCGCCTCATCGCCGGAGCGAAGGAAGTGGTGCTCTACTGGCAGGAAGGCGTGCAGACCGGCGTCATGGACGGCAAGAAGCTCCGCTCCCGGCTGGTGGAAGAAGCCGTCTGGCATGTGGAACAGCGCAAAGGCGAACTGCTGAAGCCGGGCACGGATCCGCTTTTCGCCTCCGCCTTTCCCATGACGGAGCCGCCTCTGCCGCAGTACGCGCCCATTCCCCGAACCCACGCCGTCAACGACAGCATGCGCGAGCTCATGTCCCGCAGGCCGCTTTCTCCCACAGCGCTGGACACCTACATTTCCTGCCCTGCGCGCTTCTTCCACCGGTACGTCTGTTCCCTCAGGGAAGTGGACGAAGTGATGGAAGGCGACGATCATCTCGGGGTCGGCATCATGCTGCACGCAGTGCTTCAGCGAGCCTACACGCCCTTTGTCGGCGGCGCGGTGCCTCCCGGAAGTCTGAATCCGGAAACGCTGGAAGCGCTGTTCCGGGAAGAACTGGAAAAAAGCGGTCTTGCCGTCAATCTTCCGGCGCAGAGCCGCTTCATGCTGGAAATCGCCGGTCCCTCTCGCCTGCGTACTTTTGCAGCCTCTCAGCCGCCGGTACTGGAACTGCTGCAGCTGGAACACGAAGTTTCCGCCCTGCTGGAAGAAGGCGGACACCGATTCACGCTGAAGGGCACTATCGACAGACTAGACAGAAGAGAACAGGGGCTCGTCATTCTGGACTACAAGAGCGGAAGCACGGGCAGGCAGCCCCACGCCTCCTTCTGGGACGACGAGCGCCTCTGGGACGCCATGCGCGCATGGCGTCCGGGACTGGCCGATCCTCTTCCGGAGCTGGCCGCATCCCTGCCGAGCATACAGCTCCCTGCCTATCTCTATCTGTGCGCCAACGATCCTCAGAACGCGGCCTACCTGCACCGCGCTCCGCTCTTTGATGCGGCGCTGGTTCAGCTTGCCGACAGAGGCGAGGAACTGCCGCTGCTCGGATCGAAGGTCGACGAAGAGAAGCGCTCCTTTGTCATCGAAGAATGCATTCCCGAACTGCTCCGCTTCGTGCTGAGGCACATGGGCACGGCCGAGGGATTTGCGCCGCGCCGCACCGAACGCTGCGAGCGCTGTCCCTACCGGAGCTGCTGCCGGTAGGCTTATACGGGGCAGACCGTTCGGGGAACGCCCTGAGATCAGAAACCATGAAAAGTATCCCGGCCGGGAAAACCGTTCCGGGCCGGGATCTACGAAATGCTGCCGCTGCCGGATGAGTCCTGCGCGTCGTCCTCATTCAGCATGTCTTCCAGAATGGCACAGGTACGCTTCGTCATCTCCTGACAGACGGACTTGAACAGCCCCTGTTCCGCCGCCTGCTTCATGACGCCCGGCTGAGTGATGTCCATGCCGAGGATGTCCCGACAGCTGCGGCAGGGCTGCATTTCCGAAAAGCGCCGGTCAAATTCCGTCACCTTCTGCACCAGAAGAGGCTTTCTGAGCTTTCCGTCCTCCAGCGTCGAAGCGCTTCCATAGCGGATGCCGAGCACCATGAGCGCGCCGCTGATGCAGCCGCACACATCGGCATGTCCCATGCCTGTTCCGAAGGCCGAAGCCATGCCGACGGCCAGACGTTCATCCACGCCGAGACGGGGAGCAAAATGTACGCAGATCTGCTGCGCACAGAAACCAAGACGCGCTACCATACACTCTCCTGAACGAATTCCACCGTAAAGACTGAAGCGGCTCTCTCACGGAAAAAGTTTCCCCTCAGCTTTGAGGAAAAACACATGCTTCTCTCCGTGAATACCATGCATTCCGACGGAATGCAGCGTTTTTATCCCATCGAAGCGGAAAGCTGACGCAGAATGATACCGGATGAAAGACTGCTCACAGCCCCTGACGCCTGTGCCTGCCGAAAAATCCCCGGAAAACCGCCGGATCTCAAAGCCTGCCGGAAGACTCAGTTCTTCTTGAGGAGATTCTGTACGTCCCGGTCGTGCCCGAGAATGAGAACGCTTTCCCCGGCTTCAAAGCGGTGAGCCGGTCCGGGCATGGGCTGAAGAGCATCGCCCTTCTTCACGCCCAGCACATTGACGCGGTACCTCTGCCGCACGGCCAGTTCCATGACGGTCCTCCCTTCCCATTCTCTGGGCGTGGCGATTTCATAGATGGAATAGTCGGGCGAAAGACTCACGTAATCGAAAATATGATCGCTGCTGTAGCGCATGGCCGCCCAGTCGGCCATCTGCCGTTCGGGATACACGATGTCGTCCGCGCCGTTGCGCAGAAGAAACTTGGCATGTACCTCGCGGGAGGCCCTCGAAAGCACGAAGCGTGCGCCGCACTCCTTGAGCAGCGCCGTCGTTTCCAGAGAACTCTGGAAGTCATCGCCGATGGCCACCACGCACAGATCGAAGTTGCTCACGCCCACGGAACGCATGAAGGGCTCGCTGGTGGCGTCCGCAATCTGGGCGCTGGTCACGAACTCCAGAGCCTCGTTGACTTTCTGTTCGTTCCTGTCGATGGCGAGCACTTCATGATCCAGTTCGCGCAGCTTTCTTGCCATACGGCGCCCGAAGCGGCCGAGTCCTATAAGCAATACGGATTTCATGCATCAACTCCTGTCAGCCCACGGCCACGTCTTCGGAAGGATAGCGGAATCCATCCTGCCTGATACCGGAGGAAACCGCGAAAACAACCGTGAGACTGCCCACTCTTCCGAAATACATGAGCAGTATCAGAATTCCGCGCGAGGCATCGGAAAGTTCCGGCGTCGCGCCCAAAGAAAGCCCCACCGTGCCTATGGCGGAAGCCGCTTCAAAAAAGGCCGTCATGAGCGGCAGATTATCCAGAGCGGAAATCAGCATGCCGCCGGCCAGAAAGAGCAGAAGATAAAACATAAATATGCCCGATGCCCTGCGGAGCGCCATGTCGGTAAGCCGACGGCCGAAACCGCGCACGTCGGTCCGGTGCAGGAAAATGGACAGAAGCCCCAGAAGCAGCACGGCAAGCGTAGTGACCTTGAAACCGCCGCCCGTGGAGCCCGGAGCCGCGCCCACCAGCATGAGCAGAATGGTGAACAGCTTGCCGAGAGGGCTCAGCGCGGTAAGATCCACGCTGTTGAAGCCCGCCGTGCGGGGACTCACGGACTGAAACATGGCCGCAAGTGCCGCTTCCGGCGCGGTCATATGCCAGCTCTCCCGCTGAAATTCCCAGAAAAAGAAGAAAAGAAAGCCGCTCACGGCAAGAAAAAGGCTGATGAGCAGAATAAGTTTGCTCTGCAGACGATAGCGCCGGAAATCAAAACCGTGGGAGCGGATATCATCCAGCGTAAGGAAGCCTATGCCGCCCACGGTAATGAGCGACGCGATGACGAGGCAGACCAGAGGATCCTTCGAATACGCCGTCAGCGAGGAATACGGCTGAGCCATGCCCATGAGGTCGAATCCTGCATTGCAGAACGCCGATACGGCATGAAAAAGCGCCATCCAGAGCCCCGTGCCCAGTCCCATTTCCGGACAGAAGCGCAGGGCGAGCAGTGCCGCGCCCGTCAGCTCCACAGCCAGCACGATACGGAAAATGAAGCCCGTCAGCCGCACGATGCCCGCAAGATGCGGCGCGGAAATGGATTCCTGCATGATCCAGCGCATGCGGAAGCCGATCTTCTGCCCGGCAAGCACGGCTACGGCCACGGCCATGCTTATGACCCCGAGACCGCCTGCCTGTATGAGCATGAGCAGAATAAGCTGACCGAACGGCGACCAGAACCGCATGGTATCGTGCACCACAAGGCCGGTCACGGTAATGGCCGAAGTGGCGGTAAACAGCGCGTCGCCGAAATCGGCGCCCAGTCCGTCCCTGGTGGTTCCGGGCAGCATGAGCAGCCCCGTACCGAAAATAATGAAGAAGAAATACCCCAGAATGATGATCTGCGAGGGGCTGATGCGGGATTTGTTCCAGAAAGACATAGCATCTCCGGCATCGGATACCGGCATTTCGCACACAGGCCCGGATCCGCCTGTTCCCAGTACCACGCCCCCCGGCTCGAGGCAAGTTTCCCTTTCTTCGGAAACGTACCCGGCGGGCCTTTTCCCAAGTGGAAAAGCTCAGCCCTGCTGAGATTCGGAAGGCTCTATGTAGGTGGTTTCAAGATCGTCGAAAGCGGTGAATTCCGGCCTGTAGGCCAGCTCCACCGTACCCGTGGGACCGTTTCTGTGCTTGCCGATGATGATTTCGGCAATGCCCGTCTTCGGCCGATCGCCCTTCTTGTTGTAGGCGTCCTCACGGTGAATAAACATGATGAGGTCGGCATCCTGTTCAATGGCGCCCGACTCTCGAAGGTCGGACAGCACGGGGCGCTTGTCGGTACGCTCTTCCACCTTTCGGTTGAGCTGGGAAAGCGCAATGACGGGCACCTTCATTTCCTTGGCAAGCGCCTTCAGATTGCGGGAAATATCGGAAATTTCCAGTTCTCGGGAATCGTTGCGCGCGGAATGCATGAGCTGCAGGTAGTCCACCATGACAAGATCAAGCCCGTGCTCGGCCTTGAGGCGGCGGCAGCGCGCACGCAGCGCAAGAGGCGTAAGGCCTGCCGTATCGTCGATGAAGATCTTGGCGCGGGAAAGAGCGTCGGCCGAAGCGGAAAGCTTGGCCCAGTCGTCGTCTTCAAGAAAGCCGCGTCTGACTCTGGACAGTTCCACCCTGCCCCAGGCGCAGAGCATACGGTCCATAAGAGATTCCTTGCTCATTTCCAGAGAGAAGATGGCCACCGTGGCTCCTCCGGAAAGGGCGGCGCGCATGGCGACGTTCAGGGCAAAGGCGGTCTTGCCCATGGAGGGACGGGCGGCAAGAATAATGAGGTCGGTGGGCTGAAGGCCTGCCGTCATCTTGTCGAGCTGCATGTAGCCGGTGGGCACGCCGGTGGTTACGCTCTTGTTGTTGTAACGGGCAAGCAGCTCGTCGAACACGGAACGGACAAGTTCGCTGCTGCTGGCAAACGTCTTGCTGTTGGCGCGTTCGGAAATGGAAAATATGGCGCGCTCCGATTCGTCCAGAAGCGTGGGAACGTCCTTGGAAGCATCGTAGCAGTTGCTGATGATCTGGGCGGAAGTTTCGATGAGCGTACGCTGCATGGCCTTGTCGCGCACGATCTTGGCCCAGTGCACGGCGTTGGCGCCGCTCACCACGGCACGGGAAAGGTCGCCGAGATAGGCGGCTCCGCCCGCAGCTTCAAGCTGGGAATGGCTGACCAGCCAGTCGAACACCGTGACTTCGTCCACAGGCGTGTTCTGCTCGAAAAGAGCCATGAACGCGCCGAAGATCACGCGGTGGGCAGGGATGTAGAAATCGGTATCCCGAAGCTGGTCGATGATTTCCTGAAGAAGATCAGGACGAAGAAAAACGCCGCTCAGAACGGCCTGTTCGGCCTCTTCATTGTGCGGCGGCACGCGGCGCAACAGGTCGTCGCGGGCGCGTTCGGAAAGATCGGCGTTCTCTCGGGAAGAACGACGAGAGCCGCCGCTCCGCGAAGGAGCGGCGGCTTCATTCATGACGGTATCCGGGCTGTCCATGACTCGTCAGGCTTCCGAAGAAGCTGATTAGGCATTTTCAGCAGGAGCTTCAGCTTCGGCAGCGGGAGCTTCCACGGGGGCTTCTTCTTCAACGATGTGCTTTTCTTCAGACACGATCTTCACGGTGAAGGAAGGAACCACGTCGGCATGCAGACGGGCGCGGACATGATGTTCGCCCAGAGTGCGGATAGAGCCGTCGAGAAGCAGACGATGACGGTCCACTTCGATGCCCATGGCGGCGAGAGCGTCGCCGATCATGGCGGGGGTGACGGAGCCGTACAGCTTGTCGTTTTCACCCACGCGCATGCTGATGGTCACAACCACGCCTTCGAGCTTGGAAGCGAGGTCGGCGGCAGCGGCGCGAAGAGCGTCCATGCGGGCCTGCAGCTTCTTGCGTTCGAGTTCGAACACGCGAATGTTGGCGGGAGTGGCAAGGCTGGCCAGCTGCTGAGGCAGCAGATAGTTGCGGCCGTAGCCGGGCTTGACATTGACGATATCGCCAAGGTGACCGAGCTTTTCAACGTCGGCACGAAGAATAACTTTCATTTTGCTCTCCTATGCCGTTAGATGTTGGTCTTCTTCTTCACTTCGCTGGAATGGGCGGAAGTGTAGAACAGCAGGGCCATCTGGCGGGCACGCTTGATTTCAGTGGTCAGAGCGCGCTGATGCTTGGCGCAGGTGCCGGTAATACGACGGGCCACGATCTTGCCGCGCTCGGTGATGAAGTCGCGGAGGATGTCGGGACGCTTGTAGTCGAGAGCCAGATCGGCGTCGGCGCAGAAGCGGCAGAACTTGCGGCGAGGAGCAAACTTCTTACGGAAAGCCATTACGCGACCTCCTCGGTGGCTTCAACGGAATCAGCCAGCTTGACGGTCATGAACTTGAACACGCCGTCGGTGATGCGGATGATGCGTTCCAGTTCAGCAACGAGCTGAGAAGGAGCGGCGTATTCGAGGCGGACATAGAAGCCACGCATCTGCTTACGGACAGGATAGGCCAGGTCGCGCATACCCCACTGATCCACCAGAAGCATCTTGCCGCCTTCGCGGACAACGACGTCATCCAGAGTCTTCAGGATGGTTTCGCGCTCTTCCACAGACAGCTCCGGAGAAAGGAGCAGCAGGGTTTCCATTTTGCGCATGTAAGATCTCCTTACGGTCAGAGGTCCGCCGCTTCCGACTTCCTGCCGGAAAACCATACGGCGAACAAGGTGAACTGTCGTATTTACTAGGGAGCCTTCCGTATGTCAAGCCCCCCACTTTTTCCGCCCCGCCATTCCGGAACGGGGCACAAAAAAGAATCGCCTGCTCACCTTGAAAAGGCGTGAGCAGGCGATCCCTTCCAAAATATCCGGCCGGAAGCTCCTTCATGAAGATCCGACCGGTGAAAGCATCAGAACAGCAGGAAGCCGTTCATGGTCACGGAGCCGAGCACGGAAGCAAGGAGTCCGTCCGAAACAGGCAGCGCGGCGGCGGACACGGGAGATACGGGATCGGAAACGCCGCCCAGCGTGAACGCCTTCTGCGATCTTTCAATGAAGCCCGTCACGTCGGGCATGGTCGGATTCATGCCGTCAAGAAATTCCGGCGCAGGCTCGCGGTATTCCACGATGAGCTTGTCCGCCTGAGTGGAATTGGTCCACTCATAACGGGCCACAAGAGTGGCGCCTTCCCACTGCGTTCTTCCGGCACCGGCAAAAAGCGGCGACCACGGATCCAGAGAAGCCGGACGAAGGTAGACATGCACGGTAGCGTCGTCGGGATAAACGCCGTTCTTTTCGTAGAAGACCTTCAGGCGCTGAAAATCCACGCCGATGGGCCGCACTTCCCATATCTTGTCGGACGGGCATTCCGCAAGAACGGTGACGAGCTGGGAGCCTTCCCTGTCCTGCAGGGAGGCCCACACGCCGGCAAGGGTGGAACGCATCATGCTGTCTTCAAAGGACACCCGGCACATCGTATAGCCGGAGAGCACGTTCTCATATCCTTCCGCAGCCTTCACGCTCACCACCGGGGAATGGGTGGAAACGAAGGCGCCGCTCGAAGCATCCATGCCGCGGTATATGGAGGATCCGGCACAGCCGCCGAGCAGCAGAGAAGCGGCCATGACCGCGCAGACCAGTATGTTTTTCATAGAAAACACCTCTTTTGCAAAGCAGGTACTGACGAAACAGGCAACGGCGGGAAACGCCGGAAAAACGCACGACGTTGTCTTTCACAGCGCGCTCACCGCACGTTCTCGTTCCGAACCATTACCAGCAATCATAAGTTGTTTGCCCATGCTTGGCAACGACTGCCGGGGCTGCTTTCCCTGAAAGAAGCCGGGAAAGAACTTGCTCTCCCCGCCGCCCGATGGCACACTTCCCCCCATGAAAGTCACAGTCGCCATAAGCGGAGGAACTGACAGCCTGTTCGCTCTGCTGTTTCTGAAGGAACAGGGATACGAAGTCACGGCCCTGCATGCCCGCTTTCTCCACTCCCCGGAAGAGGCCGCGCCCCTTGCCGACATGGAAAAGCTCTGCGCCGCGCACAAGATCCCCCTGCACATCGTCGATCTTTCCGAGGCGTTCCGCCGCCATGTCATGGAACCGTTCGCTCTTGCCCATGCAAGAGCGCATACGCCCAATCCCTGCGCGCTGTGCAACCGCGCCATGAAGTTCGGACGGCTGCTCGATCAGGCGCTGCAGTACGGCGACACCTTCGTCACCGGTCACTATGCGGCTATGGCGCATCACCCCGTCTACGGACTCTCGCTCCGGGCGGGCGTCGACGAGCGCAAGGATCAGAGCTACTTTCTCGCTCTGGTTCCCGTCGAGCGCCTGCGCCGATGCCTTTTCCCCCTTGCGGACAAGAAGAAGGACGATATTCGCGCCTGGCTTGATGCACGCGGCATCCCCGTTCCCGTGCCCGCCGAAAGCCAGGAAATCTGCTTCATTCCCGGCGACAACCACTACGCCTGGCTGGAGGAGCGTCGGGCCGAAGGACTGAAGCTGCCCGGTCCCGGTCCCGTGCTGCTGGCCGGAGAAAACAGAATCATCGCGCAGCACCGGGGACTGTGGCAATACACGGAAGGACAGCGGCGCGGCGTAGGCATCGCCTGGAAGGAACCGCTCTACGTGCTGAAAAGGCTGCGCGAGAGCAATACTCTTGTCGTCGGCCCCAAAAATCTTCTGCCCGTCTCCTCCTGCACGGCGAAGGAACTCAATCTCATGGTCGATCCGGCCCTGTGGCCGCAGGAGCTCCTGGTCCGCGTGCGCTATCATCAGTCTCCGGTTCCCGCCGTCGTTACCGTGGAGGACGGCCGCATGACTCTGCACTTTGCCGCCCCTCAGCAGCCTCCCGCTCCGGGACAGGTAGCCGCCGTGTACGATGCGGACGGCTTTGTTCTTGCCGGCGGCATCCTCGAATAGCGCTCGCCTGACAAGCAGCGTGCAGGGTTGAGAAGGTCACTTGATTCCCGAAGGCTGTGCGGCTATGATATTGTCCGGCCTGTCGCCTGAGCGCGGCAAGCCTTCCTTTTCATTCAACATGGCGGCGGAGGTCATGCCTCCGCCTTTCCCATACAAGCCCAGCGAGGATCATACATGATCGGTATTTCCAAGCTTTACTGCGGACAGGTGGAACCGTCCGACGCTCTGCGTTACGGCCGCCACTCCGGCAAGCTGCCCTCTCATCTTCTCCAGTTCTCCGCCGACAAGAAGCCCGTGGTCGTCTGGAACATGACGCGCCGCTGCAATCTGAAATGCGTGCACTGCTACGCCCAGGCCGAAACCGACAAGGGCGTCGATCCCATTTCCACCGAACAGGCCAAGGTCATGATCGACGATCTCGCCGCCTACGGCGCGCCGGTCATGCTCTTCTCCGGCGGCGAGCCCACCATCCGCAAGGACATGCCCGAACTGGCCAGCTATGCCACGTCGAAGGGCATGCGCGCCGTCATTTCCACCAACGGCACGCTCATCGACCGCGCCATGGCCAAGCAGCTCAAGGAAGTCGGCCTGTCCTACGTGGGCGTTTCCCTCGACGGCGGCGAAGAGGTTCACGACCATTTCCGCGGCGTCAAGGGTGCCTTCCGCCGTGCGCTCGAAGGTCTCGACTACTGCCGCGAAGAAGGCATCAAGGTCGGCCTGCGTTTCACCATCAACAAGCGCAACGCCGTGGAAGTTCCCAAAATTTTCGACATCCTGCGCGAACGCGACATTCCCCGCGTCTGCTTCTATCATCTGGTGTACTCCGGCCGCGGCACCGAACTCATCAATGAAGACCTGAACCATCAGGAAACCCGCGCCGTGGTGGACCTCATCATGGACAAGACCCGCGAATGCTTCGACGCCGGCACTCCCAAGGAAGTGCTCACCGTGGACAACCACGCCGACGGCCCCTACGTGTGGATGCGTCTTCTCAAGGAAGACCCCAAGCGTGCCGAAGAAGTGTTCCAGCTTCTGCAGTTCAACGAAGGCAACAGCTCCGGCCGCGGCATAGGCTGCATTTCCTGGAACGGCGACGTGTCCGCCGACCAGTTCTGGCGTCATCATGTGTTCGGCAACGTGCTCGAACGCCCCTTCTCCGAAATCTGGGACGATCCGAACATCGAACTGCTGCACAAGCTCAAGGACAAGAAGCCCCACGTCAAGGGCCGCTGCGCCAAGTGCCGCTTCCTCAACATCTGCGGCGGCAACTTCCGCTCCCGCGCCGAAGCCTACTACGGCGACGAATGGGCCGAAGATCCGGCCTGCTATCTCACCGATGAGGAAATCGGCATCAAGTAGCCGCTGAATCATCCACAACGACGGGGAGGCGCGAGCCTCCCCGTTTTTCTCTTCTTTTCCCGGGGCACAACGGCAGACGGTCCGGCAGCTCCTTCTTCTTTTTCTTCGTCTTTCCCCTTTACAGAGATCCGCCCATGATGATTTCCCTTCTTCTCGGCAGGCAGATCGCGGCCATGCTCCTCATGGTGCTCATGGGCTACCTCGTCGTGAGAATGCGACTGCTTCGTGCCGAAGACAGCGCGCCCCTTGCCGCCGTGGCTCTGTACATAGTCGGCCCGTGCATGATGCTCGACGCCTTTCAGGTGGACTTTTCCGGGGAAAAGCTGCAGGGACTCTTTCTCTCCCTTGCGGCGGCCGCCCTTTCCCAGTCGCTGGCCATCGCGCTCATCGCCCTTCTGCGCCGCCCCCTCAGGCTTGATCCCGTGGAACAGGCTTCCGCCATCTACTCCAACGGCGGCAATCTCATCATTCCCATCGTCATCTATGTGTTCGGCCCAGAGTGGGTGCTCTACACCAGCGGCTTTCTCGTCGGCCAGACCATTCTTTTCTGGACGCACTGCTACTCCCTGCTCCGAAAAAACGGTCAGGTGCACCTGAAGAACATTCTCTTCAACGTCAACATCCTGGCCATGCTCGCCGGGGCTCTGCTCTTCGTCTCCGGTCTGCACTTTCCCGAGGTACCCCGCCTTGCCGTGCATGCCGTGGGCAGCATGATCGGCCCTCTCTGCATGATCGTGACGGGCATGCTCATAGGCTCCATGAATCTGCGGCGGGCCTTTGCCTATAAAAAGCTCCCGCTCATCGTGGCGCTGCGTCTGCTGGCGCTGCCGCTCGTCACCCTGCTCGTCTTCCGAGCCACCGGCCTTGCCCATATCACGAAGGACGGCTCCACCATTCTGCTCATCAGCTTTCTTGCGGCGGCCGCGCCCTGCGCCTCCACCGTCACCCAGATGGCCCATCTCTACGGACACAACGGCGAATACGCGAGTCTCATCAACGTGATCTCCACGCTGCTCTGCGTCGTCACCATGCCCGTCATGGTTCTTCTCTTTCAGCTCTGAGCAATCCGCACCTCTTCAGAACTGCACACCGCACAATCCTTGTGCTGCAAGGCTCTCCGGACACGCCCCGCATCCGCCGCCGCATCAACTGTGACCGCAGCCCTTTTCAAAGTCAGGGGCCGGTGTTATCTTCTTTACGCTTTTACCGACCGTCAACGCGCCCCTGAGGCGCAAAGGATATCACAATGACCGAACTTTCCTTCCATCGCGGCCGCCGTCTGCGCCGCACGCCCGCCATCCGCGACATGATCCGCGAAACCTCTCTTTCCGCCGCCGATCTCATCATGCCCTACTTCGTCGTGGACACTCCCGACGAACACTTCCGCCAGCCCATCGCCTCCATGCCCGGTCAGTACCAGCTTTCCCTCGCGGAACTGGAAAAGGAAATCGGCGAAGCCGTGAAGAACGGCCTCCGCTCCGTGCTGCTTTTCGGCATTCCCGCCTTCAAGGATCCCGTGGGCTCCGGCGCCTATGCCGATGACGGCATCGTGCAGCGCGCCACGCGCATGATCAAGAAGAACTGGCCCGATCTTGTCGTGGTCACCGACCTCTGCCTCTGCGAATACACCTCGCACGGCCACTGCGGCATCATTGCCGACGGCGACAAGTCCGGTCATGTGCTCAACGACCAGACCCTTGATCTTCTTGCCAAAACCGCCGTTTCTCAGGCCAAGGCCGGCGCGGACATCATTGCGCCTTCCGACATGATGGACGGCCGCGTGCTCGCCCTGCGCACCGCGCTGGACAAGGCCGGATTCGAGGAAACCCCCATCATGTCCTACGCCGTGAAGTACGCTTCCGCCTACTACGGTCCCTTCCGCGATGCCGCCGAATCTGCGCCGCACTTCGGAGACCGCCGCACCTATCAGATGGATCCCGGCAACGTGCAGGAAGCCCTGCGCGAAATGCAGGCCGACATCGACGAAGGCGCGGACATCTTCATCGTGAAGCCCGCCGGTCCCTATCAGGACGTCATTCGTCTCATGCACGACAGCTTCGACGTACCGCTGGTCTCCTATCAGGTGAGCGGCGAATACTCCCTCATCTGCGCCGCCGCCCAGAACGGCTGGATCGACCGCAAGGCCGTCATCATGGAATCCCTCATCGGCCTCAAGCGCTCCGGTTCCAAGATGATCATCACCTACTTCGCCGCGGAAGCCCTCCGCGAAGGATGGATTCGCTGATGAGCGGTCACGACTCCGCCATGTCTTCCCTCGGAGCCTGCCATCCCGGCGGACACCCCCTCGGCCGTCCTGCCGACGGCATGCCGGGGGGCCATCCCGCCACGGGAAAGCCCCGCTTCCTGCCCGACGGTTCTCCGAAGTGCCGTCTCATCGCCTGGGAAGTGACCCGTTCCTGCAACCTGGCCTGCAAGCACTGCCGTGCCGAAGCGCATCCCGAACCCTATCCGGGCGAACTTTCCACGCAGGAAGCCAAGGCGCTCATCGACACCTTCCCGGAAGTGGGCGAGCCCATCATCATCTTCACCGGCGGCGATCCCATGATGCGCGCCGATGTCTATGAACTGGCCGCCTACGCCCGCGACAAGGGCCTGCGCTGTGTCATGTCCCCCAACGGCACGCTCATTACGCCGGAGTCCGCCCGCAAGATCAGGGAAGCCGGATTCCAGCGCTGCTCCATCTCCATCGACGGAGCCGACGCGGCCAGTCACGACGCCTTCCGCGGCGTTCCCGGGGCCTTCGACGCCTCTATGCGCGGCATCGAATACCTGAAGGCCGAAGGTGTGGAATTCCAGATCAACACCACGGTGACCAAGAGCAATCTGCATTCGTTCAAGGATATCTTCCATCTCTGCGAACGTATCGGCGCCGTGGCGTGGCACATCTTCCTGCTCGTGCCCATGGGACGGGCCGCCGAAATTCAGGAAGAAGTCATCACCGCCGAAGAATACGAGGAAGTGCTGCACTGGTTCTACGACTTCCGCAAGACGACCTCCATGCACCTCAAGGCCACCTGCGCGCCGCACTATTACCGCATCATGCGCCAGAAGGCCCGCGAGGAAGGCGTGACCGTGAACATGGAGAACTTCGGCATGGACGCCATGACCCGCGGCTGCCTCGGCGGCACGGGATTCTGCTTCATCAGCCATACCGGCCAGCTCCAGCCCTGCGGCTATCTGACGCTCGATTGCGGCAACGTGCGCGACACCCCCTTCCCCGAACTCTGGAAGAAGACGCCCTGGTTCCTGAAGTTCCGCGATCAGAGCGCCTACAAGGGCAAATGCGGCGTGTGCGAATACCATAAAGTATGCGGCGGCTGCCGTGCCCGCGCCTACAGCATGACCGATGACCCCATGGCGCAGGAACCGCTGTGCCTGTACAAGCCCAAGGCGACAAAGTAATTCGGAAAGCCCGCACGCTTTCCCTTCCTTCCGGCCCCGCTCCCGCAGCGGGGCCGGACCGACATTTTCCGGGAACGCTCCGGCCGGTGTGCCGGTTCTTCCTGACGTTCAAGGAGAACGCATGGCTCAGACCGAAGTCATGGACAGCATCGACAGAAAACTTCTGGACATCATTCAGACGGCGTTTCCGCTGGTTCCCCGCCCCTATGAGGAACTGGGCAGACAGCTCGGCATTTCCGAAGAGGAAGCGCTCTCCCGCGTGAAGGCCATGAAGGAAAAGAAGATCATCCGCCGCCTCGGGGCGAACTTCCAGTCCGCCAAGCTGGGCTTCCGCTCCACGCTGTGCGGCGCGCATGTACCCGAAGAAAAGCTCGACTCCTTCATCGCCGAAGTGAACGCCCTGCCCGGCGTCACGCACAACTACCTGCGCAACCATGAATTCAACGTCTGGTTCACGCTCATCGGCCCATCCTGGGACGACGTGTGCGCCACGCTCAAAGACCTGGAAGAACGTACCGGCGTTGCCATCATGAACCTGCCTGCGGAAAAGCTCTTCAAAATCCGCGTGGATTTTCAGATGGAAGAATAGAGCAAAGGCGGGGGAAGGAGGGAACCTTTTGAAAAAGTTTCCCTCCTTCCCCCGCACCCCCATCCTCTCTTCAAAACTTTTCATCCGGAACGTTATGATGCGGTCACGGCACGGGCTCTTCTCAAAAGGAACAGACCTTCTCGACTGAAAATAAAAAGCCGGTGTTTTGCGGCGCAGACGGGCATCCTCTCCGGGGATGCAGGACAGAGCGGGATACCGCATCGGGGGATGTACCGAGTCCTCACTTCACTCCTGCAAACGCAGCTCTCCCTCACGACCGACCGCTCATCCCTTTACATTGACAGGCTCCATTCTCTCCTGTACGCTTTATTATTCCGCGTACCTTGTCACAGGGGAGCCGACATGCTTGACTTTAAACGCCTTCAGGACATGTTCGACCTGCTCGGCTGCGAAGAGCCGCTGGGCATCAGCTATACCGGGAACGCGCCCGAAGGCTCCATCACTCCCGCTCCCGAAGCGGGACACGCCTGCATCATCAACTATCTCCGCATGGCGCGGGCCAGAAAAACCTGCGTTCATTTTTCCGCCGATGTCAAAGGCTGCATGGGCGGCTGGGTCTATCTCGGATACCAGCTTCCCGTTCCGGAACGCATCCTGCAGTTCGTGACCACGGGCTGGGAAGGCCGGGAAGGCGAGCGTTATCTGCCGTCTCCTGAATCCATGCGCCGCTTTTTCAAGAATATCGACATTCAACCGGCGCCAGCGCCTTTCTGCGCGGTAAAGCCGCTGTCGTTTTTTGAAGGCGAAGAAGAACCGCTTCTGGTCACCTTCCATTGCCGGGGCGAAGTGCTCACGGGCCTGACCATGCTTGCAGGATTCGCGCTCGACGACCATGACGCCGTGGCCATGCCTTTCGGTTCAGGTTGCGCCAATATTTTCGCATGGCCGCTCTGCTACCGTCGCAAAGGCATGAAAAAGGCCGTCGTCGGAGGTTCCGATCCGTCATGCCGCCCCTTCATGGGCGTGGACGAACTCTCCTTCACCGTGACGACGGATATTCTCACGGCCATGCAGAATGCGTTCCCCGCCTCCTTCCTCATGGGAAAAACATGGTCCGGAGTGCGTAAAAAAATAGAGCGCAGCAGAAAAATCTGGGAAGACGCCGGAAACAGGTAATGCGTCATTCCAAGGCTTGCAGCGGCCGATCCTGCCGGGGAAACGAAGCCGGGCTAATCGCCCTTTCGCCCCCTCAAGGCCGCCGCACAGCCCCGGGGAAAATTTTTCGGAGGCATGATTTAGCGCTTCCTTTCCCGAAGGGTATCAAGTATAAGAGGCAGGAACGCAATGCGTCATCGGGGTGCCTTTCCGCTGAAGACCGGGCTGAAGGGTGCGTTTATTATTTTAAATTTCCTATCATCTTCATAGAAGGGCTGATTCATGAAAACCAAGTTCATTTTTGTTACCGGCGGTGTGCTTTCCTCTCTCGGTAAAGGCCTGGCCTCGGCATCGCTGGGCGCGCTCCTGAAGGCCCGCGGACTTTCCGTGACCATCCAGAAGCTCGACCCCTACATCAATGTCGACCCCGGCACCATGAACCCCTTCCAGCACGGTGAAGTCTACGTCACCGACGACGGCGCCGAAACCGACCTCGACCTCGGTCACTACGAGCGCTATCTCGACGTTTCCCTCTCCCAGAACAACAACACCACCTCCGGACGCATCTACTACAACGTCATCAACAAGGAACGCCGCGGCGACTACCTCGGCGGCACCGTGCAGGTGATTCCTCACATCACCGACGAAATCAAGCGCACCATTCTGAGCCTGACCGAAGGTGAAAAGGCTCCCGACGTAGCCATCATCGAAATCGGCGGCACCGTGGGCGACATCGAAGGCCTGCCCTTCCTTGAAGCCATCCGTCAGCTCCGCTCCGAAATCGGCCGCAACAACTGCCTGAACATCCACCTCACCCTCGTGCCCTATCTGCACGCTGCCGGTGAATACAAGACCAAGCCCACGCAGCACAGCGTGAAGGAACTGCTTTCCATCGGCATTCAGCCCGACATCATTCTCTGCCGCTGCGAACAGACCATTCCTTCCGAACTCAAGAAGAAGATTGCCCTGTTCTGCAACGTGGACGAAGACGCCGTGTTCACCTCCGTGGACGTGAAGAACGTTTACGGTGTGCCGCTCAAGTTCTATGAAGAAGGCTTCGACCAGAAGGTGGCCATCATGCTGCGCCTGCCCGCGCGCAACGCCGACCTCTCCGGCTGGATCAAGCTCATGAACGACTTCGACGAAGCCGCCAAGAACAAGGTGACCATCGCCATCGTGGGCAAGTACGTCGACCTCAAGGAAGCCTACAAGAGCCTGCATGAAGCCCTCGTGCATGCCGGTGTGGCCAACCATGTGTCCGTCAATCTGAAGTACGTCAACTCCGAAGAAGTCACTGCCGAAAACGCGGCGGCCACCTTCAAGGGTTGCGACGGCATTCTGGTGCCCGGCGGCTTCGGCTACCGCGGCGTGGAAGGCAAGATCGAAGCCATCCGCTATGCCCGTGAACACAAGGTGCCCTTCTTCGGCATCTGCCTCGGCATGCAGTGCGCCGTCATCGAATTCGCCCGCCACGTGGCCGGTCTCTCCAAGGCCAACTCCGAAGAATTCGATCCGCTTACCGATGAAAAGGTCATCTATCTCATGACCGAATGGTACGACTTCCGCAAGAACGCCGTGGAAGTGCGCGACGAAGCCAGCAACAAGGGCGGCACGCTCCGTCTCGGCGCCTATCCCTGCACGCTGCTTCCCGGCACCAAGGCCGCCGAAGCCTACAAGCAGGAAAACATCTCCGAACGTCACCGCCATCGCTATGAATTCAACAACGCCTTCCGCGAAACCCTCAGCCAGCACGGCATGGTGTTCAGCGGAACCTCTCCCGACGGCACTCTCGTGGAAATCGTGGAACTGCCCGACCATCCCTGGTTCGTGGGCTGCCAGTTCCATCCCGAATTCAAGTCCCGTCCCATGCACGCCCATCCGCTCTTCCATGACTTCATCGCTGCCGCCATCAAGCAGTCCAAGAAGAAATAGCGGTATCGGCAGCATAGCCCGCATATGAAGAAAAGAGGGACGGAAGCAAAAGCTTCCGTCCCTCTTCTTTTTTGTCCGGTTACGGGCGTCTCATCTGTCGCACGGCATACAGCATTCCGGGCGCTGGAAGACAGTCCGTTCATCTACAGATGCTTTTCAAAGAAAATCAGATGCTCGGCAATCGCGCCTTCAAACAAAACCTCCGCCTTTCCGGCATAACGGAACCCCAGTTTGCGGTACAGTCCCGCCGCAGGAGCATTTTTTTCCCAGGTATCCAGGCGCATGACCTTGCAGCCTCTCCGGGCGGACTCCTCCAGCGCAAACTCGACCATACGACGTCCGACACCTTTTCCTGCCTGAGAGGGCGGCACGCACAGCGTATGAATGACCATCACCTCGTCCGGTCCGGCAGGATACTCCCAGGCAATGGAAGCATACGACTCAAGCTGCACATTGTTGAGCAGCATGCTGGCGCACAGCTCGCCGTTCTCCTCCATCACGAACAAAGATCCTTCCGCCACGCCTTTTTCCGCCACGGCTCTCGTGGGATAGACCCCCATCTTCCAGTTCGTGCTGCTGCCGTGCTCCTGTTCAAAGGCAAGAAGCTCGTTATAGTGACGCGTCACCGCATCGATATCTCTGTCCGTCCCTCGGCGTATCATATCACTCCCCTTTCTCTGCAGGTTCATGTCCTTATCATAAGCGCAGGTATCGACGAAAGCATCCGTCCGTCGCCGATGCCAGGACCGGCTTTTCCAAAGCGACAGGAGTCTTTCCCCGTATCTCCTCACAAACAGGAAGCGCCCCGCAGCGTAAATGAGCTGCAGGGCGCTTCCTGTTTTCAAAAACAATAGTGCGTATTTCGTCTTCCGCTCATCAGACCGGCGCAGGCATGATTATAAAGCGGTCGACGTCTTTCCAGACGAAGCGGCGCCGCCGAAACGTCTTCCTTACGGGATGTCCCGGTCTGACGGCGCCGCTCAGTCATGACTTACAGATTCTTGCCGCAGCACTTCTTGAATTTCTTGCCGCTGCCGCAGGGGCACGGATCGTTCCGACCCACCTTCACGCCGTTGTACATGTGCACTTCTTCCGAATCCTCGGGAGCCATACCGTCTCCCATGGCCGCAGGATCCGTCTTATGGCGCAGATTCAGAGCAGGCTGCACCTCTTCTTCCTCCGGCTGAGGAGCCGCCTTTTCCCCGGCAGCTTCCTCGGGGGCCTCAACAGACTGTGCAGCATCGGCGCTTTCTTCGGCAGGAGAGCTTTCCACAGCATTTTCAGCCGCAGGAGCAGGTTCGCCGCCCTCTTCCGCCGGAGCCTGACCTTCCGCGCCTTCAGCAGGCTGTTCAGCCTCCACTCTTCTCATGCGCACATGCGTCAGCGAGGTGAGAGCGCCTTCATGGATGCGGAAGAGCATCTCCTTGAACATGGCAAGGCCTTCGCTCTGGTATTCGCGCTTGGGATCACGCTGGGCATAGCCGCGCAGACCGATGCCCTCGCGCAGGTAGTCCATGGCGCGCAGATGTTCCTTCCAGCAGCGATCCAGAGATTCCAGCAGGAAGTAACGCAGAATGTCGTTGTACACGGGGCCGGCTTCTTCGCGCAGTTCCTGGAAAATCCGGGTTACGGCCTCGCGGGCCTGATCGCGGGAAGGAATGGCGCTCATGGTCATGTCCGGCAGCGCGCGGGCAAGATTGAGCGTTTCCAGCAGGTGACTGTTGACCTCGATGCACATCTGAGCATCGGGAGCTTCCTTCAGGCCTTCCACAGGCTGATAGATGTTGTCCAGCACTTCGTCGACAAAGTCGAAGAGCACACCTTCCACATCGGGCAGCTGCATGAGGTCGCGGCGCAGGCTGTAGATGACCTCGCGCTGCTGATTCATGACGTTGTCGTAGTCGAGCAGCGTCTTTCTGATTTCAAAGTTGTGACCTTCAACGCGCTTCTGGGCGTTTTCAATGGCCTTGGAAACCATGCGGTTTTCAATGGGTTCGCCTTCCTTCATGCCCAGCTTTTCCATGAGGCCGGAAATGCGTTCCGAACCGAAGATGCGCATGAGGTTGTCTTCCAGAGACAGATAGAAGCGGGAAGAGCCGGGGTCGCCCTGACGGCCGGAACGGCCGCGCAGCTGATTGTCGATACGGCGGCTTTCATGGCGTTCCGTACCGAGAATATGAAGACCGCCCAGTTCCTTGACGCCTTCGCCGAGCACGATGTCGGTACCGCGACCGGCCATGTTGGTGGCGATGGTCACATGCCCCCTCTGACCGGCCTGCGCCACGATGGCCGCTTCCTCGGCGTGATGCTTGGCGTTCAGAACGCTGTGCGGCACGCCTTCCTTCCTGAGCATGGAGGAGAGAAGCTCCGAAGTCTCGATGGAGATGGTGCCCACCAGCACGGGCTGACCGGTCTTGTACAGCTCCTTGATGGACTCGATGATGGCCTGATACTTCTCACGCTGCGTGCGGAAGATGAGGTCAGGCATATCCTTGCGGATCATGGGCTTGTTGGTGGGAATGGTGATGGTTTCCAGGCCGTAGATCTGATCGAATTCCACAGCTTCGGTCTGAGCCGTACCGGTCATGCCCGCCAGCTTGTCGTACATGCGGAAGTAGTTCTGGAAGGTAATGCTGGCGAGGGTCTGGTTTTCGGCCTCCACCTTCACGCCTTCCTTGGCTTCCAGCGCCTGATGCAGACCGTCGCTGAAGCGGCGGCCGGGCATGAGACGCCCCGTGAATTCGTCGACGATGACGACCTTGCCTTCGTCGCTGACGATATAGTCGACATCGCGCTTGAAGCAGTGATGCGCCTTGAGCGACTGCAGAATATGGTGCTGATAGGAAATGCTGGCCGGATCGAAAAGGTTGTCGATGTGGAGAATCTTTTCGCACTTGGCCACACCGGCGTCGGTCAGCATGGCGGTTTTGGCCTTTTCGTCCAGGGTGTAGTCTTCTTCAGCGGTCAGCTGACGCACCACGGCGTCCATGGCCTGATACAGCTCGGTGGACTCGTCGCTGGCACCGGAAATGATGAGCGGCGTACGGGCTTCGTCAATGAGAATGGAGTCGACTTCGTCCACGATGGCGAAGTTGTGGCCGCGCTGCACGAGCTGCTCGGCATAGAACTTCATGTTGTCGCGCAGATAGTCGAAACCGAATTCGTTGTTGGTGCCGTAGGTGATGTCGCAGGCATAGGCCGCCTTGCGCTGATCATCGTTCAGGCCCTGCACGATGACGCCCACGGAAAGACCGAGGAAGTTGTACAGACGTCCCATCCATTCCGCATCTCGGCGGGCAAGGTAGTCGTTCACGGTAACTACATGAACGCCCTTGCCGGAAAGGGCATTGAGCACCACCGGCAGCGTGGCCACAAGGGTCTTGCCTTCACCGGTCTTCATTTCCGCGATCTTGCCGGCATGGAGCACCATGCCGCCTATGAGCTGCACGTCGTAATGACGCATTCCCATGACGCGGGAAGAGGCCTCGCGCACGAGAGCGAACACTTCGGGCAGAACGTCGTCCAGCGTACGGGCGCCGCTCTGCACCTCATTGCGGTATTCTGCGAGCTTTGCGGGAATTTCCTCGTCGGAAAGCTTCTTCATTTCAGGTTCAAGCGCATTGCATTTTTTCAGCTTGGGACGCAGCGAGCGAAGATAGCGATCATTACGAGTACCGAATATCTTGCCGATCAGGAATTTGATCATGGGAATCTCCAGAAAAAGTCGTTGGAACAAGGCAGAAGATAAGTCATGCCTTTGTGTTTGGCAAATGGTCACCGGGGTCTTTTTTCCATATTTTCATCCGGCAGAACGATTTCTGCGCTTCTGCGGGGAGCTTTCTTCCCGAATGTCTTCCGAAAACACGCGCTTTCCCCTCAAACGCGGGCACGCTGGACAAAACGGAGCTCCTGCCTCATGATGTGAAGGATTTCCTTTTTCCGCAAGGCAGAACCTGCATGTCTGCCCGTTTTCTCTTTCAGGCAAAAAACATGTTCAGAAGATATCGCCCTTTTCTGCTGTTCCTGAGCGTGCTTGTCACGGCCGTTCTCATGCAAGGCTGTTCAACCAGAAATACCGGGTATCAGAACGGCAAATACCGGGGAACAAGCCCCTACACGGTACGCGGCAAGACCTACTACCCGCTGAAATCCGCCCAGAACTTCGTGGAAACGGGAACGGCCTCCTGGTACGGACCGGGATTTCACGGCAAAAAAACATCCAACGGCGAACGCTACAATCAGAACGCCATGACGGCGGCCCACAAGCTTCTGCCCTTCGGCACGCGCCTGCGCGTGACCAACCTTGAAAACGGCAGAGTGACGGAAGTGCGAGTCAACGACCGCGGCCCCTTTGTGGGCAGCCGCATCATCGATCTGTCCCGTGCCGCGGCCAAAGAGCTCGGCATGATGAACAAGGGCACGGCACGAGTGCGCATCGTGGCGCTGGAGAACGGTCGCGAACCGTCCGTCCTCACGCCGGACGGAGATATGCTCGGCCTTTTCTACATTCAGATAGGTTCGTTCCGCGAACTTCCCCGCGCCACCTATCTTGCCGACTTCATGCGCACGCAGGGCTACGGCTGCCGCATCTCCAGGCATGACGGCAACGATCTCAACTTCGTTCAGCTCGGCCCCTATCATTCCCGCTCGCTCGCGGAACGGGAGGCACGCAAACTGAGCCTCCGCTACCGCGATCTTTTCGTCATTGCAGAATAACACTCCGGAGTCACCATGCCCATGCCCTTCGACGATATGCACGAAAAGAAAACAGAACGCTCCGGATCCGTCCTCAATCTGAGCGAGGAAGAGCTGACGCTCTGCGCAAAATCCTGCGTTCTTCTGAACCGGCAGATAGGCATCGGTTCCGCGCTTACCTATCTTTTCGGCATGCTGAGCGAACATTTTCCGCTTACCCGCATCTTCTGCGGATTCCGACGCTACAAAACGGCCAGCTTCACGCCGCTGGCCGACACTCTTTCCGACACGCACAACCGCGTGAGAACACTGGCCACCACCGACTTCACGCAGGAGCAGATAAACCTGCTCATGGGATCCGACTCCCTGCGCCCCTACACCATCAACAACGCCCTCATGCTCAAGAACGCGCAGACGAGTCTGCGTGAAGAGGACATGGGATCCTACCTGCGCATACCGCTGTTCACCGTGGGCGAGGCCACCTTTCAGCTCATCTTCTGCTCCAACATCGCCAACACCTTTTCCCGTGAGCTGGTGGATAAGCTGATTCTTCTCACCACGCCTCTCGGCGAGAGCCTGCGCGAAGACTTCATGGCCACGGGCGCCGTGCGTTCCGCCGAAAAAATAGGCAATCCCGGAGGCAGCGCCTCAAACCGCCTGCACGCCATGAAGGGAATGCACGACCTCTACATTCAGCTGGAACAGGCCGCCGCCACGGACTGCACCGTGCTCATTCTCGGCGAAACGGGCACAGGTAAGGAACTCGTGGCCAACGCCGTGCAGGAACTTTCCCTGCGTTCGAGCCGTCCGTTCGTCAAGGTGAACTGCGGGGCCATCAACGAACAGCTCGTGGACAGCGAACTCTTCGGCCATGAGCGGGGAGCCTTCACCGGAGCCTACGGCGCCCACACGGGCTACTTTGAAGCCGCCAACGGCGGCACCGTCTTTCTGGACGAAATAGGCGATCTGCCTCTTTCCATGCAGGCGCGCCTGCTGCGCGTGCTCGATCAGCGCGAAGTCCGCAAGGTCGGCAGCGCTCACGCCATTCCGCTGGACATCCGCGTCATCGCCGCCACCCACAGAGATCTTCTGACCATGGTGCGTCAGGGAAAATTCCGTGAGGACCTGTGGTACCGACTCAACGTCTGCGTGCTTCATGTGCCTCCCCTGCGCGCCCACCGCAGCGACATTCCCGCCCTTGCCCGGCTTTTCCTCATAGAAAAATCCAAGGCCATCGGCGTGAATTTTCCCAGCCTTACGGCGGAACAGCTGGAAAAGCTCTGTCAGCACAACTGGCCCGGCAACGTACGGGAACTTGAGCACCTGATGGAAAGACTGCTCGTCCGCCTCAGGGGCGGCAACTTCAAGCTCGACGACGTGCTGAACAGCGAACTGGAACACATTCATCAGATGGACAGGCGCATGCCGGCAGCAGACATTCCTGCTCCGGCGTCCGGTACGGAACGCTTCGTCTGCCCCTTCTCGGGGGCGGCCCCCGAACGGCAGGAAGTCATGCCTGCCGCAGATCCGTGGAACGGGCCGGTGGCGCTGCACAATCTGCTCAGGTCCACGCCGTGGCCGTCGCTGAAGGAACTTACGGAAAACTATATCGACGACGCCCTGCGCCACACCGGAGGGCGCATCGGTGGAGACGACGGTGCGGCCGCCCTGCTCAACGTCCACCCCAACACTCTCAGAGTACGGCGTCAGAAGAAAAACCTTGCCGGATGACGATACCGGCGCTCCAGCGGCTCCCCCGCTTCCGCCGAAGCCGTTCAGCTTCGGTTCGGGAAGGTCAGGCACAGCCGCCTCCGCCCCTTTGCCGGGGTACTGCAAGACGAGTTGACCGCTCTTCTGACGCGCCCCTCCGGTGCCGACAGTCCGGGCAAAACGTAAAAGCGCCCGTTCAAATCCGCCTCTCTGCAAAGTACACCAAAAGAGGCCCGCGTCGTTCGAAAGCGACGCGGGCCTCTATCATCAGGCCGTCAGCCCGGCAGAATCAGTACAGTCCGAGCACGCCGCCGCCGATGAACAGCACGCTGGCTACGCACAGGGGAATCCAGACAAAGGAAATGGTCACACCGACCTTCAACCAGTCCTTCATGGAGTAGTATCCGTACTGATAGGTCACGAGCTGCACGGCGTCGATAACCAGCACGAGCGAGGCGGAAGCCAGGAAGCCCAGAGGCAGCGCCAGCACCACGGGATTGATGCCCTTGCTCTGCGCGAGTGCAATGATCATGGGCATGAACACGGCGATGATGGCCGTGGAGTTGGTGACAAGCAGATGGATCCACATGGCGAAGAAGCCGATGATGAGCATGAGCAGCCAGGTAGGCAGGTCGAGCAGTCCGCCGAGCAGCGTATTGCCCATCCAGGCGGCAGCGCCGCTTTCCCACAGGGACATGCTGAGCGAGCAGGCGCCGCCGATGAGCATGAGGATGCTCCAGCCCATGCGGGGACCGGCGTACTTCCAGTCGATGAGGTCGATGCCGGGCACGAACAGCGCCGCGCCGCCGATGACGGCAAGCACGGGCAGCGGAATGTGATGGATGCTGTCGGTGCACCACAGCACGATGTTCACGAGCATGAAGATCATGAACTTCTTTTCATCCGTGCTCATGGGGCCGAGATCCTTCCAGGCATCCTCAAAGCACTCCGTACCTTCAAGATAGTCCAGTTCCAGCGGGAACAGCTTGAGAAGAATGAACCAGACCACGGGAATGAGCACGATGACGACAGGCACGCCGATGGCTGCCCACTGCAGGAACGACATGTCCACACCGGCCATGTCGCGCAAAAACTGCATGGTAAGAATGTTCATGGAGGCGCCGGTAGGCGTGGCGATGCCGCCCATGAGCACGCCGATAGGCAGACCGATCATGATGGCGCGGGCAAAGTTGCTGCCGTTGGCCTGACATTTGTTCTGCTCCACAACCTTGAGGGCGATGGGAGCAAGCATGACGACTACGGGCACGTCGGCCATGAAGGCGGAAAGAATGGTACCGCCGGCGATGAAGCACAGAAGCAGGCGGGAAGGATTGCCGCCTGCCAGACGGGAAATCCAGAGCGCGACACGATCGGAAAAACCTGAACGGGTGAAGGCGAACGTGACGCAGAACATGCCGAAGCAGAAGAAGACGATGGGGTTGGCGAAGTTGGCGAGAGCCTTATTGAACGGAGCCGCCCCGGACAGGGGCTGAAGCATGGTCATGAGAATGGCCGCGACGGCCAGAGGAAGCGCGTCGGTCACCCAGATGATGACGGCCGCCACCATGAGGGCAATGGAGCTCTGCCCCTGCTGAGAAAGCCCTTCAACGGGACCGAAACCGTAGGCAATGGCGAAGTAGGCGACAACCGCAGCCAGCAGTTTCATTGCCCGTTTCGGGGAAAAGGGGATGGGAGTGATGAGTTCGGCTTGCTCGGACATGTATGTTCTCCAATCAGAAATTTCTCGTCGGTATCCCGCATTCGCGGAAGTGACAGCGGGGAAGCCGTGCGTCCGGACCTTTCCGGACAGCGCCGGGAAAAGGAATGCTGCAGACTCAGTGAATGCTCCAGCCTTCGTCCACGAACAGAGCCTGACCTGTAATCATGGCGGCCTCATCGGAGGCCAGGAAGGCCACGGCGGCACCTATCTCTTCCGGCTGCACGAGACGGCCGAGAAGCATCTTGGGATGCACCGAGGAGCTGGAGCCCATGGCTCTGGTCATTTCCGTAGCCACGATGGCCGGTCCGACCGCATTGACGGTGATGCCGAGCGGCGCCCACTCCAGGGCAAGCGCACGGGTGAGCACGTTGATGCCGCCCTTGCTCGACTGATAGGGAACGCGCATATCCAGCACGTTGGTGGAAAGGCTGGAAGTAATGTTGATGATGCGTCCGCCGCGGGTCATGTGCTTCACCACGGCCTGCGCGATGAAGAACGGAGCCTTGAGATTGACGCTCAGAATGCTGTCCCAGCACTCTTCCGTCACTTCCAGCGCGGGAACAGGGCGATTGACGCCCGCATTGTTCACCAGAATATCGAGACCGCCGAGTCCGGCGGCCGCTTCATCCACGGCCGCGGGGATGTCCGCAGTTCTGGTGATGTCCATCACCCGGCTCACGGCGTTGCGTCCCTTTTCGCGAATCAGCCGGGCGGTCTCCTCCACGCCTTCCGCATTGATGTCCCAGCAGGCGACATCCGCACCCCGCGAGGCCAGCGTGAGCGCAATGGCTCTCCCAAGACCGCGCCCCGCGCCTGTGACCAGCGCCTTCTTTCCTGATAACCCTTGTCCGTTCATGGTATCTCCTTTGCCGTCCTCCATGCTCTTCTCTTAAGAAAAGCCGGAACAGACAGAATGTTTCCGGGCATAAGAACGATACCGGCAGATAAGCATTTTCCATGCCAACTTGTGAAAAACTGAAAAATCAACAAGTTAAATGAAATACCTTTTCAGCGTAAATACCATTTTTTGTGATTTAACACGATAAAATAATGACTCTGGCTTCCTCTTTTTGGCACAGCTCTCAAATCGCATAACTCGGCACAAACAATAAAAATTCTATTTTTATCAAGCTTCCATTCGATTTATCAAAAATACCATTTTTTGGCATATTTTCTCTCTTTTTTATTATTTTCTACCATTTTAAGTCATGAACGATATTTTTTAAAATTATTATATTCATCTGATTTAACTACATATTCAAAAGTGGCACGCATTTTGCTTTATAGAAGACATATCACGCCGGAACCTCCCGACACGGAGATTCCAAAACCCATCCAAGGAGCGCATCATGGCCATACACGGCATTCCCACCGGTGTTCATCGCTACGACAAGGAACTGGTTTGCGAAGGTTATAACTTGTTCAGCCCCTACTTCAGGAACGAGACCCACCTCATCAATATGGAAGGTGAAATCGTCCACACCTGGAAGACCGACTACTTCCCCGGCCTCTTCGCTCACCTCATGCCCAACGGCGACCTTGTTCGCGGCATCCGCGTGCCCAATCAGGCCGTGCTCTTTGCCGGCACCACGGGCGGCTTTGAACGCTACGACTGGGACGGCAATCTGCTCCAGCGCTACATCAAGAACGACCATGAGACCCAGCAGGTGCTCTCTCATGCCTTCTGCCCCATGCCCAACGGCAACACCATCGTCATCTGCCTCGAAAAGAAGAGCAACGAGGAAGCCTATGCCAAGGGCCGCATTCCCGGCACCCTTCCCGAAGACGGCGAATGGTTCGAAGGCAAGCAGCACAAGGGCCTGTTCCTCGACTATCTGATGGAAATCGACAAGGACAACAACGTTGTCTGGGAATGGCATCTGTGGGATCACGTGGGCGACGCCCCCGACGAATTCAACCTGAACTACATCCTGCCTCCGGCGGCCCACTACTTCTCCACCGTGGACTGGGTGCACTTCAACGCCGTGGACTACGACCCCATCCATGACCGCGTGTGCATGACCTGCCGCAACTTCGGTGAGTTCGTCATCGTGGACCGCAAGACCGGCAAGCTCATCTACCGCTGGGGCAACCCCTCCACCCATCTGCGCGGCCGCAAGCCCGGCTGGCTGGACGACGGAGATCAGCAGCTCTTCGGCCCCCACTGCGGCACCTTCATCAACGAAGGCAAGCATATTCTGATTCACGACAACGGCTGGTTCCGTCCCAAGGGCAACCGTTCCCGCGCTCTGGAAGTGGACATTGAAACCGGTCAGATCGTGTGGTCCTACGAGTCCCACAACCCGCAGAACTTCACCTCTCCCTACCAGAGCTCCGTGCAGCGTCTGCCCAACGGCAACACCCTCATCTGCTCCACCGGCTCCGGCCAGATTTTTGAAGTCACTCCCGGACCTCAGCCCCGCGTGGTGTGGGAATTCGTCTGCCCCTGGCTGCAGGACGGTCGCACCGTGAACTACCTTGATGATACCGACGTGCTCTACAGCACCACCTCCCACATCATCAAGGAAGGCCACATGAAGAACATGATTCACCGCGTCTACCGCTATGCCAAGGACTATCCCGCCTTCCAGGGCAAGGATCTCTCTCACGGCGTGCCGATCGATCCGTCCATCGTGCGCCTGTGGGAAATGGAGCCCTTCAAGTCCGGCTATGCCCGCGCCAAGGAAAACGCCTGGCCTCAGCCCATCGCCTACCGCGAAAATCCTGAAACGAATTAAAAAGTATTTGTCATAAATTGTCGCCTGATACTTCACCACGGCTGTACTTCGTGCACCTTTGGCAGAGATATCGGACAAGGCAATAGTTCAACATAGCTCCCTCCTGACCTCATTGAAAACGCCCGGCGGACATCGTTCGCCGGGCGTTTTGATGTCATGAAGGCGGTCTCTGCAGGTAACCGTCTTCTTGCTTTATTCCGTACCGCGTAACACAGTCCCCAATATATTATGTGTGGTACCAACCCCGGTTCGCCGGACACGAATCTTTCGTTCTCATGCAGACGGGATATACTTTTCCTGTTCCACCTGCAGACAGGCTTTTCAGTAGCGAGGGCCTACCCGGTATCTTTGCCGACTGGGCTATGGCAGCCGCATATCCACCAAAGCGACAATGATCTCTATGCTGTTCAGCGCTGCCTTATCCTTCCCGCTTGCTCACGGAACGGGAGTCTCGAAAATTAATCCGCTGATACTGCGATCTTTTGTCATTGCAGAATAAGCTCCCCGCCCCAACGTCCGGGCCGTCGATACGGCGCTTTTTTTATCTCTACTTCTAAAAATAAAACAAATCCTGATTTTCACGAAAACGACACGCCAATATCGGCCAAAAAAACAAAAATATATTGAAATAAAAGTCTTTTATTCATAACAGATTATATACAAAAATATGTAAAAATAGAAAAATATTCCTATAACGTGTCGAAAAAGTGTACTTTTCTGACAGGAGAAAGTGATTGGAATTTAATTCGTTTTTTGAGTGGAAATTTTTGATGATTTTTGCTATATAAGACGCCTGCAAAATATATTTTATAAGGTGTCAGAAAAGTACACTTTTTTGACACCATTATCAGAGGACATCATGACAGGAGACTCTTTTTCCATGCCTACTCCTGCATCGGCAGATACGTCGCTGCTGTTCGGCGATTTTGCCAGAGATCACTATATCCCCTTTGTACGGGAACACAAACGCAGCTGGAAAACAGACAAACGTTATCTGACCTCGTATGTTCTGCCCTATCTTTCCTGCCAGCCTCTGAATGATATCTCAGAAAACACATTAACGGACTGGATGGCCGAGCTGGAACTATCAGGGCTGTCCCACGCGTCCTGCTATCGTATGTTCTGGCTGGTCAAGTATATGCTTAACTGTGCATGTCGCTGGAATATACTCGCATCTGACGAAGCCTTCAGACACGCATCCTACCCCAGAAAAAACTCCTTACGCTCTCCACTGATTCTCTCCTCAGAAGAAACGCTGAAGCTGGTCCACCTTTTGGAAGAATACCACCATCGTCCAGGAGCTCGAGCCATTCATCTTATTCTGCTTACCGGCGCCAACAAGTCGGAAATTCTCAATGCTCGATGGGAAAACGTAGATCTGCAGCGTGGTATTCTTGCCACCTCCGGAGCCTTCACCCATCGGCGGCGCCTCATTCCTCTCAACAGCGAAGCCATAAAGCTTATTCGAACGCTTCCCCACCAGGAGGAATTCCTTGGCTCTTCTTTTCCTCAAGCGGCAAGCGCCTCTCTTCTCTAACCTATATTTGGACTCTGCTGCGTACCCGGCTGGGGCGCCCGGACCTGCGCATTCAGGATCTCCGTCATAGCTTCGCCGGATTTCTTGTGAACATGGGCATCAGACAAAGCGAATTACGCAGCATCATGGGGCACTACATGCCTCAGACACTGGCTCTGGTTCAGAATCATACGAAAGTGAACAAGGAGACGGCATGAAAGGCATACTTCTTGCGGGCGGCAGCGGAACCAGGCTGTATCCGCTCACAAAGATCACGTCGAAACAGCTTCTTCCGGTGTACGACAAGCCGATGATCTATTATCCGCTGTCCACGCTGATGCTGTTCGACATCCGCGAAATTCTCATCATATCCACGCCGCAGGATACGCCCAACATCGAGCGCCTTCTCGGCGACGGCTCACAGCTCGGCCTGAAGCTCTCCTACAAGGTTCAGCCGGAACCGAAGGGCATTGCCGAAGCCTTTACGCTGGGCGCGGACTTCGCAAACGGCGACGATGTATGCCTCATCCTCGGCGACAACATCTTCTACATGGGCCATCAGATGAAGCTCTATCAGCGCGCCGTGAAGCAGAACGAGGGCACGCGCGCCACCATCTTCGCCTACCATGTTTCCGATCCCGAGCGCTTCGGCGTGGTGGAGTTCGACGAGAACCGCCGTGCGCTCAGCATCGAGGAGAAACCCGCGCATCCGAAGTCGAACTACGCCTCCGTGGGTCTTTATTTCTATCCTCCGGACGTGTGCGAAAAGGCCGCCATGCTCCGGCCTTCGGCGCGCGGCGAGCTGGAAATCACTGATCTCAACAACATGTACCTCAGGGAAGGCCGCATGAGCGTGGTGCCCATGGGCCGCGGCATCGTGTGGCTGGACGCGGGCACGCCGGACTCTCTGGCCGACGCCACCCACTTCATGCAGGTCATCGAGAAGCGTCAGGGCCTCAAGATCGCCTGTGTGGAGGAGATCGCCTTCAGTAAGGGCTTCATCGATGAGATGCAGATGGAGACGCTTATCAACGGTATGAAGAAAGGCGCGTATCGCGAATACCTTATGAAGGTATTGGAGGAGCAGCATGCACTTTATTGAAACCGCCATCGAAGGCGTGTTCATAATCGAGCCCCGCATCTTTACGGATGAGCGAGGCTATTTCTTTGAAAGCTACAGCAAAGCAGCCTTCGAGGCGGCCGGTCTGCATTACGACTTCGTGCAGGACAATCAGTCGAAATCCGTGTACGGCACGGTGCGCGGCCTGCATTTCCAGAAAGGAGAACACGCTCAGGCCAAGCTTGTGCGCGTGCTTGAAGGCACGGTGCTCGACGTGGCCGTGGACCTCCGCCGCGCCTCCCCCACCTACGGCCGGCACGTGACCGTGGAACTTTCCGCGGAAAACAACCGTCAGCTCCTGATCCCCCGCGGTTTCGCCCACGGCTTTTCCGTGCTCAGCGAAACGGCGGTCTTCGCCTACAAGTGCGACAACCTGTACTGCCGCGAGTCGGAAGGCGGCATCCGCTTCGATGATCCCACGCTTGCCATCGACTGGAGCATCGACCTCTCCAGGGCCCTTACGTCGGACAAGGATAAGCTTCACCCGTACTTTTCGGAGTTTGTCTCATGCTTCTAGTCACGGGAGCGGACGGGCAGCTCGGCCGGGAACTTCATCTTCTTCTGGGCGATCGCGCCGTGTATGCGGGCCGCTCGCAGCTCGACATCACGAATGAAGCGAAGGTATCTGCCTTCTTTGCGGAACGGGACTTCGACTTCGTCATTAACTGCGCGGCCTACAACGCGGTGGATAAGGCCGAAGACGACGCCGAAGCCGCCGACCGCGTGAACCGGCTCGGTACGGAGCTTCTGGCCCGGTACGGCCGCCGCATCATTCAGATTTCCACGGACTATGTCTTCGACGGAGAATCGCCGCGTCCTTATAAGGAAGAAGACGAGACCCGTCCCATGTCCGTGTACGGACGCACCAAACGCGCCGGGGAAAAGGCCGTGCTTGCACAGGCCGATACCTCCGTCATCGTGCGTACCTCGTGGCTCTATTCACGATTCGGCGACAATTTCGTGAAAAACATACAGCGTCTGGGGCGTGAACGCGAAAGTCTCGGCGTGGTGTTCGATCAGGTGGGTACCCCCACCTACGCCGCCGACCTCGCCGCCGCCGTCACGGCCATGCTGCCCGAAATCACGCCGGGCATGAAGGAAATCTTTCATTACAGCA
>JAHZEL010000005.1:38163-63068 GCA_019421865.1 Desulfovibrionaceae bacterium | reverse complement strand
CGCCAACCTAGTGATTAACAGTCACCCGCTCTGCCTATTGAGCTATCGGGGAACGGAGCAACTCGCTGTTGCAGGAATGTTCCTAGTCGTTTTCGGCATGACCGTCAAGCATTTTTTTTCAAAAATCCCATTTTTCTTTCCGGCTGCCGAAATCCGCGTCAACGAAGAGGCCGAAGCGGCGCAAATTCGGGAGACGCCGCAGGCAGAATATTGCCGTTTCTGCCTATCACCACCACTTCGCAGGGAATCTCGCGGCCGCAATGCGCGAGCGCCCCACGCACGGCCTGCTCCATGCCGCCGCAGCAGGGCACGTCCATGCGCACCACGGTCACGCTGCGCACCGAGTTCTGCCGCAGAATTTCGCCCAGCTTTTCGGCATAGTTCACGCTGTCGAGCTTGGGGCAGCCTATGAGCGTGGCGCGGCCGCGCATGAAGCGGCGATGGAATCCGGCGCAGGCGTAGGCCGTGCAGTCGGCCGCCACAAGCAGGTCGGCGTTCTGAAAATACGGAGCCGTGATCGGCGCAAGCCTGATCTGCACCGGCCACTGGGCAAGCTCGCTGCGTTCATCGGCGACGGCCGCGGCCGGAAGCGTGCGTCCCTGACGCTCCAGATGCTCCTTCACGGCATCCTCGTCATAAGCGGCCGCCTCGCGGAAATCAAAGGAAAGCGCACCGGCAGGACAGGCGGGCAGGCAGTCGCCCAGACCGTCGCAGTAGTCGTCGCGCACGAGACGGGCCTTGCCGTTCTGCATGACGATGGCCCCTTCATGACAGGCCGAGGCGCACAGACCGCAGCCCGTGCAGGCTTCTTCATTAATATGGATGATTCTTCTGAGCATGATGTTCTCCTGTTCAGACGGATGCAGAGGATGCGCTGCCGGGTCGACGCCCGGGGCCGCCGCAGGGCAGTCCCGGCTCCGGCCCCGCGGGCAGCGGATTCGGCATATGTTCGCGTTCATCAAAAGAATAGGTCCGAGTCTGCCGGATGCAAGCCTGTTTTTCCGTGACCGCAGGCATTGACGTTCCCTTCCGGCAGTCGTACACCGGGCCATTCCGCACGAAATCCCCGACGCCCTGGCCTATTCCACGAACGCCGCCGATCTCCGGAATGACACGAAAGGCCGCCTGCCCGGCGACGCCTTCACGCTCACGGGAGAATTTGCCATGTACGACACGGACCGCATCTTTCTGGCCATGGTCGACTACTTTGCCGGAGATCCCCGGCGCATCCAGCACCTTGCCAAGGTACACGCCTTTGCGGCCCTCATGGGACGCCGGGAAGGGCTCGATGAGCGCACGCAGTTCATTCTGGAAGTCGCCGCCCTCGTGCACGACATCGGCATACGCCGGGCCGAAGCGCTGTACGGCAGCGCATCCGGCGCGCTTCAGGAACGGGAAGGCCCGGCCGAAGCCGAAAAGCTGCTCCGCTCCCTCGGCGTGGAATCCTCCGTCATCGAACGCGTCTGCTACCTCGTGGGGCATCATCACACCTACGGCTCCATGGACGGCCTCGACTACCGCCTCCTCGTGGAAGCGGATTTTCTGGTCAATCTGTACGAAGACGGCGAAAGCGAAAAGGCCGTGCGCGCCGCCTGTGAACGCATCTTCCGCACGAAAAGCGGCACGGAGCTGTGCCGGACCATGTTCGGTCTGAACGGGCAGGACTGACGTTTCCGCCGAAGCGCTGCGCCCCAGAGGCCGGAAGCCCGAACGCCCCCCTGCGGAGGGCTCTTTTTGGCGGCCTGTTCCCCACGAATCCCCCTTTCGCCGCCCTTTTATGCCAAAAATGTTCACTGCGGTTGCGATTTTTCGACAACATTCGTGAAATTTCTTGAATATTTCTAAAATTAAGCTGATATTTCAACAAGTTAAAAATCGATTAATTATTGACAAAATCATTCAGCAGGCATACTTTCCGAAAGTCCGCCTTTCTGTTGCCGCACAAGGGCCAGAAAGGATTTTCACTCACCCTCAGAGTAAGTTTCAGAGGTGCACTCCGTTGAAAAAATCTCTTGCAGCTCTCCTGTCCCTGGCCATGCTTCTCACCGGCGCAGCCGCCGCTGAGGCCAAGATCACCCTCAAGGTTGCCAACTCCGGCCCCGACACTCCGGAAAACCGCACCGTGTGCGCGGCCGACGTGTACACCGACATGGTGCGCAAGGCCACGAACGGCGAAGTGGAGCTCGTGTTCTACCATGCGAGCAAGCTCGGCGGCGAAGCCGAAGCCCTGGAAGGCATCCAGATGGGCACCATCGACATGGGCACGCTCACGAGCGGTCCTGCCGCGAACTTCGTGCCGCAGACCATGATCTTCGACATTCCCTACCTCATCACGAGCAGCCCCGCCGGCTGGGAATTTCTGAAGTCCGATTTCGTGAAGAAGCTTTCCGACGAATTCTGCAAGAGAACCGGCGTGCGCATTCTCGCCGTGGCCGAACACGGCTTCCGCCACTTCACCGCCAAGGGCACCGAACTGAAGACCCCCGCCGACATGAAGGGCCTCAAGATCCGCGTGATGGAAAACCCGGCCCACATGGCCATGACCCGCGGCCTCGGCGCCACCCCCACCCCCATTTCCTACAGCGAGCTGTACATGGCTCTGCAGCAGGGCGTGGTGGACGGTATGGAATGCCCCATCGCCAACATTCACGACTCCAAGTTCTACGAAGTGCAGGACAGCCTCGTGCTTGACGGCCATCTCTACGGCCCGCTCGTGATCTTCATCAACGAAGACAAGTTCCAGAGCCTCACCCCCGCCCAGCAGGAAGCTCTGTACAAGGGCGCCGAAGCCTTCTGCATCGTGCATGCCGGCATCACCGCCGCCAGCGACGCCGCGGCCCTCAAGGACATGGCCGACAAGGGCATGAAGATCCATCAGCCCACCGCCGACGAACAGAAGATGTTCCGCGAAGCCGCTCAGCCCGCCGCCCTCAAGATCATTGCCGAACGCATCGGTCAGGAATGGGTGGACGGCGCCGTCAAGGCCGCCCAGGAAGCCGAAGCCAAGGTGGCCGGCAAGGAACAGCAGCTTATGGACGAATGCGTCCGTGAAGCGCAGGAAATGGTGAAGATCGCCCGCGGCAACTAAGCGGCAGCGATACTCCATAGGTTCCCGGGAAAGGCTTTTTCTGCGGAATGAGCCTTTCCCGGTTGTTTTGTCCCCAAACATCCGCACGGTCTTTTGACGGTGGCATCGTCCCCGACTTTTTCCTGTGCGGGCCTTAACAGAAGCACGACGGTATGTGCTTCTCATCCATTTGAGGTTTACCCTAATGAAAAATGTCATGACGTTGATTTCCCTTCAGGTCAACAGGCTGACCAACCTTCTCATGAAGATCAGCCTGTGGCTGGGCATCGCCCTCTGCATTGTCATGGTCGCGGCCACGCTGGGGCAGGTTTTCTGCCGCTTCACCCATCTGTTCACCTTTGAAACCAGCGAGGAAATCGCCCGATTCAGCATGTGCTGGATGGCCATGCTGGGCAGTGCCGCCGCTCTCAGGCAGGGTCGGCATCTGGGCGTGCGCATTCTGGTGGAACATCTTCCCGCCGGCGTGTACGACAAATATCTTGCGCCCATCATCCAGCTTGTCATGCTGGCCTTCTTCGTGCTCGTCATGGTGAAGGGCTGGGCCTTTGCCATGCGCGGCGCCATGCAGGTTTCTCCCGCGCTTCAGCTTCCCATGATCTACCCCTACATGTGCCTGCCCGTGGGCGGCGCGCTCATGGCCCTCAGCATGATCGCCGACATGCTCCAGGACCGCTTCCCCACGAGCGCCGGTTCCAACGCCAGCATCGCCAGCACCGTCATGGAAGACATCTCCGAAGTCGCCGCCACCTGCGAAAACGCCCAGGATGCTCCGGTCTTCGATCCTCTGAATCAGAACCGCGACAGCAAGTAGGGATCACGTCATGCTCATGCTCATCTTTCTCGTCTTCATGGTATCGCTGTTCCTCGGCGTGCCCGTGGCCCTGTGCCTTGCCTTCACCACCGTGGCGGGCCTCATGCTGCACGACACCTCCCTGCTCGTGGTCGTTCAGCGCATGTTCCAGGGCTTCAACTCCTTCTCCCTGCTCGCCGTGCCCTTCTTCGTGCTCGCAGGCGACCTCATGAACAAGTGCGGCATCACCCAGCGCCTCATCGACTTCTCCTACATGCTGGTGGGCCGCATTCCCGGCGGTCTCGCCCACTCCAACATCGCCGCCTCCATGTTCCTCGGCGGCATCAGCGGCTCCGCCGTGGCCGACGCCGCCGCCATCGGCTCCATCATGGTGCCCGGCATGATCCGCAACGGCTACAACCCCGGCTTCAGCGCCGCCGTCACCGCCGCTGCCTCCACCATGGGCCCCATCATTCCGCCTTCCATCCTCATGGTCATCATGGGCGTCACCACCGGCATGAGCATCGGCGGCCTGTTCATGGCCGGCATCGTGCCCGGTCTCATGCTCGGCCTCGGCATGATGGCCTACAGCTACTTCGTGGCCATCCGCGAAAACTATCCCAGAGATCCCAATCCCCTCACCATCAAGCGCTTCTGCCGCGAGTTCTGGAAGGCTCTGCCCGCCCTCATGGCTCCCACCATCATCATGGGCGGCATCATGTTTGGCATCTTCACCTCCACCGAAGCCGCCGCCGTGGCCGTGCTCTACGCCCTGCTTCTCGGCATCTGCCACCGCACCCTGCGCATCAAGGACCTCATCGAGGTGCTCGGCTCCAGCGTGCTCACCACCGCCGTGCTGCTGCTCATCATCGGCACCGCCAACGCCTTCGCCTGGCTGCTCGCCGCCGAACAGATTCCCAATCAGCTCGCCGAACTCATCCAGTCCGTCACCAGCAACAAGCTCATCATCCTCCTGCTGCTCAACATTCTGCTGCTCTTCGTGGGCATGTTCATGGAAGGCGGCGCGGCCATCATCATTCTGGCCCCCACGCTGCTCAACGTGGCCACGCAGGTGGGCATCGAGCCTCTGCACTTCGGCATGATCATGGTGCTCAACATGGCCGTCGGTCTGCTCACGCCTCCGCTCGGCGTGTGCCTGTTCGTCATCTGCGGCGTCACCAAGCTGGATCTTGCCTACGTCATCCGCTCCGTGCTGCCCTTCATCGCCGTGGAACTTGCGGTGCTGCTGCTCGTCACCTACGTGCCAGCCATCAGCCTCGCCATTCCCCGCATGCTCGGCTACCTGTAGCGGACGATCGTTTTCAACCCTGACCTGAAGAGCGGTTTATGTCGAACGTAAACCGCTCTGAACTTTTACCCCAAAAAACGCCATGAACACGAAACTCAGTTCCCACGTCACGCCGCTGCGCTTCAGCGTCATCCGCAGCATGGTCGAAAGAGCCGCCGCCTATGACGACGTCATTTCCCTCAGCATCGGCGAACCGGACTTCGACACGCCCGACTTCGTCTGCAACGCCGCCATGACCGACGCCGTGCGCGGCTATACCCACTACGCCCCTTCCACCGGCGATCCGGAACTCCGCGCCGCCCTGCTCGAAGCCGAACGCGCCAAGTCCGGTCTGCCCTGGCAGGGCGAAAACCTGCTCATCACCTCCGGCGCCATGCACGGCCTGCTTGCCGTGATGCGCACCCTGCTCGACGAGGGCGACGAAGTCATCGCGCCCGCGCCCTGCTTCTCCGACTATCAGGGCCACTGCGCCCTTGCCGGAGGCAGACTCGTGCAGGTGCCCACCCGCTTTGAAGACGGCTTCGTGCCCACGCGCGAGGCGCTGGAAGCCGCCCTTACCCCGCGTACCCGCGCCCTGCTCATCAACTCGCCCTGCAATCCCTCGGGCGTGGTGTTCAGCGCCGCCACCATCGACATGCTGGCCGAATTTGCCGTGGCCCACGACCTTGTGGTGATCTCCGACGAAGTGTACGACAGCATCACCTTCCACGGAAAAGCCGAAAGCATCGCCACGCGTCCGGGCATGTTCGAGCGCACCGTGGTGCTCAATTCCTTCTCCAAGGCCTTTGCCATGACCGGCTGGCGCGTGGGCTACGCCCTCGGCCCCTCCTGGATCATGAAGGAAATGGTCAAGGTGCTGAGCTATTCCGTGGCCAGCACCGGCACGCCCAACCAGCGCGCCGCCCTTGCCGCGCTCACCGGCCCCCGCGACCGCTTCGACGCCTTCCGCGACGCCTACCGCAGCCGCACCCGTCTTGCCGCCGAACGGCTCAACGCCATGCCCGGCGTGCGCTGCCTCGAGCCCGCCGGAACCTTCTACCTCTTCCCCCACATCGAAGCCGCAGAACACGATTCTCTCGCCTTCGCCCTTGACCTGCTGGACAAGAAACAGGTCATCGTCGTACCGGGATTCCCCTTCGGCCCCGAAGAAACCGTGAAGGGCTGCGTGCGCATCGCCTGCACCGTGAACGAGAAAAAGCTCTCCGAAGCCCTCGACCGCCTCGAAGATTACCTGATCTCGCTGCAGCACTAGACAAGGAAACAGCCGGGATATCCCCGGCTGTTTTTTCAGAAGCACAAAGGCGGCGGAAGAAGGCCTGCGCGCCTCTTCCTCCCCCCAAAAAAGCACAGGCACTTACGAACGCGACAAACACGCTCTGCGTGACGTCCACCTTCCCTTCTCAAAAAACTCTTGCCGTCCTTTCCTTAATCCCGCCGCTTCCGCGGAGCGGAAACAACGGCCGGCCACCGCAGGCGGGGCCGAAAGGACACGCCTGACTGAGGTTGGCGCGGCAACGCCCGTCGCACCCGCGCTCCGGTACGCCGAAGCGGCAGCGCCGCAAGGCGGAACCGAGGGGGCTCGGGGGAAATCATTTCCCCCGATGGGGCATGGGGCGAGGCCCCATATGCCTTTCCCCAAGTCCATCCCGTCTCTCCCCCGGCGGGGTCCGGGGCGGCGCTCCGCTGCCTTTCCTGTCTCTGCCGCCTTTTCCTGCCTTTCCCCTCTCCCCCTCGCCGCTTCACATTTCCGGCGCGCGGGAGTAGAAATACGCGACGCCGCGGCGCTCTGCGGCATCCATTCGACATTCAAGGAGAAATGATATGAGTCTGCCTTCCGGTCTTTCCGGCGAGCTGAAAAAGATACTCGGTCCCGAGGGATTTCTGGAGAGCGAAGAAGATCTGCGCTCCTTTGCCTACGATCTTTTCGCCAACCACAAGCCCGACGCCGTGGCCCTGCCCGCCACGGTGGAGGAAGTCTCGGCCGTGATGCGGCTTTGCAATCAGCATCACGTTCCGGTGTATCCGAGAGGTTCCGGCACGAGTCTGGCCGGATCTCCGGTGCCGGTCATGGGAGGGCTTGTGCTGTGCAGCTCCCGCATGAACAAGGTGCTTGAAGTTTCCGTGACCGACCGTCTTGCCCGCGTGCAGGCCGGATGCGTGACGGGCAATCTTCAGAAGGCCGCGGCCGAAAAGGGACTCATGTATCCGCCGAACCCCACCTCCTGCCTGTATTCCACCATCGGCGGCAACGTATCCACCAACGCGGGCGGCGCCAGCGGCGCGAAGTACGGCGTGACGCGCGACTATCTGCTCGGACTCACCGTGGTGCTGCCGAACGGCGAAATCGTGCGCATGGGCAACCGCTGCCAGAAGGACGTGACCGGCTTTGATCTGCCCCGCCTCATCTGCGGTTCCGAAGGGCTTCTCGGCTTCATTGCCGAAGTCACGGTGAAGCTCATTCCGCTGCCCGAAAGCATCCGTACCGCGCTCGCCTATTTCAAGGACGCGGCCGAAGCCGGTTCCGTGGTGACGGACATCGTAAGCCATCGCATTCTGCCCTGCACGCTGGAACTCATGGACGGCGTGTTCCTGAAAACCGTGGCCGAAGTGTACGGCGTGCCCTGCCCCGAAGGCGCAGGCGCGGCCCTGCTCATTGAAGTGGACGGCCCGGACATGGTGCTCGAAGGGCAGATGAAAACCATTGAAGGCATCTGCGGCGCGCACAACGCCATCGGCATGGAATTCGCCCACAGCGAAGAGGAACGCGACACGCTGTGGAAGGCCCGCCGCGGCGGTACGGCCGCTCTGGTGCGCAAGGCCGACAGACTGGTCACGCTGGACTACGCCGTGCCGATTTCCCTGCTGCCCAAGGCGCTCAAGCTCATGGAAAAGCTTGCGGCCGAACATCACTGCAACGTGGTGACCATCGCCCACGCGGCGGACGGCAATCTGCATCCCATGGTGCTCTACAGCCCGTCCGATCCCGAACAGAACGCCGCCTACGAGGCCTTCTGCGACGCCTCCACCCGCGCCGTGCTGGAACTCGGCGGCACCATCAGCGGCGAGCACGGCATCGGTCTGGAAAAGAAGGCCTACATGCCCATGCAGCTCGGCGACGAACAGATGCGCATCATGCGCGGCATCTGCCGCCTGTTCGATCCGTACGGCATCATGAATCCCGGCAAGCTGGAGCGTTAGTCATGAATTCTCCCACCTGCGAATACTGCGGCCGCTGTCTCAGCGTGTGCCCCAGTTACAAACATCATCTGGTGGAAACCTTCGGCCCGCGCGCCCGCATTGATCTGGCCCGCGCCGTGGCCGCAGGCGAACTCACCCCCGGCGAACGCTACCACAACGCCATCAAGAGCTGCATGCAGTGCCTGGCCTGCACGGAAATCTGCGGCAAGGGCGTGGACGGCGCACAGATCATTCTCGACGCCCGCCTCGCCGAAGGCGACGGCCCCATGACCCTGAAGCGCCGCGTGGAAAAGCTGGTCACCTGCTCGCTTCTGCCCCGCCGCGAACTCATGCGCCGCGTCATCCGTGCCGCGTCCTTCTTCCAGTGGATCTTCCCCGGCGACAGGCGCGGCAGCATACGCCATCTGCCGGACGCTCTCTGCGGCGCAGCCGGCAAGCGCAGCATGCCCACCCTAGCCTCGAAATCCCTGTTCGACATCCTGCCCGAACGCATCATGCCGCCGGACAACGTGACGCAGGTGGGCGAAGTCGCCCTGTTCACCGGCTGCTTCGGCGGACTCGTGAACGTGGAAGCCTCGCTCCGGCTCGTGAACGCCCTTACCGCCCGCGGCTATGTGGTGTTCGTGCCGCGCGCTCAGTCCTGCTGCGGCGCGCCCGCCCAGCTCAGCGGCTTTGCGGACGCCTTTGAAAAGGCGCAGGCCCATAACGCGGAAGTCTTCGCCGGCTGCCCCGACATGCCCGTGCTCACCCTGTGCGCCACCTGCCACCGCACCCTCTCGCGCGAGTACAGTCTGGCAGGCAAGGAACTTGCCGGCCGCATCGTGGACGCCGCCGTGTTCCTGCGCCGCCACGATGAACGCACGGGATTCTCGCATCCCATTCCGGAACTGCCCGCCGCGGCGCTTCTGAGGCAGAGCCGACGCCCCGTGAGCGCGTCCGATCCGCTCATCGTCGCCGTGCACGACCCGTGCCACTTCCGGCTCGACATGCAGGTCAAGCGCTCCATCCGCGAAGAACTTGCCGCAAAGCCGTGGATCAAAGTCGTGGAACTGCCCGATCCCGGCGCGTGCTGCGGCGGCGGAGGCATATCCAGCCTCAAGAATCCCGACATCGCCGACGAACTCGGCGAGGCCAGAGCCAGAGCCGTCATCGAAAGCGGCGCCGACATCGTGACCGCCCAGTGCCCCGGATGCGTGCTCCAGCTCAACAACCACCTGAAAAGACTCAAGGCCGACGCCAGAGCCTGCCATACTCTCGAACTGCTAGGAAAGTAGGCAAGGCAGAAAAGGCAGCGTGGCTTCGCCCCGTATCCCGCCGGGGGCAGGCCCCCGGGCCCCGGAAAGGCTTTTCCCGGGGGGAATGATTCCCCCCGGTCCCCCTCGATTCCGCTTCGCGGGAAGGACGGTTTACCGGGCGGGATTCCGGCTTTCTCTGTCGTTCTTCTGCGCATCGTTCATGCGTGCGTGTGCTTTCGCACCCGCACGCGGCGCCGACCGTTGCCCGGCCTTCGCCGGTCAACGGGCAAAAGGAAAAAATACCGGATTTTCAGCCGAGCACAAAAAAACGCCCGTCCAAAAACAATGATTCGACCTTGAGCTCTGCAAAACTTATTGAAAAATATATGTTCTGCCGGGCACGAATTTCCGGGAATCACGACTGAAAAACACCCTCATTCCAGCCTGTTGGAATACCACTCTTCCCCCTGCATTCCCCAAAGCATCTTGGAATCCTTTCCTTTATCCCGCTGATTCTGCGGAGCGGAAGCAGCGGTCGGCCACCGCAGGTGGGTCAGAAAGGACACACCTGCATGACTGAGACTGCACCGCACCGGCACTCCGGCACGTTGAAGGACGCCGAAGCGGCAACGCCGCAAGGCGAAACAGGGGGGGGCGGGGGGGATTATCTCCCCCGGATGCCTTTCCGTGGTTCGGGGCTCCGCCCCGTGCCTTTCCTGTCTTTCTGTATCTCCTGCCTTTTCCGCCTCTTACGCCTTTCCTTCCCCGCCGGGGTTGAAGCTCGGAGCGCCCTGTGCTTTTCCGAGACCTGCCTTTCCTGCCTTTCCGCGCTTCTTCGGCTACTGCTGCTCGAGAATGAGCATGGTAAGGGGCGGCAGGTAGAGGGTGATGTCCTGCATGTCGATGCCGGTGGAGGCGTCGCTGAAGTGTTCGGTAGGCGGCTTATGGGGCACGAGGTTGCCGCAGCCGCCGAAGCGGGGTTCATCGGAGGACATGAGCTCGACGTACTTGCCGGGCTGCACACGGAAGCGGAAGTCGGGTTCCGGTCTGGTTTCGTGGAAGTTGAAGGCAAAGAGGAGTCTGCCGCGGGAGAAGGCAAGGAGCCTCTTGTCTTCGTGGATGAAGCGGAACTCCGGACTTCTGGTGAAGTCGCGGCGGTGCTTGTCCAGTATTTCCTTCATCTGCGCTCTGTCCCAGCGGGCGAGCGCGGCGTAGAAGGAAAGCTGGTCTTCGGCAAGCTGCCACTGACGGTGAGCGTGTTCCTGATCGTCGAGCCATTCGGGGTGTCCGAACTCCGCGCCCATGAAGTTCAGGTATCCGGCATCGGCGGACATGAGGGTGATGCCGCGCATGAGCCGGTACAGCGCCACGCCCCGGGTTTCGTTCCATGTGGCGTTGAAGGGACTCATGCGGGTGTACATGGCGTCGCCCACGATGCGCCAGATCATGGCGTCGTCGCCGTTGATGCACTGATCGTGACACTCCACATAACTTATGGTGCGGTCGTACGGCCGGTGATTGGTCATTTCGTACCAGAGCCGCCCCATCGCGGAAGGCGTTTTCACATACTTGCCCCAGAAGTCGGGCAGGCCCATGGCAAAGCGGTAATCAAAGCCGAGACCGCCCTGCTCCGGAGGACAGGTCAGGCCGGGCATACCGCTGAACTCCTCGGCAATGCTGACGGCGGAAGGATTCACTTCGTGAATGAGCGCGTTGGCCAGACAGAGATACAGCTCCCCCGCCGCGTTGGTGCGGCGTTTGCCGTCCGGCCCGTAAAAACAGCGGCCCACATGCTCAAAGCTGTCGCCTATGCCGTGATCGGTATAAAGCATGTTGCCCACGGCGTCGAAACGGAAGCCGTCCACCCGGAACTGCTCCAGCCAGTACCGGCAGTTGGACAGCAGAAAACGCCGCGTCATGTCCTTGTCGTAGTCGAACGACGGCGTGCCCCACTGGTTGGAACGCTCGTCGAAGAAGTACGGCCCCGTGTCGTAACGGGCAATGCCCTGCTCGGTGTTGGCACAGGCATGCGCGTGCGTGATGTCCAGAATGACGGAAAGCCCCAGACGATGCGCCTCGTCCACAAGACGACGGAAACCGTCCGGATCGCCGTAGCGCGACGACGGCGCAAAATAACTGCTCACCTGATAGCCGAACGACTTGTACAAAGGATGCTCCGGCACCCCCATGAGCTGCACCGCCGTGTAGCCCGAGCTCTTGATGCGCGGAAGCATGTCCCGGATGAAGTCGTCGTAGCTGCCTATGGAGCCCTTCACATGATTCCGGGCATCCTGCGACATGCCGATGTGCGCTTCGTAAATACGCGGAAACTTCGGCCTCGACGGGCGATCATGGCGGAAAAGATACGGCACGTCAGGATCCCATACCCGGGCGCACCACATGTCGGGATTGTCCTTGTGCTGCTCCACCCATGAGGCAAACGCAGGAACCCGGCGAACAATCCCCGGCTCCGCGCGGCCTTCAAGGTGCAGCTCGTAGTAGTCGCCGTGCGAAAGCGCATCCTTCGGCAGATACAAACGCCGATACCCGCCCCCGATATCCACAAGCTCGTACTCCGGCCGACGCTCAAAGCCCGTGCGGTTCGTCACCAGCCACGCCCGCGCCGCCTGCGGCAGATACTCCACCATGCGCCAGCAGCTCCGGCCCGCAGGATCCACAGCACGATGCAGCCCCAGCCGCTCGTGCAGATCCGCATACGCATAAAGACTCCCGTACCCGCGGCTCAGACGCGCCGCCTCGGCCTCAAAACGCTGCCTCCGCTCCTTCAGAAAGCTGCGGTAGTCGGAAAGCTCAGTATCGTTCAACGGATTCAGTGACGACATGCCCAACTCCTTGCAAAGCCGTTCCCATTGTCCCGCCTGAGGGCGCCTGACTCCAGCATAACCAATCTCGCCCCCTCTGAAAAGCCGAGGAAAGGCAGGAAAGGCAGCGGGGCTCCGCCCCGTACCCCGCCGGGGGGAATGATTTCCCCCGGACCCCCTCGATTCCGCTTCGCGGGAAGGGCCGTTTCCATGGGCGGGATTCCGACTTCCCGGGGCGTTCTTCTGCAGGCTTTGTCATGCGTGCGTGTGCTTTCGCACCCGCACGCGGTGCCGACTGTTGTCCGGTCTGCGCCCGGCCAACAGAATAAAGGAAGGATGACAAGATGGATTCAAAGAAGACGGGGAGTCGCTGAATCACTGGTTCAGAGCACAACAGCGCGCCGTTGGCGCGCAACTGAAGCATTCTGCCCGTTTCGGGATCAATACTTTTCCTCTTCCAGCGCCTTTTTGAAGTAGATGCCGAGAATGTAATTATTCACTGCACCCATGAAAAATCGCGTTTTGTCATCTTTGGCGTAAAAGGCGATATCCCCCAGTTCTTCCAGGGAAAGGGTTTTGCATGTGTCATAATATTCCGCAAAGTATGCGCTCAGATTTTCAGGCATGACGAAATCGCCCGCCTCCCGACACGTTTCCGTTTCCCCTTTACCTTCATACTCATCTTTCACGAAATACTGCAACAACATATCGAAAAATAATCTTTTTTCTTCATCTTCGGCACCGGCTGCCATACTCTCCAGATCGCTGGGAGACAGCCGCCTATATACCTCATAGACATCATCAAAATATTTTTCCAGTTCCGTCATCAGAGTTCTCCCTTTCGTTTTCCGGATGGTACGCGGCGCGGTTCCACTGCGCTCTTTCATCGATGTTGCATGCTGAAGAAGACTGCCTCCCCGAGAAAACTGACCAAACGCTCAGCCTTTACGCTGAAGGCAGCCCCCACAGACGGCAATGAGGGCATCACCTCAAAAACAACAACTATTCCAGCCTATTGAAACAACAGTCTGTCCCTTGCGTCCCTCTCCCCTCATCTTGAAATCCTTCCTTGCTCACGACTGTCCGGCGAAGGCCGGACAGGAGTCGGCCACCGCAGGTGGGTCCGAAAGGACACACCTGCACTGCCAGGGCAGCCAGAACAGCACCCATCCAGCCGTCTCCTCCACCCGCGAAGCGGAATCATGGGGGTTCGGGGGAGATTATCTCCCCCGGCGGGGTTCAGGGGCAGCGCCCCTGTGCCTTTCCTGCGTTTCCCTTCTTCCGCCTTTACTCCTTTTCGGAGCGGGCGGCGGCTTCGGACACGTACTGGACGGCGAGTCTGGCGGCGAGGGCGAGCTGGGCCTCGCGGGGAAGGGATTCGTCGTCCATTTTGGCGGTGAGAACGTCGTTGAGGATACGGCCCACGATGGGGCCGGGCTGAACGCCGAGGCCGGTGATGTCGTCGCCGGTGATATCGGGTTTCATCTGGCGGCCCATGTAGATGTAGCGGGTGAGCTTTTCATGCTGCTCCTGGCCGTCCTCCTGCGCGAGGAGGTAGAGCAGCGTTTCGAGGGGAGCGCGGCCGAGCAGGCGGTGCAGGTCGCTGAGGGAGCCGTTTTTCTTTTCCCACTGGGCCATGCCCGGGCGGGCCGCCATGATGGCGGAGCGCACCTGCATGGTTTCGCGCTTTCTTCTGTCGGAGAACTGGAGTCTGTCGAGCAGTTCCTCGACTTCGGGAGCCGGGGCGCGGCGACAGAGGGCGATGACCATGAGCATGAGCAGGTCGGGCTGTTCGGGCAGGTACATGCGCACGTACCATTCAAGCACGCGGCGCACGCGGTCGGCCATGTCGCGCTTTTCATTGTTCATGGCGAGCAGCGGGTGCACTTCGGCAAGCAGGCCGAGTTCGTCCATGCGGCGGAATCCGAGGAAGGGATTGCGTTCCTCCATCATGAGTTCCAGCTCATGGCAGATGCGCGAGCCGGAAAGGTGATGAATGAGGTGCAGATCGTCGATGGCGTTGCGCATGAAGCGTTCGCACTGCGCGCCCATGCGGAAGCCGTAGCGCTGCTCGAAGCGCACGGCGCGGAACATACGGGTGGGATCTTCCACGAAGCTCAGGGCGTGGAGGGTGCGGATACGCTTGTTCTTGATGTCCTCCTGCCCGTCGAAGAAGTCCACGAGCTGGCCGAAGACATGGGGATTGAGCCGCACGGCCATGGCGTTGATGGAAAAATCGCGCCGGTAGAGATCCATGCGGATGGACCCGCGTTCGACCTGGGGCAGCGCGCCCGGCTCGGTGTAGAATTCCAGGCGGGCGGTGGCGATGTCCACCTTGATTTCCGTAACGTCCGCAAGGTGGGTGCGGCGATGCTTCTCCACGTCGGCGCACAGGCTTTCCGCCGGGAACACCAGCATGGCGGTCATGAATTCCTTGTGTTCCCGCACCCTGCCCTTGAGCCGGATGGCCAGCTTGTGGGCAAAGGCCATGGCGTCGCCCTCGATGACGAGATCGATATCGATGTCCGGCCACTTGAGGCCCTTGCCGTCCATGACGAGATCGCGCACGAATCCGCCCACCACATACACGGACGCGCCGTTGTCCTGCGCGATTTCTCCGGCCAGCGTGAGGAAGTCGAGGCAGGGCTTCGACAGGCGCTTGCGCATGACGGAAAGCAGGTTGCGTTCCTTGCGGGCCTTGCGGCTCACGGGCGGAATATGCGCGCCGTGCTCGCCCATGAAAAGCCGGATGATGTCGGTTCGCGTGACCACGCCCGTGACGGGACGGGCCAGAAGTTCGGCCTCGCGCGCGTCGTCGTCGAGACCTTCGGGGCCGTTGCCGGTCACCACGGGAATGAGGCGCTGCTGGCCGCCGATCATGATGTCCACGAGCTCCTGAATATCGGCGTTTTCCGGCACCACGCTGAAGGAGCGCTGCATGTACATGCTCACGCGGATATGCCCCAGTCCGTGCCCGGAGGCCTTGGCCGCGGTTTCCTGCGCGAGCAGGCCTATGCAGCACTGCGTGCCGTCGGCAAAAATGGGAACGGCCTTGAGACCGTAGCGTATCATGAGGGAAAGCGCGTCGCCTATGGTCAGCCTTTCCGACACGCCGAGGGCAGGACTGGTCATGAGTCTGCCCGCGGTTTCATCGGCGTTCACGATGAGCGAAGCCTGCATGCGGAGAAAATCGCGCACCTGCGGGAGGGTCATGTCCTTGACCGAGGCCGAGGCCGCATAGTGATGGCCACCGCCGCCGAGTCTGCGGCAGATTTCGCCCACGTCCACGAGCGGCGAATGGGAACGGCCCACGACCTGCACCTTGTCCTCCATCGAGGCGATGGCGAACAGCACCTGACATTCCTCAATTTCCATGATGCGCGGCGCAAGCGTGGCGAAGTCGTCGAGAAAGGTCTCGCTCTGCATGGAGGATATGGCCATGACCACGCCGCCGATGTCGCGGGCTTCGGTGTTTTCCAGCATGACGGAAAGCGCCTTGAGCTGTTCGCGGCCCATCACCCGCGTGATGAGGCGGCTTACCACGGCAAGATCCGCGCCGCGGGAAAACAGCCATGACGCCGCATCGAAGTCCATCTGCGTGGTGGAACTGTACAGCAGCGAACCGGTATCGCCGTAAATGCCCGCCGCAAGCGACGTGGCAAGCTCGCAGCCGAGGGGAATGCCGCGGCTTCTGATTTCACTCGCGATGACGGCGCTCACCGACCCGGCCTTTTCCAGGCGGAAGTAAGAAGCCTTCAGTCTGTCGTCGCCTTCGTCGTCGCTCAGAGCATGATGATCCCACACATGAATGTCGAGATCGCCTCTTTCCAGAAGTTTTTTCACCTGAGGCACGCGGCCGGCAAGGTGCGTATCCACCACCACGAGGCGCGAAACTTCCATGGTATCCAGATCGCGCGCCGTCACGCAGGGATACAGGACCTCCACCACTTCATCATAAAATTCCTGCACCTGACGTTCCTGACTGCCGGGAAAGAACAGCACGGCATCGGGATACAGGGCAAGCGCGCCCACCAGAGCGGCCAGCGCGTCGTTGTCGGCATTGGCGTGACAGGTGATGACGGTAGCGTTCATCGGACATTCCTTTCTGTATGCGCCTTCCGCGGGAAGGCAAACGGACTCGGGGCGGCCTTGTGCCGCCAATATTTCAGGAGGATGCGCCCTCTTCCGGAGATGCGGCAGAATCGGCATGCTCTTCTGCCTCTTCCCCCGGAGGGGTGTTGCGCGGATGGCAGCGACGATACACATCTTCCAGCACATCGGAGCGCACATGAGTATAAAGCTCCGTGGCCGCAATGTCACTGTGACCGAGCAGCATCTGCACGGTACGCAGATCCGCGCCGCCTTCCAGAAGATGCGTGGCAAAGGTGTGCCGCATGGTGTGCGGCGAAATGTCGCGGCCTATGCGGGCCTCCAGCGCGTATTTGCGAATGAGCTTCCACACCGCCTGCCGCGTGAGTCCCATGCCCGAACGGTTCAGGAAGACCCTGCTGTCCTGCGGGGCGAAATCCGGCCGGACATGGCTCAGATACTCCTCCATCACCGACACGGCCCGCGCGTGCATGGGCACAAGGCGCTCCTTGCGGCCCTTGCCGAACACCCGCACCACGCCGCGCTGAAGATCCAGATCCAGGGGCCGCAGATTCACCAGCTCCGAAACGCGCAGCCCCGAAGCATACATGAGCTCCAGCATGGCGCGGTCGCGGCGGCCGAGACGACTGTGCCCGTCCGGCGCCTGAATGAGACGCAGCACTTCCTCCCGGCTCAGCACGTTGGGCAGCACGCGCGGGAGCTTGGGGCCGTCCAGCAGTCCGGCGGGATTGGTGTCCATGAGCCCCTGCTCCGTACACCATCCGAAAAAGCCCCGCAGGCACGAAAGGCGCCGCGCCAGCGTGCGCTTGCCGTCTCCGCGCCGGCGAAGCCACACCACAAAAAGCAGAAGCTGCTCGTCGTCCAGCCCGGAAAGCGCCTGCCGCGCCGTAAGATCCTCGCCGCCGCTCTCCTCAAGAAACGAGGCGAGCGAGGCGATGTCCTGCCGGTAGGAGTCCACCGTGGCCGGTGACAGGCCCCGTACCGCCAGAATCTCGTCCAGCCAGCGCTCGGCAACGGCGCGCAGACTGTCCGCAGGGGCGCGGCGCGCCGCACGAAACGCCGTGGGCTTCTCCTTCTTCGCCCCGGCATCATCGGGAGCATCGAGCACGGCCTGCGCTTCCAGCACCGCGGAATGCTCCTCTCCGGTCTCTTCCGCTTCCTTTCTCTTGCGCGGCCGTCCCCTTCCCCGCTTCACGGTTTCGGGCCACGGCGTCAGCACGGATGCGTTCTGCGCTCCGTCTTCCGCCCTTTCGTCCGTCATGCCGAACCTCCTTTATGCAATGCCGGTCGACATTCCCTGAAAAATACGTCGCCTCTCTTCAAATTAACTGCGGCAGGCGGAGGCGTCAACGTCCGGCCTGTCCGAAACCCGGCTCACTTGTGCCTGAACCGTTCTCATTCACAAACTTTTTCCATTCGTCAGGCCCCGCAGCATCATTTCCGTTACGCTGCCGCCTATCGCCCGCAACGACCATTTTTGTGTTTCTCCTCCCCTTGCCTTTACTCCGCTATACCGGTATGGTTGGGGCGCTAAAAACTTCCGCCTTTGCGGCATGACTCTGTATCTTCCGGGTGTGTGCTTTGCCGACGATGAAAAAATATCTTCCGATTCTTGGGAAACTTATCGTTATTCTCATCTGTGCGCTGGCCTGCATGCTTCTCTACCACAAGCTCAAGCGCTACAGCATGGAAGACATCCTCGACAGTATTTTCCACATCAGAAAGCGCCAGCTCGTGCTCGCGGTTCTGCTGGTCATACTCAACTACATCATCCTCGTGGGCTACGACTGGCTCGCCGTAAAGGCCATCCACCGCAAGCTGCCCTTCTCCAGAATCTGTCTCGTGTCCTTTGCCGGGTCCGCCATCAGCTACAATCTCGGCGCGCTGCTCGGCGGCACCACCGTGCGCTACCGCCTCTACAGTGCCTGGGGCTTCCATCCCATCGACGTGGTGCGGCTCGTGCTCATGCTCGCCGTCACGTTCTGGATCGGCGCGCTCGGACTCGCGGGCGGCGTTCTGCTCTTTGCCAACGTGCACGTGCCTCCGGAACTCGGCATCGACCAGTCCCAGGTCCGCACGCTCGGCGCGGCGCTGCTCGGTCTGTGCATTCTGTATCTGCTCGTCTGCTGGTGGGCCAGAGGACGCGCCGTGCGCATCTTCAAGAAGGAATTCGCCCTTCCCACGCTGCCCATAGCCCTCGCCCAGACCGCCGTGGCCTGCGCCGACCTTCTCGTGGCCGCCGCCTGTCTCTATGTGCTGCTGCCCCCGCACAGCGCCATTTCCTTCGCCGATTTTCTGCCCAACTACCTGCTCGCCCAGGTAGCCGCCGTGCTCACTCATGTGCCGGGCGGCGTGGGTGTGCTGGAACTTGTGCTCATGCACATCATTCACGGCGTCGTGCCCAAGCTGCTCTTCGGCGCGATTCTCGTGTTCCGCGTGCTCTACTACCTCATTCCCCTGTTCATTTCCGTCATCCTGCTCTTCGGCTATGAATTCCGTCTGCGCCGCCGCACACCGGAAGAAATCGCCGCCGAGGAAAAGGCCACCGAAATCCCGGTCGCCAAGTAATCATCTTTCCTTCCGATCTTTCGCAAAGCCGCCTTCCCCCGCGGGAGGGCGGCTTTCTTCTTTTGCCGCGCCGCCATGATAATCATGGATACTCTCCCCTGCCGGGCTATAACGGAGGCGTGTTCCAGGCTCGTCGGCAGAGACGCCTTTCCCCTCCCGCCGCAAGGCGCAGTCCCCGCATCCCCACGGAAACAGACAGTCCCGCGTCCTGCCGACAGCCTCTGCCGCGGCTCCGGCTCCGGCCGGAAATCCCGGACCATGCGTCCGGATGAGCCTTCACCTTCAGCAAGGAGAAATCTCATGATCAGGAAACTCGGTATGCTTCTCATGGCGGCCTGCCTCATGCTCCCGGCTCCGGCCCGCGCCGCCGATCTTGTCGGCGTCTACATCGCGCCCAAGTTCGTGCTCAACGTTCAGCACTCCAAGGGCGAATTCTCCGGCAACGACGTGTCCGGTTCCGGCTCCAAGAGCGGCACCCGCGCGGGCGGCGCTCTGGCCGTGGGCTATGACTTCGCGCCCTGCTTCGACGTTCCCGTGCGCGCCGAACTCGAATACGGCGCCTACGGCAACATTTCCAGAAGCTCCGGCGACTCGGGCCACAGCGTTCACGCCAAGACGGGCTTCCAGACCCTGCTGGCTAACGTGTACTGGGACATCACCGAATGGAACGGACTTACGCCCTACCTCGGCGCCGGTCTCGGCATGGCCTTCCTCAAGACCGAAGGACACGTCGATCACACGAAGATCGCCGCCGACCTTCTCGGCTCGAACAGCGACACCGACACCGTGTTCGCCGGACAGGTGGGCCTCGGCGTTTCCTACGCCTTCACCGACAACATCGCCGCCGACCTCGGCTACCGCTTCCTCATGATGGACAACGGCAGCGCCGTTCACCTGGCCGACAACGTCAGTCTGAAGTCCAAGGACAACTACGTCCATCAGTTCATGCTGGGCCTGCGCGTGACATTCTAAGGCGCAGGGAGGGGCGCGGAGGCTCGTCGGTGCGGGACACGCTGTACGAGCGCAGGGCTTGCACGACAAAACAGCGCTTAACGCCGCAAGCAAATGGAGGCTGCATGCGAAAAGCGCACGGCCCTGCACATCCCCCCCCCTCCGATCTCCCCACAAAAAACGTCCATCCATGAAAGCCCGTCCGACCGACACTTCGCCCCATACGCGGAACCGGCGGACGGACTTTTTTATTAATATTCTGAAAATCCTTCCTTTATCCCGATGATGCCGCGAAGCTGAAGCAGAGGTCGGCCATCGCAGGTGGGGCCGACGGGACATACCTGCACAGACGCGGCAGTCTGGAAAGTTTCCGCCTGCGCTTCCGGCTTCCGCACAACATCGCCCGCCCCACCCCTGACGCCATACGAAGATCCCCGCCCCGCGTCCGTACTCCCGTTCGCGCTGCAATCGAGGGGGTTCGGGGGGCTTGTCCCGACCTGTCGGGGAATCATTCCCCCCGGCGGGGTCAGGGCCCCCCCCCGATGTCCGTAACTGTTCCTGTACCTTTCCCGTTTTCCCTTCCCCCCCACCTTGCCTTCTTCCGCCTTTCCCGCTCTTTCCCGCCCCTCTTTTCCCTCATCTCCTCCCCGCCCCGCACGTCCCGCCTTTCCGCGAGAAAAGCGCATTTTTCACAGCATGGACAGAAGCTGCGCCGCGGACTAGTATGTCGGCCATGCGCATAATAAAGTCCTTGTTTCTTCCGATTCTGGTTCTTCTTGTGTGGCAGGGGGCGACGGCTTCCGGCATGGTATCGCCGTATCTGCTGCCGGGGCCGGGAAGAGTGCTGGAAACGGGGCTGTCCATGATCCGAAGCGGAGCTCTGGCAGGCCACATAGGCGCGTCGCTGATGCGCATTGCGGCGGGATTCAGCCTGAGCGTGGCGCTGGCGTTTCTTACGGCGGCCATGCTGTATCGATGGAAGATTCTGGACGAACTTTTTCAAGGCTCCCTTTCCTTCATGCGCATGACGCCGCCGCTTGCGCTGACGCCGCTTCTGATTCTGTGGCTCGGCATAGGCGACGCCACGCAGATCGCCGTCATTGTTCTGGCCTCGTTCTTTCCCGTGTATCTGAACACGCGGGACGGCCTGAGCCGTCTGGACGCCTCGTTCCGCGAGCTTGCGGCCAGCCTTCATCTTTCCCGCGCGCGGGTGGTGCTGTTCTTTCTTCTGCCCGCGGCCACGCCTTCGATCATCACGGGGCTGCGGCTGAGCTTCGGCTACAGCTGGCGGGCGCTCATTGCCGCGGAACTCATTGCGGCAAGCAGCGGCCTCGGCTACATGATCATGGACGCCGAACAGATGCAGCGCGCCGATGAAGTCATTGTGGGCATTCTGGTGATCGGCTTCATGGGCTGGGCGCTGGACGCCGCCTTTTCCACCGTTTCCTCAGCGCTTCTGAAGCGCCGCTTTCCCGAGCTTGCCGCATGAACCCGACTCTTTCTTCCAACGGCGCGGGCGTTCGCCTGCTTGAAGGCATACGCAAAAGCTTCGGACGGCGGGAAGTGCTGTGCGGAACCGATCTTACGCTGGCTTCTCAGGGCATCACCTGCCTGCTCGGCGCTTCGGGCTGCGGCAAATCCACGCTGCTGCGCATCACCGCCGGACTGGAATGCCCCGATGCCGGAACCGTATCCGCAGGCCCTGCCGAATGCGCGATGGTCTTTCAGGATCCCCGGCTGCTGCCGTGGCTCACCACGGGCGAAAATCTCCGTCTCGCCCTGCCCTCCGACTGCCCGGACGCCCTCGTCCGCATGAAGCAGGCCCTCGCCATGGTGGAACTTTCTCCCGATCTTCTTTCCGCCATGCCCCGTGAACTTTCCGGCGGCATGGCCCAGCGCGTGGGCGTGGCGCGCGCCCTGCTGCGTTCGCCGCGCATCCTGCTCATGGACGAACCTTTCGCCTCCCTCGACGCCATTACAAGAGAACGACTCCAGACCATGCTGAAAAAGCTCATGGCCCGCTCGCTGTGCCTCTTCGTCACCCACGACATGGAAGAAGCCCTGCGCGTGGGAAGCCGTCTCTGCGTCATGGAACACGGCGTCATTTCGGAAAGCTTCGATCTGACCGAAGACTCAGGCCCCGAACGGCGGGACTTCATCCGCCGCAACATTCTTACGCATCTGAATACTAAGGAGTTATAATTATTATGAAGATGCCCAAATCCCTTCTGCTGGCCCTGTCCCTTTCCCTTTTCGCCGCGCCTGCCTTCGCCGAAGAAGGCGCTCTCAACATCAGCTACGTCAAATCGCCGTTCAACCTTCAGATGATCGTCATGAAGGAAAAGCAGCTCCTGGAAAAGAAGCTGGAACCCAAGGGCATCAAGGTCAAATGGCATGAAATAGACTCCGGCGCCCAGCAGGCCACCGCCATGGCCTCAGGCGACCTCGACGTGGGCGGCGTGATCAATACCACCTCGGTGCAGATGGCCAACGCCGAAGGCAACCCCGTCATCATCGTGGCCGGGGCCTCCCGCCCCACCGACGTGTTCGCTCTCGTCGGTCAGGAAAACGGCGCGAAAACCTTCGCCGACCTGCGCGGTAAAACCATCGCCGGACCCAAGGGTACCGTGCTCCATCAGCTTCTCGTGGCCGGCCTCGCCAAAGAAGGCATGACCATCAACGACGTGAAGTTCGTCCAGATGGGCATCCCGCAGGGCTTCTCCGCCCTCATGGCAGGCAAGGTGGACGCCGCCCTCATTGCCGCCGGCGCTCTGGTCAAGGCCGAACAGGCGGGCAAGCCCATCATCTCCACCGCCTCCGGACTCGTGACCCCCATTCTCGCCATGTGCGCCAGCAAGAAGTTCATCGAAGAACAGCCGGAACTGCTCAAGCTCGTCGTGGAAACCCAGGACGAAGCCTATGACTGGATCATGGCCAACCATAAGGAAGCCATCGCCCTCGGCGCCAAGGAACAGGGCATCTCCGAAGCCGACGCCGAACGCCTCTACGCCTGGTCCCACTACAACAAGCGCCTCAATGAAAACGATGTCAAAAGCATCGACAGCGATATGACCTTCCTCATCGAAAACGGCATGGCCCGCAACAAGGTCGAAGCCCGCAGCTTCATTCTTGATTCCGCCATGGAATAGGAAGATTTGTGACGCGGGGGAAGGGGGAACCCCTTTTGAAAAAGGGCTTTCCCCCTTCCCCCGCACCCCCATCCCCTTTCCTAAAACTTTTAATTAGGGGGGAATTTCCCCTCAATCTTCACAAAGCCCCCCTTCTTCTGCGGCAACAGCCCGCATCTGCCTCTCTTTTCTCCTCTCTTCAAAGCCGTAAGCTTTCTGCCCGGCCTCATCTCCCTCTTCTCTCCCTCTCTTGTAATCCCTTCCTTATTCCCGTTGTCCGGCATGCCGGACAACGGTCGGCCACCGCGGGCGGGTCCGATAGGACACGTCCGCATGACAAAGCCTGCAGAAGAACGGCCGGGGAAGCCGGAATCCCGCCCGGTAAACCACCCCTTCCCGCGAAGCGGAACCGAGGGGGTCCGGGGGAAATCATTTCCCCCGGGCGGGGTACGGGGCGACGCCCCGCTGCCTTTCCCGCCTTTCCCCGCGCAGCTTGACAGGGCGGGCATGAAGGGGGATGCGTTGAAAGATTCAGACCTGCTTTTTTGAGCGGGCGAGACACTGCAGGAGGGGATATGCGCGACGAGAAGACCATTATGAACCTGATTCTGGACACGGCGAAGGCGGATGCCAGAATTCTTGCCGCGTATCTGAAGGGATCGCGCACGAATCCACGGGTTCCCAAAGACATCTACCGGGACTTCGACGTCATGTTCGTGGTTACGGAAACAGAGAGTTTCCGCACGGATATGAGCTGGGTTGCGCCGTGGGGGCGAATCATTCTCATGCAGGAACAGGACAGCTTTTTCGGCTACGGAGACCGCTTCGGGCTGCGCAGCGGCTTTCAGGAGCTGTACTCGTGGCTGCTGCTGTTCGAGGACGGAAACCGGATCGACATCGGCGTGGAAACAACAGAGCACATGCGGAAGGGATGCACGCGCAACAGGCTCTTTCTGCCGCTGCTGGACAAGGTGGGCTGCCTGCCGGACATGCCGCTTCCCAGCGATGAGGACTTCCACATCAAAAAGCCTTCGGAAGCCATGTTCCGGGGCTGCTGCAACGAATTTTTCTGGAGCCTGTGCGATGTGACGAAGGGGCTGGCCAGAGGGGAGCTGCCCTTTGTCATGACCACGTATCACAGCCTTTCCCGCCCCATGCTGGAGCAGATGCTGTGCTGGCACATCGGCTTCCGCACGGGCTTTGCGAGCTCCAGCGGCAAGTTGAACCGCTTTTTCAAAGACTGCCTGCCCGAAGCGCTGTACCGGCGCTATTGCGGCATCTACAGCGACGCTTCCTTCGAGCATATACGCAGCGCCGTTCATGAGGCCTGCGCGCTTTTCCACGACGCGGCGATCGACGTGGCCCGACAGCTTCATGTTGCCTATCCGCAGCAGGACGAAGACGGTTTTCTCCTTTATGCGCGCATCATTGAAGACACGCTTCAAGGCTGCGGAGACAGAGAAACGCGTCTGAAAAACAGCTCGAACGCATAAGCCGACGCCCCGCTGCCGCACGGCTCTCCCACAACACGGAAGTTCTGGAGAAAACATCCCCGCTGCGGCGCAGTGAGACACGGCCCTGAACGCCCGAATGCATGCGGAAGCAAAGCAATTTTCCCCCGGGCGGGTACGCCCCGTTGCTTTCCCCGCTTTTCCGACAAAAAGCGCCGCCGGAGCGGGCGGCTTCGGCGGCGCGAGGAGGAGGAA
>JAHZEL010000005.1:0-38153 GCA_019421865.1 Desulfovibrionaceae bacterium | reverse complement strand
AAACGGGAAAGGTTTACAGGATGAACTGCTGGAGGTCGACGTCGTTCTTGACGTCGGCGAGGTGTTCGTTGACGTACGCCTTGTCGATGACGATGTGCTGACCGGCGCGGTCGGGAGCCTCGAAGGAGATGTCGGCGAGGATCTTTTCCAGAATGGTGTAGAGCCTGCGGGCACCAATGTTTTCAGTTCTGGTGTTGGTCTGTTCCGCAAAGGCGGCTATTTCGCGCAGGCCCTCTTCGGAGAAATGCAGAGTCACGTTTTCCGTGGAGAGGAGCGCGTTGTACTGCTTCTGGAGCGAGTTGTGCGGCTCGGTAAGGATGCGGTAGAATTCCTGACTGCCGAGAGCCTGCAGTTCCACGCGCAGGGGGAAGCGGCCCTGAAGTTCGGGAATGAGATCCGAAGGCTTGCTGAAGTGGAAGGCGCCGGCAGCAATGAAGAGAATGTGATCGGTATGGATCATGCCGTACTTGGTGTTCACGACGCAGCCTTCCACCACGGGGAGCAGGTCGCGCTGAACGCCCTCGCGGGAAATGTCGGAAGAGCGCTGCTGAGCGGCGGAGCTGGCGATCTTGTCGATTTCGTCGATGAAGACGATGCCGCTCTGCTCCACGCGTTCGCGGGCGATGTCGACGATGCGTTCCTCGTCGAGCATGGAGTCGCGGGCCTGCTGCACGAGAATGTCGTAGGCGGCGCGGGTCTTCATGCGCTTCTTCTGGGTTTTGGGCGGCATGAAGCGGCTCATCATGTTCTTCATCTGGCTGCCCAGGGAATTATCCATGCCGGGCATGGCGAACATATCCATCTGCGGGGCCTGCTCGGTGACTTCGACTTCCACTTCATGGTCGTCAAGATGGCCGAGCTTCCAGAGATTGCGGAGCTTTTCACGGGTGGCCTCGCGGCTGGAATCCATGCCGCTGCCGGGCAGAAGCAGATCGAGCAGGCGTTCCTCGGCCTGCGCCTCGGCCTTGGCGGAGACCTTGCGGCCCTCTTCGTCGCGCACGAGCTTGATGCCGATTTCCATGAGGTCGCGGATCATGGATTCCACGTCGCGACCGACATAGCCGACCTCGGTGTACTTGGTGGCTTCCACCTTGATGAAGGGCGCGCCGGTGAGCTTGGCCAGTCTGCGGGCGATTTCGGTCTTGCCCACGCCGGTGGGGCCCATGAGAATGATGTTCTTGGGCGCAATTTCGTCACGCAGCGCAGGATCGAGCTGCTGACGCCGCCAGCGGTTGCGCACCGCCACGGCCACCATGCGCTTGGCCTGTTCCTGTCCTATGATATATTTGTCGAGCTCGGCAACGATCTGCCGGGGGGTCAGCGTATTCATGGAATGCACTCCTTTTTTTCAGAACATAGGACCGATTCTGAAAAAGGGAAGAGCCGCATGCTCACTTCCTGCGGAAAAACCTGCTTTTCCCGGAAAAAGAGTGATGTGGCGCTCAGTCCGCGGGTCTGTCCGCCCCGTTCTGCGGCGCTCGGTACGGTTCGAGAGGACGCGCGCAGCTGCCCGACGCGCAGCCCGCACAGCCGCCCTTCTTCGAGCCGGAGCAGCCGCAACCGCAGCCGCCGCCGGAAAGGGAACGCCGAAAACGAGTGAACAGGTACGCTCCTGCCAGAGCCAGTATGACGATGACTACAGCCGTCTGCATGATGCCTCCTGCAACGGAACATTCCGTCGCCTTTTTTCTTTATGATGCGGCCGTGAAGCCGCTTTCCGCCCCCATCATCCGGAAGCGATGACACGACCTTATCAGTATTGAAATTTATTTTCAACTTATTTTTTCAGTACGCCCTCCGGGGACGGGAAAGGCGGGGCTTGCCCCACGGCAAGATTCCGTATAGTGTTGCCGAATAAACCGTTTTCCGGATGCTCTGATGCTGCGTAAAATACTTCTCGCTCTTGTCGTCATTATTCTTGTCGCGGGCGGCGGCCTGTTCGCTCTCGTGGCCACCAACAGCGACATCGTCATAGACCGGTTCAATGCCTACGTGGAAAACAGCACCGGAGCCCCGCTGGTTTCGCAAAAGGCGCCGGAGCTCACGCTCTTCCCGAACCGCGGCCTTGAGCTCGGCGCAAGCTCGTGGAAAAGCCCCGACGGCTCGCTGCGCTTCAGCTTCAGCCGCGCGTCGGTGATGATTTCCTCGCATGCGCTGCTCACCGGCAAGTTCAGCGTCAAGAACTTCTCGGTGGACGACCTGGATCTCACCCTGAAGCTGAAAAAGCCGATCAGGGAACATCTGGACGGCATTCCCGCCAGCGTGGAACACCGCCGGGACTTCGACGATCTCATTCAGACCATTCTGCATTCGCTGCGCATCGCGCCGGACAACATCAGCATCCAGCGCGGACGCGTGTGCCTCATTCAGCCCGACGGCTCCACCATGATCTTCTCGCCCGTCACGCTGACGGCCTCCAACGTGCATCCCGGCACGCCCACCCGCTTCAACCTGCACACCGATCTTGACAGTTCCGCGCCGGCCTTCCATGCGGGCGTGGAACTGAACTGCTCCGCCCTGCTCGACAAGGACAAGGCCTCCTTCGCCATAGAAAAGGCCATGCTCACCCCCGGCAGCGGCGTGTCGTTCCGCGAATATCTCTCCCTGTCCGGCGAGCTGGAATACGACTTTCACAGCGACGCGCTCACGCTTTCGCAGCTGCACTTCCAGGGGCCGGATCTCGACGCCACGGCGTCGGGCAGCGTGGACTCCCTGGCCAGAATGTACCGCGATCCCGTGCGCGGCGACGCCACGCTCAAGGTGGAAATGGAAGGCGATCCTCAAAGGCTGGCCACCATTCTCCGGCATCCGCTGCCCTTCGTGGATCACAGCATCTTCAGCGACTGCGCCTTTGCCGCGGAAATGCGCTGGTCCGAAGGCCGCATGCGCATGACCAACATTCAGGGCAAGGCGGACGACCTCACCTTCAGCGGCAACGTCACCCTTGTGCCCGTGCCGCTCGGCCTGAGCGGCGAGCTCAAGCTCGGCGATCTCACCATCGACGACTACAAGAGCGTTTCGCAGAAAAACCAGCCCAAGAAGCTCGAAAACCGCGACTTCACCCTCTGGCCTCGCGTGAATCTCCAGCTTTCCGCCGAACACGTGCGCTGGAACCGCCTGCACATGGAAAACGTGCACGCCCGCCTCACCGGTCAGAACGGCTCATACGAGTTCAATCCGCTCTCGGGCATTCTCGCGGGCAGCCCGGTGACGGCCTCCATGAAGACCGTCATGCTGCCCACCACGCCGCTTTCCTCGCGCCTTTCCGTGAACTTCAGCCTGCCGCAGGCCAATCTCAGTGAGATTTCCCGCACGCTGACCGATCAGCCGCTGATCACGGGCAACGGTTCCATCAACGCCTCGCTCTCGTTCACCACGTCGCGGGGGCTGCCCTCGCTGAACGGCAAGGGTTCGCTCACCTCCTCCCAGGTGGAAACCTCCTTCAGCATTCTGCCCAAGACCATTCCGCTCGCCGGAGCGCTTCTGCCCACCCGCAAGTTCGACCGCCTCTTCCTGTCCTTTGCGGTGAAGAACGGCCTGCTCAACGTGGACAGGCTCACCCTTTCCGCGCCGCGCCTCGCGCTGACGGGTTCGGGCGAGCTGGATCTGCCCGGCAAGACCATCAAGGCCTCCGGCTCCGTGCAGATGCCCGGCAGCGCCGCGCTGCCCGTGCGACTGGAAGGCAGTCTGGACGACCCGCAGTACTCCCTTGAGAGCGACAGCCGCAGCGGCACGCTGTCCTCCAAGGCCATAGAGCTCGACCTCAACCTTCCCCCCCAGATTCAGGACATCATCCGCGGGCAGAACTGATCCCGCGCGAAGGAGACATCATGGCCATCCGATCCGGCGGCGCGGGCAAGCGCGCCGCAGAACTGTTCAAGGCCGCAGGCGGCAACAACGGCAGCGCCCCGCGCGACAACTTCATCAAGCGCCTTTTCCACGGCGGCTTCTCGCTGACCGTCACGTTCTGGATCTTCTTCGTGTCCGTGCCGCTCGTGGGGCATCTCGTGTTCAGCCGCCTGATCTTCCCCGTGCTCGACGTGCATACCTGGTACGGCTCCACGGTGTTTCTGGTGTGGCCTCTGCTCGCGCTGCTTTATGCGGGCGTGACCTGCACGGGCCTGTGGCGCAGCCGCCGCACGTTTTCCGGCAATCCCCTCTGGCCCAACCTGGCCGGACTCGCCGCCCTGCTCGGCGCGGCGGGAGCCGCGTACTACGCCTTCGTGATCGCCGGTTCCTGGTTCATGCTTTCCGCCATGTGAGGCCGCCATGTCCATTGAACGCGCAAAGGCGCATCTTCGCCTTTTCAACAAGGACGGCGACGTGCAGGAACACGATCTTTCCAGCGCCACGGTGGAACTCGCCGCGCTGGCCCTCGGCACGGAGGCCTGCCGCATCGCCAAGACCCTTTCCTTCCTGAACGGCGACCGCACCATTCTTCTCGTAACCGCGGGCGACAGCCGCGTGGACAGTTCCCTCTTCAAGAAGGCCTTCGGCGTGAAGAAGGTCAAAATGGTGCCTGCCGAAGAGGTGGAGGCTCGCACCGGCCACGCGGTGGGCGGGGTGTGCCCGTTCGGCGTTCCGCCGGAAGCGGACGTGTATCTCGACGAGTCCCTGCGCCGTTTCGCCACCGTGTTTCCGGCCTGCGGAAGCTCAAACAGCAGCATTGAACTTTCCTGCGAAGAGCTCGAAACCTGTTCCGGCGCAAGGGGATGGGTCGACGTGTGCAGCGGCTGGCGCTAATTTCCTCCTTTTGACCGTCAGCCTCTTGACAAAGGCGGGGAAGACGTCATAGTCAAGCTATCGACGAAAGGCTGACACATGAAGAACGACGCAACCGACAGAGCATCCTTCTGCATCAGGATCATGATCCTGATGATCTGTTGCGTCCTTTTCTGGCCGCTGAAGGGTCAGTCCAGCGAAACGAAGGAGATGGAGAGCTTCCGCATCGCCTCCCTTACGCTCGCGGTCAGCGGCATCAGCAATCCCGTATCCCAGCTCAAGACCTTTGCCGATTCCGACAGCTCCTCGCTGCGCAGTCCCGGCAAGCGCCAGCAGAACTTCTCCTCCGGCTGCGACGGAGGCGATGCCCCTGCCGTGCTGCCCGTGGTGCCTCCGCTGCCCGACTTCTTTCTCTGCGCGGAAGAGCACTTTGAACTGCGCTCCTGGCCGCCGGAATCCCACGGTCTCATACACTGGTTCTCGCTTGCTCCTCCCTCCTTCCGGAACGTCTGATCTGCGGCCCCGGCTCTGTTCTTCCGCCCTGTGCGTCTGAACAGTCGTATTGTCTGCATCTGCGTTTCGAGCGTTCTCCCATGACAGGACATCTGCGATCCGGATACCGCGTTCCGCGATCCCGTCGTACCGGACATTGACATGCCCGGGGGCGGCCGCGTTGCCGAAAAGTCGTGTCGCCCCGCGTTCATGCGAACGCTCCCCCGTGAGGAATCTTCATGTCTTCCCTGCGCTGGCGCTCCTGCGTCACCGTTCTGGCGGCCATACTGTGTGCCGCCTGCATTTCCGTCAATTTTTTTCCATCTCTGCGCCAGGCCGCGCCGTGGCTGCCTTCGCCCATTCATCTCGGGCTTGACCTGCGGGGCGGCATACACCTCACACTCGGTGCAGACATCGATCAGGCTGTTTCCCAATCTTTGTCCCTGATGGGGCAGGATATCCGTTCCAGCGCCAACGATGCGGGAATAAGGACCCGCCTCCTCCGTCATGCCGATGGTCGAACGCTGGAATTCGTGCCGCTCAAACACGAGGGAATCGAACAACTCTCCAACCTGCTGCGCGACCGCTTCGGACAGATGGCAGACGGTTCTGTCATCTCGTCCGGGGCCGGGGAAAAAATTCTCGTCACGTTTCGCCCCGAATGGGAAAAACAGCTCCGCGAGCGCATCATGGATCAGACCATCCGCACGCTTCGCGGACGCATCGACGCCTTCGGCGTGGCCGAGCCCGACATACGCCGTCAGGGCGACGACCAGATCCAGATACAGCTGCCCGGCATCACCGACACCGCACGCGCCCTTCAGCTCATAGGACGCACGGCGCAGCTCACCTTCCACCGCGTACGTTACGACGTCGTCCCGGGGGCCATCATGCCCGCGGGCACGGCGTGGTATCCTCTGGCCACGGGCGCGCGCTCACGGGCGGCTGCCGCTGACCACGACCTCTCAAACGGACTCGTCCTCGACAAGGCCCCCCTGCTTTCCGGTCAGGACATCGTCGACGCGCGCCCCGCCTTCGACGAGCGCAATCAGCCATGCGTTTCCATTCAGTTCAGCGCGAGAGGCGCGGATCAGTTCGAACGCGTAACGGAAGAGCTGCTGCATCAGCAGTTCGCCATCGTGCTCGACGGCACCGTTCAGAGCGCGCCCGTGATCCAGCAGAAGATCAGCGGCGGCAAGGCCAGCATCACCGGCTCATTCACCACCGAAGAGGCGCAGGATCTCGCCGTGGTGCTGCGTTCCGGATCGCTTCCGGCCAAGGTTTCCGTGCTCGAGGAGCGCACGGTCGGCCCCTCGCTCGGCGCGGATTCCATCCGTGCGGGCCTTGTGGCGGGCGCCGTGGGTTCTCTCGGCGTCATGGTCATCATGCAGGTCTGCTACGGCATGGCGGGTCTTCTGGCCAACACCATGCTTGTTTTCACCATCAGCCTGCTCTTTGCCGGACTCGGTCTGTTCGGCGCCACGCTCACCCTGCCGGGCATTGCGGGCGTCGTGCTCACCATAGGCATGTCGGTGGACGCCAACGTGCTCATCTTCGAGCGCATACGCGAGGAAACCGGCCGCGGGCTCGCCATGGCAAACGCCATAGCCGCGGGCTTCCGCGAAGCGCAGAGTTCCATTCTCGACTCCAATCTCACCACGCTGCTTACAGCCGCCGTCCTGTACCAGTTCGGCACGGGTCCCGTGAGGGGCTTTGCCGTCACGCTGGCGCTCGGCATTCTGGCTTCCATGTTTACGGCCATCTTCGTTTCGCACCTGCTCTTCGACGTCTGGATCAGAAAGAACGGCGCCGAACGGTGCGGACTGGCCCGACAGTAGACGGGACTTCTTGTTAGTCCCGCGCCGTGCCCTGCGGACAGGGACACGGAATCCGGAGCGGGCGATCCGGACTTCTCTCCGCCGGATCGCCCATTGAAAAACGCGGGGGACGGCTGCCGCTCCCTCTGAAGGATACAACACGAATACGGGAGGATCCCCAGTATGGATGACTATCTGAAACAGGCCATAGAACTTGTGAAGGCCCAGTCCTCGGTTCGCGTCATGCAGGAAGAGGAAATGATCGCCATGATCCGCGCGCTGAACGCCAGCCTGCGGAACCTGGAAAACGACGCTCCCGCCGAAGAGGCCGAGGAAATCGTTCTGCCCGAGCCGTCCAAGTCCATCAAGGAAAAGAGCATCACCTGCCTTGAGTGCGGCAAAACCTTCAAGCTCATCACCAGAAAGCATCTGGCCCACCACGGCCTCGACGCCGACTCCTATCGCAGAAAATGGGGACTCAAGAGCGACACCCCGCTGGTGTGCAAGAGCATTCAGCGCGGCCGCCGCAAGAAAATGAAGGATATGCGCCTCTGGGAAAAGAGACATCCTGCCGCGGAAAGCGAGGCGTAGTCGTCCTTTTCTGCAGAGCCTTTTTCTGCAGACGCGGCAGGTCTTTCCCCGGCCCGACACGGAGAAAGACCCGCCGTCTGCCGGTTGCGCTTTTCCGAAACGCCGACATACGGCGCATGACGCGCCTTGCCTGCGGCTTTCCGCGCGATCCCGCCGTTGAACCGCATTCCGTGCCCCGCTCGAGCGCAAGGAGCAGGAAACGACGACGCGAAGCGGCGGAAAGGGAAGCCGGACTGGCCGGGCGTGCTGCGGCCCGATGCCGGGCCGCGGGGTCCTGCTCCTGTGCGAAGAGGGGCGGACCGGCGGGGAGAAAAGGCGGCCTCGCGGGGCGGATCGTGAGGCATCCGTGTGAGAGCGTGCGGGACGCGTGTGGGCGAGCCGTGCGGGGATTACGCGGGGGCGTGTGTGACGCGGCCGTAAGAGGCTGCGCGGGTCGTGGACGCGTGCAAGGCGGATACGAGGCGATACGAAAACGCGGGAGCGCGGGCAAAGATGCCGCTCACGCGCCTGCCAAAGGCCGCGCCCGGAGATGGGCCGGGGACGAGTGACGCCGGAATCGTTCGCCTGTTTCGGGCCGCCCCGGGGCCGAAACGCCGGTCACGGAAATGCGTCCGCCCATTCGGCGCAAACGCTCCGCAGCGCCGGTTCGGGAAAAGCTGCCGCCTTTTGATGAAAGAATTTTTTTCCGACGCCCGCTCCTGAGGCGTCGTTGGGGAGCGGAAGGCTCCGGCCTCAGAACCGGACAGATGCCTTGCAGGAGCCTTCCGCCGCAGACTCCGCCGAAGAGCAGGCAGAGTCGCCCCGGCCCGGGACCGCACGTTCAGACGTTCCTACCCCAAACGTGCGCGCTCCCGGGCTTCTTTTTTCATACTCCCGCCATCGGCGCATACCCCCGGATGCCGGTCGGATTCCGCCAGAGGGGGGCGATGCTTCTTCCGGCCCTTCCCCTGCGCCGGGCCGTCTCCTCCCCGCTGCCGGAACCTGTTCCCCGCTTTCAGAATCGCAGGCCGTTGAGATTGTCCGGCATGCGCGTCTTCATCGCGCTTTCCGCCGTACGCCGTGCGCCTTCCGCCGGAGGCTTTCCGCGGCGGTCCTCCCTCGTATGCTTTCTGCCGTATGTCTCTTTTGCAGAAAGCCGTTCTCCACAAGAAGAAGACGATCCGCAAAATCCCCACATAGAATGACGCCACGCCCTTTTGCAGGCGCGACGAGCCTGTCATCCGTCTTTTCCCTCTGTCATGCCGTCATGCGGCAGCGCGAGGGCGGAAAACGACGTCGTTTCTTCAACATGCCGGGGAAGATTGCCTTTCGCAAAAAAAAAAGCCTCTGCGCGGCCCGGCGGGGCATACACGCAGAAGCGATGCCTGCGGCGGGCTGCCCGCCGCGAAAAAAATGCCGGATCGTCGGAAAATCTTCCGAAACGTCCGGCTCCTGAACTTCAGACCTTGACCACCATCATGCGCGGGGCAACGCTGCCTTCGGGCACGGGAAGATGACCGCCGTGGCCGAAAAGCTCCCGGGCGGGACGGGAAACCTGCCGTCTCTGCATTTCCAGAAGCACGGCGAACTCGTAGGTGCGGGCGGTTCTGGCACTGCCGCCGTTTCCTTCAATGGCCGCCACGGCAAACTGCGTCTGCTCCCAGAGACTCATCAGCTCCTGATCGGGCAGAAGCTGAAGTTCGGCAAGCGCCGAGGCTTCCCCCAGCTCCGAGGCCGTCGCGGAAAAAATAGGAACCATAGAACCTCCTGATGCATGAAGAAAAGGCTTCTCCCGCCTTTTCTCTCAAAAAGAACGCCGGCGTATGATGACGTGTTTCGGCAGGACACGCGACCTTCCAAAAAGATGCCGCAACGCGTCGGGGCCCGATACGGCCGCCCCTGCAGCGCATGCGCCTTCCGAAAACAACGTCGGGTATCGTCTTTTTCCGGACGCGCCCTGCGAAACGAACGCGCAGATGGCCCGGCAGAGATCCGCCGCGGCAGACGCCCGACTTCGCGGAACCGGCGCCTCTCTTCAAAAAGCGCCTCGCGTCCGCATGATCCGGCAACGTTGTGCCCGGCGGCCTTCTTTCCTTATGGAAGAAGCCCGGCGCTAGCTTCCGGGCTTCTTTTAGAAGAGGCAGCTCAACTGCCCTTTATCTAAACTCCCCGTAAGGAGAGATTTACCTGTGTCGTGCGGCAAAAAAAGAAGAAAAAGCCTTCTTCAACGGGCCGTGTCGCCCTCTCTGTTCCGCACCGCATACGTCGCTTGTAATTTGAGGTAGCTTTATACCCGAAATTCTCCGCCTCCGCAAGTCTTTTTTCCGTTGCCTCGTCGCGGCCGGAAGCGAGGCAATCATGCCGAGTCTTTCAGCTTTCCGCCTTTCGGACCGGCCTGAAGAGCTTTAGGCAGGGGGAGGCGGGCGACGTGCCTTTCCCGTCCGCCTGCCCCTTCCCGTCAGGCCGGGCCCTCTTCCGCGCGCCGAAGCTCCCCCATGGCTCCTTCCCCCTGCAACAAGGCACATGCTCATCCCCGAAAAGCCCCTTCTCACCTGCCGCAGGGGAAACAAACATCCGCCACACCCGCCCCCCGATACGTTTTCCGTATCTCCGACGCCACGCGTCCGGCCTCCTTCTCCCGCCCTCCCCCTTCATGTCCCTCGCGTCCGCGTTTCCCCGTATCCGGCATTCCCCGTCCGCCCCGCGCTCATGTCTCTCCCGCATCTTCTCTCCGGCGCTCCTCCCGCCTTCCCCGCCCTCTTCCCCGCTCATCGCCCCGCCATCATGCGAAAATTCCCCTCTTTTCCCCATCCTCCCGCGCCTAACCTGCCCGGAATACGGAAAAAGTTCCCCCGCCCCTTGACAGTGCACGCAGGTACATTAAAAATACGGAGAAAATCTCAGGGCGGGGTGCAAGTCCCCACCGGCGGTGAACCCTTCGGGGCAGCCCGCGGGCGCGTTTTCAAGGGAAAAGCGCAGATCCGGTGCAAATCCGGGGCCGACGGTAACAGTCCGGAAGAAAGAGAACGGATCTTTCGCCTCAGTCCACTGAAGCACTCTCCTCTCTCCTAGCGCCTTTTGCGGCCCTGATGTGGACATCTCCAGGGAGTTTGTCATGCGTCAGCTATCTTCTCTTTGCTCCATCGAACAGGCCGTCGACGACATCAGACACGGCCGCATGATCATAGTCGTGGACGACGATGACCGCGAATGCAGCGGCCATCTCGTCATGGCCGCCGAACACGTCGACGCCGAAGCCGTCAACTTCATGGCGCGTCACGCCTGCGGTCTGGTCTGCCTCGCGCTCTCGCCGGACATGGCCGACAAGCTGCATCTGCCGCTCATGCCCTCCAGCGGCCAGTCGCACGGCCCGGCCTTCACCGTCTCCATCGAAGCGCGCGAAGGCGTCACCACCGGCATATCCGCCGCCGACCGCGCCACCACCATTCATGCCGCCACCGCCGAAAACGCCGGTCCCGACGACATCGTCACGCCCGGTCACGTCTTTCCCCTGCGCGCCAGAAAGGGCGGCGTGCTCACCCGCGTGGGCATCGCCGAAGCCGGTACCGATCTCGCCACCTTCGCCGGTCTGCGCCCCGCGGCGGCCATCTGCGAAATCCTGAAGGAAGACGGTTCCGTGGCCCGCATGGACGACATCGAAGCCTTTGCCGAGGCACACGGACTGCACATTGCCGCCATTCGCGATATCATCCGCTACCACATCCGCTACGGCAGGCTGGCCGTGCGGCGCGTGTCCGAGGCAAAAATGCCCACCAAGTACGGCACGTTCCGCATCATCGCCTACGAAAGCGACGCCTCTTCCGACACCCACATCGCGCTGGTGAAGGGCGACGTGGATGAACGCATCGATCCCTCCCCCGTGCTCGTGCGCGTGCACAGCGAATGCCTCACCGGCGACGCCTTCGGCTCCCTGCGCTGCGACTGCGGCAATCAGCTCGCCGCCGCCCTCATGCAGATCGAAAAGGAAGGACGCGGCGCGCTGCTCTACATGCGGCAGGAAGGACGCGGCATAGGCCTCGCCAACAAGATCCGCGCCTACGCCCTGCAGGAACAGGGCTACGACACCGTGGAAGCCAACATCAAGCTCGGCTTCGCCCCCGACCTGCGCGACTACGGCGCGGGCGCGCAGATTCTGCGCGATCTGGGCATCAGCCGCCTGCGCCTCATGACCAACAATCCGCGCAAGATCGTGGGTCTGGAAGGCTACGGCATCGAAATTACGGAGCGCGTTCCTCTGGAAATAGGACTTTGCGCCACCAACGAACACTATATGCGCACCAAACAGGAAAAAATGGGGCACATTCTTCACTTCGGCAAGAAAAAGCAGGACGCCTGATGATCGAAAGGGCATAGCGCCCCGGGCTGCAGCGCCAGGTTACGCTGAACGCCTGCGGGCCTGCGACCGCACCACGAAAACGGCCTGAGCGCCGTACGTTCTGCGGTCTCTTTCCTGCCGGATAAACTCATCGAAGGAGAGCAGAAGCTATGGATATCATCGCCCGGAACAATAAAAACTGGGAAGAAAAGGTCCGGCAGAAGCACCCGTGGACCGTTCCCGTGGACGAGGAAGTCATCGACAACGCCCGCCACGGCAACTGGTGCATCGTGCTCACCGCACAGAAGCCCGTTCCCGCCGCGTGGTTCCCGCCGATCAAGGGCAAGCGCGTGCTGTGTCTCGCTTCCGGCGGCGGCCAGCAGGGACCGATTCTGGCCGCGGCGGGCGCGGACGTCACCGTGCTCGACCTCGCCGAAGCCCAGCTTGAACAGGACCGCTCCGTGGCCCGGCGCGAAAACCTTGAGCTGCGTACCGTGCGCGCCAGCATGACCGATCTTTCCATGTTCGAGTCCGAAAGCTTCGACGTCATCGTGCACCCGGTCTCCAACGTGTTCATTCCCCACGTGCAGCCGGTGTGGAACGAGGCCTTCCGCGTTCTCGCGAAGGGCGGCGTGCTCATGAGCGGCTTCATGAATCCGGTGTTCTACATGTTCGATGAGGAACTGGAAAAGCAGGGCGTACTGCAGGTGAAATATCCCCTGCCCTACTCCGACCTCGACTACCTGAGTGAAGAGGAGCTGGAAAGCAAGAACGGCGCCGTGGAATTCGGTCATTCCCTGGAAGAACAGATTCAGGGCCAGATCGCCGCGGGCTTCGTGATCACCGGCTTCTACGAGGACACCTTCGGCGGCGAGCGTCTGCTCGACCGCTTCTGCCCCTCGTTCATCGCCACGAGAGCCGTCAAGCCGTAACGGCCGCCTGAACGCAAACCAGAAGGCCGCCCCGAAAAAGGGCGGCCTTTTTGTGTTAAAAAAACGCCGAACTCCAGATCGGGACGACGTGAAGGAGATATAGGGACAGGGAATGAAGAACGGGGGGCAAAGCAGCCCCCCTTCTCCCCCCGTGATTTCAGACGGCCCCTGCGCCGGGGGAGGACAGCGTGCAGTGCTTCACGCGGTCGCGCTCCTCGGCACGCTTGGCATTGTTGAAGCGGTCGGTCGTGCCCACCAGATAACCGGTGATGCGCCGGATGCGTTCAAAACGCACGCCCTCACCCGTGATTTTTTCTTTTTCGTTCATGTCCGCTCCTTCGGCCCGCGGCGGGGCCTTCGTCGTGCCGCCGAGTCTCAGCGGCTCTCCTCAATGCTCTTTTCCAGCGAATCCACACGCCGCAGCCAGCCGCGCAGAAAGGCGCGAAGCTCCGGTCTGCCCTCCGCCAGTTCGTGATAGCGGGCGCGGCGCAGATGGCAGATGGCCAGCGCCGTTTTTCTGTCGTCGCAAACGCACAGGGCCGACCAGGTCACCGGACCCCACACGCCGTCCTGACGCAGCCCGAGCGCCTTCTGCGCCAGTTTTCGGGCACAGGCCGGGCCCATGTTCACCGCGGTATCGTACAGCGCCGAGGCGCAGTGCGGGCCGAGTTCATCCAGCTTCAGCGGTTCCCAGAACTCACGGCGCATGAAGCACGCCGCCTCTTCCGGCGTCAGGGCGCGGACATCGTCGGCATCGATGTCTCCGTCGCCGTCCACATCGCCGTCGGACTGCCCCCGCAGAAAGCGCAGACTGACGCCGTACTTCGTCACGCCGCCCGGATCGGCGGGATGCTCCGCCAGTCCGCCTTCCCAGCGGGCGGTGAAGGCATGGGCCTTTTCAAAGTTTCCCATAAAGAACGCTCCTTTTTTCTGAAGCGTAAGGGCGACGCGCACCGAGGCACAGAGAAAAGCCCGGCCGCAAAAAAAGAAGCCCCGTGCGGGGCTTCCGAAACAGAGGTTCGCCGGACGTTCGACGGGCGACGTCAGCGCCTGCTGCTCTGGGAAAGGAACAGCCCCGCCAGCGTGAGCACCGTGCCGATGGTGGAGAGAAGCGTAAGCGGCTCGTTGAGCACGACGACTGATACGGCCACGGTAATCACCGGCACAAGATAAATGTAAAGACTGGCGCGCACGGTGCCGAGCATGCGGACGGCCATGTTCCAGGTGGTGAAGCACAGCGCCGAGGCCACAAGGCCGAGGAAGAGAAGATTCCCCAGATTTACGGGTCTAAGCAGTTCTTCGGCATGCAGGCTGAAACCGAACAGCGGCAGGAACGGCAGCATGAACAGCAGTCCCCAGCCGAAGGTGGCGCGGGTGATCTGCAGGGAGGAGCAGCCCCAGTGCCCCATGATGCTGGTGAAGCAGGCATAGAAGGCCCAGACCAGTCCGGCAATGACGGCAAGAAGGTCGCCTGCAGGATTCAGCGCAAGCCGACTGCCGTTGAAACTGATGAGGCAGATGCCCGCAATGGCCACAAGAAAGCCGAAGAAAAAGCGCAGACCGAGCTTTTCTTGGCTTTTGAAGACAAGCCGGGCCACAACGGCGGTAAAGAGGGGCGTGGCCGCAAGAATCACCGCCACGTTGGACGCCAGCGTATGCTCGAGGGCGATATTCTCCAGCAGATAATACAGGCAGATGCCGGTCAGCCCCGCGCCCGCCGCAATGAGACGGCGCTGCGGCGTCATGCCGGGAAGACGACCCGGCGCGGCGATACGAAGCACGACGTAGGCCATGACGAAACGCAGAAAGAGGATCTCCACCGGGGTGAAGTCCACAAGAAGCACCTTGGTGCACACAAAGGTGATGCCCCAGACGGCAATGGTAAAAAGCGCTACGGCATGGCCGACGGCGGAGGAAGGCAGAGTCATGGCAGAAATCCGGAACACACGGAACGGAAAGACGCCCCGGCAGAAACAAAAAACACGCGCCCGGGCCTGCGGCCTTTTCGGCCGGAGGCTGGAGCGCAGACGGGACGCGGACAGACCCGGCGGGGCCTGTCCGGATCCGTTCAGAAACAAAGGCTAGCGGATGAAGTTGGTGTGCACGCGCGGTTCCAGTTCGGGCAGCGGCACGCCTGCGGCGCGACCGGCCTCGAAGCAGCGGAGCATCCAGGCCATGTTGCGGGCCAGATGACGCATGGTCTGCATGCCTTCCAGATCCTGCCGCACTTCGTCGGGCGTGTTGCCGTGCACCTGGTTCCAGTAGGTGGAACCGACCACGGGCATGCCGTTGATGCCGAAGTACTTGTTGATCTGATCAAACGCGGCAGAAGCGCCGCCGCGGCGGCAGCTCACCACGGCCGCGCCGGGCTTGTTGATGAAGAAGCGCGCGCCGCAGAAGAAAAGGCGGTCGAGAAAGCTCTCAAGCTGCCCGGACGCCGAAGCGTAGTACACGGGAGAACCGAAAACGAAGCCGTCGAACTCCGGCGCAAGCTCGAGCGCCTGGTTCACCACATCGTCGCGGAAGCAGCGGCCGGTCCTGCGGCAGGCGCCGCAGGCGATGCAGCCGGCCACGGGCTGCGTGCCCAGCTGAAAGATGCGGGTTCCGATGCCGTTGCGTTCCAGTTCCGCGGCCACTTCGGAAAGGGCCGTCCAGGTGCAGCCTTTGGGATGGGGACTGCCGTTGACAAGAAGTACCTGCATAATAGCCTCCTGAAAAAAATAAAACATTCCACCGAATCCGGCGGCGGAAAAAAACAAAAATGAAACATCGAAAACGACCAAACGAGCGCCGGGAAAACTTCAACCTTTGCTTCAAGTTCTTCCGTATCTGGAAGCCCTTTCCGCCATCACGATTGTCCGGCGAAGGTCGGACAGGAGTCGGCCTCCGAGGTGGATGAGGCAGAATCGGACAGGGCCGCGTTGAATCAGCCCTCTCCCCTTCTCTCCCAAAAACTCTGGAAAATCGACTCATTACTCCCGCTGATTCCGCGAAGCGGAATCGGCGGTCGGCCACTGCAGGTGGGTCCGAAAGGACACACCTGCACTGAAGGGGCAGCTCGAACAGCGTATGCAAAGCCTTCCGGCCGGTGCGTCACGTCCATCCGCCCCCAGCCTGACTCCATACGGAAAGCCCCGTTCTGCGCCCGCAATCCAGCACGCAGAGGGCCGCCGAAGCGGCAACGCCGCAAGGCGGAACCGAGGGGGTTCGGGGGGAATCATTCCCCCCGGCGGGGTCAGGGGCGGCGCCCCTGTGCTCCAGCCTGCCCCTTCCTCTTTTCCTACAAAAAACGGAGCGCCGGAAAGAGCGCTCCGTTATTCAGAAACAGGCGGCGGCAGGCGCTAGCGGGCGACGATGACGCGGGCGGGGCGCAGCAGATGATCGTTGAGCCGGTAGCCCTTCTGCATGACGCGCACGATGCAGCCGGATTCGACGCCTTCGGCTTCTTCCTGGCCCACGGCTTCGTGGTCGTTGGGATCAAAGACCTGCCCGGCCTCGCCCACGGGGATGAGGCCGTGCTTTTTCAGCACGTCGAGCAGCATGGAGCGGGTCATTTCCACGCCCACCATCATATTACGGCTTTCTTCGGACTGTCCTCCGTACTGGAGGGCAAGATCGAGGTTATCCAGCGTAGGCAGCAGGTCGGAGAGCACCTTTTCGGCGGCGTAGCGGGCCTGTTCATCCTTTTCACGCTGAACGCGCTTCTTGAAGTTATCCATTTCGGCCAGCGCGCGGAGTCTGACGGCATTGGCCTCGGCGGCCACGTTGCAGGCGGCGCAGAGTCTGGCGCGGCACTCCTCGAGCTGTTCTTCTTCGGTTTTTTCCTGAACGGGGGCTTCGGCGTCGGGGGTCTGTTCCCGGCTTTCGAGTTCCGCCTCTTCGTTCACGGTATCCTTATGTTCAAATTCCTGACTCATGAAAAGACCTCCAATAGCGGTACAGGGAAAGTAGGAACGATGCGCCGCTCTGTCAAGGCGCGTCAGGCCGTGCGTCTGCCGGCTCTGCGCACCGTGCGGTACAGGCCCGAAGCCATGACGTCGAGGGCCAGGAGCGGGTTGACCTGCGCAAGCAGCGCCTCCTGACATTCCACGAACAGTTCGGAGAGTTCCAGCAGGGATTTTTCAGGCAGCGGACGCATGAGCTCGGCAAGAGGGCCGGAAGCGCGCCCGGCAAGGCAGTCGGCCAGAGCCTTCTGTCCTATCAGGGTGATCTGCTGGGCCGAAGCGGCGTCGAGGGAGTTTCGCAGCGAGGAAAGATCGAACCAGCCCCGCCCTTCCGTGGCAAAGCGCACCAGCGCCTTTTCCCAGACCTGCAGGGTCTCGGGCAGAGGACGTCCGGCGGGGGGCCACGGCAGGGTGATCACCCATCCGCGGGAAACGAGCGTGGGCAGAAGCCTTTCCCGCTGGGGCGCGGTGAACACGAAGCAGGTATCCGGCGAGGGATCCTCCAGCACCTTGAGCAGGGAGTTGGCGGCTTCCACGCCCAGCGACTGGGCCTCGGCCAGAATGATGACGCGGCGGCGGCCGAAGTGGGGCTTTTCCCCCAGCACGGGCCGCAGCGCGCGCACTTCGTCGATCTTTATGGACGCGGAACGCCCGTCGAGCAGGAACAGGTCGGGATGCATGTCGGCGCCCAGCCTGAGGCAGGACGGGCAGGCCAGACAGGGATCGACCCCCTCATGTTCGCAGTTGAGCAGCGCCGCCCACCACAGAGCCAGCGCCACGCGCGAAGAGACCTCGCCGCCTTCCAGATGCAGAAGCTGCGGAGGTTCATGGCGCATGGCGCGCAGAAAGGAACGCGGCCTTTCAAGGTCGGGAGCGAGCGCGGGGGCAAAGGCATCTCTGGCCTCGTCCACGCCCGGCAGCTTTTCCTCGGACGCGGCTGCCTTGCGGGCGCTCGCCTTTCCTTCCTTCTTAGGCGCGGCCATATCAGCGACGGAAGGTCTGATTTCTGTCGGGTCCGACGGAAATGTATCCGGCCTTCACGCCCAGCAGTTCCTCGATGCGCTCGATGTAGCGACGGCAGTTTCTGGGCAGGGAATCCCAGTCCGTGCAGTCGGAAAGATCCTCATCCCAGCCGGGCAGGACTTCATAGACGGGCTTGGAGTTGTCGAGTCCGCGGGGGGTCTGAGGCGGATACTTCACCACCTTGCCTTCGTACTCGTAGGCCACGCAGAGCTTGATCTCCTTGAGGCCGGAGAGCACGTCCACCTTGGTGAGGGCCATGGTGGTGGGATCGCACAGGCGGATCATTTCACGCAGCACCACGAGGTCGAGCCAGCCGCAGCGGCGGGGTCTGCCGGTGGTGGCGCCGTATTCGCCGCCCTGACGACGCAGAAATTCGCCCATGTCGTCGAAGAGTTCCGTGGGGAAGGGACCGGAACCGACGCGGGTGGTGTAGGCCTTCACGATGGCGATGCGCTGATCGATCATGCCGGCATGCACGCCGGAGCCGATGGACGCGTTGTCGCAGACCACGTTGGAGGAGGTCACGAAGGGATAGGTGCCGTGGTCGATGTCGAGCATGACGCCCTGCGCGCCTTCAAACATGATGCTCTTGCCCGCGGCGTCGGCATCCATGATGAGGGAGGAGGCGTCGGCAAGATAGGGCACGAGACGGGGAGCAATGGCCATGAGGTCGTCGAACACGGTCTGCGGATCCAGCGCGGGCACGCCGTAGAGCTGGGTGAAGAGCACGTTCTTTTCCTCAAGGGCGCGCTCGATCTTGGCACGGAGCACTTCGGGATCGGTGAGATCGCCGGCTCTCACGCCCACGCGGGCCTTCTTGTCCTCGTAGCAGGGGCCGATGCCGCGACCGGTGGTGCCGATCTTGGCCTTGGCCTTGCCTTCGCGGGCGCCGTCGATGGCGCGGTGATAGGGCATGATGAGGTGCGTCTTGTAGCTGATCTTCAGGCGTTCGGGGCTGACATCCAGCCCGAGGCTCTGCAGAGCGTCGATCTCTTCCAGAAAACTTTCGGGATCAAGCACGACGCCGTTGCCGATGATGCACATCTTCCCGGGATGAAGGATGCCCGAGGGCACAACGTGCAGGACGTACTTGGTACCGTCCACGATAACGGTATGTCCGGCATTGTTGCCACCCTGAAAACGGACCACCATGTCCACTTCGGAAGTGAGCAGATCGACGATTTTACCCTTGCCCTCGTCGCCCCACTGCGCACCAACGATCGTCATGTTCGACATATATTTCTCCTTAGGACGCACCTTGGAAAATAGGAAGGCCGAACGGCCTTTCTGAAAACGCGCCAAAGCCATTTTTATAGAGCCCTTTGGCAGCCGCGTCAACAAATAATGGCGCCCCCGCCCCGGATGCGGAGCGGAAGCCCTCAGACTGCAGAGAGAAAGAGAGAAAAGACAGACAAGGCCACGGAGATATGGAGGCGGCGCGTGGCGCTGGAGGAGCCCGGAGGGCGGAGGTGCCCTTCCCTACTCCGGATCGGGCGCGGAGAAGCAGTCGGGAAATTCCGCCACGTCGCGCGCCAGCTCCTCGCGCATCCAGTCGAAAAAGGCCCGGACGCGGGGAGAATCGGCCGTTTCCTCCGGACAGGCGGCGGTATAGCGGCGGGGTACGGCAAGCGAGGGCGAGCGCAGCGCGGCAAGCCTTCCGGCCCGCAGATCTTCCGTCACGAGCAGCGCGCTGGCAAGCGCCGTTCCGCGGCCTTCCGCCGCTGCGGCAAGCGCCATGTAGGTGAACTGGAAAATCGGCCCGAAGCGCAGCGCCGAAGGCAGGCCCGCGGCTCGGAACCATGCCACCCAGGCCTCGCGGCCGCTCTGGGGCGAGCGCAGGAGCCGGTCGTTCTGCCAGTCGTTCCGGCGCTCATGAAGATAGCCGGGGCCGAACACCGGAAAAAGACGCTCTTCCGGCAGAGAAAGCAGAAAAAGCCCCGGCGTGGGCGGCATGTCGCGCCGCACGATGATGTCCACATCCGGCCCGAGGGCGGGATGCTCCGGATGCGGCGCAATGCGGATGTCGATGTCCGGATACCGTTCGCAGAACCGGCTCAGACGGGGAGCCAGCCAGCGGTTGGCAAAACTGGCTTCCGCCACCACGGAAAGCGGACCCGCTCCGCGCCGCAGACGCGCGCTTTCCCGGCGCAGCGTGTCGAGCGCGCCGGAAACGGCCAGATAGTAGCGCTCACCGTCGGGCGTGAGCCGCACCCCGGGCGGACGCCGGATGAACAGCGGCACGCCGAGATACTCCTCAAGATGGCGTATGTGCTGGCTTACGGCCGCCTGCGTGACGCACAGCTCCTCTCCGGCCCGCGTGAAGCTGCCGAGCCTTGCCGCCGCCTCGAAGGCCGCCAGTGCATTCAGCGGTGGATTCTCTATCATAAGAAAAACTTATCCCTGCCCACAAAAAATCTCGTTTGCACGGCATGCGCGTTTGCCGCATGCTCCAGTTCCTGCACCTCACCGGCCGGGAGGCGCATTGTTCGGCCGGGCGCAAAACGCCTGTCGAACCTCGACGATCATGAACCGGATTCCGCGCCGTGCGCCGGGAACCGGTCCTTCAACGATAGTATGCGCAGAAGCGCTCCGCCCCTCGGACGGAGTCGCCCGGAGACCTGTCATGTGGAATGTATTCCTGCTGCTCATGCCGGTGTTTGTGCTGATATTTCTCGGCATGCTGGCAGAACGTTTTCAACTTGTGCCGCCTTTCGGCTCCACCACGCTCAATCAGTTTCTCGTCAACCTCGGCCTGCCCTCGCTGATCTTTCTCTCCATTGCCGAGTGCCGTCCTGAAGATCTCGACCACGAGGCCTTTCTCGCCGGATTCGCCCTGAGCCTGTTCATCACGTTCGCTCTGCTCATCGTCGTGTTCCGCCGTCTCGGAACCGGCACAGGCTACAAAGAGGACGTCATGCTGTCAATGCTGGCCAGCTTCCCCAACGTGGTGCTCGTGGGCCTGCCCGTGCTCATGGCGCTCTACCCCGGCAAGCCCGTGGTCGTGCTCGCCAGCACGCTGACCAACATCCTTGAAATTCCCATGGTGCTCATCACCCTGTTCATTCTGGTCAACACCGGCGCAAAAGGAAAGCATCCCATCCGCACCATCGCGCTTGCCCTCGTCACCAATCCCGTGGTGCTCGCCACCCTGGCCGGCGCCGTGTTCTACCTGTCGCGAACCGCCGTGCCCGCGGTCATCGAATCGCCGTGCCGCGCCCTCGGCAACTCGGTCATGCCCTGCGCGCTGGTCTCGCTCGGCATCGTCATCAGCGCCCGCCTGCGTCATCACGAAAACGGCGTGTTCCACATGCGCCGGCAGATCGTCATCCTGCTCGGCAAGCAGATTCTGCAGCCCGTCATCGCTCTGATCGCCCTCACCGCCCTCGATGCGGAACCCATGTGGCGTTCCATGGGCGTGCTGCTCGCCGCCATGCCCGTGGGCACGCTCGCCTACGCCATGAGCGATTCCTACAAGGTTGCGGAAGACGATGCCTCCGCCGCCGTCATTCTGAGCACGCTGGTCTCGCTGGCCCTCATTCCCGTGCTGGCCATGTTCCTGCGGTAACTGCAAAGCGGTCTGCGAGGGAGGGGCGGAACGTGCCGCCTCCCCTTCCCGCCGAACACGGAAAAGGCCGGACGCCTCATGCGCCCGGCCTTCTTTTCTTCTGAAAAACCTTTCACTCGCTCTTTGCCGCGGCACGCTTCCCCGCCCTGCGCGGCGAAGCGCTTCCGCCTTCCGGGCGGGTCGTCTTGCGGGCGGTCTTTTTCTTCGCTGCGCTCTTCCGGGGCGATGCTGTGCCGGATGCAGCCTTCCGGGGGGATGCGGCCTTCCGCGTCTTCTTCTGCGGAGCCGCGGCAGCCGGGCTGTCCGCCTCTGCAGAGCCGGCACTCTCCGCGCCGGTCAACGCCTTTTCCGCCGCCTGCTCCGCGGCTCGAAAAGCCTCCCTGTCCGCCGCGGCGGCCTCCTTCAAAAGCTCAAGCGACGACGACGCACGGGGCGCTCCCCGCCGCCAGAGCACGTCCAGCCCGGCAAAACGCCTCTTCATCACACGAACGGCCTCGATGTTGCTGTCCACCAGCAGGGCGCTGCGTCCCAGAGCCGCCGCCGATTCCCCCAGCGTGCCGCTTCCCGCAAAAAAATCGCAGAGCACGTCGCCCGGGCGGGAATGCACCTTCACGATGCGGTCGATGATCGCCCGCGGCTTCTGCGTGGCATAGCCCGTCTTCTCCCGGCTGTTGGGGCACACGATGGTATGCCACCACACGTCGGTGGGCGTTTTGCCGAGCGCCGCCTTGCGCGGCCCCACAAGCCCCGGCGCCATGTAGGGAATGCGGTCCATGGCGTCAAAATTGAACGTGAACGATTCCGGATTCTTGGCGTACCAGAGAATGTTGTCGTGCTTGGCGGGCCAGCGCGTTTTCGAGCGGGCGCCGTAATCGTACGCCCAGATGATCTCGTTGATGAAGGAGGCGCGGCCGAAAATGCCGTCGAGCATGACCTTGCAGTAGTGAATTTCCCGATAGTCCAGATGAAAGAACAGCGACCCTTCCGGCGAAAGAATGCGGTAGGCCTCTTCCATGCGCGGCTGAAGAAAGCCCAGAAAATCGTCGAACCTGTCGTCGTAGCCGCTGGTCTCGCCCCGTATGGTGCGGTAGAGCTGCCCCTTGAAGCCTATTCTGTCGCCGTTGTCGTCGCGCACCGTGGCCACATGCGTGCGCCGCTGCACCCTGCCCGTGTTGAACGGGGGGTCAATATAGATGAGATCCACGCAGGCGTCGGGCAGCGCGCGCAGAACCGCAAGATTGTCGGCATGAAAAACGGCAAGTCTGGGCATGAACATCCTCTGTCCGCACTGCAGGCGGACTGGGGAACTTTAATCGTTTCAGCGCCTCATGGCAAGGCTGCGGGCATGAGAGATGCGCTGCCTGCGCGTCGGGGGCGGGGCGAAGGCCGAGGGAAAGGCCGCGTCCGCCCGTGCGGCAGGCCGAGTCGCCCCTCCGGCAAAGCGCCGCTGCGGAAACGGAAAATCTTCCGCAACCGGCCTCTATCCGTTTCGCACGAAAGGCTTTTTCACCTCCGCGCTCACCAGATCGGCATAGGAGGCAGGCTTTCGCCAGGCATTCCCCCACGTTTCCCGTTCCCGGTACGCCCGGATGACGTCCATATCAAACGACGCCAGCAGAATGTCTTCCTGCACGTCGCCCGCCCGCACCATCAGGTGATCCCGCCAGTGTCCGTCTTCATCGAACACCACGGGGGAAAACGCGCAGGATCCGCCCCACCCCTCGCCGGGATAATTGGCCATGGCCACGCCCACCATGTTTTCAAACGCCCTCGTGCCGAGCTGGTTCATCCGGGGCGGGTTCATGTCGCAGGCATTGGGAACAAGAATGATCTCCGCGCCCTTCAGCATCAGGATGCGGGCGCTCTCCGGAAATTCCCTGTCGTAGCAGATCATGACGCCAAGCTGCACGCCGTCAAAATCGCATACCTTGAATTCCCGGCCGGGCCGCAGCAGCTTTTCCAGCGAAAAATCGCAGGTATGCACTTTGGCGTAGTTCAGAAGCAGGTTGCCGCGACGGTCGATGATGACGGCGGCATTCTGAACGCCTTCTGCCGACGATGCCAGAAACGTGGCGCACACGCCGATCCCCTGCCGGGCCGCGGCTTCCCGCAGGGCGGTCACATAGTCGCCATCCACGGAAACGGCGCTTTTGAGCCACGCCCTCCGCTCCTCTTCAAAGGCAGGATTCATGGGATCGTCAAACGCGCCGTCAAAAGGAGGGGCGTAGCCGTGCGACCACATCTCCGGAAAAAGCACGAGATCGGCTCCCATGGCGCGCGCCTCCCTGATGTAACGGACGGCCAGCGCCAGATTGCCGTCCCTGTCGTTCGGCACGGCGCGCTTCTGCACCAGCGCTATGTTCATGAAAGCCACTTTGCTCTCCCGTATCGCCCTTGCCACCGCGTATCGTTCATGAGGCCTGCGCAGGCCCCAGCCCCTCCCGCTCCGCGCCGGGCGGCTGGTCTGCCCCCATGCGCCCCGCTGGCGGGGAACGCGCAACGCCGCAGGAGGATTGATCGACCTGCCGGGGGGCATCCGGGGCATCTCTCTTCCGCCCTGCCGCACATCGGCAGAAAAAAATCTAATCGTTTCAGCGCCTCATGGCAAGGAATCCGGCCTGATGATCCCGGCATTTGCATGTCGGAAGCAAATGCCCTACCCTGTGAGCCTCCCGCCGCATTCATCCTTCAGCCCGGTCCTCCATGAACGACATCGACGTCAATCTCATTCAGTATCTGCGCCCCTTCTGCTACGTGGCCGAAACGCTCAGCATTCGCCGTGCGGCCGCCATTCTCTGCCTTACGCCTTCGGCCGTGAGCCAGCAGATTCAGAAACTGGAAGAGGAACTCGGCATGCCCCTCTTTGAGCGCCGGTCCGGGCATCCTCTGCGGCTGCTTCCCGCAGGACAGTTTCTGTACTCCCGCATTCCTGCGCTGGGCAACACGCTCTACAGCCTGCGCTGCGAACTGAAGAACTTTCAAACGGAACGGCAGATCCTGCGCCTGGGCTCGCTTGCCCTGCTGCAGTCGCTCACGCTCAAAAGCATCGCGGAAACGACGCCGCGCTTTCCCACGCTCAATTTCTCGCTTCACATCGCCGGAGGCTCCGCCCTCTGCCACAGCATTCTTTCCGGCGAACTCGACTGCGCGCTGGTATTCCATGAAAACCTCCTGCCCACGCTGGAGGAAGTGCCGCTTTTCGAGTCCCCCCTCGTGCTTGTGGCGCACCGCGAGCTGGTTCAGCCCCTCGGCCCGGCCCCCACCACGGCTCAGCTCTTTTCCCTGCCCATGGTCTATGTGGCCGGAGCAAGCCGCCTTGCCGAACTCGACGCCTATGCCGGCCTTCCCATATCGGGCCAGGTCCGGCTGCGCGTGGCCACCCCCGTAACGGCCCTCGAAGCCGTAAAGCTGCGCATAGGCGCGGCCATCGTATGCAGGCACGCCCTGCCCGACGACATGACCGATCTGCTCACCTTCAGTCTCGATGACTTCTCGCCCCGCCGTCATGTGGTGCTCGCCCTCTCCTCCCGGCATCCGCCGCTCGACGAAAAGAAAGCCTTTCTGGACGCGCTCTGCGCCCGGTGGCAGGCGGAAGCCATGAACGACTGATCCGCCCTCACCGCCCGCTTTCCCTGCCCGACGCCGCCACAGCCCCGGCGAAAGCATGAACCTCCTTTCTCCCGCGCCTTTTCCGGAACCGTTCAGCTGCGCTTAACACCTCCGCAGTTTTTATTGATTGACGAACGGCCCACAATTCTCTGTGATATCAGACAGAAGAAAAGCATCCGGGAGTCACTCTTTCCCGCAGACAAAGGAGGAACCATGCGCAAAACCATGATCATGCTGGCCGCCGCTCTCGTAGGCGCCTCTCTGACCTTTGCTCCTTCGGCCCAGGCCAAAGGATTCCGGCATCTCTCCTTCAACGGCGGCTACGCCATTTCGCATCCCACGGTGGAAATGGTGTGGACCCCCTTCATGAAGGAAGCCGAAAGCACGTTTCCGGGCAAGAACGGTCTGAGCTTCGACTACTTCGCCACCAACGAACTTTTCCCCGAAACCGAAAGTCTGGCCGCCGTGGCCGACGGTCGCGTGGACTTCGGACGCATGCGCCCCTCCCTGTTCCCCGGAAAGATGAACCTGCTCTCCGTGGTGGACGTGCCCGGTCTGTTCTCCAACGCCATCACCGGCAGCATCGTCATGCAGGAGCTCATCGAAGCCTTCCCCGAAATACGCAGGGAGCTTCCGGAAAACTCCGTGCCCTTCACCTCGTGGGTATCCGCCACCTATCAGGTGCATACCATCAAGCCCGTGAAAAGCCTGGCCGAACTCAAGGGACACAAGCTCGTGGTATGGGATGCCGTGACCATTGAAATCGCCAAGGCCCTCGGCGCCAATCCGGTGCGCCTGCCTTCGCCGGACACGTACCTTGCCCTGTCCAAGGGCATGGCCGACGGCGTGCTCTGCCCCATGGCTCCCGTGCGTTCCTTCAAGATATCGGAAGCCACGAAGTATCACCTCATGCTGAACACCGGCGTGACGGGCTTCTCCATCAGCGCGCACAAGCCCCTCTGGGATGAAATGCCCGCCGACATGCAGAACTGGCTCAAGGAAAAGGGCGGCGTGGCCATGGCCCTCGCCATCGGCAAGAGCCTTGAAGCCGGCGCCAAGGAAGACAGCGAATGGATGCGGCAGCAGGGACACGAATTCTACGAGCTCTCCGAACAGGATCACGCCGCGCTCATGAAGGCGCTCTCGCCCTTCCTCGAACACTGGCAGAAGGAAGTCTGCAAGAACGAATCCCCCGAACTCGTGGCCAAGGTGCTTGACTTCGTGAAGGAACGCAACGCCTACCACATGGAACAGCTCAAGGCCGGAAAGTACGACAACTAAGCGGCACAGGGGGACAAGGCGACTCCCTGCCCCATACCGGACAGGATCCTCCGACCGACGCCTTTTCCCCGACTCCCGCAGATCAGCATTCAACCTCTCTCCGGGCGGCGGCTCTGTTCGTCGCCCTTTTCTTTCGCCATGTTCTCACCGTATCGCATCTGTCTCTTCGCCACGCTGTGCGCCGCCTATGTGCTGGTTTTCGTTCAGAATGCGGCCATCACCGTGCTGACTCCCGACGTCATGAAGGATCTCGCCCTCTCCCCCGAAGCCATGAGCCGGCTGAGTTCCGTGTACCTGTACGCCTACGCCGCCATGCAGTTCTGCTCCGGCCTTGTCTGCGCCCGCATCGGTCCGCACAGGCTCATGAGCCTGCAGTTCGCCGCAGCCGCCCTGGGCGGCGTGATCTTCGCCACGGCGGGCACCCTTCTTCCCGCCATGGCCGGTCGCGCCATGAACGGATTCGGCATGGCGGGCATCATGGTATCGTCCTTCGTGCTGTTCGGCCGCTGGTTTCCCGCGTCCATGTTCTCCCGCCTGTGCACGGCCTTCTTCGTGGCCGGCGGCATGGGCGGCTTTCTCGCCACCACCCCCCTCGCCCTGCTCTGTCAGGCCGCGGGCTGGCGCTCGGCCTGCCTTGTGACCGCCGGCGCCGCAGCCCTGCTTTCCGCCGCGCTCTTTCTTGTCGTCCGCGATTTCCCGGCCTCCGGCGACAGGAATGCATCCTCCGCGCCCGCAACATCCGGAGCAGGAAGCAGAAAAGCCCTCTTCGCCCGCCGCGAACTGTGGCGTCTGCTTTTTCTCTTTCTTGCCCTCGCCAGCCCCTATTTCGTGTTTCACGGCCTGTGGGGCGGCGTCTACCTGCAGGAAGTCCACGGACTCTCTCCGGCGCAGAGCGGCAACGTGCTCGCCATGGGCGCCGTGGGACTCATCGCCGGAGCCCCCTTCATCACGTGGTTCAGCGAAAAGGTCCTGCGCTCCCACCGCCGCGCCCTGCTGGCTGCCGCGCTGCTCGGCATCTTCTCCTTCGGCGTGCTCATGCTCTTCAACGAGTCCCTGCCGCTCTGGGCGCTGTATGCCGTATCCCTCGGCGTGGGCGTAGCTGCCAACGGTCCCAATCCCATTGCCTACGCCGTGGCCCGGGCCATGTTCGGTTCCGACGACATGGGCACCGTCAGCGGACTCATGGCCTCCGGCCTCTTCGCCGCCGGAGCCGTGTTTCAGAACGTCTCCGGCCTCATTCTCGGCCTCGCCCAGAGCGCCGGATGCTCTCAGGCCTCGTCCTTCGTGGCCGCCTTTCTCCCCATGGCCGTGCTCGGCCTCATCGCCGCGGCCCTCAGCTTCACGCTGCCCGAAACCTGTGCCGGAAAACGCTGAACGCCTCCCCTGAGCCCGGCTGCCGGAATGCCCCGGCCCTTCCGCCTTTTTATGCCCGAAACGCGGCGGAAGAGAGCCGGGGCCGCCGGGTGGAAGTGAAGGGCCTGCCCTCCGCGCCGCCCAAGCCATGCGCCTCCCTGCGCGAGGCCGCGAGGGCCGCGCCCCATGTTCAGCGCGGCATGCGCGTGACCTGCGTGCCCGCCATCTCCCGTCGTTCCCACCGAATACGCCGATTCCGAAGGCCGTTCCGGATCCGGCTATGAGCCGTGTCTTTCCGCCGTACCGACCGCACATTCCCGGCAGCGCCGAGTCTTTTCTCTTGACAGAAAAACCATTTTTTTTCCTTATAGGCAGCGGATCCATGTTCCAAGGAGAGACGGCATGACTTTTGTGCACATACTCTGGATTGCGTTTTCCTGGCTGCTCGGCGGCTTCATACACGGCGTTACCTCCATCGGCTGCTCCATGGTGGCCATGCCGCTCATCTCCTTCGTGGTCGATGCCAGAGAATCCATCATCATCGCCTGCCTGGCCGGCAGCGTCGTGCCCCTCATGCTTTTCGTCATCTACCACAGGCATCTTCTGCGCCGCGAAACCCTGTGGCTCGGACTCGGCTGCCTGCCCGGCATTCCGGCCGGTACCGCTCTGCTCGCCTCCCTTCCCGGACGCGCCCTCTTCTTCGGCATAAGCGTCATGCTGCTCTTCTTCGTGGGCTGGCAGATGTTCTCCCACCGCATCCGCCCCACGCTGCCCTTTCATCCGGCCACAGCCTTCGGCGTGGGCCTTGTCAGCTCGTTTCTCGCCGCCTGCACCAGCCTCGGCGGACCCGCTCTCGCCGTGTACGCCGCCTTCCGCGGCTGGCAGAAGGAAGCCGCTCTCGCCACCACCAGCATGACCTTCAACATTCTCAATGCGGGCATCGCTCTGTGCCAGTGGCAGGCCGGACTCTACAGCGCCGACGTCATCGACGCCGTGCTCGTTTCCCTGCCCGCCTCCATGCTCGGCGTGCTCATCAGCATTCCCGTGGTGCGCCGCATCCCCCAGGAGCTTTTCCGCAGACTCCTGCTCCTCATGATCTTCTTTTCCGGCATCATCCTGCTCGGCCGCGCGGTGCTGTAGCAGGAGAAGGAAAGAGAAAAGGAGACAAAGGAAAAGTTCCTCCCGAGGGGCGGTTCCGCCAATCCATCCCCCCGCTCCCATTCCCCTTCCGCGCATAAAAAAAGCCCCGGCTCTACGGAGAGCGCGGAGCGTGTGAACGGATCGCAGGCAAAACGGCTATTTTTTGCTTCCAGTCTCGACAATGTCATCGGGCACGAGCTTTTCCAGCTCGGTGAGCGCGTCTTCCAGCTCATTGCTCAGAGTATTGGCGCGGCGGGGATCCCAGTCGGCCAGAGCGGAACGCATGGCGGCAAGAAGGTCCGCCACCTTGCGCGCGCCGGGCTCAAGAAGCTTGCGCGCATCCTTCGGGATATCGGCAAAGCGCAGGGAGTCCGGCAGATACTCCGCCAGCTCGGTGACGCCGCGCTTCATGCCGGAAGGCCCCCAGCGGTCAAGCTCCGACCACACCAGCGCCGAAAGCTTCGGCCAGGCGGCGGTGACTTCATCTTCGTTGTAGGTCCATGCGCCCACGCGGATCTGCAATATCTTTCCCATACCTTTTTCCTTTTTCTCGTGCCGAAGCTACGCCCCGCACAACCAGGTCAAAACCGTCCCTGCGCGGCGCTCTTTTCTCTCACCAATCCCCAAAAACGAACGCGCCCGTTCGCCATTCCAAATATCCTGCCATCCCTTCCTTACTCATGACTGTCCGGCACAGGCCGGACAGGAGTCGGCCGCCGCAGGCGGGTGCGGCAGCACACGCCTGCCGAGCCTTCCGGCCCCGGCTCCCCATCCGCCGCGCAGCCTGACGCCGGACAAAGCTCCTCGCCCTGCCCCGCAGTCCGGCCCGCCGAAGGCCGCCGAAGCGGCAACGCCGCAAGGCGGAACCGAGGGGGATCGGGGGAAATCATTCCCCCCGATGGGGCATGGGGCAAAGCCCCATATGCCTTTCCCGAAACAACTTCCGTCCCGCCAGCCTTTTCAGCAAAAGCGCCGCCGAGGCACGGGGCATCGGCGGCGCTGAACGGAGCCATTTCGGCGGGTTATTCGCCTTCGTTCCACTCGCTCTGGACGCGGGCGACCACGTCTTCCACGGCGGACTGCTGTTCAGGCGGGCAGACCACGATGAGGGGGCTGCCGGCGTCGACGTTCTTGGTCTGATCGAAGTACACGTCGTAGATGATGCCCGAAGGGCCGCTGTAGCACAGGGGCACTTCACGCTTCATGCGGGACACGATGAACAGTTCCATGCCGTCGTGGATGGACACGGTACGGCAGCCGAGGATTTTGACCTTCTTGTCCACGTCAGGCACGAAGTAATACTTGGCGCGTTCGGGGGCGCAGAAGGCGTAGAGGCTTTCCTTGAGAAGTCTGCTCACAACTTCCTGACGGGTGAAGTAGTGGCGGATCACGCCGAGGGGCGTGCCGGCCTCCACGAAGGAGCCGTCGAGATCGCGATAGAGCTTCTGGAGCACGCCGCGCTCGGTGGCGAGCACCTTGCGGGGGTTCTTTTCGCGGGTGATGGTGGCGATGTGCGTACCGGGCACTTCCTTCCAGGTGCCGGTGAAACCGCTGACGCGGGCGCCCTCCTCGATGTCGGCAAAGCGGATCACGCCCGTGTGGGGAGCGCAGACCTCGCGTTCCGTGTAGGGCGCGGCCTTGAGTTCTTCCATGACTTCGGCAATGTCTCTCATGCTTTCACCCTATCGATAGTAAAGGTTGCGGCCGCCCATGGTTTCGAGGGCCTGACGCAGATTGGCGCGCACGTCGCGGCGATCCCACACGCCCTGAATGTGCCCGCGGGAAAGCGCCTTGTAGCAGTTGTGATGATCCGGCGGAATGTCGAGACCGGTGGTGTTCTTGATGACGCCGGGGCCTGCGAAACCGATGTCCGAAGAACGGATGGCGAACTGATAGAACGCGCAGCCGAGGAAGCTGGCCACGGGGCCGCCGTAGGACTTGGTATCGTAGAGCACGAGGTAGAGACCGCCGGATTCGATGTAGCGACGCACGGCCACGGTGCAGCGGGGCATCTGAATGACGCCGTGCGTGCCTTCCTGAATGCGTATGCCCGCGGTGCCGTGGCAGTACACGATGAACGGATACCGCTTGCGGCGGGCGCGATCGGCGGCGGCGACGAACTTGGAGCCTTCGGCCACGCCCACGGAACCGCCGCGGAAGGAGCCGACAAGAATGGCCACCACCACCTGCACGCCGTCGAGTCTGGCTTCAAAGGTGATGCAGCCGCTCTTGAGACCGGTCTTTCTCTTGGCTTCGGCGATCTTTTCATCGAAGCCGGGGAAGTTCAGGGGGTTGCCCGCCTCGACTTCGGTATTGAACTCATAGAGGGAGTTCTCGTCGAAGCAGTTGTTCATGACCCACTGGTATTCCATGGGGAAGTGATGTCCGCAGGTGGAGCACACGCCGGCGAACTCGTTGTAGAGATCGGGGGCCCACATGTCCATGCAGCCGCGCTGCGCGGAATAGGGGCAGGAAATGGCGCGGTCTTCCTTGGCCTTGGGGCTGACCCAGGACCAGCCGGAATGGTTGTCGTCTTCCCATTCGGAGAGGGTGGTGAGTTCCTCGGTATTGCCCGCAGGCTCATCCGTCTTGCCGTGACGAAGCTTGTTCCAGGGCTTCATGGCGCGCAGCTTGAGCATTTCCCATTCGGAACCGATTTCCTCAAGCACGTTGGAGAAGGTGCGGCGGTTGCGATGGTAGAAATCGTAGATGAGGCGGTTGTAGATCTCCCACCACTGCTCGGACCAGGCGTCGCCGAGGCGGCCCATGATGGAACGCGTATTCCGGCACTCGCGGTGCGAGGCCTTGATGAACTTGTTCTGACGCATTTCCACAAGACGCTGACGGGCCTTGCGGGAAAGATCCCAGCGCACGGAGAATTCGTCGAGATTGAGTTCCCTGTCGCGGAAGCGGCGGAGCGTGGCGGCACGCAGCGGCGCAAGACCGCGGGCGGCAAGCACGACCTCGTCGGTGGCGCGGATGACTTCCTGCCGGATGGTGCGGAAGAACTCGTAGTGGTACGGACGCGCACCGAGCACGGGTTCCTGAATGATCTTGTCGATGTAGCCGAACTTCAGGTTATCGTCGGCGGTGAGATGCAGATCCTTGGCGCAGCGTTCCACGAGATCGGCGGAAGCACGCGCGCCGCCGCGCAGATGACCTTCAATGGCGGCCGCGCCCTCGGGCGAGATCACGGAATAGTAGCCGTGGGAGAGCATGAGACGCCGGTCGGCCAGAGAAATGGCTTCGGCGCCGCCGGAGCCGCCTTCGGAGAAGATGGCGATGAGCGGCACGGTAAGACCGGCCATTTCGTAGATGTTGCGGGCGATCTGCTGAGCCGCGCCGGGATAGTCTTCGAGCGGATAGCCGCCGGGCGTGAAGACGTAGGCGTGGATCGGAATGCCTTCGGTTTCGGCCACGCCCATGTAGTGCTTGGCCTTGGCGTTGCCCCAGGGCTTGGCGGAGCCGCCGTTGCGGAATTCCTCGCCGTGGCCCTTTTCATGACCCATGACGAGCACGGGCTGATGATAGACCTTGCCGTGACGCTTGCGGGTGATGTAGGCGCGGGCGATGACCATGGCGGGGTCGTTGGTGTGTTCGCCCTGACCGCCGATTTCGGTGTAGTTGTCGTACACGTTCTCAAGGATGTCGCGCAGGCAGATGCGGTGGGGATGCCGCACGATGCGCACCTTGTCCATAGGCGTGAGCTTGTCTTCGAGCTTGCACTCTATGAAGAAGAACAGATCCTCAAGCGACGTCATTTCCGCCTGCGCCTCGTCGGCGGAGCAGGTTTCGAGCTTGCGGCGGATGTCGTCGAGCCGGGTCTGAAGAAGCGCGATGTCTTCCTCATGCTTTCCGGGGAAGATATCCTTGAGATAGCAGAGCCTGTCGGCAAGCTGATGCAGTTGCTTTTCCCATTCCATCATAAAAAATATCCCTTCCTGATCAGAACAGGAAACTAGAAACGCAGCATGCGCTCCGTTTTATGCTTCAGAAATTCCACGTTGGACTTCAAGGGTTCGCCCTTGCCGTCGTGTCCTTCGAGACGCAGCGTGTCGAGGAAGGCAAGACCGTGGGCGCTGACCTCGGCAAGATCCTTGCCCCAGATGATGGCAAGCGCGAGGTTGGGGTCGAACTCGGTGGGAATGGTGTAGGGGTTCTCGGGAGAAACCGGCGGCACATGGGTGTGCACGCGGCACCATTCGTGTTCTTCCCAGCTGAAGCGGTCGATGTCGCCCACCCAGGGGGAGAAGCCGTTGTCGGGATCTTCGGCAATGATGCGGTATTCGACGCCCACGCCGTGGAAGGTGATGTCGTCCTGGGTGTAGCCGAGCGGATCGCCGAGACCGGTACGGATCTGTTCGGCGATGAGGTCGACTTCCTTGCCCTTCACGCGGCTGATGGCGGCGGACACGCCGTTTTCCACCTGAATGCGGGTGTTGACTTCCATGAGGAAGGGGTGACCGTCGCGGGTGACGATCCATTCCCAGGTGCCCACGCTGTCGTAGCCCACCTTGCGGGCCATGTTGAGCGAGTGCATGACGATTTCGTCAAGGAGCGCGGCGGCGTCGAAGTCGTAGTGGATGGAGGAAGGATCGAAACCGGGAGCCACTTCCAGACGCTTCTGACGGCCCGTGGACTGGATGGAGCAGTTGCGGGTGCCGAAATGCACGGGATGACGACCCGTACGGTCGGAAAGCACCTGCACTTCCAGATGGTTGAAGTCCTTGACGCGCTGTTCGATGAGCACGCCCTCGTCCTTGAACTGACGCATGGCGTAGTTGCGGATGCGGCGGTACACCTGACGGAACATGTCGATGTCGTACACTTCCTCGATGCCCATGCCGCCGCCGCCCGCCGAAGCCTTCACCAGCACGAGCGGACGGGCAATGCCCTGCTGCACCTGAAAGTCGAAGAGAGAACGGGCAATCTTTTCGGCCTCGAGCTCGTCGTAGATCGGGCGGTCGGAACCGGGAACCGTGGGCACGCCGAGCGAACGGGCAAGACGCTTGGTGTTGATCTTGTCGCCGAGATCGCGGATCACGCGCCAGGACGGTCCGAGGAAGATCAGCGGACGCTCGCGTTCGGTGACGCGGCGGGCGAAACGGAAGTCCTCGGCGAAGAAGCCGTAGCCGGGATGCACGGCCGTGGCGCCGGACTCGTCGGCCACACTCAGAAGCTCGTTGGCATCGTGATAGGAAGAAATGCGGTACAGACTCTTTTCTCCGCCGAGTTCACGGGCGAGAGCCACATGACCGGAAAACGCGTCTTCCGCGGTATGAACGCATACGAAGTCGAGTCCGAGCTTCCTGCATGCCTGAATGATGCGAACCGCGATTTCGCCGCGGTTGGCAATAAGCACTTTATGCTGTTTATTCACGCCATTTCCTTATTGCAAAGGGGAAAAGGCCATAAGACCATGTGATAATGAAAGAAAAAGACAAGGCGATCCTCTCCTCCCGCCCTGTCCGGCACATGACGCAACGTGGCGCAAAGCGCCGGGCCGCCCCCCGGATACGTCGGGAAAACGGGCCTTCCGGCCGCAGACGCAGCCGCCATTTGTGTGGCGATTATACCTTGCAATCGGAAAGAATCAAGTCCCCCTTTTTTCTGCCCTTCTTATTTACGGATAGTGGACGGAAAGAGGAGAAAATGACGGCGGGGAAGGAGGAAAACCCTTTGAAAAGGGCTTTTCCTCCTTCCCCCGCACCCCCATCCTTCTTTCCGAAACGTTTTATTTTTTTTCGACTGTCAGTCGGCGGGGCGAAGGGGAAACGAGAGGAGCGGAACGAGGGGCACGGGGCGACGGCACGATGGAGGAGCGGGCGGCGGGAAGGGAGGCGGGAGGAGGCAGGGGGAAGGCACGAACGGCGGACGCAGGGATGATGTGTGGGAGGAAAGAAGAAAATGGATCGAGAGCGGACGTAACGGTGGTGCGTGGGGAGGGAGGACTCGGAGATGGGCGGGGGAAACGGCTGCGGCGAAGCCCCCCCGCCGCCCGTCAGGATGAGGAGACGGCAGCCCGTCCACCGGACGGAAGCACTCAACCCCGGCCGGGGCTTTTCCTTAAAACAAAAGGCAGACTCGAAAGCCGGGCCTGCCGTACAAGCGGGAGAAGACAGGCTTCAGCCAGATCCCTCCCCCAAAAACTGCGGAACCTCCCCGCGAAAAAGATTCTTCCCCGCGCCACGTCCGGAAACGTTCGGGAAGCCTTTTTTCTGGCGGTGTGGCGCAGCGCTTCCTCCTCGGGCAGTCCCCCAAAAACGCGACGCGTTCCGCCGGAGTTTCTTTGCCGTGCCGCGCCGAAGGTGCGCAATCCCCCGCCGGTGTTTTCTTCACCGGCCGATCCCGAAAGCGCAACGCTCTTCCCGCCCGCGTCTTTCGTCCGAGCCGCTTTTCCTCTGCTCCTTGCCGGGGGCGCGCCCGGCTGCTCAGCTTCTGCGCCTCAGCACATAGATCGCCAGCATGCAGAGCACCACCACAATCGCCGTGGACACCGTTCCCGGAATGTCGATGAAACGTGCGGCCACCAATTCCGTCAGCAGCGCCGCCGCCACAAGAGCCACGGCCGTGAGCTGCCGGGCGTGATTCTTTTTCAGATCCTTCTCGCGCGCCTCGTCCTGCCGTGCCCACGTCTCTTCCTGCGCCGCCGTGTCGGCAATGCCCCGCTTCTTCAGCTCCTCCGCCCGGATACGCGCCGCCTCCGGCGTGAGTCTGCGCGGGTCAAGCGCTTCAAGTTCCGCATCCTTCATGCCCGCATAGCGCTCGGCAAGCTGCTTTTCCGTGACCTTCATCCTGCATTCTCCCCGTGCTTTCTACCGTGAAGCGTCCGCGTTCCTATCCTCCGACCGGAGCCGACCGGCCTACAGACGGCGCATCCCTCACGCAGTTTCCCGCTCCGCAACGTTTCAGAGACGACGCACGCCCTGCCCCGGAACGGCTTCCCGACGACTCCCCGGCCCCGGATTCTCAAAGAAGTCTTCATCGGAAGGGGGCCTCGTGTCGGAGAAGAAATCCTCATCCGAAGGAATATTGCCGATAACGTCCGCAAGCATCATGCAGCGCTTCAGTGCGGCCGTAAAACCCTGAAGGGAAAACCTCGCGTATATGGGCTCAGCATCTTCTATCTTTATACGAAGTACGGCGCCTTTTGCGGCCTCCCGCAGAAAAATATCGTGGAACTGACCGCCCATTTCAATGATAAGCACATCGTTCTGCACATAAAAATCAAAGCGAACGTCATAGGTCGTCCTTCTGTCCACGCGCATCTGCCCGTACCGCGAAAACGTGCCCACCCCTTCCAGAAACTCCCTGGAATCCCCGGACAGGTATTCCAGCATCTTGATGCTCCAGGTCGATCGCGAAGAAGAAGAGGGTTCCACGTCAATGGCCAGCATGGTGCCGCCCTGCATGGTCGTCATGCGGGCAACCATACGGGTCGGAGTCGCCAGCACGAAGGACGACCAGTCCTTGTGCGTTTGCGAATCCAGCACCTCCGCCCCCGCGGGCAGCGACGAAAACAGACTCACCAGTACCACAAGCGCAAGCAATATTCTCTTCATCCGGAATCCCCCGTCCGACCGATTGCCGGAACAGATTCACCCTACATGAAGAATCACGCAGGCAAAAGGCCTTCAGCCTCGGAAAAACAGCGCCCTGCCGCAAAAAATTCCGGCCCTCCCGCTGATGCCCGCCTTTTCCCCTCAGCGGCAGGGACAGCGCCCTGATTCCCCGGCCACTCCGGGCTTTCCCCCACTCTCCCGCGCATTCCTTCCGGCCTCGCCCTGCCTTCCCTTCCGGACCCGGCCCTGAAACGCATCATAGCCCCAGCCCCTCGCGGCCCCCGATCTGCGCTTTTCCGCACCTTCTCCCGGCCGCAGAAGAAAAAGCGACTCTCTGAAACAGAAACACGGAACGCTCGCCCTCCTCTTTGCCGGAAAAAAGCCCCTGAATAATGAAACGGCGCGAAATTCCGCACATTCTGGACATCGAAGGAAAAAACGGTGTACCTTAACATTCAGGTCTAACGTTTTCCCTCCGGCGGCCCTGCGGCGTCCGGCGGCAGGACACGGAGCTTTCCATGCAGGATGATCTCAAACGCTTGTATCTTGAGCCGACTTCGCGCTGCAATCTGCGCTGCGCCATGTGCTTCCGCAACAGCTGGATCGACGAACGCACCGGAGACATGGACGAGGCCACCTTCCGGCGTGCCCTCGAAACCATGCCGGAAAGCGTGGAAACCGTCTTCTTCGGCGGCATGGGCGAGCCGCTCGTGCATCCGCGCATCATAGACATGGTGCGGGCCGTCTCCCGGACGGGACGCCGTACCGAACTGCTCAGCAACGGTTCCCTGCTCACCGAAAGCGTTTCCGCCGCCCTGCTCGATGCCGGACTCGACATGCTCTGGCTTTCCGTGGACGGGCTGGAAGAGGAAAAGTATCAGAGCATCCGGAAGAACGGTCACCTTTCCGTGCTCAAGGAGCATATTCTCGCCTTCAATCAGCTTCGCTTCCGTCTCCGGAGGGAAGTGAAGCTGGGCGTGGCCTTCGTGCTCATGAAAAGCAACGCGCGCGACCTCGCGGAACTGCCCTGGTTCGCCAGCTACTACCGCGTGAACGAGGTCAACGTTTCCCACGCCATCCCCACCGATCCCCGCACCGAAAGCGAACTGCTCTACCGCAACGTGGTCGGCTCCGACCTCGGCGGCGACGACATTCCGCCCACCGCGCCGCGCATCCATCTGCCCCTCATGGACTGGACCGCGCCAGACGTCGCCCAGTCCGCGGCCTCCCTGCTCAGCGCCGGCATGTGCGAAATCTTCCTCTCCGGACAGCGCCTGCACCGACCTGCCAGGCACTGCCGCTTCATCGACGAAGGCATGGCCTTCGTGCGTCACGACGGCTTCGTCAGCCCCTGCATGTCCCTGCTGCGCACCTCCCGCCTCTACTGGGGCGGCAAAACCCGCATCAACCAGCACCACTTCTTCGGCAACGTGCTCCAAACCCCGCTGAACCTCATCTGGAACTCCCCCGACTACGCCGACTTCCGAAAAAGAGTCCGCGCCTTCGAATTCTCCCCCTGCTGCCGCTGCTCCCAGTGCGACAACTGGGAACACTCCCTCCCCGACTGCTACGGCAACAATACCCCTACCTGCGGCGCCTGCCTCTGGTCCGAAGGCATCATAAGCTGCCCGTAAAGAAAAGGAAGGAAAGGCAGTTTCCGGGGGGAATGATTTCCCCCGGACCCCCTCGGTTCCGCTTCGCGGCAGGGGGGCGGACTTCATCGGGCGGGATTCCGGTTTTTCCGGCCGTTCATCTGCAGGCTTTGTCATGCGTGCGTGTGCTGCCGCACCCGCACGCCGTGCCGACT
>JAHZEL010000004.1 GCA_019421865.1 Desulfovibrionaceae bacterium | reverse complement strand
CCGCGACTTCAACCTTGGCAAGGTTGCACTCTACCACTGAGTTACTCCCGCGTGGCGTGAAGAGATTTATAGGTGATTCACTCGGATGTGTCAACAGAAAAAATGCCGTCATGACATTTTTATGTTGATTTTGTTCTCCGTTCTTTGTCGTGGTGGGCTGAACGCCTGAGATGACTACGCTCGGACTCTGCCGAGAGGAAATTTTCCCGTCGGCTTCAGCCGGTGAAGGATCCGTTGCGGAAGGCCTTACCGACCTTCCGCAGCGGATGAGCTATCAGGAATTTTTCCGTTCCTCTTCTTCGCGCTGCTTCTTTTCCTCTTCTTCACGAAGAGCGCGGCGAAGCACCTTGCCTACGAGAGACTTGGGAAGTTCGTCGCGGAATTCGAAGACGCGGGGCACCTTGTACGAGGCCAGTTTGGTTCTGCAGAACGCAGCCAGTTCCGAAACGGTGATTTTTTCGCCTTCCTTGGGCACGATGTAGGCCTTGAGGGTCTCGCCTCTGGCCTTGTGAGGCACGCTGAGAGACACGGCTTCCTTGATTTTGGGGTACTCGTGCAGGACCTCGTCGATTTCACGCGGGAAGACGTTGTAGCCGCCGACGATGGCCATGTCTTTCTTGCGGTCGACGATGAAGTAGTAGCCGTCGCTGTCGCGATAGGCGATGTCGCCGGTGTGCAGCCATCCGTCCACAATCGTGGCGGCGGTTTCTTCGGGCTGGTTCCAGTATCCTTTCATGACCTGCGGGCCACGAATGACGAGTTCGCCGCATTCGTTGTCGCCAAGTTCCGTTTTGCCGGTTTCGATGTCGACGATGCGGACTTCCGTTTCAGGAATGGGCACACCGATGGAGCCTATTTTCTGAAGTCCGTACACGGGATTGGCAATGACCACGGGCGAGGCTTCGGTCAGGCCGAGTCCTTCGGTGATGTTGGCGTGGGTGATATCCTGGAACTGCTTGAGGCTGGCCTGCGGGAAGGGCGAAGAGCCGGATATGCAGAGCTGGATGCAGGTAAGGTCGTAGTGGGCGATGTCCTTCTGCTGCATGAGGGAGATGTACACCGACGGCGCACCGACGAAGAATGAGGGGCGATGCTTTTTGATGAGCTCCAGCACGTCATGCGGAGAATAGCGGGGCACCGGCATGGTGGAAGCTGCCAGCACGGTGGGCAGCACGATATTGCCCATGAGTCCGAAGACATGGAAGAAGGGCATGATGCTGAGGAAGCTGTGGGCGGAGTTTGAGGCATCGCAGTGGATGACGGCAAGCAGCTGCTGAATCTGGGCAGACAGATTGCCGTGGGTGAGCATGGCGCCTTTGGAGAAGCCGGTGGTACCGCCCGTGTACTGCAGCAGCGCCAGCGTCTGTGCCGGATCTTCCGGCTCCTCGCTGTAGCGGCGGGCGGTTTTGAGCATGTTTTTCCATGCGACGACGCTCTGATTGTCGAACTTGACTTCCGGCAGATGGCCCTGCCTCTTGGCCTGGAGCGGCTGAAGCAGATTCAGAGGGAAGGCCAGAGCATCGGCAACGCGGGTGACGACGCAGGTCTGAACGCCCAGGCGGGGCAGGAGCGGTTCGATTTTGCTCCAGAACAGGTCGAGCGTGATGAGAAATTTCGGAGTGGAGTCGCTGAAGTGGTGGGTCAGTTCCTTCTCCATGTAGAGCGGATTGGTCATGACCACCGTGGCACCGGCTTTGAGAGCACCCCAGAACGCAATGATGGTCTGCGGAAGGTTGGGCAGCATGATGGCCACCCTGTCTCCCGTATTCAGACCGCGCTCGCGCAGGGAAGCAGCAAATGCCTCAGCCTTATCCTTGAGCTGGCGGTAGGTAAGCGTGAGATTCTGGAAGATGACGGCCTTGTGGTCGCCGAAACGGTCGGCAGCTTCGTCCAGGTAGGACTGGAGGGAACGGGGAACAAGATCAAGATGCACCGGCGCGCCCTCGGCAATGTGGGGCAGCCATGCAGGAGTGGAATCGTTCATGAAGCATATCCGTGGTTAGAATGACATTAAACAACGACAGTCTAGCGAGGGACGCCTGTTCTGTCACGCACAAAGTGGCGCGTACCGTCAGGAATCGCAGGAAGTTTTTCCGGGCGGCACCGGAAGTGCTCCGTTGACGGCTCCGGGATGCTTTGATGGAGAGCCTTTCCGGAAGACGTGCAAAACAGAGAAAAGGCGAACGTGCTCTTTCCCCGTGAGCGAATACAAGAAAAGGAGGTCCGGAGACCTCCTTTCGACGGCTGTTTTGATGATGTCTACAGCGCCTTGGCCACGGCAGGAACCTTCCAGTCCGTGCCGAGCGTGCAGGAACTGAGCTTGACGGCCGGCGCGCACTGATGCCTCTTGAACTCGGAGGCGGCCACACGACGGACGACGCTTTTCACCACCTCGTCGGACACGCCGGGCACAACCAGCGTTTCGGGATTCGCGGCGTTTTCCAAAAGCTCGCGGAGAATGGCATCAAGCACGTCGTAGGGCGGAAGGCTGTCTTCGTCCACCTGATTCGGATGCAGTTCCGCGGAAGGCGCCTTGGTGAAGATATGTTCGGGAATGATCTCGCTGCCGCGCATGTCGTTGTACCAGCGGGCGACCTTGTAGACTTCGGTCTTGTACAGATCTCCCAGAGGTTCGAGAGCACCCACGGTATCGCCGTACAGCGTGCAGTAGCCCACGGCGTTTTCAGACTTGTTGCCGGTACCCAGCACAATGCGGCCGAGACGGTTGGCAAAGGCCATGAGCAGCGTGCCGCGGATACGGGGCTGAATGTTTTCGGCCGTGAGATCGTTTTCCACGGAAGGCAGATTCCGGAGAAGCGGCTCAAGCACGGTGTCGAAGGCGTCCATGACCGGCGTGATGCGCGCCGTGACGGTGCTGATGCCGAGATTGGCGGCCAGCGCTTCGGCATCGCTTTCGCTGTGGTCGGAACTCCAGCGGGAAGGCATGAGGACGGCCAGCACGTTTTCGGGACCGACGGCTTCGGCCGCGATGCAGGCGACAAGCGCGGAGTCCATACCGCCGGACAGTCCGAGAACGACGCCGCTGATGCCGCATTTGCGCACATAGTCGCGTACGGCCAGAGTGGCGGCACGGAACAGCGCTTCCATGCGGTCGGGAACCGCCTGGATGGTGTCGGGGATGCCTGCGCCGTCGAGAGAAACGGCGCTTGCACTGATGGCGCGCTTGTTCAGATCAACGGCCAGAGCGGCCTCTTCAAAGGAAGAGGTTCTGGCGACGAGGTCTCCGGAGGCATCGAGAACGAAGCTGCGGCCGGAATAGACGAGGCCGTCGGCGGAGCCGCACTGATGCACCGCCAGCACGGGAATTTTCCAGAGCCCGGCCAGAGCTGAGCAGTGCGTTTCACTCTTTTCCTGGGTTTCGGGCAGGAAGAGTTCGGGAGAGGTGAAGAGAATGGCGTCCACGGAGGCGGCGGCCCGGGCGTTCTTGAGCAGATCCTGCGCTTCCTGATGAGCCCAGGCAGGTTCGCTTTCCGGCAGATACAGGGCAGGGCCTCCCGGAATTCGGATGATGCCGTTGGCCTGTCTGGCAAGGGCGGTAAGACGGCCCTCGGAGAGCAGAACGTACAGAGGCACTTCCGCGCCGGTAAGGGAAATCAGCATGTCCGGTCCGTCGTTCAGCATGGCGGCAAGCTCATGGGCGGCATCACGGCAGCGGCGGTAGAAACCGCCTATGTGCTTCAGATCTTCCCACGGTACGCCGGCCAGGGCGTAGGCAGGAGTGATGCAGAGCGTGCGTTCGCCCGGCGCTGCGGGACAGGCGGCGGCAGCCTTTCTGGCCATGTCGGCCAGCTTGTGCGCGTTGCCGCGGAAATCGCCGGGAGTAGGGTTGTGCTGAAGAAGAATGATATGCATGATAACCTCGATGGCCGCTCGGCCGGATCTTTCTTGAACGTTTTTCCGGAGGGATGGCCTTTCTGCGGCGCTTACCGGAAGACGGAATATCAACGAGCGTTTTTCCGCAGCGAAGCTCACGTAAGCTTCTGCGGAACGAGATCGAACAAACGGTCCGGTCTGCTGAAAATCCGTGCAGAGACGCAGAGAAATTCCCGCCGGACCCGGACGTTTCTAGCTGTGCAGCACGTCCTGCATGTTGTACACGCGGCCCGGCTTCTGGGAAGCGATCCAGCGTGCGGCGCGAAGAGCGCCGTTGGCGAAGTTTTCGCGCGAGTGGGCCTGATGGGTGATTTCGATGCGTTCTCCGGGGCCCATGTAATACACCGTATGCACGCCGACCACATCGCCGCCGCGCAGAGACTGGATGCCGATTTCATTGTGTCTGCGAGGTTCGCGCACGTCGAAGCGGTTGGTATTGATGTCGGCGCGGGAGAGGCCTCTGGCCTCGAGGATGGGTTCTGCGAGCAGCAGAGCCGTACCGCTGGGGGCGTCTTTCTTCTTGTTGTGGTGAATTTCCATCATTTCCACGTCATAGGCTTCGCCGAGCAGTTCGGTAAGGCGGGGCAGTAGATCCATGATGACATTGATGCCGACGCTCATGTTGGCGGAGCGGAAGACAAGGCTGTGCCCGGCAAGTTCATCCAGTTCGGCAAGCTGTTCTTCAGAGAAGCCCGTGGTGCCGATGATGACGGGATTGCCGGCGGCAGCGGCGGCTCGGGCCGTGACCATGCTGGCTTCGGGCGAGGTGAAGTCGATGACGACGGCTCCCGGGCAGGCGGGCAGAACGGTGGAGATATCGCTGGAGATCAGAACACCGGATGCTGCGAAGCCGGCGAGCCTGTCTTTCGATTCCGCGCGTTCAAGCACGGCGGCGAGTACAAGGTCATCCGCTTCTTCGGTAAGACGGGCGATGGTGGAACCCATGCGACCGGCTGCACCCATGACGATGATGGAAAGAGCCATATGATTTCTCCGGGGATTTGATGGATTATTCTCAAAAGCCAAACATAAAAAAATATGGTAGGGAGCGCAAGATATGAGGGTTAATTCACATTAAAGGGGCGCGGGAGCCGCTTCGGAAGAAGATTTTGCGGCAGAAAAGAAAAAGGCCCTGCCGGAACACTTTCCGACAGGGCCTTTCATGATGTGGAATGATGCCTGTTACGCGTTGGTGCCTTCGGCAATACCGACGGAGATGCGGGCGATTTCCAGTTCTTCATCGGTGGGAATGACGGCAACCTTCACGCGGGAGCCTTCCTTGCTGATGAAGTGGGGATCGCCGCGACGCACGCTGTTGAGTTCGGGATCGAGCTCGATGCCGAATTCTTCGAGGTTCTCAAGGATCTTGGCGCGGACGGAGGCGGCGTTTTCGCCGATGCCGCCGGCAAAGGCGATGAGGTCCACATGGCCGAGAGCGGCCATGTAGGCGCCGATGTACTTCTTCACGGAGTAGCACTGCGTGTTGAAGGTGAGGATGCAGTCGGGGTCACCGGCGTTCACACCGGCTTCGATGTCGCGGCTGTCGCTCTTGCCGCACAGGCCGAGGAAGCCGGACTTCTTGTTCATGAGGGTGTCGACTTCATCGCAGCTCAGGCCTTCGTTCTTCATGAGGAAGGGAACGATGGCGGGGTCGATATCGCCGCAGCGGGTACCCATGACAAGACCCTGCAGAGGGGTGAGGCCCATGCTGGTGTCCACGCACTTTCCGGCGCGCACGGCGGACACGGAGCTGCCGTTGCCGAGATGGCACACGATGACGTTCACTTCCGAAGGCTGCTTGCCGAGCAGAGCGGCGCCGGCCTTGGACACATAGCGATGAGAGGTGCCGTGGAAGCCGTAGCGACGGATGTGATACTTCTTCGTCAGTTCCTTGGGCAGGGCGTAGGTATAGGCGTAGTCGGGCATGGTGGCATGGAAGCCGGTGTCGAAGACGGCCACGTTGGGCACGCCGGGGAACAGCTTTTCCATGGCTTCGATGCCGGTGAGGTTGGCGGGGTTGTGAAGCGGTCCGAGGGGAATGTAGTCGCGGATGACCTGCTTGACTTCCTCGGTGACGAGGGCTTCCTGATAGTCGGGGCCGCCCATGAGCACGCGATGGCCGATGACCACGATTTCGGCCGGATCGTCGATGACGCCGCCGAGTTCGCGCTTCATGAGCACTTCGGCCACCTTGGCCATGCCGGCGGCATGAGTATCGTAGTTGCCGGGATACTCGAACTTTTCGGTTTCGCCATTTTCATTGAAGCGCTTGTGGGTGAGCATGCTGTCCGGAGAACCGATGCGTTCCACGAGGCCCTGGCAGAGGCGACGTTCGGTTTCCTTTTCCAGCACCTGATACTTGAAGGAGGAGCTGCCTCCGTTGATGACGAGAATTTTCTTGACCATTATTTGAGTCCCTTTTCGGCCTGAGCCTGGATAGCGGTGATGGCAACGGTATTGACGATGTCCGGCACGGTGCAGCCGCGGGACAGGTCGTTGACGGGCTTGCGCAGGCCCTGCAGCACGGGACCGATGGCCACGGCGTGAGCGGAACGCTGAACAGCCTTGTACAGGTTGTTGCCGGTGTTGATGTCGGGCACGATGAAGACGCTGGCGCGACCGGCCACGGGATCACCGGGCAGCTTGGTCTTGGCGGTGGCGGCGTCCACGGCGGCGTCGTACTGGATGGGGCCGGTGAGCAGCAGTTCGGGGGCCTTTTCCTTGGCGAGACGGGTGGCTTCCTTCACCTTGTCCACGGTGGGACCCTTGCCGGAGTTGCCGGTGGAGTAGGAAAGCATGGCCACACGGGGTTCCAGACCGAAGGCGGCGGCGGTTTCGGCGGTGGTCACGGCGATGGTGGCGAGCTGTTCGGGATCGGGATCAAGGTTGATGGCGCAGTCGCCGTAGGTGTTCACGCGGTCCTTCAGGCAGACGAAGAAGGCGCTGGACACGATGGAGGCCGTGGGCTTGGTCTTGATGAATTCAAGAGCGGGACGCACGGTGTGGGCGGTGGTGTTCACGGCGCCGGAAACCATGCCGTCGGCTTTTTCCTTGTAGATCATCATGGTGCCGTAGTAGGTGTTGTCGGCCATCTTTTCGCGGGCCTGCTCGATGGTGACGCCCTTCTTGGCGCGCAGCTGAGCGTAGGTTTCCGCAAAGTCTTCAAAATCGGGAGCCGTCACGGGATTGATGATGGTGGCGCCGTCCACGCTCACGGAAAGTTCCGCGGCGCGGGCGCGGATCTTGGCTTCGTCGCCGAGCAGAATGATGTCGGCCACCTTGCGCTGAATGAGAATGGCGGCAGCCTTGATGAGTCTGTCTTCCTCACCTTCGGGCAGCACGATGCGCATGGGATGCTTCTGCGCCTGTTCGATGAGGCCGAATTCAAAAAGACGCGGCGTGATGTGACCGTTGCAGGCGTCGAGGATGGAAGCGAAGGCTTCGGCCTTGCTGCTGACGGGGAAGGAGAAATAGGCGGCCACGGCCTTTTCGTCTTCTTCGCTCATGCCGGAAAGGAACACGCCGAGAAGTTCCACGCACTGTTCCTTCATCTGGCACTGGAAGGTGGTGACGGTGGCAGCCACTTCGGCGGGAGAGCAGTCTTCGCCGGAAAGGGCGAGCAGCACGGGAGCGCCCATGTTGGCGACGACGCAGGCATTGAGGGCGTTTTCAAAGGCAGCGCTTCTGCCGGTGAAGTCGGTGCCTTCGCAGAGCACGAAGTCGGCGTTGGCGGAAGCTTCCTTGTAGGCGGCCAGAACGGAGTCAATCAGTTCGTTGCCCTTGCCGCCGTTGATGAGTTCAAGAGCGGTTTCGAGACGGGGAACGGGACGGAAGAGAACCGGGGCCTTGGCGGAACCCTTGATGAGATCCATCAGACCGGCGACGGCTTCGGCCTTGCCGGAGTCCGCCGCAAGAGCGGTGACGAAAAGCGTGCGTGTCATGGAAGCGACTCCTTAAAAAAGAGATATGCAGCCGGAAAAGGAAAGCCCTTGTGGGGCGAATTTGCCTCGCCAGTGTAATAGGCTGGCAAAATGAGTCAAGAGTCCGGCTCCGACGCAAAGGATGCCTTTTTTGAGTATCTTTTTGTAATCTATGGAAAAATATCGTTGCAGAAAAATTGATTGAGCGCTCAATTTAAAAACACGGAACAGCCTGCTTTTCGGAAAAGTATCTGCGCGACAGGCAGGAAGGGGAGAGACGGGCGGGCAGCACCTCGAAAGAAGTGGAAGGATAGGCCGACGGAGGGCGGAACTGGGAGGGGCGGTTTTTGTGAGGGGATAGAACGGAAGCGTTTTTGTCGGAGAGAGGCGGAGCGCGGTGCCGGAAGATGCGAGGATGCGAGGGATCGAGGAATGCATCCGTGAGTACGAAAGCGGCACGGGAAGAACATACGAGAGCCGCCCGCAGCAGGAAGCTCCTGTGAACTGCGGGCGGCCCGGAAAGAAAAGGCGTTATTTATTTGAGCTTGAAGACGCGGCGTACCGTATCCACGGCCTGCATGGTGTATTCCGGATTGGCCGCCTCATGAAAGCGGTCCTTCATGAAGGATATTGGCTCGTGATTGAAGCGTCTCACCAGTGAACTGGCCATGATTTCCAGAGCCTCGCGGGTGGCGTCGTCCACAGGGCCGAGTCGGTGCAGCGTCTTGGCAAGCTCTTCTTCCATGATGCGCTGTCCGCGCTCCACCAGGGCGACGATGGTGGGCTGAAGCGTGAGGGAGTCCAGCCACTGACGGAAGGCGAGAGTTTCCTCGTCCACAATGGCGCGGGCGCGCACGGCTTCCTTGCGGCGCTCTGCGATGTGCTCCTCCACCACTTCCTTGAGGTCGTCGATATCGTAGAGATAGATGTTGTCCAGCGTATTGACGGAAGGGGCGATGTCGCGGGGCATGGCGATGTCGATGAGGAACATGGGGCGATGCTTGCGCTTTTTGAGCACGTCGCGCATTTCCTGTTCGTGAATGATGGCTTCCGGTGCACCGGTAGAGCTGATGACGATGTCGGTATCGACGAGGTGGTCGAAGAGCTGATCGAAGGGAACGGCTTCGCCGTCGAGTCTGTGGGCCAGTTCCTCGGCCTTGGCATAGGTGCGGTTGCACACGCGTATGCGGCGCACACCCGCCTGCTTCAGATGCAGGGCGGCGAGTTCCGCCATTTCTCCGGCGCCGATGATGAGGGCGTTGTGCCGGCTCATGTCGTCAAAGATCTGCTTGGCCAGTTCCACGGCGGCGTAGCTGATGGAGACCGCGCTGGAGGCGACGCCCGTTTCCGAACGCACGCGCTTGGCCACGGAAAAGGCCTTGTGGAGCAGTCTGTTGATGATGGTTCCCGCGCTGTGGCTCTGGGTGGCTTTGCGGTAGGCGGCCTTGAGCTGACCGAGAATCTGCGGTTCGCCAAGCACGAGGGAATCCAGACTGGAGGCCACGTTGAAGAGGTGGCGGATGGCTTCGTCGTTTTTATATTGATAGAGGTAGGGCTCGAGTTCTTCAACGCTGTGCCCTCTGGCCCTGGCCCAGCATTCCAGGGCACGCTGCCGGGGAAGATCGCCATCGCCGACCACGAGAACTTCCACGCGGTTGCAGGTGGAGAGAATGAGGGATTCGCTGATGCCGTCGCCCGTGGGAATGGCCCAGGTATCCGGAGCGCAGAAGTTGGTGAGCGCGAACTTTTCGCGAACCTCCACGGCGGCGGTGCGATGGTTGATGCCTATGAGATGAATGGTGCTGTTCATGACGGTCCTGAGAAAAAAGAGTGTGGCGGGCGAAGATACGCTTTACAAAGCGCAGGCCGCTAGAAGCCGTGCTGCGTGGAGAGAACGGTGTTCACCACGAACATGGAGAACAGCGACGCGGCGAAAATGACGATGGCAAGAATGGCAGGCTTGCGCCCGCGCCAGCCGAGAGCCTGACGCTGATGGAAGAGCAGCGCGTACACGGCGAGAATGAGCAGGGAGATCCATTCCTTGAAGTCTCCGCTCATAAAGCTTCCCCAGCTGATGCGGGCCCAGAGAAAGCCACAGAGCACGCCGAGGCTGTAGCAGGGAAAACCGATGAGCGTGGCAAGAGCGTTCACTCTGTCGAGCGCGCCGAGGGCGGGCAGATCCTTGCGGAAGCCTTCCAGCGGAGTCTTGCGCTTGATGGAGGATTCCTGCCAGAGAAACAGAGTGCCTGCGCCTGCGGCCACGGCCATCACGCCCACGCCGACGAAGATGGCGGCCAGATGCAGAACGAAGAGCGGGCCGGTCATGGTCATGGTTCCCGGGGTATGGGCAAAGCCCAGAGCGCACGCGCCGAGGAAGAAGGCCCACGGCGCAACGAAGTGAAGAACGATGTCCATGTTCTGACGGCGGGACATGAGAAGTCCCGTAAGCGCCAGGAACCAGGAGAGCGGCAGCAGGTAGAAGCCGCGGGATACGTCGCTGAAGGCGCCTCCTGCAAGGCTGCAGACAAGCCAGAGTGAATGCAGGGCAAAGCCGCCCGTGCAGAGCAGACAGGCCAGTTTTTTCACCCGTGCGGAGCGGCCGAGCACGCCTGCCAGCGAGGCGACGGTGGCCAGAGCGTAGAGGGCCAGACACAGGTAGGAGAAAACGTCAGTCCAGTTCATGGAAAATCTCCTCGGCGGAAAAGGAAAGAGATGCGGGAAGCAGCGGACGGATGAGTTCGTCCGCCTTGGCGGCATCCCTGCGGGCAAGCGCATCCATAAGATGGTCGCGCAGCGGACGCGCGCACAGCGCGCGGAAAATATCGGCATCGGCGTCGCTGCCCAGTCCGAGAGCCAGCAGGCGGGGGCGCAGGGCCTTCAGCAGCAGGGCAAGATGGGCATAGCCGTTCTGGAGCCACTCGCCGAGATCATTCTTCAGCGCTCTGGCCAGAGCGGGGCTGCATCCGCTGGTGGAAAGCGTCAGCGTGACGGGCCCCTTTTCCACCTGTGCGGGGACAAGAAAGCTGCCCCTGACGCCCTGTTCCAGCGGGCCTGCCACGTTGCAGAGCACGCCCGAATCCCGGCACAGCCTGGCAATGACCGAGTTCACGGTTGCCGAGGGCGTGGCGGCGAAAACCAGCGTGCAGCCTTTCATGTCTTCGGGGCAGAAACCGCGCCGCTCCAGCGTAAGCAAAGCGGCGGGATGCCCGGCGGCCGTCTCTCGTACGGCCTCTTCGTCCATGTCGGGATCCACGACCAGTACGGAGGCGGGAGAGCAGGCGAGAAGCGCGGCGAGCTTGCGCCGCCCCACGGCTCCGGCCCCCACCACCAGACAGCGGGCTTCGGCAAGACTGAGGAACAAGGGATAATAACGCATGGGCATGGGTATAGCCTTTACCGGAGCGCTCGTCCAGAGACAGATCGATCCTATCGGAGAATAAAGGGGAAAAACACTGGACTAATGTGGAAAAAAGCAGTAGGGTTCTCCGACTTGAATCTTCAACGCTGCGGTAAATCGGGCGACTAGGCGACTGTCCGCCTACCAGGGTGGGTATGGGCGTACCCGTGGGTCCGCAAATCATCTGAGGAGTGTACCATGAAAGAAGGCATCCATCCCAAAGTGTACAAGGCCAAGCTTGTCTGCGCCTGCGGCAATGTTGTGGAAGTTCTTTCCACCAAGGGCGAAACCGTGAACGTGGAAATCTGTTCCGCCTGCCATCCTTTCTTCACCGGCAAGCAGCGCTTCGTCGATACTGCCGGCCGCATTGACCGCTTCCGCAAGAAGTACGCCAAATTCGCGAAGTAACGCTTGTTCCGGCGTCGCATCGAGCCGGGAACGAGCGGAACCTCCCCAGGCTTTTCCTGGGGAGGTTTTTGAGTTTGGAGTTTCGTCTTTTCATCCGGCGGCTTTTCGGGTATGCCGGAAAAGATCATTCGCCCGCCTGTCTGCCTCCTTGCAGAAAACGGGCTGCTTGAAGAAGATTTTTCTCTCGATACGACGCTCCGCAACGGCCGGCGGAAACGTCTTTCAGGACAGGGCATGAAAAAGTTTCGTTCTTTTCTGCGTCTCATGATGCTCGCCGGCGAAAGCTGCGCGCTGCCGCTCGTGGGCGGTCAGGCCGTCATGGAAGGCGTGCTCATGCGCAACGGAGCCTCCTATGCGCTGGCCGTGCGGCGTCCTTCCGGCAGCATTTCCGTGGAAAGCCGCCGCTGGCGGTCGCTGGGGCCGGAAGGCCTGAGGGCCGTCCGTTTTCTGCGCGGATTTCCCGTCATGGTGGAAACGCTGTCCAACGGCATACGTGCGCTGAACCGTTCGGCCGATCTTTCTCTCGGAGACGACGACTCCGCCCCCATGACCCGCTGGCAGGTCGTGCTCAGCCTGTTCATGGCGCTTTTCGCCGCGGTGCTGCTTTTTGTGGCCGCTCCGCATCTTCTGGCCACGGGCATGCAGTGGCTGGGACTTTCCGGGGGCATGAAAGGGCTTTCGTTCCACCTCTGGGACGGACTCTTCAAGTTCCTCATGTTCATCGGCTACATTGCCGCCATATCCTTCATGCCCGACATCCGCCGCGTGTTTCAGTATCACGGTGCGGAACACAAGACCATTCATGCCTTTGAAAAAGGCGGCATGGTCACGGTGCAGACGGCCCGCGCGTGCTCGCGCCTGCATCCGCGCTGCGGCACCACGTTTCTTCTTTTCGTGCTCTCCGTGGCCATCATCCTTCATGCGGTGCTGGTTCCCCTGCTGCTTGCGGTATGGGATCCTTCCTCGGCCGTCGTTCGCCATGCGGGCATCGTCTTTTTTAAAATACTGCTGATAGTGCCGGTGAGTGCGCTGGCCTATGAGATCATACGCTATGCGGCCGTGCTTAAGGATGGCTTCTGGGGCAGAGTCCTGCGTGCTCCGGGCCTTTTTCTTCAGCTTCTGACCACACGGGAGCCGGATGACGATCAGCTCGAGGTTGCCGTGGCCGCGCTTCGCGAGGCGCTCGGGCCGGAAAGCCCCTTTGCCGCCCGTTTTGAATCCCCTGACCCTACCGTGACGGAGTAACTATGTTTGCGAAACTGGAAAATCTGGAAAAACGATATGAGGAACTGGAGCAGAGCCTTGCCGACCCTGCCGTGCTGTCCGATCCCGAACAGTACCGCAAGACCGCCAAGGCGCGCGCCGATGTGGAACCTGTTGTTCTCGCCTACAGGGAGTATCGCGATCTCCAGAAACAGCTTGAGGAAAACAAGGAACTTCTGAGCGACGAGGATCACGACATCCGCGACATGGCGCAGGAGGAGATCCGGCGCATTGAAAAGGAACTGCCGGAACGCGAGCACAAGCTGCGCCTCATGCTGCTGCCTCCGGATCCTCTGGATGAAAAGAATACCGTGCTCGAAGTGCGCGCCGGTACCGGCGGCGACGAAGCGGCGCTCTTTGCCGCCGACCTTTTCCACATGTACTGCCGCTATGCCGAACTGCAGCACTGGAAGGTGGAAATCATTTCCGAAATGCCCACCGATGCCGGCGGCTACAAGGAAGTCATCGCGCTGGTCTCCGGCAAGCGCGTGTACAGCCGCCTGCGCTATGAATCCGGCACGCACCGCGTGCAGCGTGTGCCCGCCACGGAATCCCAGGGCCGCATCCACACCTCCGCCGCTACCGTGGCCGTCATGCCCGAAGCTGAGGAAGTGGACGTGAATCTCCGTCCCGAAGATCTGCGCATCGACGTGTACCGCGCTTCCGGCGCGGGCGGTCAGCACGTCAACAAGACCGAATCGGCCGTGCGCATCACGCATATTCCCACGGGCATCGTGGTCACCTGCGAAGACGAACGCTCTCAGCACAAGAACAAGGCCCGCGCCATGAAGGTGCTTGCCTCGCGTATTCTTCAGGCGGAGCAGGAAAAGCAGCACGCTTCCGAAGCGGCGGAACGCCGTTCTCAGGTTGGTTCCGGCGACCGTTCCGAACGTATCCGCACCTACAACTTCCCGCAGGGCCGCGTGACCGATCACCGCATCAATCTTACCATGTACTCTCTTGACCGCTTCATGGAAGGCGAAATCGAAGATATGGTGGAAGCCCTTGCCTCTCAGGCTCAGGCCGACGCCCTGAAGGCCGAAATGGAGTAAACAGCGGGAGGCTGACATGAGTCAGGACTACACCGAAGGCGCATCCGGCACCGAGTCGGGCGTCACGTTGGAGGAAGAGCTGAAGGAACCGGCCATGTTCCGGGTGCTCCTCCATAATGACGACTACACGACGATGGATTTCGTCGTCAAAATTCTGGAAGAAGTCTTCCACAAGACGCAGGAGGAGTCCGTCACCATCATGCTCTCCGTTCACGAGAAGGGCATGGGAGTGTGCGGCGTGTACCCCCGCGAGATAGCGGAGTTCCGCGTGGCGCAGGTGGCGAGCCGTGCCCAGGCGGCGGGTTTCCCCCTCCGCTGTACGATGGAAGAGGAATAGCAGAAAAGGCGGTCGTTTTTGAAACGGCCGCCTTTTTCTTTCTTCGCGGTACGGCGTAGAATACGGGAGCCGTTTTTGCGGCCGCCGGAGCGTGGGTTGTCCGATTTCGGGGGAGGTTCTGCCGCCGAAAGCCGTTCGATTCCGTACATCGGTGGAGGGAGCCGAGTCTGTTCCGCCGGGCGTCTGACGTGGAGAGGGGCATACGGCGGCAGCTTGCAATCTCCTGTACACGCAGGTACAATAGGAAAATGTTTCCAGAAAAAAGGGGTATCCGTCGATGATGGCACGTTCTCTGATGCAGGCGCTGGCGCTCGCCGTCATGGAAATGCGTTCGCGCCGCCACGAATGTCTTACCGTGGAACATGTTCTGCTCGCCATGACCCGCGAGCAGCTCGGTCGTGTCATACTCAAGGGCTGCGGCGCGGATCTTCCTACGCTGCGGCATCAGCTCGACGAGTATCTTTCCCGTTATCTTCCTGCTGTGGGACCGGAAAAGCCTGAACCTGAAAGCGAAGTTCTGCAGACCGAGGCGCTGGAAAGAGTGCTGGAGAGGGCGCTTGCCCACGTGCAGTCCTCCGGTCGCAAGGATGCCGACGTGGGCGACGTGCTTGCCGCCATGTTCGAGGAACCCGACTGCTGGGCGGCGTTCTATCTGCGCAAGCAGGGCGTGGACAGGCTGCGGGTGCTGGAATTCATTTCTCACGAACTGCCGGAAATCCTGCGGCAGGCAGCCCTCAGACGCAGCAGCGAAGCTGCGGAAAAGCCTCAGCAGGAGGAAGCTCAGCAGGCGTCTGCCTTGGAGCGCTATGCCGTGGATCTGGTGGAAAAGGCGAAACAGGGGCGCATTGATCCGCTGGTCGGGCGTGAGAACGAGCTGGCCCGGCTTTTTGAGGTTCTTTCCAGACGACGCAAGAACAACCCTCTTCTGGTGGGCGAACCGGGCACCGGCAAGACGGCCATTGCCGAAGGGCTGGCCTATCGCATCTCCCAGGGGAACGTGCCGCGCGCTTTCCGTTCCATTGCCGTCTATTCCCTTGATCTCGGTTCGCTGCTAGCCGGATCCAAGTACCGCGGCGACTTTGAAGCCCGTATCAAGGACGTGGTGAGCGAGCTTCGGCAGAAGCCCGGCTCCATTCTCTTTATTGACGAGATTCATACCATCGTAGGCGCGGGGGCCACCAGCGGCGGTTCCATGGACGCGTCCAATCTGCTCAAGCCCGTGCTGGCCGCCGGGGAGCTTCGCTGCATAGGCTCCACCACTCATGAGGAATACCGCAATCATTTCGAGAAGGACCGCGCGCTGAGCCGCCGTTTTCAGTGCATCGACGTGCGCGAGCCTTCGCAGGAGGACTGTCTGGCCATTCTCAAGGGCCTGCAGGACCGCTATGAGAAATTTCACGGCGTCCGCTATTCGAAGGGCGCCGTTCAGGCGGCCGTGGAACTTTCGGCACGCCATGTTCAGGATCGCCTTCTGCCGGACAAGGCCATCGACGTCATGGACGAGGCGGGGGCTGCCGCCAGTCTGAAGCCCGGTTTCCGCCGGGGGGCCGTGGTGTCCGTGCAGGATATCGAGCGTGTGGTGGCCCGCATGGCAGGCATTCCCGCCCGCAGCGTGAGCCGTGGAGAAAAGGAAAGACTGCAGACGCTGGGCGCGGATCTGCGTGCCCGCGTGTTCGGGCAGGATCAGGCCGTGGACGGCGTTGTCCGGGCCATTCTGCGTTCCCGTGCGGGACTCAGCCGGGAAAATCGTCCTGCGGCGTCGTTTCTTTTTCATGGCCCCACCGGCGTGGGCAAGACCGAGCTTGCCAAGGCGCTGGCCGAACTTCTGGACGTGCCCTTCGTGCGTTTCGATATGAGCGAATACATGGAAAAGCATGCCGTGGCCCGTCTCATCGGCTCGCCTCCCGGCTATGTGGGCTTTGAGCAGGGCGGACTTCTGACGGAAGCCATCCGCAAGACGCCTCACGCCGTGCTTCTTTTGGACGAAGTGGAGAAGGCGCATCCGGATATCTACAATGTGCTTCTGCAGGTCATGGACTACGCCACGCTCACCGACAATACCGGTCGCAAGGCCGATTTCCGCAACGTGGTGCTCATCATGACCACCAATGCCGGCGCGAGGGAAATGGAGCAGGCCCCCGTGGGCTTCTGGTCCACGAGCAGCGCGTCCGATCGCAGCGCAGGGGCCGTGGAGCAGACCTTCAGTCCGGAGTTCCGCAACCGACTTGATGCCATGATTCCCTTCCGCAGTCTGAGCCGCGATCTCATGGAGCGCATCGTGGACAAGGCCGTGTCCTCGCTTGCACCGGGACTGGCCGCGCGCCGCGTGACGCTTACGCTGACTGATGCCGCGAGACGCTGGCTGGCGGATCACGGCTTCGATCCCCGCATGGGCGCGCGTCCTCTGCAGAGAGTGGTGCGCAGCGAGGTGGAGGATCAGCTGGCGGAGCTTCTGCTTTTCGGCGGTCTGGAAAAGGGCGGCGCCGTGCAGGCCGATGTGAAGAGTCCGGATGCGCCGCATCTGGAATTTACGGTAAGCAGGCAGTAGCGTCATGGCGGCCCATCTTGTCTGGATGCCCGAAGGCGGGCCGCTGTGGTTTCCTCCCGTAAGCGCTGCCGTTGAAGGCGGCCTGCTTATGGCGGGCGGCGATCTTTCAACGGAACGGCTGCTGTATGCGTATTCGCAGGGGATTTTCCCGTGGTTCGACGAGAATTCTCCCATTCTCTGGTGGTCGCCCGATCCGCGCTGCGTCCTTTTTCCGGAAAAGCTTCATGTGGGCGGCAGTCTGCGCCGGGTGCTCAACAGCGGGCGCTTTACGTTCACGGTGGATACCTGTTTCGACAGAGTCATCCGTGCCTGCGCCGAAACACCGCGCGCCGGTCAGGACGGCACCTGGATCGTTCCCGAGATGATCGAGGCCTATGAGCGCCTGCACGCTTTGGGGCATGCCCACTCCGTTGAAGTGTGGCAGGACGGAGAACTTGCAGGTGGCTTGTACGGCGTGCAGAGGGGAGAAGCGTTCTTTGGGGAATCCATGTTTCACTGGCGGGCGGACGCTTCCAAGGCCGCCGTGGTGCATTTGATGGCATGGCTGCGGGAGAGAGGCGTGAAGATGGTGGACTGCCAGCAGACGACGCCTCATATGCTGCACCTGGGAGCCGAGGAGATTCCGCGTTCCCTTTTTCTTGCCAGACTCGGCGAACTGTGCCGGGACTGAGCCGAAATTTTTCATCACCATTCACGAAGGAGAACATCATGAGCGATGTCGTGGAATTCGAGCATACGCCGCAGGGCTTTACCGTGCGTACGGGGCATCCCCTGCTGGGGGACATTCATGCGGACTACCGGACCGTCAGTCCTGATCAGCGCCTGGGAACGGCCCGGGCTTTCCTGGTGACCGCGGCTCTGGACTGCTTCTGCGGTACGCTGAATGCGGCGCTTCTGGCCCGCGATGTGCAGTACAAGCGTATTGTCGGAACCGGCAGGGCGGAAAAGCAGGAGAAGAACGGCGTTTCCTTCGTGACGGCCGTGGAGCTGGACATTCGCGTGGAGGTGGACGAAGCCGACCGTGACACGCTGGACCACTGCCTCAAAATCGTGAAGGGCTGCATGATTACCCGTTCGCTCATGGAAGGTATTGAGGTCAGAGTGAATGCCGTACCGGCCTAATCGCAAAAAAGTTTTCAGCCCCCGTGCAGGCCGCGGGGGCTTTTTTTTATGTGGTGTTTCCGTTCCGCCCTTCTGCGGCAAGGCGTTGGCACGGATAGACATATCCTTTTCGCGTGCATGGCTGCAGAAAGGCGCGGCATTGTCAGATAATCTGCTTTGACTTACTATGCCGCTGCTGGAGCTCTCCATTCCGGAAGGCTCCCGATGACCCTGAGGAGGGTTTATGAACAGGTTTTTTGTTTCAGCGGCTGTCGCCGCGGCGGTTTTCGGTCTTGCCGGTCAGGCCAGCGCTCTGCCTGAACCGGATATGTCCCCCAAGTACACCTATGAACTGAAGGACGTGATGAAGGTCGACGGTCGTCAGGGTGTCGCCTGCGACGGCAAGTACATCTACGTAAGCTGCAGCAAGGCCCTGTACAAGTATGACATGGACGGCAAGCTCGTTCTGAAGAACGACAAGCCCTTTGAAACCGGCTACACCAAGGCCGTGAACCACCTCGGCGACATCGACGTGTACAACGGCGAAATCTACTGCGGCGTGGAAAACTTCATGGACGGCGTGGGCAAGGACATTCAGGTGTCCGTGTACGATGCCAATACCCTGAAGTTCAAGCGGGCCTTCCCCTTCAATGAAGCCTCCGGTCAGCAGGAAACCTCCGGCATCACCGTGGATCCGGTGAAGGGCACCGTATGGATGTGCTCCTGGGTGGGCGAAGAGTCCGGACGCTATCTCTATGAGTACGATCTCGACGGCAACTATCTGCGCAAGGTGCATCTGCAGCCCGTGCCTCAGTGGGTGCAGGGTATGTTCTACTATGACGGCTCCTTGTTCCTGACCGCCGATGACGGCACCGCCGACGAAAACGAACCCGATCATCTGTATCGCGTGGATATTTCTTCGGCCAGCAATGCACCGGTCATTCTGGAAAAGACCTTTACCGAAGCCATCCGTCAGGGTGAGATCGAAGGCCTTTGCGTGGATCCTTCCACCGGCGACCTGCTCGTGCACCAGAATCGCGGCGCTCAGATCGTGCTCGGCATGACCAAGGGCCTGTATCCCGGTTATAAGAGCGAAGTGCATGAAATTTATCGCTATAAGATGACTCCCGTGAAGTAGGTTTCGTTTTTTGCCTCTCCGGAGACGGTACTTCGGCGGATGGGGCATACTTTCCCATGTCTGACCATCCGAGAAGCTGAAGTGTCGCGCCGAGGGATTCCGATGCTGTCGGATCCGGCCCCTGTCGCATGGCGGCAGGGGCTTTTTTTTGTGCTTTGTCCGGATGCATAGCGAAAAGAGTTCATGGCCGATATGTGCCCGCAGGCAGGAGATCGGTCGTCTTTGAAAGATGTTTGCCTTTTTCGTTACAAAGTGATATTGTGGCGAATTATTGATTTATATTCAAAAAGGTGTCGAATCATGCTGGAATGGCTCACAAGTATCAACAACTTTGTATGGGGACCGTGCATGCTGGTGCTCCTGTTCGGTACCGGTCTGTATCTTACCGTAGGGCTGCGCTTTTTCACGATCCGCAATTTCGCCAGAGGGCTGCATCACGCCTGGGCCGGACGACGTTCCGACTCGGAAAAGGGAGAAATTTCTCCGTTCAACGCGCTTATGACGGCTCTTGCCGGCGACATTGGCACCGGCAATATCGTGGGTGTGGCCACGGCTATCTGCATCGGCGGTCCCGGTGCGCTTTTCTGGATGTGGATGACCGCTCTTGTGGGCATGGCCACCAAGTTCAGCGAAGTGCTGCTTGCCGTTCACTTCCGTGAACGTACGCCCGCAGGCAACTGGGTGGGCGGAGCCATGTTCTTCATCAAGAACGGACTCGGCGCAAAATGGATGTGGCTCGGCAGCGCCTTTGCCCTGTTCGGTATCGTGGCCTGTATCGGAACCGGGGCCATGGTGCAGAGCAATGCCATCGGCGGCGTGCTTGATGCAAGCTTCGGCATTCCTCCCGTGTTTTCCGCCGTGGCGCTGCTTGTGCTTTCGAGTGTGGTGCTTCTCGGCGGCGTGAAGCGCATCGCCAGCGTGGCGGGCAAAATCGTGCCCCTGATGGCGCTGTGCTATGCCGCCATGTCTCTTGTGGTCATCATCATGCATATCGATCAGGTTCCCGCCATTTTCAGCATGGTGCTGCGCGAGGCCTTCTCGCCTTCCGCCACGCAGGGCGGTGCCGCCGGTGCTTCCATCATGCTGGCCATCCGCATGGGTATGGCCCGCGGCATCTTCTCCAACGAGGCCGGTCTCGGCACGGCTCCCATGGCTCATGCCGCGGCAAGCACCAACTCGCCCATGACGCAGGCCACCATCGGCATGCTCGACACCTTTGTTGATACCATCGTAGTGTGCAGCCTGACAGCCTTTGCTCTGCTGCTTACCGGTACCTGGACCGACGCCCAGCAGGGGGCGGCCATGACGTCCGCAGCCTTTGAAAGCGTGCTGCCCGGTATCGGCAGCATCATGGTAGCGCTCTGCCTGTCCTTCTTTGCCTTCACCACGGCCATGAGCTGGTGCGTGTACGGCGAAAGATGCGCCATCTACTTCTTTGGCGACAAGGCGCAGCTGCCGTTCCGCATCGTGTACTGCATCGCCATTCCCGTCGGTATTCTGGCCAAGCTCGACCTTGTCTGGCTGCTGGCCGATACTTGCAATGCCCTTATGGCCATACCGAACCTGATTGCCATTCTGCTCCTCAGTCCGGTGCTTTTCCGCATTGTCCGGGAAGAGGAAGGTAAGTTCCGCGCCGAGTGCGATAAGGACTGATCCTGCTTTTCTTCGTATGAAAACGCCCCGTCTTTTTTTAGAAGGCGGGGCGTTTGTCGTTGAAAGGGCGTCTATTTTCGGAGAACGAAAAGGTCGTGTTACCGGGAAGAGAAAAGAAAGTCCGGGCGAAGATCATGTGCCAGGGCAGTGGTGAAAGCTCTGCCGGCGGGATGACTTTGTTCACGAAGAGACGGCGACCTACGAGGCTTTCGCAGGTAACGCTGAGGTGCAGGGAAGAGTGCGGAATCTGCACCGGAAAGAGTGGGAAAGCAGTAAAAGAAAAAGGCCCGTCTGAACAACGGGCCTTTGCATGTATAATGGAGCGGGAGACGGGATTTGAACCCGCGACTTCAACCTTGGCAAGGTTGCACTCTACCACTGAGTTACTCCCGCGTGGCGTGAACAACGGTCTTTTATAAAAGAAGGCAGAGACTGTCAACAGAAAAAAGAGCATAATGGAGATTTTTCGTCAAAAGTTTCCAGAGAAACGTCCGGACCGGAGCTTTTTGAAGAGCAGTGGAGGAATTTGACGGAGAAAAAGCGGAGGAGAATCGTACGCCAGTTGGCACGGCTGCCTTGCAGACATGGCCGGAAATGCCGGTGAATCCATTTTCGTGAGGAACCCGGGTGCTTTTTGTTACAAATTCTGTTTTTCCATTGACAGCGGAGAAGGTGTGCTGAACAATGGGAAAAAATTTCGGTACCCTGCTTCATGTCCCATCAACGTCGCTTTTTTGTCCTGCTCTGTCTGGCCCTGACCTGCTGCCTGTTCTGCGTGGTCTCTTCTGCGCTGGCGGCCAATCCTCCCGATTATGAAAAGGCCAAGGAGCAGCTGACCCGCCTTCAGTCCAGCGACAATGTAGGGCCGAATACCTGGCAGGCCTGTGCGGACGCCTTCCGCAAGGCCTATGACAACAATCCCAAATGGCATCTGCGTGCAGCGGCACTGTTCCGCTGCGGTGTGGCGCTTGAGGAAAAGGCCAAGGTCACAAAATCGAGCGTGGACGCCAGAAATGCCGTTTCCGTGTACGAGCAGACGGCCAGCAAATTTCCGTCCAGCGCGCTGGCGGATGACGCACTGTTTCGTGCGGCTGTCGTCTGCAATGAGCTTCTGGGCGATCAGAAAAAGGCCCGGGTGCATCTGGAACACATTGCCCGTCGCTACTTCAGGGCCGACCACGCAAAAATAGCCGCCGAATATCGGGAAAACATGGATGGCAAGAGCGACAAGGCCAAGGCTTCCGCCAAGGAACCGCCGTCGGTGCCCTCGTCGAGCGCGGGCTTGGCGGCCCAGCTCGGACTTTCCGTCCGCACCGTCATCATCGATCCCGGGCACGGCGGTCGTGATCCGGGCACCATGCACAACGGTGTAGTGGAACAGGACGTCAATCTGGACATCGCCAAGCGCCTGAAGACCATTCTGGAAAAGCTCGGCTACAAGGTGCATATGACGAGAACTGGCAATACCTGGGTGTCTCTGTCGGAGCGCGTCAACTTCAGCAAGCGGAAGAAGGGGGACCTTTTTGTCTCCATCCATGTGAACGCTTCGGAAAATACGTCCATCAGCGGTCCGGAAACCTATATTCTCGACTTTGCCCGCAGCAGTTCGGTGAGCCGTCTTGCCATGGTGGAAAACGCCGACAGCGGCCGCCTCGGCGATATGGACAAGATCCTGACCGAAATACTGACGGGAGCCCGGACCACGGAATCCCGCAGGCTTGCGGAGCGGGTACAGAAGTACATGCTGAGCGCCCTGAAGAAGGGCGGCGTTTCCGCCCGCGACGGCGGCGTGAAGGGCGCGCCGTTCTTTGTGCTTGTAGGCTCCTCCATGCCCAGCATTCTGGTGGAGGTGGGCTACTGCACCAACAAGACCGAAGCCTCCCGACTGAAGACCAGCAAGTATCGTCAGAATCTTGCGCAGGGCATGGCCAACGGCATTCATTACTACGCCCGCAGCCTGCTCGGACAGTAGCGGATCGTTCAGCTTCTTTTTCCGAAAGGGAACCTGCCGGAGACAGCATTGCTCTCTCTTCAGCAGGTTCTCTGTTTTCGTATGCTGAAAGCCAGGTTCCTCGTCGTGCCGGTTCAGGAGTCAGGCGTGCAGGAAGAAGGAGCGGGCTCTCGTGGACTGACCGGGACGTCATGCTGTTTTCTCTATGAATCGAGCCTTTGAAAACGCCCTGCTGTTTGCAGTTGCGGGGGCAGTTCCGGTACGGCGGAAGGTGTGCCTGCCGGGAAGATGCCTGCCTCATAAATACGACAGCGGCCCGGATCGTCTGAAGACGATCCGGGCCGCGCCGGAGAAGGAACGGGAACCTGTGCTAGGCCTGTTCCTTTTTTTCTTCGTTCTGTTCTTCTGCAGAAGCGTTTTCGGCGTCGTTCTGCGCAAGAGCGGCGTTGATGTCGCTGTCGGTGCGCATATGCACGTCGAGCTGGGGGAAGGAGATTTCGATGCCTTCCGCGGCAAAGACTTCGTTGATCTTCAGGCGGATGTCGGAAGTGATGGCGAGGCCGTCGTTGTATTCCCGCACCCAGAAGCGGAGAATGAGATCAAGCGAGCTTGCGCCGAAGTTGATGAAGTACGACGTCGGTTCGGGATAGTACAGCACCTTGGGATGCTCGCGCGCGATTTTCAGCATCAGGGCGAGGCAGTGATTAACGTCGGAACCGTAGGCGACGCCGACGGCGATTTCCTTGCGCACGCGGCGGTTGTTGTGGGTCCAGTTGGTGAAGGAGCTGTTGAGGAAGCTGGAGTTCGGGATGAAGATGATGGCGTTGTCGAAGGTTTCCACCATGGTGGAGCGGATGTTGATCTTCTTGACCACGCCGGTGATGGTGCCGACTTCCACTACGTCGCCTTCACGTATGGTCTGACCGAAGATGACGGAAAGACCGCTGGTGAAGTTCTGTACCATGTTCTGCAGGCCGATACCGATACCGACGGAGAGACCGCCGGCAATGATGGAGAGGCTGGACAGATTGAAGCCCAGTGCCTTGAGGGCGTAGAGGCCGAAGACCGCCCAGAGCAGACATTTGTAGATGATCTGTATGGGGGCGAGCAGGGAGACGGAGATGCGGGAAATCTGAGCCTGCATGCCGGACATGAAGGTGTTGCCCACGGCGAGCAGGGCTCGCGTCAGATAGAACGCGATGAAGATGCTGAGAATCTGCATGGCGTTCAGCGATACGTTGCCGATGTTGAAGCCGAGAGTCGCCATGTGCTGAAGCAGGAAGTATCCGCCGGGGTAGGCCAGAATCCAGAGCACGGCGGCCATGACGGCCATCAGAAGGACGACGGGCATGATGAGGGCCATGGCCAGACTGGCCATGACGGCAATGGTGCCTTCCTTGGGCAGATAGGATTCGATGAGGTGTTCCACCTTGAAGATGGACACGCACAGCATGATGGTCACGGTGATGGAAGTGAAGCACATGCTGAGGAGAATGGACAGGCGGGAGAATCCCAGAAGGCTGATGATGAGCGTTATCCAGAGCTGTATGGTGTAGAGCCGCATGATGGCGCGCGGAAGGGGCTGTTCCGGAAGCGCCTGCCTGCGTGTTTTCCACAGATCCACGGCCTGCACGATGACCCACACCACGCAGATGAACAGCGGGAAGGGATCGAAGTTGAGCAGCACCATGCCTATGAGCAGCGGCGGGAACATGGGCCACAGCGGCGAGAGGCGGGACCGTTCGGGATTTTCGAATTCGTAGAGATCCCAGGCGAGGAGCATCTGGCCCCAGCACAGGCTCATGGAACCCAAGGTGGCGATCATCTGATACATCTTGCCTTCATCCCATGCGGCCAGGTGTATGGATATGCCGAGCACGATCCAGATGGCGCTGTTGCGCATGACGCGATCCACACCGGCCTGCATCTGTTCGGGAAGTCTCTTTCTGGCCGTGTGACGCAGCGCGAGGCCGAAGAGAACGAAGAACATCAGCGAGGTGATCAGACGCACGAACATGGAAACCAGCGCGGGCATGCTGTTGGGAAGTTCGGTCGTCACGCGCAGGGAGAAGAGCTCGCGCAGGGAGCCGAGATTGCGGATGTCCCTGCCCCAGGCCACCACGTCGTAGAAGTGCCCGGAAGACTGGAAGTAGTAGTTGTTCCAGAGCGTGGGCATGTTCTTCATGAGCTCGTCGGTGCGTTCCTGCACCTGCTGGATGAGCTCAAGGGCCGGAGATATGATGCGATCATACCTGTTTTTCAGGTTGTCGATGTTTTTGTTGGCTTCTCTGAGGCGGCTGGTCAGCTTGCCGCTGACTTCCGGAGAGTTCTGGCCCGACAGGGACTTTTCCAGGAGAGCAAGCGCCTGCTTTTCCTTTTCCAGATCGGACTGCGTATTCTGCAGCGGCTTGATGAGCGCCTGAATGCGGTCTCTGATGCGGGAGAATCGTTCCACCAGCACGGTGAGGTCGGAAGGCATGCTTCCGGTCACCTGAGAAAGGGCGTCGAGCTTCTGGAATTCCTGTTCCAGCAGAGAAATGCTCTGGTTCGTATCCGAGGCCAGTTCGGTCAGTCCGTCCTTCAGCGTCTGGGAATGTTCGATGATGCCGGCCAGTCTTGCGTTATGGGTGGCCAGCAGAGCATCCCACGCTTCCTGCACGCTTTTGGCGGCCTCGGCGGCGCGAGCTTCTTCTTCCTTTTTGGCTTTTTCAGCGGCCTTGGCTTCGTTTTCGGCCCGGGCCTTGGCTTCGGCTTCGGCCAGAGCCTTGGCGTCGGGGGCGTTGTCGCCGTTCTGCTGCGCTGCCGTATCGGCCTCGGCGGCAAAGGCGGCGAAGCCGCCGACGTTTGCCGGCGCAAGGGAGAGAAGAATCAGCAGAAGAAACAAAATGGGGAGGCGTGTTCTGCTCATGGCATTCCTCGGAAGAACAGACGGTGATCAGCGTGCGCTGAGGGTGAACGAAAGCGAAACTCTTTGCTCCGCATGTTCCGGCGGAGCGGAAATGACGCCGGGCGTACGTATGGCGCTCATGACGGCGGCGTCGACTTCGGCGTTGCCGGACGGGCGGGTGATGCGGCAGTCCTTGATGGTGCCGTCGGCCCATACGTCGAGTTGTACCACAGTTGTCCAGCTGCCGGAAAGGCCGTGAGGCACGATGAGATGGGGACTGATGGATTGCCGGAGCATTTCGGCGTAGGTCGGCGCCTGAGCTCCGGCCGTTCCCGTTTCACCGGTGCTGTAGGCGGCGGCAAGCGATACTCTGGCTTCCGCCCCGAAGGGCGTGTAGGGATAGGGGGCCGCGTTGTGGGCAGCGGCGCAGAGCGCGGCATCCGCCGTAGGGCTGAGGGAAGGCTGCAGTATGGAGCAGTCGGCAAGGGCGCCCGAAGGCTCGATGCGCAGCTCCATCATGACGGTGCCCCGCGCCTCCGCAGGCTGTTTCCATATCCGCATGATCTGATTGAGTACCTGGAAGCTGTAGCCGCCGGAGGTGTCGGCAACGGCCGTGAAGGCGGAGCAGGGCAGAGGCATGAGAAGGGACAGGGCAAGGGCGAAACCGGCGGCACGGCGGGCGGGAAAGCTTTCCCTCATTCCGTGGAGTCGGCTGCTGAAAAGACGATGAGCGTTCATAAAAACTCCAGAGCCGGCTCCGATCGGAGGATCGGAACCGGCGCTTGAAGAAAGGGAATGCGGGCGCTTAGCGCCCCATCATCTGCAGAGAATTGAAGCTGACGACGAGATCCTGCTGCGCCGGAGTGGGCGGCGGGGGCAGGGTTTTGGTACGTATGACGGCATTGATGGCGGACGCATCGAATTCCGGTCTGCCCGAGGAGCGTTCAATGCGGCAGTCGAGCACGTTGCCCTGCTTGTCGAGCTTGATGCGCACCTGTACCACCATGTTGTTGCGGGAGTAGGTGGGCATGCTCCAGTTGGGCTGAATGGCGAGGATGACCTGCGCGACGTAGACATCATAGATGCCGCCGCCACCGGGGCCGTCGCCTTCACCGCCGCCACCGCCGACGCCGGTACGCCCCACCTGCTTTTCCAGATCGGCCAGCGCACGGGAAGCGGAAGTGCCGCTGCCCTTGCCGGAGGTGTTGGATTTGGCCTGCTTGCGGGCCGCGGCCAGAGCGTCGGCAAGCGCGTCCTTGCCGCTGTCGCGCTTGGGCTGTTCCTTCTGCGCGGGTTTCTGGGCAGGCTTCTGTTCGGGCTTCTTTTCCGGAGTCGGATCAGGCTTTTTTTCCGGCTTGGGGTCGGGTTTCTTTTCCGGTTTGGGATCCGGCTTCTTCTCGGGCTGAGGTTCCGGTTTCTTTTCCGGCTTCGGCTCGGGCTTGGGCTCGGGTTTCTTTTCGGGCTTCGGCTGCTGAGGAATCTGGACCGGATCCTGCTTGGGCTCGGGCTTCGGCTCAGGCTTGGGTTCCGGTTTCGGTTCCGGCTGGGTTACGGGAATTTCCTCGGGCTTCGGCGTGGGGGCGGGTTCCGCCTTGGGCGAAGGAGCCGCTTCCGTGGAAGCCACCTGCTTGCCGGTAACGGGCGGGCGGGCTCCGAGAACCGGAGACGGCAGTTTCTCACCGCCCGGAGCGCCCATCACGAGACTGACCTGATAGACCGGCCGCGTGATGTCCAGCGGAGGACGCAGCGGCACGTACAGTATGAAGGCCAGCACTGCCAGATGGAGCAGTATGGATAAGAAAAGACTGCTTATTCGCATGGGATTCTTTATGCCGTCTAGCGGCGACTCTGCCGGGCGTCGGAAGATCCGGCGGAAGTGGCGCCTTCCGTGGAAGGCATGGCGACCACGCCCAGCTTTTCAATGCCTGCGGCCTTGATGCGGCCCATGACATCCACCACAAGACCGTAGGGCACGCTCTTGTCGGCCTGAAGGAAGAGAGCACGGTCCTTTTCCTTCACGATGGCCACGAGGCGCTCTTCCAGTTCCTCAAGCTGCACTTCGTAGGTGTCGAGATAGAGCGTTCCGTCGTCACGCACGGTGAGCACGAGATGCTCGGAGTCCGACGGCAGGGTGTCCACCTGCTTGGCCTGCGGCAGATCCACGTCGAGTCCGGAGTCCATCATGGGCGCCGTGACCATGAAGATGATGAGCAGCACCATCATGACGTCCACGAAGGGCGTCACGTTGATTTCCGAAACAAAGCCTTTTTTTCTGGCCATGACGCAGACCTACCTGTCGCCGCCGCGGGAACGGTGCACGTTGACTTCACGCTGGACGCGGTTCAGGAAAATACCGGCAAAGTTGATGAGTCTCGTTTCAATACTGTCCAGCTTGCCGAGGAACATGTTGTAGGCAATGGTGGCGGGAACGGCCACGCCCAGACCGATGGCCGTGGCGATAAGAGCTTCGGAAATACCGGGAGCCACGGTGGCCAGCGAGGCGGACTTCATCTGGCCGATGGCGTGGAAGGAAGTCATGATGCCCCAGACCGTACCGAACAGACCAATGAAGGGCGCGGTGTTCGCGGCCGTGGCGAGAATGGAGAGATTCTTGTGCAGACGGTCGATTTCAAGGCCAACGCCCTGGTTCAGGGCACGGCGCACGGTTTCGACCACGACGCTCTCATCGGCACCGGCTTCCTTGCCGTTGTTGAATTCGCGCACGCCGTGCTGGGCGACGGCATACAGCGGAGAAGAGGGATCGCCTCCGAGGCTCTGAACGGCCTGACGAAGATCGGGGGCATCCGTAAAGCGGGCAATGCCGGCGGAGGCCTTGCGTTCGGCGGCGGAAAGCGTGACGATCTTTCCTATGATGACGGTCCAGCTGAGAATGGACAGGGCCACGAGAATGACCATGATGAGCTGGGCGACGAGACTTGCGCTGGCAAAGACGGAAAAAATGTTGTAGTCCATGAGTGCTCCGAAAATATCCGATTGGTTGTCGGCACAGAACATGCCGACGGGGGATGGTCCGCTCTGTTCATATGCTTGAGCGGCGCCGGATGCAACGAAAAAATCCGCTCCTTCCGAGGGCGGAGGGAGTGACAGAAGACCGCCTTTTGCGCTAGAATCCGGGCACCTCAAGGAGATTCCCATGTTCTGGCGTTCTGTATGTTGTGCGGCTTTTGCCTGTATACTGTTTTTGCCTCCGTCCGTCAAAGCCGGAGAGCCCGGATATTCCATGGAAAGCGCCGTCATGCGGGCGCTTGAGAAAAATCCCGATCTGGAAAGCGCCGGTTTTTCGGTGCAGGCGGCGGAGTCGGCGCGCAAGGCGGCGCGCAGTTCCTTCGGGCCTGAACTCGGCGTGAATTACAGCTACTCCCGCTACAGCAAGGAACGCTCCTCGCGATCCGAGAAGAACGCCACCACCATGACGGTGCAGGCCTCCCAGCCGCTGTTCACGGGCTTCAATCTGCTCAATACCTATCAGAAGGCTGCGCTGGAAGTGGAGCTGCAGGAACTGCAGCTGGAATCCCAGCGCCTGTCCGTGACCGCCAGCGTGCAGGAAGCCTTCATTTCCTATCTGAAGGCGGAAGAATCCATCAGCAGCACGCAGCGTTCTCTGGAAAGAGCCAGAGCGCAGCTCGACATGGCGAAGACGGCATGGAACATCGGCCTGCGGCCTCGGCTTGACGTGCTGCAGGCGGAAACCGATCTTGCCCAGACCGAAGCGCTTCTCATCAGCTATGAGAATGACCGCGACATCTGGCTGACGAGGCTCAATACCCTGCTTGATCTGCCGCCGGATGCCAAAACGCAGTTTCTGGGCAATCTGGACGTGCAGCCGTTCCGGCGCACGCTGGAAGCCTGTCTTGCGCAGGCGCTGGAGCATCGCCCGGATCTGCTCATGGCCAGAAAGTCGGTGGAAGTCGCCTTCAAGGATCTCGGCATTACGAAGAGTCTCTTCTGGCCGCAGCTTTCGGCCATCGTAGGCTGGTCCACCACCGGCAGCCATCTCGACGCCGCGGGCAGCCGCTACAGCAAGAAGGATTACTCCTACGGAGAAATCGGTCTGTCTCTGGACTGGACGCTTTTTTCCAGCGGCAGGCGCGTTTTCCTGACCCGGCAGGCCCAGCAGCAGATTTCTGCGCTGGAGGCGGCGGTGCGCTCTTCGGTGAACAACTGCGCCTATGCCGTGCGGTCGGGGCTTCTGACCACGCAGGATGCCTATCGAGCCGTCAAGGTTTCCCAGCGGGCCGTGGCGAGCGCCAAGGAGTCCTATGCGGATGCGAAAATGCGCTACGAACTTCAGACGGGATCCTATCTGGATCTGCTTACGGCGCAGTCCGCGCTTTCCGATGCGGAACTTGCGGAAATTTCCACCCGTGCCGACTGCCTCATTGCGCTGGCGCATCTTTATGAAACCATGGGCGAGCTTCGTCCCGGACTGGAAGAATCGGCCGCGGCCGGAAAGAATACCGGTCGTTCCTGAAAGGGCGGTGTTTTTCCGCCGATGCTTTGATGACGATATGAAAAAGGCCGGGGCTTCAATCCCCGGCCTTTTTCATGGACTTTTGCAGAAGATTACAGCGTGGCCTTGTAGGCGTCGGCGGAGAGCAGGGCGTCCACGGCGGCCATGTCTTCAGGCTTCACGCGGATGAGCCAGCCGTTTTCGTAGCAGGAGGCGTTGAGCAGGGTGGGGGTTCCGTCGAGATCGCCGTTCACGGCGGTCACTTCACCGGCTACGGGCATGAACAGCTTGTTCACGGACTTGATGGATTCCACTTCGCCGAATTCGTCGCCAGCGCCGAAGCTGTCGCCTTCGGAAGGAAGATCGACATACACCACTTCGCCGAGCTGATCCTGGGCGTAGTCGCTCACGCCGAGGACGACTTCATCACCATCCTTGCGGACCCAGATGTGTTCGTCGGTGTACTTGAGATCGGAGGGAAGATTGAGTTCGGCAACGGTCTTGCTCATGGGAATGCTCCTTTATTGAGGGCTTGCGCCCGGGAATGGAAAGCGGCCGGGCCGCGATGGTTTATGGTAGGACGGTCGATGGCATGCGACCGTGTCCCGGGCGGCATGCGCCCGGGCTCTGCCGCTATTCCGCAATGTTTGCGGCTGCTTCCATGACACCCTCGGCCAGTGTGGGGTGAGCATGGATGGTGCGGGCGATGTCGGAGACGCCTGCGCCCATGTGCAGGGCGAGAGCGCATTCGGCGATGAGGTCGGTGGCGTGAGCGCCGGCAAAGTGAGCGCCGAGAAGCTTGCCGCTGGCTTTGTCCGCCACAAGCTTGAATACGCCGGGCAGCTCGCCCATGGCCTGCGCCTTGCCGAGTTCGCGGAACTGGAACTCCGAAGTGACCACGTCGAAGCCCTGCGCTTTGGCCTGCGCTTCGGTAAGTCCCACGTCGCCGATTTCGGGAGAGCTGAAGATGCCCGAGGGCACCACGTTGTAGTCGGGCGTTTCCTCGGCGCCGAAAATGTTGGCCACGGCCACATGCGCTTCCGCAGAGGCCATGTGGGCCAGCATGATGCGGGCCGGACCGAGAATGTCGCCGATGGCGTACACGCCGGGCACGGAGGTTTCAAGATGGTCGTTGACCGTGATGTAGCCGCGCTTGTCCGTGACGATGCCGGCTTCGGCAAGGCCGAGTCCGTCGCTGTTGGCCACGCGGCCGATGGTCATGAACAGGCAGTCGGCTTCCAGCGTGGCGGGCTTTTTGGCGGAGGCGGGCACGAGCTCGGGGGCCAGGAAAGGCGAGGGGCCGAGTTCGGCAAAGACCTTGCCGTCCTCCACGCGCGTGGAAATCACGGTGCGGGCGAGTTCGACCTTGATGCCCTTCTTCTTTGCTTCACGCAGAAGGAGCTTGCTCATTTCCTCATCCACGGAAGGCACGGGAAGCAGGCGGTTCTGACCTTCCACGATGGTGACTTCGCTGCCGAAGGCGCGGAAGATGAAGGCCAGTTCCGTGCCGACCACGCCGCCACCCACGATGACGAGGCGGGCAGGTACATGATCGAGTTCCAGCGCTTCATCGCTGGAGAGAATGTGGGTGCCGTCCACGGGCAGGGAGGGCAGGTTGAGCACGTTGGAGCCGGTGGCGATGATGACTCTGTCGCCTTCGATGTCCTGCACGGTGCCGTCGGCCAGCGTAACCTTCACGAGACCGGCATTGACGACCTGACCGCGACCCATGACGAGCCTGACCTTGAGCTTGGCGCAGGTCTTTTCAAGGCCGCCCTGCAGCGTTTCGGTGACCTTGCGCTTTCTGGCGATGACGGCAGGCATGTCCACGGCGGGAGCGCCAGCGCCGGCAATGCCGAATTCCGCGGCGCGCCGTATGGTTTCCAGCGCTTCGGCAGAGGATTTCAGGGTTTTTGTGGGAATGCATCCGCAGTTCAGACACGTGCCGCCCAGCCACCGGGATTCCACAAGGGTGACTTCCGCGCCGCGCTTTGCAGCGTCAAAGGCGGCGGTGTAACCGCCGGGGCCTGCTCCGATGACAGTAATTCTGAGAGCCATTGCTATCCTGCCTTGCAAATGAGGAGGTTGCGACGCATGCGCCGCAGAGCGTATGCGCATGTCCGTTGTCGTGCACGGACGAGAATGCGCTCCGGAAAAGACTTCCGGAGCGACGGATCATTCACCCTTGATGATGTCGGTCTTGGGGAGAGCTGCGCGAACCTTGGAGCGGTACGGCAGCAGATTGGCAAGAGGTTCGACACCCTTGATCTGTTCGGCGGTCGCCTGAATGCCGAAGGGCAGCATCATGTCGCCGCAGGCTTCGGCCACCATCTTGCCGGCAAGCGCGGCATCGGCGGGAGAGAGCCAGGCAAGGGTGCCGTCGGCCTGGGGAATGGGTTCGAGGTACAGACGGATGACGTTGTCCTTGAAGGCGCGGACGAGAGCAATGCTCTTGCCGAGGTCGGCAGCGGAGGGAGCTTCCCCGCCGGTTGCCGCAGGATAGACGGAGGCAGGTCCGGGAATGTTGAGACGAACGCGGGTCAGGCAGCCGGTATTGATGAGACGTTCCAGCAGATCGGGATTGCGGCCGTCGCTGTCGATGACGACCTGAAGACCGCCCTTGGCCAGCGCCGTGACGAGCTCGACGAAATGATCTTCTTCGCCGGCGGGCACCTTGGAGACGTTCAGACCGGAGATCCAGCCGTGCAGCATCTTGCTTTCGGAAACCGCGCCCGCATCGCCGAGCGCCTTGCCCGACAGAAGATAGGCGATGATCACGCCCGTGCCCTGAAGCACCACGTCGCCGTCGTCGTCATGGAACATGGGGAATTCCACGCCGGTTTCGTTGCGGTGCAGGAATTTGCGGTTTGCGCGATAAAAGCCGTTCACGATGTCCTTGTCCGCTTCCAGGTCGTAGCTGCCGTAGGTGATGCCCCGGGCATCCATGAATTCGTGAGTGATGCGGCAGCGGATGCAGTTGGGAGCCTTGTAAAGAGTGATGGCCATGTCGGAACTCCATGACAACGGTTAGACATTATGCGCATTCTGGGAGCCCGGCCGGAACCTGTCCGGCAAGAAAGCAGGCAGTCCGCGCGATATTTCATCAGAAAACCGGAACTGAGGCAACGAACCCGGCCGTCGCCGTTTTGTTTTTTTCAAAAGGAAATATTCAATAGATGTTCATTCTAGTGAAATGATGCTGTCGTGTCAAGATTTCGTCGGCGAAATCATGGCTCGCTCAGGGAACGAACGGGGAGGACGTTTTTGCGCTCTTTTTCGGGAAAGAGCGTTTGAACCGGCTGAAAAAGAGGGATAACTCTGACACGGCCATGCGGCAGCCTGCATGCCGGGAGAAAGGAGAAAATTTTTCCTTGAAGAACGGCTTTACTGCGGGGGCTGGAGAAGACGACCGACAATGGCGCGGGGGGGCTGTTTTTCGCAAGGCGACTGTGGAAGAGAGAATTTCGTCTGCGAAAGGGGTAATTTTGGCATTGCCTATCGAGAGTTGTTGGGATAGTCTGATGTCATCTTATTAAATTCTATTCAATATTGAGGAATCTTATCATGGCAAGAAAAGCCGCCGAAAATCCTGAAGAACCTGCCAAAAAAAGACGAGCCTACCATTCGCCGCGCAGAAAGGAACAGGCGTCTGTGACGAAGTCCCGCATTGTGACGGCTGCCATGCAGCTCATGAAGGAAAAGGGCTACGCCGACATGACGCTGGAGTCCATAGCCCGTGAGGCGGGAGTGGCTCCGCAGACCGTATACGCCGTGTGCGGCTCCAAGAAGGGAGTGCTTGCGGCCATTCTTGAAAGCACGGTGGAAGCCAAAAAGTACGACAAGCTCCGCGACTCCATTCCCCAGATCATGACCGGTAAGGAAAGGGTCAAGGAGATCGGTCACTTCATGTCCGTGCTCATGGAAGATGCCATGCCCGTTTTCGATATCGTCCGCGGCATGAGCGTTCTTTCTCCCGAGTTTGCCGAGCAGGAATACGACCAGAGCATGATGCTGCTGGAAAAATGCCGCAAGTCCGTGCACAAGATGGCCGAAGACGGCATGCTGCGCCCCGGTCTGTCCGAGGAGCGCGCCGCGGAACTGTACTGGAGCATCAGCACTCCCGGCATTCACCGCAGGCTGACCAAAGTGCTCAACTGGTCCGCCGAGGAATATGCGGCCTGGGTATCCTACCTTATCGGCGTTGCGCTGCTGGACTGGGATTCCCCCATGCCCTTCCTTAATGAAGGTCCCCGAAAGAGCGGTCTGCCGTCTCTGAAGAAAAAAGCGGAAGCCGCCGAAAACGAGCATTCCGAAAAAGTAGAGGCTGAAAAAGAGCAGGCAGATCAGGAACCTGCCTGAAAAAGCATGCGCAACGACGAAACTTTATGACCGAAGTGGCCAAGAAGAGGCTTGCCTTTCCGGCCTGACTTTGTGAATATACCCCCCTGCACCGATCCGATCGAGCGTCGTCGGATGAATCGGATCGCGTCTGCACTTCAACATTCGTCATCATTTCTGAATAATACGACTATGTCGGGCGGAAGGCACTGGCCTTGCCGGAACGTTTCCGTATTTCTCATGCGGAAATGTTTGCTGCGCTGCTTTTTCCGCCGGTTTTCCGCTTTGACAGGAGCCGTTTCAGAATCTCGGGGGATCCATGAGTCAGAATCAGAAAGCGAACGAAATGGGCACGAAGAACGTAGGCCTGCTTCTTCTGGAATACTCCATACCTGCCATTCTGGGTATGATCGTCGTTGCCCTCAACCAGATCATTTCCAGCATATTCATCGGTCACGGCGTGGGGCCCATGGCTCTGGCCGCCATGGCCGTCACGTTCCCCCTCGTCAACCTGCTGATGGCCTTCTGTCAGCTCGTGGCCGTAGGCTGCGCCGCACTCTGTTCCATAGAACTTGGCCGCAAGGACATGGAAAAGGCCCGCAGCATGCTGGGGCATTCCGTGATTCTGGAAATCCTGTTCGGTCTGCTGTTCGGCCTCATCTTCTGGTTCTATCTTGATCCGCTGCTCGAATTCTTCGGAGCCAGCGGCGAAACGCTGCACCTTGCCCACGAGTTCATGCTGCCCCTCGTCACGCTCTCTCCTCTGGGCTTCCTCATGCTCGGCTTCAACTATCTGGCTCGAGCCACGGGCTATCCCAAAACGGCCATGATGACGGCTCTGCTTTCCTCTGTCGGCATCATTATCTTCTCGCCCATCTTCATTTTCTGGTGGGGCTGGGGCATGTACGGTGCGGCTCTCGCTCAGCTCGCCGGTCAGCTCATGTCCATTATCTGGCTTGTCGCGCATTTCTCGCGCAAAAGTACTCTCATCCATTTCCAGAAGGATATCTGGAAGCTGAAGATGGAGGCCATCCGCAAGATCGTGGCCATCGGCATGGCGCCTTTCCTTATCAACTTCTGCGGATGTGTCGTGGTTGTCATCATCAACCGCGCGTTGCAGGAACACGGCGGCGATCTCGCCATCGGCGCCTTCGGCATCACCAACCGTCTGCTCATGCTCTTTGCCATGAGCGTCATCGGCCTTGGTCAGGGCATGCAGCCCATCATCGGCTTCAACTTTGGTGCAAAGCGCCCCGACCGTGTGCGTCTGGCGCTGAAGTACGGCATCATGAGCGCCACCTGCATCACCTTTGCGGGCATGATGGGCGCCTGGTTCTTCCCTGAATTGTTGGTGCGCATCTTTACGGATCACGAGCCTCTCGTCGAAGTGTCCGTCAACGCTCTTCGCATTACCGGCGGTCTGTTCATCTTTGTCGGTTCTCAGATCATCATCGGCACCTATTTCCAGTCCATCGGTCAGGCCAAGATCGCCAGTATCATTTCCCTGTGCCGTCAGATGATCTGCCTTGTGCCCGCGCTTTGCATCATGCCGTACTTCTTCGGACTTCAGGGCGTATGGTTGAGCATTCCGATATCCGACTTCCTGGGCTTTGTCGTGGCGGCGCTTTTCCTGCGTCTTGCCATCAAGGCCGAGGACAACACGTGCGTTCAGGGGGATCCGGAATGCAAGCCTTCTCCGAAGTTCTTTGAACCCAAGAAGTTCTAAGGCTCTCTTCCGATAGAAATAAAAAAACATACGGGGTTTCGGCCCCGTATGTTTTTTTATCCTTTTTCTGAAGCTCAGAGTCAGAGACAGCCTGTCCGTTCAAAGGCGGCGAGGAGATTTCTGGCGGCCAGTTCCGGGTCCGGGGCGGAACACAGCTCCGAAACCACGGCAAGACTGTGCGCTCCCGCTTCGATCACGGCTTCGGCATTGTCTTTGTGTATGCCGCCTATGGCCACCAGCGTGAGAGAAGAGTGTTCTCTTGCCCAGCGCAGTCCTTCCAGTCCCCACGGAGCAGAGGTGTCCGTTTTGGTGGGAGTAGAGAAGACGGGGCTTACGCCGACATAGTCGATGTCGTAATTTGCCGCGGCGGCAAGCTCTTCCTTCGTTTCCACGGAAAGCCCCACGATGGCGTCGGGCCCCATGAGAAGGCGCGCGTCCTGCGGAGGCATGTCGCTTTGCCCCACGTGCACGCCTGCCGCGCCCGAAGCGAGCGCGATGTCAACCCGATCGTTGATGATGAGCGGTATGCCGAGCGGCTGTATGCGCGAAACGAGCGCTCTTGCCAGTTCAAGAAAATCCCGGGACGAGGCGTGCTTTTCCCGAAGCTGCACGACTCCGGCTCCCCCGCGCACGGCGGCGAGCACCACGTCCTCCAGCGGGTGGCCGAGGCACAGATCCCGGTCCGTGACCAGATAGACGCGGTAGTCGGTATGCTTTCTCCAGTTCGTCATGGTTCGTTTCCTGCGTTGCCGGGGAAGGATCAGCGCTCAAGCACGCTGACGCGGGAAGCCGCGTCTTCCGGATCGAGCAGGTAGAGTTCATCCAGAAAAGCGGGGAGAAAACTGCCGGGCCCCTTGGCGGCGGCTCCGGCCTTTTCACCGGCCGAGGCCATGACGGCCATGGCTGCGGCGGCAGCCGTAAGACGGTTTTCGCAGACGGCGGCATAGGCGCCGGTCACGGCGGAGGCGGAGCAGCCCATGCCCGTGACGAGCGGCATGAGCGACGAGCCGCCCCGGACGACAAGATCGGTGCTGCCGTCGGTGATAAGATCCTTCTCGCCGCTGACGCTGACCGTGCAGCCGAAGCGCCGGGCCAGCACATGGGCGGATTCGAGGGCTTCGTCGCTGCTGTTTTTGCTGTCCACGCCCTTGGTCGTCACCTTGTCGGCGGAGCGGATTTCCGCGGCAAGCGCCATGATTTCCGAAGCGTTGCCGCGCAGAATGTCGGGGCGGACCGTGTCCAGAAGGCGGAGGCTTGCGCGGGTGCGCAGGCCGGAGGCGCCGGCTCCGACGGGATCGAGCACCACGGGCTTGCCCTTTTTCTTCATGAGCGTGCCGGCCAGTTCCATGCTTTCGAGCCAGGGGGGGTCGAGCGTGCCGATGTTGAGCACCAGCGCGGAGTCGATGTTCGTGAGATCGTCCATTTCCTCGGCGGCATGGGCCATGAGGGGAGAGGCGTGGGCGGCAAGCAGGGCGTTGGCGGAAACCTGCATGACCACGAAGTTGGTGATGCTGTGCACCAGCGGCACCTGCTCGTACACGGCGTGAACGGCGTTCAGAATCTGCTGTTTCATGAAAACTCCCGGATGGATGTGTTCAGGCCGATGACGCCCGCCGTCAGCAGGCGTTCCAGCACGATGTTGAGGGGAAGGCCCACCACCGTGGACCAGGAACCGTGTATTCCGCTCACCAGAAAGGCGCCGCCGTCCTGAATGCCGTAGGCTCCCGCCTTGTCCAGCGGATCGCCGCTGTCGGCATAGGCTTCCAGCACGGACTGCGGCCACGCGGCAAAGGTGACTTCGGTCATGTCGTCGAAGCGTTCCACACGGTCGTTCATGGCAAGGCAGCAGGAGGTGACCACCTCGTGCGTGCGGCCGGAGAGCCGGGAGAGCATGGCCACGGCGTCGCGCTTGTCCTTCGGCTTGCCGAGAATGGACGCGCCGTTTTCGTCGCGCAGAATGACGATGGTGTCGGCCGAGAGCACGGCGGGATGATCCCCTCGATTCGACAGATTTTCCAGAACGAACCGGGCCTTGGATTCGGCGCATCTTCCCGCATAGTGACGCGGGTCTTCGCCCTCAACGGGGCGCGGTTCGGGGCAGGTGGCGGGAATCACGTCGAAGGAAAGTCCCGCTCCTTCAAGAAAGGAACGTCTTCTCGGGGAGCCGGACGCCAGAACGAGAGGACGGAGCATGGTAAAGGCACGTATCATGAAAGAATCCGCGGATGATGGATGAAACGGAATAAGTGGGGCAGGCCGGTGATGATCCTTTCTGCCTGCAGATATGCGGGGCATTTGCCGCATGTGTTCGCGTTCGATTCTTAGCGTCTCCGCAGTAAAAATCAACCCGGAAGGGGGCAGGGGGCTCTCTTGGCTACTTTTCATTAATAGTATATGATACCCGCGTTCCTTGCTCCGGCCGGGTGTCGGCACAGGAAAATATCAGTTTCACGGGGATATCAGACAATGAGCGAAGCTTTCGAAAGACTGAAGGAAAGGGAAAAGGCCTTTATGTGCCGGACGTACTCGCGCTATCCGCTGGGTATAGTCCGAGGCAAGGGCTCCCGCCTCTGGGACGTGGACGGCAAGGAATATGTCGACCTTCTGGCCGGCATCGCCGTTATCGGACTCGGACACTGCCATGAGGAAATTGCCGAAGTGATGGCCGAACAGTCGCGAAAGCTGGTCCACGTGAGCAACCTTTTTTATCAGGAAGAGCAGCTCAACTATGCGGAAAAGCTGCTTTCCACCAGCCATGCGGGCAAAGTGTTCTTCTGCAATTCCGGCGCGGAAAGCAATGAAGCCGCCATCAAGATCGCCAGACGCTATCAGCGTGTGGTAAAGGGCCGCGACGCCTGGGAAGTGATTACGCTCTCCAACTGCTTCCACGGCCGTACGCTGGCCACGCTGGCCGCCACGGGCAAGCACACGGAAGGCTTCGAGCCTGAGACGCCCGGTTTCGGACGCGTGCAGTGGGGCGATCTGGATGCGCTGGAAAAGGCCATCAAGCCTACGACCGCAGCCGTGCTCTTTGAGGCCATTCAGGGTGAGGGCGGTGTCATTCCCGTGACGCAGGAATACGCCGACGGTGTGGTGGAAATCTGCCGTCGCCACGGTGTGCTCGTCATGTGCGATGAAGTGCAGGCCGGCATGGGCCGCAGCGGCAAGTGGTGGGGCTATCAGAATTTCGGCCTGAAGCCCGACGTGTTCACGAGTGCGAAGTCGATGGCCAACGGCCTGCCCCTCGGCGCGATGATGGCGACCGACGAAGTGGCGCAGGGCTTCGACTACGGCAGCCATGCCACCACCTTCGGCGGCGGAGCGCTGGTCACGGCCGTCGGTCTCAAGGTGCTTGAGATCATGGAACGCGACCATCTTGTGGAAAGAGCCGCGGAACTCGGCGAACGCGCCCGTGCCCGCTTCCGCGCCATCGGCGACCGCCTGCCCGGCGTGATCCGCGAGGTGCGCGGCATGGGCCTGCTGATCGGCATCGAACTTGAAATGTCCGATGAAAAGGCCCGCAAGGTCTGGCTCACGCTTATGGAGAAGGGCTTTATTCTGAACCTTACCTATGGTCCCACGCTCCGTCTGCTGCCTCCTTTGACCATCGATGAGGCCGATCTCGAAGCCTTTGCCGATACGCTGGAAAAGGTGCTGCGCGAGCAGGCCTAAAGAGGTATCCGGCAGGGCTGCGCGGCTCCGCCCTGTGTGCGGATGCCGCCTGGCAGACGTCGGAAGCCCTCTCTGTGCCGGAGTTTTTTGCGGAAAAAGTTCCGCCGCCTCAGCTCCGGCAGAGGACAAAACAGTAGAAAGCTATGACCGTTTTCCGGGGCGGAACACGGTTTTGACTTGAACAGCTCTCATGAGATGCCCGGCCTGCGGGCCGGGCTTTTTCCAAGGAGTCTTCATGGATTGCATCCTGAGAAACGCCGAGGTGTACAGACCTTCGGGTTTTGTGAAGCACGATGTGCTCGTTAGGGGCGGCAGAATAGAGCGACTGGCCCCGCAGATACCTCCGATGGAGGGGGTGTCGGAATTTGATATGAGCGGGTGTTGTATTGTTCCCGGCCTCGTGGATGTCCATGTGCATTTCCGTGAGCCGGGTTTTTCATGCAAGGAGACCATGCGCACGGGAAGCCTGGCGGGCGCCCACGGCGGGTACACCACGGTGTGTACCATGCCCAATCTGAATCCTGCGCCGGACTCCGTGGAGCATCTTGAAAGGCAGCTTGAGATCATCCGGCGCGATGCCGTGATCCGTGTGCTGCCCTACGGCACCATCACCAAGGAGGAGAAGGGACGCGAGCTTGCCGACATGGAAGGCATGGCTCCCTTCGTTGCGGGCTTTTCCGACGACGGCCGCGGCGTACAGAATGAGGCCATGATGCGCGAGGCCATGATCGAGGCCAAAAGGCTGGGAAAGATCATTGCCGCCCACTGCGAAGTGAACGAGCTGCTTCGCGGCGGTTACATTCACGACGGCGAGTATGCGCGCGCTCACGGACACCGCGGCATATGCTCCGAGAGTGAATGGGGGCAGATCGCCCGGGACGTGGAGCTCGCGCGCGCAACCGGCGCAAGCTATCATGTCTGCCATATTTCCACGAAGGAAAGCGTGGACATCATACGCCGGGCCAAGGCGGAGGGCGTGGACATCACCTGCGAGACCGGCCCCCACTATCTGGTGCTCTGCGACAGCGACCTTCAGGAAGACGGCCGCTTCAAGATGAATCCTCCCCTGCGCGGGGAAGAGGACAGGGCCGCGCTCATCGAGGGCATTCTGGACGGCACGGTGGACATGATCGCCACGGACCATGCTCCGCATGAGGCCGACGCCAAGAACAGAGGCCTTGAGAAGAGCGCCATGGGCGTGGTCGGACTGGAAACGGCCTTTGCGGTCATGTACACCCATTTCGTGAAGAAGGGCGTTCTTTCACTCGAGAAGCTGGTGGAGCTCATGTCCGTGCGACCGTCGAAGCGTTTCGGCATCGGATCTTTCCTTGAGGAAGGACAGCCTGCGGATCTGGCGGTGTTCGATCTCTCCCGCGAATGGGTGGTGAATCCGGAGGAATTTTTCAGCATGGGGCGCGCCACGCCCTTTGCCGGTGAAAAGCTTTTCGGCCGCTGCGTGCTGACGCTGGTCGGCGGCGAGACGGCCTGGAACGAAAGGGCGTAACGAAGAGTTCGGAAGAAGGCCCTCCGGGCCGGACGCCGCCTCCTTTTCCTCGTTTTGCGGAAGGGGTGCTTCGTGACGAATTCTTTCTCTGCAACACAGAAAACATCATGTTCGGAGCCAGCATGAAACAGGGAACATATACGATAGTCGGGCATGACCGGCTTACGAAGGACGTGTACCGCATGGTTCTTTCCGGCGACACGTCGGCCATGACCATGCCCGGTCAGTTCATTGAAATCAGTCTTCCGGGATTTTTCCTGCGTCGTCCCATTTCCGTCTGCGACTACGACGAGCATACCATCACCATCATCTACAAGGTCGTGGGACAGGGCACCGATCTCATGGCAAAGATGAAGGAAGGCGAAACGCTGGATGCCCTCGTCGGTCTCGGACACGGATTTGAGGTGGAGAACAGCGGCGACGCTCCTCTTCTGGTGGGCGGCGGCGTAGGCGTGCCCCCGTTGTTCAATCTGGCCAGAAAGCTCATTGCCGCAGGCAGAAAGGTGACGGTCATACTCGGCTTCAACAAGGCCGACGAGATCTTCTATGCCCGCGAGTTCGAGCAGCTCGGGGCCCGTGTCATCGTCACCACTGTGGACGGCAGCGTCGGCGTGAAGGGCTTCGTCACCAATGCGCTTCCCGAGTCCTTCAGCCATGTGTACAGCTGCGGCCCCATGCCCATGCTGCACGCCCTGTACAGGGCCACGCAGGGCACAAGCGGCGAGTTCAGCCTTGAAGAGCGCATGGGCTGCGGTTTCGGCGCCTGCATGGGATGCAGCATCATGACGAAGGAAGGCAGCAGACGCGTGTGCAAGGACGGACCCGTGTTCGACAAGGAGGTGCTGGAATGGCAGATCTGAAAGTAACGCTCAGCGGTCTGGAACTGGACAACCCGCTCATTCCGGCCAGCGGCACCTTCGGCTACGGCTACGAGTTCGCCGAGCTTTACGACATCAATATTCTCGGCTCCTTTTCCTTCAAGGGCACCACGCTGGAGCCCCGCTTCGGCAATCCCACGCCCCGCATCGCAGAAACGCCTTCCGGCATGATCAATGCCGTAGGCATGCAGAATCCCGGCATCGACAGGGTGATCAGCGAAGAGCTGCCCCGCCTGAAGAAGTGCTTCCATAAAAAGGTCATTGCCAATATCGGCGGCTTTTCCGTGGAAGAATACGCCGAATGCTGCGCCCGCATAGATAAGGAAGATCAGGTGGGCATCATCGAGGTGAACGTAAGCTGCCCCAACGTGCACAACGGCTGCATGAGCTTCGGCACGGATCCCCTCGGCATTTCCGCCGTGACGAAGGCCGTGAAGGCCGTGACGAAGAAGCCCGTGTATGTGAAGCTTTCCCCCAACGTCACCGACATCGTTCCTCTGGCCGCCGCTGCGGCGGAAGCCGGCGCCGACGGCATCAGCCTCATCAACACGCTGCTTGGCATGCGTATCGACCTGCGCACGAGAAAGCCCGTCATAGCCAACAAGATGGGCGGCTTTTCCGGCAGCGCCATCCTGCCCGTGGCGCTGCGCATGGTCTATCAGGTCTATGAGACCGTGAAGCTGCCCATCATCGGCATGGGCGGCGTGACCTCGGCCCGCGACGTGATCGAAATGATGCTGGCGGGCGCCACGGCTGTGGAAATCGGCTCGGCCAACCTGGTTGACCCGTGGGCCTGCCCGAAGATTATTGCCGAGCTTCCCGCCGTCATGGAGCAGTACGGCATAACCTCTCTCAGAGATATCATCGGAGGAGCGCACTGATGCATACGCTCAATAAAGATGTCATGGTGGCCTGCGATTTCAGCAGCAGAGCCGAAGTCATGGACTTTCTCGGTCTGTTCACTGAGGAAAAGCCCTTCGTAAAGATCGGCATGGAACTGTACTATGCCGAAGGCCCCGATATCGTGCGCGCCATCAAGGCCCGCGGGCATCGCATTTTCCTCGATCTCAAGCTGCACGACATTCCCAATACGGTGCGCAAGGCCATGGCCGTGCTGAGCGCGCTGGACGTGGATATGTGCAACCTGCATGCCGCCGGAACCGTGGCCATGATGCAGGACGCCCTGAAGGGACTGACCCGTCCCGACGGAAGCCGTCCGCTGCTCATTGCCGTTACGCAGCTTACCTCCACGAGCGAAGAGCGCATGCGCGAGGATCTTCTCATTGATCGTCCTCTGGACGAGGTGGTCATGCACTACGCCTCCCGCGCAAGGTTTGCCGGACTCGACGGTGTGGTCTGCTCGCCCCTTGAGGCCGGAAAGGTGCACGAAGTGTGCGGCAGCGACTTTCTGACCGTGACTCCCGGCGTGCGCTTCGCCGACGGAGAGAAGGGCGATCAGGTGCGCGTGACCACGCCGGCCCGCGCGCGCGAACTCGGTTCCGACTTCATCGTGGTGGGTCGGCCCATCACGCAGGCGGACGATCCTGTGGCGGCGTACCGTCGCTGCGTCAGGGAATTTCTCGGGTAAGACCGCAGACAGGCTTTTTTCTGCCTTGCGGCGTGAACGTTTCCGTCCCGTTTCCGCACGAAGGGCCGCATGAAAGCGGCCTTCCCGGAAGGCAGGATGTGCCTGCCGGAAACGTGTTTTCAGAAGTCCGCCGGACGGCGGACGGATCTTTCATCTTCAAGGAGTCATCATCATGGATTCCCGTCAGAAGCTTATTGCCGGTGATCTGCTTTCCATCAAGGCAGTGTTCTTCCGTCCCGACGAGCCCTTCATCTGGGCCAGCGGCATCAAGAGCCCCGTGTATTGCGACAACCGTCTCACCCTGACTGCTCCCGAAGTGCGCAACGACGTGGAAAACGCCCTCGCCGCCGTGGTGCGTGAGGAATATCCCGAATGTGAAGTGCTCATGGGAACCAGTACCGCCGGTATCGCTCATGCGGCCATCGTGGGGCACATCATGGGTCTGCCCATGGGCTATGTCCGCTCCAGCGCCAAGGATCACGGTCGCGGCAATCAGATTGAAGGTCGTCTGGAACCCGGCCAGAAGGTCGTGGTCATCGAGGACCTCATCTCCACGGCAGGCAGCGTGCTTGAAGTGGTCAAGGTGCTGCGCGAGGCCGGCGCTGAAGTGCTCGGCGTGGCCAGCATCTTCACCTACGGCATGAAGAAGGGCCTTGATCGCCTGGCCGAAGCCGGTGTGAAGAACGTGAGCCTCACCAACTTCGACACCATTGCCGAAGTGGCGGCGGAAAGCGGCTACATCCGCAAGGAGGACGTGGCCCGTCTCATCGCCTTCCGCAACAATCCTTCCGATGAGAGCTGGATCGGAGCGTAGCATGGAAAGTCTGATAGACATCCGGGATCTTTCGACGCAGGACATTGAACAGCTTCTCTCCACGGCGCTGGACATCATTGCCGATCCCGGAAAGTACGCTCAGAAATGCCGCGGCAAAAAGCTGGCCACGCTGTTCTTTGAACCTTCCACGCGTACCCGCCTCAGCTTCGAGGCCGCCATGTACGAACTCGGCGGCAACGTTCTCGGCTTTTCCGAAGCGCAGAGCTCTTCCGCCTCCAAGGGCGAAAGCGTGGCCGACACCGTGCAGGTGGTCAGCTGCTATGCCGACATCATCGCCATGCGCCATCCCAAGGAAGGCGCGCCGCTCGTGGCGGCCATGAACGCTTCCGTGCCCGTGATCAATGCCGGCGACGGCGGCCACAACCATCCCACCCAGACGCTTGCCGACCTGCTTACCATCTGGCGTGAGAAGGGCAGACTGGACAATCTCGTCATCGGCCTGTGCGGCGACCTCAAGTTCGGCCGTACCGTGCATTCCCTGATTGCGGCCATGTCCCGGTACAGCAACGTGAAGTTCGTGCTCATCTCGCCCGATGAACTGCGTCTGCCCGGCTACATCCGCAAGGACGTGATGGAAAGAAACGGCATCGCCTATGAGGAGACCACGGATCTTCTGGAGGCCATGCCCTCGCTCGACGTGCTGTACATGACTCGCGTTCAGAAGGAACGTTTCTTCAACGAGGCCGACTACATCCGTCTTAAGGACAGCTATGTGCTCACGCCTGAAAAGATGAAGAGCGCCCGTGAGGACATGTGCGTGATGCATCCTCTGCCCCGAGTGAACGAGATTTCCGTTGCCGTGGACAAGGATCCGAGAGCCGCCTATTTCCGTCAGGTTCTGAACGGCAAGTATATGCGCATGGCGCTCATCATGAAACTGCTGGGGGTGAACTAGCATGGTCATCGACGCGATTTCCAACGGCATCGTTCTTGATCACATCAAGGCGGGCCGCAGCATGGAGCTGTATCACATCCTCAATCTGGACAAGCTCCAGTGCTCCGTGGCCGTGCTGAAGAACGTGACCAGCAGGAAGATGGGCCGCAAGGACATCATCAAGATCGATGAGATCATCGACCTGAACTTCGATGTGCTCGGCTATGTGGATCCCGGCATCACCGTAAGCATTGTGCGCGACGGAAAGCTCGACCGCAAGTTCAGTGTGGAACTGCCTGAGCGTGTGGTGAACGTCATCCGCTGCAAGAACCCCCGCTGCATTACCTCCACCGAGCAGGAACTTCCCCAGATCTTCAAGCTCACGGACAGGGAAAACCGGGTGTACCGCTGCATCTACTGCGAAAGCAGAGCCAAGGGCGGCGACTGATTCTGCGGAATCGGGGGGAATCTGCTTTTCTTCATGAGAGGGGAAGAGCGATTCCCGTACGAGCGCCTTTGTGAATGAAACATGATGAGGTCGGAGCGGCCGCCTTCGGGCGACGGCTCCGGCCTTTTTCCGTATTTGAAAGGCGAGGAGGCGGGATAGCCACGCAGCGCTATCTGTGTTTTGTTCGCCTTGCTACCTCCTCAGGCTGCAGCGGGGGTGGTTTCGGTAAAATTTGAAGGAGCGCCTCCGGAGTGGCTTTCAATGAACAACTGTTTCATGCCTGCCCGGTTCCCGTTTTCTTTCTGTATTCTGCCGCATCCTAGTATGCTTTTCCCCCGGAACACCGCTAACTTCTTCGCAGACTTTCTCTTTTCTCTTGAAAAATGTTTCAGCCTCTTGACATTGTCCTACAGTCAAGGCATTCTCGCCCATCGTTTGCATATGTACGGAGATTCCGGTATCATGGAATCTTGTGGAGATTGCCTGAATCATGATTGTCGATACCTTTGAACGGGGTGCCGCGTACAGCCTCGGTCCGCTGTGGGATGCGCTGCTTCCCGATCTCATGAAGCTTGTTTCTCAGGGAGATTCCCTGCCGGAAGGCCGCTATCTTCTGGCAGGCGGCCCGGATAAGGGCGGTGTTGCGGCTTCCGTGGAAAGCTACGAACCGAAGCGGGAATCCGATGCCCGGTATGAAGGACATGAACGCATGGCCGACATTCAGACCGTGCTGGCGGGCGACGAATATCTCGATATGTTTTTTCTCCGTGGAGGAGAAAAGGAAGCTGTGCGGAACGAGGGACGCGATCTCGTGTTTTATGAGGAAAAGCCCGCCTTTGCCTCCCGTGTTCATCTGACGCCCGGCCTGTTTGCTCTTGTGCTTCCCGGAGAGGCTCACATGCCCTGCCTCAGGGCATCGAGCGCAAGAGTGAAGAAGCTGGTGGTCAAAATTCCGGCCGAGGCGCTGACGGCGCCGTCCTTCAAGGCCGGATCCCGAAATTGAACATTCTCGGACAGGTTGCCTGAGCGCTCTTTGGTTGAGCAAGAGAGATCAGGCTTCTGTTTCCTGTCAGGCGAACGTATCTGCCGGAATCTTCCTTTGGAGGCTCGTTCGCGCAGAGGAACTTGATGTTTTGGTACAGGGTATTCCTGTGCCGCGATGCGGCCCCATGATATGCCGCTAAAGGGCGTCCCTTGTGGGCGACCCGTGAATCCGGAACGCCTGCGCGTCAGGCGCTCGTTCAGCCCCATTGTTTTAAGCTCGTTTTCGCCGGATGAGCGGAGGCGGGTCTTTCAGGAGCAGATTATGGATGTTTTTGATCAGGCTACGGAACTGGAAAGAATTGAACGTGAATCCGCACTTCGGCAGGCCGCCAATGTCGGCTATCAGGAAGGACCGGAGTGGATAGACGGCAAGCCCTGCTGCCGCGAATGCGGTGAACCCATTCCCGAAGCGAGACTCAAGGCCATTCCCGGCGTGGGACTGTGCCTGTCCTGCCAGGAAGAGTGGGAGAAGGAACGCCAGTAGATCGCGCCTCCCCTGCATGTACGATGATCCGCCGCAAGTTTCTTGCGGCGGATTTTTCATTTCGTATGGCTGAGCGCAGCGCATGTGCTGAACGTGGGAGCGTGAGAATTGTTGTCGCACGGGCCTTGTCGGATCGAACGTGCGGCAGTCTGCCTGTTCGACGGCTCGGTGCTTCCATAACAGGGAAGTGCGGAAGAAGACTAGGCGGAAAGCCAGCGTTTGGCGGCAGACGCGGCCTTATCTTCCAGCATGGAGAGCCACGGAGGAAGAATGAAGGCGTCGAAGGCAGGCAGGCGCAGCCTTCCGTGGTGTAGAAAGAACGCTTCATTTTCTTCCCCTGTCGGACCGAACTGCGCTCCGTAGCGACGGTCGCCCAGAAGCGGAAATCCCAGTGCGGAGCAGTGGGCCCTGATCTGATGGCGAGCGCCCTTCAGGATGACGCAGCCTGCCAGCGTGACGAACGCGGGAACCGGACCCTGCCAGCCGCGTTCCTGCAGGTGCAGACGACGGACCACATCGGCGCCGTCCATGACGGCCAGCGGATGCACGGCGGTATGCCTGCGGTGATCGGGGTGAGGTTCGAGTTCCACGAGCACGCGCGCCCTGTTTTTGAGAAGCAGGCGTTGTGTGGCGAGTCTGTCGTGGAACAACGATCCTTCCAGCAGGGTGAGATAGCGTTTTTCCGTGTGTCCGTCTTCCTGGGCCTGATGGTACTGCCGCTCTCCCTCCTCATCAAAGGCCGCCGCCACAATGCCGGATGTGGGAAAGTCGAGCCTGTTCACCAGACGGGCGTTCTGTTTGAGAAGGACGGGAAGAAGCGTCTGCAGGCTGGAGCCGGGCTTTCCAGCCAGAGATTCGGTATGCATGGAGGCCGGTTTATACAGGGCGGCCAGATGGGAGCTTTGCTTGACAAGCGTTGCTTCATCGTTGTCGGAGCCGACGTTTCGTCCTGCGGGGGAGGGCGTTATTTCTGGCGCGCCGGATAAGACGGCGGACTGAGCCGTATCGTCGTCCGGAATGCTTACGATATCGCCGGCTCGCACCTTGCGCGAGGCCGGAGCAGGGTGACCGTTGAGCGTCGCCAGGCCGAGTTCGCAGAGACGACGGCGTCCCCGCAGGCCCATGCCCGGCAGAAGCCGTTCGAGAACATGATCGAGTCTGCTGTCGTTTTCTTCAGGAAAAACGGTGATGTTTCGGCTCATGGTCAGTCCTTGCCGAGCCAGCCTTCCGGCCGGGGTTCGCCGTCATACCATATCTGCGTCATGGTCAGTCCCTGTGGCGGAGCGGTGAAGGGGGCCCTCCGCCGGTCCCGGGACTCCAGCAGGGCGGGGATGTCTTCCGGCGCGAATTTTCCCCGTCCGCAGGCCACCATGAGTCCGGTGAGATTGCGTACCATCTGCTTGAGAAATCCGTCGGCCTCGAAGCGGACATCCACCTGGAGACAGCCTTCGGGAAGAGCCTGCGAGGCGCTTCGGGCAGGACTTCTGGTAATGCTGAAAATCGTGCGCACCGTGCTTTTGTGCGGAGTTCCTGCGTTCTGCAGTGCGGCAAAGTCGTGCGTGCCCACAAGGCGTTCCGCAGCCGCATCGAAACGGTCGAAGTCAAGAGGGCCGCAGGCCCACACGAAGGGATAGAGCTTCGGCGGCGTGCACAGGTGATCGAGCCACAAAGAATAGGTGTAGATCTTTCGCTTCACGCTGAAGCAGGCATCGAAGCTGTCGGGCACGATACGGGCGTCCGTTACGCGGATGTCTCTGGGCAGCAGGGTGTTCAGCGCGAGCTTCCAGCGTACGTTTACGCGGTCTTCCGGAATGTCGCAATGGGCGACCTGAGCGTCCGCATGAACGCCGGCGTCCGTGCGTCCGGCTCCCTGCACGTGCGTGGGCCTGCCGGCCACATGAGAAACGGCCTGCGCAACGAAGGCCTGAACGGTGGGCGGATCCTCCCTGTCCTTCCAGGCCTGGATCTGCCATCCGTGATAATGAGTGCCTACATAGGCAAGAGTAAGTCTGAGTCGAGGCATTAGAGTTCCACCAGTTCCACGGTACAGGGCGCGATGGGGATGCCCAGAAAGAGTTCTCCCATACGAGTGAATCGCGGTACGTCGTCGGTCGTGAGAAAACGTACGGAGCCGGGGCACAGCGGCATGCCCACATCAGGGCCGGCTCCGCGGGCAAGATGTTTTTTCTGAAGAAGGGCGCGCACGTTTCGTGCCGTATTGCTTGCGGAATCCACCAGCGTTACGCCTTCGCCCACCACATGGGCGATGGCGTTGCGAAGCAGCGGAAAATGTGTACAGGCCAGTACCAGCGTGTCGGGTACTTCCAGTCCCTGCCTGCGGGGATCACTGAAGATTCTGTCGAGATAGCGGGCCGCCAGACCTTCGGCCAGCGGGCCTTCCAGAAGGCCGTCTTCCACCATGGAGACGAAAAGAGGACAGGCCAGCGCGGAAATGCGGGCCTGCGGCATGCGCTGCAGAATGGCCTGCTCATAGGCTCTGCCGCGTATGGTGCCGCTTGTGGCGATGACGGCAATGTAGCCGCTTTTGGTGGCACGGCAGGCCGCTTCGGCTCCCGGTTCCACAACGCCCACCACGTCGATGTCCGGATGCGCGGCCTGAAGCAGCGGCAGCGCCGCCGCCGTGGCCGTGTTGCACGCAATGACAAGGAGTTTTATGCCCCTTTCCACCAGCTTTGCAGCGGCTTCCAGCGCGTATCTCTGCACGGTTTCCACGCCCTTGGTCCCGTAGGGCATGCGGGCGGTGTCGCCGAGATAGAGAAAGGATTCGTTGGGCAGCTGTTCCCGCATGGCGCGCAGAACCGTCATGCCGCCCACACCGGAGTCGAAAAGACCGATGGGCAGCTCGCGCAGGGAAGAGCGGCTGGAAGAAATGCCTTGAGTGGTGATCATGGTGGCCTCGTATTGTGGGGATGCGGCGTGCGCCTTCGTCTGTTCCTATCGCGCGGGCAAGGCACTGGTCAATCCGGGAACGGCACTCCGGAACATATTTTGCGTCGGAAGCGCTTTTTTATGCCGTATCCCGCTTGACAAGACTTCTGAACTGTAACAAAGACAGAACAAGGAATCCCGGCCATGTCGTCGGGTTCCCCCAGGCCTTTGCGGGCCGGTGATTTTTTGATGTTTTGAGGGCTTTTTGCATGAGTTCCGCTTCGGTCACTCTCAGAGGTACAGTTTCTCCCCTTGAAGGCGGCCCCTGCCGTGTTGCACTTCTTGACAATGAAGAGCAGGAATGGCCCATTTTTCCCCGCGGTGCCGGCGCCGATCTGGCCGAAATGGTCGGTTCTCCCGTGGAATTGCTGTGCAATGTCATGGATGAAGAACAGCGTCAGATCTATGTGCGGTCCTATACGTTCCTCGATGAGGCCGACAACGATCCCTGGCTCTGAGAAATACGGCTCTGCCTCTTTTTTCTTCTGAGCGTTTGCAGTGTTTTGCCTTCCTGTTTCAGGGAAGGCACGGTTTTTCTGCGCTCCGTTTCATAAATATGAGCCGGTTTTGCGTCTGAAGATGTTGACACCTGCCTGCGCCGGAGCATTGCGTGCCGTCGCCGGGCGGCATGGTCTTCTCTCTGTCGTTGTATCGGAGAGCGGAAGAGCGCTTCACTCCGGCAGAACGGTTATCGGGAAAAGCATGAACGTCGTTCACATCGGTCACCTTCATATAGGAAAGGGGCGTCCCTGCATCATTGTTCCTTTGACGTCTTCGTCGGAAGAGGAGCTGATGGCGGAAGCTTCGGCGCTTTCCTCCGTGCCTGCAGACATGGCGGAATGGCGTGTGGATATGTTCGGCGCTTCGGGCGAGCCTGATGACGATGCGATTCTGAAGACGCTGGAGCATCTTCGCAGCAGGCTTTCCCTACCGCTGCTGGCCACGTTCCGCACGTCCGACGAGGGCGGAGCTCGTTCCATCAGCGAGGAACGCTATGCTTCTCTCTGCGGTAAGCTCTGTGAGAGCGGGCTTGTCGACCTTCTGGACGTGGAGGCCTTCTTCCGTTCCGGCCGGGCAGGCGACATCATTGCGCGTGCTCACGCCTGCGGCGTTCCCGTCGTGGCCAGCAATCATGACTTTCATGCGACGCCGCCCCGGGATGAAATCGTGCGTCGTCTTCTTTTCATGCAGAGCGAGCTTGATGCGGACATTCTTAAAATTGCCGTCATGCCGCAAAGCCGGGAGGATGTGATAACGCTGCTGGCTGCCACGCAGGAGGTCTCGACGCTTGCAGACCGGCCAGTCATCACCATGAGCATGGGGCCTCTCGGCGTGATAAGCCGCGTCTGCGGGCAGAGCTTCGGCAGCGCCGCCACCTTCGGTGCTGCGCGTAGTGCGAGCGCTCCCGGTCAAATGGATGTGACGGCTCTTGATGCCGTGCTCCGTGCTCTTGACGATGCCATGAAGAGCTGACGCTCTGCGTAAGTCTTCCCCCTGAGTCCATTTTATCCGCGCCTTCGGCCTCGCTCATGGCGGCAGCCTGCCGTCGTTTGCGGGGCCTTGCCGTTTTCTTTTCCCGGTTGTCCTGCCGAAAAAAGAGTCTTGAACATAAAGAGCTTCGCGCGTTTTTTCTGGGCTCCTCCCTATGGAACGGGAAAGGGAAAAGGCTGTGCCGTAAGGCGGGAACGCGGTTCGGCTTCCTTGCCTGAAAACGATATTTTTCAAAAAAAGTTTTCTCTCCCCCCTAGACGGCGGGCAAAACGGAATTACCTATTGCCTGTAAGAGTTCACGCCTCCGGGCGGCTCTTCCCCGAATATGTGCAATACTGAGGAGGAAATATAGTATGGGCAAGATTATTGGTATCGACCTTGGCACCACCAACAGCTGCGTTTATGTGATGGAAGGCAAGGAGCCCAAGTGCATCTCCAATCCCAATGGCGGCCGGACCACTCCGTCCATTGTCGCTTTTACCGATAAGGAACGTCTGGTGGGCGAAACCGCCAAGCGCCAGGCTGTTACCAACCCCGACCGTACCATTTTCGCCGTCAAGCGTCTGATGGGCCGTCGTGCGGATGCTCCTGAAGTTCAGCACTGGATGCAGCACGCCCCCTACGCCATCGTGGCTTCCGCCAACGGCGACGCCGCCGTACGCGTGGACGGACATGACTACAGCCCTCAGGAAATTTCCGCGGTCATTCTCGGCCAGCTCAAGAAGGACGCCGAAGCCTACCTCGGCGAACCCGTCACCGAAGCCGTGATCACCGTTCCCGCCTACTTCAACGACGCTCAGCGTCAGGCCACCAAGGACGCGGGCAAGATCGCCGGTCTGGAAGTGAAGCGTATCATCAACGAACCCACCGCCGCTTCTCTTGCCTACGGCTTCGACCGTAAGGCCAACGAAAAGATCGCCGTGTACGACCTCGGCGGCGGTACCTTCGATATCTCCATCCTGGAAGTGGGCGACAACGTCGTCGAAGTGCGCGCCACCAACGGCGACACCTTCTTGGGCGGCGAAGACTTCGACCAGCGCATCATCCGCTACATGGTGGATGACTTCAAGGGACAGTACGGCATCGACCTGTCTCAGGACCGCATGGCTCTGCAGCGCCTGAAGGAAGCGGCTGAAAACGCCAAGAAGGAACTTTCCAACTCTCTGGAAACGCAGATCAACCTGCCCTTCATCACGGCCGACGCCACCGGCCCCAAGCATCTCATGATGACGCTGTCCCGTGCCAAGCTGGAACAGATGGTCATGGATCTGGTGGAACGCTCCATCGAACCCTGCCGCAAGGCTCTCGCCGATGCCGGTCTTTCTGCTTCCGAGATTGACGAAGTCGTTCTGGTCGGCGGCATGACCCGTATGCCTCTGGTGCAGAAGAAGGTCGGCGAATTCTTCGGTAAGGATCCCAACCGTTCCGTGAACCCCGACGAAGTCGTGGCCATGGGTGCTTCCATTCAGGGCGCCATTCTTACCGGCGATGTGAAGGACGTGCTGCTGCTCGACGTGACCCCGCTGTCTCTCGGTATTGAGACCATGGGCGGCGTGTTCACCAAGCTGATCGACCGCAACACCACCATTCCTACCCGCAAGAGCCAGACCTTCTCCACTGCTGCGGACAACCAGCCCGCCGTGGACATCCATGTTCTGCAGGGCGAACGCCCCATGGCTGCCGACAACATGACGCTGGGCAACTTCCAGCTCACCGGCATTCCTGCCGCTCCCCGCGGCGTGCCTCAGATCGAAGTGACCTTCGATATCGACGCCAACGGCATCGTGAACGTGTCTGCCAAGGATCTGGGCACCGGCAAGGAACAGTCCATCCAGATCAAGTCTTCTTCCGGCCTCAGCGAAGAAGAGATCAACAAGCTGGTGCGCGAAGCTGAAGCCAACGCTGCCGAGGACAAGAAGAAGCAGGAGAACATCGAGGCCCGCAACCAGGCTGATGCCCTCATCTATGCTACCGAAAAGTCCCTCAAGGATCTCGGCGACAAGGTTGATCCCGCCGTCAAGGCCGACGTGGAAAGCAAGACCGAAGTGCTGAAGAAGGCCATGGAAGGCAGCGATACCGAAGCCATCAAGAAGGCTTCCGACGATCTGTCTCAGGCTTCTCACAAGCTGGCCGAAATGCTGTACAAGAACGCTCAGGCTCAGCAGGGCGCGGCTCAGGCCGGTCAGCAGGCTCAGCCGAACGAAGGCAAGAAGGACGATGACGTCGTCGACGCCGACTTCACCGAAGTGAAGTAAGCGACACGCATTGAATGAATAAGGAAAGCCCCCGCTCCACCAAAGGAGCGGGGGCTTTCTGCGTTCTGTACGGTGAGCGCGGGAAAAGAGAACGGCTCTTGTAGAAGAATACTTTGCCGCCGGAAAGAAGGCTCCTGCGAGGCAGCGTGGACAGGTCTGCGTCAGAACAGAGATATGAGAAGAGATTTTTCCAGAGGGGGGCGATGTTCGCGCTTTCAGATCACGGCCTGATAGAGTCCGACAAGAACGACGTAGCGGAACAGCTTTGCCGCAAGGGTGATGGCAAAGAAAGAGGGAAACGGTTCGCGAAGAACGCCTGCGGCGAGAGTGAGAGGATCTCCGACAATCGGCAGCCAGCTCAGCAGAAGCGACCAGCGCCCGTACTTGTGATACCAGGCTTCGGCGCGAAGAAGAGCTTCCCTGCTGACGGGAAACCAGCGGGCGTGCATGAAGCGGTGGGCAAAGAGGCCGAGCAGCCAGTTGGTGGTCGAGCCCAGCGTATTTCCGGCCGTGGCGGCGGCGACAAGTCCCCACGGCGAATGCTGCTGTTCGGAGACCAGCGCAATAAGCACGGCTTCGGACTGGGCGGGAAAGACCGTGGCCGAAATGAAGGCCACGATGAACATGAGGAGATATTCCTTCATGGCGGAGGAGGGGCTTCCGAGGCGCGCGGCCCGGGCTTGCGGAAAGTCTGGGGGATATTTTCGGCCGGGGAAAAGCAGGGCGCTCCTTTCGGAACGCCCTGCTTTTGTAACGTATGTTTCAGACCTGCTTCCGCAGAGCTGAAGCGGATGGCCTACTGCATGGGGTTGATGCGGACTTCCACGCGGCGGTTCTGCTGGCGGCCGTATTCGGTGCTGTTGTCGGCAATGGGCGAGCTTTCCCCGTAGCCGATGGCCTGAATGCGCGAAGCGGCGATGCCGCGCTGCACGAGGGCGTTCTTCACGCTTTCGGCGCGGCGTTCGGAAAGCTGCTGATTATAGGCGTCGGAGCCGGAGCTGTCGGTATGGCCGGCAATGAGAATGGTGGTCTGCGGGTAGGCGGAAAGCACCTGAGCCACGCGGTCGAGCTCGGAGTACAGACCGGGACGGATGCTGGTGGAATTGACGTCGAACGTGAAGTCGCTTTTGAAGGTAAGGGCCAGAGCGTTTCCTTCACGCTGCACGGCCACGGCCTGAGAATTGGCCAGAGCCTGACGCATGTCGTTTTCCTGCTTGTCCATCATGGTGCCTATGCCGGTACCGGCAAGACCGCCGATGACGGCGCCTGCCGCGGTGCCGATGAGGGTCGACTTCGTGTTGCCGCCGATGATCTGACCGAGAATGGCGCCGGCCGCAGCGCCGCCTGCGGTGCCGTAAGCCGCGCCTTTGCCCATATTGCTCTGCGTGGCGGCGCAGCCGCTGCCGAGCAGAAGCGTGACGATGAGAGCTGACGTGTAGATCTTTTTCATGGGAACATCCTTTCTGGAGTTCGTTTTCTCCGCAATGTGAGGAGGAAAACGTTGCATTCTCCGCCGAAGAAGCCTGTGCTTCCTTTGCCGTGCACGGAGACTTCGGATGGAACATCGTTTTAAAGCATAACCATGACGGGGGAAAAAGGCAATTCTTCCTGCCTGATGCGGGTGCGGGAGAGTGGGGGACTTTCCTTGCAAAGCCTTGCAGAGTCGGGAAACAGTTTGAAACGTGACTTTTCCCGCAGCTCGGTTAAAAAGAAATCGTCAACGGCCACGGCGTCAGGTACGGCCGGAACCTTTTCATACCCTCCTCTTCTTTCCCTTTGTATGACCGGTCTGTCTGCACTTGCTATGCAGACGGACCGGTTTTTTGTTCCCTTGTGATCCCTTTTTCGAAAAAGAAAACGATCATGCCGTTCCGTCTGCTTTTGCCAGGGAATGGATAATAAAAGGCGGGACGGAGGAGGATTCGAGCAGTCTTTGTTTTGTGGTTCTTTATTGCGTTTGATGCCTGTTGTTTCAGCCAGTGGAGGCGTACGAAAGGTTCGGCAGTGCCCGCTTTGCGGGGGAGAGGAGGGGCCGGCGCGTCAGGCTGGAGCAGGGGAAGGGAAGCGCAGGAAAAAGAGGTACTTTTTCAGAGGCATCCCCGCGTTATAATATGATCTTCCCGTGTTTTGCAGGCGGAAAACCCCGCGACGGAGCGTTGCCAGTGCGGAAAAAACAGGCTATAAACAACCATCATAACGAATATCAGGAGTGTGCTGTCTTGCGTACCCTTTTCATATCTCTCGCCTGTGCGGCTTCTCTTTTTTCCGCACAGTCGGTGCTTGCCGTTCCGGTTTCCCGCATTGCCGCCGTGGTCAACGGCGACATGATTACCGTCAGGGAGCTGGATAAGGCTCTTCAGCCCGAACTGGTCGGGCAGAAAATCGATCCTGCAAAGAATCCCCAAATGGTGGCAGAGGTGCGGAAGGCCGTTCTGGACCGGATGATCAACGACAAGATTCTTCTTCAGGAAGCTGCGAAGGAAGATATCGACGTGTCCGACGCTGATGTGGACGCCGCCGTGGATCAGATCGTCAAGGACAGCCAGCTTGACCGGGCCGTCTTTTTCAAACAGATGGAAAAAGAGGGCGTTTCCGAAAAAATGTTCCGTGATCGGCTGTACGTTCAGCTTGTTTCCCAGCGTCTCATGGGACGCAATGTGGTGAACAAGGTTGTCGTTACGGAAGATGAGATCAACGACTACTACCGCAAGAACATGGCCGGATTCGCTTCCGGTCGCGCAAGAGTGGCCATGCTCATCTATCCCGTGGAAGCCGATGCGGAAAAGTGGGCTGCCGACATTGCTTCGGGCAAGGTTTCCTTCGCCGAAGCCGTGCAGCGCGTATCCATCGGGCCGAACCCGCAGGGAGGCGGCGATCTCGGCTTCATGGAACTCTCCGACATGGCGCCGGGCATGATGGAGCAGGTTTCCCACATGAGAAAGGGAGACGTGTCTCCGCTGCTCAGCATGAACGCCAACAAGGTACAGATTGCTCTTCTTGACTTCGAGGAGGCGGAGAACGTGGAACACAGCGATGCCGTTCCCGATTCGCAGACCGCCATGCGCATTGAGCAGATCCTGCGCCGTCCCCGTCTGCAGGAACGTTTCCAGGAGTATACCGCGCAGCTTCGGGACAAGGCGCTCATCGACATCCGCAATTGAGGCGCTCTATGACTCTGGCAGAACTGGGAGCAAAGCTCCGTGAGGCCCGCGAGGGCCGTGAAATGACAGTGGCAGACGTAGCCGACCGTCTCAAGATACCGACGCGCATACTTCAGGGCATAGAGGAAGGCTCCGACAGAGTGCCCCGTACCGTGTATGTGCACCACTTTATAAAAGAATATGCGCTGCTTCTGGGCTTTGCGCAGGATGAGGTGTCGGAGTGGCTCCGCAATCTGGAGGGATTTGAGAACATTTCCCGCCCGGTGATCGCGGACAACGCCACCTATACCTCCGTCAAGCCGAGCATTTTGCCGGTCATCATCGGCGCCGTGCTCAAGCTCGTGCTTGTCGTGGCTCTGGCCTTCGGCGCATATATGGCTTACGTCCACTTCTTTGCCGCCCGCGATTACGAAACGTCCTCGGCGGTATCCGACTCGTCCGGCACATCCGTTCCCACGTGGGGAACTTCCGCGCCGACGCCTGTTCCTGCCCCCGTAACTGCTCCCGTCGAGCAGGCCGGTTCCGTGGAACAGAGCACTGTTGCTCAGCAGGACGCCGTGGCGGAAGATCCGGCAGCCTCGTCCGCCGCAACGGCGACCGGAGCGGAACAGACTCCTTCCGAGCCTGCTTCCGCGGCCTCTGTCGAGCAGAGCGGTGCCGGAGCTGCCGTTGAGCAGCCCGCCATGCCTTCCGCTGAAGAATCCTCGACTGCCGCTGCCGGAACCGACGAGCCTGCGCCTGCCGCTCTTCCCGACGGTATGCATCAGGTGGAGGTCATTGCGGATACGGGCGACTGCTGGATGGGCTTTGAGCCGGACGGCAAGAAGCAGCAGCGGACGCTTCGCAAGGGCGATACCTTCTCCATGACCTTCCGCGACTCTCTGGTCATTCGTCTCGGCAACGCCAGAGCCGTGCGCATCATTTATGACGGTCGGGAGCTGGAACGTTCGTCTTCGCCCCGCGTGGTGACCATGAACTTTCCCTCCGACGTCCGGTAACGGACCGGGCGGGGCGTGAAAGAGTCTCGCCGGATCGGAAGGCCTGCCGCAAGGCGACCCTTTCCGGTCTCTGTGGCGGAAATCTCCGATATCCCCGTTGCGGGGAAGGCTCCGGCGGGCTGACGCTGGGCCGGTATGCTTTTGTTGTTTGAGCGAAGGGCGGAGCGCGCAGGCGCTCCTCCCTTCGCGCGTATTTTTCCGGAACGGACGTGGTCATGCAGTGGACGGATGATGCGCTTGTGCTTCGTATCGGCAAATTCCGGGAGAACGATCTCTGGGTGCGCCTTCTGGCGCGCGAACGGGGGCTCGTCACGGCCTTTGCCTTCGGAGGGAGCAGAAGCAGGCGTCGCTTTACGGGCTGCCTCGATGCGTTCAACCGAATCCGGACAAGCGCCGTCTATTCTCGCGACGGGCGGTTTCTCAATCTGAGCGAAGCCGTGCTGCTGGCCGGACCGGAGAGGCTTCGCCGCGACTGGCGCAGGCAGGGGATGGCCGCGAACTGCGTACGTTTTCTGGAGGCCGTGGGCGTTCCGCCCGATAATGCCGGCGCGTGTTATGAGCTTGCGTGCGGCATGCTCGAGCTTTTGGAAAAGGAAGAGCTGGTTTCCCCCGTCATGCCGGTGCTGTTTCGCTTCAGGCTTGCGGCGGAACAGGGCTATGTGCCGGACATGCAGTACTGTTCCCGGTGCGGACGCACGCTTCTTTCCGAAGAGCAGGTCCATTTTCTGGTGGGAGAGGGCGCGATATGCTGTTCATCCTGCCGTCGTCCGGGCGACATGAGCCTTGCTCTCGGGCAGGAAGCTCTTGACGTACTGGGAAAAGTGAAGGAATACTCACCGGAGTCATGGGGCAGGCTGAATCCTTCGCCGGAAGGCGCAAGACAGGCCGCGCGTCTCATCGACGCTTTTGTGCGGTATCATCTCGGACTTGAATGGTCGAACGGCCGGTTCAGGTCTCTTTAGAAGCGGATGCCTTCCGATCATGCTGTCGGAGGGCGGTCTGTCTGTACGCTGCGGAAGAGGGCGCTTTCCGTGTCCCGGATGCGGATTCCGCTTCCGCGTTCCGGATCAGGCGTTTCCTGCAGGAAGGAAGCGTTTCTGCAGCGTCCGGGGGCGGACGGGAAAATCGTTTTGAGCGCCTCGTGCGCAAGGGAAGCAAGGCCAATGGCTCCATTGGCGAATATCAGGAGAACTACATGAATTTTCAGGATGTTATTCTGACGTTGCAGGACTACTGGGCCAGACAGGGCTGCGCCGTGGTGCAGCCTGTGGATCTGGAATGCGGTGCGGGGACGTTCAACCCCTCCACCTTCCTGCGCGTTATCGGACCCGAGCCTTGGAAGGCCGCCTATGTGGAACCTTCGCGCCGCCCCACCGACGGTCGCTATGGCGACAATCCCAATCGTCTGCAGCACTATTTCCAGTTTCAGGTGATCATGAAGCCTGCTCCGGCCGATCCCCAGCAGCTGTATCTGGACAGCCTGAAGGCTCTCGGCATCGATCCGGCCAAGCATGACATCCGTTTCGTCGAGGACGACTGGGAATCCCCCACGCTCGGCGCCTGGGGCCTTGGCTGGGAAGTGTGGCTGAACGGTATGGAAGTGTCGCAGTTCACCTATTTTCAGCAGGTGGGCGGCATCGACCTGTCTCCGGCCAGCGTGGAGCTCACGTACGGCCTGGAACGCCTCACCATGTACTTGCAGGGCGTGGAATCGGTATACGACATCAAGTGGAACGATTCCATCACCTACGGCGACGTGTACCATCAGAACGAGTACGAGCAGTCCTGCTACAACTTCGATCAGAGCGACGCGGCCATGCTGCTTCAGCATTTCAACGATTACGAAAAGGAATGCCTGCGCCTTATCGACGCCAAGCTTCCTCTGCCCGCGTATGACTACTGCCTGAAGTGTTCCCATACGTTCAACCTGCTGGATGCCCGCGGAGCCATTTCCATCACGGAGCGCGCCGGATACATCGCCCGTGTGCGCACGCTTGCCTCCGGTGTGGCCCATCTTTATGCCGCCCAGCGCGAAGCCATGGGATATCCCATGCTGAAGAAGGGGTAGACCATGAGTCATTTTGTTCTTGAAATCGGCGTGGAAGAACTCCCCGCCCGTTTTCTCGCTTCTCTGGAACGCGATCTGCATGATCGTTTTGCCGCGCTTTTCAAAGAACACGGCCTTTCCTTCGACGCTCTGACCGTGGACACCACGCCCCGCCGCGCCGTGGTGCACGCCCGCGGGCTTCTCGCTTCCACGCCGGTGCGCGAGGAAGTGGCGCTCGGTCCTTCCGTCAAGGCCGCCTATGACGCCGAAGGCAATCCCACGAAGGCTGCTCAGGGCTTTGCCCGCGGACAGGGCGTGGACATAAGCGCGCTGTTCCGTCAGGAAACGCCCAAGGGCGAATATGTGGCCGTGCGCAAGACCGTGGGCGGCGTGTCGGCTTCTTCCATCATTGCCGAAGCCGCGCCTTCCATCATTGCCTCGCTTCCTTTCCCCAAGCGCATGCACTGGGGCGAGAGCCATTTCCTGTTTGCCCGTCCGCTGCGCTGGGTGGTCGCGCTCATGGACAGCGAAGTCGTGCCTTTCACCGTGGCCGACGTGCAGTCCGGCCGCATGACCACCGGTCATCGCGTGCACGGCCGCGGACCTTTTGAAGTCGCCTGTGCCGACGACTTTGATGCCGTGCTTGCCGAAAAGTGCGGCGTAACCCTTTCCGGCGCCGCCCGCCGCAAGATCATTGTGGACGGCGGCAACGAACTGGCCGCGAGCGTGGGCGGACGCATTCTCTGGAAGGAAGGTCTGCTTGACGAGGTTCAGGGCCTCAGCGAGCATCCCGTGCCCATTCTCGGCGACTTTGATCCCTCCTTCCTTGAGCTGCCTTCCATCGTGCTGCTCACCAGCATGGAGACGCATCAGAAGAGCTTCGGCGTGGAAAGCGCGGACGGCCGTCTGCTGCCTCACTTCCTTACCGTGGCCAACGTCAGCTCCCTTGAACCGGAACTCGTGAAGAAGGGCTGGGAGAGAGTGCTGCGCGCCCGTCTTGAAGACGCCCGCTTCTACTGGAATACCGACATGAAGGCTTCCTTCGACGTGTGGAAGGAAAAGCTCGATCACGTCATCTTCCTCGGCCCGCTCGGCTCCATGGGCGACAAGTGCCGCAGACTCTCCGAACTGTGCCGCTGGCTGGCGGAACAGCCCGGAGTGAAGCACGCCGCTTCCGTGGATCCCGAGTCCGCTTTTGTGGCCGGTCGCTGCGCCAAGGCCGATCTCGTGTCGCAGATGGTGGGAGAATTCGATACGCTTCAGGGTATCATGGGCGGCATCTACGGCCATAAGATGGGCCTTGATGCTGCCGCTGCCGACGCCATTGCCGAACAGTATCTGCCTGCCGGTCCCGATACCCCCGTGCCTTCCACCAGCCTCGGCGCGCTGCTTTCCATCGCCGACAAGGCGGATACGCTGGTGGGCTGCTTCGGTCTCGGCAACATTCCCACCGGCGCGGCCGACCCCTTTGCACTTCGTCGCTGTGCGCTGGGCATTGCCCGTATCCTCATCGAAAAGGGATATCGCATTCCCGTGGAAGAGCTGTTTGCCAAGGCCCAGTCGCTCTACAGCGAAAACATTCGCTGGAAGCTGGACAAGGCCGAAGCCCTTGCCAAGCTCAATGAATTCTTTGCCGGTCGCGTGAAGAACTACTTCCTCACGCAGGGCAACGACACCCTGCTGGTGGAAGCCGTGATGAACGCGGGCTGCAGCGACGTGTGGGCCGCTTCCCGTCGTCTTGCCGCTTTGGTGGCGGAAAGCGCGAAGCCCGGCTTTGCCGACAACGCCCAGACCTTCAAGCGCGTGACCAACATTCTGCGCAAGCAGGGTGAGGGCGTTACCGGCGTTTATCGTCGTGAGCTTCTCGCGGAAGAGCCGGAAAAGGCGCTTGCCGACGCTCTGGATGCCATGTCCGTACGCTTCGATGAACTGTGGGCGCAGGATCGCTTCGACGAGCTGCTCGCGCTCATGGACGACGTCCGCCCGACGGTGGATGCGTTCTTCTCCGGCGTCATGGTCATGGCCGAGGACAAGGAAATTCGCGCCAACCGTCTGAATCTTCTGCAGGTTCTGCTTTCCCGCATGGGCAGACTCGCCGACTTCTCGGCCCTGCAGATGTAGGTTCAGCGTCTCCCCTTGACATAAAGCGTCAAGGCGCATAAGAATAATCGTTCTGGCAATAACGGGCGGTAGTCTGTCTGCCGCCCGACATCGTATCGCATTACACCCCGACAGGGGTCATCATTCCGGAGGATTCCCGTGGCAAATCATGCTTCCGCCATCAAGCGCCAAAAGCAGAGTGTCAAGCGCAACGCCCGCAACCGTGCTGCCCGTACCCGCATCAAGAACGTGGTGAAGGCCGTGCGCGCCGCCATTCAGAAGAATGACAAGGCTGCTGCCGAAGAGGCCCTGAAGACCGCTACTTCCACTGTTTCCAAGATCGCCGGCAAGGGCGTCATTCACTGGAAGAACGCTGCTCGCAAGGTGTCCCGCCTGACCAAGGCCGTCAACGCTCTCGACGCCTAATTTTTGCTTTTTTCAGAAAGCACCGAAAGGGAGAAGGATTCGTTCTTTCTCCCTTTCGGTGCTTTATTTTTTAATCAGTCTGCAGGCTCGAGCCCTGGGGCTTGCTTGAGTTCCGTCAGTGTGACGCTTTCAGGAATAATACGGCTAAGGCGGGGAGTCTGAGGCTGTCTGTGGTAAAAGCGGAGCTCAGGGCAAGAAACCGGGCTCTCTATGTCGAGTACCGCGAATCCTCCTTCCTCACGTTTTTCCTGTGGATGTGACGGCGGTCATGGTCCGTTTGCCGTTTTTTCTTTAGAGTACGGTGAAGGTCTCAGACGAAGAAAAGCCCTTGATAGGGCATGTTCAGGAGCAACGATGGCAGGCAGAGCAGAGCATAAGGACATACGTGCGGAGATTATGCAGAGCTTTTCCGAACTCTCCGGAGAGGAGGCGGCAAGGCTTGCGGAACATACGCGTCTGGTCTCGTTCGGCAGAGGAGAGTGGATATTTGCCGAAGGCGAAGACGTGACGACCACGGCCTGGCTGATCAGCGGCCATGTGGAGCTGCTCAAGGGCTCCGTTTCTGGTAAGAACACCATTCTGCATATCGTACGCGACGGACATTTTCTGGATCTGTACGGAATATTCGGCAGCGGCGACGCCTTTCTTTCGGCCCGCGCGCTTTCCTCATGCATGCTTCTGATCATGGAGAACAGAACGCTTCGTTCTCTGCTTGCGGAAAACAGCGCTCTTTCCATGCGTGTCATGCGGGCGCTTGCCATGCGTCAGCGCATGTTCATCAACAAAATCGCCGTCTCGCAGGGCAAGATTTCCGTACCGCGGCGTGTGGCGGGCTGGCTTCTGCACAAGGCCCGCGTGGAGAAGAGTTCCGTGCTCGACGACGGAACCACGCGTGAAGTGCTGGCCGGACTGCTCGGTCTCTCCCGCGAGAGTCTGAGCCGTCAGCTGAGTCGTTTTGCCCGGCAGGGCGTCATACGTCTGGAGAGAAAGCGCATCGTCATTCTGGATGAAGAGGCGCTTCGGCGCTGCCTTCTGGAGGACTGATGCCGTGAGCGACGCCATCGTGTTTTCGTCCCGCACGGGAAATACGCGTACCGTGGCCGGTTTTCTGGCGGAGCGCCTTTCCCTGCCGGTATTTTTGGTGGAGGAGGTTCCTTCGCTTCACGTTGAGCGCTGGATCCTCGGGTTCTGGACATGGCGCTGCGGACCCGATCCTGCCATGCGTTCCTTCATGGAGCGTCTTCCGGGTGGGAGCGTCTTTTTCTTCGGTACCATGACGGCGCGGCCGGATTCTGCGCATGCCTTGCGCTGTGCTGCCCGCACCGAGGCTCTGCTGGAGCAGTCTGGCTGCCGTGTACTCGGGCATTTCTTCTGCCAGGGCAGACTGGATCCGCAGGTTTTTGCCAGAAGTTCTCATCCTCGTACGCCGGAGCGGCTGGCGCTTATCCGCGAGGCTGCCCGACATCCGGACGGGCAGGACTGCCTTCAGGCGGAACGCGCCGTCCGTGCGGCTCTCGGCCTGCACTGAGGAAGCTTCGGGAAACGCAAATCTTCCCCTTGAAAAAATCCGCTGTTCGGGCAGAATGTGCCTCGCGCAGGCCCGCCCCGCCGTCCTTTTTCCGAATGATGAGTCAAGGTCATGTCCGAACAGCTTTTTCAGCTTCATTCTTCCTTTGTGCCCACCGGGGATCAGCCCGGGGCCATTGATGAACTGGTCGCCAATCTGAACGCCGGTATCCGCGATCAGGTGCTTCTCGGCGTTACCGGATCGGGCAAGACCTTCACCATGGCCAACGTCATTGCCCGTACCGGCAGACCGGCCCTTATTCTGGCCCACAACAAGACGCTCGCCGCGCAGCTTTATGGAGAATTCCGCGCGCTTTTCCCGAAAAACGCGGTGGAATACTTCGTTTCCTATTACGACTATTATCAGCCTGAAGCCTATGTTCCTTCTTCCGATACCTATATCGAGAAGGACTCCGCCATCAACGACAACATCGACAAGCTGCGCCATGCGGCCACGCACGCGCTGCTCACGCGGCGGGACGTCATCATCGTGGCGTCGGTGTCGTGCATTTACGGCCTGGGGTCGCCGGAATACTATGCCCGGCTCATCATCCCCGTGGAAGAGGGGCAGGCCGTTTCCATGGAGAGCATCATCTCCCGCCTGGTGGATATTCAGTACACGCGCAACGACTATGATTTTCACCGCGGCACCTTCCGCGTGCGCGGCGACGTGCTGGAGATCATCCCGGCCTACGAAGATGAAAAGGCGCTGCATATCGAGTTTTTCGGCGATGAGATCGACGGCATTCGCGAGATCGACCCTCTGACCGGGGAGGTTTTGGGACGCATTGCCAAGACCGTGATCTATCCGGCCAGCCACTATGTTTCCGATCGCGACAACCTTGTGCGCGCCATGAGCGACATACGGGACGAACTGCGGGACAGGCTGGTGCAGTTTCAGGAAGGCGGCAAGCTTCTGGAAGCCCAGCGACTGGAGCAGCGTACGCAGCTTGACCTCGAGATGATGGAGGAGCTCGGCTACTGCAACGGCATCGAAAACTATTCCCGCCATCTCGACGGGCGTGCGGCGGGTGAGCCGCCGTCCACGCTTCTCGACTATTTTCCGAAGGATTTTCTCCTGTTCGTGGACGAGTCCCACATGAGCATCCCGCAGGTGGGCGCCATGTTCAAGGGCGACCGGTCCCGCAAGAACACGCTGGTGGATTACGGCTTCCGCCTGCCTTCGGCGCTGGACAACCGGCCGCTGCAGTTTGCCGAGTTTGAAGAACGCATAGGGCAGAGCATTTTTGTTTCCGCCACGCCCGGGCGCTGGGAACTGGACCGAAGCGCAGGTCTGGTGGTGGAGCAGGTGATCCGGCCGACGGGCCTGCTTGACCCCGAGGTGGAGATCCGCCCCGTGAAAGGTCAGATGGACGATCTGCTCGGCGAGTGCAAGGCCCGGGCCGCCAGAGGCGAAAGAGTGCTCGTGACCACGTTGACCAAGCGCATGGCCGAGGACCTGACGGAATATTTCAACGAGATGGGCGTATCGTCGCGTTACCTGCATTCGGACATCGACACGCTGGAGCGCATCGCCATCATCAGGGCGCTGCGGGCCGGAGAATTTGACGTGCTGGTGGGCATCAACCTTCTGCGCGAAGGTCTTGATATCCCCGAGGTGTCTCTCGTCGCCATTCTTGATGCCGACAAGGAAGGTTTTCTCCGTTCCACGGGCGCGCTCATCCAGACCTTCGGTCGAGCCGCGCGAAACGCCGAAGGCCGTGTCATTCTCTATGCCGACAGGGTGACGCCCTCCATGCAGGCTGCCATGAACGAGACGCAGAGGCGTCGCGACAGGCAGATCGCCTACAACGAGGAACACAGCATCGTGCCCCGCACCGTGATCAAGGCGCTGGAAAATCCGCTGGACAATCTGTACGGCAAAGATGAGGATGGCGCGGCGAAAAAGGGGAGGGGCGGCAAGGGCCGCGACAAGGCCGGAAAATCGACCAGGGGCAGAAAGGCTCAGGCGACCGCCGAGGAGACACCGCGTTCTGCCGCCGACATCGCCCGACTCATCGAGGAGCTGGAAAAGGCCATGCGCGCCGCGGCCAGAGAACTGGAGTTCGAGCGCGCCGCCGAACTGCGCGACCGGGTTCGCGCCCTTCGCGAGCAGTTGTACGTGAGCGGAGAAACGCAGGATCAGAGCTGAAGCTCTCCTGCCTGTTATCGGAGCATAAGGAAACATCGGAAATCCTGCGCTGAAAAAGTGCAGGCTGCGAGACTTGTTGCGGGCAAAGCTGCCCGCAGAGCGAAAACGGCTTCAATATTCATGGGAACATCACCGGCCTGCCGCATACCCCGGCGGTATCCGGCGGACATATTCGGGAGAGAATCATTTCATGGCGGACCATAAGAAGCATTTTCTGGGTGGAATGCGCGACGGCATTCCCATTGCACTCGGTTATTTTGCCGTGTCGTTCACGCTGGGCATAGCCTGCCGCAATATCGGGCTTTCCGCCTTCGACTCCACGCTGATGAGCTTTACCAACCTGACGTCGGCCGGAGAATTCGCCGCGCTCGGCATCATGGCGGCCGGTTCCTCGTACTGGGAAATGGCGCTTTCGCAGCTGGTCATCAATCTGCGCTACATGCTCATGTCCTGTTCTCTTTCACAGAAGATGGCGCCGGATACGCCCATGTATCATCGTCTTCTGGTGGGCTACGGAGTCACGGACGAAATCTTCGGCATTTCCGTGAACGTGCCGGGGCGCCTCGATCCCTTCTATGTGTACGGCGCCGTGAGCATCGCATCGCCTGCCTGGGCGCTCGGCACGCTGTTCGGTGTGGTGCTCGGCAACGTTCTGCCCGCCCGTATCGTGACGGCGCTCAGCGTGGCGCTGTACGGCATGTTCATCGCCATCATCGTGCCTCCGGCCCGCAAGGACAGGCTTCTCGGCATGCTTATTCTGGCGTCCATGGTTCTGAGCTGGATTTTTGCCCGGGTACCGCTGTTCGACGGCATTTCCGGCGGCATGAAGATCATCATTCTTACGGTGCTCGTTTCCGGTGTTGCGGCCTTCCTCTTCCCTGTGGACAGGGGACTGGCCAGCGGTAGCGGAGGCGACGGAAAAAAGGACGCTGCGGGCGGGGAGGATGATCCTCATGCGTGATACGCTCATCTATATTGCGGTGATGGCCATCGTCACCTACCTCATCCGCGTGCTGCCGCTGACGCTCATCCGCCGCGAGGTGCACAACGTCACCATACGTTCGTTCCTTTACTATATTCCCTACGTCACCTTGTCTGTCATGACGTTTCCGGCCATACTGGATTCCACGGGCAGTCAGCTTTCCGGACTGGCCGGACTGGCGGCAGCCGTGGCGCTGGCCTGGCGAGGAGCGAGTCTCTTCGTCGTGGCGGTGGCGGCCTGTGTGCTGGTTTTCGTCATGGAGCTGTTCGTCTGCTGAGCGCGTGACGGAAACGCAGACCTCTTGCCGGGAACCTCGGAAGCGGAAACGGTATGGAAAAGCCGCTCTTTCATGTGATCAACCGGGAAACGTGGCCGAGAAGCGTTTACTTCGACTACTACATCAACACGATACGGTGCCGGTATAATCTCGGTGCCGATCTCGACATGACGAATCTTCAGCGCTTTCGTCAGAAAAAGGGGCTGAAGTTTTTTCCCGTCATGCTCTATGTGATCATGCGGGCCGTGAACAGTCATGAGGAATTCCGCATGGCGATCAACGGACTCGGCGAGCCGGGCTTCTGGGATGTCGTGCATCCCTGCTACACGCTGTTCCATCCGGAGAACGAAACGTTCACCGATATCTGGAGCGAATACAGCGGCAATTTTTCCCGCTTCTATGACGTGGTGCTGGACGATATGGCCCGCTATCGCCATGTGACGGGAAAGATCAAGGCCCGCGACCATGAGCCGCCGAACATCTGTCCCGTATCCAGTCTGCCGTGGCTGACCTTTACGAACTTTGCGCAGGATTCCTGTGCAGAGAGTCGATTCCTTTCTCCGCTCATCAAGTTCGGCCGTTACGAGACGCGAGGGGAGAAGATCATCATTCCCGTGTCGGTATCCGTGCACCATGCTGCGGCCGACGGTTTTCATACCTGCCGCCTCATCAACGAAATGCAGCAGATGCTTTCAAGCCCCGAAGCATACCTTATCGCCTGATCCGCAAGCTGTTCTGCTGCATCTTGTATTGCCGGGACGGAGGGCGGTCGGTGGATGCTTCTGGGGGCTTGTCCTCCCTGTCATAAGAATTCTTCGTTCGTCTGCGCCGATGATGGCAGTCGTTTTTTCTGGAAATCAGGGCGTTGTTTTGCTTTCAGCTTGGGGCAGAGCATCCCGGTTCTTTGTCGCCTCTTCAGGCCGCGGTCTGATGAGCCGACCGTTTTCGTCGGCAAGACCGGTCAGAAGCAGACGGTTCTTGCTGTCGAACCGAAGAACGGCAAAGGCCGCATTTTCAAGCAGAGGCCCAAGTCCCTCTTCCATGTAGAAGCGCCTCGGCAGGCGCAGTCTGAGGTCGCCGGAAGCCGTTCTGTCTACCGTCAGCGCAGGTGCGGGAACCTCTTTGCAATCCTTTCCCGGCAGAATGCCGTCCGGGGAGGCATGGGCCGTGCGTTCTTCATCCACCGTAAGAGGCAGGCAGCCCGGCCCGCTTTTTGTATGGAAAAGCAGCAGGTCAAGATCATAGCTGAGCGCCATGTAGTCTCCGAACAGAAAGGCGCGCGGGTCTTTCGGAGCAAGGGGCAGCAGCAATTCCTCTCCTTCCCGCAGAAGACGCTTTCTATCTGCGGCGGCCGTGCAGAACAGCGCGATGAGTACGGCGGCGCACAGCGCAAAGGGCAGTGCCTGACGCAGCAGAGGCGGCACGGCTGGCGGAAGCGTGTTTCCGGCGCGGTCCGATGTACGGAATCGGTATTCCATCCACAGTCCTGCAGTAAGCAGACAGAGCCCGGGAAGGCCCATGTCCATCATTTTTTCCCGGAAGGTGAAGACGGGCAGATAATAGAAGAGCAGGCAGCTGACCGTAAGAGTAAGGACTCCCAGGAAGATGAGAGGCCTGTCGCTGCCTGAGACGTTTTTCTCCGGGGCTGAGCCGTTTCGGCAGGAGGCGTTGAGACCTGCGAAGAGACAGTTCAGCGCAATCAGGTTTTCCAGCGGGCTCAGAATCCACAGCACCAGCATGCCGATGACGGCCGCGATGATTTCCAGCGGCGCAGGTCGCGAGAAGACAGTTCTTTTCGGAAGGTTTCGCCACAGCAGCGCCGCAAGGGTGAGTGCGGCAAGCGTAATGGTGATTTTCTCTTCCGCCGTGCCGAACTCCATGCGCAGGTCAGAAATCGGCGGAAACGAGGGGGAGATCAGAAGAAGCGTACAGAGACAGGCGAAGGCCGCAGGGCGCAGAAAGCTGCGTGGAAAACGGCCTGCGGCGGCTGCGAACAGGGGAAGAGCGCAGAAGAAAAAGGCGGCAAGGGTGAGGCCGTCACTCGGGAAGGGAAGATCAGGAAGAAGGATGATCGTGGATATGAGCGCCCAGAACACGGCGGAGAAGCGCAGAGGCGTGTAGTCCAGCAGCAGGTAGAGCAGAACCGCTGCCGTCCATACGGAAGCGAGGATGATGCCCGAGGAGTATTCCAGAAGACCGATGTGAAAGCAGAGGGAACCGCCGGTGATGAGAACCGAGCTGAAAACGGCGACGAAGGCGCTTTTCCTGCGCAGACGCCACAGCAGCACGCCGCAGGGCATATAGATAAGTCCGGCCACGAGCAGAGTGTCGGAGAAATCGAGTTCGGAGAAAGCGAACGCAGTCAGCGCGAGAAAGGAGAGGGCGGAAAAGAAGCCGCCGAGAAGAGAGGGCGCGTGACTGAGCGCCGTGCGCAGACGCGGGTACTCATTCCAGCGAAGAAATCCGGGCAGGACGGCGGCGAGAAAAACGGTGCACAGAAGGTTGACGAGGGTGAATACGGCGGCAAGGGCCGTATTGGGCAGAGCCTCGAAGAGGCGAAATACGGCGGCGTTTACCAGAACCATGCCGCACAGGGCCGTTTCGCAGAGCGCGACGGCGTTGCGGGTACGCACGGCCGGTACAAGAACGGCGATCAGGGCAAGCGGACCGGCCATCGTTTCCGGCAGAGAGGCGTGATACTGATACCGTTTGAAGAGTATGAGCATGGCGCACAGCGCGGTGGCTTCGGCCAGAAGCAGGGTGAGGGGCAGCGTGAGCCATGAGTTGAGGCCCGGAGAGCGGCGAAGAATTCCCGGCGGCAGCATGGCGATGGCGCAGCAGGCCGCGGCGACAAGAAGCGGCGTGAGAAGATGCGAGGTCCATGCGCCATCCCAGGGTTCGAGCAGCGGATCCGCGCAGCTGCCGACGGAGAGCAGCACGACGAGCAGATTCCACAGCAGGGCGTTGCGGCGCAGAAGAAAAAGCGGAATCGTGCTCGCAGCCCAGATGAGGCAGAAGTCCCTGGTTGTGGTGTCGCTCTGGAATATCTGTCCGAAGACGATCCAGAAGAGTCCCGTGAAGAGGGCCGCGGCAAACAGGGCAGAAGAGGACGCCGGAGTCATGTGTTTTCTTTCGGTTGCGAGGGCAAGCCCCATGCACAGGGCCATACCTGTTCCGGCCATGATGAATTTAGCCTCTCCCGGCAGGGCGTGCCAGTTCCAGGCGACGAAGTAGACGATGGCGGTCAGCACGAGAGCAGCGCCTGTAAGAAGAAGCGTGCGTTCAGGTCTGGCGATATCGGAAAGCGGGGGAATCGTTGTCATAATGTCCATCCCGGAAAGAAGACAGGGAATAGAGAAATTGAATCATGCCTGGCTGGTCCGTTCAAGTAAAAACTGCGGCGGCCCTGCTTGAGACCCGCTTCGGAGCCCCGCGCGGTCTGCTCATGCGTTAGCTTTTCCCGTAGAAGGGCGCTCTATCATGGAGAGGGGCTCCTGTTTCGGCTACCGTGCAGAAAAAAGGAGTGAACATGAAGGCACGGGAGCTGGTGCAGAAGCTGGCGGAAAGGGCGGATATCCGGATCAACGGCGACAGGCCCTGGGACATTCAGGTTCATAATGACGATCTCTACGCGCGCGTACTTCGGCAGGGCACGCTGGGACTCGGCGAAGCCTACATGGACGGCTGGTGGGACTGTGAGGCTATGGACGCCATGTTCTGCCGTGCGCTGAGGGCACGGCTTGAACAGACGTTGTCACGGACGTTGCCGTTCTGGCTGACGGAGGCCGCGCATACGATCTTCAATCTGCAGAGCCGCGCACGGGCCTTCATGGTGGCGAAGGCGCACTACGATACGGATCCTGCGCTGTTTCGCACCATGCTCGGGCCGAGCATGCAGTACAGCTGCGCGAGATGGGAGGATGTGACGAACAGAGGCGCGGCGGGACTGGACGAGGCGCAGAGAAACAAGATGGAAATGATCTGCCGCAAGCTGGCGCTGGAACCGGGCATGACGGTGCTGGACATCGGCTGCGGCTGGGGCACGCTTGCCCTGCACATGGCCGGGGAGCATCATGTGAAGGTGACGGGTATTACGGTGTCACGCGAACAGCTGGCCTTTGCGCAGGACAGGGCAGAAAACAGCGGCGCGGATGTGGAGTTCCGGCTCATGGACTACAGAGGGTTGCGCGGCGACTGGGACAGAGTCGTATCCGTGGGCATGTTTGAACATGTGGGACGGCGCAACTACAGGGAGTTCATGGACATCGCCAGAAACTGTCTGAAAGGCGGCGGGCTTTTTCTGCTGCACAGCATAGGAAGCAACGGCGCGCTGGGCGCCGGGGCCGGTGCCGATCCCTGGCTTACGCACTATATTTTTCCCAACGGCATACTGCCTTCGCCTTCAACGCTGGTGGACTCTCTGGAGAGGGATTTCATACTGGAGGACTGGCAGAACTTCGGCGTGGACTACGACAAAACGCTCATGGCATGGCATGAGAACTTTGAGCGCGGTCTGAAGGAAGGGGCGTTTTCCTGCACGGAGCGGGAGCGGCGCATGTACCGCTATTATCTTCTGTCCTGTGCCGGAGCGTTCCGGGCACGAAGCATTCAGCTCTGGCAGCTGGTGCTGAGTCCTGAGGGGCTGCCGGGCGGGTATTGCCGACGCGTGCAGGGATGAGGAAGACGTGATTGTTTTCCGGAGAGGGGGCAGGGCTTTCCCGGCCGTCATGCCTGAATCCACTTCAGCCAGAGCTGCCGCTCCCGGGGGCCGTCGCCTTCAAAGAGCCAGACGGCCTGCCATGTGCCGAGCATGAGCCTGCCCTCTTCAACGATGAGCTGCACGGAAGGGCCGAAAAGACTGGCCTTGATATGGGCGTCGGCGTTGCCTTCGGCATGACGGAAGGGATACTGCTGCGGAATGCGCTCGTGAAGAAAACGGGTCATGTCGCGGGCGACGTCGGGATCAAAGCCTTCGTTCACGGTAAGGCCGCAGGTGGTGTGAGGGCAGAACACGACGAGCACGCCGTCGTGCCAGCCGTTTTCCCTGACGGCGCTGCGGACAAGGTCCGTCACGTTCGTCATTTCCTCCCGGGCATGCGTGCGAAGGGTGAGCGTTTTCATTCAGGCCTTCTGTCTGCAGTCGGCGCAGATGCCGTAGAGCACCATGTGGTGCGAGGTGGGAATGAAGTCGTGCACGCGGCAGACCTTTTCCTGAAGATTTTCGATGGCGTCGTTCACGAATTCTATTTTTTTGCCGCACTTTTCGCAGACCAGATGGTCATGGTGATGCATGCCCAGAGGCTCATAGCGCACCATGCCTTCCTCAAAGTTCACGGCTGAGGCGAGGCCCGCCTCGCAGAGCAGCTTGAGCGTACGATATACCGTAACCTGCCCGATGGTGTTGTCCTTCGAGCGCACGAGCAGGGAAAGTTCTTCCATCGACACATGATCGTGGGCCTGCAGAAAGGCTTCCAGAATTTTTAGACGCTGCGGCGTGACACGAAGCCCCTTCTGCTTGAGGTAGTCGGAGAACTTCTGTTCCGTTTCTGCGAAATTTATTTCCATGGCGAATCCTTTGCGGCTGGTAAGTCTCAGTGAGATACGCGTTTAATCCGCGCCGGTCAATGAAATGGAGAAAAGCGGCCGCAATTGGGGCCGCTCCTTTGAGAAATTCAGGCGCCCATGCGGCGCAGCCCGCTCCATGTCTTGTCGCCGAGCACGCGCAACCATACCGTTTCGGGGGCGAACATGATCGAGCCGTGGGCGTCGGTCAGCCACAGCGCTCCCCAGTCGCCGCCGGGGGTGAAGTTCAGCGTGCAGCCGTTGGCAAAGCGCAGGGAGAGCTGTTCCTGCTCGCGCCCGTCGTGACGCAGCCCGGAGGTGGTGACGTCCGAGAGAGGCTGACCAATGATGGAAGAGAAGATGGCGCTGAGATCCCGGGGATAGACCGCGTCGGCTTCCAGTACCGAGTCGGGCAGTCTTCCGTCCATCATGCGCAGGCTTCCTCCCCCGTGAAAGCCCAGCTCCACGCGGATCATACCGAAATCGAGGGCAAAGGGCTCGTCGCCGGAAACATAGACCTCGCGCCAGCCCTGAACGTGGGGATTGGGTTCGCCTATGCCGTAAAGGCGGTTCAGAGAGCGGACACGTCTGAGCGGAGCGCCGATGAGGCGTGCGTTCAAAAAGGCCTGCCTGAGCTCGTCGCCCGTTTCCCGGAAGGCGTTTTCCTCGGCAGCTGCAGGGCGGGAAGGCTCGTGGAAGAATTCCCCGTCATGCTCTTCGGAGTCGGAATCGTCGTCGACGTCATCATCCTGTTCGTCAGGAAGGATTTCGGATGCAGGGGAAAGGCGGACGGCGTCGTCTTTTTCCGGTTCCTCGTCATGAGCACGTTGAGAGTGTTGTGCATCTTCTCCAGAAGCAGGGATGGGTTCCGTCTGATCTGCCGGGGAGGGGCGCAGCATTTCATCGCTCATTCCGGCAGGAGCTTCTTCGTTTTCTCCGGCGTTGCGGGAAGAGCGCCTCTCTTCGGCAGAAGAGGTAAGCCTGAGCGTGAAGGGCAGCCCCTGCTCCCGCAGGGACTGAAGCAGAAAGAGATGAACGGCGGTGGAAAGATCCAGCCCCAGTTCACGGAACAGGGCTTCCGCCCTGGCGGCAAGGTCGGGATCAAGACGTAGACTGTCTGACATGGAAGGTCTCTCGGTTCGGGTTTTCCACAGGGAAATACCTGCTTATTATTGCCCGGCGGCGCGGTGAAATCAAGCGCTTGCCGCCGCAGAGCGCCGTGCGTATGCTGAATCGAACCTGTGTTTTTCGGAGAAGAATTTCTTTTCAGCTTCCGGTGCCGCCGTTGAAGGATGCCGTATGAAACTGGCCGTGATAGGATCCCGTGATTTTGCGGACTATGCCCTTCTGGAGCGGAGTCTGCTCCGGAATTTTCGTGTGGAGGAGATCGAAACCGTGATTTCCGGGGGAGCTCGCGGCGCCGATGCGCTGGCCGCGCGTTTTGCCGGGCGCTACGGCCTGCCTCTTGAGGTCATTCCGGCAGACTGGAAAAAGCACGGACGGAAGGCCGGTCCCGTACGGAATGCCGAAATCGTGGAGAGGGCCGACGTTCTTGTGGCCTTCTGGGACGGACTGTCCCGGGGAACGCGCGATTCCATAACCCGGGCCCGGCTTGCGGGAAAGCGGGTGATGGTTTTCCCCTGCAGTGCCGATACGCAGGGGAGCGTCGACGGCTAGCTCGCCTCCCCTAGATGTCTTCCTCCTCTCGTACGGGAAGGTCCTCCGCAAGCACATCGAAAAAGGGATGCCTGCACCAGTCGCGACGGTTTCCTATCACATAGATGAGCGAACGGGCGCGGGTGAGCGCCACGTTAAGGATGTTCGGCGTGCGCGAGGCCCATTGCCTGCTGCCCCGGCCGGCCTGTCCCGGCGCGGAGCCGAGCACCAGAAACACGATGTCCGCTTCCTTGCCCTGAAAGGTGTGAATGGTGCCGCAGCGGACGCTCTCTTCGGGAAAGCGCATGGCGCGCAGAAGGGCGCGGCAGTGCCAGGCGACCTTGCGGAAGGGAGAGATGACGAAGACGGTTGCATCCCGCACGCCATCCTTTTCCTGGACGGTCGGCCATTGCCTCTGAAAGCGCAGAAGCGCATTGCGCAGCCGTGCCAGTTCCTCTTCCACAAGCTGCGTGTCGGCCATGTGCCCTTCGACATGGAGCCATGCGCTCGGGCCGAGCGGGGAGCACGCACGAACGTCCTGTCTTTTCGCCTGCACCATCTGATTATCGTAGGCAATGCGGTTGGCCACGCTGAACATGGGATCCGAGCAGCGATGGTGCGCGCGGAGCGGATAACCGGTCCATACGCGGCGGCCGGCGCAGTCCATCCATGTGCCGAGACGGGCGCTCCTGTCGGCCAGCGTCTGGGCGGACTGGGAACCGGGCGACCACGGTTCAAGCGACTCTTTTCCCTGTTCCACGCGACGGCGCAGCGTATCCAGCAGCGCCGCGGGCTGCGGCACCACAGGTTCGATCTGCTGAGGATCGCCGATGACGGCGGCCTTCGAGGCGCGCCAGAGCGCTCCCGCCGCACTCTGCGGCGAGGCCTGACCGGCTTCGTCGAGCAGCACCCAGTCCAGAGAACCCTGTCCCATGCCGGAAAAAAGACGGCTGAAGGATGCCAGCGTTGAAGAGACGACGGGCACCATGAAAAACAGCGAGTTCCAGATGTCGGCGGTATCCGCCTCTTCGACTGGCACGCCCCGCAGATGCCTCGTGATCGCGGCAATATTGGCGCTCCATTCTCTGGCGCAGGCCTTGATGGTCCACTCATGCAGCTTGAGCGCCTGCAGAAAGAGTCGGGAACGAAGGCGTTCGAGTTCTTCATCGTTCCATACGCTTTTGAGCTGCCATTCCCTGTCCTGCCAGAAGCGGCGGCAGGGAACGCGCAGCGTCTCGCCGCCATCCCTGCGTTTTTGCGTTTCCTTCTGCGCCTGTCTGGCCAGCTCTTCCAGAGCTTCCAGGCGTTCGGCAAGTTCCAGCGCTGCGCTGTCTTCTTCACGGGCGGCGGCCTTCAGCGCGCGGCTTTCGCTCATAAGCTCCATGAAGCGGCTGAGCAGAGTCTCCTGTTCCTTCGGTGGAACAGGTGCGGCCTCGGCGGCTTCGGCCATGCGCTTCAGCTCGTTTTTTCGGCGGCGGACGCTTTCGGCGGCAGCCAGAAAGTCCTTGACGGCCCTGCGCCATGCTTCAAGAGCCTCGGCCCGGGATTCGTAGCTGCGGAACCCGTCCAGAACCTGCTTCATGCCGGGCAGGGAGATCTGCCGCTCCTGATCTCGGAAGCCCCAGAAGAAGGATCTGGCGAACTGTTCGCAGTTCCAGGCCGAGCCGAGCACGGCGGAGACGAGTCCCCAGGATCGCCCGGGCGGAACCGGGCTGTCGGCGGGGGTGAGGGCTGCGCTGACGGCCGAGGCCACTTCGGAGAAATAGTCTGCGCCGGGAAATTCGTCGCTGACGGCGGAAACGTCGGGCAGGTGCCGGGTGACGTTTTCCACGGCGGCGTTGTTGCTGCCCGTCACCACCATGCAGGTTCCCTTCATGATGTCGCGCCTGAGCGGATGAAAGTCGCCGGAAGAAGACGTGAAGATTTCAAAGGGCTGCCGAAGTTTTGCCAGTCTTTCGGCCCTGCGGACCACAAGCTCAGCCGCAATGTCGCACAAAAGCCGTGTCTTGCCTGTGCCGGGAGGGCCGTTTACGGCCGTCAGCTCGCCGTGCAGAATCTCCGTGACGGCGGCAAGCTGCGCCGGAAGAAGATGCTGCTTCGAGGAAAAGGGCCAGCGCCCCTGCGGCATGCGGTCGAGGGAAAGGGACTGTTCCCGGCAGGCCCGGCTTTCTTCTCCGGTATCCAGCACGTCGCAGCGGCCGGATACGGATTCTTCTCCCTCCATGTAGCGGGCGAATACGCCTCGAAAGCCCGACTTTGCCACGGAAAGCAGATAATCGAGATCGGAAAGATAGAAGGAATTGAGCAGATCGTTCTGCACGTCGTCGATGCGTCGCCCTTTCGGATCGGGGCGGAAGTACACGGAACGCACCACAATGCGGAAGTCTTCTCCCTTCACCTGCATCATGTCGAAAAGCCGCTGGATTTCCTCTTCGATCCACGGCGCGCGGAAGGGCTCGGAGCGCACGCTCCGCCGCCGGTCGAAGTCGGACTGCATGTTCAGCATGTCGAGCGTGAGCCTGTCCAGACTTTTTCCGGCAAGACAGCGGGCCAGTCCCGGCACGAAGGAGGCCGGAACGTAGCTGTCGGGTACGGGCATGCCTGCCATGTCCAGCACCACGGCTGCCAGACATCCTTCTCCCGTTCCCGGTTCCTCCGGTTTTTCGGAGCCGCTTCCTGTTTTTTCAAGAATGATGTCGGACAGCCTCTGGCGGGGCAGCACGCCGAGGTAGACGATGTGCCATGCCGCCGTAAAACCTGAAGGCAGAGGCCGCATCCACGGAAATTCGCGGCAGGGCGCATCCGGATGCGTCAGACCGGAAAGCGTATCTTCCGCTTCTTCGAGAGGGCGTCCGGAAGATTTTATGGGCAAAGAGGCTGAAACCGTTTCCCAGCGGCGTGCCGCCGTGACCGGAGGACGCGAGGAACGGGGCACTTCGGGAACAAGAAATACTTCCGCATCCCGCCAGAAGCGGATCACGGATTCACAGCGCCGGCGGCGGGCATCCTCGGCGGCCTTCTTTCTGGCATCCTCTTTCAGCGAGACGGATCGTTCCGCCTGCTCAAGAACGTCATCGGCCTCGCCCTGTTCCTTCATCATGGCAAGCGCACGGCGGACAAGATCCCCCGTTTCAGGTTCAGCCGAACGAGAGGTTCCGGTACTTTTCCGTTCCTTTGCAGATGTTCCGGTCTTCCGGGCGGAGGGGCGGGGCGCGGCGGCAGGTTCCGGGCATTCTCCGGTATCGGCCATCGCCAGAAAAGATGCCGACATCTTGCGCACGCCGTGCTTCTTGAACTGCACCATGACCTTGCCTTCGGTCACGGCCAGCACTTCTCCCTCGCCCCACTGGGGCATGGACGGATTGATGACGATGTCTCCGATCCTGAATTCCATGCGTTACCCCCTTTCCAGCGCTTTCTTGGTTTTTCGGGTGGGCAGGGCGGTCAGCGGATCTTCCGGCCAGGGATGCTTCGGATAGCGCCCCCGCATTTCCGATCGTACGGCGGCATAGGTGCCGCGCCAGAATCCGGCAAGATCTCGTGTGACCTGAAGCGGGCGGCCTGCGGGAGAAAGCAGATGCACGGTCAGCGGGCATCTGCCGTTGCAGACGGCGGGGGTGTCCTTCTGTCCGAACATTTCCTGCAGCTTGACGGCGAGTACGGGACCGCCTTCGGGAAGATAGTCGATGCGGACAAAAGATCCGGAAGGTACCTGCATGCTTTCCGGCACTTCCCGGGCGAGGCGCCTTGCCAGCGTATGGGGAAGAAGCCCGTGCAGCGCCTTTTCCAGAGGAATGGAGGAAAACTGGTCGCGTCTTGTGATGCCGGACAGCATGGGACTCAGCCAGTTGTCCGCAGGACTTTCTCTGAGAGCGTCAAGAAGCGCTTCATCACCGACATCGGGCCAGCCGCCGTTTTCATCCATGCGGCGCATGAGAAGTACCCGTGCCTGCCACTGACGCAGCTCTTCCGTCCACGGAAGACAGCCTGTGCCGAGACGGGCTATGGCCTGTACTACGGCTTCCAGTACGCTCTCGTCCGGCAGCGCGCTGCCCCGCAGCGGCTCGTCGCTCAAAACGAGGCTGTCGAGAATCGTTCGTTTCCGGGCAAGAACGGACTCGCTTCTTTCATCCCACTGCACGACGGTTTCCCGGCGGATACGGTCTTTGTGAAGACTCTCCAGCGTGTTTTGGTCGAGAGGTGCGGCAAGATGGATGCGGGCTGTGCCCTGAGCTCCTCCGTCCAGAGCCGCCACGGCCAGAAAGGGGGCATCGGCCAGAGCGTCTTCCAACGGTAGTTCCGCGCCGCGCCCGGACGCCAGACGGAATCGGCCTCGTTCGCGCTTCTGCGCCATGCGTTCCGGCCAGGCCAGAGAGAGCATGGCTCCGGCGCTGTCTTCATCGCTGAACACGTCTTTCGGGGAGAACGTTTCCTTGGGGAGCATCAGCGAAAAAATCTGTTCTGCCGAGCGGCGCAGCCGTGCCGAGCGCTTCAGCTCCGCAAGACGGGGACGAATGTCGCAGCCGGTGCCGGAACTGCGCTCTTCCGTAAGCGCGGCAAGCGAGGCGGCCAGAGGAAGATGCTCGCCCGCCTGAAGAACCATGTGTGCGAGACGGGGATGCATGGGCAGGCGGCAGAGCGCTTCACCGTGGGCGGTAAGCCGCAGGCGTCCGTCTTTCTCCTGCAGAGCGTCCAGCCTCTCCAGCGTCTGCTTTGCGCGGGCAAGCGAGGCTTCGGGGGCTTTAGTTATGAGCGGCAGCTCATCCGGCATGCAGCCCCAGGCCAGCGTATCGAGCAGAAAGGGGGCAAGATCGGCATCCAGAATTTCCGGGCGGCGCGAGGGGAGAAGCGTTTCTCCTTCATGCCAGAGCCGAACGCAGAGGCCGGGTTCCACGCGCCCGGCGCGTCCGGCACGCTGATCCGCGGCATCCTGCGTGACGCGCGAGGTGACAAGGGCGCTCATGCCTGTGGCGGGAGAAAAGCGGGCCGTTCGGGCAAGTCCGCAGTCCACCACGACACGGATCCCTTCGATGGTGAGGCTCGTTTCCGCAATGGAGGTGGCAAGGACCACCTTGCGCTTGCCGGAAGCTGCCGGAGCGATGGCGGCATCCTGCTCGGCAGAGGAAAGGTCGCCGTAAAGGGGATGCAGAGAAACGCCTTCCGGCAGTGTGGAAAGCTTTTCCGCAATACGTCGGATTTCTCCCTGACCGGGCAGAAAGACGAGAACGGAGCCTGTTTCTTCGGCAAGCACCTGCCGCACGATGCCGGCCGTGTGGGCAAGCAGGGCCTCCATGCCGGAAAAGGTGGCAAAGCTGCCGCTTCCGGCGGGACATGGGGCATGGCGGACGGTGACGGGCCACATTCTGCCTTCCGCCCGTACGACGGGACAGGGATCAAGAACACCGGAAAGCTCGTCCGTTTCCAGTGTGGCCGACATGACGAGAATCTTCAGATCCGGCCGGAGGGCTTCCTGCGCTTCCAGACAGAGGGCAAGCGCGGTATCGGCCTGCAGGGAGCGTTCGTGAAATTCGTCGAAGATGACACAGCTGACGCCGGACAGGGAGGGATCGGCAATGAGGCGTCGCGTGAGTATGCCTTCGGTAATGATTTCCACGCGGGTTTCGCGGCTGACGCGGCTTTCCAGCCGCACGCGGTAGCCGACGCGTCGTCCCGTTTCTTCGCCGAGCGAGGCGGCCATGTACCGTGCTGCGGAACGCGCAGCGATGCGGCGGGGTTCCAGCACGAGAATGGAGCCTTCCATGTGCTCCATGAGCAGAAGAGGAACGCGGGTGGTCTTTCCGGACCCGGGAGGCGCAACAAGGAGCGCACGGTTGTGGGAGGAGATGGCGTCGAGCAGAGCGGGAAACGAAGATTCAACAGGCATGTTCATGCAGGGAATGTAGCGGGAAGCGCAGAAAAAGAAAAGGCGCGGCCTTTCGGTCGCGCCTTTGGAATGCGATGTGTCAGAATCAGCCGTTGATCTTCACGGTCTTCTTGCCGGTGAGCACGGGCAGAGCTTCACGCACGAGGAAGATGGCAAGAATGAACAGTACGGCGGCCAGACCGGCCTGCAGGTAGGCGGCGAACATGTCGCCCTGACCGGAAGCGATGGCGATGACCTTGTCCTTGAAGGTAAGGGCCAGAGAGGTGAGCGTCACGAGAATCATGAAGATCATGGGGAAGATGAACATCTTGTGATTGCGCGCGGCGTTCTTGAGCCATGCGGCCACGGCGAGCAGGGCCAGACCGGCGAGCAGCTGGTTGGAAGCGCCGAAGAGCGGCCACACCTTGGACCATCCGCCCATGCCGAAGGCGATGCCCACGATCACGGTGAAGGCGGTGGAGAAGTACTTGTTGCAGAGAACCTTGCGGAAGCCGGTGACGTTTTCAGGGGTTTCACCGGGGTTCAGCCAGAATTCGGTGAACATGTAGCGGGCCAGTCTGGTGCCGGTATCGAGCGAGGTCAGGCAGAAGGCGGACACGGACAGGATGAGCAGACCGTAGGCGGTCTTCTGGGCTTCGGGGCTGGAGAAGCCGACCACGGCGAGCATTTCGGAAATGCCGCGGGCGAAGACGGCGGTGGGAGGCATTTTGAAGGCGTCGGCGCCGGCCTGAGTGTAGATGTAGCCGATGGTGATGAGGGACACGATGGCCAGAGCGCATTCCACGAGCATGGCGCCGTAGCCGATGATCTTGGCGTTCTTTTCGTTGTTGAGCTGCTTGGAGGTGGTGCCCGAGGAGATCAGGGAATGGAAACCGGAAATGGCGCCGCAGGCGATGGTGACGAAGAGCACCGGGAAGAGGTACTGGCCGTTTACTTCAAAGCCGACGAAGGCGGGCAGGCTGAGCGTGGGGTTGGCGGCAAAGACGCCGACCACGGCGGCGATCATCATGGCGTACAGCAGGAAGGAGCTGAGATAGTCGCGGGGCTGGAGCAGAATCCAGACCGGAGTGACGGAGGCCACGAGAATGTAGACGCCGATGATGTACATCCAGGTGTCGCCCGCAAGGTAGATGGGGCAGTTGAGGCCGATGATGATGCAGATCACGAGCACGATGATGCCGATGACGGTGCACACGGACAGGGGCAGGTTCTTGCGGTAGACGCAGAAACCGAAGACCACGGCCATGAGGATGAACAGCAGGGAAATGGTGGCGGTGGATCCGTTGGCCTCGATGTGGGAGCCGTCGGGAGCGAAGCCGTTGAAGGTGCCGGCCACGATGGAGGCGAAGGCGGCGATGACGAGCAGCAGAGCAAGGTAGGCGAACACGATGAACAGACGCTTGGCGCGCACACCGATGTTCTGGGAAATGACTTCGCCTATGGATTCGCCCTTGTGGCGGATGGAGGCGAACAGCGCGCCGTAGTCATGCACGGCGCCGAAGAAAATGCCGCCGATGATGATCCACAGCAGGCAGGGCAGCCAGCCGAAGAAGGCCGCCTGAATGGGCCCGTTGATGGGGCCTGCACCGGCAATGGAAGAGAAGTGATGGCCGAAGAGCACAGGGGTTTTGGCGGGGACGTAGTCCACGCCGTCCTGCATGGTGATGGCGGGGGTGGGCTTGGATTCATCCACGCCCCACTGTTTGGAAAGCCAGGAACCGTAAAGGACATAACCTGCTATGAGACAGGCGAATCCGCCGATGAGAATGACAATGGAACTCATTCAATCCTCCTCAGATGAGTTGGCACTTTGCCAGATTTCCGCGTATGAAGTCCGCCAGATCCCGCCCCGCCGCATTGACCGTGACGGTCCCGGAGGAGAGGTCCAGAGCTGCGACGCGAAGGTCGGTCCAGCCGTGGAGGGAGAACAGAAAGTCCTTGTGATGCCGTGCCTTGCGCACGGCCTCCGCCGCTTCTTCCGTCACGCTGTCGCAGAGAAAGAGGGCGGTGATGAAGGACGACCGGTGCTCGATGTGAGGGCGGATGAGACTCATGCCAAGCTCGAGAGCTTTCCCCCGGCACAGCTCGAAGATGTCCGCACTCAGTTCGGGAACGGAGAACACATACACGAACTCGTTGATTTCAGCGCGCCAGAGCCTGACTTTCTTCGACAGTACGAAACACTCGTCCGCGGAGTGAAAGGCATATCCGGCGGCCAGATGCGGCGTGCCTTCCTCAACGGGCATGACGTCGAAATAAACGGCGTAGGCGTCGCTGAGCTTGGCAAGCATGCTTGTTCTGCTGACGGGCATTCCTCTCTCCTGAGTTCTGAACGGCATGGCCGTTCAGGCGGTCTGTGCGGCGGGCGAAAAGGATTCTTCTCATCATGCCGCAGTGCTTTCTTGTCGGCGAAGAGAAACGCGAGGGAGCGTTTTTTCGTCGTCGGGCCTGGACTTGCATGCCTCTCTGCATGAGAGGCGGTGTGTGGTGTCTACATTATATGGGAAAATATGGGGACACAAGAAAAAAATAATTTGTGAAAAAATAAATTAATTATAATAACCATAAGTTAATGACTGTAACTGTGCTTGAAATACATTTGTAAAAATCATATTTAACGATGGAATTCCGCTAAAAAAATAAAGTTGTAGTCAGTATGTCGTATATATCAGTATTGTACTTAAAAGTAATATGCGGAAAAGCTGTGTTGATACTATGTGATATGACAAGTCAATGAAAGGTATGACAGGTTGGTTCAGCTATGAAAAACGGCAGATGCAACGTCTGTTTTTTCGGATGTCAGGCCTTTTTTCATGATATGGGCTGCGCGAAAAAGTAAAAAAATTTATGCCGCACAGCGGGCATTTTTCGCTTTCTCCCCGGTGGGGTGAAGCTCTTTTCACCGAATTTTAACGCTTCAGTCCGGCAAAGAAGGGGCAGGAAGCCTCTGAAAGGGCAGGGCCTGGCGGAAAAGTTTGCTTGGGGGCCGCTTTCGGTGCTTCATCGTACGAGAATGGTTTTCGGTGGTTGTCTTATGACTTCGATTCGGCGACGGAACGGAGACGGTTTGGCAGGATGAGGCGGGGCAGCACGCATGAGTCTGGAACGCAGACGGAGGGCAATAAAAAAGCGCGGCCGGAGCCGCGCTTTCATCTTACGGGGAAAATGACGATCAGGCCTTGGCCAGACCGGTCAGGAAGCTCTGAGCCTCTTCCTGCATCTTCAGGAAGTGTTCCTCACCCTTGAAGTCTTCCATGTACAGCTTGTAGATGGGTTCGGTGCCGGAGGGACGCACGGCGAACCAGCCGTCGTCGGTAACGATCTTCAGGCCGCCGAAGGGCGCGTTGTTGCCCGGAGCCTTCGTAAGCACGGCGGTGACGGGAGATCCGGCAAGATCCTTCATGGTCACGTCATCGGGCGAGATGGTCTTGAAGGCGGCCTTCATTTCCGGCGTCATGGGAGAGTCTATGCGGCGGTACACGGGCGCGCCGAACTTTTCTTCCAGCTCATGATAGAGCACGGCGGGATTTTTGCCGGTCTTGGCGGTGATTTCCGCGGCGAGCAGGCAGAGAATGAGTCCGTCCTTGTCGGTGCTCCAGGGCAGGCGGTCGGCCCGCAGGAAGGAGGCTCCGGCGCTTTCTTCGCAGCCAAGGCAGCAGGTGCCGGAATGCAGACCCGGAACGAACCACTTGAAGCCCACAGGAACTTCCATGACCATGCGGCCGTGGGATTCGGCCACGCGATTAAGCATGGAACTTGTGACCACGGTCTTGCCGATGACGGCATCGGGACGCCAGGCCTTGCGGAAGCCGTCTTTGCTGTCGCGGATGAGAAAGTCCACGACGACGGAAAGATAGTGGTTGGGGTTCATGAGGCCTTCGGGCGTGACGATGCCGTGTCTGTCGGAGTCGGGGTCGCAGGCGAAGGCGATGTCGAAGCGGTCCTTCAGCTTGAGCAGTTCGGCCATGGCATACGGTGAGGAGCAGTCCATGCGGATCTTGCCGTCATGGTCGAGAGGCATGAAGCGGAAGGTGGGATCGTACTGATTGTTGGTGTTTTCGATGCTGAGTCCGTACTTTTCCGCGATGGGTTCCCAGTAGGCGAGGCTGGCGCCGCCGAGCGGGTTCACGCCGAGCTTGAGGCCGGAAGAGGCGATGGCGGCAAAGTCGATGACGTTGCACAGATCGCTCACATAGCAGGAAACGTAGTCATGATCCTGCACGAGACCGGAACGCAGCGCCTTGTACAGACTGATGCGCTTCACGTCTCTGTTGCCGTCTTCCAGAAGCTGATTGGCTCGATCCTGGATGCGCGCGGTGAGCGTGGTGTCGGCCGGGCCGCCGTGGGGAGGATTGTACTTGAATCCGCCGTCCTGAGGCGGGTTGTGGGACGGCGTGATGACGATGCCGTCCGCCGTGGCCGTGGACTGACGGTTCCAGCTGAGAATGGCGTGGGAGATGGCGGGGGTGGGGGTATAGCCGTGGCCGGTCTGCACCATGGTCACCACGCCGTTGGCGGCGAGCACTTCAAGCGCGGTGCGCCAGGCAGGTTCGGAAAGCGCGTGCGGGTCCTTGCCGAGGAAGAGAGGGCCGGTGATCCCTTCGGCCTTGCGCACGTCGCAGACGGCCTGCGTGACGGCGAGAATATGGGCTTCGTTGAAGCTGGTCTTCAGGGACGATCCGCGATGGCCGGAGGTGCCGAAGCTGACGGCCTGTTCAGGAATGTCCGGGGAAGGTTCGGCGGTGTAGTAGGAAGATATGAGCGCGGGAATGTCGGTAAGCTGATCGGGGCGGGGAAGCTTGCCCGCCTGAGGGTCGAGAGCCATGATACATCTCCAGAAAAAGGCAGAGGTGACAGAATGTGTTGCAGGACAGGATACGCCAAAAGGCGGAGCTTGTTAATATGGGCGACACGACCGGAAAGGGCTGCGGCACGTTTTTTATGGTCCGCACGGGGCATGCTGCCACAGGCGGAGCGGCTTTCCGGAGTCTGGGACTCTCTGCTGGAAGGCACAGGGGGCGCACCTGACTCCGCCGGGCGGGTGGTAAGGGTTTGATCCTGGGCTCAGCGGGGATGCTCCAGACTCCAGATGCGGATGCGTTTTTCTCTTTCCCCGGCGTCGGGGAGCAGCAGGCGCAGCAGGGCATGAAAGGAGGGGCCGTGATTCATGGCTCTGAGGTGACACAATTCGTGGCAGATCACATAGTCGATGAGCGGAAGAGGCATGGCGATGAGCTGCTCGGCCAGAGTGATGTCGCCGCGCACCGAACAGCTGCCCCAGCGTCGCTTGAGGGAACGCACGGCAAAAGCCCGTACGGCGGCGCTGTCGTTGAAAACGATCTGCGCCCTGCGTTCCATGCGGGCAAGGCGTCGGCCGAGTACCAGCAGCGCCGTTTCCCTGCGCCAGCGGCGGAAGGCCCGCTCCACGGCTTCGTCGGAAGGCGTCGTGCCCGGGCAGGGCAGCTTCAGCGCGTGTCCTGTCAGCTCGGCCCGGGCTCCGCGTGTACGGGGGACGGGGCAGAGAAGAAAGGGGCGTCCGAGGAAGAAGATGGTCTGTCCTTCCTTTAAAAGGGGAGCCTCGCCTTTGTGGGAAACAAAGAAGTCTCTTCTGCTTCGTATCCACGCAAGTCTTGAAAGCATGAAGGAAAACACTTTCTCCGTGGAGAGCCCGGCGGGAGCCTTCACGAGAATTGAGCCGTCGGTCCTGATCGCCATGCGCAGGGTGCGGCAGCCGTCTCTCTGAAAAAGAAAGGTGACGTCCGTGCCGGGAAGCTGCATCATGGATTCTTCTCTGATCGCACGGGCATTCTTTTCCGGCCGGGATCTTCGCCAGTGCTTCAGCATAACCACCTGCGGCTTGAGGGCAGAAGCAGGCAGACGGTGCCTGCGAGCATGAGGGCGAAAAGCGCGGCCATGATGAAAATATCGGCCCCCACGGCACTGGGCAGAGCCCGGATCATTTCGAGCACGGAGACGAGGCAGCAGCCGCCCCAGGCGGGAACGAAACCTGCATTGCCGCAGGCGACGATGACGTAGCGGAGAGCGAAAAAGCGCCAGGACTCGCAGAGCATGTTGAGCCCGCTCGTATAGAGCACGGGGGCTCCGCCGACTCCGGGCTGAAGAAAGGGCAGCAGAAAAAGAATGAGCACAAGGGCGAGCGACAGCATGCCGAACAGGCGTACGGGGCGGGGGGCCGGACTGTCCGGGCCGGGCCGCGGCAGAAGAAGCGACGTTATCTTATAGGAAATGTAGAGCAGCGGGCAGGAGATAAGCGGCGCAAGGGCCAGCGCCGCCGTCGGCAGCATGAGCTTCGGCAGATGAAGCCAGTCAAAAAGCGGGCGGCCGAAAAGCAGAAAGATGAGAGCAAAAAGGGAAAAGGCAAAGAGTACGGAGCGCGCCGTTTCCCGCAGAATGTCCGGCAGGGAGCGGGTATGGTCGGGCCAGACATGCAGCGCGGCGGGCAGAATCATTGAAAGCGAACAGATCAGGGCGAACGCCATCCAGCCCGTCTGCGGAGAAAGGCAGTCTGCCAGCGTAAGAAAGTCGGCACAGACGAGAAGAAGCCATCCCGCGAGGGGGATGGCTGCAACGGTCAGTCCGAGAACGGAGAAAAAGCGGGCCAGAACGATCATTCTTCGGCGGCGAGGCGCTTGAGCAGATCTTCCATGCCTACGACACCGACCAGCCGTCCGTCCTTCTGGACGGGCAGCGTGTAGTAGCGCTGTTCCACCATGAGTGTGGCGATTTCGTCCACCGTGGTTTCGGGCGTGATGGCATGCGGGTCGATGCTCATGACTTCACCTACGGTGCTGGCGGCCATACGGCGCAGTTCGCGGGAGAACTTGCCCGGCATCTGCATGGGAATGGCGCCGCCGAGCAGCAGAAAGTAGCCGGGCGTTTCCAGCTTCTTGTCCAGCGAGATGAGATCGGACTGCGTGAGTATGCCGATGAGTCTGTCGTTTTCGACGACGGGAAGCCCGTTGAAGTGTCCGTCAAGCAGCAGGCGGGCTGCGTCGCGCAAGGTGGTTTCGCGCGTGACGGTGACGGGATTCGTGGTCATGATATCGGCGGCAGTCTTCATGATGTTCCTCCGGAGTGGAAGGTTCTCTACAGGGAAGCGTTCCTGCAGGAGCGCTTCCGGAAGGACCATACAGCGTCGCTTCAGAAGAAGGAGACTTTCCAAGAGGCGCTGCCTGATCCCATATTCAGGCTGGCGGACCAGCCGTTAAGGTCTTTGGAGCCTTATGACCATTAAAGGGAGAACATCCTGATCTGTCAAGGGTTCCGGCCTTTTTCCCCTGCAAAGATGAAGGGGAAGGGGCCGGAACGCATCAGTCCGCAAAAAGTGGGTTATTCCGGCAGAACGGCATTGACGCAGGCGAGCGCGTTGAGCGTGCGGGGAAAACCGATGAGCGGAAGAATGGTTTCCAGCACCGCAATCAGATCTTCTTTGCTGTTGCCCACGTTCGCATTGCCCTGCACATGGCTTTTTACCTGTGATTCGCAGCCGCCGAGAGCGCTGATGACGGCGAAGGTCAGCATTTCCCGGACATTCAGGTCCAGTCCCCGCCGGGTGTAGATGTCGCCGAAGCAGAAGGCGGACAGATGCGTGACCATGATGGTTTTCTGATTGTCGGGAGTGGCGGCATGCATGGCGTCGATGGCGTTGCCGAAAATGCCTTTCTGCACGGCCAGTCCGTCCCTGAAGCGGCTTTCTTCCGTCACCGTGGCCTGCGGCTCCAGAGGCAGGGAAATACCGTGGCTCCGGAGTGTTTCGTTCATGATGCGCAGGGCTGCTTCCGTCTTGGGAAAACCGACATAGGGAGCGCACTGATACAGCGCTTCTCTGATCTGAACGGGACTGGCGCCTTCTCTGAGTGCGGCTTCAGTTGCACGGCCGATTTCATCCGTGGCCTGAATGGCGGTAAGAACCGCCAGCGTTACCAGACGGCGCAGCGCTGAAGGCAGGGCGTTGTCTGCGGCAAGAAGTCGTTCGCGCATGGCGGCAAGATCGGGATCGGTCTGTGCCGGGCAGGCGCTGCCTGTAAGCTGGAAGGAACTCGTCATGGTATCTGCTCCATATATTATTGGTAATATGTTTTGTTGTGAGTGAGACTAAAGGGCGATGCCGTACTGAGGCCGCCGTGAAACGAGAAACGGCATCGTTCAAGGAAAAGGCGATGGCGGCTCCGATCGGTGAAGCTCTCCGTCGGAGAGTGTTGCCGTGCTTTGAGCCTTTTCGTCGCATGAAGGCAGCATAGGCCGGGCCGGTTGGGGAAGATAGTTCCGTTTCCATCGTTTTCTTGCCTGAAACTGCCGCGGAAAGGAAAACTGAGGACGAGTGTTCTTTCTGAAGTCTTGAGAAGACAGTGAAAGGGGATCCTCATCGGCAACGCTGATCAGCGGAAAAAGACGGCGTCATGGCGGGGCATTCACCGGAAAAACGGCGGAAACACAGAAGAAAAGAGAAAAAACATAAATTATTTATATTTGATAACATATTGAATTTATTTCATGTATTTAAAATTCTCATAAAAATGATGAAAAAAAATGCATTTTGCCCCTTTTCAACTTCAAAAGCGGGCTTATTTATGGTTCGTCGCCGGAAAGACATATTCCGGCGTCGCCGTTTTCGACGTTTTTTCCTACTTCCTGTCCGGCTCTGCCGGGGCGCGTCGGAAACCAAATTCCTTTACAACAAATTTTCTGGGAGGATATGGGTAATGAAACCCCTGAATGACCGTGTGCTCGTGAAACGCCTTGAATCCGAAGAAAAGACCGCCGGTGGTCTGTTCATCCCCGATGCCGCCAAGGAAAAGCCCTCCAAGGGTGAAGTCATTGCCTGCGGCCCCGGCAAGCTGAATGAAAAGGGCGAACGCGTCGCCATGGAAGTGAAGCCCGGTGATGTGGTGCTCTTCACCAAGTATGCCGGCACCGAAATCAAGGTCAACGGCGCCGATCACATCATCATGCGCGAAGAAGACATCCTCGCCATCCTCGACTAATCCCGAATCATTTCCTCTATTTTTTTCAGGAGAACATACATGTCCGCTAAAGAGATTCTCTTCGATGCCAAGGCCCGTGAACGTCTGGCCCTTGGCGTGGATAAGCTTGCCAACGCTGTGAAGGTCACCCTCGGCCCCAAGGGCCGCAACGTGCTCATTGAAAAGGCCTACGGCGCTCCCGTCATCACCAAGGACGGTGTGACCGTTGCCAAGGAAATCGAACTGGAAGACAAGTTCGAAAACATGGGCGCTCAGCTCGTTCGCGAAGTGGCCTCCAAGACCAACGACGCTGCCGGCGACGGTACCACCACCGCCACCGTTCTGGCTCAGGCCATCTATCGTGAAGGCGTGAAGCTCGTGGCCGCCGGTCGCAACCCCATGCCCATCAAGCGCGGCATCGACAAGGCCGTGGCCGCCATCACCGCCGAGCTCGGCAACATTGCCAAGCCCACCCGTGATCAGAAGGAAATCGCCCAGGTCGGCACCATTTCCGCCAACTCCGATCCCACCATCGGCAACATCATTGCCGAAGCCATGAGCAAGGTGGGCAAGGAAGGCGTCATCACCGTTGAAGAAGCCAAGGGCCTCGAAACCACTCTGGAAACCGTGGAAGGCATGCAGTTCGACCGCGGCTACCTCTCCCCCTATTTCGTGACCGACGCCGAAAAGCTCGTGTGCGACCTTGAAAATCCCTTCATCCTGCTTCAGGAAAAGAAGATCTCCGGCATGAAGGAAATGCTGCCTGTTCTCGAACAGGTCGCCAAGATGAACCGTCCTCTGCTCATCATTGCTGAAGACGTGGAAGGCGAAGCTCTGGCCACCCTCGTGGTGAACAAGCTGCGCGGCACTCTGCAGGTTGCTGCCGTCAAGGCTCCCGGCTTCGGTGATCGCCGCAAGGCCATGCTGCAGGATATCGCCATTCTCACCGGCGGCACCGTTGCCTCCGAAGAAATGGGCGTCAAGCTCGAAAACTTCACCCTTGCCAACCTCGGTACCGCCAAGCGCGTGCACATCGACAAGGACAACACCACCATCGTTGACGGCGCCGGTCAGTCCGCCGACATCAAGGCCCGTGTCGCTCAGATCCGTGCCCAGATCGCCGAAGCCACTTCCGACTACGATCGCGAAAAGCTGCAGGAACGTCTGGCCAAGCTGGTCGGCGGCGTGGCTGTGATCAAGGTCGGTGCTGCTACCGAAACCGAAATGAAGGAAAAGAAGGACCGCGTCGAGGACGCCCTCAACGCTACCCGCGCTGCTGTTGCTGAAGGCATCGTGCCTGGCGGCGGCACCGCCTACATCCGCTGCCTCCCCGCTCTTGACGACATCGAGGCTTCCGAAGAAGAAATGGCCGGTGTGAACATTGTTCGCCGCGCCGTGGAAGAACCTCTCCGTCAGATTGCCGCCAACGCCGGCTTCGAAGGCTCCGTGGTGGTGGAAAAGGTTCGCGAAGGCAAGGACGGCTTCGGCTTCAACGCCGCTACCGGCGAATACGAAGATCTGCTGGCCGCCGGCATCATCGACCCCAAGCAGGTTTCCCGCTTCGCTCTGCAGCATGCCTCTTCCGTGGCCGCTCTCCTGCTGACCACCGAATGCGCCATTGCTGAACTGCCCAAGCCCGAGCCTGCGGCTCCCGCTGCTCCCGGCATGGGTGGCGGCATGGGCGGCATGTACTAATAAGGAATGTCCGGCGGGCTCCGGCCCGCCGCGCCCGATAGAAAGGGGAGAACTGCTTAGGCGGTTCTCCCCTTTTTTCGTGGTGCCGGAATGCGCCGTACGGCAGCAGGCGGCAGGACAGGCGGTGCGGAGCAGAGCCGTCGTGAAAAGGCGGGGCTCGACATGTCGCTGTCTGGAGTGTTCGGGACAGGGGTGTGTTTTTTCGCGGAAAAGCAATATGAGAGAGCAGAAGCCTCCGGAGTACCGCATCAGGCCGGACGGGGAATGTTTCTCCCCGGATGTCTGCCGCAGCAAACAACAAGGAGTTCCGCATGACGGAATATGACGATCAGGGACGGAAGATAGTAGAGCCGGAAATCGTGACCGACGAGAAGTTTCGCAGCGCGTACTCCGAAGAAGCCTTTCACAGCAAGCTGCTGCGCTTTGCCGGAGCCATCGGCCGGGAAGGTCTGCGTTCGGCGCTCATCCTCTATTATACGCTGCAGCGCAAGGATTTGCCGGTAAAAATGAGAGCCATCATTCTCGGGGCTCTGGGATATCTGATCCTTCCGACTGATGTGGTGCCGGACATCATTCCGATGCTCGGTTTTACGGACGACATAGGCATTCTTGCGGCTGCGCTTGCCGCCGTGGCCATGTATGTGGACGACTCCTCCCGGGCGAAGGCCGACGCGGCGCTGGAGCGCTGGCTGGGGGCGGCGGAGAAGCTGCTGAAGAAAAAGTAGCCGCAGGGTGGACGTTTTTCCTCGTTCCGTCGGCAAAGAGGGGATCGGCGTTGTTTTCTGTGTGCCTGCGCGCCCCCGTGTGTTTCCCCGGCAGGAAGCATCAGTGGGCTGAGCATTCGCTGCCGGGAAGGGCGTTTCGTTCATGAGTGGCCGGAGCTGAGGGAATCGCATAGTCCGGAACGCATCTCGGAAGAAAGGGAAGAGCGGCTTTTAAGGGCCGCCATAAGGCTTTCGGCGGAGGCAGCGCTCCGGCTGGCATCGTTTTCCCTGAAAAAATGCTTGCCATTTGAAGAAAAACGGGCTATGTACGTCCTTCGTATGTCCGAAAGGACATCTATACACTTGCCTGTAATGGAAAAAGTCGTCCTCCTTCGGGAGTGGCGCACCTGCACCGACCGACGGGAACAGGTCATCATGCCTGCCAGCATCATTCAGGGAGTGTGTGCCGCGAAAGCGGCTTCCGGTTCGCCGGTTTACCTGTATATGGGAAGCAGGCTTCATTTCTGACCCGTTTTTCGGAGGTTTTAATGTACGCTATTGTTGAAGTGCTCGGCAAGCAGTACCGCGTTCAGGAAGGCAGCAAGGTTGTTGTCGACCTCATGAACGCTGAAAAGGACAGCGAAGTGTCCCTGGATCGCGTGCTCATGATCGGCGGCGAAAGCACCAAGATCGGCACCCCCGTTGTGGAAGGCGCCAAGGTGACCGCCAAGGTCGTTGATCACATTCTCGGCGACAAGATCGTGGTGTTCAAGCACAAGCGCCGCAAGGCCGAACGCCGCACCCAGGGCCATCGTCAGGAATACACCGTTCTTACTGTTACCGGTATTGTCGCCTAACGGGCGTACCGCTATTTTCCAAGGAGTTTCATCATGGCACATAAAAAAGCAGGCGGCAGCTCCCGCAACGGTCGTGATAGTGAAGGTCAGCGCAGAGGCGTGAAGCGCTTCGGCGGTCAGCACGTTCTTGCCGGCAACATCATTGTTCGTCAGCTCGGCACCGTGGTTTATCCCGGCGCCAATGTCGGCATGGGCCGCGATTACACCCTTTTCGCCAAGTGCGACGGCGTGGTGAAGTTCGAAAAGTTCTTCCGCAAGCGTCGCGTGCACAAGCGCGTGAGCATCGTGCCCGCTGAAGCTGCTGCGTAATTGCGCTTCGGCTTGTGATGTATGGGGGCGAGAAGGGCCGAGGCTCTTCTCGCCCTTTGTATTTTTTTCGGGGAAGCAGGCCTTCCCGCCCGAATCGGCGGCTCGCCCGGCGGCATCCCCTCTCAGCATCCGGCGCATGGCTCCGGCGTTTTGCCGGTGCAGGAAGCGGTCGCGCTTTTGCAGCAGCCGCGTACCTTGCAGGGCCATGAGCCCCACTCGTGAGGAAAGCATATGAAATTCGTGGATGAAGCCACCATTCAGGTTAAAGCCGGCAAGGGAGGAAACGGCTGCGTGTCCTTCCGCCGGGAAAAGTTCGTGGCCAAGGGCGGTCCCGACGGCGGCAACGGCGGCGACGGCGGCAATGTGTACGCAAGAGCCTCGAACCGTCTGTACAGCCTGTACGACTTCCGTCTGAAGCGCATCTATGAAGCCTCCAACGGACAGGGCGGCATGGGTAGTCAGTGCGACGGCCACAAGGGCGAGGATCTCATCATCGAACTTCCTGCCGGCACGCAGCTTTACGAGCGTACCGGCGAGGGAGAAGTGCTCTTTGCCGATATTTCCGATCCTGAAAAGCTGGTGCTGCTTGCCGCAGGCGGTCGCGGCGGCAAGGGCAACGAGCATTTCAAGTCGTCCACCATGCGCGCTCCCCGCTTTGCCCAGAAGGGCGAACCCGGCGAAGAGAGAACCTTCCGCCTGGAACTCAAGATTCTTGCCGACGCCGGACTTCTGGGCCTGCCCAATGCCGGCAAGTCCACCTTCCTGTCCCGCGTGTCTGCGGCCCGTCCCAAGATTGCGGACTATCCCTTCACCACGCTGACGCCCAATCTCGGCGTGCTCATCGACGACTGCGATCCCGACAGACGCATGGTCATTGCCGATATTCCCGGACTCATCGAAGGCGCCCATACCGGTCAGGGACTCGGCGACCGTTTCCTGCGGCATGTGGAGCGCACGCGTTTTCTGGTGCACATTCTCAGCGTGGAGGACGTGGATCCCGAAGCGGAAAATCCCTGGGAAGGTTTTGATCTCATCAATGAGGAGCTTGCTCAGTTCGATCCGGAACTGGCGATGCGCCGTCAGATAGAAGTGGTCAACAAGATCGACCTTCGCACGCCGGAGGAGCTGGAGGCTCTGAAGGCCCGGGCCGAGGCCGACGGCCGCGACATCGTGTTTGTTTCCGCGCGCGAACAGATCGGACTTGAAGAGCTGGTGGAGCGCATGTGGAAGCTGCGCGATGAGCTGGATTTCAATGATCCGTTCGTCCACTATCAGGAAGAAGTGGTGGTGGACGAGGAATTCCCCGATATTGAAGTGATATGGACGCGTGAATGATGGATACCCGTGAAAAGACGCTTGCCTCGGCGCATACTCTGGTGGTGAAGGTCGGCAGTGCGGTACTGACCACTTCCGAAGGCCTGCACCTTTCCGTGATGTACAATCTCGTGGAGCAGCTTGCCCGGCTGGTGCGTCAGGGCAGACGGGTATGCCTGGTCAGCTCCGGTGCGGTGGCTGCGGGCAGAACGGCGCTGCCGGACCGCGGCCGCAGCGTGGAGGGACTTTCCGGCAAGCAGGCCCTGGCCGCCATAGGGCAGGGCTGCCTCATGCGTGAATACGAGCATGCCTTTGCCGCGCAGGGACTTCTGTGCGCTCAGGTGCTCCTGACCCGCGACGATCTGCGCAGCCGTCCCCGCTTTCTGAACGCCCGCAATACCTTCATGAACCTGCTCGACTGGGGCGTGGTGCCCATCGTCAACGAAAACGATACCGTGGCCGTGCAGGAACTGAAGTTCGGCGACAACGATCAGCTGGCAAGCCTTCTTCTGAATCTTGTGGAGGGCGAGCTGTACATCAATCTTACGAGCGCCGACGGCGTGCTGGCGGCCAATCCTGAATCCGCAAAGCCCGGTGAGGTCATTCCCTATCTCGACAACATCGAGCATATCGCGGATCTGGACATCGAGTCGCTGTGCGGAGCCAAGACCAGCGTGGGAACCGGAGGCATGCGTTCCAAGCTCATGGCTGCCCGCAGGGCGGCGCAGCTCGGCGTGCCTACGCTGATTCTGCCGGGAAGGCGTCCCGATATTCTCGACCGTGCCTTTGCCGGCGAGCATGTGGGTACTTGGGTTTGCCCGGCTGAACAGGCCGTGTCGCGCCGCAAGTACTGGATGGCCTATCAGTCCGAGCCTCAGGGCCGTGTGCTCGTGGACGAGGGCGCAGCCAGAGCGCTGGAAGAGAAGGGCGGAAGTCTGCTGCCCGGCGGTGTGATCGGCGTTGAGGGCGAATTCGAGCCGGGCGCGCTTGTGCGCGTCATGTGCGGAGAGCATGCCATAGGCGTGGGACTGACCAACTATTCTTCGGAGGAACTTGACCGGATCAAGGGCCTCAGACGAGTGGAAGTGGCGGCCGCTCTCGGCAATGCCCATTATCCCGAAGTCATCCACCGCGACAATCTTCTGATCAACGCAGCCGTGTAAAGATCATGAAAAAGACCGGTACCTGAGAAGGTGCCGGTCTTTTTCATGCCGTATTGTCTGTGGCTGACGGGCTGCGCTGCGCGTGTTTTTCGCGTCCTGCGGCATCGACCTTCAGTTTTGGGTGCGGGCACTAGGTCGCTTGACGCTCCGGTCCGGGCGGATCAGACGAACATGCCGAAGTTGTTCATGGTGGAGGTGTTGTCCACAGGGGCTTCTTCGGCCTCGCCGCCGTCGGCAAGCTCGGTCAGTCTTTTTTTCCATACCATGACCTGAGCAAGGAAGCTGTTGACGGCGCCCTTCAGCTCGTCGTCGGTAATCGTGTCGTCATAGCGCTTCCACAGGACGACCTTTTCCAGCTTGTCATGGATAGCAAGGGCCGCTCCTCCGGTTTCCGCGCCGAGAAGGGAGGCCCTGAGCAGCGTAAGACAGGCTTCCTTGCCGAGCCCGGAAGCGCTGCCGATTTCGCAGTACATCAGCAGGGAGTGGTCTTCCTCATCATGGGTGAAGGTGACTTCGTGCTGACTGTCGAAAAGCAGCGAGCAGCTGCTGTCCACATCCGGGGCGAGATGATCGATGCCGATGGAGGAACCGAAGCGTTCCAGAGTCATGGTCCATTCCATGAAGAAACTCCTTGCTGAGAGCGATGTTTTTTGGTTGTGCGGAAAGCTGAGATGCAAAGGCCTTCGGGGCAAGAGCGGGGCGGACACGCCTTGCGTCCGCGCCGCTTTTCCTTTTCGTTACGGACGGTAGTACCTGGAGAGCAGGGGGAAGAGATCGGGGTTGTCCGCGATGGTCTTTTCCATGTTGCGTACGAAGGTGTCGGCGTCGATGGTCCACTCGTCGGCGAACTTTTGGGCCACGCCGGCAAGCAGGTCTCTGCGCTGCTCCATATAGCTTTCGGCGACGGGAGCCGGAGCCGTTCCCGCTTCCATGACGAGCTTGTCCAGCACGTTGCGGGCCTGACAGAGCGGGTTGGTGAGGCGCTGCAAAAGGTCGGCTTCCACGGCAAGCTGCTGGCGAATCTCCCGTGCTTCAGCGGTGGGCTTTTCTCCGCCGCGACCGTGCAGGAAGGCGAAACGCTCGGGATCGAACTGCTGCGTACGGCCGATATCCAGAGAGTCCGCCGCATTGAGCAGCATGGCCTCCAGCGTCTGGCCGCGATGGGCGTCGATGCTGTCTCCGACGGCCTGCTCGTAAGTTGCGCCCAGGGTATCGTTGCCGAAGGCCGCCTTCATGGCGTCCACGGTCATGCCTGCGCTGCGGGCTTCCCAGCGGTCCTGCCCGCCGCCCTGCCTGCCGAGATCGTGCCCGGTAATGCCGCAGAGAACGGCGTTGCGGTCCATGCTGACGCCCTGCTCTTCGAGGATGGAACACATGGCCGACGCAAAGATGAATGCGCGGGCGATGTGGCCGCGTCCGTGCACGGACGTGCCGCGTTCGAAGGTCTGTTCATGGTTGATGTAGGCGTCCAGATTGTTGACGAGGAAGGCTCTGCGGCCTGCGCCGTCTGCAGGCAGGGCTTCCGGATGCGCGGCAGCCGGGAAGGTCGGATAGCCGGGATGCAGTCTGTTCAGCTCTGCCGCGGTTTCCGGAGCCACGTTGTGCAGGGCAAGGCGCGTGGACTGCGGAATCAGGGACAGCTCTGCGTCGAAGCTGTGCAGGTTCTCGAATCTGACGCCGGCCACTCGTGCGGAGTTCAAGGCGTTGCGATACATGAGCTGAACCGTGGCGCTCACGGTACCGAAGTCCGCGGCGTCGGCGATGACATCACCGCCTTCTCTCTGACCGAGCTGATGGAGCTGCGCCATGAGATTCCGTTCAGCGGGAGTGTTCAGGCGCGCATGCAGGCTGGTCATGGCTTCCCTCGTTACGGCGGGATTGCCGTGTTCCAGCAACGCCAGCGACAGGAAGGAGATGCGGTCGAGTTCGGCGTTCTTGTCGTCCGGACCGAAGTCCTTGTCGCCGAGTCGTTTGATGAAGGGGTTGAGGTCTGCGGTGGCACGCTTCGTAACTTCGCCGATACGCTCGAATACCTCTTCTGCGGAAAGGGCGGGGTCGGCGCTCATGATATCGCGCAGCAGCGCCGCGTGAGCCGTGGCATGGGTATGAATGATGCGCAGCTCTTCGGGAGAGCGCAGAGCCTTGGCGCTGCATACCCAGTAAGCGAAGGCTGCCTTCTGAGCATCGGTGGCAAAGGGAAGGCGTTCCAGTTCATTCAGAAGCTCGACCTTCTGCTGCAGTATGGGCCTGGCCGCTTTCTGGAAGGCCTGTCTCACCATCTCTTCCGGATTATGGCTTGCCTGCCCTGGATTCTTCATGGCGTCCTGCAGGGCGCGATCGAACTTGGAGGCAAGGAGGGCGAGGGCATTGCCTTCAAGACGCAGCATGCCCGGAGCAAGATTGCTGCCGATACCCTCGGCTTCGATGAATCTGGCGACGTGTCCGGCAAGATCCATAAGCACGCTTTCGTATTCTGTTTCGATGCGGGGCCTGTCGAGATGGTCAAGGTGGAAGGTTTTTTCTTCTCGATGCACCTTGTCGATGGCCTCCACTTCACCGCCCAGATCGTAGTCCTCGATGATGTTGACGTGTATGCCCGTGCGCTGTTCAAAGGCGGCCATGCGCGCACGGACTTCCGCCTGGTTTTCTTCCGGGATGTCGAAGAGGTCGATGCGGATTTCGGCAATGTCGCGGGAAGGAATGAGGGGTCCCTGGATCTGTGCCTCGAGGTACTGCGCACCGGTGAGCTGAACACGGGGACGGCTGCCGTCAGCATGCTTCATGGCGGCCAGAGCAAGCGCGTTGCCGTCGAAGTCCTTCATGTGAGGAATGAGTGCTTCGAGATTGTCGTGCGTGGCCAGCAGACTGCGGGTGGCGGCGCGGTCGCCGAAGCACTGCATGAGCAGAGCCTTGAAGTGCCCCGCTTCGTCATCGGTCATTCCTTTCAGCTCCGAGGGGAGGGCGATGAAGGCCGAAGTGCGTGCGTCCGCGACTTTGGCGATGCTGTCGAACCAGCGTTCCAGCGCCTTATGTTCGGCGGAGTTCACGTCGCGGCAGGCTGCGGTGAGTTCGACGGGAAGCCCCGCGCCGTCCAGAAGCGCGTAGAAGTTGGCGCGGCGTTCCTGAGACATGTTGACCACGGGAGCATAGAACGTGTCTTCGGCAATGTAGGTGGCACGTCTGGCCACATCGCTTTTGAGCACGATGGCCGCCGTTCCGTAGCCTGCCGTTGAGGATACGGCGCCTATTCTGCGATTCTGCACGTTGAGCGCACCGTACACGGGGCGCTCGTCGGCCTGCACGGCGTGTCCTTCCAGCTCGGGGAAGAGCAGACGTTCTGTGGCATCGCGGCGGGCCAGATAGCCTTCTCCCTTGGGAAAAACGTTTTCATCCGCAAGGTGGAAGATGTTCTTCATGGGCTGGTCGGGATGAGCCAGTATGCCGTCTTCGCTGAGCAAAACGTCGACGTTGAGGTTGACGGTCAGTTCCGCGGAACGCAGTATGTCGGCCATTTCCTTGACGGATACGGAGGGCAGATCTCTGTTGCGCAGTTTTTCGGTTTCTCCGACGGCCGTCTTTTCTCTTGCCGTGGCGCTCTGCGCCGCCGTTTCCACAAGCGCGCGGAGATTGGCGGGCGTGATGTCGTGGGGCTGGGCCGGAGCAACGGCAGCGGCCTGTCCGGCGTACTGTTCGCTGAGGCGGGGAGGCAGTCTGAGCTGCGTAAGTTCGGGATCTTCCGGGTGGGCGGCGATAAGATCGTCCACCATGCCGCGCACGCAGCGGTTGCTGACTTCCTTGAGCACAAGAGCCTGCAGATCAAAGAGCATGGAGGCGGCGGAGCGAGCGTCGGCAGCTCTGGCGTTGGTCTGGCCTTCGCGCTGAAGCGCGGTCTGCAGAAGGTCCATCTCACCGGTGGTGAAGCTCTGATACACGGCGGCAAGCTCGGTATTGCTTATGTTTTCCACGGCCGGAGCAAAGGCCCACAGCGAGTTTTCCTTCTGCTGCGGGGTAAGTTCGCCGAGCCTGTCCAGACGGTCCAGATAGCTCTGCGAGGTCTTGAGCGCGGCAAGAAGGGCCTTTGCATCCAGCAGGCCGGGGCGGGTCAGAACATGCAGCGTATCCTGAGCGGAAGCAGCGATGCCTGCCTGTCCTCTGGCAACTTTTGTGGCAGTGGTGAATCCCTGAAAGGGAACTTTGTTGGCCCTGATGCTGTCCAGACGGATGGGATCGCTCTTGCCGAGCTGAACCTTATGATTTCCGAAAACACCGGTCTTTTCGGTAATGCCGCGGGCTTCCAGCTGCTGCTGAACGGTGGGATCGGCCTGTATGCGGGGCATGGTCATACTCCTTGGATGGGGTGAACATCGTACTGATGTTTATGATGATGCAAGATTCGTGCCGATGAAGTGACGAATCGGACGACTTTTCAATATAATGATTAAAATTTATCTGCTGGAGAGCTGTTTGTCCATAACGGGGAGGCCCGTCAGGCCGGATAGTACGGCGAAAAAGGAAGCGCGGGGCGGGAACATGGAGAAAAAACGGCAGCCCTGCCTGCAGGATGCGCGTTCTCTGATGAAAAAATAATTTTTTTTGTAAAACGGCAAAAAAATGCTTGCCAGCCCGGTCGATTTTCTATAAGTTGCACCTCGTGCCCAGGTGGTGGAATTGGTAGACACACTATCTTGAGGTGGTAGCGCCGAATGGCGTGGGAGTTCGAGTCTCCCCCTGGGCACCAGTTGAATACGATGAGCCGCAGACATTGTCTGCGGCTCTTTTGCTTTAACTGCAGGTTTTCAAGGGTGGGGCTGCATCATGGTTGTCTGACTGCTTTTCTGCGCTCTTTCGGGGAGGGGGAACTGTGGACTTCCTGCCTCTTTTCTTTTCGGATGCGTCGTGCCCGCGTCTCTCAGGCAGAACCGGATGAAAAGAGGGTAGAGGACGGGCCGTTGCAGCAAAAAATTAAAAGAGAACTGCGCAGGATATCATATCCTACGCAGTTCTTCGTATGATTGTGTGCAGGCGGAGGAAGGAACGCCGTGTCGGCCGCAGGCCGGTTCAGGGAGGCTGTTTTCGCTATGCCTGTTCAGCCGCGCTTTTGCGGAAGAAAGAGCGCGTTTCGCCCACGCCGGCGGGAAGAACGGAAGCTGATCGGGAACCCGTTTTCCCTTGCGTCGGATGAGCCCGAGTGTTTTTCAGGCGCTGCCCTTATCCTCCTATGGCGGACATCCTCTTATGCGCCACAGGCCCCTGCCGCGAGGCAAGAATTTCCGCGCCCACGGGCTTCCGGGCAACCGCCTCGATCATGATGCGGCGCACTTCTTCCGGGCCTTTTTCGCGCAGAATATCCCGGATGGGGTATTCTCTGTCGTCGAAGAGGCAGGTGCGGATATTGCCTTCCGCCGTAAGACGCAGGCGGTTGCAGGACTGACAGAAGCTCTGCGTGACGGAGGTGATGAGGCCGAAGCTGCCACGGGACACCGTGCCGTCCGGAGCAATGAGCTTCCAGAGCTTGGCCGGTCCGCGTTCCTCGGCGGCGGAGCCTTCACTTGCCTGACCGTCTTTGCGGCGCAGGGCCACCGGATCGAGCTTCCAGTATCTGCGGGCCGTTTCCAGAATGTCGGCCGCAGGCCAGAACAGATTGTTCGACCAGATGGTGGAGTCCCCCATGGGCATGAACTCGATGAAGCGAACGTCCACCGGCCAGTCCATGGCCATGGCGGCCAGATCATGCAGCTCGTTGTCGTTGACGCCGCGCATGGCCACGGCGTTGATCTTCAGAGGAATGCCCATCTCCAGCATGCGATGCATGTTGTCGAGTACCGTGGGCAGCTCGTCTCTGCCCGTGATGGAGGCATATTTTTGGCGATCCAGCGAATCGAGAGACAGATTGACCGAAACGCCGAGTTCCTTGAGCGTGTCCAGCGCCGGGGCGAGCAGGGTGCCGTTGGTGGTGAGCTTCAGCGCAACATGCGGGAATCTCTCGTGGATTCTGCCGAGAAAGTCGAGAAATCCCTTTCGGGCAAAGGGTTCCCCGCCGGTGAAGCGCAGCTTGTGCACGCCGAGTTCCGTGGCGATTTCGATGATCTTCTCTATTTCCTCAAAGCGCAGGATATTCTCGTGCGGAATGAAGGGCACGCCTTCGTCCCGGCAGTAGCGGCAGCAGAGATTGCATCGGTCGGTCACGGAAATGCGCAGGTAGCGCACGGTTCTGCCGTGTCCGTCGACAAGCAGGGCGTCAGAGGGGGCATGCTGTTCCGGCATGATGCTAGCTCCTTCCGCAGTCGCTCATGTCGCCGTTGAGCTTTTCCAGCGCATGAGGCAGCACGGGCAGCAGGGCGGCGAGATTTTCCATGGCGGCCCGGCGGCTTCCCGGCAGGGCGATGAGCATGGTGCGGCCGAGCGTGCCCGCAAGGCAGCGGGAAAGCACGGCCCGGGGCGTATGGGCCAGGCCTTCGGAGAACATGACCTGTTCAAAGCCGGGCAGGCGGCGATCCAGCACGGGAAGCAGCGCTTCCGGCGTGAAGTCGCGGGGGGAAAGCCCCGTGCCTCCCGTTGTGACGATGAGTCCCCAGCCGGAGGAGGCGAGATCCCTGACGAGCTTGCGCAGGGCGCGCGGATCATCGGGCAGCAGGAAAAGCTCGCGCCTAGCGGGCGACAGTTCGGCCATCATGTCCAGCAGGGCGGGGCCGCTTTCATCCACGCGGTCTCCGGCATAGCCCTTGTCGGACAGCGTGATGCAGGCCACGGCAAGTCCTTCGCCCGTCCAGGCTTCGGGCAGAGGCCGGGGCAGCGGCAACGGCGTATCCTCCACTTCAAAGAGCAGCGGATCGTCGGTCTTGAAAAGGCCGCTTTTGCCGCCGGACTTGAGGATGAGGCGCACGTCGCGGATGACCACGTCCTTCTGCACGGCCTTGACCATGTCGTAGATGGTGGCCGCGGCGATCTGCGCCGCAATGATGGCTTCCATTTCCACGCCGGTGCGTCCCGTGGTGCTGGCGGAGGCCTCAAGAATCACGGCAGGCGGTTCGTCCTGCACCTTGAAGCGCACGTCGGCATGGGTGATGGCCAGCGGGTGGCACATGGGAATAAGTTCCGCCGTGCGCTTGGCGGCCATGATGCCCGCCACCTGCGCCACGGTGAGCACGTCGCCCTTGGGCAGAGCCTTGGCCTTGAGCAGCTCCAGCGTATGGGCATTCAGTTCCACCACGGCCCGGGCAATGGCCGTGCGCTTTGTTTCGGTCTTGGCTCCGACGTCCACCATGCGGGGAGCGCCCGAAGCGTCGAGATGAGAGAATTCGGACATGGCAGCCTCGACTTACGCCAGAGGAAGAACCTGAGGACGGAAGGAAATACGGAAGCTGTCGCCGGGCTTGACCACGCCGCCCTTGAGAATGCGGCAGAATACGCCTCTTCTGGGCATGATGCAGTCGCCGACCTGCTGACGGATGGCGCAGCCCATGTGGCATTCCTTGCCGATCTGGGTCAGAACGAGCTCGATGTCGTCGCCGATGGTGAAGCGGGTGCCGAGCGGGCAGGTATGAAGTTCCACGCCTTCGGTGGTGATGTTTTCGGCAAAATCGCCGGGATGCACGTCGGCGCCCATGGAGCGCATGTATTCAATGTCTTCCATGGCGAGCAGGCTGAGCTGGCGGTGGGTGCCGTCGGCATGGACGTCGCCTTCCACGCCGTGGTTGGCCACAAGCGTCACCTGCGGCTGATTGATTTTCTTTTCGCCCTTGCGGGCACTGGTGGATACGGCAACGATGCGCATGGTTTTCTCCGGAATGTCTGTCTATTGTTGTTCTTGATGCGGCCGGTCCGATGATCAGACCGGAGCGCTGACGATGGCTGTTTCCCTGGCTTTGAGAGCGGCGGGAATATCCCTGTCGTGCGTGGAACAGACCACGCTGACGCCGCGTTCTCGCAGAGACCTTATGACATTGAGTATGGCTTTTTCGCTCGCCGCGTCAACATTGGACGTTGGCTCATCGAGAAGAAGCACGGACGGGGAAAGAATAAGTCGTGAGGCGAGGGCGATGCGCTGCTTTTCTCCTCCGGAAAGTTCTCCGGGGCCGCGGGGCGCCATGCTTTCCGGATCCGAAAAGCCTACGGCCAGCATGCTTTCCTCATATTTTTTGCGCATGGTAATCGTGTCGATGCCGCGCAGGCGCAGCCCCAGCGTGACGTTCCAGAACACGGAAGCCTTCATGAGATAGGGCTCCTGCAGAAGAAGCGTAATCTCCCGGCGGGGATCCGTCTGGCTTCCGGTGTAACGAAGCACGCCCGACGTGGGCTTTTCCAGAAAGGCGAGCAGGCGCAGCAGCGTGGACTTGCCGCTGCCGTTTCTGCCGGTAAGCACGACGGTTTCTCCCTTTTCCATGACGAAATGAGGAAGATGGAGCGCCGTGATGTTCCCGTAGCATTTGCGCAGGTTTTGCGCTTCAAAGAGAATGTTCATGCGCGCCCCTTGTGCTTGAACCAGGACAGCAGAAAATTGACGAGAAAGGCGATGAGCAGAAGCACGATGCCCAGCGCTATGCCCTGAGCGAATTCTCCCTTGCTGGTTTCCAGCGAAATGGCGGTGGTCATGGTTCGTGTGGAGTAGCGTATATTGCCGCCGAGCATCATGGCGACGCCCACTTCCGTGACCACGCGGCCGAAGGCCGTAACGCAGACCATGCCGAGATCGTAGCGGATTTCCCGTATGGTGTGCAGGGCAAGCTGCGAAGGCGAGGCTCCCAGGGTAAGCAGCGTTTCCCGGCAGCGAGGATCAAGGCTTTCCACGGCCTGCGCCGTCCAGGAAATGACGATGGGCAGGGCGAGTATGCTCTGACCTATGACCATGCCCGGCAGCGTGAAGAGCAGACCGAACTGACCGAGCGGGCCGCGGTAGGTGATGAACACATACACGATGAGTCCGATCAGCACCGTGGGAAAGGCCAGCAGCGTGTCCGAAACGAGCCTCAGAAATTTTTTCCCGGGAAAATCGGTATAGCCGAGCAGAAAGCCCAGGGGCAGCCCCAGAATCGTGGCGATGACGAGCGCGCAGCTGGTGGAGGAAAGAGTGGCCTGAATGGCGGAAAAGGTGGCGTCGTCCATGTTCAGAAGCAGGTCGAGCGCCTTGCTCATGCCTTCGCTGAAATATCCCATGATAACCTGCGGAGAAAAAGGGGAGAGCGGGCCGCAGAAGCGGCCCGCCCGTAGGCTTACTTACCTGCGTTGGGGAAGAAGAGCTGCTTGCCTTCGAGCTTGTAGTCTTCGATGAGCTTCTGGGTTTCGGGCTTCACCCACCAGTCTTCGAACTTGACGGCAAGATCCTTCTTGACGTTGGGGCACATGGCGGGATTGGTGGTGATGACGCTGTACTGGTTGAACAGCGCGGAATCGCCTTCCACGACGATGGCAAGAGGATTGGCGTCGCCCTGCTGATTGGCGTACTTGATCCAGGTGCCGCGGTCGGTAAGCGCGTAGGCGCCCTTTTCAGCGGCAATGGCCAGCGTGGCCATCATGCCCTGACCGGCGGAAATGTAGAAGGATTCCTTGTCGGGGTTCAGGTTGGACTTCTTCCACAGCGCGAGCTCGGCGGAATGGGTGCCGGACTTGTCGCCGCGGCTGACGAAGCCGGCCTTGGCGTCGTAAATGGTCTTCAGGGCTTCGGCCGTGGTCTTGCCGGCGATCTTCGCAGGATCGGCCTTGGGACCGACGATGACGAAGTCGTTGTACATGATCTGGCGGCGGTCGATGCCGAAGCCGTCGTCGATGAACTTCTTTTCCACGTCGGGAGCATGAACGAGCAGCACGTCGGCGTCGCAGTTCTTGGAGATTTCGAGCGCCTTGCCGGTACCTACGGCCACCCACTTGAGATCAATGCCGGTTTCCTTCTGGAAGACGGGGGCGACGTATTCGAGCAGGCCGGAATCCTGCGTGCTGGTGGTCGTGGCCATCATCAGGGTGTCGGCGGCCTGCGCGGGAACGACGCAGGAGAGGGCGAGCAGCGTGCCGAAAAGGATTTTGCCGGAATAGTTCATGGATATGCTCCTTGTATGGTTTGCGGCACGCCCGGGAGGGCGCGCCGGTTTGTCACTCGGGAAGAAGCCGGACGCCGCGCGAGGGAAAGCTCATCTGAACTCTGCTGCCCTGACGGAGCCTGAGTCTGGAGATGAAGGCCGTTTCCTGAACGGCGTGTACCTGGGTGCCGTCCGCCAGCTCGAGAACGAGAAAGGTTTCCACCGCGTCCTGATGCATGGACGCAACCGTGGCCCGTACCGGACCCTGAAGGCCCATTGTCGTTCTTTCCGCCGACAGGACGATCTGTTCGGGATCAATGATGACGGTGACGACCTGATTGAGGTGCAGTTCCATGTTCATGAACTGTCTTTCCTCGCAGAGCGCCGTAATGACGAGGTCCGAGAAGGTGGTGACCTCCACGCTGACGGCCCTCATGCCCGTGACTATGGAGGTGACGATGCCGATGAAGGCATTCTCGTCGTCTTCCTTGTGTTTTTCCGGGGATTCGCCGCGTACGATGCGTTTGACTTCACCGCCGGCAAAGTCGAGAAATTCGGTGATCTGCGTATTTTTCTGCTGGCCGAGAAAGGCAAGAACCACGTTGAAGGGCACATGCAGCTCAAGCAGTTCCAGCCCTCTGGCATAGCGTATGGCGCGGGGACCGGCCATGCCGGGAGAAAGCCCCATGCCTTCGGCCACGGCATAGAATTTTTTCCGAACGAAGCCCTGATCGAAACGGAGAAAATCCTCCTGTTCCGCTTCAGGCAGGCTGAGAATGCGCCGGATATGCTTCATGCAGGCAAGAGGCAGCAGCACGTCCCTGCTGCCGGGATCGGGAATATGCACCATGCCCGTTATCGTGTCGACGGCTTTTTTTGCGGGAAGATTCAGCGCCTCGCCGAGCCTCAGCCCGCCGTAGCGGATGAGCAGAAAAAGAAGGTGAAGCCGGGCACGGACGATCTTTTTCGCCGTGGTTGTGGCCTCCGCTTCCCATGCTTCCCAGCGCATCGTGAGCTGTTCAAGCATGCTTCTGTTCAGGTGTTGCTGAGTCAATGGATACTTCGCAGTTTGTCTGTTGCGATCCGCGGAAATCCGGGAACGGACATGGTAAGACCCATGCTGTTTCATAAATGACATAAAAACGACATGGTGTATACGCTGTGAAAAATGTCCGTTACTCCATATGAGAATGCCGCCGGATAAAAAATGCTTGTTTCAAAATAACAGAAAAATCTCCCATGAGCAATACTGAAATGATAAAATGCCGGGTACATGACGTTTATTTCAAAATTATCATACTTCCTTTCAGGATCATTGAATAAAAAGGAAAATATCGGAAGAAGGGCGTGAGCCGTGCCGTCCGGACGGGGGAAGGGGGACTGCCTTTTCTTTTTCCTCCAAAAGGTTATACTTCAAAGCAGTATCATTTTATTTTATCGGGAGCCGCCATGAAGTCCTTTCTTACCCTGAAATCTGTGGACGAGGTTCTGTCCCTCGTCAGAACGTTTGACCGCCTTCCTGAAGAGACCGTTCTTCTGGATGAGTGCGCGGGCCGCTATCTTGCGCGGGACTGGGCCGCTCCCGAGGATCTGCCGGGCTTTGCCCGATCCACCGTGGATGGATACGCCGTCAGCGCGCGCGATGTTTTCGGCGCGCAGGAAGGTTCTCCGGCGCTTCTGGAGTGCGTGGGCGACTGCCCCATGGGAAGCGCGCCTTCCTTTTCGCTTGCTCCGGGGCAGACGGCGCGGATTCTTACCGGCGGCATGCTGCCGGAAGGGGCGGACTGCGTGGTCATGGTGGAATATTCGCGTCCGGCGGGAGATCGTCTGGTCGAGCTCGTGCGCACGCAGGCTCCCGGCGATCATGTGCTTGAGCGCGACGAGGACGCCGCCGCGGGAAGTGTGCTCATACCGGCGGGGCGTCGGCTGAGGGCACAGGAAGCGGGACTTCTGGCGGCGCTCGGGCAGCAGACGGTGCAGGTGAGCCGCAGGCCCCGGGTGGTCATACTCTCCACCGGTGACGAGGTCGTTCCCTTTGACCGGAAGCCTCTTCCCGGGCAGGTGCGGGATGTGAACTCCCATTCGCTTGCGGCGCTGTGCGCAGGCGCGGGGGCGAGCGTGCGTCTGGCCGGACTGGTGGGGGACGACATGGATCAGCTGAAGGAAGCGGTGCGCAGCGCGGCGGAAGAAGCGGATGTGGTGCTGCTGTCCGGCGGCTCTTCTGCTGGCATGCGCGATCATACCGTGGACGTGTTTCTTTCCATGCCGGACAGTGCGCTTCTGGTGCACGGCGCGGCGGTCAGTCCGGGCAAGCCGTTCATTCTGGCCAGATCCGGCAAAACCTGTCTCATGGGTCTGCCGGGACAGGTGACCAGCGCCCTTGTCTGCGCCCGCGTGTTTCTGCTTCCGCTGCTTCGGCATCTTCAGGGAGGAGAGGAACCCGTGACTGCCGGAGTACCGGCGGTTCTTTCCCGTTCCGTGGCCTCGGCTCAGGGCCGCAGGGACTTCATCCGCGTTCGTCTCTCCCGCACCGCCGACGGATGGACGGCTGATCCCGTCACGGCGCCTTCCGGTCTCATCTCCGGACTTGTGGCGGCCGATGCGCTGGTGGTATGCCCGGAAAACAGTGAAGGTCTGTACGCCGGCCAGACGGTATTTGCCGAACTTCTGCTTTAGTCCTGCCGGTGACCGCAGCAAAAGAACCGTTTCTTCTTATTAATTAAATGTATTTCGGGAAAGCGGTGGATCGGTATTCAGCCAGGTCGGTCCCTCTCAGGCCTTTCCCGGCGATTCGTGATATCCGCTGCCAAGAGGAATATATGTCTCGACACACCTATCTTACGATGAAAACGCCAGAGGAGGCCCGGGCTCTCTGGTTTGACCGCATCGACGCCCTGGGACAGGAGCTTTCCGAAGAAGAGGTATCGCTTTCGGAAGCTCTTCATCGCGTGCTTTCCCGCCCGGTGGAGGCGCTCCGTTCGTCGCCCGCCTTTCACGGCGCGGCCATGGACGGCGTTGCCGTCAAGGCTGAAGATACCTTCACGGCCAGCGTGCGCAGACCTCTACGACTGGAAGTCGGCAAGCAGGCATTCTGGATCAATACCGGCCATCCGCTTCCCGAGGGGTGCAATGCCGTCGTCATGGTGGAGCATCTGAACGTGGAGGAGAACGGCCGGTACGTGGTCATGGAAAAGGCGGCCTTTCCCTGGCAGCATGTGCGCAAGCTCGGCGAGGATATGGTGGCTACGGAAATCATTCTGGCTCCGGGCGTGGAAATCGGTCCGTACGAACTCGGCGCTCTGGCGGCCGCCGGTGTGACGAGGCCGCCGGTATTCCGCAAACCGGAGGTGGCCGTCATTCCCAGCGGGTCGGAGATCGTGGCGCTCAATGAGGCAAAGGAAGAAGATCTTCGCGCGGGACGTGCGCTTCCGGAATTCAACTCGCTTATTTTTTCCGCCATGATGGAAAAGGCGGGTGCACATACGCGCGTCTGCCCCGTGGTGCCCGATGATGTCGAGCGCATACGGGCCGCCATAGCCGATGCCGTGGCGCAGGGGGCCGACCTTGTCATCATGAATGCCGGCTCTTCCGCCGGAAGTCATGACTATACCGCCGACGTCATCGCCGGCATGGGTGAACTTCTGGTACACGGGGTGGCCGTGATGCCGGGCAAGCCCACGGCGCTCGGCGTGGTGGAGGCGGCGGGCCGCCGGGTTCCCGTCATCGGCACGCCCGGGTATCCCGTATCGGCCATCGTGGCCATGGAGGAATTCGTGCTGCCGCTTCTTGCCCGCTGGCAGAAGCGGAGCGTGGCAAGAAGAGAGACCATAGAGGTTGTTCCCTGCAATCCCATCCCGTCCCGCCCGGGCATGGAAGAGAGAGTCAGAGTCAAACTCGGCATGGTGGAGGGAACCTGCTTCGCCGTTACGCTTCCCCGCGGAGCGGGGACGGTGACCAGTCTTTCCCGGGCCGATGCCGTGATCGCCATAGAGCGTGATCGTGAAGGGCTTGATGCCGGTCAGCCGGTCATGGCGGAGCTTCTGCGCTCGCGGGAAGAGATTGAGGGCGCGCTTCTTGCCGTGGGCAGTCATGACAACACGCTGGACCTCATCGACAGCATGCTCCGCAGAACGCATCCGGGCTTCCGTCTGACTTCGGCTCATGTCGGATCGCTGGGCGGACTTCTTGCGCTCAGGCGTGGACAGTGCCATCTGGCGGGCAGTCATCTGCTCGATGAGGAGAGCGGCGTCTACAACCGCAGTGCCATGAAGGAACATCTGAAGGGCATGCCTGCGCTTCTGGTCAATCTTGTGGACAGAGAGCAGGGCTTCATGGTGCTTCCCGGCAATCCGAAGAATATCGTATCCTTTGAAGATCTGTGCCGCGAGGACGTGCAGTTCATCAACCGGCAGCGCGGCAGCGGAACGCGCGTTCTTTTGGATTATGAACTGAAGAAGCGCGGACTTTCTCCTGCGCATATCCAAGGCTACCGCGATGAGGAGTATACGCACATGAACGTGGCCGCCGCCGTGCTTTCCGGCAGAGCCGACGCCGGTCTCGGCGTGCGCTCCGCCGCTGCGGCGCTGGGGCTGGACTTCGTTTCCGTGGGCGTGGAGGAATACGATCTGGTTATATCTCTCCGCTATGCCGATGATGCGCGCATCAAGGCTCTCTTCGACGTTATCCGTTCGGAGGCGTTCCGGCAGCAGGTGCGCAGCATGGGCGGTTACGGGACGGACCGAACCGGCGAAATCCTCTGGGAATACGACGGCAAGTAGCCTGAAAATACAGCATGCGTTTTCTGCGTCCGCATGAGGGGCGCAGAAAACGCATGAAAGACAGATGCTGTAGAAAGACTGTGAAGGCGGCGGGTTCGTGGCCGGGAAAAGGGCTGAACACGTATGCCGCAAAAGATGCGGATGCGGTGTGTCAGGCTCTGAGTGCCGGGAAAGCACGCTGTACGAGCGCGTCCGGCGGATGCCTGTCAGGATTCCGCCTGAGCCGGATTCCGGCCCGAGTATTTTTTCATGGCCAGACTGCATTTCCCGGTTTTTATTTTACGGGGCGTCGTGGCGTTTTCGGAAAGATGCACGCTGGCGGGCAGGCAGGAACGGATGATGTCGAAGGTTCCGTCCTTCTTCCATGCCGTAAAGCGGCGCCATGCCGTGACATAGCTGCCCATGTCGCGGGGCAGGTCGCTCCAGCGGCAGCCTGTGGTAAGAACATAGAGAACGGCTTCCAGCGTTTCCCGGTCGCTTTTGCGGGGGCGTCCTACTTTTTTGCCCCTGGCGAGAAACGGCTCGATGCGTCTCCACTGCTGATCGCTGATAAATGCCATGCCGTATTCCTTGAAGGTGAAAGAGTGTTCCGGTTTCAGTCCGGAGAGAAAAAGCAGAGCGTTTCCAGTTCAGGAACGGAAAGATCAAGATGGTAGAGCTTTCCGTCGTCGTTCTTGTCATGGCACAGTCGCCGCAGCAGCAGTGATACCATAAGACAGGCGGTTCCTGCTACGGTGACGGCGTGCGTGTTCATGGAAGCGCCTTCACGGTTTCCCCGCTCTTCGTCGGGATAGACCTGCGAGAAGGGCAGGCTGTGGCTTCGGTCGGAAAGGGCCAGGCCTTCATTCCTTGCCACGGAGCCGTGTACGCACAGCACGCCGGCGTTCATGGCGGCCATTTCCAGCATTTTTTTCCGGGCCAGAGAATCAAGGCAGTCCATGACGACGTCTGTCCCGGCCAGAAGGTCGGGCAGCGTGTTTTCATCGAGCGCGACGACATGGGCCGTCACATCCATGTAGGACGCCATGTCCAGAATGCCTTCCCGGCAGGCCTCGGCCTTGAAGCGCCCCAGCGTTTTTTCCGTGCAGAAATGCTGACGGTTGAGGTTGCTTTCCTCGAATCTGTCCGGATCGCAGAGCACAAGCGAACCTATGCCCGTGCGGGCCAGAAGTTCCGCAACATGGCCTCCCAGACCGCCGCATCCGGCGACAAGAACACGCGTGGAAAGCAGGCGGGCGAGAGCAGCGGCTGACATGCTTCCCCTGCAGCGGCTGAAGCGTTCCGGCCAGATGTCCTGCTGCAGAAGATCCGCCATGACGGCGCGCTCCGAACGTTTTCCCGCCAGGGAAAGACGGCGGATGCCTTCTCTGTCGATGGAGTTTCCTTCCGGCGTCTTGATCAGAAGGGAAGGCAGCAGGGCGAGTTCCTGTTCCGGAAGACCTTTCATCTAGCCTCCTCCCACGGCGGGGAAGTATGCAACACGGTCACCGTCGCGCACGGGACTTGACGTTTCGCTCTGGCGGCTGTTGATCATGACGATCTTGATTTCCTCAAGCGGCAGGCCTATGCGCCGGGCCAGTTCTCCGGCGGTGATACCTTCGCCTGCATCGTCAAGCTCGACGATCAGCCCCTGTTCCGGAATGTATCCGGGAACGCAGTCACGCAGGGTGGTACTGAGTTTTATCTGTACGCTCATGGGTAGAACAGGCCCGCGCGGGCTGAACCCGCGCGGGCGGTAGATGTTTACTTCTTGATCCAGTTGAAGGTGGTCTGCAGTTCTTCAGGCGTGAAGTCGAAGGTCGTGTTGTGCGGAGGCACGGGCTCGTCCGTGAAGAAGTCGGGCAGATGGTCGGCCGCTTCGGTGATGCCGGCGCGGCGGTTGAAGTCGACTTCCGTGGAGATGATGCGCTGGCCGAGGGTGACCACGTCGTCGCCGGTGAGCTTCCAGCCGAACTTCGCGTTCAGCATGTCGACGATGGAGGCGAGAGCGTCCGGGATATCCAGAATGGCGAAGGCGGTGAACAGGCACAGACCCACGCTGTCCACGGAGGCCGTGGCGATCTGGAGGTTGCGGGAAAGTTCGATCTGGCCTTCCTTCTTGAGCGGGTCGATCTTGCCGCCGCAGCTCAGGATGTTGGCGGTGACGGAGTAGCCGGCGGTATGGTCGGCGCCCATGGGAGTGGTGGCGTAGGTGACGCCCACGCCCTTGACCGCGCGGGGATCATAGGCGGGCAGGCTCTGGCCCTTTACGCAGGGGACTCTTCTCACGCCGAACACACGGCCCGTGGTGGCGGTGCCGCAGCCGATGACGCGGCCCAGAGGCGTGCCGTCGCTGATGCCCTGCATGGCTTCGAGCACGGCCTTGCCGTCGCCGAGCGGAATGCCGCCGCCGGCCATGGCCACACCGATGGCCACACCGACGTCGATGGTATCCACGCCGAAGTCGTCGCACATATGGTCGAAGGTGCAGATGAGGTCGAGGTCATCGATGTTGCTGTGGGGGCCGAAGCACCACAGGGTTTCGTATTCGGGCCACTTGCTCTTGAACTTGCCCTTTTCGTCGGGGAAGATGCCGCTGCAGCGGATGATGCAGCCGCTCATGCAGCCATGGGCCACGGCGCCTTCACCGCCGCGTTCCTTGGTGAGCTTGTTCATCATTTCGCCGGAAACGGCTTCATGCTGTTCAAACTGACCGCAGGTGAAGTTGCGGGTGGGCAGGCCGCCGGCTTCGTGCAGAATGTTCACGAGAACGGCGGTGCCGTATTCGGCCAGGCCCTTGCCCGTGATGGGATGGCTGGTGAGAGCCTTGGCAAAGCGCTTGGAAGCGGCCTTGAAGCCTTCTTCGTCCACGAGCGGATGGTTCTTGCCGCCTTCGGGATTGATGATGATGGCCTTCAGGCCCTTGGAACCCATGACGGCGCCCACGCCGCCGCGACCGGCATGACGCTGGGGACGAAGTTCGCGGTCCGTGAAGGCGATGCTGGCGGCGGTGAGCTTGAATTCACCGGCTCTGCCGATGGTGACGTAGCTGCATTCCTTGCCGTACTGTTCCACCAGCTTGTTCACGGCGTCGAAGTTGTTCAGGCCGGCGACGGGGGAGGGAACGAGTCTGGCGGAGTCCTTGCTCACTTCGAGCTGCCACCATTCGCCTTCGGTGGCCATGTCTTCCACAATGATGGCCAGAATGCCGAGCTTGGCAAGATGGCCGCCGGGCTGACCGCCGGAATTGGATTCCTTGATGCCTTCGGTCAGCGGGCTCTTGCAGCCGACGGAAATGCGGTTGGAGTTGGGGCTGTTGGTGGCTCCCAGCAGACCGGGAGCGAAGACCAGCTTGTTGTGCGGGCCGAGCGGAGTGCAGATGGGGTTCACTTCGCGGGCGACGATGGTGGAGGTCAGTGCGCGGCCGCCGAGACCGGCGTATTCTTCGGGAATGTCTTCAAATACGCAGCTTTTGGTGGCCATGTTGACACGCAGAAAACGAAACATGCCGTGCTCCTTTGGTTCAGTCATGGTTTCGGAGAATATCTCTTTGAGTGGAGCATAAGGTTTCGTTTTTTTTTTCGTCAAGGAAGAGAAAAAACAATCACGCTTTTTCTTTTCCGGTCGTATTTCGTGACTGCCCGAGCGGCCTGCCGATCAGCTCGTCATGCTGAAGACGAGGAGAGGCTTTCTGATGCAGAGCGGGACACTGACGGCAAGCGTAACACGTTTTTCCAGGACGTTTTTTCAATGGGCTGTCCGGTATAGGCCCGGATGCTTTGCTGTTCGAAGGCTCAAAGCCGTGAGCATGTCTATCCATTGTCGGAGCAGGGCGCTCCCATAAAAGAAAAGGGCGGATACCGGAAGCATCCGCCCTGAAAGGAAAGCGTCGGAGCAGCCGGACATCCCGGCGCAGCTTCGGCGGAAATTACTTGTTCAGAGAAGCCACGCCGGCCTTGGCGACGTTGGTGTCTTCCTGCACGGTGCCGCCGCTCACGCCGATGGCGCCCACGATGACGCCGTTCTTGTCCTTGAGCAGTTCGCCGCCGCCGAAGATGACGAGGCCGTTGTTGGTCACTTCAATGCCGTACAGTTCGCCGCCGGGCTGGGAAGCCGCGCCGAGTTCGGCGCTGGACATGTTGAACATGCGGGCGGTCTTGGCCTTCTTCATGGACACGTCGATGCTGCCGAGGAAGGCGCCGTCCATGCGGCAGAAGGCTTTCAGGTTGCCGCCGGCGTCGATGACGGTGATGTTCATGGGAACGCCCTGCTTCTTGGCGAAGGCAAGCGCGCCGTCCACGACTTTCTGAGCCTGTTCGAGCGTCAGGTCGCCGGGAAGCTGCAGTTTGCTGGTGTCAACGGCTGCGGAAGCAGGGGCGACCAGAGCGGCCAGAAGAGCACAGGTGAGAAGTATGCGACGCATGATCTTATCTCCATGTTTTTCAGAAGGCAGATATGGCGGAAGAATGCCATATGCGCGTTTCCGGTTTGCCCCCTTATAGCTCAGCGCATGGTCCCTTTCAAGGGCTGCGGAGCTTTTTTTCAGAGAGAACCGGGAAGAGGGCGGGGCAGGACCGCTGAACATGACGGTCGACATACGATATCTTCCCGCTTCTTTTATATCTTTAATATAGAGATAAGCATGTGTTGTTACGTTATGAAATGGAATGTGCCATCTGGAATTATATATTTTATTAATAATATTAATATGTTATTATTTTTACTGTACCGGAGGAGGGGAGGTATGTTCCGAACTCCCCCAAATGGAACAAGTGAAGAAAACGAGAAATAATTTTGAAATGGAATTTTGAAATGGGACGGAAAAAGTTTGGAAACAATATGTTATATTTTTTTATAATAATTTGTAATTATTGAATATTTATTTTAACTAATTTTGAAATGAAAAAGTTCTTTTTTTATTTTTTCAGATTCTTTGACTTTTTCGCTCCGCTGCCGTAGGACAAATACAGTACAAGTCTCTTATCCTTTCGCTAAGCAATGCTATCAAGGAGTTACTATGAGCACTGATGTCAAATGCATGTACCAGGGGCAGATCACTTCCTTCTTTATTCCTACTGTGACTCTCGTTGGTCCCAACTGCAGTAAGGAAATCCCCAACCGTCTGAAGAGCCTCGGGGCCAAGCATCCTCTTATAGTAACCGACAAGGGTATCGTTGCATGCGGTATCCTCAAGCAGATCACCGACATTCTTGATGGCGCCGGTGTGTCGTATGTTGTCTTTGACGGTGCTGTTCCGAACCCCACTGACCAGAATGTTACAGACGCTGCCAATGTATATAAGGAAAACGGTTGCGACAGCCTCATCACTCTCGGCGGCGGCAGCTCCCACGACTGCGGCAAGGGCGTCGGCTTCCTCGTCAGCAACGGCGGCAAGATTCAGGACTATGAAGGCGTGGATAAGTCCAGCAAGCCCTTCCCGCCCTATATTGCCGTGAACACCACCGCCGGTACCGCTTCGGAAATGACCCGCTTCTGCATCATCACCGACGTGGCCCGCAAGGTTAAGATGGCCATCGTTGACTGGCGCTGCACGCCCAGCGTCGCCATCGACGACCCCGTCCTCATGATGGGCATGCCGCCTTCGCTCACCGCCGCCACCGGCATGGACGCTCTGACCCACGCCGTGGAAGCCTATGTTTCCACCGCCGCCACGCCCATGACCGACGCCTGCGCTGAAAAGGCCATTGAATTCATCAACCGTTATCTGCGCCGCGCCGTGGCCAACGGTCAGGACAAGGAAGCCCGCGAAGGCATGTGCTACGCCCAGTATCTTGCCGGCATGGCCTTCAACAACGCCAGCCTCGGCCACGTCCATGCCATGGCTCATCAGCTGGGCGGCTTCTACAACCTGCCTCACGGCGAATGCAACGCCATCCTGCTGCCCTACGTCTGCGAATACAACCTCATCGCCGCCCGCCGTCGTTTCGGCCGCATCGCCAAGCTGCTCGGCGAACGCACGGAAGGCTACACCGCCAACGAGTCTGCTGAAGCCGCCGTCAAGGCCATCCGCGAACTGTCCCGTGACGTGAATATCCCCGAAGGCCTTATCGCTCTCGGCAAGAAGTACGGCAAGGAAGTGCGCGAGGAAGACATTCCGATCATGACCGCCAACGCTCAGAAGGACGCCTGTGGTCTGACCAACCCCCGTACGATGACCGACGCTGCCGTGGCGGCCATCTACAGAAAGGCTCTGTAAGAGCGGCACGACATGATGCCGGAGCCCAGCTCCGGCACCTTCCGGTACATCCCTCCCTGTAACAGGCGCGTATGGTCGGCATGCGCGCCTGTTTTTTATGCATTCCTTTTTCTGGAGAGTAGGGGCTGCAGAACGTCTGGCACAAACCGCTCTTTCAGAAGGATATTTTTTCGTGTCTGTCGGGAGAGTCCGGTCCTGTGCACGTGCAGAAAGCATTTCCTATCCTTCTACGAGCGGGACGGCTGTTGACATCTTATCCGATTCCGTTATGCGTCATACACAGATGGGTTTCCATGATCTCACTTTTACCCTGCGGAGCTCTCATGAAAAAATCTCTGTTGCTGTCCGTCGCTCTGGCCGTCATGCTGACCGGTCAGGCCTGTGCCGCCCCTTCGGGGCAGGAGTCGCCTTCTTCCCGAGCGGTGACGACGCTCTCACTGGATTCTCTGGAGGGGCTTTCCCTGCACAGGGCGGAGGCTTCCATTGCCGAGTATAAGGGAAGCCGTGTCCTCAAGGTCCGAATGAACCGTCAGGCGGAAGAGGAATTTCGATCCGGCAAGCCGTCCATCGCCTGGCTGCCCGTTGATTTCACAAACGGCGTCATAGAGGTGGAAATGGCGGGAACGGTGGCCCCTGATGCGCCCCCTGCGGCCCGAGGCTTCATCGGCGCCGTGTTCCGGATAGGGGATGATATGAGCTGTGAAGGTTTTTACCTTCGTCCCACCAACGGGCGGGCCGACGATCAGGTGCGCCGCAATCATTCCACGCAGTATTTTTCTCCGCCGGAATATGATTTCGATCGTCTGCGCCGGGAATCGCCGGAGAAGTATGAATCCTATGCCGACCTGGTTCCCGGAGAGTGGACGAAGGTCCGCATTGAAGTGAACGGCGACAAGGCTCGTCTTTTCGTTCACGGCGCCGAGCAGCCCTGCCTGGTGGTCAACGATCTGAAGAGGGGCGTGAACGCCACGGGCGGCGTGGGACTCTGGGTCGGCCCCGGTACGGAAGGATACTTCCGCAATCTGTCCATAGAGAAGCGCTAGTTTTCCCTGGCGTTGGGGGAGTTCTCCTGATGCCGATGTTTTTTCAAACGACTGCATAAAAAAATGCCGTCCCGCAAAGGACGGCATTTTTTTATGCAATGGATTTCGTAAGGGAGCGCTTACTTCGCTTCAATGAACGCCTGATAGGCGAGCTTGGCGGAGTAGATGTCCGGTACGGAGGAAAGCTCGAAGGGGCTGTGCATGCCGAGAAGGGCAGGGCCGGCGTCCACCACGTCCATGCCGTAGGCGGCAAGGAAGAGGGCCACGGTACCGCCGCCGCCTACGTCCACCTTGCCGAGTTCGGCCATCTGCCACGGGATGTTCCTGGCGTCGAGCACGCCGCGCATCCAGCCCAGATATTCGGGGTGGGCGTCGTTGGCGCCGTATTTGCCGCGGGAGCCGGTGAACTTGCAGAAGGCCACGCCGTATCCGAAGAAGGCGGAGTTCTTGAGTTCGTGGCGGTCCTGCCAGTCGGGATCCACGGCGGCGTGCACGTCGCCGGAGAGAGCCTTCGTGTTCATCATGATTTTGCGGAACGGCGTTTCCGGTTCCCAGGATGCCGCCATGTCTTCCACGCAGTACTGGAAGAAGCGGGAGCTTGCGCCGGTGGAACCGTCGGAGCCGATTTCTTCCTTGTCCCAGAAGATGAGGCAGCTCGTATATTCCGGATCCTCGGCATCGAGCAGGGCGCGGAGCGCCGTGTAGACGCAGATGCGGTCGTCCTGGCCGTAGCCGCCGACGATGCCCTTGTCGAGGCCCACATAGCGGGCCGGACCGGCAGGCACGGCCTCAAGTTCGGCCGAGATGAGGTCGTCTTCGCGGATGCCGTACTTTTCGTTGAGCAGCTGAAGAATGCGGGTCTTCACGGCGTCCTTGGGAGCCTTGTCCTCGCCGTTTTCCTCGTCGGCGAGCACGGGCTCATGACCGAGAATGATGTTGAGCTTTTCGGCGTCGAAGGCGTCGGACAGCTTGAGTCCGGCGTCCTTGTGGGCAAGATGGGGCAGAAGATCGGCAATGGTGAAGACGGGTTCGCTTTCCTGTTCGCCGAGGCAGACGCGGATGCTTTCGCCGTCGGCCTTCACGATTACGCCGTGTATGGCAAGAGGACGGGCAAACCACTGATACTTGCGCAGGCCGCCGTAGTAGTGGGTCTTGGCCTGTCCGACGCCGACCTGTTCCATGAGGGGACGCTGCTTGAAGTCGAGTCTCGGGCTGTCGGTATGGGCGCTGATGAGGCGGATACCTTCGGCAAGAGGTCTGCGGCCTTTGCGGGCCACGAAGACGGCCTTGCCGTGCAGGGCCTGCCAGCCTTTATCCGTGCCGAATCCCTCGGTATAGCCGGCCTTTTCCAGGCGTTCGATGACGCCGGATACGGCTTCGCGTTCGGTCTTGCAGTCGGAAATGAAGCGGATGTAGTCGTCCGCCAGAGCCGACATGGCCTGACGGTGTTCGTCCGAGCGGTAGATTTCCCAGCCGGACTTGGGAGAAGAGGCGAGTTCGTCCATGATGACCTCGTATATTGATGAAGGTGTTGCTGTGGAGCGGCGGCTCAGGACGGGAACTATCAGTCGTCCTGCTTCTGCAGGGCTTCCTTCAGAACCCTTGCCGCGTCATGAAAGTCTTCCTCCTCCAGCGTGCGGGGGTCAAGCTGGAAACAGGGATCTTCCAGTCTGCCCACGAGCGGAGGTTCCGTGCTCAGAAGACGTTTTTTCAGTCGTGCGGCCGACAGGCGTTCCGGTCGCACGCAGACCAGCGTGGTGGGCATGCCCTGTTCGGGGAAGGAGCCTCCGCCCACGCGGGAGAAGTCGTTTTTCAGGGTGCATTCCGCCAGTCCGGCGAGCTCGGCGGCCAGAATGCCGCGCAGCGTTTCGGCCCGGGCAAGAAGCGTGTCCGCGCTCATGCTCAGGCGGCGTACCGTGGGAATGCGGCGGCGGGCCTCTTCCGGATCGCGGTACAGGCGGAGCGTGGCCTCCAGAGCGGCCAGCGTCAGCTTGTCGCAGCGCAGGGCGCGCAGAAGCTGATTTTTCTTCATCTGGTCGACGTAGGCCTTTTTGCCCACGATGATGCCGGCCTGCGGGCCGCCGAGCACCTTGTCGCCGGAAAAGGTGACGACGTCCGTGCCCTGACGCAGCACTTCCGGCACCGTGGGCTCGTCATGCAGTCCCCAGCGGGAGAAGTCCATCAGGCTGCCGCTGCCGAGATCCTCCAGCAGCGGAAGATTGTGGGCATGGGCCAGATCGGCCAGCTCCGCAGCCGGAACGGAGGAATGGAACCCTATGATGCGGTAGTTGGAAGGGTGCACCCAGAGTACGGCGCGGGTCTGATCCGACAGCGCCTTTTCATAGTCGGCAAGATGGGTGCGGTTAGTGGTTCCCACTTCCTTCAGAGTTGCCCCGCTGCGCTCCATGACGTCGGGAATGCGGAAGCTTCCGCCTATTTCCACAAGTTGTCCGCGGGAGAGGATGACTTCTCCTCCCTTGCACAGCGTGTCGAGCATGAGCAGCACGGCGGCGGCGTTGTTGTTTACCACCAGGGCGGCTTCGGCACCGGTCAGCTCGCACAGCAGCTCTTCCACCAGACTGATGCGGCTGCCGCGCTCTCCGGTTTCAAGATTGAACTCCAGATTACTGTAGCCGGAGGCGGCGATGCGTACGGCCTCCTGCGCCTCTTCGGCCAGAACGGAGCGGCCGAGATTGGTATGAACCACCACGCCCGCGCCGTTGATCACGCGTCTGAATCTGGGCTTTTCCTTCTGTTTGACGGCCAGCGTCAGACGGCTCTGCACAGCCTCGGGCGAAAGTTCGGAGGCGTCCGTGATGCGTGCGGCCCGGATGTCTTCCCGCAGATCGTCAAGCACGGCGCGGCAGCATTCCAGAAGCACGCCGTGCGGCATATGGGAAAAGCGTTCTTCCAGCCAGTGCAGGCAGAAATCCACCGAGGGAAGGTGGCGGAATAGTGACGACATGGCATCTCCCGTTCCGACGGCAGCGCGTCGGGACTTGTCTTGAGGGCGGCTCGGCCCCGTCGTTCAGATGGCCTGCCTTGCCGGTTCGAGCAGCGAGGGCCACATTTCAAAGACTTCCGAAAGAAGATAGAGCGATCCGCAGACAAGCACGGGCTTTTCTCCCGCAGCCGCCTGCGCATGGCGTATGGCGTCTTCCAGCGAGTCCGCAACCGTAGCACGGCTTCCGAGCAGCGCCGCCAGATCGGCGGCCGACGCGGCTCTCGGGTTATCCTTGATGGCGGGGACGAAAAGCGGAACGTTTCCGGAGAGCTGGAGCACAAGCTGCGTGAGCTTTTCCGGCTGCTTGTCGGCAAGGCAGGAAAAGACGACGGCGCCGGGGCGTTCTTCTTCGCGCATCTGGTCAACGGCCCTAAGAAGCGCTGTCATGCCGTGAGGATTGTGCGCGCCGTCCAGCCACATGGCGGGATGCGTCTTTCCTGCGGGCACGAACTGCAGCCGGCCGGGAATGAAGGCGCGGCTCAGGCCGAGGGCAATGGTATGCCGGTCGGTTTTCCAGTTGTGGAGGCGGCAGAGCATGACCCAGGCCAGTACGGCGGTCTGGGCGTTCATGCGCTGATGCGGTCCGCGCAGACTGAGTTCAACGTCTTCCGGCAGAACGGCACATTCCTTGAGGTCGTCGGGAAGGTCTTCCCACAGGGCCATGCCGGATCTGTTGCCGTCGCATCCCCTGGAAGAGGGGGCGCTGCACAGGGCTATGCCGCGTTCATCGGCCTTGTTTCGCAGAATGTTTCGGACTTCTTCCTCCTGCGGAGCGCTGACGGCCACGGATACGCCTGCGCGCAGGGCATCGGACTTGTCGTCGGCAATGGCGGCCAGCGTGTCGCCGAGCACGTTCATGTGATCCATGCCTATGGGAACAAAGCACACCATGTCCACAGGCAGCGCCGTCGTGGCGTCGTAACGGCCGCCGAGTCCGGCCTCGAAGATCATGAGGTCGCTCTCGCTGGTCTGAAACGCGGAAGCCGCCATCACGGTGAGCAGCTCGAAGTAGGTGAGATCCTTTTCGGCCTTCACGGCTTCAGAGGCAAGGGCGGGCCAGACGCGCCGGGGAAGCATGGTGTGATTCTGCCGTATGCGCTCCTCAGGCCAGACGAAGTGAGGCGAGGTGTACAGTCCGGCGTTCAGACCGTGGGCCATGGCAATGGACTGCAGAAAGACCGACGTCGACCCTTTGCCGTTGGTGCCGACGATCTGTACGGCCGGGCAGCGGAACTTGTCGAGGCCGAGCGCGTGCAGGGCACGCTTCATGCGGTCCAGCCCCATGTCCATGTGGAAAAGTCCCAGAGAATCCAGATGACGGATCACATCCTCATAGGTGCGGAAGGGCGCGTCTTCGGGAAGACGGCAGCAGGCGGGAGTCTCACTCATGGGCGGCTTCTTTCTTGGCTTTTCTTGCAGCGCGCAGCCAGTTGTACCAGGCGTCGAGGCCTTCGCGGCTGCGGCAGGAAACTTCCATGACGGCAAGGTCGGCGTTCAGCGCACGCGCATGGGCGCGGGCCTTCTGCACGTCGAAGTCCACATAGGGGAGCAGGTCGATCTTGTTGAGGACCATGGCTTTGGCCTTGTGGAACAGATACGGATACTTCTGCGGCTTGTCGTCGCCTTCCGTCACGCTGAGCAGCGCGATCTTGGCGTCTTCCCCGCAGTCGAATTCCGTGGGGCAGACCAGGTTGCCCACGTTTTCGATGAAGAGGATGTCGAGCTCTTCGCAGTTGAGCGCCTGCAGGGCTTCGCTGACCATGCTGCTGTTGAGGTGGCATCCGCCTTCGGTATTGATCTGTACGGCCTGTGCGCCGGAAGCCGCCACGCGGCGGGCGTCGTTGTCGGTCTGAAGGTCACCTTCGATCACGGCCATGCGGAATTCTCCCGAAAGGTCGTTCAGCGTGCGTTCCAGAAGGGACGTCTTGCCGGAACCGGGGGAGCTGATGAGATTGAGCACGAGAGTGCCGCGACGGGCGAAGTCGGCGCGAAGGCGCGCGGCAATGCGGTCATTGGCTTCCAGTACGTTGCGGACAACGGGAATTTCCATGATATGCCTCGAAATGTTCAGGTATGAAAAGAAGCGCAGGGTTACTCCGCTTCCAGATGGTCGAGAAAAATGCCTTCCCCTCCCTCAACGCGGAAAGGAGCGGTTTCGCCGCAGGCAGGGCAGGGAGCGTACATGGCGTCTCTGCTTTTTGGAGCGAACGAGTGCCCGCACAGGCAGCAGCAGAGACGAAGCGGCTCTTCCACCAGCTCCAGCTTCGCTCCTTCGTGGGGCGTTCCTGCGGTCATGACCTCGAAGGCCATGCGCATGGCGTCCGGTTGAACCTGATCAAGAATGCCGTGCCGTATGCGCAGAAGGGTGAGTCTGGTGGCTCCGTGCCTCGCCAGCTCTTCCTGCGCAATGTCCATAACGCTTGCCATAAGGGAAAGTTCATGCATGGAAATGGGTGTATAGGAAAAAGCTCCGAGCGTCCACTGTGGCAGAATTTTTCACATGATCGGGCCTGCTTGTCATTGCCCGGCGATGTCGGCTATAGAGGGAGGAAAACCGCTTCATGCATGAAGCTTGAGAGGATCATATGCGCAGAACAGTGCGTCTTTTCGTCTACGCAGGTGCCATGCTGTCCGTCGCCGTAGGCGTTGCCGCCATGCTCAGGGACGATCCCGGCTATGAGGCCGGACGTTCGGAAATATCGGGAAAACTCGTCGGATTGACGGCGTATCAGGAAAACAGGACGGAAGCCGGACACCTGACCACTCAGGAATCTTCTACCGTAGAGCGGAAAGCGGAGAACGCTGTCCGTGAGGAACCGAAGGCTCCGGAGAAGGAAGAGGCGGCGTCTCTCGTAAAGACGCAGGAAAAGAAGGACGCCGCGCCCGTGGCAGCGCCGAAGGCCGCTGCACCTGAGAAGAGTGAAAAAGCGGCGGAAGCCGTTTCGAAGGCGGCTGACCCGAAACCGGCAGAATCTGCTCAGGTTCAGCCGGAAAAGAAGAGTGATGCCGATTCGACGGCACGTATTGAGCTTGAAGAAAAGGGCGATGACGCCGCCCGCAAGCCTGCTGAGTCCGCGCAGAAGGACGAGAGCGCTGCCGCATCTGGCAACGAGCCTCTGCCCGTGGTTTCTGTTGCTGCGGAGAGCAGGGAAGAAGGCGAGACTGTGAAGCCTTCCGCTGCTGCGGAGGAAAAGACGGAAGCTTCGGAACGGAAGGGCGGCGTGGAATCCGGCAGTCCTGCGAGTCAGGCGCTTGCCGAGGTTCGTGCCGACATGACCGGCGAGACTTCCGCGGAAATGCCTGCGGAGAAAACGGAAAAAGCCGAACCTCGGTATGAAAGAGTGGTGACGTCCGCCCGGTTCGCCATGCACGGCAGCCAGATCAAACTGATTCTTCAGGGCAATGCTCCGATGGTCGGTCACTATTTTTCGCTGGAGAATCCTGATCGCATCGTGCTGGATCTTGCCGGAAACTGGGAAGTGCAGGTGCCGAAGGTGCCGAGCAATCGCCTTATCCGGGCGGTGCGCGTGGGCCAGCACGACGACAAGACCCGTATCGTGTTTGATATGAAGACACAGGGCAAGGCGGCGCTGGTGCCCTTGAACCGCAACGCGCTTGAGCTTCGCATTCAGTAGGGGATCCTCCATGAATGTGAATGGAAAACATTACCGTACCATCTGGACGGAAGGCGAAGGCGAGGCGGAAACGCTGTTCATCATCGACCAGACGGCGCTGCCGCACGAGTTTCGCATTCGTGCGCTGCGCAGCGTGGATGACGTGTGCCGCGCCATTCGTGAGATGTGGATCCGCGGGGCGGGACTTATCGGCGCCGCTGCGGCGTGGGGCGTGTGGGTGGCGGCCCGTACGGCTCCGGCTGGAGATTTTGCGGCGTTCATGGAACGCAGCATGGAAGAGCTGCGTCTCACAAGACCGACGGCCGCCAATCTGGTCTGGGCGCTTGAGCGTCAGAAAAGGGCCATGGCAGGGCTTTCCGGTCAGGACGCGGAACGTGCCGCCCATGCCGAAGCGAAGGCTGTTGCCGATGAGGATGCGGAGTTCTGCCGTCGGATAGGTCTGCACGGTCTTTCCCTTATTAAAGATGCAGCGGACCGACATCCCGGACGCCCGGTGAACATTCTTACGCACTGCAATGCCGGGTGGCTGGCCTTCGTGGATTACGGCTCAGCGCTGTCTCCGGTTTATGCGGCCTTTGATGCCGGTATCGACGTTCATGTGTGGGTGGATGAAACGCGTCCGCGCAATCAGGGCGCGGCCCTGACCGCCTGGGAACTCGGCAGACACGGCGTTCCCCATGATCTCATCGTCGACAATGCCGGCGGCCATCTCATGCAGCACGGCATGGTGGACATGGTCATTACCGGAGCCGACCGCGTGACGCGCTGCGGCGATGCCGCCAACAAGATCGGCACCTATCTCAAGGCGCTTGCTGCCGCCGACAACGGGATTCCCTTTTATGTGGCGCTTCCGTCCTCCACGTTCGATTTTTCCCTGCGCAACGGCGTGCGCGATATTCCCATAGAAGAGCGGGGGGCGGACGAGGTTCGCCGCATGAACGGTCTTTCGGAAGCGGGAGAGGCGGAAAGCGTGCTCATCTGCCCGCAGGATACGCCGGCCCGGAACTGGGCGTTCGACGTAACTCCGGCACGTCTCATTACCGGACTCATAACGGAGAGAGGCGTGTGCAAAGCTTCGGAGAAGGGGATTCTTTCCCTGTATCCGGAACACGCGTGAGGAAAAAAGTGAACAGAGATGAAGGATACATCAAGTTCCGCTGTGTGCATGAACTTGGTCCGGCGCCGGAGCATCCCGCCTGGGAGGCCCTGAACGATCTGCGCTCCGATCTGGTCAAAGCGGGACTTGTAGGCGTACTGGAAAACGGCGTCGGATACGGAAATCTTTCCCTGCGGGCTGATAACGGATTTGTGGTGACGGCCACCGCGACGGGACATATTCCTGTACTGGGCCGTGAGGGCTACTGCCTCGTCACCCGTTGCGACATCGACACCAATACCGTCTGGTCGTCGGGCCCGGCCCAGGCCAGTTCCGAGTCCATGACGCACGCGGCTGTCTATGAAGCTTCTCCCGTGACGGGATGCGTCATTCATCTTCACCATGCCGGACTGTACGGTCAGCTCATGGCGGGAAAGGCGCCTGCCACGGCTCCCGAAGCGGCCTTCGGAACGCCCGACATGGCCCGCAGCGTTGCCGAGCTTGTGCGGCAGCATCCGGCAGACGGCGTCATCGCCATGACCGGGCATCCCGACGGATTCATCATGTACGCTCCCGATGTCGATCATATGCGGGATCTTTTGTACATGCTGTCGCAGGGATACATTCCCTGCTGATCGCTGCGCAGCGGATAGGCGAAACGGAGGTCAGGGCGGGGAGAGGACTGTCTTGCGAGGGGACGGCAGCCTGAAAGAGACACAGCCTTCTTATATCATAATATAATAGACGCGATCTCCGGCTTTTGACGGAGCCGGGCAGACAACAGCGACGGGATGAATAATCATGAGCAGTAAAATCGGCATCATCGGTGGCAGCGGACTGGACGATCCTTCTCTTTTTGAGATTGTCCGAGACATCACGGAAAGCACGCCCTACGGCGATCCCTCCAGTTCACTGCGGGAAGGGGTCATTGCCGGAGTGCCCGTTGTTCTTCTTGCGCGGCACGGGCGGCAGCATACCATTTCTCCTACGCAGGTGAATTATCGCGCCAACATTTGGGCGTTGAAGGCGGCGGGCTGCACTCATGTGCTGGCCAGCACTGCCGTCGGATCGCTTCGGGAGGAGATCGAGCGTGGCGATCTGATTCTGCCGGATCAGTTCATTGATTTTACCCGGTCGAGAGCCTTGAGCTTTTTTGACTCGTTCGAGCCGGGGCATCCCGTGCATACGGCCATGGCCGCCCCCTTCGATGCCGGATTGAGAAAGGTGATGGCTGAAGAGCTCAGAGCGCTCGGTTACCGTTTTCATGACGGCGGAACCGTCGTCACCATAGAAGGGCCGCGTTTTTCCACCAGAGCGGAATCCAGAATGTTCCGTCTCTGGGGGGCGGACATCATCAATATGAGCATCGCCACGGAGGCGATCATGGCCAATGAACTGGGCATTCCGTATGCCGCCGTTGCCATGAGCACGGACTATGACTCCTGGAAGGTGGATGATTCCGTAACCTGGGAGGCTATTCTTGCCGTGGCACAGGCCAATGCCGAAAAGGTGCTGGAACTTTTCCGGCGAGTTGTTCCGAAGATTGGCTGAGGCAGGAAGATCTGTCGTCAGGCGTATGCAATAAAAAGCAGGGGTGGAGAGTTTTTCTCTGCCTCTGCTTTTTTGTTTTTTTAGACCTCTGGAGGTGGAAAAGGGGCCGGACAGCGTATTTTGGAGGTTGTATCCGGCAGAAAAGTGATATTTTTATTATGTATTATTGAATAGTTACGAATAAAAATTCAAAAATAACGAAAAAAGTGGAAAAAAGTGTTTGACAAGACGGGTCGAAATGGGCATAACTCGAAAACGCGCTGAGGCACAGCGGCTCAAACGAGCGCCT
>JAHZEL010000003.1 GCA_019421865.1 Desulfovibrionaceae bacterium | reverse complement strand
CTTGTCAAACACTTTTTTCCACTTTTTTCGTTCTTTTTGAATTTTTATTCGTAACCACTTAATAAAACTTCATAAAAAAAACGAGTCGGGACGGTTTCCCGGCTCGTTTTTCGTGCTTTTGGAGGACTTTTTCCCGCCTGAAGTCCCTTTTTTGCCGCTTTTTCAGCCTGGAAAACGCTTCGAAGGTGTTTCCAGCCGCCTGCAGAGGTCGAAACGGTGCAGAACAGGGGAACTTGGGAAGCACACCCGTCTCTCCTATCCTCTCAGGCCCCCTCCTTTGCAGATGCCGGAGCGGTAACCACCCCCTGTTCTGCCGCCCAGAGGCAGACATCTTCCCGACGTATGGCGGCAGCCATCATGCCGGGGAAGATATCGGGCGTACAGGCAAAGCAGGGAACCCCCAGAGCAGAAAGCTTTCCGGCGAGCGCCCTGTCATAGAAAGGACTGCCCTCGTTGCTCAGCGCGAGAAGCGTAATGAACTGCACGCCGGACTGCACGAGTTCATTGGCCCGCTGAAGCAGGTTCCGTTCCACGCCTCCTTCATACAAATCGGAAATCAATACCATGATGGTATTGCGCGGATCAGTGATGAGCGACTGGCAGTAGCCCACGGCCCGGTTGATGTCGGTACCGCCGCCGAGCTGCACGCCGAAGAGCACGTCCACCGGATCGCGCATTTCTTCCGTAAGATCCACTACCGACGTATCGAAGACCACAAGACGCGTCTTCACCGCAGGCAGGGAGGCCATGACCGCTCCGAATATGCTGGAATACACGATGGAACTGGCCATTGATCCGCTCTGGTCGATGCAGAGTATGACCTCGCGCTGCGGCCTGTGCGCTTTCCGTCCGTACCCTATCAGCGTTTCCGGCACCAGCGTATGGTATTCTTCCTGCCAGTGGCGCAGGTTGGCCTGAATGGTACGATTCCAGTCGATTTCCGATGCGCGGGGACGACGATTGCGAACCGCCCGGTTGAGCGCTCCGCTCACGGCGCTGCGCATGGGTTCCTCAAGCTGCTTCAGGAGTTCTTCCACCACCTTTCGAACCACAAGTCTTGCGGTTTCTCTGGTTTCCGGCGGAATGACGCCGTTCAGACTCATAAGCGTGGATACCAGATTCACGTCCGGCTGCACGGAATCCAGCATTTCCGGCTGAAGCAGCATATCCCTGAGATTCAGCCTGTCGAAGGCATCCTTCTGCATGGCCCGCACCACGGTGGACGGAAAATACTTGCGTATGTCCCCCAGCCAGCGGGCCACACGGGGAGAAGACGAACCGGAGCCGCCCCGCAGCCCCCTGCCGTCGCCGCTTCGATCGTAAAGCAGGGAAAGGGCCTCGCTCATGCCGAGATCATCCTCACCAAGCGCCACATCCGGGCAGGATTTGACCGCCTCATCCCCCAGGGCAAGCACCCATCGCCGCATCCGTTCCTTTTCAAGTCCGTTATCCATGTGCACCTCGCTCGCCCTCGGCCGCACCGGTTCCGGCAAGACCCAGAATCTTCCTCAGGAAAGGCAGCGGCAGTGCGGCACGGGCTTCATCCCGTTCCGAAGACTGCGCCGCCTGCGCTCCGGCCGCCCCGGCGTTTTCCGCACGGCGGGCCCTCTCCGCAAGCTGCCTGCGCTCAGGCGCGGAAAATTCCGTGAACGTCCGACGCAGCATGGGAAGAACCGTAGTAAACTGTCCGTCGGGAAGAGAAACCAGCCACTCATCCACCAGACGCCAGAGCGTATCGTCATGAAGCAGGATCATGGCGCTGTCGCCGAGGAAGGCAGAAAGCCAGGCTGCGGCATCCTCCGGTTCCGCCGCGGCGGACAGGGCAAGGCTCATCTGCTGAGCGACCTCGTCGACGGAAAGCGCCTCGTCATCAAAAAGAAGTCTGGCAGCCAGTCCGCGCAGAACGGCGTTCACCCCGCTCTCTTCCGGCAAAAGACGGCGCAGTGCCTGACGCCACATAAGCGCCAGCTCCTCTTTTCCGGCAAGACGCATGGCATCATGCGCCGCGCGAAGCGGCGCGCCGAGTTCCGCCGAACCTTCGGCATTGAGCCCCGAACAGGCGGCATGAAGACCTACGGCCACGCGGGGAACAATGCCTTCCACAAGAGCAAGCACCATGCCCGTATCCGTACCGCGCACATCGCCGTACCTGGCGACGCGCACAAGCTCCGGCAGCGTGCGGAGCAGCTCAAGCGTATCGGTGGTGAGCGCGGCGCGATCTTCCAGCGCCCGCACAAGGCCGCCGACGGCCTCACCCAGATCCGCAAGCAGCGCGGCATCCATCAGCTTTGCCAGCTCCGGCAGATCCGCCCTCGAGGCCCGGTCCAGCGTACGGCGCACGGCAGCTTCGACAAGCGTGCTTCCCCAGGATCCGGCATGGATGATGTCCACGATCAGCTTCGGTTCCCATTGCAGCTTCCACAGCTCATGGAAGGTTCCCTTACCGCCGCCTTCGCGCCTGTCCGTGCCCCAGAAAATGTCCAGGAGCGTCAGTCGATGCAGCATCCTGCTGCGCGCAAGATCCACGTCTCTGCGCAGATCGAGATCCAGCACCTTCTGCGAGGCCTCGGGCCGGAGCCGGAGCCTTTTCTGAAGCCGCTCGATATCCCTCTGAAGAGGAACGGCAGGCACGCCGTCCGGCACCTGTCCCAGCTTTTCGCCGGTGATGAGACGCCGGGCTATCATGCGCATGGGCGTTTCCTCTCCCATGCACACCACGGTCTGCAGAGCTTCGCACAGTTCCGGCAATCCCGCACCCGGACGCTGACGGAGGGCGGCAAGCGCCTCGGCCAGTCTGGCGGATTCAATGATGTGCGCAGGCGAGCAGTCCAGCCCTTCCTCGCGGAAGAGACGCGCGGCGGAAGTCAGCCAGCTCACGGTTCTGGATTCCGTCGTTCCGCCGTTCCAGAGGTGTTCGTACCAGGCCGGCGACTCGACACCGGCCCCGTATCCGCTCCGAACGCTCAGCGCGGCATACGTCCACGGGGCCCATGTGGCGGAAACCTTCATTTTCGGCAGACCCTTCAGAAGCGCATTGTCATCCTTGGCGGCCACCTTCGCTTCCAGCGCGGGCACATGCCACGCGCCGCAGACCACGGCAATACGCTGCCGACCTTCCTTGCGGGCCTTGCGCAGGCACGAGCGCATGTGCGCTTCGCGCAGAGCCTCCATGCCGGTAGGCGCACCGAAGCGCTCCTCGCGCTCTTTCCGCACAGTGCTCATGGCCTCTTTAATGGCCTCGAACAGATCAAGCCCGTCCAGGCGTTCCTCGACCATGTGATTCCACCAGCTCTCACCGCTTTCATAACCGGCGGCACGCCCCAGCCAGTCCAGAGGATCGGCGACATCAAAGTCCGCATCTTCCCCGGACTCGGGACAGGAAGCGTCTTCCGCCCCGGCGGCTTCCGACTCTCCGGACGGGACAGCCGTCGACTCTTCCTTCTGAGGATCAGCTTCTTCCTGAGGTTCCTGTCCTGACACCTCAGGAGAATCGTCCGACGGATTTTTCTCAGCCGCCAGACGAGCCTTCTCTTCCTCCTGCTTTTCGAGGGCAAAACGCACGCCCACCGGCAGATCCATGAAGTGCACCGGAAGATCATGCGTCAGCGCATAACGGAGCGCCTGCCACTCCGGAGAAAAAGACGCAAAAGGATAGAACGCCGCCCGCTGCACTTCATCCTCGGAGTACACGAGAAGCGCCACCGGAGGAACCATGGATTCGTCGACGGCAAGAGGCAGCACGCTTTCTCCCTCGGGAGGTCCTTCGATGAGAAGCGCATCCGGCTGCCACTCTTCAAAAGCCCGGACAAGGCTGCGGGCACAGCCCGGCCCGTGATGCCTTATACCGAATATGCGTATCTGCAGAGCGTCGTCCATGCTTATTCCACGTCGCGGCATGCGCGGTACAGGTCCTTCCAGTCGCCCCGTTCCTTCATGACGGTTTCAAGATACTCATGCCATATCACGCGGTCCTGCACCGGATCCTTGACCACGGCGCCCACGAGCGATGCCGCCACATCGGCGGCCCGCAGGCTGCCGTCGCCGAAATGGGCCGCAAGCGCCATGCCGCTGTTGATGACGGAAATGGCCTCCGCCGTGCTCAGGGTTCCCGAAGGCGTTTTGACCTTGAGCTTGCCGTCCTCGGTTCTGCCGTTGCGAAGCTCGCGGAAAATGCGGACCACGCGGCGCACTTCCTCAAGCGCGGGCGGCTCGGCGGGCAGTTCCAGACTGCGCCCCATTTCCCGGACGCGCTTTTCCACGATGGCGACTTCCTCATCTTCCGTGGCGGGAACCGGCAGCACCACCGTATTGAAACGGCGCTTCAGGGCGGAGGAAAGCTCGTTCACCCCCTTGTCGCGATTGTTTGCCGTGGCAATGACGTTGAAACCACGCACAGCCTGCACTTCCTCGCCCAGTTCCGGGATGGGCAGGGATTTTTCCGAAAGAATGGTGATGAGAGTGTCCTGCACGTCGGCGGGGATACGGGTCAGTTCTTCCACGCGGGCGATGCTGCCTTCCGCCATGGCTCGCATGAGCGGACTTTCCACCAGCGCCTGACGCGACGGCCCCTTGGCAAGAAGTTCGGCATAGTTCCAGCCGTAGCGCATCTGCTCCTCGCTCGTGCCGGCCGTGCCCTGAATGATGCGCGTGGAATCACCGCTGATGGCCGCCGCCAGATGTTCCGACACCCACGACTTCGCCGTACCCGGCACGCCGTACAGAAGAAGCGCGCGGTCGGTGGCCAGCGTGGCCACGGCGATTTCCATGAGACGACGACTGCCTATGTACTTGGGCGACACCTCGAAACCGTTGTTCAGCGTGCCGCCCATAAGATAGGTGCACACGGCCCAGGGCGACATCTGCCAGTTTGCGGGGCGAGGATGCGTATCGGCCTTTTTCAGTTCGTCCAGTTCCTCGGCAAACTGCTGTTCGGCGTGCTGCCGAAGAACGCGGGCGGCGTGGTTGTTATCTGCAGTATTCATGGAATGCCCTCTGATGGTTGACGGTCAGGAAAAATAGGCGCACAGGGTCCTGCGCTGCAGGGCCACGGCGGAAAAACGGTCGGAAACAGCGCCGCTCAGGGGATTGTCGGACAACGAGGAAAGCATCTGCTGCACATCCTCCAGATATCCGGCAGGAAGCACCATCGCGAGCTCGTCGACAACGGAACTCAAAAGATAATCCCGGCGACCTGCGGCCGAGGTCAGTCTCGCCGTCAGGGCGGCAACGGCCTTTTCGGCCAGCGCGGGGGACATCCGGTAATCCAGCTCCTGCCGGGTACGGATATCCATGAGAAATGCGGAAAGCGAATCGGCGGAAAGCACGGACTCCCATGCCTTTTCCCGCTCTTCCCCTTCCAGCATGCCCGCCAGCTGGAACACATCCAGTCTGCCGCCGGACGAGCACGGCCACTCGCCTCCCCGCTTCATCACATCCAGCATGGCGCGCGCCCAGTCGGCGTCGCGGCAGCGCAGCTGTGCATCTCCCCAGGCGGTCTGAAGCGGCTTTTTCCACTCCGAACGTTCGGAAAGCGCCAGCAGTTCTTCCGGCGTTTTTCCCGTGCGCTCCGTCCACCAGGAAAGAGGCACGGCGACGGCCATCTGATACAGCCAGCCGGCACGCGGTCCGAACTGGGAAAACGGCGATTTTTCGCTGATGAGATCTCCGGCCCAGGTTTTGTCGTAATTTTCGGGAGGAGTGATGAATTCCGTTTTGTCCGCCCGGCCCACCACGGCAGCCGCCGCACGAAGAAGGCCGGACAGCCCCGACGGCGCAGGCGCAGACAAAAAGGCCGCCATGCAGGATGAAAGCCGCTCGCCCATGCGCGCCACATAACGGCTGCCGGGCAGGCGGGAAAGCAGGGACGCTGCCGTTTTCCGTACTTCACGGCTGCGGTCTCCGGCAAGGAGCCTCTCCAGCATATCCTCATCGTCCATGCCGAGTCCGTGCACAAAAAGCCCGAGCAGCGTGTTGCGCTCGGAAGCGTCCATGCCTGCCATGTCCTTTTCAAAAAGTTCCCGGGCGCGGGCGGGGTCTTTTGCGCGCATGGCCGAAAGAAAAGCCTGCCGCTGCATGGGGCGGCCGTGGTCCCAGGCGTCCATGTCCGGCTCGGTGCCGGAAGAGGCGGCAAACATGCGCCAGTCGGGATTCAGGGCGGCCAGCCAGAGCCCCCGCTCGCCCACGGTACGGAACAGAAGAGGCCTCAGCGCAGGCGCTCCTCTTCCCATGACAAGGGCCGGTACCAGAAGCGAACAGGGCAGCACCATCTCTTTCTCTTTAAGATAGGAAAGCGCCTCCCACTGAAGCCTGAGCTGCCCACTTCGGAAGATTTCTCCGTACGCGTCCGTCACCGGCAGCCCTTCTGGAAGCATGGCGCGGAGCTCTTCCGGACTCCGTTCGGGAACGGATGCCTCCTCATCAGAAGCCAGGGGAAGCCAGCCCGCCCGATCGCAGACGAAAAGAACGCCGGAGCTGCGAAGAAGCGTCCGTGCGGAGGATTCCGGCGAGGCGTCCCCGGCATCGGCCAGTTCCCGGATCAGGGATCCTGCCGGAAATTCACTTTCTGGAAACGAGGGCGAACGGCGATCCGTGCCAAGCAGCGCCAGGGAGCCGAATAAACGAAGTCTTGAATCCATGATTCCTCCCCGTTCAGAATTCCGTCCGGGGGAAGACGCCCGCCGGAAGAAGCGCGTTTCCATCCCATTCGCCGCAGACCGCAAGAGGAAGTCCGCCGCTTACGGCCAGAATCTTCCAGGCGTCGGCGTCGTCCAGATACAGGGGAAGTTCGCCGCCCTGCTCGGAGCGCAGCCGCCAGCCGCTCTTTCCGTGCACAAGATGAGCCCCGCTGAAAAAAAGCGGTAAAGGGCTCTGCCACGGATTGGCGGCCAACCGGACGGCCATGTCGGCAAGGGCCTGATCCAGAGTACGTTCTGGCAACGGCTCGCAGACCGCTTCACTTACGGGCGCATCGACCGCCACGGCACGGAGCGGCGCGGCGCCGGGATAGAAGGCCAGCGTCATGCGTACCGTATCTCCGGGCAGAAATACCGGCTCAAACGAGCGGGAACCGTGAGAAAAATCCAGAATGAGAGCCGTTCTGCCGCTCTCTCTTCCATAAAGCCACACGCGGCGCCGCCACAATCGATCCTCTTCCGCTTCGCTCACGCCGATGACGCTCCACACGTCGGTCACCTTGTCCTCACCGGCCAGCACGATATCCTTATCGGGAAGATAGCCCAGCGCGGAACGCACGTCGGCCTGCTCCGCCGGAGAAAGGCTCTCCAGATGAAAAAATGCCTCCGCCAGAAGCTGCAGCTCCCCCATGTGGGCAAGAAGAACGGCAGGCCAGTCGTCTCCTCTATCCACAAGAGAAGCCATGCCGCGCACCCGCGCAGCCATGCCCGGCATCTGAGCGTCCACCATGCGGGCGGCCAGCCTTTCCCATTCCTCATAGCGGCCGGAAAGCGACGAAAGCCCCTGCCGGACCTGATCGTTCATCCAGCGGTCCAGCTCTTCAAGGCCTGCGCGCATGCGCTTCAGCCTTGCGGCTTCCTTTTCGGGCGAAACGGGAGCGGCGCTCTTCTTCCGCGCCTTCCCCTCTTCCTTTTTCGCCGCGCGCTGCAGACGGCTCTCCAGCCATTCGGTCACCCAGTCCGGGCGATCGCCGCCGAACGCCCCGGGCTGCTGCACCATGAGCAGAAGAAGCGCCAGCGCATGCTTGCACGGAATCTTTCTGCTCGGGCACGAACAGGAGCATACGGGCCCTGAAAGATCCACTTTCACCTGATAGGGTTTCGAGCCGCTGCCCTGACAAAGTCCCCATGCAGCGGCATCGTCACATCCAAGGGTCTGCCACTTTCCGGGAGACGCAAGGCCGCGAGCGGCCTTGACCGAAGATTCATCCGGAGCCAGGGCAAGAACAGCGTCCACCGTCATATTCATACGTTTATCCCCGAAGGCGACCGCGCATGGCGCGGAAGAGAGTCCATATGATATCTATCTGTAACGGCAGGAAATCACGGCGTCAACCCGGGGAAAAAGAAGCATGGAAGAAACACGAAAAAACGCCTTTTTGACTCCTTTCCGGACTTTGTTCCTCTTTGGAACAATGAGCGCAGGCTTTACAAGAAGCGGCTTCCGCGTCTACATCCATGCATGCCGCATGCTTCTTGCGGACATGCCCGGGCAGCAGAATATCGCCGTCACACCGGAACATGCCCTCGGTAACGCTTCCTTCCATGTCGATCTTCTGTCGTACAGGCCGATCGCTCCGACCCGTCATTCTGCTGTCGTCATCTTTTTTCACTTCTTTCGGACACCCATCATGGAAAAGTCACCGGAAACTCAAAAGGCTCTGGCCGTTCTTGAAAAATTCACCAGCGATCAGTGCTGCGGCAAGTGCATTTCCTGCCGGGAAGGCACGAGACAGATGCAGCAGATACTCGCCGATTCTCCGCTTCCCTTTCCCTCGCAGGATGAGCTGGCGCTGCTGGACGAGCTCGGCGCACTCATCGATCATACCGCCCGCTGCGGACTCGGCAAAAGCATCGCCCGTCAGGTTCTTTCCGTTCTGGAGCATCAGGGCGGCGAGGAACGCGTCATCGAAGAGTATCTGCCCGGCCCCTATCAGGAACTGATCTTCTTCGACATCGACCCCCAGCGCTGCAAGGGCTGTTCCCGCTGCGCGCGCAGCTGCCCGGTCAACGCCATCAGCGGCGTCATCAAGAAGCCTTTCGTCATCAATCATGAACTCTGCATCAAATGCGGCACCTGCATGATGAACTGCAAGTTCGGTGCCATCTCCATCAAGGATTAATCATGGGCAGCATGATCATCGACGGCATCCGCGTCGAATTCACCGATGAAACCAATGTACTCACGGTCATACGCAAGGCGGGCATCGACCTGCCCACGCTCTGCTACGTTTCGGAACTTTCCGTGTACGGCGCCTGCCGCCTCTGCACGGTCAAGGACGATGAAGGCCGCTACTTTGCCTCCTGCACCGTGCGTCCGCGCGACGGCATGAACATTCAGACCAACACGCCGGATCTGAGAAAGTACCGCCGTACGCTGCTGGAGCTTCTGCTCGCCTCTCACGACCGCGACTGCACGGTGTGCAACAAGAACGGCGACTGCCATCTGCAGAATCTCGCCGAGCGCATGGGCGTGAGAAACATCCGCTTCAAGAGCGCGCAGGAACATCACGATGTGGACAACAGCTCCAACTGCATCGTGCGCACCCCGAGCAAGTGCATTCTCTGCGGCGACTGCGTGCGCATGTGCGACAACATTCAGGCCGTGGACGCACTCGACTTTGCAGGCAAGGGCGTGGCCACGCTGGTGACCCCGGCCTACAACCGCCGCCTCGCCGAAACCGACTGCGTAGGCTGCGGACAGTGCCGCGTGGTCTGCCCCACGGGCGCCATTTCCATCAAGAGCACGGTGGATCAGGTATGGGCCGCGCTGGCCGATCCGAACAACAGGGTCGTCGCGCAGGTAGCGCCCGCCGTGCGTACGGCCATAGGCGACCGCTTCGGTTTTCCTGCCGGCAAGAACGTCATGAACCGCCTCGTCACGGTCATGCACCGCCTCGGATTCGAGGAAGTGTACGATACCGCCTTCGGCGCGGACCTCACCGTTACCGAGGAAAGCCGCGAACTTCAGCAGCGCCTTGCTTCCGGGGAAAAGCTGCCGCTCTTCACGAGCTGCTGCCCCGCGTGGGTGCGCTTCTGCGAAAAGAAGCATCCGGAATTCATTCCTCACCTGTCCACCTGCCGTTCGCCCATGCAGATGTTCGGCGCCGTTCTGCGCGCCTGGGACAGCGTTCACCCCGATGAAAAGGGTCGCCGTCTGGTCTCTGTGGCCATCATGCCCTGCACGGCCAAGAAGGATGAAATCCTGCGGCCCGAATCCCGCACGAACGGTCGGCAGGACGTGGACTACGTGCTGACCACGGAAGAGCTGATCGGCATGATTCAGAGCTACGGCCTTACCCTGAACGGCGCGGACAAGGACGCGGCCGACATGCCCTTCGGCATCACGTCCGGCGCGGGCCTCATCTTCGGCGCAAGCGGCGGCGTTACGGAAGCCGTGCTGCGCAACTTCCTTGCCGGACACAGTCGTCAGGACATCGACGAACTCAAGCGCGTGGGCGTGCGCGAGGAAAACGGCATCCGCGAGTTCTCCTTCCGACACGGCGACAGGGAAATCCGCGCGGCCGTGGTCAGCGGTCTGCGCAATGCCGACATGGTGCTGAACGCCATACGCGAAGGCGGAAAGACCTACGACTTCGTGGAATTCATGGCCTGCCCGGGAGGCTGCATCATGGGAGGCGGACAGCCGGTCTCTTCCGGAACCGGCATGTTCAGAGCCCGCCGCGACTCCCTGTATGAAGCGGACATCAACATGCAGATCAAGAAGACCAGCGAAAACCCGCTGCTTGATACGCTCTATGCCACGCTCCTCAAGGGCAGGGAGCACGAACTTCTGCACAGAAACATGACCGGCGAATAAAACCGGGTGCGCCGCCCCAAAACGCGGGACGGAAACAGGCGGCTCAGCCCGCCCCACCGCATGAAGACAAAAAAGCCTGCTTCCGCATGAACGGAAGCAGGCTTTTTTCATGTCGTCGGAAAGCGCGGGCCGAAAGGCCCGCATTTTTCCGCTACTTCTTCAGAAAGCTCGCAAAGGGAGAGATGGCGCGCAGTTCGCTGACGATGCCGGGCATGACCTCGATCACGCGATCGATTTCAGCTTCGGTATTGTAACGGCTCAGGCTGAACCGCACGGAGCCGTGCGCATAGTTGAACGGTACGCCCATGGCGCGCAGAACATGAGAGGGTTCCAGACTGCCGGAGGTGCAGGCGGAACCGGAGCTGGCGCAGATGCCGTAACGGTCGAGCTGCAGAAGAAGGGCTTCGCCTTCCACGGCTTCAAAGGAGATGTTCAGCGTGTTGGGCAGACGATGTTCCTGATCGCCGTTGATCTTGCAGTGCGGAATGGCGGCAAGAAGTCCGGCCTGCAGACGGTCGCGCAGGGCGGAAACCTGAGTGCGTTCCTTCTCCATGTTGGAGGCTGCCAGATCGCAGGCCTTGCCGAGACCGATGATGTAGGGAACGTTCTCGGTACCGGCACGACGGCCGCGTTCCTGATGACCGCCCTTGAGGTAGGGACGGAAACGCGTGCCGCGGCGGACATACAGAGCGCCGATGCCCTTGGGAGCATGGAGCTTGTGGCCGGACAGCGCCAGATAGTCGATGGGAAGCTTCTTGAGGTCGATGACTTCCTTGCCCACCGCCTGCACGGCATCCACATGCAGCTGCACGCCGTGAGACTTCACGATTCTCGCCACATCCTCGATGGGGAAAATGGTGCCGGTTTCGTTGTTGGCGTACATGAGGGAGACGAGCGCCGTATCGGGACGAATGGCACGGTCGAGTTCCTCAAGATTGAGACGGCCCTTGTCGTCCACGCCGAGCCAGGTCACCTCATAGCCCTTATCTTCAAGATAATGGCCGTAGGCGAGCACGGCGGAGTGCTCCACCTTGGTGGTGATGACATGGCGCTTTTCCGGCTGGGTTTCCGTGGCGGAATACCAGGCGGAGTTGTCGGACTCGGAACCGCAGGAAGTGAAGATGATTTCTTCGGGATCGGCGTTGAGAATACCGGCCACCTGCTCGCGGGACTTCTGGATGTAGTGGCCCATCTGACCGCCGAAGGTATGCATGCTGGACGCATTGCCGTAAAGCGGGCCGAAGGCGGGCATCATGGCTTCCGCCACTTCGGGAGCGACCATCGTCGTGGCGTTGTTGTCGAGATAGATCACATCGGTAATATCGGCCATGTTACGCCTCCACCACGTTGATGGCGGGATCCACCTGCTCGCGCAGGGTCTTTTCCACCAGATTCTTCAGCGTCAGCTGGCTGGCGCTGCAACCGGAACAGGCGCCGCGGAGAGCAACCACCACGGTGGTGCCGTCCACGTCCACAAGCTCGATGGAACCGCCGTCGAGGGCAAGGCGGGGAGCGATGTCCTCATTGATGATGGTCATGACCTTCTGCATGCGCTGCACGTTGGTCATGCGGGGCACGGGCTTGATTTCCTGCATGGGCTTTTCCAGAGCATGAAGCTTGTCGAGGATGGACTGGATGTCGTCCTTGCAGCTGCCGCAGGCGCCGCCGGCCTTGATGAAGTCGGTGACTTCCTCAACAGTCTTCAGGTTGTTTTCCTTCGCCACCTTGATGATCTGAAGATCCGTCACGCCGAAGCACTTGCACACCAGTCTGCCTTCCTCGGCCTGGGCCTTGGAGGGAAGTCCCTTCCAGTGGCGGACGGCGTCTTCCAGAGCTTCTTCGCCCATGACGGAGCAGTGCATCTTTTCCTTGGGAAGACCGCCGAGGTATTCGGCGATTTCCTTGTTCGTCAGCTTGGAGGCCTCATCCATATGCTTGCCCTTGATCAGCTCGGTCAGAGCAGAGCTCGAGGCAATGGCGCTGGCGCAGCCGAACGTCTGGAACTTGGCATCTTCAATGATGCCCTGATCGTTGACCTTCAGCATGAGCTTCAGGGCGTCGCCGCAGGCAAGACTTCCCGCCTCGCCGATAACGTTGGCATCTTCAAGCACACCGGCATTGCGGGGGTGCAGGAAGTGATCACGGACGGTCTCGGTATATTCCCACATGATTGTACTCCTGATAATGCGACAGACCGCTTCAAAAAGAGGCTTCGCGTTTTCCGTCTATTGTATTCCCGCAAAGGTTAATCACTTTCCGGGTAATGTCCAGAATCGGCGCAGCAAGTTCCGAAAATCCCTTGCAGGTCTCCCGGGCATAAAAAAAGAAGGCGGAACCGGGACATACCGGCTCCGCCTTCCGAAAAAGACCGAAAAAAAATCTCATGCCGTCTTCGAAGCGGATTCCCACACCACGTTCACGGCACCGAAACATTTCTCCAGCGCCTTGAAGCAGCGCTTCAGCCGCTCCTGCTCCACCGGGCACGGAACCGAAGAGCGGACAACAAGCCTCAGCTCCTTGTCCTGACGCACAAAGGCCGCCGATACCACGGCCTGACGGTGACTTTTATCCATGCCTTCCGCAAGAGAAAGAAAAAGCGAAAGGTAGCGGGCGTATTCCAGCCAGTCGTCGGTCAACGTCACGCTGCCCTTGTCCTTTCTGGAGTAGCCGTACCGGTGAAAAAGCGCCAGCGCCGCCATGAGCGAAACCTCTTTCTGCGTGAAGCCGAGCATTTCGCTGTTCTGAATAAGGTAATGGCTGTGCACGTTATGCTTCGTAAACGAAATGAAGATGCCGATATCATGCAGGAGCCCCGCATAGTGCAGCAGCTCCCGCATTCTGGCAGGGCCGCGGTACAGACCGATCTCGCGGGCGGAGTCGAAAAGCATGACGGCAAGCGCCGCCACATGCCGGGAATGCACTTCCTCGAAACGGCACAGGCGGGCCAGTCGGAGCACGCTTTCATCGCGTACGGAAAGTCTGCCCTTTTCGGGAAACATCCGGTCCAGATAGTCGGCAAGAGCGCCGTCCCGCAGGCCTCGGCCGGAAACGCGCACGGAGTCGAAATCCAGCTCCTCCATGATGGTCTGCAGAATGGCCGCCCCGGGAATGAGAATGCCGGTACGCCGGGGGTTCATGCCGGGCAGAGACATACGCTCATTTTCATTGCGTTCGCAGAGCGCCTTCACCACACGCCGAAGCCCGCCATAGCTGAGCACCTCCGGCGTGTCTCCCGTCTTTTTGCCGCTTTCCCTCGACATGGCAACGGCCATTTCCGCAAGGCTCTGTATGGTGCCGGAGCTGCCCACCAGCTCCCCCGGGCTCTGCGCTTCCATGCGCTGCAGCGGCAGAACCGCATGATCGCGCACATATTTCTGCATTTCCGCATAGCGCAGAGGGCTCACCGTGCCAGAACAGGGGAAAAGTCCTGCCAGGCGAACGGCGCCGAGCTTGAGCGATTCGAGCTCAAGAATATCGGTGCCGCGGGCCACGGAAAGCTCCGTGCTGCCGCCGCCGATATCTATGAACATTCTCTTTCCGGAAAAAGGCTCGAGCGCCACGGACACGCCGCGGCAGATGAGACGTGCCTCTTCCCTGCCGGAAATCACGGTGAAGTCGATGCCGGTTTCACGGCGTATTTCATCCATGAACTCCTGACCGTTGGCCGCGTCGCGCACGGCGGCCGTCGCAAGTGCCACAACCTCGTCCACACCGTAGGAACGACACATGCCCGCAAAGCCGCGCAGAGCCGCAATGGTTCTGCGCATGGGCTCGACCTGCAGCCTGCGTTCCTCGAAGGCTCCCTCACCGAGCCTCACCATCTGCTTGACCTGATTGAGGACGCTGGTCACACGGTTCTCACCGATGCGCACGATCATCATGCGCAGAGAGTTCGAGCCCAGATCCATGATGGCGACGGTGCGCCCTTTTCCTGCGACCTGTTCAGCAGACATACCTGTCGTCTTCCTTTCCCTGCGAAATCTCAAGAGCTCTTCCGCAGATCTTCTCAAAAAGATCGCCCTTCTTGAGAGCACGGCGGCATTCCTTCCTGCAGGATCCGGAACCCAAGCACACAATGCCGACCGCACGGCGGCGCAACTTCACGCGGATTTCCTCCACGGCGCCCCTATGCCGGTAGTCCAGGCCGTCCGCCATGCGCAGAAGCGCGGCCGCACCGGCAAGAGATCTGCGGTCCTCGCGACAGAGCGCAGCAAAACGGCGATGCTTCATGCTCGGCCAGGCTCTGCGATGATAGCGGACCAGAAGCGCCACCAGAGGACGGTCCGCCTCCTCCAGTCCGAAGGAAAGCGACAGTTCCGGATTCTGCTCCACGATCTCCATGCCGACCTTGTGATGGCGGCGTCTGCCGGATACGGCAAAACCGAGATCATGCCACAGCGCGGCCTGCGCCAGAATTCTTGCCCAGCGCGCATCCAGCGGGAAGAGGCCGGCAAGAGACTCGAAAAGATCCACGGCAAGCGCCGCCACATGGCGGCCGTGATGCACCGCCTCAAGCAGCGCCTGACCGGACAGTTTCTCTTCCGCGCCCTCTTCGGTCTGCTCTTCGCCGGCACGATCCCTTTTCGCCCAGCGGAACATCTGCTCCACGGCGCTCTGCTCCAGTTCCTCGGCCATGAGTTCCCCGCGCAGCAGATCAAGGTCTCCGGGAACCGGAGCATCTGCCGTGCCGTCTTCCGCCGCTGAGGAGCAGACCTCGGCACAGGAAGTCGATTCCTCCGGCACGGCCTGCGCTTCCGCCGTCACATCGCACTTCTCTGCGGCACAGGAGTCCGCCTTTGCTGCAAGAGCATCGTCTTCCATAATGGCGGAAACCGACTGTTCCTCCGGCGACACTTCGCCGTCAACGCCGGTATCCCCTTCTTCGGAAGCGGCAGGAACGCTCTCCCTGATTTCCGACTCCAGCACCGGGGTATCCGCCGGAGCGGCTCTGCCGCCGGAACGACGCACTCTTCCGTTTCTGCCCGACGTTCTGCTCATGAAAGCCTCCCTCAATGCGCCGAGATTCAGCGCTTCAACAATATTTCCTGCGAATTCACGCCGTTTTCGTCCGCAGCCGGACGAAGGCGCACATATTCTCCGTTGCCGTTCAGCTCCCAGGCCTGAACGTTGTCGGCCAGCTGAAGCTTGAGAACATCAAGAAGCGTCTTGCGGATGTTCTCATCCAGCACGGGGGTGAGCACTTCTATGCGGCGATCCAGATTGCGGCTCATCATGTCCGCGCTGCCCATGAACATGCAGGCATTGCCCGCATTGCGGAACCAGTACACGCGGGCGTGTTCCAGAAAGCGCCCCACAATGGACTTCACCGTGATGTTCTCGCTCACGCCGGGAATGCCGGGGCGCAGGCAGCAGATGCCGCGGATCAGAAGACGCACCTTCACGCCGGCGATGGAAGCCATGTACAGCGCCCGGATGATCTTTCTGTCCACCAGCTGGTTGCATTTCATGATGATCTCGCCCTCGCCGCCACGGGCGCAGACGTCGATCTCGTTCTGTATCTGTTCGATGAGGCGGCGACGCATGGAGTCGGGAGAAACAAGAAGCTCCCGGTAATTATCCTTCACCGCGTAGCCCGTCATGACATTAAAGAGGTCCGCCATGTCGGCGCAGATGTCGGGATGGCAAGTCAGAATGCCCATGTCGGTATACATTCTTGCCGTGGAGGCGTTGTAGTTACCCGTGCCTATGTGGGCATAGCTCATCACGCCTTCCGCCTCGCGGCGCACCACAAGGCAGAGCTTCGCATGAATCTTCATGCCCACGAAGCCGTACACCACGTTCACACCTTCGCGCTCAAGCTCCTCCGCCCAGGTAATGTTGCGTTCCTCGTCGAAACGGGCCTTCAGTTCCACCACGGCCGTCACCTGCTTGCCGCGCCGCCGCGCCTCGATGAGCGAGCGCACGATGGGCGAATCATTGCCCACGCGGTAAAGCGTCTGCTTGATGGAAATGACGCTGGGGTCCTCGGCGGCCTTCTGCACGAAGTCCAGCACCGGAGAAAAGCTGTCGTAGGGGTGGTGCAGAAATACATCCTGCTTGCGGATGATGCGGAAGAGACTGTCCGTCTGCAGAATCGGCGGAACAACGGGGCTGTGTCCGGGAATCTTAAGGCCCGGACGGTCCAGACCGTACAGGGACATGAACTGCGCGAACGCCAGAGGGCCCTTCACGCGATAGACCTGGAAGGGCTTGAGGCCCAGCCGCTTGATGAGAAATTCCGAAAGGTCCGTGGACATGCCCCGCGCCGTTTCCAGCCGGACCACGCCGCCGAAACGGCGCTGTTCCACCATGTCCTGCACGGCTTCAAGCAGATCGTCGCTGTCGTCCTCGTCGATGTCCACGTCGGTATTGCGGGTGATGCGGAACAGGCCGGAATCCATCACCTCATAGCCGGGGAACAGGAGACCGAGATGCTCCTCGATGAGCTCCTCAAGCAGCAGGATGTCGGCATCGCGCACATTGGCCTTCAGGCCGAGCGAGGCATAGGTTTTGGCCTCCTTGTTGCGCGGAATGAAGATGAAGCGCGACACGTTGCTCGGGCAGCGGAGTCTGGCAAAGCGGGCGATGCCGTCCCTGCCCTGCAGCCGGATAATGAAGTTCAGGCTGAGGTTGGAAATAGTGGGGAAGGGATGCCCCGGATCTATGGCCTGCGGCGTGAGCACGGGGTAGATCTCGTCGCGGAAATAGGCCAGCAGGAAACGCCGCTGCTTTTCCGTAAGCTCGTTGTAGTGCACAAGATGCACGTCTCTTTCCCGCAAAAGAGGCACGAGCTTCTTCTGCCAGTGATCGCTGGCCCGGGACAGGAGCGCCGAGGCCTTGCGGCGGATTTCGGCAAGCTGCCGGGACGGCGTCATGCGGTCGGCTTCGGAGCTGGTTGCCCCTTCCCGATACTGGCGCAGCACATCGGCCACGCGCACCATGAAGAATTCGTCGAGATTGTTGTAGAAAATAGAGAGGAACTTGGTCTGCTCCAGAAGAGGAAGCCGCTCATCAAGCGCCGTTTCCAGCACGCGGGCGTTGAAATCCAGCCAGCTCAGCTCCCGGTTCAGATAATATTCCTGTGCAGCCAGATCCGTCTTTTTAGACTCCGCTCCCGGCTGCTTTGCGGAGGAAGTCTTCGTCTTCTTGTCGGCCACGACTATGCCTCCAGGTTCTGCCGACCGGCCATGTGATCGGCAATCTTTCTTGCACGGTAGGCGATCTGTTCTATGGCGCCCAAGACGTCGATGAACACAAGGCCGGACTCGGGCGAGCAGTGACCGGCGCCCAGACGCGTGGCATGGCTTGCGCGCAGCGAGGATTCAAGTTCGCGGATGCGGTCCGCCCGGGCATCCAGAGCGGCCTTGTCCTCGGAAGAAAAGTCGTCCGGGCCGAAAACGTTCAGCGCCAGAGAAACGGCCCTGCGGGTTTCAAGATACAGCGAACGCACTTCCTTCATGGCCTCGGAGGAAAAGTCGTCGCCTCTCTTCTTGCGGTATTCATAGAAGTCGATGAGTCTCTTGCCCTTGTCGCCGATGCGCTCAAGATCGCCGGCGCTGACCACGCAGGCTTCCAGAATGGCGGCGTCCTTGCCGTCAAGGCCGGTCTGCATGATATCCGAAGCGTAACCACGTATGGACGTTTCCAGCCGGTCGAGCTTGTCCTCAAGCTCCATGACGACTTCCTTCTCCTCATCCTTCTGCTCGAAGAACACCTTTTCCGTGTGCTCCAGAAGCTCCATCACGATTTCCCCCATGTGACGGCACTCATGCCGTACCGCGCTCACGGCCACCACGGGCGTGCGCTGGATGAGGTGAGGATCGAGATAGACGGCCTCGCGCCTGTCGATCTGCTCGCTGTCGGGAATGATGCGGCGGATAAGTGCGGCAAAGGGCTTGACGAAGGGCAGGAAGAGTATGGTGTTGCAGATGTTGAACATCGTATGGGCGTTGGCGATCTGATGGCCGATGGCGGAGGAGGAAGCTTCGATGAAGCCGATCCACAGCGGCATGAGCGGCAGCCAGATGCACACGCCTATCACGTTGAAGAGCACGTGGGCCGCACAGGCCTGACGCGCCGCTCTGCCGGTGCCGAGCGCCGCCAGCACGGCCGTGATGGTCGTACCGATGTTGTCGCCGAAGATGATGGGGATGGCCGCTTCCAGAGGCAGAAGTCCCTGCGTGCCCAGAGCTATGGTCAGACCCACGGTGGCGGAGCTGGACTGCACGAGAAGGGTAAGGAGCGTGCCTGCGGCAAGGCCGAGAAGCGGATTGTTGCTGAAGGCCAGGAAAATGTCCTGTCTGTCGCGCAGGAAGGACATGGACGTTTCCATGGTCTGCATGCCGATGAAGAGCAGACCGAAGCCGAGCAGGCCCTCACCGACGTGCTTGAGCTTCTTTGAGGAGCACACAAAAATGAGCAGCACACCGATGATGACGAAGAGATACGCCAGATCCTTGACACGGAAGGCCAGAATCTGACCGGTCACCGTGGTACCGATGTTGGCACCCATGATGACGCCGATGGCCTGCGTCAGAGTCATGAGTCCGGCATCCACGAAGCTCACGGTCATAACGGTAGTGGCACTGCTGCTCTGGATGACCATGGTGACCGCTGTACCCAAAAAAACGCCCAGGACGGGCGTTTTCGTAAACATTCCGATAATATTGCGCAGGCGTTCGCCGGCTACCATCTGCAGGGATTCGCTGATGAGCTTAATGGCGAACAAAAAAATGCCCACGCCGCCGAGAAGCTGCATGGCTGTAAAAAAGGACATACTCATACTCCGGTTATCAGCTGTCTTTTTGAATTTCGGAGCACAGTATCAGAGCCATGTGACATTAGTATTACAGAACGGCGACGAATGAAGCTCAGACTTCCAATTCTCCTGCAGGAAGGCTCTCCCCGTCGCGTATTGCCTGACAGTTCCGGCAGCATACGGATTCCGGCGCAGCCAGAAGGCGGGAAAGCGGAATGGGTTCTCCGCAGTCCTCGCAGTAACGCTCAAAACCTGTCCCCTCGGAGGACAGCCTGCGCAGCACGCTCAGTCTTCTGGCACTGCGATCCGCAAGCGCTCCGGCGAACCGCACGGATTCCATATGCATGGCATCGTCGAGCATGTCGGGCATGGACGCCCCCTGAAAAAGCTCCTTCAGACTGCGCAGCCTTTCCTGCTCTTCTTCCATCTCCGCATTCAGCCTTTCCTGTACGGCAGCGACCATGTGTACCTCCGGGATGACGTGTCGGGGGCACCTTGCGCTCATGCGGTCTGTCGGAAAACCGGATGCCCCCTGACGCCGGTCTCCATGCTTTCAGACCTATATTAACAGGGGGAACGGGAAAAAACGATGATACAGCCGTTGCAACGAAAACATTATCATGCCCGGGCCCTTCTCTTCGCCTTTGCTCTGAAGCGCTCTCACCGCTTTCTCCCGAACACGTTCATAAGAGCCAGGGCTCCCGTGGTAAGCAGCACGCAGATGACGGCCATCGCCATGCCCGTGGATACGCTTCCCTGCTCAAACTCCCGCACGATGAACGTGGATATGGAAAGGACTCCGGGCGGAGCCATCATGGAAGGCGCCACCAGCTCGCGGAAGGAGATGATGAAGGTCATGGCCCAGCCTGCGGCAATGCCCCGGAACACCAGCGGAACCAGAACGCGGCGGAAGATCTGCCAGGGCGAAGCTCCGAAAACCCGGGCCGCAGCCACAAGACTTTCGCTCACGCCCGCAAGGGAGGAGCCCACATACTGCACGGTGAACGGCAGAAACAGGGCGACGAAGGCCACAACCAGCATGCCGGGACTGTTGTAGAGAGGAACGACATCGTAAACGAGGTTCCAGAACAGCATGAGACCTATGACCATGACGATGCCGGGCAGCATTTCCGGCAGCAGGCTCACGCCTTCAAGCACGCGTCCCATGCCGTTTCTGCTCCTGTTCACCACAAAGGCGACAACAGTGCCGAGCACGGCCGATATCGTGGCCGCGGCAAAGGCCGTTCCGGCACTGACCAGTATGGCCTGAACCGCCTTGGGATTGTCGGTGAACAGCTCCGCATAGTGGGCGAAGGTAAGGTTGTCCAGCGCAAGGCCATAGCCGCGCAGTTTAATGAGGGACGTGCTGATGACGGAAAAGAACGGAACGCCGATGGAAAGAAGCAGCACCAGCCATACACCGCACCATGCGCAGGTTCGGACGGCGGGTCGCAGCGGCGCCGAGCTCATCTTCACGCCCTTCCCTCCCACAAGACGGTAGGAGTGACGGCGGGAAATGGCGCTCTGGGCAAGCCACATGACAAGACATATCAGGGTAAGCGCCGTGGAAAGCGTGGCGGCACGCCCGAAATCGACAGGCGCCGTGGTACTGTAGCGGTGGATGTCGGTGGTGAACACGAAAAAGCCGATGCGCTGTCCGAGCGTGGCGGGCGTACCGTATTCCGAAAGCGTCTTTACAAAGACAAGCAATGCGCCTACGGCATAGTTGCCCAGAAGCAGCGGCACAAAAATGCGACGGATACGCCCGGCAAAGCCCGCGCCGAACACGGCCCCGGCATCCTCCAGGCCCTGCCCTATGCAGAGCATGGCGTTGCGGAGCATGAGCAGCATGAAGGGAAAGACATGCAGCCCCATGACGAGCGCCAGTCCCCAGAAGGAAAAGAAACCCTCGCTCCAGCGTCCGAGCCAGGGAAACATCTGCTGGCAGAGCCCGTTGCGCTGCATGAACAGGATCCAGCCCATGGAACTGATGTAGGGCGGCGTCATGAAGGGAATCATGAACGCAAGCTCCAGCCAGCGGCAGCGGGACATTTCCGTACGGGCCAGAAGCCAGGCCAGCGGCGCCGCAATGACGGTGGCCACCGCCACGACCGCCGTGCCGAGCTGCAGGGAATTGCCTATGGTGCGCAGATTCTCCGGCTGCGCCAGCGTCTGCCAGATACGTGAAAGAGCTGAGCCGTCTCCGCTTCCCGCGGTCTCCGCCAGCACCATGATCAGCGGGCAGAGCACAAGAACCGCGAGAAGCAGAAAAAGCGGCAGGGAAAGAAGAAAAAACGACGTTTTCCTCATGAAGGATTACTTCCTGAGCATCTTGACCATTCTGGTTGCGATGTCGGTGGAGTGTTCCATCATCCAGTCCCAGTTCACCTCAAGCTGACGGATGTCGGAAAGCGCGGTGCGGTTGGTGTTCTTCACGTCCGCACGCCCAGGCAGGAGGTAGGCGTCGCACACCATTTTCTGCGCTTCGTCGCTCAGAAGATAGTCCATGTAGGCCTTGGCGTTCTCCATGTTGCGGCTGCTCTTCAGAATCATGGCAGGGCGCGGGTTCACCACCGTGCCGGACTTGGGGTAATAAATGGCCAGAGGTTCGCCCTTGGCGGCAGAGGAAAAGGCGTTGTAGTCCACGCCCGCGATGAGCACGGCCTTCTCGCCCGTAATCACCGCCTCCAGCGCGGCCTTGTTGGCTCCGGGAATGGTCATGCCCTGCGCGGCAAGATCTTCCCAGACCTTCCAGCCCTTTTCTTCACCGAAGGCATACATGAAGCCGGAAAGAAAATCCTTGCAGGAGCCGGACTTCACAGGATCGGGCAGCGCCAGCATGTCCTTGAATTCCGGACGGGCCAGTTCGCTCCAGTCCGCAGAAAGTTCGGGCACGAGGCGGGTGTTGTACAAAACGCCCACGGCCGAAGCGCTGGTGCCGAAAAGCATGTTGTCATCATCCTTCCAGCCCTTGACCATGCGGTCGGAAAGCGCAGGCGCATAGCTGGCAAGAAGCCCCTTCTCCTTCATGGCAAGCCCGTCCGGCCACGAAGCCATGATGACCACGTCCGCCACGGGATTGGCCCGCTCGGCCTCCAGTCTGGCCATGATCTCGCCCGTCGTTCCCTGGAACATCTCCACCTTCACGCCGGTCTTCTTCGTAAAGCCTTCCGCCAGCTTGTCGGCCATTTTTGCGGGCGAGGGGCAGTACACCACCACCTTGCCGGAAAGTTCTGCCGCCTGAACCAGGCCGGGAACAAGAATCGTTGCCGCCGCAAGCAGGGAAACAATACCCTTCATCATCACACTGACTCCTTGAATTGAATGATCTGATCCGTATCCACGAAAACATTCAGCCTCTCGTCCGGATCGTGCCGCGAGGGGGCATACAGCACCCAGCTTCCGGCATCGCCGCTGACGGTCACGGCGTAGTCCTTGCCGAGAAAACGGGACGACATCACCCGCACGGGAACCGAAGTACGCCCTCTTCCCGGATCAAGAAAAAGATGCTCCGGGCGAACCATGCGCGTTTTTCCCATCCAGTTGGCCTGCCCCACGAAGCCCGCCACCACGGGACTGGCCGGATGCCGGTACACCTGCTCGGGGCTGTCCTTCTGAAGCACCCGGCCGCCGGACATGATGACCATGTCGTCGGAAAGGCTCATGGCTTCTTCCTGATCGTGGGTCACAAACACCGACGTGATGCCGCGCGTGGAAACAAGTTCACGCAGTTCCATGCGCATCTCTTCCCGCAGACCGGCGTCCAGAGCACTGAAGGGTTCGTCAAAAAGAATGCAGCGGGGAGAAACCGCCAGCGCCCGGGCGAGCGCCACGCGCTGCTGCTGCCCGCCGGAAAGCTCATGAGGCCAGCGCCGGTCGAAGCCGTCCAGACGGACGGCATGAAGCGCGGTCATCACCTTTTCGGCCAGCGCCTCCGTATGTCCCGAGGAACGCAGTCCGAACGCCACGTTCTCAAAGACCGTCAGATGCGGCCAGAGAGCAAAATCCTGAAACACGAAGCCGAGGCCTCTTTTCTCCGGCGGAACGCTCACGCCGCGACGATCGGAAAAAACGCATTCATCGTCGAAGAACACTTCTCCGCCGTCCGGCCTCTCCAGCCCCGCCACAATCCGAAGCAGCGTGGTCTTGCCGCAGCCGGAAGGGCCGAGCAGCGTGGTGAAACGCCCGGACCCCAGCTCCAGATCAATGTCCCGCAGAACCGGAACGCTGCCGAAACTTTTTCTTATCCCTTTCAGGCGAATGTTCATGCCGTCTCCTTGTGCGGGCCGTCCCGCTCGAAAAATCACGGGAATCCTAGCACGCAGCTGCGGAAAAAATATCTCGCCACCATGAACATTCCATGAAGATATGATTGCGGTGTCCCGGCGTTCTCACTGCGGCGCTTTTCTGCGGAAAAACGCCGCTACCGACCGCTCTCCCCCCGAAATGAAAGAAAAAGCCTTTTCCGGCTTGTCATTTTTTCTTCCTTCCTGTATCCTGTTGCGAACACTTTTTCTTTCAGGAGTCTTGTATGTCTCAGCAGGCATCGTCCGATCCAGGCAAAGGCGCGTCCCGAGGACTCTTTTCCGGGCACATAGGTTTCATTCTCGCCGTAGCGGGCTCCGCCGTAGGTCTTGGCAACATCTGGCGTTTTCCCTATCTCGCCGCCAAGTACGGAGGAGGCATCTTCCTGCTGGTGTACATCATTCTCATGCTGACCTTCGGCTATGCCCTCATCGTGGCCGAAACCAGTCTCGGCAGAAAGACCAGACTCAGCCCCGTGGGCGCCTACAGAGCCTTCGGACAGATGAAGCGTAATCCCTTCCTCGTTTTCGGCGGATGGATCAACGCCGTCGTTCCCATGCTCATTCTGCCCTACTACTGCCTCATCGGCGGCTGGATCATCAAATATCTGTTCGAATACGTCACCGGACAGGTGGGCGCCGTGGCCGCAGACGGCTACTTCGGCGGGTTCATCTCATCCACCTGGGAACCGGTTTTCTGGCATCTGCTCTTCCTCGGCTGCACCCTCGGCATCATTCTCAAGGGTGTGGAAGGCGGCGTGGAACGCGCTTCCCGCGTCATGATGCCTCTGCTGCTCATTCTGGCGCTCATCGTGGCCATTTACTCCATGACCCGTCCCGGCGCCGGCGCGGGCATCTACTACTACCTCGTGCCGGACTTCTCCAAGTTCTCCATCATGACGGTGGTCGCCGCCTGCGGTCAGCTCTTCTTCTCCCTGTCCATCGGCATGGGCATTCTCATCACCTACGGCTCCTACATGAAGAAGGAAGTCAACGTCGAACAGGCCACCTACAGCATCGGCCTCATGGATACTCTGGTCGCCACGCTCGCCGGCTTCATGATCATCCCGGCCGTGTTCGCCTTCTCCGGCGGCACCACTGAAGCGCTGAACGCCGGTCCTTCGCTCATGTTCATCACCATTCCCAAGATCTTCGAGAGCATGGGCTTCGGCGGCGTCATCGGCGCAGTGTTCTTCCTCATGGTCTTCTTCGCCGCACTCACCTCCAGCATCTCCATCATGGAAACCTGCGTTTCCACCCTTACCGACGAGCTGCACTGGTCCCGCAGGAAGAGCGCCATCTTCATGACCTTTGAAGCCATTGCCCTCGGCGTGCCCTGCTCCCTCGGCTTCGGCGTGTGGGACTTCATCTCCATCGCCGGTCTCAGCATCCTCGACATGATGGACTTCCTCGCCAGCCTCGTGCTCTGCCCGCTGGCCGCCATGCTCACCTGCCTGCTCATCGGCCGCATCGTGGGCATCGACAACCTCATTTCCGAAATCAAGCTGTCCTCTGCCTTCCACGGAGAAAAGATCTTCCGCATCTGCATCTCCTGGCTGGCTCCGGTGCTGCTGCTCGTCGTGCTGCTCTCCTCCGTGGGCGCCACGCTCGGCATCATCAAGATCTGACCGTTGAAGTCCTGCGGAAAATTCCGCAGGGCTTCGGCACGCCATTTGCGGAAACACTCCGCGTCAAAAAAAGCGTCTTCAGTTTCTGAAGACGCTTTTTTTGACGGCAAAACGGATGGCTCAGTAAAGCGAAGGCACCCTGTCCTCAAAGACCGGAATCGCATTTCTCATGCTCCGCACCGCATCAACATTCATATCGGCATACACCAGACATTCCTCTTCGCCGGCTCTGGCCGGCACCGTGCCGTCGGGAGCCACAATCATGGAGCTGCCCGCAAATCTTTCCTGCCCCGTTACGCCGCAGACATTGCAGGCGGCGACATACATCTGATTTTCCACGGCCCGGGCCCGCAGCAGCGTTTCCCAGTGCTCCCGGCGGGGCATCGGCCACTCGGCGCTCACAAACAACGCTTCCGCGCCCTCTACGGCCAGCCTGCGCACAAGTTCGCAGAACCGGATATCGTAACAGATCACAAGAGCACAGCGCATTCCCTCGAGGTCGAACAGGCATATCTCGTTTCCCCTGCTCAGGTACCGGTCTTCCTGCATCAGGCGGAACAGGTGAATCTTGTCGTAAAAGGTCGTCAGACGCCCGTTTCGATCAATGACCTGCGCGCGGTTTCGGATGCGACCGTCCACTTCCGCCAGTACGGAACCGCCCACAAAGGACACATTGTGCTTTGCCGCAAGCTCGCCGAGAAAGGCGGCGTCATCCTCGCCGCCGGGAGAGGCCAGCTCTCCGGCCCGATCCAAAGCGTATCCCGTAGACCACAGTTCCGGCAGCACAAGAACATCCGGGGGCAGCTCCGCCTGCACGGCCTTCTCCGTCAGCCGCCGAACGGCTGCCCGGTTGGCCTCTCTGTCTCCCCTGACCACCTGCATCTGCAGCAGACAGACTCTCATGTTCTCTCCTCCTGTGCTGCCGATATCCCCGGCGATCGGCAATCCGGCGTCTCATGTCCCGGCCGGGGCCTGTCTGAAAACGTCATGATCCGACATTTCACACAGGCTGTCAAAACGATCTCAGGAGCTTTTCTCTCATGAACGGCTTACAAGAAGAGCGTCGTCCCCACGGAACCTGTCCGCAACTTATGACGTCTATCCCCATACGTACACTCACAAAGCCTTCACGATTCCGCAACGCCCGCACCATGCATTGCCGCCATCATTAATATACCCGCAGAATGGCCTCAAACATCCGCAATACCCGCATTGCCTCCACTTCTGAAAAAAATCTGAAAGAGCCATATAAACGTCTCAATCATGCAAAGCCACATAATCAACTGCCGTCATATTCCGCATGACCATTTCCATGAAAAAATAGAATCCACCTTTTATTTTCCTTTCTTATCGCCATGTTGACAGAAAGAATATAATCATGACAATGGATACATGGAAATATTCATACTTATAGTGCTCATTGTTCTGAACGGCATTTTTGCCATGTCCGAAATCGCGCTCGTCACCGCCAGAAAGGCGCGACTTTCCCCAAAAGCCGCCGCGGGCGACAAGTCCGCTCAGGCGGCCATCCGTCTGGGAGAGAATCCCACCCGTTTTCTTTCCGCCATACAGATCGGCATCACATCCATCGGTCTTCTGAGCGGTATTTTCGGCGAAGCGGCCCTGGCGGCTCCGCTTTCCGCATGGATGCAGGAAACGTTCGGCATCCCCGCCTCGTCGGCAGGGACAATGGCCACCATCGTCATTGTCATTGCCGTCACCTATCTGTCCATCGTCATCGGCGAACTGGTGCCCAAGCGCCTCGGACAGCTCGCCCCGGAAAAGATGGCCTGCCTCGTGGCCCGTCCCATGACGGCCCTTGCCACCATAAGCGCTCCTTTCGTTGCCCTGCTCTCCTCCTCCACCGGCCTGCTGCTGCGCCTGCTCGGAGCAAAGCCCGATGAAACGCAGACCGTCACGGAAGAAGAAATACAGGCCATGATCGACGAAGGCTCGGAGGCGGGCGCCATCGAAGCCCGTCAGCGCGACATGCTCCGCAACATCTTTAGGCTCGACGACCGGCCCGTAAGTTCCATCATGGTGCCCCGGGCCGACATCCGCTATCTGGACACCCAGCTTTCCCTGCAGGAAAATCTCGACATCCTGAGTTCGTTTGAACATTCCTGGCTTCCGGTCTGCCACGGCGGGCTCAAGAACCTTACGGGCATCATACGCATCAATCAGGCGCTTCTGCTCTGCTCCGGCGCCTCTGCCGGAGATGAAGACTTTGCGCAGAAACTGGAAAAAAGCAGTCGGCCTCCCGTGTTCGTACCGGAAACGCTCACCAGTCTGGAGCTGCTCAAGATTTTCGAGGAACAGAGAACCCATCTCGCCTTCATCGTAGACGAATACGGAACGCTGCAGGGCATCGTCACGCCGAGAGACATTCTCAAGGTACTGGCCGGTCAGATAGGCACGCCCCATGAAGATGCCTGGGCCGTTCAGCGCGACGACGGCAGCTGGCTCATGGACGGCAGCATTCCCGTGCCCGAGCTCAAGGACCGGCTCGGCCTTTCCTCACTTCCTGCTGAAGACAAGGGCTACTACACCATTCTGAGCGGCATGTTCATGTACCTGACCGGCAGGATTCCCCATGAAGGCGACTCCATCGCCTGGCACGGCTGGCGGTTCGAGGTCGTGGACATGGACGGCAACATGATCGACAAGCTGTTGGTGGAAAAACTGCCTGAAGAACCGTCAGAGCAGCAATAACGAGTCCCGATCCAGCGACAGCAGAAAAACAGGGGCCGGAGCGGCAATCGTTCCGGCCCCTGTTCTGTTCAAGCGTACAAAACCGCTCCGGGCTTCCGGCGAAGACTGGCGGAGTCTCCGTCCGCAGCGCTTTTCCGAAGGTCCGCACAGCAGATGCCCTTCAATTCCGCGCGCCAAAAGGAACCGGCCGGTTCGAAACCTGTCGAACCGGCCGGCAAAGGAAAGGGATGAGGAGAAGAGTATGAGAATCTCTGGTTATTCAGGGGGGATGACAACCTTTGACAGCTTCCTTCTAGCAGAACGGCAGGGAAAGTCACGTTTCAAACTCTTTCCCTTCATGAAAGATTTTGCAAGGAAGGCTGCGCTCTTGCTCCCGACAAGGATTCCGGCATAAGATGGTCTGAAGCCGCATCGCGCCCATGAGGCGACAAGGAGGAATTCATGAAGAAAGTAGGCATCATCCGCTGTCAGCAGACGGAAGACATGTGTCCCGGCACCACGGACTTCAAATGCGCCTGCGCCGGCACCTTTGCATTCGAACCTTACGGCCCCTGCGAAGTCATCGGCTTTGTGAGCTGCGGCGGCTGTCCGGGCAAGAGAGCCGTCGCGCGGGCGAAAATGCTGGTCGACCGCGGAGCCGAGGCCGTCTTTCTCGCTTCCTGCATCCGCAAGGGAAGCCCCATCGGCATGCCCTGCCCCAGCCATGAGGCCATGAAGGCCGCCATTGAAAAGAAACTGGGCGACGCTGTTCCCGTCATCGACTGGACGCACTGAGGACCCAAAAACGCCGGACGATCGTCCTTAAAAACAGACGGGGCACGATATCGTGCCCCGTCTGTTTTTTTTCATGCCGCCGCTACGGCGTCACGCGAAGGTCATAGGAAGCGTTCAGGTCAAGATACTTGCGGGCCATTTCCCGCAGCGTCTGCGCATCCACGGCCTTCATGGCCTCAAGGCGCTGACGCCCGTAATCAAGATCATAGCCGTTCAGGATGTTGGCCGCGCCCTCTCCCGCGCGCATGGCGCGGCTCTGTCTGGCCCGGTAGAAATCGGCCTCGGCCACGGCCTTGGCGCGCTCCAGCGTTTCCTCGGGCAGCAGATTCTTCTGCAGATCCCGGACGATGGCTTCAAAGGAAGCCTTCGCCTTTTCCAGATTTTCCGGCGAGGCAATGATGCCGAAGGCAAGGAATCCGGCATCCCGGGCAGCCCAGTCCACAGGGAAGACCGAATAGCCGAGACTCTGCTTTTCCCGAAGTTCCTGATACAGCTTTCCGGTGAAGCCGTTCAGGCATTCCGAAAGCAGACGAAGCGCCGCACGGTCGGAGGAGTCCGCACCGACGGTGGGGAAAAGCATGAGATACACGGCCTGATTGCGTCCGGGCAGCGTCATGCTCCAGGCGTGCTCCTTATTCCATGCGGGCGCGCTGCTCTCAAGCGCCTTTTCCGAAGGTGCAGGCAGCGAACGGGCAAAGGCTTCCACCTGCGTTCTGTCAAAGTCTCCGGCGACGGAAAGAACCCACGGACGAACCTTCTGCCGGTTCCAGAAGCCTTCCACGTCGCTGCGTCCGTACCCGGCCACCACGGCGGGATCGCCGTCGCTGCGGTGGGCGTAGGCCCCCTTCTCAAACAGCACATGACGAAGATTGCGGCTGAGCAGGCCCATCGCATTCTGCTCCACACTGACGATGGAGGCTATCTGTTCGCGCTTCGCCCGATCCACGTCCTCTTCACGGAAGGCGGGAGATTCCACAACTTCCTTCATGAGGGCAAAGACCTCCGGCGCGAAACGCGAAGGCGCGTCCATCTGAACGCTGAACGACCGCATGCCGCTGCCTGCAGACAGTCCGGAAGCCCTGTCGGAAAGATACACGTTGATATCGTTCAGCGTGCGGTTCTTCGTTCCCGTGGTCAGAGCCGAAGCCGTCAGGGAGGCCAGGCCTTCCTCATCATCGGAAACAAGAAGCTCGCCGCCCGAGAAGCTCAGCGTGGCGGAAACGTAAGGCAGAGAGCGATCCGGCAGCAGCACCAGCGTACGACCTTCGCCGAGGCTGATGACTTCGGCATTCAGCTTGGCTCCGCCGCTCTTGTCGGCTTCGGCCTTCTTCACGGCGCTGCCCGTTTCCGGCCATCCGCGAAGCATGGCGGCACGGGCGGAATCGTTGTCGAGATCGGCGACGGCGCCGTCTGCCCCCTGAGGCACCAGTGCGGAAACCGTCAGCGCATCGGGTCTGAGCCAACGGTCGATGACCTGCTGGATCTGTTCACGGTTCACACCGCGTACGGCCGACAGATAGCGCTCTCCGCCCACGCTGGAAGGATCATAGAAATATTCGGAGCCCATGGTCTCCGCAATGTCGGCGATGTTCTCAAGGCCGCGGAGATAGTTGTCCTCAAGATTCAGGCGGGCCCGGGCAATCTGCGCATCGGTAAAATCCGAAGCCTTCAGACCTGCCAGTTCCCTGCCCAGATTCTCGAGGAAGTTTGCCGCCTTTCCGGAATCAAGCTGCGCCAGAATCATAAAGGCTCCGGCCCGCTCAAAGCTCATGGCGGAGGCGCTTATGCTGTCCACAACCGGCTGATCCAGACGAAACTTCACAGGCAGAAGCGCCGTATCGTCACCGGCAAGCAGATGCGCCAGCACGTCGGCCGCGGGCAGAAGCTCATCCTTCATGCCCGGCAGAGGGAAGGAAAGGGACACGAGCGCCTTCTCCCACGGGCCGGCCTCCACGTCCACGATCAGTCCCTGCGCAAGGGAGGCAGGATCAATGGAAGGCTCCACGGTAAGAACGTTGTGGTTCTGATAGCCGCCGAAAAGCTCCCTGGCTTCGGCCAGAATGTCGGAAGCCTTCACATCGCCCGCCACGGAAAGCACCATGTCGCGGGGATCATAGCGCCGCCGGATATAGTCGCGCATCATGTCGGGGGTCACGCCGCGCAGCGCCTCTTCGTTGCCGATGACGGGGCTCTCGTAGGGCGTTCCCTTCAGCGTATGGGCCAGCGCCGTCTGGAAAAGCTTCGTCATGGGGCTGTCGCCGCGCTGCTTCTTTTCCGCGATGACCACTTCCCTTTCCGCGTCCAGATCTTCCTGACGGAGCAGCGGATCAAAGGCCAGATCACGCACAGCGGTCATGGCATCCTTCCACTTTGCGGCCGGAAGGTCGGTCAGATAGGTAGTCATGTCGTAGGAGGTATAGGCGTTCATGGAGCCGCCGGCGTTCTCCACTCGCTTGTCCACGCCCGCCCCGCTGGTCTTCGAGCCCTTGAACACCATGTGCTCAAGAAGATGGCTCATGCCCGCTTCTTCCGGCTTTTCCCAGGCGGAACCGGCCTTCACGAAAAGGCGAACCGAAACCAGAGGAAAGCGGCTGTCTTCCTTGACCAGCACGGTCAGACCGTTTTCCAGACGAAACGTCTGTATGCCGGAAACGGCCTGTGCCGCGCCCGTTCCGCCCAGAGACAGACAGATCGCCAGCGCCATACCGGCGCATAACTTCAAAAGATGCATAGTCACCTCGTATGATTATCCGGCAGCAGGCCGGGATGCAGTATCGTCATGCAGAGAAACGCCTTTTCCGACAAGGCCTCCCTATCTCTGCGCGCTTTTTTCTACCTGTGGCACAGTCCTTCCGTTTTCGCCATAATTTTTCCGCCCCTTTTTCGTGACAAAGTATTGCAATGTTCCGAAAAAAAGGCCGCCTTCCGAAGAAGACGGCCCGAAAGGAATCAGAAGATGCGGCGTCAGATGCGCACGCCGAGGCTCTTCACCACAAAGGAAGCGATCTTTTCACGTTCCTTGTCCACTTCACCGTCCTGCAGGGTGCGGTCCGCCTTGCGGAAGGTGAGACGGCAGGTGATGTTGCGTTCCTCACCGCCCTTCGGTTCATAGACGTCCAGAAGTTCCACGCTTTCCATGAGGCTCGTCTTCGCGCCGCGGACGGCGGAGAGCACGGCATCCACATGCATGGAACGGGGAGCGATGAAGGTGATGTCGCGGCGCACGGCGGGATACACCGGCAGCGGATGGAACATGACCTTGGCGCTCTGGGAAGCTTCGCGCAAGAGGTCGAGGTTCAGATCGGCATACCACACGGCCTTGCGGGCCAGATAGGCATCGGCCAGAGCGGGCTTGAGGCGACCCATGACGCCGACTTCGGCGCCGTTTTCCATGCTCATGCGGACGGCAGGAGCAAGGTAGGCATGCTCCGTCATTTCAAAGGAAGGCACGGGCAGGTGCAGGAAACCGAACAGCTTTTCCACAATGCCCTTCAGGTCCACATAGTCCAGATCCTCGTCCTTGTGGGCCCAGGCTTCGTCGTAGCGGGAACCGTACAGCACCACGGCCAGATGACGCACTTCCTTCACGGTGGTGTCGCTGGAAGCATCCTGGCAGAACGCTTCGGCCACTTCAAAGAGACGTATGCCGTTCGCGCCCTGAGCAATGTTCTGACGCACGTTCTGGAACAGGCCGGGAGCGAGTTCCGTGCGGAGCACGTCCTGCTCGGCGGTGAGCGGGTTCATGATGTTCACGCGGCCTTCGGCGGGAAGACCGAGAAAATCAAGATCCTTGTTGCCCACGAAGCTGTAGTTGACGGCTTCGTTGAGGCCGAGCCCCGCAGCCCAGTTCTTCACGCGCATCATGAAGGCGTGGCGGCTTTCCGGCGCACCGAAGGAAGAAAGGGTCTGAGGAATGGAGGGCAGCGTTTCTCCCAGATTGTCCACGCCCTTGAAGATGGCCACTTCCTCGATGAGGTCGGCTTCACGGGTAAGGTCGTAGCGCCAGCCGGGCGTCTTCACGCTCCACTCTTCGCCTGCGCTCCTGTCCACGATGCAGCCGAGGCTTTCCAGAGTCTTCGCGCAGAATTCGTCGGAAAGTTCCACGCCGAGCAGATCTTCGGCACGGCTGCGGCGGAAGCGCACCACCGGAGCCTGCCAGGGGCTGGGCGTGCATTCGCACACGCCGCGGCACACTTCGGCGCCGGAAAGTTCCGCCATGAGAGCGGCGGCTCGATCCAGAGCAAAAGCCATGTTGGTGGGATCCACGCCGCGTTCATAGCGGTAGGAGGCTTCGCTGTTCAGACCGAGACGACGGGCCGTCATGCGGATGGAGCGGGGACGGAACACGGCGCATTCCAGGAACACGCTTTCGCTCTCGTCGGTGATTTCGGTTTCCAGACCGCCCATCACGCCGGCAAGAGCCACCGGCTTTTCCGCGTCGCAGATGAGGCCGTCGCCGGCCTTGAGCAGGCGTTCCTGTCCGTCGAGCGTGGTGAGCTTTTCGCCGTCTTCGGCCGTACGCACGATGATGCGGCCGCCGGCAAGCTTGTTGTGGTCAAAGGCGTGCAGGGGCTGACCAAGTTCCATGAGAATGTAGTTGGTCACGTCCACCAGGTTGGAAATGGCACGCACGCCCACGCCGTGCAGACGATAGCGCATCCAGGCCGGAGAAGGCTTGACCGTCGCACCCTTCAGAATGCGGCCCATGTAGGAGGGGCAGAGGCCGCCGTCCTTCACGTCCACGGGCACGGCGCCGCTCATGTCTTCGCCCTTCTCTTCCAGATGGAAGGAGGGCATCGTCACGGGCAGATTCAGATACGCGCCCACAAGGCGGGCAAAGCCGTACACGGACAGGCAGTCCGCACGGTTGGGCGTAATACTGATGTCCAGCACTTCCTTGTCCAGCTCGTAGGCGTCCACAAACTTCTCGCCGGGCATGATCTTGCGGCCGGAGCGGTTTTCCTCGGGCAGCACAAGAATGCCGGAATGATCGTCGGCAAGGCCCAGCTCGCGTTCGGAGCAGATCATGCCGAAGGAAGGCACGCCGCGCAGCTTGGCCTTCTTCATGACTAGGCCGCCGGGCAGCGTCGCGCCCACGGGCGCCACGGGAACCAGCTGGCCGGCCGCCACGTTGGGGGCACCGCACACGATGTTCAGAGGTTCTTCCGCGCCCACGTCCACGGTGCAGACATGAAGATGATCGGAATCGGGATGCGCCTCGCAGGTGAGCACGCGGCCCGTCACCACGCCTTCGATTTCCGCATAGGGATGAACCACTTCTTCCAGCTCGAGGCCGAGCATGGTGAGCATGTCGCCCAGCTCTTCAGCCGTTCCCGTATACGGAACGAATTCCTTCAGCCAATTGAAACTCAGCAGCATATGTTTTTCTCCTCAGAGGATGAAAAGATCCCTTTCCTTCCGGAACGCATCCGGGAGGGAAGCTTCCGGTCATGCGCCGACAGAGGGGCGGCAGGTCCGGAAGACGGCATCCGGCGGAGCAAAGGCCTTCAGCAGAGCCCTCTCTTCCGTCCGGCAGCTCTTTTTCCTCTACGCAGGGAACTGATGGAGGAAGCGCACGTCGTTTTCAAAGTTCATGCGCAGATCGGTAAGACCGTACTTCAGCATGGCGATACGTTCCACGCCGAGGCCGAAGGCAAAGCCGGAAACCTCGTCGGGATCGTAACCGACGGAGGCGAACACCGCCGGATCCACCATGCCGCTGCCGAGAATCTCAAGCCAGCCGGAGCCCTTGCACACGCGGCAGGGCTGACCGTTCACATGGCCGTGGCCTCCGCACTGCGTGCAGGACATATCCACTTCCACGCTGGGTTCGGTGAAGGGGAAGAAGCTGGGACGGAAGCGGACGCGGGTCTTTTCGCCGAACACGGCGCGCACGAAGGCCGTAAGGGTGCCGCGCAGATCGGCCATCGTGACGTGCTTGTCCACGAGCAGGCCTTCGATCTGATGAAACATGGGCGTATGGGTCACGTCGGAGTCGCGACGGTACACCTTGCCTGGTCCGATGACGGCAAGCGGAGGCTTGCGGTTCATCATGGTACGCACCTGCACGCAGGAGGTATGGGTACGGAGCAGCACCTTGTCGGTAATGTACAGGGTATCCTGCATGTCGCGGGCGGGATGCTCCGGAGGCATGTTGAGAGCTTCGAAGCAGTTGAAGTCGGTCTCCACCTCAGGGCCGCCGGCGATTTCATAGCCCATGCTCTGAAACACGGAGCAGACTTCCTGCATGGCCAGCGTGATGGGATGCAGAGAACCGTTCCACAGCGTGCGGCCGGGAAGGGAAGGATCGAATCCGGCAAGGAAGGCGGCTTCACGTTCCTGCTCCTGACGGGCGAGACGCTCTTCAAAAAGGGCGATGAGGCGCTCCTTCACCGCATTGGCAGCCTGTCCGAAGGCCGGACGCTGTTCCGGAGAAAGCTCACGCATATGCGACATGAGTTCGGCAAGCTGCCCCTTACGGCCGAGAAAATCCACACGGGCCGCTTCCAGTTCCGCCTCTGACGAGATCCGGCTCAAGCGCTCATCGAGCTTGCCGACCAGTCCATTCAATTGTTCAAGGAAATCCATGACAAGGCCTTGTGGCAGGCTGCGCCGCAGGCGCGCCTGAATGTGAGATATGAAAAAGGGGGTGCAGAGTCAGGCCCTGCACCCCCTTGCGGGGAAAAGCTCCCCAAAAAGCGTCATCCGGTGCCTCGGGCCGTAAGGCCGCAGGCTGTTCCCGAAAAGAGAAACTTACGCCAGCTTGGACTTGGCCAGTTCGACGATGGCGGCGAAGTCGGCCTTTTCGCGGACGGCGAGGTCAGCCAGCATCTTGCGGTTGATTTCCACACCGGCAAGCTTCAGACCGTTGACCAGACGGGAATAGGACAGGCCGTTGATGCGGGCGCCGGCGTTGATACGCTGGATCCACAGGCGGCGGAAGGCGCGCTTGCGGAGCTTGCGGCCTTCAAAGGCATAATTCAGAGAACGTTCAACAGCTTCGCGGGCGATGCGATACAGACGGCTGCGGCCACCGCGGAAGCCCTTGGCCATATCCAGATATTTCTTGTGCCGACGATGGGCAGCAAGACCTCTCTTTACACGCATGGAAAATCCTCCACATTCAGTCCCGCGAGGCGGAGATCAGGCCAGCGGGAGTTGAGCCGCAAAAAGGCGGCGAAATTCGAAAGCTGCGCTACCTGCAAAAAGCAGGACTTACGCGTAGGGCATGAGGCGCTTGACGGCCTTCAGGTTCGCGCTGTCGACGAGGGCACCCTTACCCAGACGGGCACGACGCTTGGCATCCTTCTTGGTGAGGATGTGGCGCAGGTTCTGACGACGACGGCGGAACTTGCCGCTGCCGGTGGTGCTGAAGCGCTTGGCGGCAGAACGGCTGGTCTTGATCTTGGGCATAACCAACTCCTTAGTATTCGCAGCGCCCCGAAAACAGGACGCACGATTTGGGCATCAGAAAGGACCGACTATGCAGCATTTTTGCTTAATCTGCAAGCAAAAAATCAGCGCTTTTCCGCCGGAACGCATGCGCCGCGCGCACTTTCCGAAAACGGCCGCCGATCCTCTGATAAACGAAAGCGCCTTTGAAAAAGCGCTTTCGTTCCTTCGCGGTTTTCCCGCAAAATGTCAACAGCGCGGCGAAGATGAGCTTCGCCGCGCCGGATGAAGGACTATTTCTTGGGAAGAGGGATGAGCAGCATCTGAAGGGTGCGGCCTTCGGCGCTGGGAGCCTGTTCGACCTTGCCCACATCAGCGGTGTCGGCGATGATCTTGGTCAGAATGGATTCACCGCGATCCTTGTGCACGATCTCGCGTCCGCGGAAGAACACGGTAACCTTGCAGCGATCGCCGTCGGTAAGGAAACGACGGATATGGCGCAGCTTGGTTTCGTAGTCATGGTCGTCGGTCTTGGGACGAACCTTGATTTCCTTGATCTGCACCACGGTCTGATTGCGTTTGGCTTCCTTTTTCTTCTGCTGCTGTTCGTACTTGAACTTGCCGAAGTCCATGATACGGCATACGGGCGGTTCCGCGTTGGCGGCGACTTCCACCAGATCATAGCCGGCCTCATGGGCCATGGCGATAGCATCGGAACAGGGAAGGATGCCAATCTGTTCTCCTTCCGGACCAATCACCCGTACTTCACGGGCACGAATCTGCTCGTTGCGGCGTACACCGTCCTGAGGCACGTCGCGCCGAGGTCTCATGTTAGGCGAAGCTATAGCTCATACCTCCACGTTTGAACGGTTCCTCACTCTCCGTCCGAATCATGGCGATCACGTCATCCAGAGAGCGGAAGCCGATGTTTTCGCCGGAACGCAGACGGACGCTGAAGCCGCCGTCGGCCACTTCCTTGTCGCCCACCACGAGGACGTAGGGAATCTTGGCCAGCTGAGCTTCACGAATCTTGAAGCCCAGTTTTTCGTTGCGCAGATCGGTCTCCACACGGATACCGGCGGCGGCAAGACGGCTCTTCATATCCTTGACATAATCCATCTGGGCATCGGTCACGTTGACGATGCGGGCCTGCACGGGCGCAAGCCAGGCAGGGAAGGCACCGGCATAATGCTCGGTGAGAACGCCGATGAAGCGTTCCAGAGAACCCAGAATGGCGCGGTGCACCATGACGGGACGATGGCGTTCGCCATCCTGACCGACATACACGAGATCGAAGCGTTCAGGCAGGGTGAAGTCCACCTGAATGGTGGAAAGCTGCCATTCGCGGCCGATGGCGTCGGTGACCTTGATATCTATCTTGGGGCCGTAGAAGGCGCCGTCGCCCTCATTGATCTGATAGGGCTTGCCTTCCTTCTCCACGGCCTTGATGAGCGCATTCGTTGCGCGTTCCCACGCTTCGTCGGAACCGATGCTGTCCTCGGGACGGGTGGAAATGAAAATGCGGTACTTGAAGCCGAACAGATCCATCAGGTCGGCGGAAAGGTGCATGACGTTGAGGATCTCTTCTTCCAGCTGATCGATGGCGCAGATGATGTGGGCATCATCCTGCGTGAACTGACGCACGCGCAGAAGACCGTGCAGCGTACCGGACTTTTCATGACGATGCACCACGCCGAGCTCGAACATGCGCACGGGCAGATCACGGTAGCTGTGCAGGGTTTCGCCGTACATGAGCATGTGGCCCACGCAGTTCATGGGCTTCACGCCGTGCACGTCGCCTTCGATTTCCGTGAAATACATGTTTTCACGGTAGTGATCGTAGTGGCCGGAACGCTCCCACAGCTCGCGGCGCAGGATCTGGGGTCCGCGCACAAGCTCGTAGCCGCGCTTGAGATGTTCGCGCACGAGGAAGTCCTCAAGAATGGTGCGGAGCATCATGCCCTTGGGCAGCCAGAAGGACATGCCGGGAGCCACGTCTTCATGGAAGGAGAACAGACCGAGCTCCTTGCCCAGACGGCGATGGTCGCGCCTCTTGGCTTCCTCGATGGCGGCAAGGTAATCCTTGAGGCCCTTTTCATCGGGGAAGGCCGTGCCGTAGATGCGGGAGAGCATGGGATTCTTTTCGTCGCCGCGCCAGTAGGCGCCGGCCACGGAAAGGAGCTTGAAGGCCTTGACCGAACCCGTGCCGGGAATGTGCGGTCCGCGGCAGAGATCGAGGAAGTCGCCGCAGCGGTACAGGGAAACGGTATCGGCGTCGATGCCTTCGATGATCTCCACCTTGTAGGTCTCGCCCTTGTCGCGGAACAGCGCAACGGCATCGTCCTTCTTCATGACGGAACGTTCAAAGGGAACGTTTTCCGCAATGATGGAGCGCATTTCCTTTTCGATGGCTTCAAGGTCATCGGGAGAGAAGGGACGCGGGGTATCAAAATCGTAATAGAAGCCGGAGTCGATGGACGGACCGATGGTGACCTTCACGCCGGGGAACAGTCTCTGCACGGCGGCGGCCATGACATGGGAAGTGGAATGGCGCAGCAGCTGAAGCCCTTCGGGGTCCTCAGCCGTCACGGGGGCGGCTTCCAGTGCATCGGCGGGCATTTCAGCAGAAAGATCGAGCAGCGCTTCCTTGTCCGCGGTCTTCACGCGGCAGGCAAGAGCGGCCTTGAACCGTTTGCCGGAAAGAGCCTGCTTCAGCACCTCGGCGCAGGAAGCACCGGCGGCGGCCTCAATCAACTTTCCTTCTACGGATATCTGCATGGGGAACTCCAAAAATCACAGTTGAGAAAACAAAAAAGAAAAGGGAGGCGCTGCCTCCCTTTCCGATGATTTTTTGTGGTAGGCACGAGCAGACTTGAACTGCTGACCCCTTCCGTGTCAAGGAAGTGCTCTGCCACCTGAGCTACGCGCCTTTATTGTTCGGTGAAGACGATTCTTATAGACCTTTTCACCGTTCGTCAAGCATTTTCTACAAGATTTTTCAGATTCTCCTCTCTCCCCGCATTTTTCTCCTTCTCTCCCTGCCACGAGGCGCCGTTTTCCGGTAACCGGCTACAGGAAAAAAGCAGTGCCTCCGTGACTGCGGCCCCCCGGTACCGGAAAGTGCCGCACAAGCCCTTTTCCTCTTCCCCGGGAATGTTGCACAGCCGCTTCCGCCGTGCTACATGGCAGAAGCGTACTTTTTAATATTGAGGAGGCATTCATGTCCACAAAAGCCGCTGATTTCTCGCTGATCCTCAAACTGCTGATCGGCATCGTGGCGGGTTCCCTCATCGGAACGTACCTCGGCAACAACACCCAGAGCCCTCTGCACCACATCATGGATGCCGTGGTATCTCTGCGCTACATCTTCGGACAGATCATCTTCTTCCTGGTGCCGCTGGTCATCGTGGGCTTCATCACGCCCGCCATCGTCCGGCTCGGCCAGAACGCCAGCAGAATTCTGTTCACCGCCGTGGCCATAGCCTACCTCTCCTCCATAGGCGCCGCCTTCTTCTCCACCGTTTCCGGCTACGCCATCATTCCCCATCTTTCCATCGCAACCTCCACCGAGCCTCTGCGCAGCCTGCCGGAAATCGTGTTCAGGCTCGACATTCCCCCGCTCTTCAGCGTGATGAGCGCCCTTATTCTGGCCCTTTTCTTCGGTGTGGCCATCACCTGGACCAAGTCTGAAAAGACGGCCGCCCTCTTCGCCGAACTTGAACGCATCATGAGCTCCCTCGTGGTACGCATCATGATTCCCATCCTGCCCTTCTTCGTAGGCATGTCCTTCCTCGGACTCGCCTATGAAGGTTCGCTGAGCCTCCATCTGCCGGTCTTCATCTCCATGGTGCTCATCGTGCTCGTCGGTCACTTCATCTGGCTCGCCGTGCTCTACGGCATCGGCGGCCTGCTCTCCGGCCGCAACCCCGTGGAAGTCTTCCGCTACTATGCTCCCGCCTATCTGACCGCCGTGGGCACCATGTCCAGTGCGGCCACGCTTCCCGTGGCGCTGGAATGCGCCCGCAAATCCCGCGTGCTCAGCAAGAACCTTGTGGAATTCATGATTCCCCTCGGCTCCACCGTACACCTGTGCGGCTCCGTGCTGACGGAAACCTTCTTCTGCATGACGCTGCATCTCATGCTCTACGGCACGCTTCCGAGCGTCGGCGTGATGATCCTGTTCTGCCTGCTGCTCGGCATCTTCGCCGTCGGCGCTCCCGGCGTGCCCGGCGGTACCGTGGTGGCCTCCCTCGGCATCGTCACCGGCGTACTGGGCTTCGATCAGAACGGCGTGGCTCTGCTCATCGCCATCTTCGCCCTTCAGGACAGCTTCGGCACGGCCTGCAACATTACCGGCGACGGCGCGCTCACCCTCATGCTCGAAGGCATCTTCAACCGCAACGAGGAACTCGGCGAGCTGCAGAACAAGTCCGCATCGGAGCGCGTATGAGCATGAACGCAAGCGAACGCGCAGCCGTTCTTGCCCTGCTGCATAAGGAAGTGGTGCCCGCTCTCGGCTGCACGGAACCCATCGCCGTAGCCCTGTGCGCGGCGCGCGCCGCCGAAGCGCTCGGCTGCAGACCGGAACATCTGGACGTGGCCGTCAGCGCCAACCTGCTCAAGAACGGCATGGGCGTCATGGTACCCGGCACGGGAGAAATGGGCCTCGGCGTGGCTGCAGCCGCAGGAGCTGTCGGCGGCAGAAGCGAACTCGAGCTGGAATGCCTGAAGGATCTTACGGAGGATCAGGCGCAGCAGGCGCGGGACATGCTCACTGCCGGAGCGGTGCATCTGCACCTTGCCGACAACGACGAACTGCTCTACTGCCTCGTCACGGCCTCCGCCGGCAGCGAAACCGCCGCCGCGGAACTTTCCGGCAGTCATGACAACATTACCCGCGTATGGAAAAACGGCAGTCTCATCTTTGAAAAGAAGGATGCCGACGCCGCGGAAAATGCCGACGCGCCCTGGCCGCTCACGCTGGCCGGTATTTACGAATTCTCCGTCACGGCCCCGCTCGATGAGATCAGCTTCATTCTGGAAGCCGCGCGCATGAACCGGCGCGTAGCGGAAGAAGGCCTGCGCGAACAGTACGGACTCGGCGTGGGAAAAATGATGGAAACGCAGATCCGCAATCACGTTCTGGCCGACGATCTGCCCACGTTTGCGGCAAAGCTTACGGCAGCGGCCGCCGACGCCCGTATGGCCGGCGTCATGATGCCGGTCATGAGCAACTCCGGCAGCGGCAATCAGGGCATCACCTGCACCATGCCCGTGGTGGCCTGCGCCATACGCACGCAGGCCGACGACGAAAAGCTGGCGCGGGCTCTCATGATCAGCCACCTCACCTCCATCCACATCAAGCATCACCTGGGTCGCCTTTCGGCTCACTGCGGAGCCATGGTGGCGGGCACCGCCTCTGCCTGCGGCATCGCTCTTCTGCTCGGCGGCGGACTCAAGGACATGGAGCGCACCGTGCGCAACATGGTGGGCAACGTGTCGGGCATGATCTGCGACGGCGCAAAAAGCAGCTGCGCCCTCAAGGTGGCCACCGCCGTGAGCGCGGGCATACAGGCCGTGCTCCTGGCCCTGAACGGCACCGTCGTGCCCGGCAACGAAGGCATCGTGGATGACGACATCGAGGCATGCATCGCCAACCTGGGCCGCCTCGGCTCCACGGGCATGAAGGAAGCCGACAAGGTCATTCTCGACATCATGCTGCACAAGTCCTGATCCCGACCACAGCCATCTTCAAAACAGACGGGGCCGACGCTCCGTCTGTTTTTTTATGCATCATGCGCCGCATCGCCCCTTCCTTCAGCCGAAAATCAGACGCTCCCGGCAAAGGCTTCCGTCTCTCACCTAGGGCTTTCCAACCGTGCCGACAGGTATTTTACACTTGGTAATCATCTGAAATAACTTGATTCACCAAGAGAAAACTTATGTCTTGGCAAGATGTCTGCTTTCTTTTTTCTGGACAAGCAGAAACCGCTCCTTTATCCTGCAAAAAACTACTGCCCGTTCCCGCTTCATGCGGAAAAACACATCTTCTCATTTTACAAGGATATATCCCTATGGGCATGACCGTCACTCAGAAAATACTGGCCGCGCACGCAGGACTCGAAAGCGTGACCGCAGGCCAGCTCATTGAAGCCAGGCTCGACGTGGTCATGGGCAACGACATCACCATAGCGCTCGCCGTTCCCGAATTCCGCAAGGCCGGAGCCGACAAGGTGTTCGACAAGGACAAGGTCGTGGTGGTGCTCGATCACTTTGCGCCGAACAAGGACATCAAGGCCGCCATGCAGTGCAAGATCTGCCGCGAGTTCGCCCGCGAAAACGATCTCACCCATTTCTTCGACGTAGGCCGCATGGGCATCGAGCACGCACTTCTGCCCGAACAGGGCATCGTCGCTCCCGGTGAAGTCATCATCGGCGGAGACTCCCACACCTGCACCTACGGCGCGCTGGGGGCATTTTCCACCGGCGTGGGCAGCACCGACCTCGCCATGGGCATGGCCACGGGAGAAAACTGGTTCAAGGTTCCTTCCGCCATCCGCTTCAACCTCACGGGCAAGCCGGGCAAGTGGGTCTGCGGGAAGGACGTCATGCTGCACATCATAGGACTCATCGGCGTGGACGGCGCCCTCTACCGCTCCATGGAATTTTCCGGCAGCGGCGTGGCCAACCTCTCCATGGATGACCGCTTCTCCATCACCAACATGGCCATCGAAGCCGGAGCCAAGAACGCCACCTTCCCCGTGGATGACGTCTGCCGAGCCTACCTCAAGGATCACTGCACGAAGAGCTGGACGGCCTATGAAGCCGACGAAGACGCCGAATACGAGAAGACCATCGACATCGATCTCTCCTCCATCCGTCCCACCGTGGCCTTCCCTCATCTGCCGTCCAACACCCGCACCATCGACGAAGTGGGCGATGTGGAACTCGATCAGGTCTTCATCGGCTCCTGCACCAACGGCAGAATGGAAGACATGGCCATGGCCGCGAGCATCCTCAAGGGCCGCAAGATCAGCGACAGAGTCCGCGTCATCGTCATTCCCGCCACGCCGTCCATCTACATGGAGTGCATGGAAAAAGGCTATATCCGCACCTTCATGGAAGCCGGATGCGCGGTGAGCACCCCCACCTGCGGCGCCTGTCTCGGCGGACATATGGGCATTCTTGCCGCCGGGGAAAAATGCCTTTCCACCACGAACCGCAACTTCGTGGGTCGCATGGGGCATGTGGACTCGGAAGTCTATCTCTGCAGTCCGGCCGTGGCGGCCGCATCGGCCATAGCGGGCCGCATCGTCAGCCCTGAAGCAATCATGGACAAGGAAGGAGACGACTGATGCAGAACGCGCACGGTAAAGCCTTTGTCTTCGGCGACGACGTCAATACCGACGTCATTCTCCCCGGCAAGTACCTCAACGTCACCGATCCGAAGGAACTGGCCTCTCACTGCATGGAATCGGAAGATCCCGACTTCGTGAAGAAGGCCCGTCCCGGCGACATCATGGTGGCGCACAAAAACTTCGGCTGCGGTTCCTCCCGCGAACACGCGCCCCTCTCCATCAAATATCTGGGGATTTCCTGCGTCATCGCCTCCACCTTCGCCCGCATCTTCTTCCGCAACGCCCTCAACATCGGCCTGCCCATTCTGGAATGCGAGGAAGCGGCCGAAAACATCCACGAAGGCGATACGGTGAGCGTCGACTTTGAAACGGGCGTCATCACCAACGAAACCACGGGCCGCACCTTTCAGGCCGAGCCCTTCCCTCCCTTCATGCAGAACCTCATCGCCTGCGGCGGTCTGGTAAACTACTCGAAGGAAAAAATAGAAAAACTGCGCGCCGCGCGCTGACGTTTCCGCCCGGCTTCTGTTTCGCCCCGACCGGCGAAACCCGGACAGAACTTTTCCCTATCCCCGAAGGCAGGCCAAGCCCCCTTCACATCCTTTCCTTCCAAGAAACAAAGGATCTCATCATGGCAACCTATCGTATCGCGGTCATTCCCGGCGACGGCATCGGCCCGGAAATCGTGACTGAAGCTCTCAAGGTTCTTGAAAAGGTCGGACAGAAGTTCGGCCACGAATTCATCTTCACTCATCTTCTCATGGGCGGCGCGGCCTACGACGCCGTGGGCACCTGCTTCCCCGAAGATACCGTGGAGATCTGCAAGAAGAACGACGCCGTGCTGCTCGGCGCCGTCGGCGGCCCCAAGTGGGACAATCTCCCCGGCCCCGAGCGTCCGGAAAAGGCGCTGCTCAAGATCCGCGAAGGTCTCGGTCTCTATGCCAACCTGCGTCCGGCCATCATGCACAAGGCGCTCAGCGGAGCCTGCCCCATCAAGCATGAGAACATCGGCGACAGCATGGATCTCATGATCGTGCGCGAACTCACCGGCGGCATCTACTTCGGCGAACACGGCTGGCGCGACGGCAAATACGGCCAGGAAGCCTACGACGTGGAACGCTACAGCGAAATGGAAATCCGCCGCATCGCCAAGGTGGCCTTCAACGCAGCCATGGCCCGCAAGAAGAACCTCGTAAGCGTGGACAAATCCAACGTGCTGGAAACCTCCCGCCTGTGGAGACGCGTCGTCAACGAAATGAGCGCCGACTATCCGGAAGTGACCGTGTCCCACATGTATGTGGACAACGCCGCCATGCAGCTGGTCTACCGTCCCAGCCAGTTCGACGTGATCCTCACCTCCAACATGTTCGGCGACATCCTCTCCGATGAAGCCAGCATGATCACCGGATCTCTCGGCATGCTGCCTTCCGCAAGTCTCGCCGACGGTTCCTTCGGTCTCTACGAACCCAGCCACGGCTCCGCTCCCGACATCGCGGGCAAGAACATCGCCAATCCGCTCGCCACCATCATGTCCGTTTCCATGATGCTGCGCTACAGCTTCGGCCTTGAAAAGGAAGCCGCCGCCATCGACAACGCCGTCACCGCCGTGCTTGAGGCGGGCATCCGCACCGGCGACATCGCCGAAGCCGGCGTCACGCCCGTGACCACCACCGAGATGGGCAAGGCCGTCTGCGATAGAATCTGACGAACCCTTTCCTTCATATAAAAACAGGCAGGAGCATTCACAATGGATGCTCCTGCCTGTTTTTCATTCGGCATTCCAGGGGGCACTCCGCCGGAATGGCCTTCGATGTCATCAGAAATAAAAAAACTATGCCTTCGAGAGAACCTTCCACGGCATGGCGTCTTCCCCATGCTTCATCAATGCTTCCGTTTCCGCCAGAGAACGGCGCATTGCCTGAACCTTTTCCGCATAATGCCTGCGCTTTCTGCCGAAAAGCAACAGAGAAAGCAGCTTATACCACAGATAGCGCTTCTTCTGCTGGGCATAGCCCGCCACGCTGCGGGCACAATCCTGCCTGCATGCGTCCATGATTTCTTCCGCATACGGACAAATCACAGCATACTTCCAAAAATGCCGCGAAGCCTCCCGAAACGCTCCGCCCTTCAGCCATGGCTTGCCGCCTCCGGGATAATGTACGATGACCGGGCAGCGTATGGCATCGTCACCGCCTTCCACGGAGGCATACAGCTCTCTGTTCTGCCACATGGAATTGTACTTCGGCGACAGATAGCGGACCCTGCCGTAGAACAGACTGTTGAGCACATCCTGATCATGATGTTTTGCCCCCTTCAACTCTGCCTGCTCCATGAAGAACGGCAGGGTGAAATCCCGACGGATGAGATCGAGATTCAGGACCAGTACACCGGCGTTGAAATAAGCGTTTATGTCCTCCATCTGGAGGAGCTGCTGCACATGCCGACGAAAGCTCATACTCATGTCGCGAATGATGTTGTAATCTTTAACGACACCGGCATAACAGTCTGAAATATCCGTATGATACAAAGAGGCAATATCATCAAGAACAACCGTATCACCATCAATATACAGAACCTTATGATAGTCTTTCATCAGGTCCGGGATAAAGAGCCGGTAATATGTGGCCAGTGAAAGTCTGTGCCCCGTCTTGAGCCTGCTCAGATCCCATGTGTTCAGAAAAGGCTCCACATCATATACACGGATGGAAACGTTCTTTCTCTCCTCCGCCATCGAACGGAGAATCGCCGTATATTTTTCGCCGAATTTATTGGCGAGAACAACAATATCGTAGCACTCGTCGTCGGAAGCATTCTCCACAATGGACTGAATGCAGACGACAAGGGGAATAAAAAAGCTGTCGTCAGCACCAAAAACGACAGGAACAGCCCTCTCGAAAACAGGAGAAAGTACGGTAGGGGCAGACATGATGTTCTCCATGGTATGATGAAATATGAAGACCTGGCACGTACCGTAACGAACCATGCTCTAAGGAAACAATGTTCTCGAAGCAGCCCGTCGCCGCTTCCTTTTCAGTCTCAGTTCTCTGAAGATACGGCAGATCATGTTCCCTGCATAAAGCGAGTCGGAATATATGTGCCGATCTGAGATACGCAGAAACCAATGTCAGTGAACTGCTGAGTTCTGTCAATATCAGGAGTAAATTTTCCTGTTCCGCCCTCGGGCGCTTCTCTCGTTCTGAAAGGATATCGGTTCCGGTCGCCTCGATATATCCGGTGCGTATCCATCAAGGCGAAATATGGCGGGCTTTCTCCAAAAGTCTGCCGTATTCGACATCACCAGAACCACTCGTCTTTCCAGGCTGGACGCCGTCTCTTTTCCTTTCAAAGACTACCTGACACGCCGTCCGCGCACTCTTCCGTGTTCAAACCAGTACAGAACTGCGGCGAACAAGGCTACGAAGGCCAGCGTGAAAAACATACCGTCATACCCGACTACCGGCACAAGAAAGCCGAAAAGATACGGTCCAAGGCCTATGCCGAAGTCAAAGAACAGGAAAAAGGTCGTCGTGGCCTGCGCAAAGCGCGAACGCGTAACCAGCGTCAGGGAAACTGCCTGTCCCGCCGACTGGAAGTTGCCGAAACCTATGCCGAGAAGCACACCGGCAAGAAGAAACATCGTTCCGTTCTCGGCCATCGCCAGCAGGACCATGGATATCGCCATGATGACAAGCGCAGGATAGAATACGATATTTTCACCGTAGTGGTCCAGAATATGCCCGCTGAAGGGCCTCGTTCCCAGTGCGGCTGCAGCGTAAACAAGGAAAAAGATGCTGGCGATATCGGAAAGTCCCCTCTCCTCCGCAAACGAAGTAAGAAAAGCCTGCACGCAGCCGTAGCCAAGGCAGGTCACAAGCGCCACCAGAGAAAAACGGATCACTCGAGGATCGACATAGCTGTACAGCTCCGTCATGGGACGATGCTTCTTCAGCATGGGCGGCAAGGGGCCGAGCGCAAGGAACACGAGCAGACAGATCAGACCAAACGTGCAGGCCGTCCAGACCACGGTCTCATACCCCGATCCGTGAACGAGAGCTATGCCGAGGAAAGGCCCGGCAGCAAGAGCCAGAGCCGTACTCATGCTGAACAGGCTGATGCCGAGTCCATGATAAGCTCTGGGCACCACGTAGGCGATGATCGTTCCCGTAGCCGTTCCCGTTACGCCGACGGCCATACCGGTACAAAGTCTCTGCAGAAAAAGCAGAGGAAGAGAATTCGCAAGAAAAAATCCGGCGATACTTCCAGAATACAGCAGAAGTCCGGCCAGAAGGATGACACGGCAGCCGAAGAACGAAAGCAGGCTCCCGACGGCGAACCGTCCGACGACACAACCAATCACCATGATGCCGCTGGAAAAACCAGCCACGCTCAGGCTGGCGCCATAGGCTTCCCTCACGTGCAGCGTGCCGGTAACGAAAATCATATAGTATGCCGTCATCACCAGAAGATTGATGACGGCCACGACATTGAAACTACGATTGAAGATGGCGCCGAGGCCATCCTGCCAGACTGAGCGTCCACCAGCATTCAGCATATCTGCCTCCGTTAACGGAAAACTTGCGGGAAAGGAAAATGCGTCGTAAAAACTTGTTGCGCACGCAACATTTGACATACGGGGAAGATCTCATACTGTCAACCATAAGGATACGCTCTCCCCGGTCCCGTCGCTGACTTTCCGCCGCCGGGCCCTTTCCCTGCCGTCAACCCATTCCGGAGGAACCTTGGAACTGACCTTCAAGTGGATAGCCGTAGCCGGACGCAGCTATCATATGTTTCTCAACCGCATGCTTGCCCCTTTCGGTCTCAACGCCAGTCAGTACCTTTTCGTCATCCATGCCTGCCGCAAACCGGGCATCGCGCAGGACGAGCTGCCGGAACTCATTCAGATCAACAAAAGCAATGTCACACGAGCTCTCGCGCAGCTTGAACAGAACGGTCTTCTGCGAAGAGAAAAACTCTCTACCGATAAAAGAACGGCCGCCGTCTTTCCCACGCAGAAGGCGCTGGAACTTTACCCCGTTCTCATGGAACTCGTGGAAGCCTGGGACAGAGCCGTAACGCAGGATCTCACGCAGGAACAGCGACTCCAGCTTCGTGATGCGCTGCAGAAGGTGACGGAACGAGCCAGGAAGCTGGCAACCGATCAATAAGGCGAAGCAAAAGACGGCAATAAAGCGGAAGGTGACGCATCACGGCATAGTCATTATCGCTCGGCTGAGCATCAGGAAACTCTGCCGCTGATTCTGCCCTGACATTTCCGCTCCGGCGTTTAAACACCGAGGCCGACGCCCTGCTCCTTTCGGAGCAGAAGGCGTCGGCCTCGCTTATTATCGACGCGGGGAGGAAACTCCTCCCCCGCTTGTTAGTCGTTTATGGCGTTGTTGATGCCGGCTTCGATGTCGGGAGCAATGATGGGACGCTCCTCGAGATCTTCAAGGAACTTGTCGGGACGTTCCTTCTGTTCCGGCACTTCGATGCCCTGGTTGACGTACTCGCGGTAACCGGTACCGGCAGGAATGAGACGGCCGACAATGACGTTTTCCTTGAGGCCGCGCAGGTAGTCGTGCTTGCCCTTGAGGGAAGCTTCCGTGAGCACCTTGGTGGTTTCCTGGAAGGAGGCGGCAGCCACCCAGGACAGGGAGCTCAGAGAGGCCTGCGTGATGCCGAGGACCAGAGGTTCGGCCACGGCGGGCTGACGGCCTTCGGCAATGGCCTTGTCGTTCTCTTCCTTGAATTCCACCTTGTCGACCTGCTCGCCCACGAGGAACGTGGTCTGGCCCGGATCGAGGATGGTGACCTTCTTCAGCATCTGGCGGACGATGACTTCGATGTGCTTATCGTCGATGCCCACGCCCTGGAAGCGGTAGACTTCCTGGATTTCGTCCACGAGGTAGCGGGCCAGATACTTTTCACCGCGGGTATGCAGAATGTCGTGAAGCTCGGGATGACCTTCGGTCACGGGTTCACCGGCCTCCACATAGTCACCGTCGGACGCCGTGATGTGCTTGCCCTTAGGAATGAGGTATTCCTTGGCTTCGCCCACTTCAGGACGCACGATGAGCTTTCTCTTGCCCTTGGATTCGCCCGCGTATTCCACGATGCCGGAGATTTCCGACACCACGGCCATTTCCTTGGGCTTGCGGGCTTCGAAGAGCTCGGCCACGCGAGGAAGACCACCCACGATATCCTTCGTCTTGGACGTTTCACGAGGCTTACGGGCGATGATGTCACCGGCCTGCACGGCCTCGCCGTCCTTCACCATGATAAGGGCGCCCACCGGCATGGTGTAGGTAGCCGGAATGGAGCCGGTACCCTGAGCCGAGGTGCGGGACTTGATGGTGCCGTCTTCCGCCGTGATGTCGATGGCGGGACGGAAGGTGGTCGTACGGTATTCCATGATCGTGCGGGTGGACTGGCGGGTGGCCTCGTCCATCTTTTCCTGCACGGTCTTGCCTTCAATGATGTCCTTGAAGCGGATGAAACCATCGACTTCGGTGATGAAGGGTTCGTTGAACGGATCCCATTCGGCCAGCATCTTGCCCTTCACCACTTCCTCGCCGTCGGTGACATAGAGGCGGGCGCCGTTGGGCAGGATGTACTTTTCAGCTTCGCGACCCTGCTCGTCCACGATGGTGAGCTGACCGCTCTTGCCGATGACCATGGCCACGCCGTCACGGTTGATGACGGACTTGACGCGGGTCAGGCTGATGCGGCCGGAGTTCTGAGCTTCAAAGCTGGACTTGGCCACCTGAGCGGAAGCCGTACCACCGATGTGGAAGGTACGCATGGTCAGCTGCGTACCGGGTTCACCGATGGACTGAGCGGCGATGATACCCACGGTTTCGCCCACGTTCACGAGATGACCGCGGGCAAGGTCACGGCCGTAGCACAGGGCGCACACGCCGCGTTCGGCCTGACAGGTCAGGGCGGAACGGATGGTCACGGTACCCACGCCGGCTTCGTCCAGAACATTGGCCACCTTCTCATCCACCAGCGTGTTGGCGGGGAAGAGCAGTTCCTTGGTGGTCGGATGCATGACGGGATACAGCAGCACACGGCCGATGATGCGGTCGCGCAGAGGCAGCTTGATTTCGTTGCCTTCGCGCAGGGCGGTCATTTCGATACCGTCCACGGTGTTGCAGTCTTCCTGAGAAACGATGACGTCCTGAACCACGTCCACCAGACGGCGGGTGAGGTAACCGGAGTTAGCCGTCTTCAGAGCGGTATCGGCCAGACCCTTACGAGCACCGTGGGTGGAGGTGAAGTACTGCAGCACGGTAAGGCCTTCACGGAAGCTCGCCGTAATAGGCGTTTCGATGATGGCGCCGGAAGGCTTGGCCATCAGGCCGCGCATGCCGCCGAGCTGTCTCATCTGGTCCGCGTTGCCTCGGGCACCGGAATTGGACATCATGTAGATGGGGTTGAAGCTGGTATCGTCGGCTTCGCGGCCCGTCTTGGGATCGACCACATGGTCAACGGAGATCTCCTTCATCATTTCCTTGGAAATGTTGGTGGAGGTCTGAGACCACACGTCAACCACCTTGTTGTACTTTTCGGTACGGGTGATGATACCGTTGCGGTACTGCTGTTCGATGTCGTCCACTTCGGCCTGGGAGGCGGAAATGATCGCCTTCTTGCGGGAAGGAATGGTCATGTCCTTGAGGCCGATGGAAATGCCGGCGCGGGTGGAGAACTCGTAACCGATGTTCTTCAGCTGGTCGCACAGGATAACGGTGTTCTTGATGCCGGCGGCCTTGTAGGCGATGCCCACGAGCTTGCCGATGGCCTTCTTGGTGAGCACCTTGTTGACTTCTTCAAAGGGCAGCACATGAGGCAGACGTTCCCACACGAGCACACGGCCGCAGGTGGTGTCCACGGTCTTGCCGTCTTCCATGCGCACGCGGATGCGGGCATGCAGATCGAGCTGCTTGGCGTCATAGGCGGCTTCCACTTCCCAGGGGCCACAGAAGACCATGCCTTCGCCCTTGCAGAAGGAGCGGTCCACGGTCATGTAGTACAGGCCGAGAACCATGTCCTGCGAAGGAATGATGACGGGGCTGCCGTTTGCCGGAGACAGAATGTTGTTGGTGCTCATGAGCAGCACGCGGCATTCGATCTGGGCTTCCACGGAAAGCGGAATGTGCACGGCCATCTGGTCACCGTCGAAGTCGGCGTTGTAGGCCGTACAGACGAGCGGATGCAGACGGATGGCCTTACCTTCCACGAGCAGAGGTTCGAAGGCCTGAATGCCCAGACGGTGCAGCGTAGGAGCACGGTTCAGGAGCACGGGGTATTCGCGCACCACCTCGGCCAGAATATCCCAGACCACCAGTTCCTCGCGTTCGACCATCTTCTTCGCGCTCTTGATGGTGGAAGCGTAGCCTCTCTTTTCCAGTTCGGAATAGATGAAGGGCTTGAACAGCTCGAGGGCCATCTTCTTGGGAAGACCGCACTGATGGAGCTTCAGAGAAGGACCGACGCAGATAACGGAACGGCCGGAGTAGTCCACGCGCTTACCGAGCAGGTTCTGACGGAAGCGGCCCTGCTTGCCCTTGATCATGTCGGACAGAGACTTGAGCGGACGACCGTTGGTACCGGTGATGGCACGACCGCGACGACCGTTATCGAACAGAGCATCCACCGCTTCCTGCAGCATACGCTTTTCGTTGCGGATGATGATGTCGGGAGCGCCCAGTTCCTTGAGGCGCTTCAGACGGTTGTTACGGTTGATGACGCGGCGGTACAGATCGTTGAGGTCGGAGGTCGCAAAGCGGCCGCCGTCAAGCGGAACCAGAGGACGAAGATCCGGCGGAATGACGGGAATGACTTCCAGAATCATCCATTCCGGCTTGTTGTTGGATTCCAGGAAGGCTTCCACGATCTTCAGACGCTTGGTCAGCTTCTTCTTCTTGGTCTGGCTCTTGGTTTCCTGCGATTCTTCACGCAGCTTCACCTTGAGGGCAGGAAGATCGAGTTCTTCCAGAAGACCGCGGATGGCTTCGGCCCCCATGCCCACCTTGAGGGCTTCGTCGCCGAAACGTTCCAGGATCTGCAGATACTGGTCCTCGGAAATGACCTGCATGCGGCTCAGATTGGTGGAACCCGGATCGAGAACCACATAGGAGTCGAAATACAGCACCTTTTCCAGATCGGCCATGGTCATGTCGAGGAGCGTGCCGATCTTGGAAGGCAGGGTCTTCAGGAACCAGATATGGGCGACGGGCGCAGCGAGCTCGATGTGGCCCATGCGTTCACGACGCACCTTGGAAGCAATGACTTCAACGCCGCACTTTTCGCAGACGATGCCGCGGTGCTTCATGCGCTTGTACTTGCCGCAGTTGCACTCGTAGTCTTTGACGGGACCAAAGATCTTGGCGCAGAAAAGACCGTCGCGTTCAGGCTTGAACGTACGGTAGTTGATGGTTTCCGGCTTCTTGACTTCGCCGTACGACCATTCCCGTATATTTTCCGGCGACGCGAGCGTGATCTGAATGGAGTTCAGATTACGGATATTGGACACGCTGGAAGTGGCCGCCGTGTCACGGACAGTAAACAGATCGTCCAGACTCATCTATATCTCCCTGGCAAGAGGGTTGGATTCATCTTTGCCTGAGCTAGAGAACGGTAGGAAGCGATTCCGGATCCGGCAGCAGATCTCTGCCGCCGTTCCCCTGAAAGGGAAACGTTCCGGGGGAGAAAACTCCCCCGGACGGACATTCCGGAGCAGCGCCCCGCTCTATTCTTCAATGACAGGGGTGTTCACGAAGAAGCGGGGCTTGGCCGGCTTCTTGGTTTCTTCCTGTTCAAGATTCACATTGAGGCCGAGGGACATGAGTTCCTTGACCAGAACGTTGAAGGATTCGGGCAGACCGGCTTCAAGGAAATTGTCTCCCTTGACGATCTTTTCATACATCTTCACGCGGCCGGCCACGTCGTCGGACTTGACGGTCAGGAATTCCTGCAGCAGGTACGACGCGCCGTAGCCTTCCAGAGCCCACACTTCCATTTCACCGAGACGCTGACCGCCGAACTGTGCCTTACCGCCCAAAGGCTGCTGCGTCACCAGGCTGTAAGGACCGGTGGAACGGGCATGAATCTTTTCGTCAACGAGGTGATGGAGCTTCAGGTAGTACATCACGCCCGTGGTCACGCGGTTGGCGAAAGGCTCGCCGGTGCGGCCGTCATAGAGCACGGTCTTGCCGTCATTGGGCAGTCCGGCGCGCTCCAGCCACGACCAGATCTGATCTTCTTCAGCACCGTCGAACACGGGGGTCTTGGTGATGATGCCCTTGCGCAGGCCGAGAACGGCCTTCTTGAGCTCTTCATCACTCATGCTGTCCACCAGCTCGTCGATGGTCATGCCGTCGGCGCGGGCGGCGGGCAGATCGGCGGCGAAGATGTCCTTCACCTCGCGACGGAGTTCTTCCGTGGCAATGCCGTTGTCCACCATTTCGGCCAGCTGACGACCGAGTTCCTTAGCGGCCCAGCCCAGATGCGTTTCCATGATCTGACCGATGTTCATTCGAGAAGGCACGCCCAGGGGGTTCAGCACGACGTCCACGGGACGACCGTCCTTGAAGAAGGGCATGTCCTCTTCGGGGAGGATCATGGACACGACACCCTTGTTACCGTGACGGCCGGCCATCTTGTCGCCCACGGAAAGCTTACGCTTGATGGCGATGTGGACCTTGACCATCTTGATGACGCCGGGGGGCAGATCGTCGCCTTCCGTCGCCTTCTCACGCTTGGAATCGTAGAGCTTCTTCACGACTTCGAGCTGGCGGTCATAGGCTTCCAGCATCTGCACGATCTGCTCGTTGATTTCCTTGTTGCGGAGGATGTCGGCCAGTCTCTTGACGGGCAGCTCCTGCATGACCTCCCAGGTCAGCTCGCTTCCGGCCTCGGCCAGCACTTCGCCCTTGCGCTTGCCGGCGATATCCACGGCCAGCGTCTGTCCTTCCATGAGGGGACGCATACGTTCGCGGGTACGCTCGGTGAGGGCACGGACATGATCCGCTTCCTTGCGGTCGAGTCTGGCGATTTCGTAGGCTTCGATTTCGCGGGTGCGATCGTCCTTTTCACCGGAACGACGGTTGAACACCTTCACGTCGATGACGGTGCCTTCGATTCCCGGGGGAACCTTGAGGGAGGTGTTTTTCACGTCGCGGGCCTTGTCGCCGAATATGGCGCGCAGCAGCTTTTCTTCAGGAGTAAGCTGCGTTTCGCCCTTGGGAGTGATCTTGCCCACGAGAATGTCGTCAGGCTTCACGGAAGCGCCGATGCGGATGACGCCGCTGCCGTCGAGGTTGTGCAGCATGTCGTCGCCCACGTTGGGAATATCGCGGGTGATTTCTTCCGGTCCAAGCTTGGTGTCACGGGCGGCCACTTCGAATTCTTCGATGTGGATGGACGTATAGATATCGTCCTTCACCGCGCGCTCGGAAATGAGAACGGCGTCTTCGTAGTTGTAGCCGCACCAGGGCATGAAGGCCACGACCAGGTTCTTGCCGAGAGCCAGTTCGCCGTTTTCAATGCCGGGACCGTCGGCCAGAACGTCGTTCTTCTTCACGCGCTGACCGGGGTAGCAGGTGGGCTTCTGGCCGAAGCAGGAGTTCTGGTTCGACTTGTGGTACTTCAGAAGGTCGTAGCTGCGCACGCCGCCGCGGTCTTCCAGGTACAGGTTGTCGTAGGCCACGATGACGCGTTCGGCGTCGGCATAGCGGACCACGCCGTCACCTTCAGCCAGGAGGCAGGCGCCGGAGTCGCGAGCCACGTCGTATTCCATGCCCGTACCGACCAGAGGACGTTCGGAGCGAAGAAGCGGAACGGCCTGACGCTGCATGTTCGAACCCATGAGGGCTCGGTTGGCGTCGTCGTGTTCGAGGAAGGGAATGAGCGCGGCGGAAATGGACACCATCTGGCTCGGAGAAATATCCTGCAGGGTGACTTCGTCGCGGCTGGCCATGAGCACGTCACCGCCGGTGGAGCGGACGGTCATGTTCTCTTCAATGAAGCGGCCGTTTTCATCCACGGGCGCGTTGGCCTGAGCGATAATCTGATCCTTTTCGCAGGAAGCGTCGAGATGCACGATTTCATCGGTGCGGCAGCCGTCGCGAACCACGCGGTACGGAGTTTCGATGAAGCCGTACTCGTTCACCTTGGCGTAGGTGGTCAGAGAAACGATAAGACCGATGTTCGGGCCTTCAGGCGTTTCAATGGGGCAGATACGGCCGTAGTGGGAGGTATGAACGTCTCGAACTTCAAAGCCCGCGCGTTCACGGGTGAGACCGCCGGGGCCCAGAGCGGAGAGACGACGCTTGTGCGTCACTTCCGACAGGGAGTTGGTCTGGTCCATGAACTGGGACAGCTGGGACGTACCGAAGAATTCCTTCAGCACAGCCGCCACGGGCTTGGGGTTAATGAGGTCGTGAGGCATGAGGGAAGCCACTTCCTGGATGCTCATGCGCTCCTTGATGGCGCGCTCCATGCGCACCAGACCGATGCGGTACTGATTTTCCACCAGTTCGCCGACGAGACGCACACGACGGTTGCCCAGATGGTCGATATCGTCGGGCGCACCGTTGGAGTCCTTCATGGTCACGAGCACCTTGATGGCCGTGATGATGTCCTCGTCGGTGAGGGTCAGCACGTCCTTGTCGGTGGTGAGACCGAGGCGCAGGTTCAGCTTGTAGCGGCCCACGGCGGACAGGTCATAGTAGTCCGGATTGCGGAACAGATTGTCGAAGTAGCTGGCCGCGATCTCGGGCGTGGGCGGAGAGCTGGGACGAAGACGACGGTAGATTTCCTCCTGCGCCTTCTCGGTGCTCGTGGTCTTGTCGAGCATGAGGGTGTCGCGAATGGAAGAAGAGGTGTCGGCGCCCTTGGTGTGCAGAATGGAAAGACTGGTCACACCGGCCTCGAGAATCTGCTCGAACAGAGCGGGCGTCACTTCGTCGGCGGCTTCGGCCAGAATTTCGCCGGTGGAGGCGTTCACCACGTCTTCACCGAGGAACAGACCGTACAGGGAGTCGGGAGCAACTTCGATATATTCGATGCCCGCACCGGAGATCTTTCTCCAGTCGCGCTTGTTCAGCTTCTTGCCAGCCTTGACGACCACATTGCCATCGGCATCAAGGATGTCGTTGAAGGCAAGGCGGTCCTTGTCGTTGCCGAACAGCTCGGCATCGGCGCGCATGAACAGATGGGAACCGTCCAGACGATACTCTTCCTTCTTGTAGAAGGTGTCGAGGATCTGGGTCTTGGACATGCCCATGGCCTTGAACAGAATGGTGGCAGGCATCTTGCGGCGACGGTCGATACGGACATACAGGATGTCCTTATGATCGAAGTCGAAGTCGAGCCAGGAACCGCGCATGGGGATGACGCGGCAGGAATAGAGCACCTTGCGGGACGTATGCGTCTTGCCGCCGTCGTGCTCGAAGATGATGCCGGGCGAGCGCTGCAGCTGATTGACGATGACGCGTTCGGTGCCGTTCACGATGAACGTGCCCTTTTCGGTCATCAAAGGAAGCGTGCCGAAATAGATGTCCTGCTCCTTGCCGTCACGGTAGGTGCGGGTATTGGCGGCTTCATCGACGTCGTAGATATCGAGACGGACCTTGATGCGCACGGGAGCTTCATAGGTCAGACCCTTGGAGATGCACTCGGCCTGATCGTACTTTGGCTCGCTGATGTCATAACCCAGATATTCCAGGCTGGCGGTGCGATTAAAATCTTCGATGGGGAACACCGACCGGAACACGCCTTCGAGTCCGACATGGGGATCGCGTTCCGATTCCTTGCGACCTTCCTGAAGGAAGGCGCTGTAGGAGTCCACCTGAAGATTCAAAAGGTGCGGAATGGGAATAGACACTTTAATTTTGCCGAATTGCTTCGTAAGCTGACCCATTACTTTACCTCAAGAATGGCAGTTGTCCGGCCCAGTGCCGGAAAATTGACGTACGGAAGAAAGCCTTGACACAAATGCAGACGCAGAAAAACAGACAACAAAGCCCCCTTCCCCACCCGGGAAGAGGCGTTGTCTGCGCTTTATGGCATCTGGTTATATGGAGCGTTCAATGTGTGATGCCTGCATATCCGTCCGTAGAGATTATCCTAATGAGTCAGTCAGACTAACCCCTTATCAGGCAAATAGCAAGTGTTTTCATGGTGTTTTTTCCATATTTCAGGATAACCCATTTTTTTGTAAAAAACAATTCCTGTTTCTGTTGACAAATAAAATTTTCCTTTTTTTCTCATGCCTGCCCGCAGAATTCTCTTGCAGCACAGGGAAAAACATCTCCAACTTTTTCATGACGAGCCGAAAAAAGAGCGACACCTTTCTCTTGCCATTCGGTACTGGCGCTCTCCTCTTTCGTTCAAGAGGGCTGCCGATACCGATACTGCATGGAAAGGAGCTTGCGATTCTGGCTCGTTGTCCGGTCTCAAAGAAAAAACAGTTCCCGATTGTACCGTCATGCTTTTCCATCCGTCGCATGGACCGTTTTCTGAAAAACAACAGCAGAGCTGCAGCAGAAAACGTTCCATGCGTACCATGCATGAAAGAGACGCCCCAGGGATAACCTGCTCCACTCCCCCGCGACCGGCAAGAGCCGCTTATATGCTCCCGCATCATTCAACGTTTGAAGCCTTCCACCGACAAGGGGCAAGGTTCAAGCTATCCCCAGCTGCCGCACCCGCTTTCCCCGGCATAATTCATTTTCAGAACCGCTGCCTCAAACGCTCTCCTGAAAATCCCCTGCCCTTCGGATTCTGGCCTTGCTCTGCGCTTTCTCCCCACCTTCGGCCCAACGCATCCACAACTTTCAACACATGCGCTTGCCGCCTGTCCATATATGCCGAAAGAAGTTCATTAGAGAACCGGCAACGGCGGCAGGCGCCTGCCGCAGAGGCATCGCGCTCCGCCCCGAAGCGTTCTCTTTTCCGGGCAACAAAAAAGCCCCCTCGGGCTGAGGGGGCTTCAAATTCACATCGCTGTGAAAGGAACTTACTTGATTTCGACGGTAGCGCCGGCTTCGGTGAGTTCCTTCTTGGCGGCTTCGGCGTCTTCCTTGGAAACGCCTTCCTTCAGGGTGGAAGGAGCGCCGTCAACCTTTTCCTTGGCTTCCTTGAGGCCCAGGCCGGTCAGAGCGCGCACGACCTTGATGACGCCGATCTTGTTGGCGCCGACTTCCTTCAGGATAACGTCGAATTCAGTCTTTTCTTCTTCAGCAGGAGCGGCAGCGGCGGGAGCAGCGGCAACGGCAACGGCGGGAGCAGCGGCGGAAACGCCGAACTTTTCTTCGAGTTCCTTGATGAATTCAGCCAGTTCGAGCACGGTCATGTTGGAGATGAACTCAACAACCTGTTCCTTGGTGATATCGGCCATGGTAATGACTCCTTAAAATTCTTTGACTTTGATGGTTTGGGGCAAAATGGCAGCCGGAAGACGCCCTTAGGCGGCCTTCTTTTCTTCGATAGCCTTGAGGGCGTACAGAAGAGGACGAACCATATTGGCCATGAGAGACACAAAGTTGGTGGGCACGGCGTTCATGGTCGCCAGAGCCTGAGCAAGCAGCTGTTCCTTGGAAGGCAGCTTGGCGAGATCGGCCACCTGAGCGGGGGTCAGGGACTTGCCGTCGAGGCTGGCCTGACGGATCTCAAGCTTGCTGTTGGTCTTGGCGAAATCCGTGAGAGCCTTGGCCACACCGACCGGATCCTTGAATCCAAGGGCAATGGCACAGTTATCCTTCAGAGAAGAAGAGATGGAGCTGTGTTCGGTGTCTGCTAAAGCGATGCGGGCAAGAGTGTTCTTGACGACGTGATATTCGCCGCCAGCGGCGCGCAGCGCCACACGGAGCCCGGTCAGCTCTTCCACCGACATACCCTTGAAGTCGGTCACAACCGCAAACGAAGCACGAGAGGCAACTTCCTTGACCTGCTCGATGATTACGGCTTTTTCAGACCTGTTCTTCACGTGATGCTCCTCACGATTGGGTGTTTTGTCTTGTGGAATGCCGAGCCAAAGAATCTGTCTGAGCAGGTTATTAAGGCTTGCGCCACCTGCCGTCTTCGACCCGAAATTCCTTCCCTAGCCTAAATATTGGAAAGCGAGGAAGGCATCCCTTGCGGGATGCCTGTCACTTAGCCTTCGATGAACTTCTTGCACTGGGCCATGTCGACCTTGAAGCCGGGGCCCATGGTGGTGGAAACAGTCATGGAGAGCATGTACTGTCCCTTGGCGGCGGAAGGCTTCAGACGCTGAACGGCATCGAGCAGAGCCTTGAGGTTGCCAAGGATCTTTTCAGGTCCGAAGGAAACCTTGCCGAGGGGAGCATGCAGCACACCGGCCTTGTCGACCTTGAAGTCCACGCGACCGGCCTTCAGTTCCTGAACGGCCTTGGCAACGTCGAAGGTGACGGTGCCGGTCTTGGCGTTGGGCATCAGGCCGCGGGGGCCGAGCACACGACCGACCTGGCCGACGAGAGCCATGACGTCGGGAGCGGCGACGGCGGCGTCGAATTCCAGCCAGCCGCCCTTGATCTGGGCGACGAGGTCTTCGGCACCAACCACGTCGGCACCGGCGGCACGGGCTTCAGCCTGCTTGTCGCCCTTGCAGAACACGGCCACGCGCACGGTCTTGCCGAGGCCATGAGGCAGGGAAACAGCACCGCGGACCATCTGGTCGGAGTACTTGGGATCGACGCCCAGGCGGAGAGCCACGTCGACCGTTTCATCAAATTTGGCGAAGGAAGCGCCAAGGGACTTGGCAACAGCGTCCTCCACGGAAAAACGCTGGGTCAGATCAATGCCTTCCAGCGAATTGCGATATTTTTTTCCATGCGTAGGCATGATGGTATTCCTTTCTTTGCGCTTGTCGTCTCGAATCTCCTGCCGGATGAAACCGGCAGTACGGCCGAATCCAACGAAATAGGCGCGGCGCGATGAACGCGCCCACATATCACACGTACGGACGCCGTCTTGCCGCCTGAACGTTATTACTTAACGTCCAGTCCCATGCTGCGCGCGGTGCCCATGATGTTGCGCACGGCGCCTTCGAGATCCTTGCAGTTCAGGTCGGGCATCTTCAGCTTAGCGATTTCCTCAACCTGAGCCATGGTAACGGAACCAACCTTGTTACGGTTCGGCTCGCCGGATCCCTTTTCAACCTTGGCGGCCTTCATCAGCAGAACAGGAGCCGGAGGCGTCTTGGTGATAAAGGTGAAGGAACGGTCGGCATACACCGTGATGATCACGGGGATGATCATGCCCTTCTGATCCTGAGTGCGAGCATTGAATTCCTTGCAGAACCCCATGATGTTCACGCCGTGCTGACCGAGAGCGGGGCCGACGGGCGGAGAAGGGTTGGCGGCGCCAGCAGGAATCTGCAGCTTGATCTTGGCAACTTCTTTCTTGGCCATTGTCGTTAATCCTTATTTTGCGGTGCAGGCTCGTGCCTGACTGCTGTCGATGAAATAATCCAGAACAGAAATATCTCGGTGCGGGACTCAGCCCTTGGTCACCTGGATGAAATCGAGTTCCACCGGCGTCTGGCGGCCGAAGATGGACACGGACACCTTGAGCTTGCCCTTGTCGTAATTGACTTCTTCCACAACGCCGTTGAACCCCCCGAAGGGGCCATCGATGACCCTGACCTCGTCGCCGCGATCGAAGTTGAACTTGGGACGAGGCTGTTCCTGACGGGTTTCCATCAACGAAAGAATGCGTTCCGCTTCACCAGGACCCATAGGTGCAGGACGATTTTTCCCTCCCACAAAGCCGGTGACCTTGGGGATGTTCTGAACCATGTGCCAGGAAAGGTCGGTCATCGTCATGCGGACCATGACATATCCGGGATAGAACTTTCTGGTCGTGGTGCGCTTCTGACCGCCCTTGCCGAGTTCGATGACTCGTTCGGTGGGCACGACCACATCGTGGATGCAGCCGTTGTCCTGGCCGGTGCGCATCAGCTCCCGGATCATCTGTTCCACTCTCTGTTCAAATCCGGAGTAGGTATGCAGAATATACCAGTGTCCGGCGTCCTGAGAGGCAGCAGATTCAGAACTGACGGGGACTTCGGTGATGCTTTCTTGCTCAGCCATTGTATTTACCCTGCGGATGTGGAGAAAAGTGTGAAAAAGTCATCCTCTTAGGCAAGGATCAGACGAACCACACTGGAAAGGATAAGATCCACCACTCCGAGAAGGATGGCCATGACGGCAACAAAGCCGAGCACCACCAAGCTGGTGGTACGGGTTTCTTTCCAGTTGGGCCAGCTGACCTTGCGCAGCTCAACGCGAGACAGGAGAAGATAATCCCTGAATGCAGCAAAGCGCGCCATCAGTCCGCGTTCGTCGGCGGCAGACTGGCCGGACTTACCGGAGGCAGTGGCGGGAGCCGCTTTTGCCTGGGAATTAGCTTCCGCGGCGTCACTCTGTTTCTTGCTCATGTTAGCCTCAAAACTGAAAAGACAAAAGAAATGGCAGGCCAGGAGGGATTCGAACCCCCAACATGCGGTTTTGGAGACCGCCGCTCTGCCGTTGGAGCTACTGGCCTGCTCTATGAAGCACTACTTCGCTTCGCGATGAGTCGTGTGTTTCTTGTCCCAGGGACAATACTTCATGACTTCAAGACGACCGGTAGTGTTCTTCTTGTTCTTAACCGTGGCGTAGTTGCGGCGCTTGCACTCGGTGCAGGCGAGCAGAATATTCACGCGCATGGTATTACTCCAGGATTTCGGTCACAACGCCGGAGCCGACGGTGTGGCCGCCTTCGCGGATAGCGAAGCGTTCACCGGGAGCCATGGCGATGGGGTTGATGAGTTCAACGTTGAAGGTAGCGTTGTCGCCGGGCATAACCATTTCCACGCCTTCAGCCAGCTTGATCACGCCGGTGATGTCGGTGGTGCGGAAATAGAACTGAGGACGATAGCCGGAGAAGAAGGGAGTATGACGGCCACCTTCGTCCTTGCTCAGAACGTACACTTCGGACTTGAACTTGGTGTGAGGCGTGATGGACTTGGGAGCAGCGAGAACCTGGCCGCGTTCCACGTCTTCACGCTTGATGCCGCGGAGCAGAGCACCGATGTTGTCACCGGCCTGGCCCTGATCGAGCAGCTTGCGGAACATTTCAACGCCGGTAACAGTGGTGGTCTGGGTGGGACGGATGCCCACGATTTCCACGGTGTCACCAACCTTCACCACGCCGCGTTCCACACGACCGGTCACCACGGTGCCACGGCCGGAGATGGAGAACACGTCTTCGATGGGCATGAGGAAGGGCTTGTCGGTTTCACGAACGGGATCAGGAATGTAGGAGTCGCAGGCGTCGAGGAGTTCGAGGATGCACTTGGCATCTTCAGACTGCCAGTCGTCGCTGTTCAGAGCGTTCAGAGCGGAACCGCGGATGACCGGAACGTCGTCGCCGGGGAAGCCGTTGGCGGACAGCAGTTCGCGCATTTCCATTTCGACGAGATCCAGCAGTTCGGGATCGTCGACCTGGTCGCACTTGTTCATGAACACGATGATGTAGGGCACGCCGACCTGACGGGCGAGCAGGATGTGCTCACGGGTCTGAGGCATGGGACCGTCGGTAGCAGCAACCACGATGATGGCGCCGTCCATCTGAGCAGCACCGGTGATCATGTTCTTGATGTAGTCAGCGTGGCCGGGGCAGTCAACGTGAGCATAGTGACGCTTGTCGGTCTCGTACTCAACGTGAGCGGTAGAAATGGTGATACCGCGTTCCTTTTCTTCGGGGGCCTTGTCGATGTCATCGTAAGCGATGAACTGGCCCTGGCCCTTGAGGCCGGCGATCTTGGTGATGGCGGCAGTCAGAGTGGTCTTACCATGGTCGATGTGGCCGATGGTACCAATGTTGACATGCGGCTTAGAGCGATCAAATTTTTCCTTGCCCATGATGGTCTCCCTAAATGGTTACTTGCAGTTGTGGTGCCCTGTTTGAGCAGCGGACGCCGTCCTGCTCCTTTTAAATGAAGGAGCAGCCCTAAAACACGGACTCATGACGCGCCAGATAATAAGGGGGAGCAACAAGAAACAAAGTGGCAGGTGGAGCGGGAAACGAGATTCGAACTCGCAACCCTCAGCTTGGAAGGCTGATGCTCTAGCCGTTGAGCTATTCCCGCCTGAATGCCGTAGTCCCCTGACAGCGCGCACTGCCTCCTACAGCTATACCAGCGTAAAGCTGGTGGTGGGGGGTGGATTCGAACCACCGAAGTCTTACGACGACAGATTTACAGTCTGTTCCCTTTGGCCACTCGGGAACCCCACCACGCTATACAAAAACGCTTACGCGTTCTTGCCGCAACCGGAAGAAGGAGCGTGACCTTCACCGGCCACCCGAATCATTCGACCCGGGAAATTTGGAGCTCACTCTCAACGTCACTCCAAAAAATGGAGCTGGCGATGGGAATCGAACCCGCAACCTGCTGATTACAAATCAGCTGCTCTGCCAGTTGAGCTACGCCAGCAGCAGGTATGGGAATTTACGCCGAAACAAACCTTTTGGCAAGAAGAATTTTCTTCTTTTCGGTGTTCCCCGCAAACAGCAAAAGACTTGTACCCAAGAGCAGAAACTTTGTAAAGTCTTTTCTCACACCTTTTCCAAAAAATTTTCCTCTGCACGCTTTTTCAGGGAAAATTCCCCCGAAACGACACCCGATCGAAACGCATCAAAGATCGCCTTTCAGAAGCGATACCTTACGGTTATGTGCCCGCCCAGAGCATCCCGCTCCCCCGCTGCGGCAGAGAATGCCAGGTCCAGCGCCAGCGGTACGGACACAGGCTCCACGCTCATGCCGAGTTCAAAAATACCGCTGTCGCCTTTGAGAGAGGCGTCAGGCACGGCGAAATCCCGGGCCACGGCACAGGCCGTTCCGTTGTATTCATGTTCCCATGCCGCTCCGGCATAGGGCGTCACACCTTCAAGGGCGTCCCAGGTCAGCCTGGCGCCGAAGCGCAGACGACGGGATGTCACGGCATCAAAGTCCACGCGTTCGCCGTTCATATCCACGCTCTCCCCGCCCTGACGCGTCCAGAAAACGCGGGCGTAAAGATCGGCACGGGCGGAACTGCCGATCGGCAGCTCATGTCCGACACCCAGCTGAATGCCGTAATACGGCCGGGAAATATCATATTCGGCGGGTCTGTCCATGTTGTCTCTGAGATCACCGCTTCTCCAGCTGGTGGAGATGCCGCCCGCCCTCCCCACGCCTTCCGCATACCAGCCTGCCATGGGGCCCTCGGTCCATCCTGTGCGGACCATCATTCCGCCGCCCGTGTACTGACTGCTTCCCTGCCCCCGGACATCTCCGGAGGCGAAACCGTTGAACGTGTTCAGATGTGCCCGGCCGAACTCGAAAAAGCCTCCCACGTACATATTGCTTCCATCAAACTCCAGCCGCTCCGCCAGCCCGGTCACACCGGAAAAGCCTTCGGTATCGGCATGCGAACCGGTATGATATCTGGAACGACCGACATAACCGACGGCAAAGGGCATCCACTCCCCTTCCCCGCGCTCCGCCTCTCTGAGCATATTGCGAAAGCCGCCATCCGCCACCAGATCGCCCCCCTGATTAAGCAGCCCCGCGCTCGCAGCACGGGCTTCCGTCAGCGCCGCAATGCGGGGATTCATGCGCACGCTGTTCAGCTGGAGCTGAACGGCCGTCCCCGTATTGCTCAGGACACCGTCAAAATAGGAGGCGTATCCCTGCAGAAGGCTGATCAGACGTCCTGCGGAAGCCTGCCCTACCGCCCCGCTTTCATCCCTGATGAGGGTAAAAACATTCCCGAGATATGCACGCCCTCCGGTAATGATGTCGGGCAGCTGGGCCGTCACAACGGATCCCGCGAAATCGCCGGCTTCGGCATGCGTTACGGTAAGCATGGGAACATCCACCGGAGCTCCGGGAGCAGGAAGAATAAAATGCAGATTTTCAAATCCCGCAATGCGGGACACGCTGCCCTGCCAGCTGTCGACAAAAAGCGTGTTTCCACTGCCGCAAACATCCACAGGAGAGCCGCCCGCGTATCCGCCGAACACCGACGTAGAGGAAGAAAACGAGGCCCCCTCTCCTATGATGACGTTATTGCGCGATACCGTACTGCCGGATCCTCCGTCGCCGCCATAGACATTTCCCGAGACAAAAGCCCTGCGGATCAGCACCGTGTTGCCGCTTGCCGAAGCGTTTTCCGCCTCCACGATGCCTCCGAAGACATCGCCTTTCACCACACCGCCGTCGACCACCGCCACGATATTCTCATCTGCCGCACTGCCCGGTGTCGTTCCCGTCACGGCTCCGCCCACGGCATCGCCCGAAATCACGGCTCCGCTGCCTATGACTACAGTATTGCGCTTTACCTCGGCAGCCACGTCACTTTCCGGGGCAAAACCGCCGCTGACGTTTCCCCCCACTTCTGCATGAAAGATGCTCACCACATTATTTTCTGCCGAAGCCGTACCGGCATCGCCCTGCACGGAGGCCCCGACCACATTGCCCGTACCGCTGCCGCCGGAAACAGCCACAACATTTCCCTCAGCAGAGGCTGCCCCGACATAGCTGTGCACCTCACCACCGACGATGTCTCCAAACTGCCCTCCGTCCACCAGTACCGTATTGCCCAGTGCCGCGGCATCCCCCTGAGAAACGGCATAGCCGCCGTATGTCAGTGCAGAGAGTCCGCCGCGAAGCCTGACGGCGTTACCTGCGGCGAGGGCCGAGGCCTGAGCGGAACTTTCTCCGTACGCTTCACCACCGACGACGAAATTCAATGCAGCGCTGCCACCGATGCTTACGGCATTATTCAGCGCCTCGACTCGACCTGAGCCTCCGGAGATTCTTGCATATCCTCCAAACACCTGAACCCAGGGGCCGAAGCGGAGCGATCCGTCCAGCGTCACACTGTTGCCGTCAGCCGCGGCGCCGCTGACATAACTTCTGGCGTAGCCGCCGTAAATATTGTCGTTGAAGCCCGACAAGCCTCCGCTGATCAGAACCTTGTTGTTCATGGCCTCGGCCCCGCCGTTGCGGCTCAGAGCAGAACCGCCGTACAGATCCATGGACACCGTTCCTCCGGTGACATTGACCAGACTTCCGCTGGCTACGGCATCTCCTCCACGGGCGTATCTTCCGTACACATAGTCATAGGAATCTCCCGAAGTCACCAAAGCGCTGCCGTTCCCCGTGAGATCCGTCGCCAGCGACCGACAAGGATGCGTCAATCCTCCGGCAATCGCGACAGCTGTCAGAACAGACAGACACCATGCCGCAGGTTTCCTGTACGCCCTCCTGTCGATTTTCAGCATGAAAAAGCCAAGCCTCGCCATAACTCCTCCTTTCCGTGCGGGATATGAGATGCCATTCCCTTCGATATCCGCGTCTTTTCCGACTATGCTGGAGGAGCGGCTCGTTTGCCATGATTTCCCTGCGGATTCTACGTATCGGTCATTCCCTGCCTGCCCGGCGAGGAGCCTGAGCCTTTCAGAGCGACTCCGACCACACGGTGCCGCGCTCTCCCAGCGCCCTCAAAGTCCTCCGGGTAGCGTGCGGCTTGAGCGACCAAATCCCACCGAACTTCTCTTTTCGCTCCTTATCCTTCTCGAGAAAAAATTAATCTTTTTTTTCTGAATCCGTTGACAAGCAGAAATTCGTCACTATCTAAAGTGTATCCTTTTCAGGATGGCACCATTTCATAGTGTATGTATAAAAAACAGAGTCATGCATCACAATGTCAGCAATTAACATACCTCGAAATCCTTATGTGATGATTTCACTCATTATGATGCATTGAATTCTGTCCATGATTGGAGGTTTTATTATGTTGCCCAGTATTTTTGGTGAAAGACTTTTCGATGACTTTTTCGGTGACCCCTTTATGCCCGCTTTCAACAGACATGATCCCCTGTTCGGAAAGAACGCAAAGAATCTGATGAAGACCGACGTTCGGGAACTGGAAAACACCTATGAGCTGGACATTGATCTGCCCGGCTTCAAGAAGAACGAAGTCAATATCGAACTGGACGGCGGTTATCTTACCATCAGCGCGGCAAAGGCGCTGAACAAGGACGAGGAAAACAAGAACGGCCAGTACCTGCGGCGTGAACGCTACAGCGGCGAATGCAGCCGCAGCTTCTATGTCGGCGAAGAACTTGAAGCGAAGGACGTTTCCGCCTCGTTTGAAGACGGCATTCTGAAGATTTCCTTCCCCAAGGCTCCCGAACGCAAGACTCCTGAAAAGAAGACCATCGCCATTGCATAAGGATCTGATACCCTGCCGGTCGATTTCATTGTAAAGTCACCGACAGAACGCCAAGGCGCCGACAGCACATGCTGTCGGCGCCTTTTTTATGCCGCTCCCGGATTCTCGCTCCCTACGATATCGACATGCTTTGCTCAATATCGTCCGAACCGGAGCCGCCTCTCTTCTTTGCACAGTCCTCTATCTACGGTCACATTGCGGAGCATTTTCTTATAGCCCCCAGAGTCCCTCTCGCGCTTTTTATGCCGATTGCAAGCAAATGGATGCATGAGTCTTATCTTCGCCCGGTCCGTCTCTGCCCATAAAAACGTTCCGAACCGCCGATAATCCAAAATCATCCTTCGAGCCCCCTTTCTCCAGAGGGCTGCCCCTGTCCGTTCCGCAACACACTTTTCAACACGCTCGGGGCTATCTTTGGCCGATAAATTAAAAAAAAAGCGGGAGAGGATGAAGATCATCCTCTCCCTTATCCGGCCAATGTTTACAGACTAAGCCAGCAGCGCATTAGAACTTATAGGCGAAGGAAAGAGCGGCGCTCCAGCCGTTCTCGTCCATCGTATTGTCCTTAGCATAAGCGGCGTGGTCGCTTTCGCTGAAATCATTGATGATGTAAGCCAGCTGGAGGTTGGCGGACAGGTTCTTGTAGATCATATAGGTGCTGTTGAGGTCGAACTCAACGGCGGTATCGCTGTAGGTCATGTAGTTATAAGGCTTTTCCGTAGCAACATCGTAAATGTTGTCGCTATTGTTGGTGCCCTTGAACAGAGTGACGGTAAAGGTATGGGTCAGATCTTCGAGGAAGCTGACCTCTTCAATACCGGTCTGCACACCCCAGGTACCCGCAATGTTGTGGCGGCCAAGGCTGCCGAACAGGCCGTACTGGCCATCAGCAAAACCGAAGGTGGGGTGGAAACGACCGCCGGCAGTGGGGATCCAGTTCTGGCGGAGATACTGAGCATCGGCATCGTCACCGGAGCCGTACCAGGCGGCAACGAAGGGAGTACCGAAGGAGGTAGCGTAGGACGCCTTGGTCTGCACATACCAGCCGGCGCGGTCATTAGGATTGGTGCCGTCGCTCGCGAGGCCCGTATAGTTGAAGGTTCCGTACGAACCGGAGATCTTGAACACGAAGGGATCAAAATAAGTCAGAGCCGCAGAAGCGCCGCCCCAGTAACCGTTGCCGGTAGCCAGATGGTTGCCGTCGGAAGAGCCGAGCAGCGTGGCTTCGCCGTCAAGGGCACCGTACATCAGATAAGTATCGAGGGTGAGGCCGTCGAACTTCATGTTGGCGATGGTGGCAAACAGATCGGACTTCTTGGACTTGGAGGTATCGTTGGTACCGTCATTCTTATAAGAAGCACGCACCCAGAACGCGCTCATGTTGAGCCAATCGGTCACGGGCGAGGAAAGAATCACAGCGTCACGGTTGAGGTTCGGGCCCATGACCACGCACTTGCCCATGGCGTCGAAAGGAAGACCGGCAAGCACCTTACCCATACGAACCTTGACGGTGGTCTGAGGAATCATCCAGTCGATATAAGCCTGACGAACGCCGATCTTCGTATTGGCGTTGTTGCTGGTGCCCCAGTCGTAAGCAGCAGCATCATTTTCGCCGCCGATACCGGCCTGCAGCTGCAGGTAACCGGAAACATTCTCGGAAGCGGTAAAGGTCATGCCGAGACGCAGACGCTGACCGGCACGGTCGAAGTTGGACGCAGACGCTGACCGGCACGGTCGAAGTTGTCAGCAGCACCGAATCTTTCACCGGAGATAAAGCTGAACATGTACTCGCCGTCCATTTTCACATCGACGGCAGAAGCGGGAGCGGATGCGGCGACAACCATGCCGGCAGCCAGAAGAAGAGTAGCGAGCTTTTTCATCCCTGTCATTCCTTTGAAAAAAAGAGTTAAATAACACCTGTGGAAAACCCCTCTTTTTCCACGAGAACGACCTTGCTACTCCGCTTGATAAAAAAATCATAAATAATCATGTAGGTAATATGAATAAATAGAGACAGCATACTGATTTTATTGAAGTAAAAAAAATTTTATTCTTATTTCGACATCTCGAATTTCCTCTGTTTTCATGCACAAATCTTTCCCCCCTGAGACGCACAAACTGTTTTTATCATTTTATTTCAATATATTATCGTAAAAACTAACCTGTAATATTCCGTTCCGCGCAGACTCTGCAAAGGCTAAAAATATATTATTTATAATAATATCAATAAATAACATATCCCATACATCATAAAATCATCGCTTGTTTTATGGAGAAATTATCGAACCGAATGCGTTCTCCCGTATTTTTTCTTCCCTTTTCCTGATAAAAACGGATCTTCAAGGCTTTCTATCCGTCACTTCAGGCAAAGCCATGTTCTTTTTTTCCTAATCATTTCTACTCCATGCGCTTTCCCCCTTGTCCCTCGGAATCCGTCGTGCCGCACGACAAAATCCTCCTTTCCCGGAGCCCTCTGATTTTCAGCATCTTCTCCACCGGACAAAAAAGCCCCGTTTTCCCATAACTGGGAAAACGGGGCCGGAATTTTGACGGGAAAACCAGTTCTCTGCGAAACACCCTACTGCTTTACAGCAAGAATAACATGCGGCGCCTTGATGGCTGCCTGGACACGAACGCCTTCGGTAATACCGGCGTCATCCGCACTGTCCACCGTGCATACGGAAGTAAGGCGATCGCCGTTGTCCAGCTCCACGGCAACGCTGGCCATGATTTCTCCCTTTTTGACCTGCTTCACGACGCCGGGCAGCATATTGCGGGAAGACAGCACATAACCGTCCACATCTCGCGCAAGCAGTACGTTCACGCCCTTCACCATGACCAGTACTTCACGGCCGGGGCAAAGACCAAGCGTTTCCGTGCTCTTGTCCGTAACAATGGCAGAAACCTTGAGTCCCCCCTTGAGATCAATGGCAATTTCGTCATTGACGGCACCTTTCTTCACAGCGGTGACAACACCATCCAGAATATTTCTTGTCGTAACTTTCATGGTAAGCGCTCCTTATGGGATAATTAAAAGTCAGATAAGTACACGAAGGCATCTGTCAATGCATATATCGGAAAGCCACGGCATAAGCCCTTATCTGAAAGATATCCTCGCCATACGTTTCTTCATGAGCGCACCGGAAAACGCAGCAATCAGACGGCGGATTCCAGTTTTGCACAGCCCCCCGCCTCGGTCTTTGCCGTCAAAACCGTTTATCGCATTCCCCTCATGCCTCTCGATGATTCCCCACCGTTCTGAAACAAAAACAGAATGGGGGAAGACGCTCAGGTCCCATTTTTACAAAACCTTAGGCCCTTCGGCCCGATGCAATATCGGACTCATAAAGCCAGCCCTCAGATTCAGGCATGCGCTTACTCCTCTCATCCAGCAGTACGCTGTAAGCTGAACAGCACAAGGGTTGAGATTACTACTTCGACGATAACATCACCTTCCATCATACCGGCATCGCGTTCCCCCCCTCCAGCTTCAGCCGAACGTCTCAGTAATTCTCCGGACCGGGATCTCCGGGCTGCTCTTTCCCCCTTCTGTCCCATGGTGTCTCCGACATAGCCCGCCCATACATTCTGTGGGCCCCACCGCGATGGATGCTTGATACGTTTATCATCTATGCGGCACATTCCGGCGCTGAGAATAAAAAAGCCGCAATTCCGAAGAAATGCGGCGAAAAACTGTGTATCCGAGAGGTCAAGAGGCTGGCCTTTCCGCATTATCGCGGATCAGCCCCCCGTACAGCCGTTTATCGAACGAGAACAATTTCAGAAACTGCACTACAGTACGGCCACGGCTTCGACTTCCACCCGGGCACCTTTGGGAAGAGCGGCAACGGCAACGCAGGAACGGGCGGGAGCGTCGGAAGAAAAAGTTTCGGCGTAGACGCTGTTGACGATCTGGAAATCAGCCATGTCCGTCAGAAAAACCGTGGTTTTCACCACATTTTCAGGACCGGCACCGGCCGCAGCAAGCACAGCCTTCATATTCTGCAGAGCTCTGACGGTCTGTTCCCGCACATCATCGGAAACCAGTTCTCCCGTGGCAGGATTCATACCGAGCTGGCCGGACAGATAAACAACGTTGCCCGCCTTGATGGCCTGAGAATAAGGACCGATGGCGGCAGGAGCATCGGCGGAAAAAATAACGTTTTTCATGACAGTTACCTCCTGATTATTGTCTTACTTTTTCCAGTTGAACTTAAATACCTGCTCCACATCGGGATGCAGACTCAGATGAACGGGACAGGTGTGGGCACAGTTTTCAATGGCCGCCTTCTGACGGGGCAGATATTCCCTATCGGGCATATCGAAAGTGATTTCGATTCTGCCGACGCGCCGGGGATCCGCGCTCATGATCTTGGTGATCTCAATGGACGTTCCGGTCACGTCGATGTCATGTGTTTTTGCATAAATTCCGATAATGGTCATGCAGCACGAAGCCAGCGCGGTAGCGCACAGATCGGTGGGAGAAAAGGCCTCGCCCTTGCCGTTGTTGTCTACCGGAGCGTCGGTGACGATCGTTGTTCCACTCGCGATATGAGTGCATTCCACACGCAGATCGCCAAGGTATACAGCTTTCATATTTGCCATACCATCCCTCTCCTTTTTGAAAGTAATCTTTATTGTGGGCAGGCTGACGCGACTTCGTCAATGGGACAGCCCTGTCTGAACGTAAAAATGTATTCTCTCCGGAAAATATGATTCGGAGCCGCATACCGCATTGCGGACCACGCCTTAACTACTCAACAAAGCGTACCTTCTCCGGTTCGCCCTGCTCATCTTCGGCATCTCGCTGCGTATACTGCCGAACGGCTGCCAGACGCTCTCCGAGGACAAGGAAGACTATAAGCATCCGCAGCACTACCGTCAAAGAACGTGCAATGTCGTCACTGCCCCGTTTCCCATGCCCGCAGCAACGGCGACGATACCGATGCCGCGCAGGTTGTACGAAAAGCTCTGTCATCGACCTGAGCATTTCCTGCCTGGAGGCTGAATTCCCAGACTGGAGCATCTTTCAAGGGTAATGATTGTCGACAGAAATCCGTCGGCAAATATTGACATGCGATTTTTTTATTCCATACACTCTTTCTTCAAAAGTTCCCCCTCATTCACGCTCCGCAACCATTCTTACTCAGGAGAGTCGTATGAATGCTAGGTGCTCAGCCCTTGTCTGCCGCGACTGTGGAACAACACTTGCCGAGTCTGAATTTTCTCTGACCTGCCCGAAATGCGGAGCTCCATTACGGGTGGAATTCCAGGCAGAGTCCATAAGAGAAGCTCTAAAACACGGCATGCCCGCCTATGATGCTCGCTCCTACCTGTATCAGTGGCGTTCCATTCTGCCGATATCCGACGAGACTCTCATTGATCGCGTGAGTCTGGGGGAAACGGAAACGCCTCTTCTTCGTTCCAATCGTTATGGTCAGAAAAGAGGTATTCCCGAGCTCTACTTCAAAGTGGAACAGGGCCCGACACTTTCCCTTAAAGATAGAGGATCCTCGCTCTGTGTGCTGAAAGCCATCGAACGAGGCTGCCGTACCGTCTGCCTCTCCTCTTCAGGCAACAACGCCGCCAGTATTTCCGCCTACGGTTCCCGTGCCGGTCTTCACTCCATAGTCTTCGTACAGAAGCAGGTTTCCGCCGCCAAAATTTTCAAAAGCCTCGTCTATGGCGGCACCGTCATCCGCATCAACGGCGACATGGCTGCCGCCAGCCGTATCTGCACGGAAGTGGCACAGTCAAAAGGCTGGTATCTGTGCGGAGGTCCCAATCCCTACCACGTTGCAGGCAAACGCACCTTTGTCTACGGCATAGTGCAACAGCTCGGCCGCGCGCCCGATACCCTGCTCCTCCCCTGCGGCGGCGGTGCCGGCATGGTCGCCGCCTTTGACGGATTCTCCGAAATGCTGGCCGCAGGCATCATCGACCACATGCCCCGCATCGTCGGCGTACAGTTAGCTGCCTGCAATCCTGTTACCGCGGCATTCCGTAACGAGAGAGACACCGTCGTCCCCATCGAGAAGAAGCCTTCCCTGTCAGATGCCATCATGAACAACAGTCCCTACTGGGGAAAATACTGCCTTCAGGCGGTCCGCAGCACCGGCGGCACCATGCTGGAAGTGACGGACGAAGAATTTCTCTGCGCCATTCGCGAACTCGGCCGTACGGAAGGGCTGTTTGTGGAGCCTGCCGGAGCCGTGAGCATAGCTGCGCTGGACAAGCTACTGAAACTTCCCGGATTCGAACATCCCGGAGTAACGGTATGCAATCTGACGGGACATGGTCTGAATGCGCCTCAGATCGCCACCCGTGACGACGAGTATCCCGATGTCATCGAACCGACAATAGAAGCGGTGGAAACAAGGTTGCAGAGCCTTGGTCAGATCTGATGCCATCCGGAAAAGATGACATTACTGCAACAATCCTGCACGCGCATAGCCCGTCTGCAAACGGTAGAGACTGAGGAAGATTGAATCTCCTCTCAGAATGCTCAGGGCTGTCATCACAAAAGCTCGAAAGGAACGAATCCCGTCGAAGCCACGTATCCCCGCTCTTATGCAGAACGAAACTGCCCGGAGACCTGTCCAGAGACAAGGGACAAGAGATGGACGCTCCATCGAACTATCTGGAATCCGGTAAATTAGTTGACTTTTCCTCAAAAAAGACAGCGCAGTCAGATACTGTATCAGCAAAAGCAGATTCTCTTACATCCCTTGAAAATCCATGCCGACTTGCCAGAAAAAGTATATAGTAGTATATACGCTCCAGTTTTGAATATTCATCAAGATATTCCATAAATAATACACAAAAAATTTATTTCATTTTTTCAGATAATTATTTTTATATAGCATTTAAAAAACATCATTCAAGGGGAGAAAGTCATGTCAGCAATAGGAAAATTTATAGATGTACAAAGAATTCAATATTCTGTTATTTGCGGCATATTATATACTATGCTTGCAAATACACCATATTATATTATGCTTTTCAAAAATGAAGATTTACTCATCTTGAAAGCCATCATCATATCTCTCATATATAGTATAACGATATTTTATGGATTCTGTCTTCTTGGGAAATTAGGAAAATTTCTCGAAGGCTTTGTTTTGATTTCTTCTTCCATAGTATTGTATTTTTCACTTTCCTTTGGCTATGTACAAAGCAAGGATATGTTTGCACTTCTATGGAATACGAATATTCATGAAGCCATGGGCGTAGTCAGCCCCTTTCTCCTGCTCTCTCTTGCCTTCGGCACATTCTGTACAATTCTGGCTCTGAAAAAATTTCCGCCCAGAGCAACACTCTTCTCCTGGGGAATGCTGCTTGTTTTCATAGGCGCATGCGTTGCCGCCAAGGAGTTTCAGCCTGTTGAAATGAAAGGAAAGCATCCTATGCCCGCAGGATACCTTTCCCATTTCGGGCATTCCGTCAAGCAGCAGTGGCGTATGAAAGATATGTTTGAGAATAGAACGGAACTTCCCGGAGCTGTAACATATCAAAAAAAAGACCGTGCCCCGATTACAATAGTACTCTCACTCGGAGAATCCCTGAGAGCTGACCATCTTTCCCTGTACGGTTACCCTCGTGAAACGACGCCCCTTGCCGAACATCTTCCCTTCCTTGTTTTTGAACAGTGTTACAGTGCGGGTGCCGGAACTACGGAATCCGTGACAAGAATGCTGACGCGAGCAACCGTTCGGGACACGTCCCCCGCCTTGACAGAAAAATCCGTCATCAGCCTTTTTCGTAAAGCCGGCTTCCGAACGGTCTGGCTGACCAATCAGGGGGCCATGGCCACTGGAGAAACCCCCGTGGCCTCCATTGCCAAAGAAAGTGAAATCTACCGGACGCATCCGTCCGTTCACAGCATAGGGGCCCGCATACAGGACTCGGATCTCCTTCCCATGCTTGAAGAGATACTGGCCATGCCGGAACAAGATACCCTCGTTATTCTGCACAGCTTCGGCAGTCATATAAATCCGGAACATCGCTACGCAGATCAGTTCAGACTCTATACCCCCATCTGCTCCTCATTCAGTGTGGCCGACTGTTCGGATGAATCCCTCATCAATTCGTATGACAACTCCATACGCGCTACTGACAGTTACTGGGCAGGCTTGGTGGAAAACCTCCAGGACAAAAATGCGATCCTCATTATTACGGCAGATCACGGAGACAGACTGCGCGGAGCACGTGGCCATAGTCCGGAACTCATGGATCATCCCGAGCTCCGCTGGATTCCGTTTATGCTGTATGCTTCACCAAAATTTTTAGCAGATGAAAACCGTTCTCAAAAAATAGAACAAGCCCAAAGAAATGTTTCCACGCCATGCTCGCATGATTATCTCTTCCATTCCCTGCTGGGAATTGCCGACATACAGACTCCTGTCTATGAAAAAAATCTGGATATTTTCAGTAAAAATATGACCTCATACTCAGATCCCTATACAGCAATAGAAGGCGTACAGAAAACAAATCAATTATAATACAGTAATGAACAAGGCCCATCTCTTGAAGAGACGGGCCTTGTTCATTACTTAGTGTGATTGATCATTTTCTTATCAAAAAACACCTATTGCGTTTCTACTGCGCACATAAACAACCTGACAGGGACTTTCAGGAGGATCAAGAATTACGTCAGCCCAAGCAACATTCCCCGCTGACTTCCCCTCAGAATAACTCAATTGTCAGCACCGAACAAAATTGTCTGCCCGGTAAAAACAATAATTCAAAGATCCTGTTTTGGGAAACATACGCAGCGCGATCTTATATTCTCATACCGCGTTACGTCTACACGCATAGTGGACAGATGAACAACTGCCAATGTCTGTTTCAAATCTGAACAGACAGAACCCCAGGCATCTTAATATTTTTACGTACTGAATACTTTCAGCCAAGAAAACAGCGACTCTTGCCCATGGGCTCTTTCAAGGGACTAAAAACAAGCCCCAGTGAAAACTCATAGCCCACAGGGATTCCCTGCTCTACCCGCATTCTCTTTGCTTTTCGGCAATGTCTGTTCACCCTCCAGAATGGAGGCGACTGAACTGTAAGCATGAGCGTCCATGGTGATCCCGAGAGAGCTTTTTGCATTTTCCCGTCAGCGCACACTGAAAAGAAGCTATCAGCAAAATGGCGCGCTCCCGCATTTTACTGATGAATCTCCTCGGCCCCCCTCACAGAAAAATACGGGAATCCAGATAGGACGTGGCTGCCCCTTCTTTTATTGTCTCGATATAGGACTTCAAAAAAACAAGATTTTCATGCCGGGAAAGAGTTTTATTTTTCTGCATATTCCTTTCCGCAGCGTTGATTTTTTCAATCAGCAGCTCATCGTTCCCATACATAGAAGCTGCACCCGTGGAAAACAGAACGGGAATGTCTTTCGATTCATTTTTTAATTTCATATACTTATTCAGGTTTTTCTCACATTCAGCAATCAGCTCCATACTGCATTCGGGGAGGACCACCAAAAACTCATCGCCTCCCATCCGAATGATATATTTAGGCATTTGAATAACAGCTTCGATAATATCAACCAACCTGATAATGACTCTATCTCCGAAGTCGTGTCCGAGAATATCATTAATCATTTTCAGCCCATTGATATCTATGTAAAGGAAGCTGATAGGCAATGAACTTTCGCTTTTGATTCTGTCCCAATAGTTTCTAAAAAATTCACGGTTGTAGCATCCCGTCAAAGGATCACGAAAACTCCTCTCCAGAACGCCCTCATAGTTCTTCTGTACAATATCGATATTCTGATTGGTTCCGCGTATGGATATTGCCCGGCCCAGATGGTCGCGCTGCGCGACGAAACCCTTTCCAATTGTCCAGATGTACTCTCCGTTTTTGTGCCGGAGTCTCACAAAGCACTCAAACTTATCTCCCACCTCGGGATTGATGGACAGCTTTTCCTGAAAAATGATGGCCTCCATGTCATCGGGGTGTACCAGTTTTTTCCAGCCTCCAAACGTATCGGGCAGCTTTTCGGAAGGCCAGTCGTACCCGAGCATGGCATGATAATTCTGGCAAAAATTACATTTTCCTGAAACGCCGTTCCACTCCCACAGGCCTATTTCTGAAGAATTATATATTCGTGGAACGGAAAACTCATTTTTCACTTCCACACAGTATCCGGAAAAATATACGGCGCTCCCTTTCACGTCACGTTCAATGACAGATCCTTGAATAAGAACCGCCTTGCATACGCCATCTTTTTTAACCATGGCATTGATAATGATAACATCGCCCGTTTCATTACCTTTTAATATTTTAGAAAAAAGACAGCTTGACGAGTCATCAAGAACGCACAAAAAATTATTAATCGAAACCGGGCTTTCTTCGATATTAAATATCACCTTTGCTTTTTCATCAAGAAAGAGCACTTCATCTTTATAAAAAAAGAATCCTGGTGAAAATAATGATAATTCGTTTTCATTTTTTACAATGCGAAACATTTCAACCTCTGAAGCTGTAAAAAGTCAATCGAGTCTTTTTCAGGCATTAACATTATACAGCATTTACTCACGCTTCATATATAATAAATTTTAAATGATATCAAACATCAACAGGCTGAAAAAACTTTAAAAATATGAAAAACGGTTGCCATATGCGTGCCATGCAACAATACGCATTGCCCGTTGTCAACGTCCATGTTCACCCTCAGCTTTTCCATCAAAAAACAGCCTGTCATTATATAAAGGCAGAGATATGTCTCATACCTGTACCCTTCCACCTGCAACAAAAAACTTCTTTAAAATCTGTTGGCGTCCCATACAAGAAAAAGCCCTGTCGTTTTTTTAAACAGACAGGGCTTTTTCTTGATTTATCATGCAACTTTTTGCGGAAGTTTACTGCTCCACAAAAAACTAATGCACTCTAAATGGCGGAAAGGGTGGGATTCGAACCCACGTACCGGCTCATCACCGATAACTCGATTTCGAGTCGAGCGCGTTACGGCCTCTTCGCTACCTTTCCACAACGGAGTGTTGTACACGAAGAACGGCCTTCGGGCAAGCCTTTTTTCCCCTCAGGCAACAGTAGAGGAATGTCGTAAAACCGCTCTGCAGAAGAATCCTACTTCTTCAGGTAAAAAGGTAAAAATCCGAAGTATATTTCACCCATATATTCCGAAAACATGATGTCGGAGCAATAGCGAAGAGTACCGGAAGAATGAACTCCGAACATTCCCGGCCAAGCTCACATCCGCATCGGATTCTGTCCAGGACGACTTACAGCGGAAGATTCCTTCTCTCATCCATATCAGCATGAAGCTGCGCAATCAACGCATCGAGCCCGTCAAAGCGGCGATCCTGCCTGAGTCGCGCCAGAAAGCGCACTTCAAGATTCCGTCCGTAGATATCGCCGGAAAAATCCATGATGTGCGTTTCCAGTGTAAGCGCGGCGCCGTCAAAGGTAGGATTCTTGCAGAAACTCGTGACGGACATGTGCCACTCTCCGGCCCCTTCGCCATCCAGAAGACGCGCCGAAGTTGCGTACACAGCAGGAGCGGTCATGGCCTGCGTGTGAGAAACGTCGAGATTGGCCGTAGGAATCCCCAGCAGCGGCCCGCCTCTCCCCTCGCCGTGCACGACTTCGCCCTGCACGGAAAAAGAACGGCCAAGCAGGCTGTTTGCTTCGTCAAGTCTCCCTTCCGCAAGCGCCTTTCTGATCCGGGTGGAACTGACGGGAGCACCATCCTTTAATACAGCCTGTACCTGCGATACGGACGGGATCACCTTTCGCAAAGCATCGGCGCCGGCCCGATCACTGCCCATGCGGAAATCATAGCCGACAAACAGCTCCCGAACGCCCAGCCCTTCCAGAAGTACCCGGCGGCAGAACTGTTCGGAGGTTTCCGAAGCCAGCTCTCTGGTGAAGGGGAGCAGCAGCACGGCATCCAGGCCCAGTTTGTCCATATATTCCAGACGCTGAGCCGTGGAACACAGCTCCTTCGGGGCGCTCGACGAAAGTACCGACACGGGATGGGGATCAAACGTCACGGCCACGGCCGGAACCTGCAGCTCCCGCGCCTTTTCCACCGTACGGCGCAGAAGCGCCTGATGACCGAGATGAACGCCGTCGAAATTGCCGACAGTGGCCGCACAAGAAGTCCACGCTCCCTGTTCGCGAAGCGCTTTCGGATCGGAAACTACAAGCATGATGTTACTTCGCCGCCGTATGCTTGAGGGCCATATCCACGGCGTCGATGAAGTTCTCCATGGGGAGAGCGCCGCGCAGGACCATGTTGTTCACAAGAAAATACGGCGTACCGACAAATCCGAGAGCACTGGCATCAGCCGCATCCCCGGCAAGCAGCGCATCCAGTTCCTTGGCCTTGCTCTTCACGTCGGCTTCCAGCGCCTTGGCATCAAAGCCAGCCTCGGCGGCAATGGCACGCAGAGAGACGAGCGGATCATCTTCCACCTGCTTCTGCCGGTCAAAGATGAGCGCATACATGTTCCAGGCCTTGGCCTTATCCTTCTGATAAGCGGCAATGAACCATTCACCGGCGATGCGTCCGGACTGAGTTTTGGGAATCTGCTTGAAAATGAGGCGGATCTTGCCGGGATACCGCTTCATGATGTTGCCCACGGTGTAGGCAGCCTGATGGCAGTACGTGCAGAGGAAATCGGAAAAGGCAATGATGGTGACGGGAGCATTCTCAGTACCGCCGGCAGGACGACCTTCAATCGCCACCTGCTTGGGCTGGTTGATCTCATCCTCCCACTGGCGAAGCAGAACGGAACGCCGACGCTTATCCGATCCCTGCTGAACAATATCAAGCACTTCTTCGCTGTGATCCTTCAGCACGTTCAAAATCAGTTCAGGATGCTCCTTGAGAAGGGCCTCCAGCTGCGCCGCGGGATCTGCCGCGGGCGCAGCCTGTGCTGCTCCGGCAAAAACGCTTCCGGCAAGCAGCACGACAGTCAGACATATATGGCGAAATAAAGACATAATCTGCTCCTTTGGGGGGCACTATAGCTTTTTCATACAGGACTGACAAGGCAAGGCCTTCCGACCGTATGTTCGGGGAATATCCGTGCTCTGCATCAGGACCGGTTCATCCATGCACAGCGGACTGCGGACCACCGTCATGCCGGATCCATACCGTCGCATGCGCTACCGAGACATGCACAGAACAGAAGAGCATATCAGCCGCCGACTCAAAGCGAGTCTGCATCCCCCCGATCCGGACTCAGCAGGTCACCATGCTCACGGCAAGACCGCCCATGGAGGTTTCCTTGAACTTGTGGCTCATTTCCTTGCCGGTTTCGGCCATGGCGGCAATGGCGGCGTCCAGAGAAACACGATGCGCTTCAGGACTGGTACCCGTGCTGATGAGGGAGGCGTTGAACGCCTTGACCGCTCCCATGGCATTGCGCTCGATACAGGGAATCTGGACATAGCCTCCCACGGGATCGCAGGTGATGCCGAGATGATGTTCCAGGGCAACTTCCGCAGCATTTTCCACATAACGGGAAGGATTGCCCTGCGCATCGGTGAACATGGCCGCGGCCATGGCCGAAGCCACGCCGACCTCGCCCTGACAGCCGACTTCCGCGCCTGCGATGCTGGCGTTGTGCTTGGCAATGAAACCCACGGCGGCTGCGGCAAGAAAACCTTCGCGGATGGCTCTGTCGCCGATGAACATGTCGTGACGCATGGCGTAGACGAGGGCGGGCATGACACCGGCAGAACCGCAGGTCGGCGCCGTGACGATGACGCCGCCCGAGGCATTTTCCTCGGAAGCGGCAAAGGCGTAGGCATTAAGTCCCGCCAGAAACTTGACGGGGGAAAAATGAAGGGCCCGCGCACGTTCGAGCAGCATATGCGCCTTACGTTCCACCTTGAGCGGACCGGCAAGATAGCCGCTGCCGTCGAGTCCATGCCGGACGGACTCCTCCATTCTGTCCAGAATATTATTCAGGCCGTCGATGATGGCCGGACGTGACGCTCCCGTAATGGCCATTTCATTGGCAAGCATGATCTCGTAGAGGTTCAGGCCCTGGCTGCGGACGATCTGCCGCAGTTCCTTCATGTTGCTGTAAGGATAAACTGGCTCGCCCTGCTCCGGAGCCTTCCAGCCGTCCCACTGTACGAAACCGCCGCCGACGGAATAGTAGGCCTTTTCAAAAAGCACTTCACCGCCGGCATCGAGCAGCTGCGCCACAAGCGTGTTGCTGTAAGGATAGTCGTGAATGACGGCATCATGCACAATATCGGCAAGCGAAATCATGACGGACGCGTCGCCCATCTCCACACGATGCTGCTCAAAAGGATTGTCGGAAAGTCTGGTCAGAAAACCGGAAGGACAATCTTCCGGCTTCACGCCGAGAATGCCGGCCACGACAGCCGCGTCGGTACCATGTCCGGCACCCGTAGCGCTCAGCGAACCGAAAAGGCGAACCCGTATGCGGGCGGCGCGAACCAGAAGCTCCCGGGGAAGTTCCGCACAGGTCTGGGAGAAAAGTCGACCGGCCGTCATGGGGCCTATGGTGTGGGAACTCGACGGTCCCGGCCCGACCTTGAACAGAGAAAAAAGCGACGTAGTAATGGGCCGCATGAAAAACTCCTCATGGTTGCAGGTGGAAGATGCACGGAAAACAAGAGCCGGGCCATGCATGCTCCTCATTCCAAAAACGGAGCACGCATGGCCCGCAACAAAGGGCGAATCCTAGGCCTGCGCTTCGGCGTCCTTTTCCTCGGCCTCCAGATCTTCGGTATGCTTGAGAATTTCTTCGAGCTGAATATCTCCGCAAAGCACGCCCACGATTTCATCCTTTTCATCCGTGACGGCCTGCGAAACGGAGAGAATGAGCGCACCGGTGTACTGGGACTGGTACAGGTCGGTAACGTGCAGTCCGCCGTCGCGCATGGGCATCTTGAACCAGATTCTGTCGGAGTAATCGTATCCGGGATCGGGCAGATGACCGTACTTGTCGGTATTGGCCTCGTCGGTCACCACGGCCTGAAGCAGCTTGCCCTTGGCATCGGTGAGCGTGATGAACTGAATATAAGGATAATGATCGGCGAAGCTCTGCATGGCATCGCAGCGTTCCTGCTCCGTACGGCTGGCGCGACAGGCCTCGGCAAGACGCGTCATGATGCCGGAAGCAAGGCGGCTGGCCACTCTCTTGAGCTTCTGCAGCTCGGAAACAAAGAGTTCGGGCATGTAGTGCTTGACGAGAGCCAGCATTTCCTTGTTGGAGAAGGAGGTATTGCGTCCCGCCTCGTAGGCCTGCATGATGGCATTGTAGATCTGCCCCACGGCAGGATGCTTCTTGGTGACCTTTCTCTCCTCATCCAGCTCGAGATTGCTGTTGATCCAGTAGGCCACGCCGGCCCGGCCGGACTTGTCGGTAATGATGATGGGCACGGGACGGTTGAGAATCTTGGCCGTATCGAAGATGTTGTAAATTTCTTCGTTCTTGGACAGGCCGTCCACATGCACGCCCGCGCTCGTGGCGTTGAAGTCGCTGCCGACAAACGGATAGTTCGGAGGAATGGTGTATTCCAGTTCCTTGGCGAAATACTCGGCGATTTCGGAAATCACGGTGGTATCGGCCACATCGTCGTTGCCGGTCAGCGAAATGTATTCCATGACCAGCGCTTCCACGGGAGTGTTGCCCGTACGTTCACCGAAGCCGAGAAGCGCGCCGTTGACGGAAGCGCAGCCGTACAGCCATGCGGTCACACCGTTGACGAGCACCTTGTGGAAATCGTTGTGACCATGCCATTCCAGCCACTGGCCGGGAACGCCGGCCTCATCGGTGAAGGCTCGCACGATGCCCTGCACCGAACGGGGAAGCGCGGCACCGGCATAGGGAACGCCGAAGCCCATGGTATCGCAGAGGCGGATCTTGACGGGCATGGAGGCCTGACGGGCCAGCTCCATGAGGCGCGAGGCAAAGGGCAGGCAGAAGCCGTGAATGTCCGCGCGGGTGATGTCCTCGAAGTGGCAGCGGGGCACGATGCCCCATTCCAGGGCGCGTTCCACGATGCGCAGATAGTCGTCCATGGCCTGACGACGATCCTTCCCGAGTTTAAGGTAGATATGATAATCCGACACGCTGGTGAGCATGCCCACCTCGTCGAACTCCATGTCTCTGGCGATGCGCAGATCGTTTTCATTGGCCCGGATCCAGCCCGTGACGCGGGGGAAACGATAGCCTCTGGCACGGCAGGTTTCGATGGCCTTGCGGTCCTTGGCCGAGTACATGAAGAACTCCGAGGCCTGAATGAGTCCACTTTTGCCGCCGAGCTTGTGCAGAAGATCAAAAATATGAGCTATCTGCTTTACCGTATACGGAGGTCTGGCCTGCTGCCCGTCGCGGAAGGTGGTATCGGTGATGAAACATGGATCGGCCGGACGGGGAGCAATGATGTTGCCGTCGAACCCTATGCGTCCGACTCTCGTGTAGGGGAAAAGTTCGCGATAGAGCTGGGGGTCGGCTCTGTCTTCCAGGTGAAGACGGCGCTCAGCACTTTTCTTGAAAAGGATCATTGTACCTCCGGTATGGCCGTCAGCTCGGACAGGCCCTTTTTATACGAATGGAACATCCTATCCGTTACCGTCCGAAAAATAAAGTATTATGCCCGGGGTAATTTCAAGGAAGCGGAAAAGTCCTTCCCTCCCCCGGTCACGAAAAATTAATATACGACCCTCAGCTTGTTATTTTTTTCTCTTGATCTTTTTCCCCTTCTTACCGTCCGTTCTTTTTCCCAAGAAAAAATAAATCTTACATTTCAAGTGGTTTCGCAAACGCACTTCCCGCCCCTTCCGGTAACTATTCCGACTTCGTTCCTGTTTGGAACCACCCCGGCCGCCCCCCATCCGTCCCCAAGTGGGCATTTCAACAATTACCATTTGAAAATACACACTTTTTTGCCATATTCAGCTTTCCTACCCTTCTGCGGGCTTGTGAACAGAGCCGGAGCTATTGTGCTCGCCCCCAAAATAGGGTAGTAACGGGTTTACACGCTGTAAGGCCGGGCTCGTATTGTGCCCTCGCACATCCGGCCCAGTATTGGTGTATCAGGGGTCGCTCTGTCTGAACGGAAGCTTTTTCCGGCTCATTGGTTGGCAAAGCGACAGACCCATAATCAACCATGTGGAGGTAAGGCAATGGCGAAACATGCAACCCCCCTGTTGGACCAGCTCGAATCCGGGCCCTGGCCCAGCTTTGTATCTGATATCAAGCAGCTTGCCGAAAGCAGAGCCAAGAACGCTCAGGGCTTGGATTATCAGATTCCCAGCGACTCCCCCGAGGACCTGCTGGGCGTTATGGAACTTTCCTATGAAGACAAGGAAACGCACTGGAAGCACGGCGGCATCGTGGGCGTGTTCGGTTACGGCGGCGGCGTTATCGGCCGTTACTGCGACCAGCCTGAAATGTTCCCCGGCGTGGCGCACTTCCACACCGTCCGTGTGGCCCAGCCCTCCGGCAAGTACTACTCCACCGAATTCCTGCGCGGCCTGTGCGACATCTGGGAACTCCGCGGCTCCGGCCTGACCAACATGCACGGTTCCACCGGCGACATCGTGCTCATCGGCACCCAGACCCCGCAGCTTGAAGAAATCTTCTACGATCTCACCCACAAGCTCGACGTCGACCTCGGCGGTTCCGGTTCCAACCTCCGTACGCCTGCCGCCTGCCTTGGCCAGAGCCGCTGCGAATACGCCTGCTACAACACGCAGGACGCCTGCTACCAGCTCACCATGGACTACCAGGACGAACTGCACCGTCCCGCCTTCCCCTACAAGTTCAAGTTCAAATTCGACGGCTGCCCGAACGGCTGCGTGGCCGCTATGGCCCGTTCCGACTTCGCCGTGGTCGGCACCTGGAAGGACGACATCAAGATCGACCAGGAAGCCGTGAAGGCCTATGTGGCCGGTGAAGAAGGCTTCAAGCCCAATGCCGGTGCCCACTCCGGTCGCGACTGGGGCAAGTTCGATCTGCAGAAGGAAGTCATCGACCTCTGCCCGACCCACTGCATGAGCTGGGACGGCAGCAAGCTGTCCATCGACACCTCCAACTGCGTGCGCTGCATGCACTGCATCAACACCATGCCCCGCGCTCTGCATATCGGTGACGACCGCGGTGCCTCCATCCTGGTCGGCGCCAAGGCCCCCATTCTCGACGGCGCTCAGATGGGCTCCCTGCTCGTTCCCTTCATTCCTGCGGAAGAACCCTTCGACGAAATCAAGTCCGTCATCGAAAAGATCTGGGACTGGTGGATGGAAGAAGGCAAGAACCGCGAACGTGTTGGCGAAACCATCAAGCGTCTCTCCTTCCAGAAGCTGCTTGAAGTGACCGAAATTCCGGCCATTCCTCAGCACGTCATCGAGCCCCGCACGAACCCCTACATTCTCTTCAAGGAAGAGGACGTGCCCGGCGGCTGGACCCGTGACATCGCTGCTTACCGTCAGCGTCACCTGCGCTAATCAGAGAGGAGAGCAAAAATGGCTTTTATTTCTTCCGGTTACAATCCTGCAAAACCCATGGAAGGTCGTATCTCCGATATCGGACCCCGCAAGTACGACTCCTTCTTCCCTGAGGTCATTGCCAAGAACTTCGGCAAGTGGCTGTACCACGAAATTCTGGAACCCGGCGTGCTCATGCACGTGGCCGAAAGCGGTGACAAGGTATACACCGTCCGCTGCGGCGGCGCCCGTACCATGACCACCGTGCACATTCGCGAAATCTGCGAAATCGCCGACAAGTACTGCGACGGCCATGTGCGCTTCACCACTCGTAACAACATCGAGTTCATGGTGACCGATCCCAAGGTTCTTGAAGAACTCAAGGCCGACCTTGCTTCCCGTAAGTTCGCCGGCGGCTCCTACAAGTTCCCCATCGGCGGCACCGGTGCCGGCGTGACCAACATCGTGCACACCCAGGGCTGGCTGCACTGCCACACCCCCGCCACCGACGCCTCCGGCCCGGTTAAGGCCCTGATGGACACCGTGTTCTCCGACTTCCAGAACCATCGTCTGCCCGCCCCCGTGCGCATCTCCCTGGCCTGCTGCCTCAACATGTGCGGCGCCGTGCACGTGTCCGACATCGGCGTTGTGGGTATCCACAGAAAGCCCCCGATGATCGACCAGGAATGGGTTGACCAGCTCTGCGAAATTCCTCTGGCCGTCGCCGCCTGCCCCGTGGCCGCCGTGCGTCCCGCCAAGGAAGAACTCGACGGCAAGAAGATCAACACCGTGGCCATCAAGCAGGAACGCTGCATGTACTGCGGTAACTGCTACACCATGTGCCCCGCCCTTCCCATCTCCGACGGCGAAGGCGACGGTGTGCTCGTCATGGTCGGCGGCAAGATCTCCAACCGTATCAGCCGTCCCAAGTTCTCCAAGGTTGTCGTGTCCTACATCGAAAACGAACCGCCCCGCTGGCCCACGCTGTGCGCCACTGTGAAGCGCATCCTCGATGTGTACGCTGAAAACGCCAACAAGTACGAACGTCTGGGCGACTGGGCCGAACGCATCGGTTGGGAAAAGTTCTTCGAACTCACCGACCTGGAATTCACCCCCCAGCTCATCGACGACTTCCGCGAACAGGCCTACTTCAGCTGGCGTCAGTCCACCCAGTTCAAGTTCTCTGAACTGGCCGCTGAAGCCTACAAGGGCGCTGAAGCTCATGCCGAAGCTTCCAATGCCGGCGTGACCGAAGAAGACAAGGCTCTGGTGTACAACTGGCTGGTGGACAAGACCAGCAAGCCCGGCGCCAAGACCAAGTTCTACTTCAACCAGTTCCTCGAACTGTTCCCCGGCGCCAGCCCCCGCAAGGTCAAGAACGTCCTCACCGCTCTGGTCGACGACGAAAAGGTGGCTTACTGGTCCTCCGGTTCCACCACCATGTACGGCCTCAAGGGTGCCGGCAAGCAGGGTGCCACTGAAGAAGGCGAATAATATCGCCCCCGCGTAGGCGGGTTTCGGCGGGACGTCTGACGGCGTCCCCCGGCACCTTCCAGCATGCTGGAAACATCAAGGGGAAGATCTTTCGGGATCTTCCCCTTTTCCTTACCCTTTTATGAACCTCTCCCCCATGCAGCAGCCTCGACTCGTCATTTCCGGACTTTCCGGCGGAAGCGGTAAGACACTGGTCTCTCTCGGCCTCTCGCGCCTTTTCACCGGGCACGGCCTTGCCGTGCAGGCCTGCAAGAAAGGCCCGGACTACATCGACTATGCCTGGCTGGCTCTGGCCGCAAGGCGGCCTGCCGCCTGCCTTGATCCCTACTTTCTGGATGATGAGGCCCTGCTGCGGCAGTTTACGGGCATCTCCCGTTCACGGCCCTCCGATGTAGCCGTCATCGAAGGCAACCGAGGCCTTTTCGACGGCCGCGACGTCGACGGTTCCTGCTCCACCGCTCATGTGGCGCGCGTGCTGCAGGCGCCCGTGGTGCTCACCATGAACTGCGCCAAAATGACGCGTACGGCCGCCGCCATCGTATCCGGCATCGCCCGCTTCGATCCCGAATTGCATCTTTCCGGCGTCATTCTGAACAACGTGGCCGGAGAACGTCACGGCTCCATGCTGCGCCAGGCCATAGAACGCTATACCGACATCCCCGTTCTCGGCATCCTGCCCAGATTGCGGAAGAACCCGCTGCCGGAAAGACACATGGGGCTGTCGCTCGATGCTGCCGATCATACGGTGCACGCCGTTCTCGACACGCTGGCCGATCTTGTGCGGGACAACATCGACTGGGAGCAGGTACTTGAGCTCTCCCGCCAGTCTCCCGAACTTCCCGACATTCCGGCAGCGACGCCGACGTTCTCCGAACGTGCGGAAGACAGGCCCCGCATAGGCTATGTGCATGACCGTGCCCTCTGGTTCTATTACGAAGAGAATCTGGAAGCCCTTCGGGCGGCCGGCGCGGATCTGGTACGTCTTGACCTGTTCGACCCCGCCCCCTGGCCGGAGCTCGACGGTCTTTATCTCGGCGGAGGCTATCCCGAGCTCTTTGCGGCAGAAATCAGTGCCTCACGTCATCTGGAAGACATTCGTCATCTTTCCCTGACCGGTCGCCCCGTGTATGCCGAATGCGGCGGTTTCATGCTGCTGTGCGACGCGCTCGTTCTCGATCGCGGCCCCATGCCCATGGCTTCCCTGCTTCCGGCCCGGGCGCGCTTTTTCTCCAGACCGCAGGGACTCGGCTATGTCACCGTTCATGTCGTGGCGGAAAATCCCTTCCATCCTCTGGGCAGCGAATGGCGCGGCCATGAATTTCACTATTCCCGCTGCGAATGGCCGCAGGGGGCGGAGCCCGTCTGCTGCCTTGAACTTGCTCCGGGCACAGGCATGTACGAAAAGCACGGCAGGCACTACGACGGTCTGCTGACCCGCCGAACCTTCGGGTGCTGGACGCATCTTTTCGCTCCCGCCGTTCCTCACTGGGCCCGCAACTTCGTGGATGCCTGCCGTCGCTGACCAGGTGTGTGGCGCAATATCCCAATCCTGTTTTCGGACATAAAAAAGAGGCGGATCAAAATATGATCCGCCTCTTTGCGTCCGGTCAAAAAACAAAGGCCCTTTCCACGCTTCCGCCCGGAGCGGCACGGAAATCCTTCGTCGTCCGCTTCTCAGTAGCGTCTGCGCCGCTCCAGCATTCTGCCGAGCCACGCCCAGAAAAAAGATACACAAAGATACATGAGCGCCGTGACACACCACAGCTCAAAGGTCATGCGGGATACGGCCATGACCTCAAGGCTCTGAAAGGTCAGCTCCGGCAGGGAAATGACCGACGCCAGCGCCGTCTCCTTGAAGACCGAAATGCACTGCCCCGTCAGGGGCGGAATCATGTGCCGGAACGCCTGCGGAGCAATGACCCAGCGCAGCTGCTGCCAGCTGTTCATGCCGAGCGAAGCCGCAGCTTCCCACTGGTTTTTATCCACGGCCTCAATGGATCCTCGCACAATTTCCGCCACATAGGCGCCGGAATACAGTCCCAGCGTCAGCACGGCGGCTGCCATGCGGTCCATCTGTCCGGAAGGCGCAAAAAACGCTGCAACAAAACTCTGCCCCCATGTCGGAAGCGTCGCCACCGCATCCTCGATCTCAAGAAAAGGCTCGGTGAAAAAGGATCCGGCAAAGAAATAAACGAGGAAAAGCAGCACCAGCGGAGGCGTATTCCTCAGAGCCGTGATGTACAGCGTAGCCGGCCACGAGGCAAAGCCCCGCTGTCCGGCGGAAAGCGCTCCCACCAGCGCCCCGGAAACAAGCGCCACAAGAAGCGACCAGAAGCCCAGCCGGAGCGTGCCGAAAAAGCCCTTCAGAAGCATGCCGGGCTGCCATGCGCCGGACGCATCGCGAGACACGACGTAGGACCACACGGCCGTCCAGTCCCATTCATGCCGCATCACATCCGCGGCGCGCCAGCAGAAGGCCGCCGTCAGAACAACGACGGCCAGCAGAAGGACGGCGTCCCATGAATTCAGTTCACGCCAGCCTCGCCTTCGGGAATGCCCGGGGATGACGTTCAGTTGAGTCTGCTCTGCCATGCGTCGGACTTGAACCAGTAATCACGGCGTTCCTGAAGCCAGCCCTCAGCTTCCATGAGGCGGATCCAGCCGTCGAACACGTTGACGGTATCAAAATCACCCTTGGGCACGGCGAAGGCCACAGGCTGAGCGTCCAGCCGGACCTCGAACTTCTGCACCAGCACATCCGCATGACGCAGCGCTTCCATGGCCGGAAGCGGCGCGCTGGACACAAAGGCGTGCGCACGGCCGGAAAGCACTTCCTCCACGGCGGGGGCCTCATCGTTGAACATGCGGAGCGTGGCCTTGGGGAAAGCCTTGAAAGCCGCCGCAGCCGCCGTTGTTCCGGTACGCACGGCAATGACCACGCCTTCGCGATTCAGCTCTTCAAGGCTGTTGATGTCCGCCGCCTTTTCACGGTTCAGCGCAAGATCGACATAGGCATGGTCGTAGGGAACGGAAAAATTGACGGAAAGAAGACGCTGCGGCGTGATGCTCATGCCGCCGATGATGACGTCGAACTTGCCGGACAAGAGCGCGGGAATGATGCCGTCCCAGCTCGTGGGCACAAGCTGAAGCTTCACGCCGAGATCGTCGGCCAGACGCTGGGCGACATCAATCTCAAATCCGATGTATTTGCCTTCCTTATCCTGCATGGCCCACGGCACAAACGAGGAAAAGCCCACACGGAGCGTTCCGCGCTGCATGACCTTTTCGATGACGGATCCTCTCGGAGCGGCGAGGCTCTGAGCGGAAACACAGAAAGACAGGCCGAGGATCAGAAGAAAGGCGGTGAACCACTTTTTCATGAATGCTCCTTTCGCTCCAGAAGCCGGGCAGGAATACTGACCAGCGACGTAAGAACGAGATAGATGGCCGCAGCCAGCAGCCAGAGTTCAAAGCTGAGGAAGGTATCCGTAATGACCACGCGCGTTCTCATGGTCAGATCGGCCACGGCAATGGCACTGACCAGCGACGTGTCCTTGATGAGGGATACCATCTGCCCGGCAAGCGCAGGCAGAGCCTGACGCATGGCCTGAGGAATGATGACAAGTCTCGCCGTCATGCCCACGGGCATGCCGAGACTCATGGCGGCTTCCCACTGTCCGCGCGGCACGGCCATGATGCCCGCACGGAATATCTCGGCCATGTAGGCGCCCTCAAAAAGGCCGAGCGAAATCACCGCCGCCCAGAACGGGCCGATTCCGAGCACGGGAGCCACTGCAAAATACACCATGAACAGCTGCATGAGCAGCGGCGTATTGCGCAGAGCTCCCAGAAATATCGTGGCCAGCACTCCGGCCACGGGAGACGTCGAAAGACGCATGGCGGCCATGATGCCGCCCGAAAACAGCGCGAGCACGAGACTCGCCGCCGTAAGCTGCAACGTTACCCCGAGAGCTTCGAGAAGCACTCCCGGATGGAACGCGCCTTCATCCCACACGCCGATATACCGCCACACTCTGTACCACTGCCAGCGGTACTGTTCGGATGCGGTATCCGCAAACCACCAGACCAGCGCTCCCATGAGTACAAGAAGAACCGCGGGCCGCCAGAGGGCCCTGATACGCTGTCTGCGGGCAAGTACGACGCAGGAATCAGGCATGAACGCTCCTTATCTCAACGGCTCAGCGACGTTTCCTTCAGGGAGGATCCCTCTTCCAGCTTATGTTGCATGGAACGGGTATCCGGAGCCTGCGTCATGGTCGCCTGCCCCTGAAGAAATTCCACAGCCGTGCTTTCCACAAGTTCTCCGGAAGAGGCATCATTGCGTACCGTCACCTTGCCGTACACATGATCGAGCACCATGAGCACATAGGGCTTGAGCACCGGAGTCGTAAGATCGATGATGACAAGATAGTATTCCCGGTAGCGCTGCGGCGTATCGGTATAGCCCGTACGGCAGTGCACGAGCCAGTCATCATTCCCGTCGTTGTTCCAGTCGGTAACGGCCACAAGCTCCAGAGAGACTCTGTTCATTCCCTGCTCTATGGTCGCCCTGGCGCCATCATACTGCACCTTCGCCTCAGGCGTCAGAGTAGCGCGAAACGTGGGGGGAACAGGTACCCGGGCGTCGGGAAAACGAAATGCGGGCGAAAGACGGTCCACCAGCGTTTTTCCGGCATTCTCAGGCCGGGAAACAAAAAACGGAGAATACCAGTCGCCCTTCTCATCCACCATGTTCTTTTTCAACATCACCGGACGCATGGCACGCGACATGGCAACAAACTGCCCGCCGTTCAGAGCATCCACCATGCGGCAATCCCTCGGCGCACAACCGGAAAGCAGAGAGACGGCTGCCGCAACAGCCAGGCAGGCACAATACTTTTTCATGATACAACCTTCTTCACATGACGGAAGGCTCGACGCCTTCCAGAATTCGCCGGAACCGATCAGGCATCCCGACCGGCAGATTTCCTTTTCCCCACGCCCTGCCGCGGACACAGTTCCGCAAGCTCGCAGACTTCGCATGCAGGATTGCGGGCATCGCACACATCGCGCCCGAACCAGACCAGGCGGTGATTGACGTCGCCCCACTCCTCACGGGGAAAAAGCCTGATCAGATCCTGCTCTATTCTGACCGGATCCGTATGCTTTGTCAGACCCAGCCTGAAGGACAGACGCTTGACGTGCGTATCCACGGCCAGTCCTTCATTAATGCCGAATCCTCCCCAGAGCACCACATTGGCGGTCTTGCGGGCGACCCCCGGAAGAGTGACGAGTTCCTCCAGCGTATGCGGAACCTCTCCTCCGAAGACTTCGGTCACCCTTTTCGCCGCACCCAGCAGATTCTTTGCCTTGTTGTGATAGAACCCCGTGGGACGGATGACGCTTTCCAGCTCCTCCTGCGAGGCGTCGGCCAGCGCGGCAGGATCAGGCCAGCGCCGGAACAATTCCGGCGTGATGGTGTTTACCCTGGCATCCGTGCACTGGGCGGCAAGCACCGTGGCCACGAGAAGCTCCCAGGGGTTCCTGTGGTCAAGCATGGTCTCCGGCACGGGATAGCGCTTCTTCAAAAGCTCCAGAACCTTCATGGCCCGGACCGCCTTGTCCGTTGCTTTCATCAGATGTTCCTCCGGAATGCAGAACGCCTTGCGCTCCAGAAGGCCCCGATGACTGAAGCGCCGAAAAACGGTCACCCCTCAGAGCATCACGGCCCGAAAACGCAGGCTGCGGTCGAAATCATCCTATTTTCAAAAGGGCAAGGCAACTGTTATTTTCCGCATCCGGCGTACGGAACCGAACCGACAGGGACAGGCTGTATCACCACTTCAGACTTCGGACATAACGTCTTTCAGTATAAAAATAGTTTGATATCGAATCAATTATACCAAAATGCCCGCCTTGTCAAGAATCACGAAAGAGCTCCATGCAAGAGAACACACCGCAGCATTGCGAACAGGTATCGACCGCAGCTGCGACACAGAATTGAGGCAGGATACGACCGGAGTATCCCTTCGGCCGGCATGTTCATGCCCTGAGCACGGATACGGCCAGACGTGAGAGACTTGTCAAAGCCTCCGCCAGCCGTTAAAATAACCGACAACCTTGCCTTCGGCACTCGAACCCATCCTCACGGAGTCCTGCATGATCCATATTTCCGGTTCTCTCGCCTTCGACCGCATCATGACCTTTCCCGGTCACTTCGAAGATCATATACTTCCTGAAAAACTGCATTTTCTGAATGTTTCCTTCCCCATCGACCGCCTCGAGGAAAAAATGGGCGGCACTGCCGGAAACATCGCCTACACGCTGGCTCTCCTCGGTGAGCGTTCCGCCATCTACGGCACGGTAGGCAAGGACTTTTCCGAATACGCCGGACGTCTTTCCCGCATGGGCATTGATCTTCAGGGCATCAAGACCGACGAAAGCGACTTCACGGCCTGCTGCTACATCATGACCGACAAAAGCAGCAACCAGATCAACGCATTCTCACCTTCGGCCATGAAAACCCCCGCCTTCCCCGACAAAACGCCTCCCGTCGCCGACGGAGACTGGGGACTGGTGGCTCCCGGCAATGTGGACGATATGGTGAACCTGCCCGCCTTCTACAGAGAACACGGCATTCCCTACATTTTCGATCCCGGCCAGCAGATCACCGTGCTCGGCGGAGAGCAGCTCGCCTCCGGCCTTACCGGCGCCTATGTGCTCATCGGCAACGACTATGAAATCGAACGCATTGAAAAGATGACCGGTCTGAGCCGTGAAGAACTGCTCGACCGCGTCGAATACCTCATCGTCACCTTCGGAGGCAAGGGTTCCTCCATTCTGCATAAGGGTGACCGCCCCTATGACATTCCCGCCGTGCCGCTGGAACAGATTTCCGATCCCACGGGTGCCGGCGACGCCTACCGTGCCGGTCTGCTCAAGGGCCTGCACAACGGCATGGGCATTGCCTTTTCCGCCCGCCTCGGCACGGTGGCCGCAAGCTTCTGCGTGGAACAGTACGGCACGCAGCTGCATAACTTCACGCCGGAAGAATTCCGGGCCCGCTATGAGGCATCCTTCGGCCCCATGCCCATGCTGAAGTAACGAGCCGGGGCGAACCCATTGCCATTCGGGCATCACTTTCCCACTATCTGAACTGAATAAGAAACATCCGGCTGCGCGAAAAACGTCGTGCAGCCGGATGTTTTGCATCAAACAGAATGTACTCTTCCGGGCGGCCGCCTATCGCTCCGCATCCACATCAACGAAGGAGAAGGAGTCCACGTCGAACAGCCCCCGGGCCGTGATCTTGAGATGAGGAATAACCGGCAGCGCAAGGAAGCTGAGCGACATGAAAGCGTCCGCGCCTTCCCAGATATGATAATGAGACGTCGCGAGCTCCAGAAGTTCCTTCAGCTTTGCCGATACCTCCTCTGCCGGTCGATCGCTCATAAGCCCACCCACAGGAAGCGGCAGCGAAGCCAGAATGCGGGAATCTGACACCATGACGATGCCGCCGCCTATACGTTCCACCTCGCGCACGGCGCAGAGCATGTCATCCTCATTGTCGCCGGCCACCACGATATTATGCGAATCATGGGCAATGGTGGTGGCTATGGCACCGTTTTTAAGGCCGTAACGACCATTGAGCAGTCCCGTGCCGATTTTGCCCGTCGCATGATGACGCTCCAAGACCGCGATCTTTGTCATACCGGGATTGAGAGCAAGTTCCACTTCACCGTCCGGCGTGGTATTCACCGGAACCTCCAGCCCTTCGGTGATCAGAGAGTGCGGCAGCAGCCCAATGACTCTGGCCCTGCCCGACGGAACCCGGACGGAAAACGGACGTTCGGGAAGCGGCGCGAGCACGACGCTGTTTCTCATCCGGCTCTCGTCCGCGACGGGAAGCTCATGCAGCATCCGTCCTTCCCGGGCCACCAGCTCGCCCTTCGCCCAGCAGGCATGCACCTTGAACTCCGCAAGATCATCCACCAGCACAAGGTCCGCACGACGACCGGGAGCAATGCCGCCTCTGTCGTTCAGGCCGTAGCATTCCGCAGCGTTCAACGTAGCCATGCGCACGGCGCTTACCGGATCTATTCCGGCCGATACGGCCAGACGAATATTATTGATGAGATGCCCGCGCTTGAGGATGTCCGACACATGTCTGTCGTCGGTGCAGAACAGGCAGCGGCGCTGGTTCTCAGGCGTAAGAGCGGGAAGCAGCTTCAGCAGATCGCGGGCGGCAGAGCCTTCCCGCAAAAGCACGTACATGCCGCATGCAATGCGCGCCTTCATCTCCTCCACGGTGCTGCACTCATGGTCGGTATGTACGCCGAGCGCCGCATAGGCTTCCAGATCCTTTCCTGAAAGCATGGGAGAATGACCGTCAATGACTTTGCCTGCCGCCAGCGTTCCGCGCACTTTCTCCAGCACGTCCGGATCTCCGCCAAGCAGTCCGGGAACGTTCATCATTTCCGCCAGACCGCCTACGCGTTCCTCGGAAAGAAGCGGAAGAATATCCTCCGCGCCGAGTACGGCTCCGGCATCCTCCACGGGGAGAGCGGGCACACAGGAAGGCAGCATGATGCGCACGTCAAGCGGCAGATTCCGCGAGGCCTCCAGCATATAACGGATACCGTCCAGACCCTTCACATTGGCTATCTCATGCGGATCGGCCACAATGGTGGTCGTGCCGAAGGGAAGCACCAGTTCGGCAAAGCGGGACGGACAGAGCATGGAGGATTCGATATGCACGTGGCCGTCGATAAGTCCGGGCAGAAGGCATCGACCTTCGCCGTCCACCACCTCCCGGGCCTCATGACGGCTGAAACCAAGGATGCGCCCCTGCCCTATGCTTACGCTGCCTTCACGAATTTCTCCGCTGAAAACATCCACGATGCGTACGTTGTCGATGCGCAGATCCGCAGGAGCTCTTCCCGTAGCCATTGCCCAGAAATCTCTGTTCATGTCACCCTCTTTTCAGATTCTGTGTATTCTTCGTACGAATTTCCCTGTCCACGAGCTGCGCCAGCAGAAGAGAAAGCACCGTCAGTACCGCCCCGAACAGGAACACGGACTGATATCCCCAGACCGTCCACATCCATCCGCCCACAGCCGGTATGGTCACGGCGGGGATGTGGTTGATGGTCTGCGCTATGGCCATATTGGGAGCGGCGTCCTCGGGAAAGGCTATTTTCTGGAAAAACGTGCGTACCGCAATGGAGAAGTTGAACGTGAGACTGTCGAGCACATACAGCAGCACAATAAGGTATTCGCTCTTCGTCGTGGCGTATCCCACGAAAATGATGAAGGCGGCAATGTACTCTATGGTCATGAGCCGCCGTTCGCCCAGGCGGTTGATGATTTTTCCCACCATGGGATTGAACAGCCAGTTCACCGTATAGTTGAACATGAACATGAGCGAAACGCTGCGCACGGAAAAGCCGAACTGTTCCACCATGAGAAAGACGGCGAATACCGAAAACACGATGCGTCGCCCGCCCATGAGCAGGTTGAGCACATAAAAAAGCCAGTACCGCTTCTGAGGAAGCATTCTTCTGCGCTGCTCCGGCGCCCGGCTGCCCGTCAGCGGATGCACGAGGCCGAAGAATCCAAGCATAAGTCCCACGGCTCCGGGAACGAAGAACAGCCAGACGAAACTCAGCTTTTCCGAAAAAATAAACACGAACACGGAGATCATCAGACTGCCTCCGGCCACAAGACCGCGAAGCCTTCCCATGACGATGGGCGTCTGCTTGAGGTCGAAATGCTGTATGGCCAGAGAGTTGTTCATGGCTTCAAAGTAATGAAAGCCGAACGACATGAGCATACTTGTGAAGATGATGGGAACAAAGGAGGGAAAGAAGCCGGTAAGCATGGTACCGAGACCTGCGGCCATGACGGACAGAGCCGCAAGCCTGTGCTCCTTCATGAAGAAAAGAAAGAATATGAGCGTGACGCCGAGCAGGCCGGGCAGCTCTCGAAGCCCCTGTACCAGACCGCTCTGCGCGGGACTGAGCCCGGCATAGTTGACCACGAAGTTGTTGTAAAGCATGGTCCAGCCCTGCATGGCCACCGTGGAGCCGAAGTTGAGCATGGCCATGAACAGCAGAACATTTCTCTTGGATTCGGGAAGTCCGGTAAAAAGCGCCATAGTACCACCTGAACGTCGATAAGCAATAAAGTTCAGGTGTATGCCTTATCGGCGCCCTCGTCAAAGGGGGAGCCGTGACGGAAAGGCTGACTCCCTCTTTCAATGAAAAAATCAGAATCATGAACAAAAAGACGCGGGCTCGGCTTCCCGCAGTACGGAAGGCCTCTCCCAACCTCGCCAAGGAAAAGATCCGCCCTGTCAACCCGCACAGCGGAACAGCTCCGACGCTCTCCGCAAGGAGAGCTTTGCCGCCGCTTCAGCATGAAAAGCGGGGCGGACGACGTCATGTCGTCCGCCCCGCGGCAGATCAATGATTCGATGTTCTTCAGAGGGCATTCCGTCGTTCTCAAGGCCCTGCCCTGAAATCGACGAAGGCGGAAACGCTAGCGTTCCACGTATTCCAGAAGTCCTTCGCCCTTCACCAGATCACGCAGGAAGGCGTTGTTGTGCCCGTGTCCAGAGCAGGCGACGGTGAACGAACCCAGCATGGGGAAGCCGAGCATGGCCATGTCGCCCACGAAGTCCAGCATCTTGTGTCTGACGAACTCATCGGGAAAACGCAGGCCTTCCTTGTTCAGAATGCCGTCGTCCCCGATGACGATCACGTTTTCCAGAGAACCGCCCCGCGCAAGACCGCGACTGTGCAGGTACTCGACTTCCTTCAAAAAACCGAACGTGCGCGCCGGAGCCACTTCCTTTTCGAAAGTTTCGGGCGTGATATCCAGCACGAAACGCTGCTCGCCTATGACGGGATGAGGAAAGCGTATGGTGTAGTCCACGCGGAATCCGTCGTACGGTTCCACGGAAATGGAACGGCCGTCCTTTTCCAGCGCATGGCGGCGCATGACTCTGGCCATGCGGCGGGGCGCGTTCTGCGTACAAAAGCCGACGCTGCGCAGAGCCTCGACCACGGGTTTGGCCGAACCGTCGAGAATGGGCACCTCGCCGCCGACGACATGAATTTCCACATTGTCCACGGCAAGGCCGTTCAGCGCGGCAAGAACATGTTCAATGGTGGAAACGCTGACCGTTCCGTCGCTGACCGTGGTAGCGAGTTCCGTGGTGCTTACAGCATCGGGACGGGGAGAAAGCAGATGCTCGCCGTCCTCGGAATGAATATGAAAGACAATACCCGAATCCTCCGGCGCGGGCCGGAACTCCATGCTGACTTCATGGCCGGAGTGCAGAGAAACGCCTCTGCAGATAACAGATCCGCCAAGAGTGGTCTGGGGCATGACATTCTCCTGAACGCCTGACGGAACACTCCGTCACGGCTTCCCCGGACGGACCGGGGGCTTACGCGCGTCAGCGCCTCACCGCAAAAAGGAATCGATCCTTTCCGGCAAGATCGCGACCAGTGCGCCTATCCATCCAGTATGCGTCCGGGCACAACGCCCGGCACGCTTCGCCCTGAAGGTAGCCGTGCTCCATGAGCAGAAGGCCGCCTTCCTTCAGCAGGGCGCGGGCCGCCGCTTCCACAGCGCGGGGATGCTCAAGTCCCGAAGGACCGGGCACCAGCGCGGAACGCGGCTCAAAATTCCTGACGCCGGGATCGAGTCCGGCGTATTCTTCTTCACTGATGTAGGGGGGATTGCTGACGACCAGATCAAAGCTGCCCGGAGCAAACGGCAAAGGCAGGGTGAAGTCAGCCTGCAGAAAGTCCACACGGTTCTCCGTGCCGCAGATACCGGCATTGCGCCGCGCCGTGCGAAGCGCGCCTTCCGAAATATCCACGGCCACGCCGCGCCACGAAGGCCGCTCCGCCGAGAGCGTCACGGCAATGCAGCCGCTGCCCGTACCGAGATCAAGAAAACGCACATCCTGCCTGCCCTGAAAGAAATCAAGCGCAGCTTCTATGAGATGTTCCGTTTCCGGGCGGGGAATCAGCGTATGGGGATTCACCAGAAAATCGCGTCCGTAAAACTCACGCCGGCCAAGGATATACGCCACCGGCTCCCCTGACAGACGCCGACGCAGAAGTTCCTCCAGAACGGCTTCCGCCTCCGAAGGAACCGGCTCTTCGGAATGGGCCACGAGAGCAACCTTGTCTATGCCGAGCACATGACAAAGCAAAAGCGACGCCACCGCCGCCGGAGCATCCGTTCCGGAGAGTCTGGCCGTCGCGCGTATTTTCCATTCACGTCTGGTCATAATGGAATAAATATAACACAGTACGTCATTCAGGACAAGCCGTGGCCGCAACCCCGTCTTTCTTCACACTTTCTTGAAAAGTCCGGCAGACAAAGAGGCTCCGGCCCGACGCACCGGTTCTGAAGGGCTCGGCGCTCCCCGACCAGCACGCCCGTCAGTCGGAAAATCCCGGATCCTCGGGAAGATTCCGCCCGGAAGCCTCCGTTCTGGCAAGCTCGTCGCAGCGTTCGTTTTCCTTGTGCCCGGCATGGCCCTTGAGCCAGTGAAAATGCACCTCGTGCCGGGAGAGAAGCGGCGGCATTCTCTTCCAGAGATCCTGATTCTTCACCGGCTTCTTGGCCGACGTCACCCAGTTGTTGCGCATCCATCCGGCAAGCCAGCGATCCTTGATGGCCTTGGCCACATACTGAGAGTCGGTATAAAGCTCCACCACGCACGGCTCCTTCAGCGCGCCGAGAGCTTCCAGCACGGCAAGAATTTCCATGCGGTTGTTCGTGGTGCGCGCAAAGCCCCCGCTCATCTCCCGGCGGGCCGTTCCCTGCGGCCCGTCGAAGGTGAGCACGGCAGCCCATCCTCCGGGACCGGGATTGCCGAGGGAGGAGCCGTCGGTATGAATGGTCACGGTCTTCATGCCTACTCCGCCGCTCCGGCCTCTGCGGCACGGCGGGCGGCCTGAATATGCTCCTTGCCGTTGTTGTGCAGCAGATACTGCGAGGTATAGTAGAAGTCCATGAGCTTCTGGCGCATCTGCGCCGCACGTTCAGGCTCCTCTTCCCTAAGATCGCGGGCGTTGTTGTCGGGCGTACGCTCATCCAGCCGGTAAAGCGCCTCGCTGCCGGCCCTGATCGCATACACGAAACCGTCTTCAATAAGATAACGGGTATGGTCGTTGTCGCTGATGAAGGCCACGGCATCGGCATCGTTGGCGGGATCAAGCATGTTTCTGCCGAGCGTGTTGGTGTAGTAATCCATTCCGGCGAGCGAGGCCATGGTGGGCAGCACGTCGGGCTGGATATGAGGCGCAGGATTCACGCCGGGCTTCACCTGTCCGCCGGGGGCATAGATGAGAAGAGGAATATGCCAGGCCTGAAGATTGCAGGCACGCACGGCGGGCGTAATGTTGTTGGAATTGTAGTTCAGGCCGTGGTCGCCGAAAATGACGAACACCGTATCGTTGAACCAGGGCTGCTTCGACGCCTTGTCGAAGAAGCGGCGCAGCGCATGGTCGGAAAGATGCAGGGAACGATATTCCTCCGCGTTCTCATAGCCGTACCATGCGAGAGCCTCGGCAGACGGATCCGGCGGAATCACGTAGCCCTCGTTGTCGTCCGGGATGGTGTACGGGCGATGGAAGGAGGCCGACTGGATCACGGAAATGAACGGCTTGGGGCTGCCCGTCAGCACATCTATGGACTCGCGGAACAACGCGATGTCGGACACGCCCCACACGTCGGTGTTGGGAGCTTCCCAGGCCGATTCCTCCAGAAGATGCAGATCGTTCACGTTGTGCTGGATCATGCCGCGGATGTTGGCCCAGTTGGCGTTGCCGCCGATCATGTAGTATTTTTCGTATCCCTTGAACTCATCGAGCACCGACGACTGATCCACCAGCTTGGGATTACGCGACGTGGTGCCGCCGGAGTGATTGACGTCCGGCACGCCGCTTATGGTCGTGAACACGGCTCTGGCCGTGGTGCGGGTAGGCGCATAGAAATTGGGATAGTACAGGCTCTTGGCCGCGAGTTCCTTGAGGAACGGCGTGGGATCGATATCCTTACCCAGCGAGTCCGGCATGGAAGGCGCCAGCGACGTGCGCTCCCAGCACATGGATTCCATGATGATGATCACGATATTGGGGCGCTTTTCCATGTCTCTGCCGGGGAAGTGCCGCACATAGTCAAGCGGCTTCTGTCCTTCGGGAATGCGGAGATACTTGGCCATCCGGGGCCAGGCCTCGAGCGTGGCCTCCACGTTCGGAGGAATGGCCTTGCCGTAGTTGCGGGTATCGTAGAGATTCTGGATGGGGTTCACGGCCAGAATCGCGATGTTCTTGTCGGAACTGAAATAGGCGTTGCTCCAGCGCAGCGGGAAGAAGTTCGAGCTTATCTGCCCGTAGCCGACGATGAAGAGCATGACGAGGGAAGACACCGTGACAAGCGCCCGCCATTTGCGGCTGCAGCCCTCGCCGCCGGTCTTCGGACGAATGGGACAGGGAACGTGCCTGCGCAGGAAGCGGGCAAAGAGCCAGACATACAGCGCCACGACGGCGGCAAAGGCCAGCGTGATGAGCACGACGGGATAGCTCTGCCACACCATGCGCACGGATTCGGAAGGATCTTCGAGAAAGACCTTCGCGCCCATATCGATATGCTGGTGCAGATAGAAGAAGAAGCCGAAGTCGAAGATATGAATCAGCGTGGCTCCGGCGGCCATGATGCCCGTAACGGCGCAGAGAATGACGCGGGGCGCCGAGAAACCGGGCCTCGACACGGCTCTCTCAACAGAGGGCCACAGCAGGCAGAACGCCATGGGCAGCGACATGAACACGGCCATGCGCGCATCGAACTTCAGGCCGATGTACAGGGCATGGGGAATATGCGCCGTTTCCGTGATGTCGGGGAGAAGAAAATACAGAAGCGCCAGTCTGGCGGCAAAAAAGAGCGCCGTATTGACCAGCATGAAGGCAGCGATGTCGATCAGCGGCTGCCACGCCGCAAAGGAAAGACGACGAAAGCTCATAGGGCCTCCTTGATCGGAATGCTCTTCCGAGGAAGCGTCGTTCCGGCGGATACGAAAAGGCCGTGTCACGCCTTAACGCACACACGCAGGAAAAACGGAGGTTGCCCGTACTGGGAGGAGGTCGGCCGGCAAATGCGGCCGACCCGTTTGTTGACTATACGCGATCGGCATACAGCCGTTCGAGGAATTCTTCCATCACATCGTCCATCTGGCTGACGAACTGCGTCAGCTTGAAGGTACGGCGGCAGGAGGAGCACTGCATGTACGCCTCGTGACAGGTACGGCGGATGTCCAGAGGTGCGCCGCACTCGGGGCAGGTCAGTGTGGTTCTCGCCTCGCGGGGTGCAAAATAAAAGGCCATGCTATCTCCGTGGAATGATTGTCGTTGAACGGCCGCCGGAAAGAACGGCCTTGCGAATTACAGGGCCTGCCGGTAGCGCAGGGACTCGCGCAGGGTTTCCCTGTCCATGTACTTCACTTCGGCCCCGAGCGGGATGCCCTGGGCAAGGCGGGTGACACGCACTTCGGGAAAACGAGCGTTCACCATATCCTTGATGAAGGTGGCCGTGGCTTCCGCCTCGGCCGTGGCGCCGAGAGCAAGAATAAGCTCCCTGACCCTGCCCTCGGCAAGGCGGGAACGCAGGCGATCCGTTTCCAGCGTTTCCGCGGGGCTGTGATCCAGCGGAGCCAGAAGACCGCCGAGAATCATGTAGTAGCCTCTGTAGAAGTTTCCCTCCTCCAGAGTAAGCATGCTGTCCCACTCCGCCACGAGACACAGCTGCGTTTCGTCTCTCTCGGGATCGGAACAGATGGGGCACGGATCGGAATCCGAAAGGCCGCCGCAGCGGCTGCACAGATGAAGCGTATCACGCAGCTCGTACACGCCCTTGCCCAGACGGCGAACTTCCGCTTCGGGCCACTTGAGCAGCGTCATGGCGGCGCGCATGGCGGATTTCGGGCCCAGTCCGGGCAGGCGGGCGAGCTGATCCACAAGATTTTTCAAAGGTTCCGGTATGCGCTGCAAGGCAACTTCCTTCCTGAATGAAAAAACGATTCCTCTCCCGGAGCCGAGGCTTCGGGAGAGGCACGGAAAAAGAGCAGTGAAACGGGACTATTCGACGAGCATGCCGATGCGGCCGAGTCTCGGCGTGTGGGTGTCCCCATCCCAGGACCAGTAGATGCGCCAGGCCTTGCCGTGAATGTAGGAGCGGGGCACGCAGCCCCAGGCGCGGGAGTCCTCGGAATTGTCGCGGTTGTCGCCCATGACGAAGTAGGAATCTTCCGGCACCGTGATGGGGCCGACATTGTCCAGTCTGCCGATGACGTTGGGATACAGCTGCTGGATGTAGTCTTCCTTCACCGGTTCGCCGTTGCGGTAGAACTGCTTGTCGCGCATTTCAATGACGTCGCCGGGAAGGCCCACCACGCGCTTGATGTAGTCCGTTCCGGGATCGCGGGGGTACTTGAACACGATGATGTCCCCGATTTCAGGATCCGCGCCGCGGAAAAGATACTTGTCGGTGAAGGGAATCTTTACGCCGTACACGAACTTGTTCACCAGCACGTAGTCGCCGATCTGCACGGTCTGCAGCATGGATCCGGAAGGAATGGTGTAGGCCTGAAGGAAAAACGTTCTGATGACAAGAGCCAGTATTACCGCCGTCAGCAGTGCCTCGCCGTAATCACGGAACATGGAACTGCCTTTTTTGCTTGAATTTTCAGACATAGTGACAAAGAGGCACGAGGCCCGGGTTTAAGGTATGGATGGCAGAATGAACGAGCGGAGATTAGCACGGCGGGAAAGTACGTGCAAGACGCCATTTTCCGCTGTCTTTTCCGCAGGTAATCATACGGCGGCTCCTTTGGCGCTGCTTGCGCCTGTGCGGCAAGTGTGGCAGATTGAAAGCCATTCCAAAGGAACGGAGACTTTCCATGATCCAGATACCTCAGGGCTTCCGCCTCGCCGCGGCCAATGCCGACTTCCGGGGCAAGCATCTCGACCGCAACGACCTTTCCCTCGTCTTCAGCGACACTCCCGCCACGGTTGCAGGCGTGTTCACCACCAATCTTTTCCGAGCTGCGCCCGTGCTCGTGTCGCAGGAAAACATCAAAAACGCCGGGGACAGGGGCGTACGCGGCGTGATCTTCAACTCCGGCCAGGCCAACGCCTGCACCGGTGAGGAAGGCAGAAACAACTGCCTGCGCACCCTCGACATGGTCAGCGCGGCGCTCTGCAGCGCCGGCGAAGACGTCCGTGCGGAAGAACTCCTGCCCGCCTCCACCGGTGTCATCGGCGCGCAGATGGACATGAACAAATGGGCCGCCGCCGTTCCCGCCCTCACCGCCGCTCTCGGCAGCGTGGATCTGGAAGGCCTCGCCCGGGCCATGATGACCACCGACGCCTTCCCCAAGATGGCCGGACGCGAACTTGCGCTTGCCGGAGGCACCGTCCGCCTCGCGGGCGTGGCCAAGGGCGCGGGCATGATCTGCCCGAACATGGCCACCATGCTCTCCCTCGTCATGTGCGACGCCGCCGTGGAACCTTCCGCCTGGCGCGCCATGTTCCGCCGTGCGGTGGACGCCACCTTCAACCGTGTGAGCGTCGACGGCGACACCTCCACCAACGACTCCCTCTACGGCCTTGCCAACGGCGCTTCCGGCGTAACCGTTGCCGAAAACGAGCTGTCTCTTCTGGAAACGGCGCTTACCGAGGTTCTGGGCGAGCTCGCCTACATGCTGGTCAAGGACGGCGAAGGTGCCACCAAGGTCATGCACATCCATGTGACGGGCGCCGCCAGCAACGAGGATGCCGAAAAGGTGGCCCGCACCGTCGGCCATTCGCAGCTCGTGAAGACCGCCATGTTCGGACGCGATCCCAACTGGGGCCGCATCGTGGCCGCCGCCGGACGCGCCGGCGTCGACTTCGACCCTCTGGCGCTGCGCGTGACGCTCTGCGGCGTGGAGCTGTTCTGCAACGGCCGCCCCACGGATCTGGACTTCGACGCCCTGCTGGAAGAGCCGCTCAAGAACGTGGATCTGCCTCTGGACATCGTTCTCGGCGACGGTCCCGGTGAATCCCGCCTTCTGGCCTCGGATCTTTCCCACGGCTACGTCTCCCTCAATTCCGACTACCGCTCCTAGGACACCCTCATGGTCATAGGCGTTCTTACCGTGGAATACGCCCTGCACGGCAACGACTCCCTGAAGGGCAAGCGCCGCGTGGCGAACAGCCTGAAGCAGAAGGTGCGCAACACCTTCAACGTGGCCATTGCCGAAGCCGGAACGGAGGAATCTCTGGTCAGGCTCCGGCTCCAGGTGGTTTCGGTAAGCAACAGTGAAAGACATCTTCAGTCGCGCATGGACAAGTGCCTTCTCATGATGGAAGCCGTGTGCGAGGAAGAGATGGTCTACAGCGATCTCGAGTTTTTCTATGACGACTGAACAGACTACCGTTCCCGGCGAAGTATTGTCCGCCCTGCGCGGTCATCAGCGTGTGCTCATCGCCGCTCACGCCCATCCCGACGCCGACGCCGCAGGCTCCTGCCTTGCTCTGGCCTGGGTGCTTCGCTCCATCGGTGTGGACGCGCTGGTCTTCAACGAAGACGGCCTGCCCGACTTTCTGAAGTTCCTGACGCTGCCGGGCCCCGTGCTCACCGATCCCGGCATGCTTCCCTGCGATCCCGATCTCGTGGTCTGCCTCGACTGCGGCGACAGAGCCCGCCTCGGCGACGTGATCCAGCCGCTCCTCGACCGCGTGCCCAGCGTGAACATCGACCATCATCTGGCCAACCCGCTTTTCGGCACCGAGGCCAACTGGGTCGATCCTTCCATGTCCGCCACTGGAGAAATGGTGGCACTCATCGCCAAGGCGCTGCGCGCGCCGCTTCAGGGCGCGCTCGCCGAAGCCCTGTACGTGGCCGTTTCCTCGGACACTGGCAACTTCAGTTACAGCAACACCACGCCCGGCGCGCTGCGCCTCGTGGCGGAAATGGTGGAGGAGGGTCTCAACCTGCCGAGGCTGCGCGAAGCTCTGGAAAACAACTGGAAGGAGTCGCGTCTGCGTCTGTGGGGACTTGCCATGCAAGAGACCCGCATTCTCGAGGACGGACGCCTTGCGGCCGCCCTCATCACTCTTGACGCTCTCCGTTCCTGCGGAGCCGGACGCGAAGACGCCGAAGGCCTTGTGGAACAGCTGCGCAGGCTTTACGGCGTACGCGTGGCGCTGGTTCTCCGCGAGGAAGAAAAGGACGGCAAGGTGCAGACCAAGGCCAGCCTCCGCTCTTCCGGCAGCGACAACGTGCGCGACGTGGCCGCCCAGTTCGGCGGAGGAGGACACCGCAATGCCGCCGGAGCCACGCTGCCCCTCGATGCGGAAAAGGCCCTCACCGTCATGCAGCCCTACATCCGCTTCGTGTGGAACAAAATCCGATAAAAGATAACGCAGGCGGAAAGAGTTCCGGCCGGGGAACTCTTCCGCCCGACTTGTACGTTCAGGCACGTGGCTTGACGGATCGTTACGTCGGTGTCACTACTTGAAATAAGGAAATCTGGGGTCCTGAACCTCGGGGGCACGCACCCCTGCCCGGCCTGCGCACTGTGCCTGCAGACGACCTCCCGCCGTTCAGCCTTTTGAAATTCTGACCGTCCGGGGCCCAGTCGTCTGGAAATCTTCTTCATTCCTCTATCCCGCTCGGAGAGAACCATGTTTCACGGAACAATAACTGCTCTGCTTACCCCGTTCAAGAACGGCACCATCGACGAAGAAGCCTACCGCGCTCACATAGAATGGCAGATCGAACAGGGCGTGAACGGCCTGGTGCCCTGCGGCACCACCGGCGAATCCGCCACCATGACCCATGCCGAACATGAATCCGCCATCCGCATCTGCGTGGATCAGGTGAAAAAGCGTGTTCCCGTCATTGCCGGAGCCGGTTCCAACAATACCGTGGAAGCCATCAGTCTCACCCGCTTCGCCAAGAAGGCCGGCGCCGATGCGGCTCTGCTCATCTCCCCCTACTACAACAAGCCCACGCAGGAAGGCATCTTCCAGCACTTCAAGGCCATCAACGACGAAGTGGCCCTGCCCATGTTCGTCTACAACGTGCCCGGACGCACCGGTTCCAACGTGCTGCCCGCCACCCAGGCCCGCATGGCCCGCGAGCTTGAACATGTGATCGGCTGCAAGGAAGCCACGGCCAACCTCGTGCAGATTTCGAACATTCTCGAACAGTGCCCCGCCGACTACATTCTGCTTTCCGGCGACGACTTCACCGTGCTGCCCACCTATGCCGTCGGCGGCAAGGGCGTCATTTCCGTGACCGCCAACGTGCTGCCGGACATGATGTCCGCCCTGACCGCCGCCTGCGAACGCGGCGACTACGAAGAAGCCCGCCGCCTGCACTTCAAGCTCGAACCCATGAACCGCGCCATGTTTGCCGAGAGCAATCCCATTCCCTGCAAGACCGCGCTTTCCCTCATGGGCCGCATGAGCTCCGAAGTCCGCCTGCCTCTCTGCCAGCCTTCCGAAAACACCGTGAAGATGCTGCGCGAAGTTCTGGCCTCCTACGGCAGAATCTAGCATTCCGGCAGATCCGGTCTGCATCTCTTTGAGAAGAGCGCCTTTCCCGTAAAAAAGGAAAGGCGCTCTTCTTCATTATGATTGACGCTCTCATGAATGCAGCCCCCGGATCAAGGCGTCACAGCCCCTTCGACAGCCCTCTCCGAACAGCCTCGCAGAGATATTATCAGGATTCATTCTTAAAATTTTTCTCTTATTAGGAATTATTCTTGACAAGAGGCCGTTTCATACGCATACTTCACTCAACGACAATGCTTCGGAAACGGTGATTCCGCCGCCGTTTCCCCGTTTTCTCCCACCGCACAAGGAGTGAACCATGCAGTACAATACCCCCGAACAGCTCAAGGCTTTCAGCCGTCTGCCCATAGAATGGAATCTTGACCCTGCCGACGCCGTCACCCTCTACCTTGAATGGGGCAACAATGACTGGCGTGCCGAGCATCCGCCCGTCCGCTCCAAGGACGACTTTGCTCACTACTTCGTGCTCGACAACTGGACCGAACATCCCACACTGCGGCTCGTCATGCGCAACTCCGAAGCCACCGAAGATCTCTGGGTTTCTCCGCTTCCCCGGGAACTGGAAGGCAACTTCCATAAGGAGTTCGGCACGCTCAAGGGTGTCTTCATGCCTTCCGATCCCATGAAGGACTGGCTGAAGGAAAGACTCTACGCCGCATAACCCCTCGTTTTCTCTCCTCTACCCCTGCTCCGAAGCCCGCCGGATCCGCCCGACGGGCTTTTTTTCTGCGCCATTCCCTTCAAAAAGACTCAGGAGGGCATGCCGGGCATCCCGCCTCTGAAGCGCTGCTGAAAGGGGAAAAGCGGGAGAAAAAAGCCACGTCGCCGGAAAACAAAACGAGGGACGTTCCGTCCCTCAAAAGCCATGAGAAAAGCGCTCCGAACCGCTCCGGGAGCGGCCCGTCCTCTTGCCTACGGAGCGAAGCTGTGTTAAATTCATCGCCTTGCAGTATATGGCTCTTCGTGCGAGAGTGGCGAAATTGGCATACGCACTGGATTTAGGATCCAGCGGAGCAATCCATGAGAGTTCAAGCCTCTCCTCTCGCACCACGTTTCTGCGCCATTTTCTCTGCCCTCCTGCAAGGCCGGGCGGATCATTCATAAGGAGTTTTACCGATATGGCTCACAGCATCGAAGTCCTTTCCCCTGTTTCCCGCAAGATCAGCGTGACCGTTCCCGCCGAGGAAGTCAACGCCGCGCTCAACGCCGCCGCCCGTGAAGTGGGCGCTTCCGTCACGCTGCCCGGTTTCCGCAAAGGCAAGGCTCCCGCTTCCGTCATCGAAAAGCGCTTTGCCGGGGAAGTGATTTCCCGTGCCACCGAAACTCTGGTGGAACACCGCGTGGCCGACATCCTGAAGGAAGAAGATCTGAAGCCCATGTCCCGCCTCGACTTTGAAGGCGAACAGATCACCCGCGGCAAGGACCTTGCCTTCTCCTTCACCTTTGAAACCCTGCCCGACGACATCAAGCTGCCCGAAGACCTTTCCGCCCTCACCGTGGAAATGGGCTCTTCCGAAGCGACGGAAGAAGAAGTGGCCGCCTTCACGCAGCGCCTGCTGAAGAGCACCGCCACTCTGGAAGAAGTGAAGGAAGCCCGCCTGCCTGAAAACGGCGACATCGTCACCATCGACGTGGACGGCGACGTGGACGGCAAGAGCGTTCCCGGCATGAAGGTGGAGAACTACAGCATTCAGCTCGCCGAACCTCAGGAAGGCAAGGAACTCTCCGAACTCGACAAGATCATCCGCGGTCTGCATGCCGGCGAAGAAGGCACCGGCACCATGGTCTGCCCTGAAGATCACATCGACGAAACCCTCCGCGGCAAGACCGTGGATCTGCGCGTGAAGCTGAACAAGATCAGCCGTGAGATCCTGCCCGAGCTCGACGAAGACTACGCCAAGAAGCTCGGCTTCCCGGATCTGGACGCCCTGAAGAAGATGATCGCCGAACAGGCCAACCGCAACAAGGCCGCTTCCGTGCGCAGCGAAGCCGAAGCCAAGCTCATGGATTCCGTGCTCGAAGGTCAGGACTTCCCCCTGCCTGAAGCCGTGGTGAAGAGCCAGCAGGAAGAATACGAAAACGAAATCCGCGACTACCTCAGCCAGCAGGGTCTCGACAAGGCCGCCATCGACGAAAGCCTCAAGAACATGGCCGAAGAATGCCGCAAGCAGGGCGAAAGCCGTGCCCGCGTGGTGGTGTTCCTTGCCGCTCTCGCCCGCCGCGAGAAGCTGGAAGTCACCGCTCCCGAAGTGGACATGCAGATCATGCAGATGGCCCGCCAGTACAACCAGGATTTCCACAAGCTGCGTGAAACCCTGTACCAGAACGGCGCTGTCAACGACATTCAGGACCGCATGCTCAACAACAAGGCCATGAACCTCATGTTCGACAAGGCTCAGAAGGTCGCACCTGCCGAGGCCAAGGCCGAATAAAGAATCAGTAGAAGGAATGATTCCCCGGCCCCTTCGGCCGGGGAATTCCTTTCTTAAGGAGTCCAGACGTGACTATCCCCTTTGTCATCGAATCCACCGGACGCGGAGAGCGCTCGTACGACATCTACTCCCGTCTGCTCAAGGACCGCATCGTGCTCCTGTGCGACGAGGTCAATGATGCCACGGCCTCGCTTATCTGTGCCCAGCTTCTTTTTCTGGAGTCTCAGGACCCCGAAAAGGAAATAAGCCTGTACATCAACAGCCCCGGCGGGTCGGTTACTGCGGGCATGGCCATCTACGACACCATGCAGTTCATCGCTCCCCCCGTGGCCACCATGTGCATCGGTCAGGCCGCCAGCATGGGAGCCTTCCTTCTGGCCGGCGGCGCCAAGGGCATGCGCTACAGCCTGCCCAACAGCCGCATCATGATCCATCAGCCCTCCGCCGGCGTGCAGGGCCAGATCACCGACATGGACATCCATGTGCGTGAAGGCATGCGCCTCAAGAAGAATCTGAACCGCATCCTCGCCGAGAACACCGGCAACACCGTTTCGCGCATTGCGGCAGCCACGGAACGCGACAACTTCATGTCCGCCGAGGAAGCCCTCAAGTTCGGTCTGATCGACCGCATTCTCAGCTCCCGTCACGACGTGGCGGCTCTTTCGGGTAAACAGGCATGAGCGACGAACAAAAGGAAATGTACTGCTCCTTCTGCGGCAAGAGCAGCTCGGAAGCCCGTCACTTCGTCGTACAGGGCGACGTGTGCATCTGCGATGCGTGCGTGGCGGCCTGTTCCGCCATCATGAAGGAACAGGATGCCGAGGAGGCGGCCGCCGAAACGCCGGACGGACTGCTTACCCCGCAGCAGATCAAGGCCCGCCTCGATGATTACGTCATCGGGCAGGAACGCGCCAAGAAAATCCTTTCCGTGGCCGTGCACAACCACTACAAGCGCGTGTTCCATGCCGGAGCCATCGAAGGCGTGGAGCTGGAAAAGAGCAACATTCTTCTGCTCGGCCCCTCCGGCAGCGGAAAGACCCTGCTGGCCCGCACGCTGGCCCGCGTGCTCAAGGTGCCCTTCGCCATAGCCGACGCCACCACGCTTACCGAAGCCGGCTACGTGGGCGAAGACGTGGAAAACATCCTTGTCCAGCTTCTTCAGAACGCCGACTACGATCTTGACGCCGCCTGCAGGGGCATTATCTATATCGACGAAATCGACAAGATTTCACGCAAGGCCGACGGTCCGTCCATCACCCGCGACGTGTCCGGCGAAGGCGTGCAGCAGGCTCTTTTGAAAATCATCGAAGGCACCGTGGCCAACATTCCGCCCAAGGGCGGCCGCAAGCATCCGCAGCAGGAGTTCATCCGCATGGATACCTCGAACATCCTGTTCATCATGGGCGGCGCGTTCATCGGGCTGGAAAAGCTGGTGGAATCGCGCTCCCGCGGCACCAGCATGGGCTTCGGCGCGCATATCGAGAAGAAAACCGAACACCGCATAGGCGAACTGCTTGACAAAGTAGTTCCTTCCGATCTCGTGCAGTTCGGTCTCATTCCCGAATTCATCGGTCGTATTCCGGTCATCACCCATGTGGAAGAACTGAGCGTGGACGATCTTCTGCGCGTCATGACCGAGCCGAAGAACGCGCTGGTCAAGCAGTACCAGAAGCTCTTCGAACTCGACGGCGTGACGCTCCGCTTTGAAGAAGACGCGCTGCGCGCCGTGGCGGAAAAGGCGCTGGAAAACAAGACCGGCGCCCGAGGTCTGCGCAACGTGCTGGAAAACGTGATGCTCGACATCATGTATGAACTTCCCACCCTCAAGGACGTTACCGAGTGCGTCATCACCCGCGGCGTCATCGAGGGGACGGACAAGCCCCTGCTGCACAGATCCGGAGAACAAGCCTGACGTATCGGAACCACGCTGTTCCGATATCGGACGAGCACTCCGGCAGACCATGTCCGGAGACGGATCCGGCATCAACGGAAAAACATATTCGGGGATCGTTCCCCGGCCCCGGCTCTTGCGTTCCTGCTTCTCCGCCCCTTTCGGGACGGACAGGAACGCAATTGCATAAGGGGCACTCAGAGGTTTCTTATGGCTGAACAGACTCCGCTGGAATTGCCCATCATCACCCTGCGAGAGGTGGTGATGTTCCCTCACGCCGTCATGACGTTCCATGTCGGGCGTTCGGCTTCGGTGAGCGCCATCAACAGCGCCGTCACCGAATACGACAAACAGATATTTCTGGTGGCGCAGACCAGCTCCGCCATTGAGCGTCCCGGCCCCGACGATCTGTTCCAGATCGGCGTGGTGAGCCGCGTGCTCAGGGCCGACCGCCTTCAGGACAACACCATCAAGCTTGTATGTGAAGGTCTGTACCGCGCCTCCTGGCTCCCCCTTAACGCAAGCTCCGCCTTCGGCGACCGCGCCTTCCCCCGCCTGAGAACCGTGCGCGTGGAAGAAACGCTGGAAAAGGACGACGAACTGCCCGCCGTGGTGGAAGCCCTGCAGGAATCCCTGTCCGAAGCCTGCCGTCAGAACCGGCGCATCACGCCCGATCAGCTGGCCTCCTTCGCGCTGATCGAGGATCCGGGCACGCTGGCCGACGCCGTGGCCCCCTGCCTCAAGGTGGACTACCTGCACAAGCAGGCCATTCTGGAAACGCTGGATCAGGGGCAGAGACTGCGTCAGGTCTATGAATATCTCGGCGGAGAGCTCATCTCCTCCAGCATAGACAAGACCATCAAAAGCCGCGTCAAGGCGCAGATGGAGCAGAACCAGAAGGAATACTACCTGACCGAGCAGCTCAAGGCCATCAACAAGGAACTCGGCCACGACGACATTCAGGCCGAGATTCTGGAGCTTGAAGAAACGCTCAAGGCCAAGAACATGCCGGAAGAGGCCCGGGAACGGGCGCTGCGCGAAGTGCGCAAGCTCCGTCAGATGCCGCCCGCCTCTTCAGAGTACGTCGTGGCCAGAAACTATGTGGACTGGATCATCGACCTGCCCTGGAACGAGCTGAAGAAGATCGACATCGATCTTGCCAAAGCCCGCGAGGTTCTCGACGGCGGTCACTACGGTCTGGAAAAGGCCAAGACCCGCATTCTGGAATACCTTGCCGTGCAGAAGCTCTCCGGCGGACTCAAGGGGCCCATTCTCTGCCTTGTCGGGCCTCCCGGCGTGGGCAAGACCTCCCTTGCCAAGTCCATAGCCGAAGCCACGGGACGCGAGTTCGTGCGCATTTCCCTCGGCGGCGTGCGCGACGAGGCTGAAATCCGCGGCCATCGCCGTACCTACATCGGCGCCCTGCCCGGCAAGATCATCATGGCACTGAAGCGCGCCAAGTCGAACAATCCGCTCTTCTGCCTCGATGAAATCGACAAGATGACCGTGGACTTCCGCGGCGATCCGGCTTCCGCCCTACTGGAAGTGCTGGATCCGGAACAGAACAGCTCGTTCAACGACCACTATCTCGACATGGACTACGACCTGTCGCAGGTGTTCTTCATCACCACGGCAAACTCCATGCAGAGCATTCCCGCGCCTCTTCTCGACCGTATGGAAGTGCTGGAACTCTCCAGCTATCTCGAAGGAGAGAAGGTGCATATCGCGCGGGACTTTCTGCTCCCCCGCCAGTGGAAGCTGCACGGTCTCAAGGCCGAAAACATGGAGCTCACCGACGACGCCCTGCTGGAGATCATCCGCTCCTACACCCGGGAATCCGGCGTGCGCAATCTGGAACGTCAGATCGCCGCGCTGTGCCGGAAAACCGCCATACGCCTTGTGGATGCCGACGACACGAACCTCTGCGTGACCATCACGGAGAAGGATCTTGAAGAAATGCTCGGCGTCAAGAAGTACCGCTACGACGAGAAGGAGAACCATCCTCAGGCCGGCGTGGCGGCAGGTCTTGCCTATACCGGCGCAGGCGGCGACATTCTGTACATCGAAACCGTGGTCATGCCCGGCAACGGCAAGGTGCAGGTCACGGGCAAGCTCGGCGACGTCATGAAGGAATCCGCGCAGGCGGCCTTCTCCTACATCCGTTCCCGCTCCAGCGAGCTCGGACTGCGCCCCGACTTCTACAAGGACATCGACATTCACGTTCATGTGCCTGAAGGCGCGGTTCCCAAGGACGGGCCTTCCGCAGGCATCACGCTGGCCACGGCCATCGCCTCGGCCCTGCTCGGCATCCCGGTGCGGGACGACGTGTGCATGACCGGCGAAATCACCCTGCGCGGCCGCGTGCTCGCCATCGGGGGACTTAGGGAAAAACTCCTTGCCGCCAGCCGTTCCGGCATGAAGACAGTGCTCGTGCCTGCGGACAACGAAAAGGATCTCAAGGACGTTCCTGAAGAAATCCGCAAGACGCTCGACATCCATCTCGTGCGCGATGCCGACGAGGTTCTGCCTCTCGCACTCATGGCCGCAAAGGAGGACATCTTCTCCGGCGAAGCCTCCCACGCGCTCACCCACTCGCTGCGCGCGCCCCGCAGCCTGTCCAAGGATCTCGGCGGCGCCGTGCTCTAAAAACAACACGCTTTCATGACGAAGGCCCCGTCCGGAATGTCCGGACGGGGCCTTCGTTCATTTGAAGCCGGAACGATCTTGCTCCCGGCTCCCATGCATCAATGAAAATGCCTCAGGCGCAGAGCGTTGAGCACCACGGAGACGGAAGAAAGCGACATGGCCGCGCCCGCCAGCATGGGCGACATGGCAGGACCGCCGAAAAGCAGAAGCACGCCCGCCGCAACAGGCACGAGAAGCACGTTGTAGGCAAAGGCCCAGAACAGGCTGAGACGGATATTGGCCAGGGTGGCACGCCCCAGGCCGAGCGCCGTAACGACGCCGGGAAGGCCGCGCAGAAGCACCACGTCTCCGGCCTCCATGGCCACGTCGATGCCGGACCCCATGGCCATGCCCACATCCGCACGGGCCAGAGCGGGGGCGTCGTTGATGCCGTCGCCCACCATGCCTACGCGCCGACCTTCCGACTGCAGGCGGGAAATCACCTGCTCCTTGCCGTCGGGCCGCACGCCGGCCACCACGTCGTCGATACCGGCGCGAGCCGCCACGGCGCGGGCCGTGCGCTCATTGTCGCCGCTCAGCATCATGACCCTGCAACCCATACTCCGCAGCTCGCGTATGACGGCGGGCGTCTCTTCGCGCAGAGGATCGGCCACGCCGAGCATCGCAACCAGAACGCCGTCCGCAGCCAGAAGAAGCGGCGTTTGCCCGTCATCGGCCAGTGCTGCCACGCAGGACTTCTGCTCCGCGGCAAGCTCCACACCGTGTTCCGAAAGCAGCCTTTCGTTGCCGAGCAACAGATTACGGCCGTTCACGCTGCCCGTCACGCCCGAACCTCCCACGGCAAGAAAACCTTCCACAGGGCTTGCGGAAATGCCGCGCTCCCCGGCAGCCTCCAGCACGGCCCGGGCCAGAGGATGCTCGGACACGGCTTCCAGAGACGCGGCCAGCCAAAGAGCGTCCTGCTCGCTCATGCCTTCCACATGAAGGCTGACAAGTCTGGGACTGCCTTCCGTCAGCGTTCCCGTCTTGTCGAACACGATGGTATCAAGATGGCCCGAGGCCTCCAGCGCCGTACCGTTTTTCATGAGCACGCCGAGCTGGGCCCCGCGTCCCGTCGCCACCATGATGGACATGGGCGTGGCCAGACCGAGCGCACAGGGGCAGGCCACCACCAGCACGGCAACGAACACGCGAAGCGCATCTCCGAAGGGAAGATCACCGAAGGAAAGCCAGGCCAGCGCGGCCGCCGTGGCCACGGCCATGACGGCAGGAACAAAATACAGACTGATGCGGTCGGCCAGACCGGCAATGGGCGCCTTGGAGCCCTGCGCCTCGCGGACAAGGTGGATGATGCGGGCAAGCGAGGTATCCGCCCCCACGCGACGGGCTTCCATGACGAAGGAACCGCTTATGTTCAGCGTACCGGCGCTGACTTCGTCGTCTTCAGTCACATCCACGGGCATGGACTCGCCCGTCAGGCTCGACATGTCGAGGGCGGAAGAGCCTTCAACCACCGTACCGTCCACGGGAATGCGGGAGCCGGGCTTGATGAGCAGCCGGTCGCCGGGCATGACGGCACGAACGGCGATTTCCTTCACGCTTCCGTCCGAAAGCACGCGCTCCGCCTGTTCCGGCGTCAGCTCCATAAGACCGCGGATGGCCTCGGACGTTCTGGTGCGGGACACCGCCTCCAGATACTTGCCCAGAGAAATAAGGGCCACAAGCATGCCTGCGGACTCATAATAAAGGCCCATGACGGCCTGATGCGCCTCGGCGGGAGAAGTCGCGACGGCTATTTCCAGCGTGCTCCACAGACTGTAGAGCAGCGCTGCTCCCGTACCCACGGCCACGAGGGAGTCCATATTGGGCGCTCCGCGCAGAAGCAACGGAATGCCGTGCCGGTAAAAATCCCGCCCGGACCAGATGATGGGCAGCGTCAGCAGAAGCTGAAGCAGCGCAAAGGCAAGCGGACTTTCATGCGGCGAAAGCCACGAAGGCAGCGGAAGCCCCCAGTGGCTGCCCATGGCCACAACCACAAGGGGAACCGCAAAAATAAATTCGGTCACGAGACGGCGTCGACGCGCGGCAAGATCGGCTCTGGTCTTCTTCTGCTCGCTCTCCCACAGATCATGTTCATCGACATCCGGGGGAAGATAGGAAGCCGTAAAGCCCAGACGCTTCACCCTTTCCGTCACTTCCTGAATGAAGGGCTCCAGACCGCCGTCCAGCGCGCCTTCGGCCGGACGCACCTGTGCGGTTCCGTCGGCAAGGCTTACCGTGGCGCTGTCGATATGCTCCATATTGTTGAGCACGCGCTGCGAACGGGCCGAACAGGCTCCGCAGGCCATGCCGTCGATACGAAATCTGAGAATTTCGGGATTATTTTTCATGGGACTCTCTCCGTCAGATGGAAACCCGCCCCGGAAGGGAACATCAAAAATGGCGCAGGATCAAAGCGATGCGCGCCTTTTCAGGAAAAAAGGCAGCGCGTTGACTTTCCGGAAGCGCCGCCGGTTTCGCCTGCGGCAGGGGCATCAAAGAAGACCGGCAATCCGAAGGACTGCCGCAAAAACCGGAGCGAAGTTCGCCAGAACGTCCGGTCTGCTGCAGGTGAGCTCCCGTTTTACGGTAAAGACAGGAAGGCTTCCGCGCTGAAGAAAAACCGCGCATTGCTCCGGACGGGTCGACACAAAAAACGCATCGCCCGCCCGGCAACGTGTGCGCTAGCGGATTTCAACGACCTGAAAACCGAGATCGTCCACAGCCTTTCTGAGTTCGTCGTCGGCAACGGCGTCGGAAGCTTCGACTTCGGCCTTGCCGGAAGCAAGATCAACCGCAACGTCGGCAACGCCGGCAATGCCCCGCAGAGCCTTTTCCACGTTGGAGGTGCAGTGACCGCAGCGCATGCCTTCAATGATGATGACTTTCTTCATGGCAATCTCTCCTTGTTCCGGACAGCGTCACGGCTGTTCCGTCATCTGTTTGACTTATACATTCTTTATAGCTATGAATATCTTATAAGCAAGAATGTACTTTTCAGATATATAGTACCCTAAAGGATACCATGATGACATCATCGGAAACCTGCTGTTGTTCCGGAAAAGGCCGGGCTCAGGGAGAACCGCTTCACTGCCCGGTGGAAACCACCCTCGACATGATCGGCGGCAAATACAAGACGCTGATTCTCTGGAAGCTCATTTCCGGCCCCATGCGTTTTTCCGAACTGCGCCGGGCCGTGCCCGCCGCCACGCCAAAAATGCTCACGCAGCAGCTGCGGGAGCTGGAAGGCGACGGACTCGTTCACAGAGAAATCTTTCCCGTCATTCCTCCTCATGTGGAGTATTCCCTCACGGAATTCGGGCTGAGCATACGCCCCGTGCTGGAGGCCATGTACGCATGGGGCAGCCGCTGTCTCGAGCGGAAAGGGCTGACCGCCAACTGCAGCATGGAGCCTCTCCCCTGAAGTCAGGGCTCATGCGCGCAAAAGCGGGCTGTTCCCATTGCCGGAACACCGCTCTTCGGCTACACTGAGGCGCATTAACCTTCAACCCCGGCCCTGCCATGACCGCCCTCATCATTACCATCGTACTTGCCCTGTCCATTTCCGCATTCTGTTCCACCATGGAAGCCATGCTCTACTCCATTCCGTGGACCACGCTCGAAAAAATGAAGGAATCCGGCTCCCGTTCCGGCAAAATCCTTTATCATATGCGCTCCAACGTGGATCAGCCCATCTCCGCCATTCTCACCCTGAATACCATCGCCAACACCGCCGGCGCCTCGCTTGCCGGTGCTCTGGCCGCTGCGGCTCTCGGTGCGGAGAACATGCCCTACTTCGCCGCGCTCTTTACCGTGCTGGTGCTGCTGTTCGGCGAAATCATTCCGAAAACACTGGGCGTGTCCTATCCCGGAACGCTCGGACGCCTTCTGGCCCTCCCGCTTTTCGTCATGACCACGGTGCTTCGCCCCGCCACCTGGCTTTCCGGGCAGATCACCAAACTCATCACGCCCAAGGAGACCGGTCCCGAAGCCACGGAAGAAGACATCAACGCCATGGCGCGCATTTCCCGTCAGGCCGGCGTCATCCAGAGCTATGAGGAAACCGCCATACGCAATATTCTTGCGCTCGATCAGAAGCGTGTGCACGACGTCATGACGCCCCGCACCGTCGTCTTTTCCCTCTCCGAAAACTGCACCGTGGACGAAGCCCATGCCATTCCCTCGTTCTGGCACTTCAGCCGCATTCCGGTGTACGCCGAGGACAACGAGGACATCGTGGGCATCGTGCTGCGGCGCGACGTGGTGCTGCACCGCGACGCCCATGAAGGAAACATGAAGCTCGGGGAAATCATGCAGCCCGTGCACTTCGTTCTGGAGTCGCTCACGCTCGACAAGGTACTGACCGAATTTCTGGAACGCCATCAGCACCTCTTTGCCGTGCTCGACGAATACGGCGGACTTGCCGGCGTCATTTCGCTTGAGGACGTGATGGAAGAACTGCTCGGCCGCGAAATCGTGGACGAAAGCGACGTGGCCGCCGATCTCAGAGCCGTGGCCAGAAACCGCCGCGCAAAAACCACGGCCTCTGCCAGAAGCGAGCATACGGAACAAGCCTAAACAGGAACAATTCCTACTTGCATGACAGCATGAAATCTGTCAAAGTTCTCCCGGGCGAAGCCGGACTTCGGCCTGCGTATACTTTCCGTGACGCCGGTCACTGAAAACGGCGGAAACCTGACCGATGCTCATTCATCCCTCAGGAGGTGGACACATGTCGGCAAAAAAGAATCTTTCCATATATATCGCAGCCTTCATCCTCTTTGCCGGGGGCGTGGGCTTCATGCTGTGGTCCGCCCTTTCCGAGGGCAGCATGTATCATCTCAACGTTTCCGAGGCCGTGGCCATGCCTTCGGAAAAACTGAAATCCGCACGACTGTTCGGCGTGGCCGCAGACGACATCGTCAAGCCGCAGAACGGTCTCGGCGCGAGCTTCACGCTTCGTGATCTGGAACACCCCGAACAGGGCATTCTCGTTCACTACCGCGGCGCGCTGCCGGACACCTTTGAAAAGGGAGCGGAAGTCATTGTGGAAGGACGTATGGAGGGAAAGGCCTTCACGGCAAAAACGCTCATGACGAAGTGTCCCTCCAAGTACGAAAAAAGCAACAGAGAACACGCCTGATCAGCGGGGAACGGTCGAAAGGTCGTTCCCTTCTGATGCCGGGCGTTTTCCTTTTCCGGAGAACCCATGTATCTTGCCGCCTATATCTGTCTGCTTGCCACCCTGTTCTGCTCTCTGGCCGGTTCCGCCATCGGAACCGCGCAGCTGTGGCAGGGAAGAACCTCCGAACTGCGCTGGCTTGAGTATGCGCAGGCCCTCGGCTCGCTCTGTCTGACGGGCTCTTCCGCCATTCTGATGTACGCCCTTGTCGTCAGCGACTTTTCGGTGGACTATGTGGCCAGCTATACCGACAGAGCCCTGCCCCTGTTCTACCGCTGCACCGCCTTCTGGGGCGGCCACGAAGGCTCCCTGCTGTTCTGGGCGCTCATGGTGTCCGTCTGCGGCACGGCCTTTCTCTTCACCCGCACCTACCGCAGCCTTGCCGCGGAAACGCGCAGCTGGTTCATGGTGTTCTTTCTTGCCATCATGGCCTTCTTCGGCCTTCTGCTTTCCACCTGGAGCAATCCCTTCCTGCAGAGCCTGCCCGCGCCTGCCGACGGCCAGGGTCTGAATCCCCTGCTCCAGAACCCCGGCATGATCTTCCATCCTCCGCTGCTCTTCCTCGGCTACGGAGGCTTCGTCATTCCCGGCTGCCTGGCTCTCGCGCAGGCCGTAAGCTCGCAGCGCGACTCCGTGCACTGGCTGGACGCCGCCAGACCCTTCACGCTTACCGGCTGGCTTTTCCTTACCGCAGGCATCGTTCTCGGCGGCTGGTGGGCCTACATGGAACTCGGCTGGGGCGGCTACTGGGCCTGGGACCCCGTGGAAAATGCGTCGCTTCTGCCCTGGCTCATCGGTACGGCAGCCCTGCATACCGGCCTTGTGGAAACCAGACGGGGCAAGCTGCACCGCGTCAACATCTTTCTCATGAGCCTGACCACGGTATCGGCCTTCTTCGCCACCTATCTCGTGCGCGGCGACGTGGTCAATTCCGTGCATGCCTTCGGCGGCAACGGCACGGGCCCCTATCTGCTTATCTTTGTGCTGGTCTTTCTTGCGTTCATTACCTTCATTTCCTTCCGCGCAGGCACGGATCGCTCCCGTGAGCTCGGCGGACTGGAAACGCGTGAAGGTTTTGTGGTCATGACGGTGTGGCTGCTCATGGCCATCTGCCTCGTCATTCTTCTGGCCACGCTCTGGCCTGTCATAAGCAGCCTGTGGACGGACCGCCCCGTGGGGCTGGATCAGCACTTCTACAACCGCGTCTGTCTGCCTCTCTTCACCGTGATGCTGGCGCTGCTCGTGGCCTGCCCCTGGCTCAGATGGCAGGGCGGCATCCGGGAATGGCGCAAGCTTCTCATCGTGTCCGCATCCTTCTGCGGCGCGCTCATCGTCTTCTGGCGCGCAGGCGTCACGCAGGCGCTGCCGCTCATGAGCGCATCCCTGTCTGCGGCGCTGCTCGTCAGCATGGCGCTGCTTCTGGCCGAAAAGGCCACGCGGACTTGGATGCCCTCCCTCATGGCCTGCCTTGTGCATGCCAGCGTCGCTCTCATCGCGCTCGGCATTTCCTTCTCCGGTCCGTACAAGCAGGAAGTCGAAGTGGAACTCGCCCCCGGCGCCGTGGCACAGGTCGGCCCCTACAGCGTGACTCTCGCCAATCTCTATCAGGGCAGAGAAACTTCCTTCGAATATATCGAAGCGGAGCTGAAGCTTTCCTCGGACGGCAAAGAGGTGGGCACCGTTTCTCCCCAGCGCCGCCTCTACGACAAGTTCTCGCGCTATGCCTTCTCTGAAGCCACGACGCATCCCTCACTCGGCAATGAGTTCTATGCCACGCTTCTCGGCGTCAACGGTGAAAAGGCCGTGCTGCGCATGAGCTCCAATCCGCTGGTCAACTGGCTGTGGATAGGCGGCGCGCTCATGAGCCTTGCGCCTCTGCTCGCCCTGCGCCCCAGACGCCGTCCGGAACATTCCGCCGACGCCGGAAACGACGCCGCTTCGGAACGCTGACATGGAAGAAAAACGTCCGCTGCTGGAACTTCGGGGCGTGGCCAAGGCCTTCGGCCCGAGACTGCTTTTCCGCCGCATTGATCTTGCGCTCATGCCGGGCACGCTCTCGCTTCTGGCGGGAGCCAACGGTGCGGGCAAGTCCACGCTCATGCGCGTCATGGCCGGACTGACCAGGCCCGATGCCGGAACTGTGACCCGACACGTGCCCGAAGAAAAGCTCGGCTACATGGCGCATGCCACCTTTCTCTACCCGGGACTGGATGCCGAGGAGAACCTGCTGTTCTGGGCAAGGGCCGCAGGACTCGACAATCCTGCAGGACGTGCGAAAAAGGCGCTCGAAACCGTAGGACTTTCCCGTCATGCCCACGAGAGGGCCGGCATCTTTTCCCGGGGCATGGCCCAGCGGCTCAATCTGGCAAGGCTGCTTCTGGCCGAGCCTTCGCTCATTCTTCTGGACGAACCTGCCACGGGGCTTGACGTCGCCTCCCGGAGCATGCTCATGGATCTCATGCTGAAGGCCCGGAGCGAAGGCGCCGCCGTGCTGTGGATCAGCCATAATACGGATGAGGACGCTCGACACGCCGACCGTATTCTGACGCTGGAAAACCGTTCCCTCCGGGAAGACGCGGGAGGGCTGTCATGCTGAAATGCGCACTTGCCCTCTGCGGCAAGGATCTCAAGCTCACGTTTTCCCGCGGGGCCGGCCTCATGCAGGCGCTGCTGCTCGGCCTTCTGCTCGTCTTTCTGTTCAGTCTTTCCCTGAACGCCGGAGACAGGCTCAGTCCGCAGGCTGCCGCCGCCATGTTCTGGCTGGCATCAGCCTTCTGTCAGGTGCTGATCTTCAACATGCTCTACGCCGTGGAGGAAACGGCACAGGCAAGGCTCGGACTCGTGCTGCTGCCCTCGCCCGTGCAGGGCATATGGCTCGGCAAGGCGCTGGCCGGACTTCTGCTGCTTGTCGCCGCCCAGTGCATTTTCGTTCCCGCCGTGTTCGTGTTCCTCGGCCAGCATCTCGGTTCGGCATGGCCCACGGCCCTTCTCGGCATTCTTCTCGGCGACGCGGGCATGGCCGCTTCCGGTTCTCTGCTCGGCGCGCTGTCCGTAGGCAGAGGCGGAAGAGAGTCGCTGCTTTCCATCGTGCTCTTCCCCCTGCTGGTTCCCATGCTTCTGGCGGGCGTGCGTCTCGTTTCCATGGGCATCGATCCCGAACCCATGCTGGACGACGCCGTGCGCTGGATCGGTCTGGCCGCCGCCTTCGACGGACTCTTTCTGGCGGCCGGTCTGCTTCTTTTTCCCTTCGTCTACAGCGGAGATGACTGATGACGCAATCCCGTATCGCGCTTTCTGCCCTTGCCGGAGGTCTGGCGCTTGCCGCCTGCCAGTGGCTGGTCTATGTGTACGCGCCCGAAGAACAGGTCATGGGCCTGGCCCAGAAAATATTCTACATTCATCTGCCGCTGGCCTGGTGGGGGCTCATCAGCTTCGCGCTTTCCTTCGTCGCCGGGATTCTCTATCTGAAAACCCGTACGCCGAAGTATGATCTCCTCGCCGCCTCGTCCGTGGAAATCGGCATGCTCTTCTGCACGCTCACGCTCGTCACGGGTTCCATCTGGGGCCGACACTCCTGGGGTGTGTGGTGGACCTGGGATCCGCGCCTGACCACGGCGCTCATTCTCTGGTTCATCTATGCCGGATTCATGGCGCTGCGCTCCATGCCGCTGCCGGAAAGCCGCCGTGCCGCACTCTGCTCCGTGGTGGCCATCGCCGGTTTTCTCGACGTTCCGCTGGTCTTTCTGTCCGCGAGACTGTGGCGCTCCATCCACCCGTCGGTATTCGCCTCGCAGGGCGGCGGACTGGAGCCGGAAATGGCCGTGGCCGTGGCAGCCTGCGTGCTGAGCTTCGGCCTCATCTGGCTGGCCATGCTTCTGCTGCGCTACCGGCAGATGACGCTTTCCCGCAGACTCGACGTTCTGATGTTTGAAAAAATGATGGCCGATGCCGAAAACGAACAACACTGATACCGCGCCGGAAGGCGGGGAGACATACCCATGACTGCAATTTCCTGGCTTATGGCGGCCAACGCCGCACTCTGGATAGGACTCGGACTGTATACGGCCTTCCTCGCCGCCTCGCAGAAAAGGCTGGAACGCCGCCTTGCCCAGTGGGAGGCCGACCATGACTGATACCTCCCGCCGCATCGTGCTGGCGGCGCTCGCTCTCGGGCTCGGCGCCATGTTTGCCATTTCCGTCGCCTGGCGCATGGGCGATCATCCCCTTGTCCGCCAGAAGGCTCCTGCAACCGCCGCGCAGAGCGCGCCTTCCTCCGATGCCTCCCGCAGCATGATGGAACAGGGCGCGGATACGCCGGAAGGTCAGGCCATCATGGCCCTCATGCAGAAAATGAAGGACAATCCCCACGATGCGGATACCCTTCTTGAGCTTGCCGGCATCTTTGCCGAACAGGGCAACCCGGAAGGCGCGAAGGACATGGTGCAGCGCGCCGTGGTGGCCGCTCCGTCCGATCACAGGGCGCCGTATCTCATGGGCGTCATTCTGGCCCGCGAAGGCAACTGGACGGAAGCCGCCTCGCAGCTGGAACGCTCCATCAGCCTGAAGGATGATGCCGCCACCCGTTACAGCCTTGCCGTGATCTACCGCTATCATCTACAGCAGGAAGACAAGGCCCGTGAAAACTTTGAAGCGGCGGCGCGCCTTCCCGGCGACGCCTCCCTCTCCTCGATGATCAAGGCGGAGCTGGAGAAATGAGCGGAGCTGACATTCTCGGCACGGAAACGGACACCATAGCGGCTGTGGCCACGGCTCCGGGAGCCGGGGGCGTAGGCATCATCCGCATTTCCGGCCCGAAAGCGCACGACATTCTGCTGTCCATGTTCCGGCCCTCGTCCGCATCATTCCGGGACTTTGTGCCCCGCATGCTGCATCACGGCCGTCTGATTGATGCGCAGGGCCGCGAAGCCGACGACGCGCTGGTCGTCTTCTTCAAGGGACCGCACTCCTTCACCGGAGAAGACTGCGCCGAAATTCAGGGCCACGGCGGCCCGGCGGTGCTGGCCGCGCTGCTCGACTCCGTGCTCTTTCGCGGAGCGCGCATGGCCGAACGGGGCGAGTTTACAAGACGAGCCTTTCTGAACGGCCGCATGGATCTCTCCCAGGCCGAAGCCGTGGCGGAACTCATTGCCGCGCCTTCGCGCGAGGGCGTGTATCTGGCCTCCGCCAAGCTGGACGGTCTTCTGGGACGCCGTGTGGAAGCACTGCGCGAAAGGCTGGAATATCTGCGTCAGCGCGTATGTCTCGCCATCGACTTTCCCGATGAGGAAGGCGAATGCCTGCCGCCGCAGGAATTTTCCGCCATCACGGAAGAAGTCGCCTCCGGCATACGCTCCCTGATTTCCGGTTATGAAAGAGCGCGCTGCTGGCGCGAAGGGGCGCTGGTTGTGCTGGCCGGACAGGTGAACGCCGGAAAGTCCAGCCTCATGAACGCCTTTCTCGGCCGCAAACGAGCCATCGTTACGGAAAAGCCGGGCACCACGCGCGACTACCTGGAGGAACAGACCTCTCTGGCGGGTCTGCCCGTCCGCCTGGTGGATACCGCAGGACTGCGCGAACACAGCGACGACAGCATAGAACTGGAAGGCATGCGGCGCGGAAAGGAACTCGCGGACAGCGCCCGCTGCGTACTCATGGTGCTGGACGGCGCCCGCGCCGGTCTCTCCGATGAAGAGCTGCTGAAGCCTTTTGCCGAGGAGGCCCGCCTTATCGACGAATTCGGAGCGGAGCGCTGCATCGCCGTATGGAACAAGGCCGATCTCAGACCGCTGCCGCAGGGCATGGATCGCTTCGGCAAGGCAAGGCTGATTCCCGTCTGCGCCCGCAGCGGAGAAGGCATCGAAGAACTTTCCGAAGCCGTCCGCAGGCTCTGCCTTCAGGGCGACACGCCGGAAGAAGGCGACATCGCGCCGAACCTGCGTCAGACGGAGCAGCTGCGCAAGGCTCTGCAGGCGCTGGAAAAGCTGCACGAAGCCATTGTTCTGGACGTGCCGCCGGATCTGTGCAGCATTCATCTGGAAACGGCCTGCGCCCATCTTTCGGACATTACCGGTCTCAACAGCACGGAAGAGACCCTGAACGCCATATTCTCGTCCTTCTGCATAGGAAAATAACGCAACAGCGGGAAAAGACGTCTCTTTTTATCAACGGACGGATAACGCCATCACGGAAAACACGATGATTTTCTCCGACTGAACGCTTCAAGAACACTTCAAAACCATGAAAGCCCGGCCTGAAATACCCTTTCGGCCGGGCTTTCATGCGCATACTGCGCCTTGCCCCCGTCGGATTTCCATGCTAGCTTCGGCGCAAAGGTTGTCATTCATGTCCGCCAATACTACTCCCATGCCCACACGCTATCCTCAAAGGCAGGCTCTTTCCCCTGTCGTCTTTCAGCCGTGCCTGACGAAGGAAGAGATCAATCTTCTGCCGCTCCGGGCGTGGGAAGGACCCGTCGTGCTCGTTCAGGACGAGCAGACGCTTGCCGACGCTCTTGAGGTATTGTGGCAGGAAAAAGTGCTCGGATTCGACACGGAAACACGGCCCACCTTCACCAAGGGCAAGACCTGCCGCCCCGCCCTCATTCAGCTTGCCACGGCGGATACGGTCTACCTCATCCAGCTGACGCATGTTTCCTTCAACGAACAGATCGCCGAGCTGCTCTCCTCGCCCAAGGTGCTGAAAACCGGCGTGGCCATCAACGACGACATGAAGGCGCTGGCCCGCATCCATCCCTTCAAGGCCGACGGCGTGGCGGATCTGGCGGCCATGGCCCGGGTAAGAGGCATACAGGCGCAGGGACTGCGCACGCTTTCCGCCAACCTGCTGGGCTTCCGCATCAGCAAAAGCGCCCAGTGCTCCAACTGGGAAAACCACGAGCTGACCCCGCAGCAGATCAAATACGCCGCCACCGACGCATGGGTGGGACGCGAGCTGTATTTCCACCTGCTGCGCCAGGGCGGTCAGGGCCGCGGCCGCGGCGAATCCAACCCGGCCTAGCACGCTTTTCTCCGACCCTGCAACGCTCCGACCGCCGGAGCGAATCCGCTCTTCTTCGATATATTCCCTGAGTCCGGGCGGTTTTCCCCCTGCCTTTGATATCGTTTTCCGCGCCTGCAGGAGCGACTTGACTTCCTGCCGTTTCGCCCGAAAATATTCTTCGTCCTTTTACTGCCGCGCCTCATCTTCTTTCGGGGAACATCATGACCGCCTCCTCAAAAAAAACGATTCGTCTGCTTCCGCCGGAACTTTCCAACCAGATCGCCGCCGGCGAAGTGGTGGAACGCCCGGCCAGCGTCGTCAAGGAACTTGTGGAAAACAGCCTCGACGCCGGAGCCACCAACGTTCTGGTGGAACTGGAAAACGGAGGGCAGACGCTGATCCGTGTCACCGACAACGGACGGGGCATAGACGCCGATCAGCTTGAACTTGCCGTCACCCGTCATGCCACCAGCAAGATCGCCGAAGTCGGCGACCTCATGAACATCGACTCCTACGGATTCCGCGGCGAGGCGCTGCCCAGTATCGCTTCTGTGTCGCGCTTCCGCATGATTTCCGCGCCTCTTCTGGACGACGGCTCCACCGGCGAAGCCTCGGGCATTGAAGTGGTCTACGGCTCCATCAGGGGCGTTTCTCCCGCGGCCCTCAATCAGGGAACACTGGTGGAAGTCTCGGAACTTTTTTCCAACATTCCCGCCCGGCTGAAATTTCTGAAAAGCCCGGCCACCGAACAGAAGAAGGCGCAGGAACTCTTCACCAGACTGGCGCTGGCCAGAACGGATATCGCCTTCACCCTGAAGGCCGGAACAAGAGAGCTCGTCCGCTTTGAACAGGGGCAGAGTCTCGCCCGGCGCATGGGAATACTGTGGCCCCCGGCCATCGTGGACGCGCTGCGCCCCTTCGATGTTTCCATAAGCGGCATGCACCTGCACGGCCTCACGTCCGATCCCCGATCCTCCCAGCCCCGGGCGGACCGCATGCTCTTCTACGTCAACGGCCGTGCCGTGAACGACCGCCTGCTCATGCGGGCCGTGCGTCAGGCCTATCAGGGAAGACTTACCAGCCGGGATTACCCGCAGACCGTGCTCTTTCTCGAAATTCCTCCGCATGATGTGGACGTGAACGTCCATCCGGCCAAGAATGAAGTGCGGTTCCGCGACGAACAGGCCGTGTTTTCCGCCGTGCTCAGGGCCATAGGCAGCGCTCTCACGGCCGTCCCCCTGGCATCCGAACGCTTCGAGGAGAGGACTGCCTCCGTCGAAATGGAAGAAGCTCCGATCAAACCGGCGCCTTCGCGTCCGCTGGGCTTCTGGGGCGAAGCCGACGCCGTGCGCGTCATGCCCAGGCCACGCCCGAAGACCATGCCCCTGTTCTCTTCCGAGACTGAGCACGACGACGCGCCCGCCTCCGTTCTGCGGGAGCGGAGCGTGCCGGAAAGGGATTTTATGACCGGCAAGGCAAACCCCGCGCTCCGTCACGCCCCTGTGACGCCGAAAACAGACGGCTACCGCCCTGCCGATATTCCTCCCCTGCCCCAGGGGAACAGCGAATCTCCCGCCGACGTGGTTGAGGAGCCTGTCCAGTCATTCGAAGAACCTCTGACCATGCCGGAGCCGCCCGCACCGCAGAAGCTCCCCATGCCGGAGGAGCAGCCGTCCGCGCCGGAGGTGGAAAGCTCGCCTCTGAACGGATTCCGCTATCTCGGCCAGGTGGCCAGAACCTATCTCGTGCTTTCCCAGAACGACGAAACTCTGCTTCTGCTCGACCAGCACGCCATGCACGAACGCATCTTCTACGAAAAGTTCCGTGCGGCAGGATCGAAAGGGCTGGCCCGGCCGCTTCTCGTGCCGCTGGAAATGGAGCTGCATCCCGCGGAAGTGGAACGGCTCATGGACCTGAAGGATTCGCTGCTCCGCCTCGGCTTTGAAACGTCGTGCCGCGGCAGACGCTGCATGGTGCAGGCCATGCCCCCGGAAATGGACCGCTCCGAAGCGCTCGCCTTTCTGAGGGAGGCGCTCTCCGGTCGCGTTGACGATCTTGAAGGCGTATGGATTCATCATGCCTGCGCCACGGCCATACGCGCAGGCCAGCATCTGACGCCGGACGACGCGCTGAACCTGGTCAGACAGTGGCTCCGTACCGAATCTCCGGACTTCTGTCCGCACGGACGCCCCTGCGCCGTCACGCTGGAAAAGGCCGATCTGGAAAAGCTCTTCAAGCGCAGACAGTCGTGACCGGTCGGAAGGCAGGCGCTATCCTGCCGTCATGATACAACATTAAGTTCAACCTTTCGCATGCCGTCATGCTTGGCTGATGCCCGTCATGCAAAACGCAGGCCAGCGGTTCCGACGGACGGCATACGGAGGGAAGAAGCACCTTGCGCTCTATAACTTTCTCTTCACAAGCATCGTTTCCCGGCATATTCAACGTATTCGATCGCAATTATTAAAATTTTTATGTTGATAAAATGAGAAAAAAATACCAAATACGCATTGACTTGCCTTGCCTGATGGGGCATAGCTGGTAGACAGGAGAGACACTCTGGGCAATCGGTTTGCCGGAGCAGGGTGTGGGTTTTAGATTTCTTTTGTGTGAGGTTTTTCTCATGGCCAAGTCTATTTATGTCGGGAATCTTCCCTGGTCCGCCACCGAAGAGCAGGTTCAGAATCTTTTTGCCCCTTACGGCAACGTGCTCTCCGTGAAGCTGGTGAGCGACCGTGAAACCGGCCGTGCCCGGGGTTTCGGTTTTGTTGAAATGGAAGATCCCGCTGCCGCCGCTGCCATTGAAGCTCTGGACAATACCAGCTTCGGCGGTCGTACCCTGCGCGTGAACGAAGCGAAGCCCCGTGCTCCCCGTCCCCGCTACTGATTATTAGTGCTGTTTACACGGCAGATTCAGCCCCGGCCCGCCGGGGCTTTTCTTTAACTCGCCGCATGACGTAAATTCCCTCTTTTTCCGCCGTTTCCGGGGGGAATACGACGTGTTCTTAACTGGACATTCCCTGCAAGCTGGTTATGATGGAAGCACTTTTATTTCCTTTCCGACTTACAGGAGGCTTGTATGCATTTTCGTAAGCCCGCGGCTCTTTTTCTGGCCGCACTCATGACGGCTGCGCTCCCGGTTCTGCCCGGCTGCGGACCTCATCTGGGAGGCTACGACTATAATGCCAGCGAAGCCCGCCAGTCCAACAGCGTCTATCATGGCACCGCCGTCACTGTGCAGGAAGTCAACATCAACAGCAATTCCAGCTCCCGGCAGACTGCGGGCGGCCTCATCGGCGCCATTGCAGGCGGCGTCATCGGCAGTACCATAGGCAGCGGTTCCGGACGTACTCTGGCCACCGTGGGCGGCGCCCTTCTCGGCGGCGCGGCCGGTGTGGGCGCAGGCGACCTCGCTTCCCGGCAGACAGGTCTTCAGATTACCGTCCGGTACGACAACGGAAGTGAAGAAGTCATCGTTCAGGGCAAGGATCCCTACATTGCCCCCGGTCAGCGCGTGCGCATCATCGTCGGAGCCGACGGATCCCGCCGCGTCGAACCTGAATTCTGATATCTTCCGCGGGAACCATATTTATCCTTTCTGCAACACTATCTTCTCTGGGAGGACCAGATGCTTGATCCGAAACAGTGCGTTCTCTTCAGCGGCGGCGCGGCCGGCGCGGAACAGTTCTTTGGGGCTCAGGCCGAAGCCTGGGGCATCGAAGAGGTCAACTACAGCTTTGAAGGCCATCAGATAGAGCGTACCCGCGGCGTTCGCGTGCTCACTCAGGATGAACTGGCGCTCAAGGACGTCAGCATGACCTATGTTTCCCGTCTCATGGGCCGCGAATACACCCGCGCTCCTCTGTTCCGCAAGGTCCTCCAGTCCATCTGCTGGCAGGTGAGCAGCGGCAGCGAAGTGCTGGTCATCGGCGAAATCCAGGACGACAAGACCGTCAAGGGCGGTACCGGCTGGGGCGCCGAATTCGCCAAGCTGTGCAACAAGCCTCTGCTGGTCTTTGACCAGAAGCGCGACGCCTGGTTCCGCTGGATCAACGACGACTGGGTCAAGAAGGACGATCCCATCATCAAGCACTCCCGCTTCACCGCCACCGGCACCCGCTTCCTTGAAGCCAACGGTCGCCGGGCCATCGTGGAGCTGTATGCCCGCTCCTTCAACCGCTAGTCTTCCGCGGCAGACGAAAGCGCCCTCATCGGCGCAGCCGTCTTCTGTCTGAAGGCAGACAGAACGCGCAGCCTGACAAACACCGCATCTTCCGCTCATGCCCTGTGCAGCGGCGGAACATCCGGCCATATTCCCAGTCCGCTCTTCCGTCCCTGCACGGAGGAGCGGACTGCTGGTTACAGGCACTCCGGCCTCCGGACCCGCTCCGGCCCGGAACAGCTTTGCCCTGCAGGCGCACAGCCTCCCCGAAGAAGCAACGTCTTTCCCCGTCCGCCCATGATGCATCTTCATCTTCCCTTCCACTCCGGCGAATGTACCGGCTCCTGTGCAGGAACCGGTGCCGGTCTCGGCGCGCACCTGCTGTGGGGCGTCGCCGTGCTGTTCTGGCCCCTGCTCTCCGGCCTGAATCCCATTTCCATCATGTCGCACCGCATGATCTGGACCGTGGTCTTTCTCGGCATCGTGCTTGCCGCCACGCATCAGCTCCATGCCGTGCGTGCGGCCTTTCAAAGCAAAAGAGTGCTGTTCGCCCTGTTTGCCGCCGCGCTGCTGCTCGGAGTCAACTGGAGCGTGTATCTTCTGGCCGTCACCAGCGGCCGGATCGTGGAATCCTCGCTCGGATACTTCATCACTCCCCTGCTCAACGTGCTCATGGGCCGGGTGCTTCTCGGCGAAAAGCTTTCAAAACCGCAGGGACTGGCCATATTTCTGGCCTTCGTGGGCGTAGCCGCCAGCATCATCGCCTATGGCCACATCCCGTGGCTCGGCTTCACGCTCGCCCTGTCGTTCGCCCTGTACGGCTATGTGCAGAAAACGCTCCGCATGCCCTCCGCTCCCAGCCTCTTCGTTCAGGCGCTCATGCTCATGCCCGCGGCCCTGATCTGGCTGGGCTGCACCGAACAGGGCTTCGGCATCGTCGGCTACGGACCGCTGCGCCCCGTGCTTCTTGTCTGCACTATCGCCTTTACGGGACTTCCCCTGCTCATGTTCGGCTATGCAGCCCGCAACGTCACGCTTGCGACCATAGGCATACTGCAGTACGTCAGCCCGTCCATTTCCTTCCTGCTGGCCATCACCGTTCTCGGCGAAAGCATGAAGCCTTCCGACATGATTTCCTTCCCCGTCATCTGGCTGGCGCTTGTCATCTATACCTGGGACGCGCTACACCATCTGCGCACTCTCAAGGAGAAATCATGAACGCACCTCACAGAAACGGTACCCGTCAGCTCAGACTCGGCAACGTTCTCATCGGCGGCGGCGCTCCCGTCGTCGTGCAGAGCATGGCCAACACCGACACGCGCGACGTGACCGCCACGCTGGAACAGATTTCGGCCCTGCATGCCGCAGGATGTGAAATCGTCCGTCTGGCCGTGCCCGACGAAAAGGCGGCCGCCGCCCTGAAGGCCATCAACGCCGCCTCTCCCGTGCCTCTTGTGGCCGACATCCACTTCGATCACCGCCTTGCGCTGGCCGCTCTCGACGCAGGCCTCAGAGGCCTGCGCATCAATCCCGGCAACATCGGCGGCGAAGGCCCCGTGGACAACCTTGCCGCCGCGGCAAAGGCCAACGGCGCAGTCATACGCGTGGGCGTGAACAGCGGCTCCGTGGAAAAGGATCTGCTTGAACGCTACGGCGGCCCCACTCCGGAAGCGCTCGTGGAAAGCGCGCTCTCCCACGTGCGCATGCTGGAAAAACGCGGCTTCTACGACATCAAGATTTCTCTGAAGTCCTCCTCCGTCACCGACACCATAGCCGCCTACCGGCTCATGGCGGAAAAAACGGACTATCCGCTGCATCTCGGCGTCACCGAAGCGGGCACGCCCATGCGCGGCACGGTAAAATCCGCGGTCGGCCTCGGACTTTTGCTTTTTGAGGGCATCGGCGATACCATACGCGTCTCTCTTACGGCCGATCCCGTGCGGGAAGTGGCCGTAGCCTGGGAGATACTGCGGGCCGTGGGGCTGCGCAGCCGCGGGCCGGAGATCGTTTCCTGCCCCACCTGCGGGCGCACGGAAATCGACCTCATCGGCATGGCCGAAAAGGTGGAGGCCCATGTGCAGTCCCATCCTCTGGCGGCCTCGAGCCGTCTCAAGATTGCGGTCATGGGCTGCGTGGTCAACGGACCGGGCGAAGCCCGCGAGGCCGACATCGGTCTGGCCGGAGGCCGTGACAAAGGCGTCATTTTCCGCAAGGGGAAAGTCCTGCGCTCCGTGAACGGACAGGACGCCCTGCTTGCGGCATTTCTTGAAGAACTCGACAAACTTCTTACCCAGAACAACTGAAGGATCCCCTATGCGCTGGAGCCGTTACTACATCCCCACCCTGAAGGAAGCCCCCGCCGATGCCGAAGTGGTCAGCCACAAGCTGCTGGTGCGCGCCGGCATGATACGCAAGCTCACGAGCGGCATCTACACCTGGCTGCCGCTGGGACTGCGTACGCTGGAAAAGGCCAAGGACATCGTCCGCCGCGAAATGAACGCCGCAGGCGCCATCGAAGTGCTGCTTCCCATGGTGCAGCCCGCTGAACTGTGGGAGGAATCCGGCCGCTGGAAGAAGTACGGCAAGGAACTTCTGCGCTTCAAGGACAGGCATGACCGCGACTACTGCCTCGGCCCCACCCATGAAGAAGTCATGACCGACCTTCTGCGCGGCGAAGTGAAGTCATACCGTCAGCTGCCTCTGAATCTGTATCAGATCCAGACCAAGTTCCGCGACGAGGTGCGCCCCCGTTTCGGTCTCATGCGCGGCCGTGAATTCATGATGAAGGATGCCTATTCCTTCGACGTGGACGACGAAGGCGCAAACAGAAGCTACGCTTCCATGAAGGAAGCCTATCATAAGATCTTCAGCAGCATGGGTCTCGATTTCCGCCCCGTGGAAGCCGACTCCGGCGCCATCGGCGGCAACTTCTCCCATGAGTTCATGGTGCTGGCCGAAACCGGCGAAGACTCCATCACCGCCTGCACCAACTGGCCCGACTGCACCTGGGCGGCCAACGTGGAACGCGCTCCCATCAAGACGGAATTCGTGCAGGATACGACGCCCTGCCCCGCCATGGAGGAAATCGCCACGCCCGCGCAGCACACCATTGAAGAGCTGTGCGCGTTCCTCGGCGTTGCCGCCGACAAGCTCGTGAAGACGCTGCTCTTCGTGGCCGACGGCAAGAACGTGGCCGTGCTTCTGCGCGGCGACCGCGAGCTCAACGAGATCAAGCTGGCCCACCTCATCGACGCCGACGACATCCAGTTTGCCACGCCCGAACAGGTGCAGGCCATGACCGGCGCTCCCGTGGGCTTTGCCGGCCCCGCCGGCCTCAAGTGTGTGGACAAGATCTACGCCGACAAGGAACTCATGGCCGGCAACGACTGGATCGCCGGCGCCAACAAGGCCGACACCCATGTCCGCCATCTCAGCCTCGTGCGCGACGTCACCCTGCCCATTGAATGGGCCGACCTGCGCAATGCCGTGGCCGGAGATCCCTGCCCCTGCTGCGGTCATCCGCTGGAAATCAAGCGCGGCATCGAAGTGGGACACATCTTCAAGCTCGGCACCAAGTACAGCGAAGCCCTGCACGCCGTGTTCCTCGACGAGAACGGCAAGGAAAGAATCATGATCATGGGCTGCTACGGCATCGGCGTTTCCCGCGTGGTGGCCGCCTGCATCGAACAGAACTTCGATGAACACGGCATCATGTTCCCGCCGCAGCTCGCTCCCTTCGATGCGCACATCGTCTGCCTCGATCCGAAGAACGCCGACGTGGCCGCCAAGTGCGACGCCATCGACGCCTTCCTGTCTGCTCAGGGCATGGAAGCGCTGTACGACGACCGCGAAGAACGCCCCGGCGTGAAGTTCAAGGACGCCGACCTCATCGGTCTGCCCGTGCAGATCACCGTGGGCGGCAAGGGTCTCGCCCAGGGCGTGGTGGAAGTGAAGAACCGCCGCACCGGCGAAAAGTCCACGCTCCCGGCCGACAGCTTCGAGCAGGCCTTCCCCGCATGGTATCAGTCCGTGCTGGACAGCTGGAAGCGCTGATCCTGTAACCTTACGCGCCGTCCGGAACGCCCGCCGTTCCGGACGGCGTTTTTTCCTCTTCCTTTTTTGCCAGCCGCAATCTCCGCGAACCACAGGACCAGCCGACATGGACGCCATTCTCAGCGTACGACAGGTGACGGAACATCTGCGCCAGGCCGTGGAAGGCCGCTTTCCGTACGTATGGATCCGGGGAGAGATCACCAATCTTTCCCGGCCGTCCTCAGGTCACGTCTACTTTTCCCTCAAGGAAGACGACTGTCTTCTGAACTGCGTCTGGTTCCGGAGGCAGCAGAAGGACGAAACCTTCGATCCTCTTACCGGAGAGGTATGGGAGGACGGGCCCCGTCCCAGTCTGGCCCGCACGATGGAAAACGGCCAGACCATCGTCTGCGCCGGTCGTCTTACCGTGTACGGCGCGCGCGGCCAGTATCAGATGATCGTGGATCTGGCGCAGACCGACGGCCTCGGCCTGTGGCATCAGGAATTCGAGGCCCTCAAACGGAAGCTGGCCGCCGAAGGTCTGTTCGATCCGGCCCGCAAGCGCCCCATCCCGCATAATCCCGGGCGCGTGGTCGTCATCACCGCGCCGAACGGCGCCGCCATACGGGATTTCATCCGCATCAGTTCCAGCCGGGGGCTGGGGGCGGAAATACGCATTCTCCCCGTACCCGTGCAGGGCGAAGAGGCTCCGCCGCGCATCATCGAAGCGCTGGACAGGGCGGGAAGCGAAGGCTGGGCCGAGGTGATCGTTCTCATCCGCGGCGGCGGCTCCGTGCAGGACCTCTGGGCCTTCAACGACGAGCGCGTGGCCCGGGCCGTGCATCGCTGCCCCATTCCCGTGCTCACGGGCATAGGTCATGAAATCGACCACAGCATCACGGACTTTACGGCCGACTACGCCGCGGCCACGCCGAGCCACACCGCCCAGCTTCTCTGGCAGGAGCGCCATGTGCTGGAACAGCACGTCGACGGCATGGAACTGGCCCTGAAAAATGCGTTCCGCCGCAGACTGGATGCACTGCAGCTCTCTCTCGACCATATTTCCCGTTCTCTGACGCTGCTCTCGCCGCTTGCCCGGCTGCGCCTGCAGGAAGAACGTCTGCTGATGCTGACGCGGCGCCTGCACGCGGCCATCGGCCACGAACTGGAGGAAAAGGAACGCAGCGCATCCCTGCTGAGCTCAAGACTCCACGAAAAAATCGTTCTTCCCGAAGCGCTGACGGACACTCTGGAAACGCTCTCGCTCCGCCTTGCGCATGCCGGAGAAAACAGGCTGAAGCAGGCGGAACGCGACGTGGAAAGCGCAAAGGCCGCCCTTCTTCCCCTCGGCCGCATGACGGGCATGAAGCAGGAGCAGAAACTTGCCCGCATGGAACTGCGCCTTCAGGCGCTTGATCCCTTTGAACCGCTGCGCCGCGGCTATGCGCTGGCCTGCGATGAAAAGGGAGAGATTCTCCGCTCCGTCACCGGCACGGCCCCCGGGCGTACGATTACGGTGCACCTTGCCGACGGCCGCATTCTCGGTACGGTGACCGAGGTTTCCGACGACTCTCTGCCGCCCGATGCCTCCCGCTGATGCAGAGAGCAGCGGATATCTCTCAAGGATATGCCATGAAACGTCTTTTTCTTTTTGCCGCCTTTGTTCTTCTTCTGGCCGGACAAGCCGCTGCGGCGGAATATGCCGTTCCTGCCAGAGTCAGTCAGGGACACGCCTTCCCCGTTTCCGTTTCCGACCACGCGCCTTTTGACGCCGTCGTCACCTGGAGAGGCGAAGTGCTCCGCGTCAAAGCCGCTTTGCAGGCGGGAGAGCCGAAAATCTGGAAGGCCGAAGTGCTTCTGGCCATGCCTCTTGATGCGGAAGGCCGCCGGAATCTTACCCTGAGCGTGAACGGAGCAAAGCAGAATTTCAGCATCGGCTGCGTGCCCGTGCCCTGGCCCAGAAGCATTCTGAAAGTGGCCCCGAAGTATGTGGAGCCGCCCCGCGAGGTACAGAAGCAGATTGCCAGAGACTCTGAGCACAGCCGCCGGGCGCTGGCGCTTCGCACGGAAAAAGCCTGGACGCTGCCACTGCACCGTCCGGTTCCCGGTGGCGTGACCAGCCCCTTCGGCGGAAGACGGGTCTTCAACGGCCAGCCCCGCGCGCCGCACAAGGGCACGGACATGCGCAGCCCGGAAGGCGCGAAGGTCACGGCCGTTGCCGACGGCACCGTCATTCTGGCGGAACCGCAGTATTTCGGCGGCAACATGGTGTACATCGATCACGGTCAGGGCGTGGTAAGCACCTACGCGCACCTTTCTGCCTTTGACGTCACGCCCGGACAGAGCGTAAGAAAAGGGCAGGTCATAGGACGTTCCGGCTCCACGGGCCGGGTGACGGGACCGCACCTGCATCTCGGCCTCATGGTTCAGGGAGTTGCCGTGGATGCCATGCCCCTGTTTCAGGATCCTCCTGAAATCACAGGCGGCCCCACGCGCAGCATTTTTGAGGAACAGAAAAAGAACAACGCGCCGCGGAGCGCCCGATGAAAAAGAAAGAACCGACCTTTGAAGAAAGACTGGCCCGGCTTCAGGCCATCGTAACGGCGCTGGAGAGCGGCAACAGTCCCCTGAATGAAAGCGTGGACCTGTACAAGGAAGGTCTCGCCCATGCGGCGGCCTGCCGGAAACAGCTGGAGCAGGCCCGCCACGACATACGACTCTGCACCGAAGCGGGCACGGAACCCTTCGATGCCCCGGAACAGGACGAAGCCTGAGCCCGTCCTTCACGCGAAAACCCGTTCCGGCCGCCGGAAGGCGGCCTCCGTCCCTCTGGAGGAGACATGCCCGCAGATTTACGCAGCAGGGTGGAACAGTATCTTTCCGCCGCCTTTCTCGACAAGAAAATCCCTTCCCGGCTCTCTTCGGCCATGCGTTACAGCCTTCTGGCCGGAGGCAAGAGACTGCGCCCCGTGCTCTGCCTGTCCGTGGCAAGAGCCTGCGCGGGAGAACGAGCCGAGGAGCTGACCGACGCTATTCTTCCCTTTGCCGCCGGTCTGGAGATGATCCACACCTATTCGCTCATCCATGACGACCTGCCCGCGATGGACGACGACGATCTGCGCCGCGGGCGTCCCACCTGCCACAAGGCCTTCGACGAGGCCACGGCCATTCTTGCCGGCGACGCGCTGCTGACCGACGCCTTCGGCCACATGCTGCGGGCCTCCGTCCCTGCCGACCGTCTTCTGGAAGCCGTGAACCTCACCTCGGCTGCCTCCGGCGCGCAGGGCATGGCGGGAGGTCAGATGCTGGATCTTGAAGGGGAAGGAAAAAAACTTTCTCTGGAAGAACTGCGCATTCTCAATGCAAAAAAAACCGGCGCACTGATTACGAACGCCTGCGAATGCGGCGCGCTGCTTGCCGGTGCATCGCTGCAGCAGAGAGATGCTGCCCGCCGTTACGGCAGTGAATTGGGCATTGCGTTTCAGATTACCGATGATATACTCGATGTTGTCGGCGACGAAGCGACGGTGGGCAAGGAAGTCAGACACGACGCGGAAAGCGACAAGGCCACATGGCCCTCGCTGCTCGGTCTGGACGAAGCCCGTCGACAGGCCCGCATGCACTGCGACGCCGCCGAAAAGGCCATTGAAGGCATCCTTCACGGCCCGGACTCCGATTTTCTGCGCGAAACGGCCCGCAAACTCGTCAACCGCACGCACTAGCTTCAAAGGTTCCCATGATCGACACGCCGCTGCTTCAAAGCCTGCATCTGCCCGAGGACATTCCCGGGCTTTCCCTTCCTCTTAAGCAGGCGCTGGCGCAGGAACTGCGCGACACCATCATCCGCGTGGTCACGAAAAACGGCGGTCATCTGGCTCCGTCGCTCGGCGTGGTGGAACTGACCATAGCCCTGCTCTCCTGCTTTGATCCGGCCAAAGATCCCATCGTCTGGGACGTGGGGCATCAGAGCTACCCCTGGAAGATCCTCACGGGCAGAGCCGACCGCTTCGACACCCTGCGCCGTTACGGAGGCATTTCCGGTTTCCCCAACCGCTCCGAAAGCCCCTATGACTACTTCGGCGTAGGCCACGCCTCCACGTCCATTTCCGCGGCGCTCGGCATGGCGGCCGCCCGGGATCTCAAAGGCGGCAGGGAACACGTGGTCGCCGTCATCGGCGACGGCGCCCTTTCCGGCGGCATGGCGCTGGAAGCGCTGAATCAGGCGGGCGGCATGGGCCACAGGCTCATCGTCATTCTCAACGACAACAAGATGTCCATTTCCGAGAATACGGGGGCGCTGTCCCGCTTCCTCAGCCGCAATCTGTCCCACAGCACGGTCATGCACATCAAGCAGCATGTGGCCAAAGTGCTTTCCCGTCTGCCCCGCGGCGAGTCCATCGTGGACGTCATCCGGAAGGGCGAAGTCAGCTTCAAGTCGTTCTTCACGCCGGGCATGCTGTTTGAAGCCTTCCAGTTCAACTACATAGGCCCCATCAACGGACACGACATCGTCCAGCTCGAACGCCATCTCGAAGCTGCAAAACAGCTCGACATGCCCGTGCTTCTGCACATCCGCACGCGCAAGGGCAAGGGGTACGCTCCCGCGGAACACGATCCCGAACACTTCCACGGCATTTCCGCCTCCGTGCCCGATGAAATAAGCACGCCGCCCCAGCCCAGCGGATGGAAACCCTCCGGCCCCGGCTTCAGTCAGGCCTTCGGTTCCGCGCTCTGCGACCTTGCCGAAAAGAATCCGCGTATCTTCGCCATCACGGCCGCCATGCCCGACGGAACCGGCCTTCAGGAATTTCACGAGCGCTTCCCCGAACGCTTTGCGGACGTCGGCATCTGCGAGGAGCACGCCGTCACCTTTGCCGCCGGCATGGCCTCCCGCGGATTCCATCCCGTGGTGGCCATCTACTCCACGTTCATGCAGCGCGCCTACGATCAGATCATTCACGACGTCTGCCTGCAGAATCTCCCCGTGACCCTGTGCCTCGACCGCGCGGGACTCGTTGGAGAAGACGGGCCCACGCATCACGGGGCCTTCGACCTTTCCTGGCTCCGCACCGTGCCCAATCTCTCGCTGGCGGCCCCCAGAGACGAAAGCTCCCTGCGCTCTGCCCTCTCGCTTGCCGTTTCCATGACCGGCCCGGTAGCGCTGCGCTATCCCCGCGGCTCCGGCCGCAAGCTCGACGCCTCCCGCCTGCGCTTTGCCTCCGCTCTTGCCCCCCGGCAGGATGACTATCCCCTTCCCGGTCACGGCGAGCTGCTGCTGCGCGGCAATACGAGGGTATGCATCATGGCCGCAGGCCAGAGAGCCGTTCCCTGCGCGGAAGCCGCGCTTCTCGTTGCGGAAAAGACGGGGCTTCTCGCCTCCGTTTTCGACTCCTGCTGGGTCAAGCCCCTTCCAGAAAACCAGATTCTTGCCCTTGCCGAGGAAAACGATGCCCTGCTGCTCGTGGAGGAAAACAGCCTTCTCGGCGGCTTCTCCTCCGCCGTGCTGGAACTTCTGGCCGACCATGACAGGCTGTGCCATCTGAAAATACGCCGCCTCGGCCTGCCCGACCGCTTCATTGCTCACGGGCCGGTGCGCCGTCTCCGGGCCGACGTCGGCCTCAACGTGGCGGGCATTGCCTCGGCACTGAAGGAACTTCTGCCCTCCTCTGCGACTGCACGATGAAAAAACGCACGAAGGCTCCCCGCAAACGCGGCAAAACTCCCGGCAGATACGGCCTCGAAGCCGCCATTCTGTGCATTCTTCTCATGCTTGCCGCCTATGTAAGCGGCGTGAACCGACCTTCGTCCCCGTTGCCGACGGCGCAAAATACCACCGTCAGTCAGAAGAAGGACGCTCCTTCCAAAAAGGAAAACGCTTCCTCCGCAACTGCGGTAAAAAACTCCCGGAGTGCCGCAGAAAAATCCGCGCTGGCGCCCGATGAGAAGCAGTACAGGCTCGTCCGCGCTGCCGACGGCGACAGCTTTGAACTTAAAGACGACAACAACCGTACGCTGAAAGTCCGGCTCTACGGCGTGGATGCCCCGGAAGGCAATCAGCGCTTCGGCAGGGAATCCCGCGAGCATCTTCTGAGCCTGATGAAGCAGACGCCCGTGCGCATGAAAACCATGTACAAGGACCGCTACAAGCGCACCGTCGCCATCGTCTATCTCAGTAACGGCAAGGGCTTCGACGAAAGATCCGTCAATCAGCAGCAGGTGCAGTCCGGCATGGCCTGGGTCTACGACAGCTTCTGCAAGGAAGACGTCTGCGGTACCTGGAAGATCGAGGAAGCGCTGGCCAAAAAGCAGAAGCTCGGCCTGTGGAAGGACGAAAAGCCCATGCCTCCCTGGAAGTGGCGTCAGGCGCACAAGCGGTAGACCTCCGGTCCCGCCCGGCAAACAGCGCTTGACGGTTCTTGTTTTTCCCGTCTATCCTTTTCATATTTCCCGCGACTACGCCCCGCGTGCCGATCACGCGCAGGGCCATAACCCCTCACTGCATCGAGGCGACCGTGAATCATATCGTCATATCTGTCATCGGACGCGACTGTCCCGGCGTGGTCTATGCCATATCCAGCGCGCTGTCCAAGGAAAAATGCAATATCGAAGAACTGAGCCAGACCATTCTCAAAGGACAGTTCGCCTCCATCTTCATCATCTCGGCGCCGGAAGGTGTGACCGAGGAAGACATCCAGCGCGTGGTCAGCCTGAGTCTCGAAGCCCATCACATGGATCTTACCGTGGCCGCCCGCACCTTTGAAACGGATACCTTCTCCAGCGCGGAGGAAACCGAACCCTTCGTCGTTACGGTCAACGGTTCCGATCAGCCGGAAATCATCGCCATGATCTCCGGAATCTTCGCGGAACAGAAGGTGAACATCGAAAACCTGAAGGCCATCCGCGTCGATGAGTCCTCCAATGAATGCGTGCTGGTCTTTGAAGTGGCGCTGCCGCTTTCCATCAACCGCAACGCCTTCCGTCAGATGCTTCAGGCCAAGGCCCGCAGCGTCGGCCTCGCCATCAGCATCCAGCACGAAAACATCTTCGAAGCCATCCACAGAGTACCCATCGTCTAACCGCATCACAGGTCTGCCCCATGCTTACTGAACGCGAAGTGCTCAGCACTATCAATATGCTCCGCAACGAACATCTCGATGTTCGTACCGTCACTCTCGGCATCAGCCTCTTCGACTGCGTCAGCCACGACTTTGACGTCTTCTCCTACAAGGTCCGTGCCAAGATCGCCAAATATGCCGCCCATCTGGTGGAACACTGCAACGAAGTCGGCGCCCGCTACGGCATCCCCGTGGTGAACAAGCGCATCAGCATCAGCCCCATGGCCGTGGTCGGCGCAGGATTCAACGCCGATCAGATGGTCCGTGCCTGCCAGATGCTCGATGAAGCCGCCAAGGAAGCCGGCGTGGACTTCCTCGGAGGTTTCGGCGCGCTGGTGGAAAAGGGTATGACGCCCGGCGATCGCGCGCTCATCGACTCTCTGCCCGAAGCCCTCGCCACCACGGACCGCATCTGCTCCTCCATCAACGTGGCCTCCTCCAAGGCCGGCATCAACATGGACGCCGTGGCGCTCATGGGCCGTCAGATCCTCAAGGTGGCCGACGCCACGCGCGATCGCGACGGTATAGGCTGCGCCAAGCTCGTGGTGTTCGCCAATATTCCTCAGGATGTGCCCTTCATGGCCGGCGCCTATCTCGGCATCGGCGAACCGGACGTGGTCATCAACGTGGGCGTTTCCGGCCCCGGCGTGGTGAAGAAGGCCATCGACAGAGCCAAGGAAACCCACGGAAGCCTCACCCTCAGCGATGTGGCGGAAGTCATCAAATCCACGGCCTACAAGGTTACCCGCGTGGGTGAACTCATCGGCAAGGAAGTGGCGGACCGTATGGGCCTGCCCTTCGGCGTGGCCGACCTCTCTCTGGCTCCCACGCCCGCCGTCGGCGACTCCGTGGGTGAAATCTTCCAGAGCGTCGGCCTGTCCTCCATCGGCGCCCCCGGCTCCACCGCCGTGCTCGCCATGCTCAACGACGCCGTGAAGAAGGGCGGCGTGTTCGCCTCCTCCCACGTGGGCGGCCTCTCCGGCGCCTTCATTCCCGTGTCCGAAGACTCCAGCATCGAAGCCGCGGCCAACTCGGGCGCGCTGACGATGGAAAAGCTGGAAGCCATGACCAGCGTCTGCTCCGTCGGCCTCGACATGATCGCCATCCCCGGCGACACCCCGGCCACCACCATTTCCGGCATCATTGCCGATGAAATGGCCATCGGCATGATCAATACCAAGACCACCGCCGTGCGCATCATTCCCGTGCCCGGCAAGGGCGTCGGTGAAACCGCCATCTTCGGCGGCCTCCTCGGTCAGGCCAAGATCATTCCCGTGAACACCGGCGACGCCTCCGCCTTCATCAATCTCGGCGGACGCATTCCCGCGCCCATCCACAGCCTGAAAAACTGATTCTCTTTTCCTACGAACAACAAAAGGGAGGAATCGCCATGCGATTCCTCCCTTTTTTCATCGGCTCGAAGAGGAACATGAAAGCCTTTCCTCATGCCCGTCCATACAAAAAGCCCCATGCTTTCTGCAAAGAAAACATGGGGCACACGTTCACGCATGGTACCCGGTGCGGGGGTCGAACCCGCAAGCCCTTGCGGGCGAGGGATTTTAAGTCCCTTGCGTATACCAGTTTCGCCACCCGGGCACACGTCTTTCGTATCAGCACTGAAAAAGGATGACAAGAAAAAGGTTGAATATCGTCTGATTTTCCCGCCCGCATTTCTGCCGTTCCTTCCCCTTCCTTCCGTCCTCTTGCCAAGAGCCACATGAGCTTCTATCCTGACAAAAAAACGACGCTCAGGAGTTGTTCATGACTTCGCTTGATACCATGATCCTTCACTTCTGCCGCCTCGGCCCTGCGGGACTCTCCCCCAAGGCTCCCGGTACGGCCGGCTCCTTTCTGGCGGTTCTTCTCGCGCCGTTCGTCTTTCTTCCGCTGAGTCTCTCCTGGCGACTCGGCGTGCTGGTGCTGCTCTTCATCTTGGGCGGACTGGCCGCTTCCCGCGCGGAAGTACTGCTCGGCAGGCAGGATCCCGGCTGCGTAGTCATCGACGAACTGGTGGGACAGTGGATCACCATGCTCTGCCTCGGCAGCTTTTCCGCGGCTTCCGGCTGGAGGGACATGTTCTTCCTGCTCGTGCCCTTCTTCTTTTTCCGGCTTTTCGACATCCTGAAACCCTGGCCCGTTCATGCCTCGGAAAGCTGGCTTCCGGCCGGCTGGGGCATCATGATCGACGACGTTCTGGCAGGCGTGTGGGCTCTTATCTGCACTTCCGCCGTACTTCTGATGATGCGCATTCTGGCTCCCGGCCTTTTGACACTGTAATACCATGAAATATCTTGCCATCGATTACGGGCTCAAACGCGTGGGCATTGCCGTTTCCGACATGGACGGCCACTTTGCCTTTCCCCGGTGCACCCTGAAAAGGGAAACGAAGGCCGCCTTTTTTGCCGAACTTCTCGATCTGCTGAAGAAGGAACAGGCCGAAGCCATCGTGGTGGGCCTGCCGCTGTATACCGACGGAACGGAATGCCTCACCACCGTACAGGTACGCCATTTTGTGGAATCGCTGAAACGCCGCACCAGTCTTCCGATCTACTGGATGAACGAAGCGCTCAGCAGCGCGGCTGCGGAACATGAACTCTATGACTTCGGCATGGGATTTCGTGAAGTGAAGAAGGTGGTGGATCAGCAGGCCGCCGTGCTCATTCTTGAGAGCTTCCTGGATCAGCCTGAAGAAAGGAGACTGCCTGCATGAGTCAGGATCAGAGAACCCCGGACGACGACACTTCCCGGCCCGCGCCGGAGAACGACAACGAAACGACGCAGGAAGTTCCCGCCGAAAGCGAATCGCCTGCCGAAGAAACAAAAAAGCCGCGCAAAAAGCGCCGCATTCTTCTGTGGATACTGACGCTGCTTCTTGTGCTGTGCGTATCGGCCGGACTGTACGTATGGCATGACGCGCGCACGTTTCTGGATACGCCTCCGGAAACGCCGGGCAAAAGCCTGATCGTGGATATCGAACCGGGCATGACGCTCTCTCAGGTGGCTGCCATGTTGGAAAAGGAAGGCGTGGTCACCGACGCCCTGCGCTTCCAGCTTCTGACCCGCTACATGGAAAAAAGCCGCAACCTGCAGGCAGGACGCTTTCTGGTGAGCACCGGCTGGCTGCCGGAAAAAGTGCTGGATATGCTGGTCTCGGGCAAGGCCATGCTCTACCGCCTGACCATACGAGAGGGCCTGACATGGTGGGAAGTGGCCAAGCTTGTGGAAGAAGGCGGCTTCTGCCGGGCCGTGGACTTCACCTCGGTCATTCATGATCCCGCCTTTCTCCGCCACTGGGGCATTCCCTTTGATTCGGCCGAAGGCTTTCTCTTCCCTGAAACCTATCTGCTGCCCCGGCCGAGAGAGATGAACAAGGACGCGGCGCGATCCGTCGCCAACCGTCTTGTGGAAATGTTCTGGCAGCGGGCGGACAAGCTCTGGCCGGACGGGAAAAGACCGTCCTCAGACGAGCTGAAGCGCCTTGTCATTCTGGCATCCATTGTGGAAAAGGAAACCAGCGTGCCGGAAGAGCGGGCCCGTGTGGCCGGTGTCTACACGAACAGACTGGAAAAGAACATGCTTCTTCAGGCCGACCCCACGGTCATCTACGGACTGGGACAGAACTTTGAAGGGCCGCTTCTGCGCAGTCACCTGGAAAACAGGAACAACCGCTACAATACCTATCAGAATCCGGGCCTTCCCCCCGGCCCCATCTGCTCCTTTGGAGCCTCGGCGCTCAAGGCGGCCATCAGCCCGGAAAAGCACAACTACCTTTATTTTGTGGCTACAGGTACGGACAAGGGGCATACCTTCTCCCGTTCTCTGTCCGAACACAACAGAGCCGTAAGAGAATACCGCGCCGCCCTCAGAAAGGCGAAAAAATAGACCGCCGATGCGTCTTAGGGCAATCATGCGCGGCGGTCTTCCGGAACAGCCATGAACATCATTCTTCGCCTCATCACCACGGCAGCCTGTCTCGTCATGATCGGCGTCTGCCTCTTCATTCTGAAGATCACGGGATTCTTTTCCGGGTAGATCGAAAGTAGCAGGAACACAGCAAGCCCCCACGGGACAGACTGCGCTGAACCTGCGAAAGCAAAACGCGGGACACAACACCCATTGTCATGAAAAGAAATGAGGACGGACTATTTCGAGTCCGCCCTCATTATTTTATTGCCGATTGTTTCTGAAAAGGCCTACATGCCTGCCATGAATGCGGGAATCTGAGAAACCAGCGCGAACTCAAGGATATACAGCGGCAGCAGCGCGAGCACGGTGCGCGACCAGGACAGGTTCAGGGCAAACTTGCAGCCGATGAAGGCGGCCGCCACGAACCAGATGGACGCGATCAGGCTGCCCACCATGGGCACGATGCACAGCACAAGCGGCGCGGCACTGTAGCAGACCACGCGCAGCGTCGTGGCAAAATCGGCTCTGTCGGGCTGCACCATGCGGATCATGAGGTGATACAGTCCCGCCAGAATCACGGCCTGGAAAATGGAGAAGAACGGCGTGACCAGCAGCATGAGCGGCAGGTTCATACTCTTCATCAGCGCTTCGGCCATGGCCAGCGTCTGCGGATCCGTAGCCGTGGCCGTGAGTTCCCGGAGGGCCTTCATGGACCACAGGCGGGCGGCCAGCATCTGGAACAGCGAGAGCAGCACATAGAAAAGAATGGGCCGGATCACGGAGAAGTTGCAGCGCACATGCCGGAAGAAATCCGGAGCATGGAACATCACGCCGAGCAGCGTACGGGAGAAGCTGCCCCAGAAGCCGTAGTATTCGGGGCTTTCCCAGGGCGCGCCGTCAGGGCGACCGTCGTTTCTGGATGAAGGCTCCTCCTGAGCCTCATCGTACTGGCGCACATGCTCGCGCATGCTCTGCCAACGCTCCCAGATTCCGGCCGGGCGCTGAGGCTCTTCCTTCTTTTCCTCTTCCTTTGCTTCCGGCTTTTCCTCGGCAGGCTCTTCCCTGTTGAACTGAGGAATCTGAGCGCCGGGAGGCAGCGGATCGTCGCCTTCCTGCTCCGTAGAGAGGTGAGGCACGTTGCGGGGCGCTTCTCCCGCCGGAGCCGAAGACTCCGCAGAAGAAGCGGCAGGTGCGGCAGGAGTGGACGGAGCCGCAGCGGCGGCGTTTCTCTCGTTCTCTTCCGCCGGAGGCGTGCCCTCTTCGGGCAGTACAAAATAAAAGACGCCGGAGCAGCGGGGACAGGTTACTTTGTATTTCTTACCGGGACGCAAAGAGGCCGTAGGCACATCGCGTCTGAACCGGCACGAGGGACATTCGATAATCATGGCAACCTCTCACTACATATTTGCTTCGGCCAATATAGCCCCGCGGGGGATGTCAGGGCAAGACGCCGACAGGTATTTCCGAACGTTTTTAGCCGGAAAAGCGCTGCCGGGATATCCCTTCTGCCTTTTCTGCCCACGCGGGATCACCTCAGGAGCATTCGCGGCCTTTCAGCAGCATGTCCTCATCCGACAGGCCGATGGAGCGCAGATGCAGGTAGATTCTGGCCGCCGCCAGCGCATCGGACGCGGCATTATGATGATCCAGCTCAAAGCCAAGATAAGCACAGACATCGTTGAGCCGGTGATGCGGCAGACGAAGTCCGCGTCTTGAACCCTTCACGGTGCAGACAAAGGGCAGATCCGGAGCCTCCAGGCCGAAGGACCGGCAGCAGCCGAGAAGAACGCGTCTGTCGAAGCTCGCATTATGCGCCGCAAGAAGCTCCGCCCCGGAAAGGAAGGAGGAGATCTCCGGCCACAGCTCGGCAAAGGACGGCTGATCCTTCAGCATATCCCAGGTGAGGCCGTGAATCTCGGTAAAATAGACCTGTGAACGGGGCGGACGGAAAGACTGTACCAGTCGGCGACCACCTGTCCGTTCTCAATGCGGGACATCCCGAGAGCGCAGGCACTGTCGGGATATTTGTCCGCCGTTTCAAAGTCCAGGGCAACCACAACCGGCATGTCATGCGCTCCTGCCGCGCAGCACGCGCTTGTCGCCCACGCGCATGGTAAGCTGCTCCTTGTCGAAGTGTTCGAGCAGGGCTATGCCGTTCTTTCGAGAAATACCCGAGATGTCTCGGAAATCACCGGGAGTTATTTCACTGTTCGCCTGCAGGTGCTGCCTCACCTTCTCGCGCAGCTCTTCCATGACGGAGGAAAGGTAATAAAGATCTTCCTTGATCTTCACGAGCGAGCCTTCCGTCACCAGCAGCTTGAAGATGGGCTGGGCCTGACGCGCGGTGATGCCGAGCTCGGCAAAAAGCTCCGTATGGTTCGGAGGCATGAGCGGCGAAGCCAGATGCGCCTTGAGCAAAGCTTCCTTCAGCGCCTGCTGATCGTCCGCCAGCGAAACCTTGTGTTCCGGCAGACGCAAAAGCTCGCCCTCGACCACCAGCCTGCCCGCACGGATAAGCCTCTCCAGCACGAAATGCGCCAGCTTGGCCGGAACGGCAGCTCCCATTCCCGCCAGAATGACACCCTTGGCCATGCCGCCTTCCAGCGGATTCTTCTTATGGAAGGCTTCAGCGGCTGCAAGCGCGCGCTCCACAAGCCTGTCCAGCCAGATCGGCGAAATCCAGCATTTGGCGTCCTTGTCCCAGCAGAAGGCGCTTCCCTTGCCGGACATGGCCTGCAGATGCTTTTCCAGAGACTTTCTGCCGAGGTCGGTCAGAATGGACAGATCGGCCAGCGTGGCGCCGAAACGGCCGGAAAGTTCCAGCTGCACGCCGATGCGCGTCGGATCGTCGGCATCGGGCAGGGCCAGAAGGCGCTTCTGCATATCGGCATCGACATGACTGCGCCGCGGCGCACTATCAAGAGGATAAAGAATGGATCCGCCCGCGACGGTGCGCAGGGGAGAAAAGGCGCGCACGATACAGCGGTCACCGAAGATGCCCGCCACAGGTTCGGAAAAATGTGCTTCCGCCAACGCGGTTTCGCCCGGTTCAAGGCGGTCGCGGTCATAGAAGTACAAACGGGCCGCAAGCTCCCTTGCGCTGTGATGAAAATGAATCTCGCCGCGATGTCTCAGACCGCGGGGCGAGGATTTCAGACAGGTCAGCTCCACGATCCAGCGCCTGGAATTCTTCATGGTACCCGTATGGGTGACCACGTCGCCGCGGCTGATGTCCTCCACGGCAAGGCCGTGCAGGTTCAGGGAAATGCGGTGACCGGCCTCGGCCTTTTCCTGCCCCTGACCGTGACTCTGAATGCTGCGGATGTGGGAAAGCTTTCCGCTCGGCAGAAGCTCCACCTCGTCGCCGCACTGCGCGGAGCCGGAAACCAGGGTGCCCGTGACCACGGTGCCGTGTCCCTTGAGCGAAAATACCCGGTCGACGGGAAGACGGAACAGGTCGGAGCGGCGGCGGGGCTGACGGCGGCTCTGCTCCACAATGGCGGCGCGCAGCGCGTCGAGGCCCTGCCCCGTAGCGGAAGACACGGGGAATATGGGCGCGTTCTCAAGGAAGGTACCCTTCAGAAATTCCCTGACGTCCTCCGTGGCCAGTTCCAGCATTTCCTCATCCACCATGTCTATCTTGGTGAGCGCGACAAGGCCGTGCCGAACACCGAGCAGCGTGCATATTTCCAGGTGCTCACGGGTCTGCGGCATGACGCCTTCATCGGCGGAGATGACCAGCAGCACGAAGTCTATGCCGGAAGCGCCGGCCACCATCGTGCGCACAAAGCGCTCATGGCCGGGCATGTCCACGATGCCCATGCGCTCGCCTCCGGGAAGATCCGCGTAGGCGAAGCCCAGTTCAATGGTGATGCCGCGGCGCTTTTCTTCGCCGAGACGGTCGCAGTCTATACCTGTAAGCGCCCTGATGAGCGACGTCTTGCCGTGGTCGATGTGCCCGGCAGTACCCATGATGACAGACATGGCAGCTCCTGAAATACGTTTTCCCTGCGGAGCCGACAGAATACCCGCCGCCGCCCCTAAGAGCAAGAGGCCGGAGCCTCCGCCCGGGAATATGCCCGGCTTTGCTTCCGGCGGAACGTTTGACTTGACTTGCGATGAAAAGTTGCGTAACGGTTCTTAGTTCCAAGTCATAAGAACGGGAAATACGATGTTCGAAAGTCTGACAGACCGACTCTCCGGCGTGTTCCGCAATCTCAGCGGTCGCGCCCAGCTCACGGAATCCAACATCCAGGACGCTCTGCGTGAAGTCCGTCTCGCGCTTCTTGAAGCCGACGTGAACTTCAAGATCGTCAAGGAGTTCGTGGATCGCGTGCGCGAGGCCGCACTCGGCGTCCAGGTCATGAAAGGCGTCACGCCCGCGCAGCAGGTCATCCAGGTCGTACACGACGAACTGGTCAAGCTGCTCGGCGGCGACGACACCGGCCTGAAACTGCAGGGTGCGCAGCCTGCCGTCATTCTCATGGTCGGTCTTCAGGGTTCGGGTAAGACCACGTCTTCGGGCAAGCTCGCCCTTCTGCTGCGCAAGCAGAAGATGCGTCCCTATCTCGTACCCGCCGACGTGTATCGCCCCGCGGCCATCGACCAGCTCCGTACGCTGGCCAAGCAGCTCGACATCCCCTATTTTGATTCCACGCCGGACATGAATCCCGTGGACATCGCCCGCGCGGCCGTGGAGGACGCCAAGGCGAAGCAGTGCACCGTGGTCATCCTCGACACCGCCGGTCGTCTCCATGTGGACGAACCGCTGATGCAGGAACTCGTGGCCATCAAGGGCGCCGTGAATCCGCAGGAAATCCTGTTCGTGGCTGACGCCATGACCGGTCAGGACGCCGTCACCGTAGCCGAATCGTTCAACGATCATCTCGGCATCACGGGCGTTGTTCTCACCAAGATGGACGGCGACGCCAGAGGCGGCGCGGCTCTTTCCATCAAGTCGGTCACCGGCGCACCGGTAAAATTTGTCGGTATGGGCGAAAAGCTTTCCGAAATGGAAGTGTTCCATCCCGACCGCGTTGCAGGCCGCATCCTCGGCATGGGCGACGTTCTCACCCTGCTGGAAAAGGCGCAGAGCGAAATGAAGGCCGAAGAGGCCGAAGCTCTCGCCAAGAAGATGCAGAAGGCCAAGTTCGATCTGGAAGATTTCCGTACCCAGATGCGCCACATGCGCAAGCTCGGCTCCCTCGAATCCCTCATGAAGATGATCCCCGGCCTCGGAGGACTCGCCGGCAAGCTCGGCGACATGAGCGGTCACGAAAAGGAACTGAACCGGACCGAAGCCATCCTGAACTCCATGACCCGTCAGGAGCGCCGCAACCCCGACATCATCAACGGCAGCCGCAGAGCACGCATCGCCAGAGGCTCGGGCACGCAGGTGCAGGACGTGAACACGCTTCTGCGCCAGTTCGAGCAGATGAAGAAAATGATGCAGTCCATGATGCAGCCCAATCGTCATATGCCCCGTATTCCCCAGGGCATGATGAACAGGCTCGGCGGCATGGGCGGTATGCCGGGCTTAGGTGGTCTGCCCGGCATGGGCGGATTGCCGGGCATGGGCGGCATGCCGGGGCTTCCCGGCGGAGTGCCCGGAATACCAGGCAGCGGAAAGTCCGCTACCAAGAAGAAACGCGACAAGCAGAAACGTAAAAACAAAAAAAGGTAGCCCCGCTGCCTATCCTATCAGGAGTGAGATATGTCCGTTAAAGTGAGAATGACCCGCTCTGGTTCCAAGAAGCGCCCCTTCTACCGTATCGTGGCCATCAACAGTGACAGCCGTCGCGACGGTCGCCCGCTGGAATTCCTGGGCTACTACAACCCCAACACCAACCCCGGCACCCTCAGCATCGACAACGAAAAGCTGCAGGCCTGGCTCGGCAAGGGCGCCGAAATGACCGATACCGTCCGCACTCTTATCAAGAAGCTGGGCAAGTAAGATCTTTCCGCATAAGGCTCGATCCCGTCTCCCGCTTCGGCGGCCGACGGGTTTTCGAGTTTAAACACTCCGGCATAGTTTTTTCTTGTTCTCCAGCATGCACAGCCGGTTACGCACCAGTCGGAAAACATGGTGCACAGGATTCTGCCCCCCTCTGCAGAGCTTTCCTGCCGCAGTGCAAAAAGAGGGGATCCGTCATCAGGAAGCCTCCTTTATTCCGGTGCCTTCCACTGCTGTGAGGACAAGGCAACACCCCAACCTTCTGACACTGACCTGTAAAAAAGGGATGAGGTTCGAAACAGGGAAGCCGTGTTACTGCTGAGTCCGGCTTCTCTTCCCCGCAAGACCTCCTCTCCCCCGGGAGGAGCCATCATGTTCAGGCATTTCAGCAAACAGGAAACCCGCAATCTGGTCTCTCTTGCCATTCCCGTATTTCTCGGCCAGATCGCGCAGATCGCCATGTCGTTCGTCGACACCGTGGTGGCCGGACGGGCAAGCGCCGTCGACATGGCCGCCGTTGCCGTGGCCACGTCGTTCTGGATTCCCGGCATCATGTTCGGCCAGGGCCTCATCATGGCCATCACCCCCCTCGTTGCCCAGGCGCTCGGCGCCGGCAACCGCAACAAGAGCAGACATTTCCTCAGACAGGGGCTGTGGCTTGCGCTGGCCATCTCTGCCCTGCTCATGACCATCTTTCTGTCCATAAGCTTCACCATCACGAGCTGGGGCAAGATGGATCCCCTGCTGGCGCAGAAAACGTCGGAATATCTTTTCGCCGTGCTCTGGGGCGTTCCCGCCCTCATGCTTTTCGTCGTGCAGCGCTGCTTTCTGGAAGGCCACGGAAGAACCCGTCCGGCCATGGTGGCCGGATTCGTGGGGCTGGCGCTCAACATACCGCTCAACATCATCTTTGTGTTCGGCAAGTTCGGCCTCCCTGCAATGGGAGCTGCAGGCTGCGGTGTGGCCACGGCCATTCTGTTCTGGTTCATGGCCGGTTCCATGGTCTTCTTCGTGCGCCGTGCCGACAAGGCCGCTCCTGCGCTGGAAAAGCCCTCCGGAGCGATTCTGAAGCGCATCACCCGCATCGGACTGCCCGGCGCCTTCGCCATGCTCAACGAAACGGCGGCCTTTGCGCTCATCGCCCTCATCGTGTCTCCGCTCGGCGTGACCACTGTGGCCGGTCATCAGATCGCCATCAACGTCAGCGCCTTCGTATGGATGTGTCCCTTCTCCATCGGCGCCGCCTCCACCATCCGTATAGGCACGCTGCTCGGCGCAGGCGACATTGCCGGGGCAAAACGCGTACGGCTCACCTCGCTCACCCTCACCCTCTTCATGGTCTGCGTGCTGGCCGTGCTCATATACCTGGTGCGCTATCAGGTGGCCGCCCTGTACAACGATGATCCCGCCGTCATTCAGATGGCGGCGCTGCTCATGATCTGCGAAGTCTTCTACCAGTTCCCCGACGGCGTACAGACCAATACTCTCTGCTCGCTGCGAGGCTGGAACGATACCCGTGCCATCTTCTGCATATCCTTCATCGCCTACTGGGTCGTCAGCCTGCCTCTCGGCTGGGTACTGTGCATGACCGATCTCATCACGCCCGAGCCTCTCGGCGTGCTCGGCTTCTGGGTCGCCCTTTTCCTCGGACTCAGCGTAGCTGCCGTGCTGTATCTGCTGCGCGTCCACTCGCTGGAACATCTGTCCGTCGAAGCCATGAAGAAAAAAATCGGCCGCTGATCCGCCAGCCTTAACAATCCTGGGCACGAATATTCCACCGTTCGGAATGTTCGTGCCTTTTTATTACTTTCCAGGCCGCGACGACGTTTGATGCCGAGGGGACGATTCCGTCATGCCATCCCCGTCAGTCCGGCTTTTTCGCAGGAGGCAAGCACATCCTCCACCTGAATTTCTTCCAGCGATCGACAGTAATCGTACCCTTTCAGGCACTTCTGCTGCCAGGCAGGCGTAATTCCCTCGCAGCCGTTGGGACACTCCGAACCGAAAAGCGCCAGATTTTCCGGATATCCCAGCATGCGCGCACAGGAAGGGCCGAACAGCACAAGAGACGCCCCTCCGCGCAGAAAATGCCTTAGATGAGGAATCAGCCCCTCTCCGCCTATATGAAGCGCAGCATGTCCGACGATGCTCATGAGTTCTCCGAAGCTCGTCCTTCCGCGCAGATCCCTGACATGTTCCCCGGACCCGGCAGGCAGCTCAAAGTTCTGCCTCAGGCCGACAAGCACGATGTCATAGCCGGGAAAGCGCTCCCGCATGGCCGTCACGAGCGCGGCATACTTTTCCGCGGACCACATTTTCAGAGAATGTTCCGAGGCTCCTGCCTCCCGCTGAAGCGTCACATACGGCCGCTCAAGATGAAATCGCTGTGCCACCTCGGAAAACGGTACCCGGCAGTTCAGCATGAAATCGCTGTGCAACAGATCCAGCGAGCCGTCGAAGTCCGGCTGTCTGCGGCGCCCCCCACCCATGACATCGGCATAATGTATCCCCATGGCCTGATTCTCATCCGTGTAGAACGAAGCATGCGCGGCCTGAAAGGCAAGAAGACGCCGGACATAATCCCACAGAGAAGGCGAAAGAGCTTCCAGTCTCTCGCGGCAGGCCGACCGTACCTGCGGATTCTGCATGACGTCGAACACCGCATCATAGGCTGAAAGGGGAACGGATGTCTTCAGGGACAGAATCTCGTCGACACAGGCCTTGTCCCAGCACAGTTCCCTCATGCAGTCCTTCGGGGTGTTGGTAAAAATATCCACCCGGCACGGCACCTGCGAAAGATCCGTCAGAGCCTCCATCCATGCCAGATTGATGATCACATCGCCGATGCCGCCCCGCAGAATGAAGGCGAGGCGCAGCTTTTCGCCTTTTGCCGAGGAACGTACGAAGGCCATGTCGCCGAGGATATGCCCCGTCGCCGCCTTGCCGAGCGACCACAGGGCCAGCTTCAGCGACGCAAGCCGCGGGCGGGAAGGGTAGGCGGCCTGCAGCTTCGCCACCTGATGGCTGGCCTTTTCAAAAAAGGGAATGAATGTCGGCATACCTTTCTCCGTTACGACTCCGCCAGACGGGAGAGCAGCATTTTTGCACTCTCATCCCAGCTCAGGACGCGAATGTTTTCCGAAGACACCACGTCTCCCGCCTCACGGCGATGCAGCCAGTTCTTCAGGCAGTCGGCCAGAATCTCCGCCGAACGGCCTGAAAAATAGGTAGCGGACGCCCCGGCTGTTTCCCTGAATACGGGCAGATCCCGCAGTATCAGCGGCCTGCCGTGCTCTGCGCCCTCCACCACGGCCAGGCCGAACCCTTCGGCCTCCGAGGCAAAAAGCACGCAGTCCGCCGCCGCATACAACCGGTTCAGACATTCATCGCTGATGCCTCTGAGCCAGAAAAGACGCCGCCCCCTCTCGGGGTGTCTCTCCAGCTTTGCCGCCAGCGTATCGGCATCCCAGCCCTGTCTGCCTACGATGACGAAGTTCACGTCACATCCTTCGGCCCACAGTCGTTCAAAAGCAGCCAGACTCTGCCCATAGCCCTTGCGCGGCTCAAGCGTACTCACGGAAAGAAAAGTCGGCCGCAGACTCATGGCGGAAAGCACGCTCGAAGCGCATGAAGGCATGCCTCTGCCGGGGAAACGCTTTTCCATGTCTGCGCCGAGATGAAACCAGTCCACAAAAAACAGAGCGCTGCTTTCGATATGCGCTTTACGCCAGGCCCGATACTCGTCCGCCACCACGGCAGAAACGGTAAGCACACCGTCGAAACGGGAAATCATGGGCAGCCAGCGGGCGAACTCTTTGCGAAACGCTTCCGGGCAGAATTCCGGATGCTGAAGAGGTATGAGATCATGCACCAGAAAAAGAACGCGCACGCCCGAGGACTGCAGACTCCGAAGCGCCTGAAAATGTCTTTCCACCTCTCCGGCATCGGGAACCGGGCTGAAAAGCGTATCGCCTTCCCGGAAGATGACGGGTTCATCCAGCGCCTCTTCCGCCTCTCCCCCGTCCATTCTCCGCAGAAAACTCCTTGCGTGAACGTAACCGGCCATGTCCGCCGTGGTATAGACAGGGTACACCTCGTACCCGGAGTCCGGCATCGACATCAGGCTGTGCAGAAGGCTTCTGGCCACCCGGGAGACGCCGGAAGTCTCGTCGCCGAAGGCCAGCGGACCGATGTTCCAGAAAAGACGCCGCACTCCGGGGCGCTCCTCCCGCAACATGAGCGGCCCGTCCTTTGTGCCACCCGACAACGGGCCGGATACACGGCGTTTCAGAATCTCAAGACTGCCGATGCAGCAGCACATCTTGCCTGCCCGGCGACGAACCTGAAATATCGGCAGGCCGAAGATCTCCACGCTGGAGAGCTGAAAAAACATTCGTATCCGCACCACGCGAATCCCCGCGACATACCAGTCCCGGACCGAAGCGCGGGCAAAAAGCGCGTTCATGCGCGCCGCCGTATCTTCATCAAGGATATGCCGCCGGGGAAAACGCCTGTGCAGCGCATATTTCCAGAACGGATACATAACACTCCTCCCGCAGGCTATGCCCGGCCCTCTCCTGCCGGAAGCGCCGCAAGAAGCATGCGGGCGCTTTCCTCCCAGGAAAGAATCCTGATCTTTCCAGGAGAAGGAAGCGTGCCTTCTTCATGCTTCTTGAGCCATGCCTCAAGGCAGTTGGACAGATCTTCCGGCGCAAGTCCGCTGAAATAAGTCGCCCCCTCGCCCGCAATTTCCCGAAACACCGGCAGGTCCCGGAGAATCAGGGGCCTCCCGTGCCTTGCCCCCTCCACCACCGCAAGGCCGAAGCCTTCGGCCTCCGAGGGCATGAGCACCGCTGAGGACGCCTCGTAAAGGCAGTCCAGAAACTCGTCGCTGACATCGCTCAGCCAGAACAGGCGACGACCCCTCTCGGCATGGCCTTCGAGCCTGCACAGAAAGTCGTCCATCTTCCAGCCTCTTCTGCCGACGATGACGAAGTTCACGTCCACGCCTTTGTCCCAGAGTCTTTCAAAGGCAGCCAGCGCCTGCCTGTGGCCCTTGCGCGGCTCAATGGTGCTGACCTCAAGAAAGGTGATCCGGCGCTTCAGCGCCTCCAAAAGCTCTCCGCCGCCTTCCGGCACGCCACGACTCGACACCGGCGTTCGTATGTCCGAGCCCAGATGAAACCAGGACGTGAAAAAGGCGCCGCCCCCGGCCATGCGGTTCTCTTTGCGCCAGAGCAGATAGTCCTCCTCCGATGCGCGGGAAACCGCCAGCATGCCGCTGAATCTGGACACATAACCAAGCCATTTCCGCATTTCCTCATGGAGTGCGGCGTCAAAAAATTCCGGATGGCGCATGACGATGATGTCATGCAGCACAAAGCAGACGATCACGCCCTTTTTCTGAAGAAACTTCAGCACATGATACTGCGACTCGACCTGTCTGAGATCCGGCACGGGAAAAAGCAGCACGTCGCCTTCCGAAAAAAGCGCCGGTCCGTCCTCGCCCGTTACTTCCAGAAACGGGAAGCGACTCCGCACGCCATCGAAGGCCGTGAAGAATCCGGGAGAATCCTCCCCGGAGCGCACGGGAACGATCTCGTACGGGCAGTCCCGCATCTTCAGAAGTGCGGCCAGCAGACTGGCGGACACTCTCGGAACCCCTGCCCCCTCCCGGGACTTTTCCCTTGATCCGACGGCATAAAACAGGCGAGATCGACCGCCGGTACGCGTGTTCATAAAAAACGCGTCGTCCGGCATCTGCAGCTTTCCCCCTCTCCGAATCTTCCAGAGCTCAAGCCTGCCGAGATACACGCACGTTTTTGCCCCGGTTCCGTAAAAAAGCAGCGTGGGAAACATGCCGAAAAGAAACACCACGCTGATCTTTCCGCACTCATACAGGCGAAACAGCCTGATGCCGAACAAATACATGGTTCTTACCCGGGCCTCGGCAAGGCTCGCCTGCATACGGCCGTACTCGGCGCCGTACCTTGTTCTCAGAAAAGGCAGGTACCAGGCCGCCAGATATCGACAGTAATCATGAAGAAAGTCTCTCAATTGCCGCGTCCTCTCTTCACTCTCAGGATCATGAGAAGGCCGAACAGGTAGTATTTGACGGTCTCTCTCCCCTCTTTGATCCTCAGCAGGGGAATGCCCAGAAAAAAGACGGTCCGTATCTGCTTTTTCCGCCCCTGCAGATCGGAAATGCCCTCAATGAAGGCAAGAAACGCCTCATAGTCGAAATGGCGGAGCCTTCGTTTCAGCATGAACTGTATCAGGCGGATGAAAAACGTATCGTCGTACCGCCCGCCGATATCGCCGATGTAGTCTGCAATGATGCGCTCTTCCGTAAGGCGGTCGTCGAACTGCCGGTAAAACCAGTGGTACAGTCGGGCAAGACGCCGGTAGTACAGATCATAGTGATCCTTTCTGCCCGGCGTACGCAGCGTAGCTCCGCCCAGCCGGAAGTTGACGACGGCCTCATCCAGCATGACGCCCTTGTAGTCGTCCAGAATAAGCTGAATGACGAAGCGGTAATCCTCCACGGTATCGAAGTCCGTCCGATAGTAGCCCTGCCGTTCCACCACGGATCTGCGGATCATAAGCGCAGGGTGATTGAACGGCATGGAATACCAGAACGAATACGGATGGCATCGCTCCAGATGCCATTCCTTTCCGTCGCGCGACCAGCAGATCTGATGGCCGTAGACATAGTCGGCGTCATGTTCCAGCGCCGCCTTTACCATGTTCTCGATCACGTCGTCCGAGGCGTACCAGTCATCCGAGTTCAGCACGAGAACATATTCGCCCGAGGCAAGGCGATGCCCCCTGTTGATCGCGTCGTAGATGCCGTCATCCCGGGCGCTGACATAGGATATCCAGCCCTTGTTGCGGAACTTTTCGAGCAGATCCACCGTACCGTCCGTGGACGCGCCATCCACAACGATATGCTCCACCGCACCGTAGGTCTGGTTATGCACCGACTCGAAATTCTGCAGCAGAAACTCCTTTCTGCCGTCCTTCAGACAGTTCAGCGTCACGGTAATGACGGAAACAAGAGGATGCCGCATGGTTCACCCCGCAAACGCTACAGACTTGCGACAAAATCCAGCGCATGCTTGATGCACACGTCGTGATTATGATGCTGATGTTCGCCCCACCGCCCGATGCCGAACAGACGCTTTTCCCTGTACCGGTCCAGAATGGACGTGATGGCGGCCGTTCTTCCGATCAAGGGCAGGGGGTAGGCGGCAGGCGTCGTGTAGTTGAAAAGATTCCTTCCCGGGAAGGTCAGCTTCGAGGCATCAAACCGGTCGGCGTTCGTTTCGGTGAAGACGCCGTAGTTTTTGCTGCCCCTCACGAAGTTGGAGATGAACAGCTCCCGATGATGCTGCTGATCCATTTCCGGCCGGTAACGCCAGTGATAGTCGTTGTCGTTCCGGTCCGTTTCAAACAGGGAAATGACCACCCTGTTGCAGCGGATGAGCTTTATGCTCTCCCGTATGTCCTCAGGACATCCGAGAGCCCCATAGAGCGAAGGCCAGGGAATGGTGGTGATGACGTTTTTTGCCCTGAACTCGCCGTTGACGAGCCACTCTTCGGCAGCCTCGTCGTAGGCAAGCCTTCGTACCGGCGTGTTCAGGCGGATGTTCGGCAGCTCCTCCCGGGCCAGCGCCTCCATGACTCTTCCGTATCCGCCGGACACGGGATAGTACGGCCTGTTGTGGCAGGGATATTTCTCCACGTCCTGACGGCGCTCCAGCGAATATCGCAGCACCTCTTCCACTTCGATGCGCGGAATCTTGTACAGCCAGTCCACGTCCATGTCGCGGGGCTGAATGCCCCACAATTTGATGTTGTAGGGAATGAGGTAATTGTCGCAGATCATGTCCCCGAGTTTCCAGCGTATCCACTCCTCGTAGTTCGCAGGCTCAGGTCTCCCCATGGCCTCGCCGTTCCGTATGACGGAGAGCAGATACTTGATCTGCCGCTCCACGGGCAGCTGCCACAGGTTCGATTCGAGAGGATAATCGACGTCCATCCCCTCCAGTCTGATCTTGGATATGCGGGGATCGATTCTGTACATCTTCTCCCGGGGAAAGGAGGAAAAGAGAAACTCCTCCACATCGGAGAATTTCGTCTGGAAAAAATGTCCGCCGATATCGACGATGTGCCCGTCCACATAAAAACTCCGGCACAGTCCGCCCGGTTCCGACTCGGCCTCAAGCGCCATGACGTTCCGTATCCCCCTGCGCCTCATGGCCTTCAGCAGAGTGATGCCCGTAACGCCTGCGCCCAGTACGATGAAATCAAAGATCATGCCCGCCTCACTTTCTGATCTTCAGCACGGGAAGACAGCCCAGCAGCTTGAAGGTTCTGGTATTTCCGTTGTCCCGACTCTCCAGCTTCATCAACGGAATACGATCAAAAAGCAGGTATCTTCTGCTGCCGGAGCCGGAAATCTTCACCTTGAGCACGGGAAGTCCCAGCAGCCGGTATCTCCGGCAGCGGGGCGAGGCCTCGGCAGCTTCCTCCGCAGCTGCAAGATCCACCACATGGCTGCCTGCCACCACCTTGCCTTCGCCGACTATCCCCTTGAAGGGATGCCCGTCGGGCAGCGTATCCAGAAGGCTGTTGCCGTAGTTGTCGAAGCCGAGCTGCATGCCCTTGATTTCATCCTTCAGCCTCTGCGCGATGAAGGCATTCTGCATGCCGTGATAATACGGCGTCATGGAGGCGTAGTTCCACCACTCCTCAAAGTACTTCACGGTCTTGAGCGTGTAGAACGAGGAGCTCGTCCGCCACGGCTTGTTCGGAGAAAAATGAATGACCACAGGGTGTTTCCATTCTTCCCTGAAGTACTCTTCATCATATTCCGGATGAACCTGCCGTATATAGTTCTTGCGCTCTCCGAGATTGTACCGGTTGGGAAGAATCTTGTATCTGCTGCCGGAAAACAGCTTGTTGAGCGCATCCTGATGAAGGCAGCGGAACTTTTCTCCGTACTTTTTCCCGAGTTCCAGACATTTCTCGGTAACGTTCTCTTCCCGCCACTTCACGCAGTCGATGACGATCATGCCCAGATTGAAGTACACATGTTCCCGGCAGTCGAGATCAATGTCGTCCCGCAGCGTACAGGCGATCTCCGGACAGGCCGCAATGGTAAATCCCTCAAGATCCTCGTTGTAGAGCTTGGCGATATCATCCAGCACGATGGTGTCGCTTTCTATGTGCACCACCTTGTCGACTTCCGGGAAACTTTCCGGGAAAAGCAGCATGGCCCATGCGTCGAGAAGGCCGTAATACCAGACGGAAAGCCCTTCAAATCTCGAAACGTCGACACGGCTGAAGGCCATCTTCACGATATTGGGGAACCGTTCTTCAAGGCTCCGCAGCTGCTTTCTGTCGAAGTCCGAAAGCCCGCAGTCCATGATGTAGAAACTGATATTATGTTCGGTATTGGCCGCCACGCTGACCATGGTCGTGGCGGTGTAGCCGACCATGTCCGTATTGGTCACAAGAAAAACCGGTATGTTCTGAACCGTATTGTTCATGGCAATCTCCTTGAGGCCGTATTTTCCCTATCGCTGAAGGAAAACTTCATCTCCGTCCGGCGAAGCAGCTTCTTGACCAGCGTATTGTCCAGAAGGACTTTCCCGGGTCTTTTCTCCTTCCATATGTCCGTGTCGTCATGCATGGAGACGGGCTGCATGAGCGAAGCGTCAAGACGGTAGTGCCGAGCCATGCGCAGCGCCACGTCGTACTTGGACAGAGCCTCGTCTCCGGCGATGTTCACGATGGGAAAATCGGCGGCCTCCCTGCATTCCATAAGATCAAGAATGGCCCCGGCGGCAGTGTTGAAGTCGATGATGGATCTCCAGACATCGCTGAAAAACTTCATGGGCACTCCGCGACGGTTCTGCTCGATGATCTCATCGAAGAAGTGCTTCTTGTGCGGGGAAAGACTTCTTCCCATCATGACGGGAAGCCGCACGACGCGCACTCCTGCCGCCGCAGCCATGCCTTCCTCGGCAATCTTGTGCCGTGCATAGTCATTCAGGGGAGACACGGGAGCATCTTCGCGGTACGGAGCGTCGCTGTCTTCGGAAAACACCATGTCCGTCGATACGCTGTAAAAAGCGTCGAAGCCGTCGATCATGGCCAGAAACTCCGCATAATCGACGATGTTGACCTGCCATGCCGCCCGTCTGTCATAGCGGCTTCCCGTATTGAAATACGCGGGAAGATAGATGATCTTTACCTTTTTTCCCCTGTTGATGCGCTGCGCAAGATACGTGAGCGACGATTTGTCCGACACGTCGCACCGCACCCAGGTTACTTTGCCGTCTTCAGGGATGCGCTCCGCTCTCGTCGTCGCCAGGATTTCCTCATCGGTACGCCCCATGAGATTCCTGACGATATAGCTGCCGAGAAAACCTCCCGCGCCTATCACCGCATACATGTCAGCACCTCACAGAGCATGAATGTCCTTTGAGCCGTCCGGATTCTCCACGCCCCTGTCGTACATGGCCACCGTGACGGTGTTCTCGGGATAAAAGAAGGTGTGCGCCACATACGGATCAATAACGAAAAAATCTCCCCTGCCGGCGGAACAGGTACGCCGCTCTCCCTTGCGTTCGAGTTCCATGTCGATACGGCCCTCGACCACAAAAAACGCTTCCCTGTTGTTTTGGTGGTAATGCCCGCCGCGCCTCGTTCCGGCGGCGGAGCCGCTGACGTTGATCTGCTTCCAGCCGTCGCGGCACAGCTGCACCAGAAAGCCCCTTTCGTCGGAAAAGGAAAAGTCCGGCTCAAGAAAGGTAATCATGCCTCACGCTCCGCCTCACGCTTCACGAGTTCCATATCGTGGCGGACCATGCGCCTCACCAGTTCCTCGAACGGCGTTTTCGTGGGATTCCAGCCCAGCTTCGTCCGGGCCTTTGTCGGATCGCCCCACAGATTCACGACATCCGTCGGCCGGTAAAACTCGGGAGACACCTCCACCAGAATCCGGCCGTCGGCCTTGTCGATGCCGACTTCCTTCTCCGCCTCCCCGCGAAATTCCAGCTCGATACCCGCTTCGCGGAACGCCAGCGTGCAGAATTCGCGTACGGAATGCTGCTCACCCGTGGCAATGACGAAATCCTCCGGCGTATCCTGCTGCAGAATGAGCCACATGCACTCCACGTAGTCTCTGGCATGGCCCCAGTCGCGCAAGGCGGAAAGGTTGCCGAGCAGAAGCCTGTCCTGAAGGCCTGCGGCAATGCGGGCCGCCGCCAGCGTGATCTTGCGGGTAACGAAGGTTTCTCCCCTTCTTTCGGACTCATGATTGAACAGAATGCCGGAGCAGGCGTACATGCCGTAGGCCTCGCGATATTCCCTCGTGATCCAGAAGCCGTACTGCTTGGCCACGGCATACGGCGAATAGGGATGAAAAGGCGTGTTCTCGTTCTGCGGGCACTCCTCCACCTTGCCGTACAGCTCGGATGTGGAGGCCTGATAGATGCGGCAGCTCTTTTCAAGTCCGCAGAGCCGTACGGCTTCGAGCACGCGCAGCACTCCCGTGGCCACGACGTCGGCCGTATACTCCGGCACTTCAAAGCTGACCTTCACATGACTCTGCGCCGCAAGATTGTAGATTTCATCCGGCTTCACCATGCCTATGATGCGGACAATGCTCAGCGAATCGGCAAGATCCCCGTAATGAAGATGCACATGGGGATGTCCCTCCAGATGCACGAGCCGCTCCCGCCTTTCCGTGGCGGAACGCCGGACCATGCCGTGCACCTCATATCCCTTCTCCAGCAGAAATTCCGCAAGATAGGAGCCGTCCTGTCCGGTGATGCCGGTAATAAGAGCGCGCTTCATGTCTGTTCTCCGTTACTGGCGGATCATGGCCAGCAGTTCTTCGGTTTTGGCTTTCATGAGATTCTCATCACCCCGGCTTTCCACATTGAGACGGAGCACCGGTTCCGTATTGGAAGGACGAAGATTGAATCGCCATTCGGGAAAGGCCACGGAAAGGCCGTCGATGTGCGAAAGAGCGGCCCGCGGCATGGAGCCGTAACAACGCTCCACGCTTTCCATGACGGCGCGGGCGTCCTTCACCCGGGAATTGATCTCGCCGCTGCAGGGGAAGGCCTTCATTCTGTCTTCCACGCATTCGGCCAGCGTCATGCCTGAAGAGCTGAGCCGCTGCGCCACAAGAAGCCAGGAAATCATGCCGGAATCGCAGTAGGCAAAGCGTCGAAAGTAGTGATGCGCGCTCATCTCGCCGCCGTAGAGCGCGTTTTCGGCACGCATGCGCTCCTTGATGAAGGCGTGGCCCGTTCTGGATTCCACGGCTACGCCGCCCGACGCCTTGACCACGGCCTGCGTATTCCAGATCAGACGGGGATCGTGAATGATCTTTGCTCCGGGATTCTCTTCCAGAAGCGCCTGCGCAATCATGCCGACAAGATAGTAGCCCTCGATGAAACGCCCCTGAGCGTCATAGAAAAAGCAGCGGTCGAAATCGCCGTCCCAGGCAATACCGAAGTCGGCCCCGTACTCGCGCACGGCCTGAGCCGTGTGAGCGCGCTTTTCCGGCAGCAGCGGATTGGGAACGCCGTCCGGAAAGGTGCCGTCCGGTTCGCCGTTGATGAGCACGATATCGAAGGGAAGACGCTCCGCGAGCTTTTCCATCACAAGCCCGGCCGTTCCGTTTCCGGCATCGGCCACAATGCGGAAGGGACGCAGCGTTTCCGGCCGGACATAGCTCAAGAGATGTTCCACATAATCATCCCGGAAACTCGCCTCGGAAAAAAGGCCCCGTTTCCGCTGCGGAAACACCCGGCCCGAAGCTATGCGCTCACGCATGGCAAAAAGCCCGGAATCGCCGCTTATGGGCACGGCGCCTCCGCGCACCAGCTTGAACCCGTTTTCATCGGCCGGGTTGTGGCTGCCCGTCACCATGATGCCGCCGTCGAATCCCTCGGCAAACGCGGCAAAATATATTTCTTCCGTGCCGCACAGGCCTGTGCCCGTCACATCCACTCCGGCATCGAGCAATCCTTCCCCGAGCCCACGGTAAAGCGCAGGGCCGGACAGACGGGCATCGTGTCCGATGACCACGCGCTTCGGATGAAACTCTTCCGCGAAGGCACGGCCGACAAGCCGCGCCATCTCCTCATTCAGCACGTCGGGAAAGCGCCCCCGTATATCATAGGCCTTGAAGCAGGAAAGATTCATGCCCGCGCCTCCACGTCGGCACGACCGTAGTGATCCTGAAGGCGCACGATGTCGTCCTCTCCCAGATAGGCGCCGGACTGCACCTCAATGAAAACGAGGGGAATCGTACCCGGATTCTTTATTCTGTGCCGCATGCCCAGAGGAACATAGATCGACTCGTTTTCCGTAAGAAGATGCACCTCATCGCCGATAATGACCTCCGCCGTGCCGCTCACGATGATCCAGTGCTCGGCCCGGTGATAGTGCATCTGAAGCGAATTCTCCTCACCCGGACTGACCACGATGCGCTTCACCTGAAAACGGTCGGACATGACCAGCGTTTCGTAGCTGCCCCAGGGGCGGTAGACCTTGAGATGAATGTCGGACTCCGGACGCTTTTCCAGCTTCAGCTTTTCCACCACATGCCTGACGTCCTGAGAACGGCGTCTGTCCGTTACGAGAATGGCGTCTCTGGTTTCCACCACGGCCAGATCATGCACGTCCAGAGCGGCTATCAGCCTGCCGGAGCTGCGCAGATAGCAGTTGCGCGCATTCTCCGTGATCACGTCGCCCTCGCAGGCGTTTCCGAACTGATCCTTCTGGGCGATCTCATAGAAGGCCTCCCAGGAACCGAGATCGCTCCAGCCGCAGTCCACGGGAACAACGGCGGCTCTGTCCGTATGCTCCATCACGGCATAGTCGATGGAAATGGCCGGAGACTGACAGAAACTCTGGCCTGGGCGGATGAAGGAAAGATCCGTCCGTCGTTCGCTCCATGCAGAAGAGGCGGCCCGCCAGACATCCGGCGCAAACGTCTCAAGTTCCTTCATGAAGGCAGAGGCGCGGAAGAAAAAGATGCCGGAGTTCCAGTAGTACCCGCCTTCCGCCAGCATGGCTTCCGCCGCGTCCTTCTCCGGTTTCTCCAGAAATTTTGAAACACGGAACACGCCTTCATCCGGCAGAGCCTCACCCTTGCGGATGTATCCGTATCCGGTCTCGGGTGACGACGGCGATATGCCGAAAGTGACGAGCAGCCCGCTTTCCGCCGCCCCCCGGGCCTTTTCCACCGCACGGCAGAAAATTTCCGGATGTTCGAACTTATGATCCGAAGGCAGCACCAGCAGAAGCGCATCGTCGTCCTCCAGCGCCGAGCATGCCGCCAGCGCTATGGCCGGAGCGGTATTGCGGCTCTGCGGTTCAAGAATGACGGTGCCCTCTCTGCCCTCCTCTCCCAGGGCCGCGGTGACGAAAAAGCGACAGGCGTCATTGCTGACGATGACGGGCGGACTGGTCTCTTCCAGATACTCCGTTCTCCGGAGCGTTTCCTTGAACAGCGTGCTGCCGTTACCAAGGAGCATGAACTGCTTGGGATACCTGGTTCGGGAAGCGGGCCACAGTCTGGTACCGGAGCCGCCGCAAAGTATGACAGGCTGAATCTTTAGCATGGAAGACCTTCACTCCCGAAAATCCGGGCGGATTTCCGTTTAGATGTCCTGAACAAAGACCGTGGGCATGGCGTCCGGCCATGCCTTCCGCCGCATACCCGTTCAGCACCGGCAGTACTTCTGCACAAAGCAGAAGACCACCTTTTAAAGACCATAATAACAATGTCTAATTTCCTTGCGATATATAATACGGCGTCTTTCGATTCAATTATATTGTTTAAAAAATATTATAATTCATATAATTCAAAAGTGTCATACATTAAAAAAACAACGATCAAAGATATATTACATATCATAATTAACATATATTATAAAATAATACGACAGTGTATGACAACACATGCTGCGTAAAGCAGTCCATCACGATACCGTCGCCAAAAAATCGACAAAAAAGCCCGGTTCACACAAACGGTGAACCGGGCTTTCTGCTGCCGCGAAATCTGATACGGGAGGGCCTCGTTCCAAAGACGGAACGGCGTTGATACGGGCATTGCCCGAAGGGAGAAAACGTTTTTACGACATCGGTATTAAAAACAGACCGTCCGCTGCGGGCGGACGGTCTGTTCCACAGATGTTTTCAAGTGCTGCTACTTGATGGCATCCTTGAGAGCCTTGCCGGGAAGGAACTTCACAACGGAGCAGGCGGGGATTTCAATCTTCTCGTTGGTACGAGGGTTACGGCCGGTACGAGGTGCACGCTTGACAACCTTGAAGCTGCCAAAGCCCATCAGGGTGATGGAATCGCCGGAAGCGAGGCACTCGGAGATAGCGGAAATCACAGCATCCAGAGCTGCTTCAGATTTTACTTTCGTCTCAAGGCCGCTTTTGGCGTAGATCTTCTCGACCAGTTCAGCTTTCGTCATGGTTTCACTCTCCCAAAAATTTTTTGACTCTTCACTGAGTCACTTTTCAGTAGAATGAGAATCACCGTATGTCAAGCTCAGCTCCGCTAACCTGAGAAGATTTTTATTAAAAAGCCGTTCTTTGCGCTTTTGCCGGAGCTCGTCACAAAGGCCGAAAACACAAGCGCCGCAAGCCTTGTCCCGTTATACGGCCTTCTCTCTCCACTCTCCGAGGTTCATCCATGTCAGTTCATGCTTATTGCATGAAAGATGAATGACTTGGGATCCGGGAATCTCGCGAAACGCCTGAACGACGGCGTGATCGGTCCGCCCCTGAAGCTTGAGCGTGCAGACGAAGTTCTCCGCAGCCCCGGCCTCCATCCACTGACGCACCGTACCGAGGAGACGACCGGGGTAACAGGCCATGTCGGAAAAAAGCCAGTCCACCTTGCCGGCCGTATGCGGTTCCAGACCGAAACCGCTGCCCAGGCAGTGATCCACGCCGGGCATGGCCGCCACTCGCGGATCGATGGGGGACTTGTCTATGCTGAACACCCGCGCGCCCAGAGAAGCGATGACCCATGTCCAGCCGCCGGGAGCTGAGCCAAGATCAAGGCAAAGCTCGCCCGGCTGAGGGCCCTTTCCCAGAAGCGTGAACGTTTCCCACAGCTTGAGATAGGCGCGGCTCGGCGGATTGATCTTATCCTCTTCAAAGAGCACTTCCCCGTCGGGAAAGGCCGAGCTGCACTTGGCGGACACAAGCAGCGTATCGTGATCCCAAAGTGTCCACGATCCGAGAGGCGAGGTCGGCGCAGCCTGTCCGAAGGCAAGCGGCTTTGCCTTCACCGGCGGCAGCTGCTGCTCGATGAGCGCGGCCCGTCGGTGAAAGTCCACGGCATGAAGCTTCCAGTTGCGCTGTATGGACTTGAGCGTGCGTACCGCGTCGCCTACGGATGTGATGGGCTGCAAGAAAGGCTCCAGCCAGACATTCTGCGCCCAGGCCGAATGAAACAGGCCCTCGGCCAGCACCAGCCGCTCCTTCACTTCGAGCACGCGCACGCCGTGAAGCTTCAGCTCCTCCAGAAGATCCTGCTCGAAGCCGCGCGCCGCCAGATAGACGATCAGCGGCTTACTTGACATTGGGGAAGAGCTCCGCCGCCATTTCGCGCAGCTTGAACTTCTGCACCTTGCCGTTGGCCGTCTTGGGGAAATCCTCCACCACGGCCACGTAGCGAGGAATCTTGTGCCAGGCCACACGTCCGCGGCAGAAGTCGCGCACGTCCTCGGGCTTTACCGTGCATCCCTCGCGGGGAATGAGGAACGCCGCCACATCCTCGCCGTAACGGCGGGAGGGAATGCCCAGAACCTGCACGTCGCGCACGGAGTCCATTTCCAGAAGAAATTCTTCTATTTCACGCGGATAAATGTTTTCACCGCCGCGCACGATCATGTCCTTGATGCGTCCGGTGATGCGCAGATACCCTTCCTCGTCCATCACGCCGAGATCGCCCGTGTGCAGCCAGCCGTCGGCATCGACGGTTTCCGCCGTCGCCTCGGGCATGTTGAAGTATCCCTTCATCACGTTGTAGCCGCGGCAGCAGATTTCGCCCTGCGTTCCGGCAGGCACGGTCTGCCCGGTCGAAGGATCGCGCAGCTTCACCTCCATGCCTTCCAGCACACGTCCCACGGAGCGGCAGCGATGCTCGTCGCTTTCCGTGATGCCGGTCATGGTGATGACGGGAGAGCATTCGGTCAGACCGTAGGGAATGACCACGGCCTTGAGCGACATGGCCTCCATGACCTGCCGGATCAGAGGTTCGGGGCATACCGAACCGGACATGAGACCGAAACGCAGGCTGGAGAAATCGTACTGGCTGAAACGGCGATGGCCGAGCATGGAAATATAGGTGGAAGGCACGCCGTACACGCCGGTGCACTTCTCATCCTGAATGGCGGCCATGACCCTTTCGGGAGAAAACGTTTCCGTAATGACCATGGTGGCGCCGTGGCTCACGCAGGCGAGCACCCCCACCACGCAGCCGAGGCAGTGGAAGAGCGGCAGCGGAATGATGATACGGTCCTGTTCGGTCAGCTCCTCGCGCTCCCCGACGCAGTAGCCGTTGTTGCCGATGCCCACATGCGTGAGCATGACGCCCTTGGGGAAACCCGTGGTACCGGACGTGTACTGCATGTTCACCACGTCGTGCGGACGAACAAGCGCCTTGCGGGCTTCGTACTCGGCGTCGGAAATTTCTCCGGCCTTCTCCAAAATGACCGACAGCGGCAAAATGCCCGGGTGCAGAATATCCTTCAGGCTCATGACGCGGCGCAGATGCGGGAACTTCTCGCAGTGCAGCTCGCCTTCGTGCTGATCCTTCAGATTGGGAATGACGCGATACAGCGCCGACACATAGTCGTAATCAAGAAATCCGTCGATGCAGAAAAAATTCTCGCATTCGGACTGACGGATGAGATATTCCAGTTCGCTGTCGCGGTAGTTGGTGTTCACCGCAAGCAGCGTGGCACCTATGCGGGCGGCGGCAAACATGAGCGTCACCCAGTTGGGCACGTTGGTGGCCCAAAGCGCAATCTTTTCTCCGGGCTGCACGCCCAGAGCCATCAGGCCCCGTCCCAGCCTGTCCACGGTGTCGGCAAACTCGCTCCAGGTCTGCCGGTAATCGTGCCCCACATATACCAGGGCCTCACGATCAGGAAATCGCCTGACGGTTTCGTCCAGCATCTGGCCGAGAGTGCGTTCCTGCAATTTAAATTCTGACATGTTCCGTTCCTTTACATCAGTGCGCGGAAATTCCGGGGGCGCGACGCACGAACATCTTCGTCGTCATGAGAGCAGACCTCGATATGGAGGTTCCCCGGAGGAATCTGCCTTTTCCGCACCTCTTCCAGGGAAAAAGGAGCGGAAAAACCTCTCACGGCAAATTCCGGTTTGGACATCTTATGTTATTGGAAAGGCTTTCTCAAGGAAAAATGCACCTCCCCGGCGGTCGGCATGCCGCTTCCCTTCCTTCCTGCCGGAAGCTATAGTGGCGGATGGAGGAACGCATGAAGGCACGGCACAAATACATAGTAACAGGTCAGGTTCAGGGCGTGGGCTTCCGCCCGTTCATCTACAGGGAAGCCTCCGCACTCGGCCTGACGGGCACCGTGGGCAACACGCCTGAAGGCGTTTGTCTGGAAGTGCAGGGAAGCGAAGAGTCGCTGACCGCCTTTGCCGGCTTTACCGACCGGCTTCCTCCGCTGGCGCGCATTGTTTCCCTGATAAGGGAAGACATTCCTCCCGTGCCCGGTGAAACGGAATTCCGCATTCTGACCAGCCGGAGCGGGGAACACCGGGGGCACCGCGTTCTCGTCAGTCCCGACATGGCTCCCTGCGACGCCTGCCTTGCCGACATGGCCGACCCTGCCGACCGACGCTTCGGCTATGCCTTCACCAACTGCACGAACTGCGGACCGCGCTACACCATCACACGATCCATTCCCTACGACAGGCCCGTCACCAGCATGTCCTGCTTTCCTCTGTGCGCCCCGTGCGCCGAAGAATACCACAATCCCGCCGACCGACGCTTCCATGCCCAGCCCAACGCCTGCCCGGACTGCGGCCCCATGCTCTGGCTGGCAGGCGACGTTCCGCCCCTGTCCCGGTCTCATCAGGACTCTCCCGTAAGCCGGGAAAGAAAGAAGCGCTACGGTCTTCCGGCCGATGCCGTCACGGGAGGTGACGCCGTCTGCGCGCTGCTTTCCGCCCTCAGAAAAGGGCGCATTGCCGCAATCCGCGGACTCGGAGGCTTTCACCTGGTCTGCGACGCCCGGAATGTCGAGGCCGTCGCCGAGCTTCGCAGACGCAAGGCTCGTCCGCACAAGGCTCTTGCCGTCATGGTGGCCGACCTTGCCTCGGCCGAACGATTCGCCATCGTAAGCCATGATGCCGCGGTCTCGCTCTCCTCGCCGCGACGCCCCATCGTCATCTGTCCGCGCAGGACCTCCGCTTCCGACGGCAGCGCCGAAGGACTCCTGCCCTCCATTCTTGCGCCGGATACCGGCGACATCGGCATCATGCTGCCCTCCACGCCTCTGCATCACCTGCTTTTCCATCCGGAATGGACGGGCGGCACAAAAGACGACGCCCTGCCCGCTCTGGTCATGACCTCGGGCAATCCGCCCGGCGCGCCGCTGTGCCTCGGCAACCGAGAGGCCGCCGTACGCCTTTCCGGCATGGCCGATCTTTTCCTTTTTCATGACCGGGACATTCTGGTTCGTGTGGATGACTCCGTCCTCTTTCCCGCCGAAGAGGAAGAAAGCTTCCGCCCCGCGGCCCCCGCGCTCATGGTCCGACGTGCGCGCGGATTCGTGCCCGAACCCATGCCGCTGCCGTCTTCCGCCTCCCGCAGAAACGAAGACAGCATCTTCGCCGCAGGTGCGGAACTCAAGCACACCTTCTGCCTCACCCGAGGCCGGGAGGCCTTTTTGAGTCAGCACATCGGCGACGTGAGCCGCACGGAACACCTGGCCTTTTTTGAGGAAACGCTGCATCACCTGCTCGGCCTTCTTGAAGTGGAGCCTCGCCTCGTGGTGCGTGACCTGCATCCCGACTATCTTTCCAGCCGCCTTGCCGACGCCTTTGCCGAACAAAGGAATCTGCCGGTGCTGAAGCTTCAGCATCATGTGGCGCACATCTGCGCCGTCATGGCGGAACACGGATGCCGCGAGCCCGTGCTGGGGCTCTCGCTGGACGGCTCCGGACTCGGAGAAGACGGCACCATCTGGGGCGGCGAGCTTCTGCTGGTACGCCCCGGCCACTGGCAGCGGATAGGCCGCTTTTCCCCCTTTGCCCTGCCGGGAGGCGAAGCCGCCATACGCTCGCCCTGGCGCACGGCGCAGTCGCTGTGGAGGGCCTCCGGTCTTCCGGACGGCGGTCAGCCCTGGCTCAGCCATGCTCCGGAGAGGGAGAAACTCGCGCCCTTTGTCAATGAAATGCTGGAACGAAACATCCGCTGCCCTCTCACTTCAAGTTGCGGCCGCCTCTTCGACGCCGTATCGGCCCTGTGCGGACTGTGCTTCGACATCACCTACGAGGGGCAGGCTGCCGTCCGCCTGGAAACGGCGCAGGACAAAAGCGAACGCGGCTTCTATGAGCTGCCTCTGCTCGAGCGTGACGGACTTCTGGAGGCGGACGTAACTGCGCTGTTCCGCGAAGCGGCACGGGACATGAATGATCCGGGCCGACTGGCACGCCGCTTTCACCGCGGACTGGCCCGGGGGCTGGCACACTGGGCACGCCTCGGCGCGGACAAGACCGGCGTTACGACCGTGGCCCTCGGCGGCGGCGTATTCAACAACCGCACGCTGCTTGCGGAACTGCCCGCGGAGCTTCGCAGGCTTGGGCTCACGCCGTATCTGCCCTCCTCCATGCCCGCAGGCGACGGTTCCATAGCGCTGGGGCAGGCGCTGTGGGGCGACTGGTCTCTTGATGCGTAATTTCTGCACGAAAAATGTGCCTGCGAGCCGGATGCAGACGCCCGGTCAGAATACGAGACCTGAACGAAAACGGCGGATAAAGCTGCCGCACTCCCGCTCTTCTTTACCTGTCTGGTGGAAACGTTCCGTATCAGTCGCGCTCGTCCGGCGTTGGAAGCCGCTTATAAAAATATACTATAATCTTTTGAATATATTCAATTTTTAAATCAAACTCTTTACAACCGTCCCGCTTCTCGCCTTGACTATATGAAGATAACCAGATATAGTAAATTGATAAATCTTGATATTCCTTTTATTTCAGCACGATGAAAGCTCTACGCTACCTCAAAGCCCTGTCGGATGAAACCCGCCTGCGCCTTGCGCTGGTTCTTTTCCATTACGAACTGTCCGTCAACGAACTGGTCTCGCTGCTCGGCATGGGGCAGTCGCGCATATCGCGACACCTCAAGATTCTGACGGAAGCGGGACTTCTCCAGTCGAGGCGGGACGGCCTGTGGGTGTTCTACTCCGCCGAGCCGGAAGGGCCGGGGCATGACTTTCTTGGCAGCGTCATCGCCTTCATGCAGGATGACGAGTCCTGCCGCTCCGACCTCGACATGGCCTCCCGCATCATTGAGGAGCGCACGTTGAAGACCAGACAGTTCTTCAACGACATCGCCGACGACTGGGACGAAATGAACCGGGAAATTCTCGGCGACTTTTCCCTGCCGGACGTCATTCTCCGGGCCGTGCCGGAAAACTGCGGCGTGGCGGCCGATCTCGGCTGCGGCACGGGCGAAGTGCTGGAACATCTGCGGGGAGCCTGCCGCGAACTCATCGGCGTGGACGATTCTCCCCGCATGCTGGAGCTGGCCAGACGCCGCTTCGGCGACAACATGAACGGCATTTCCCTGCGCATAGGCGAACTCGACTATCTTCCCCTGCGCGACGGAGAAGCCGATTTCATCTGCATCAATCTGGTGCTGCACCATCTTTCCAGGCCCTCCACGTCTCTCGGGGAAATCGCCCGCGTACTGCATTCCGGAGGCCTCGTGCTGGTCACGGACTTCGATCAGCACAGTCAGGAATCCATGCGCACCATGTACGGAGACCGCTGGCTCGGGTTTTCCCTCGACGAGCTTTCCGCCGCTCTCGTGAAAACGGGGCTCACCATCGTGGACTACCGTCGTCAGCCGGTGAAAAAGGATCTGGCACTGCATCTCATACTGGCCCGCAAGAGCGCCGCAGGCGCCGCCCCTGCCGGGCTGTGATTTTTCTAACCCCTTCATGGAGTCATCATGTCCGCCAAGAATCTCGATCTTTCCCTGAACTACAAGATTGCCGACATTTCCCTTGCCGACTTCGGCAAAAAGGAAATCCAGCTTTCCGAACGCGAAATGCCCGGTCTCATGGAGCTCATCCACCGCTACGCCGAAAAGAAACCCCTCAAGGGCCTGAAAATCAGCGGCTCCCTGCACATGACCATTCAGACGGCCATGCTCATCCGCACGCTCTATGAGCTCGGCGCGGACATCCGCTGGGCATCCTGCAACATCTTCTCCACGCAGGATCATGCCGCCGCGGCCATTGCCGAACAGGGCATGGCCAAGGTGTTCGCCTGGAAGGGCGAATCGCTGGAAGACTACTGGTGGTGCACCGAAATGGCCCTCACCTGGCCCGACGGCTCCGGCCCCGACCTCATCGTGGACGACGGCGGCGACGCCACCCTGCTCATCCACAAGGGCGTGGAAGCGGAAAACGATCCTTCCGTGCTTGAACACGAGCCTTCCTGCAAGGAAGAAGCCATCATCATGGAACGCATCGCCCTTTCCCTGAAGAACGATCCCACCCGCTGGCACCGCGTGGCCGAAAAGATCCGCGGCGTGTCCGAAGAAACCACCACCGGCGTGCATCGCCTGTATCAGATGGAAAAGGAAGGCAGGCTGCTCTTCCCGGCCATCAACGTGAACGACTCCGTCACCAAGTCCAAGTTCGACAACCTGTACGGCTGCCGTGAATCTCTGGCCGACGGCATCAAGCGCGCCACCGACATCATGGTGGCGGGCAAGGTCGTGGTCATCTGCGGCTACGGCGACGTGGGCAAGGGCTGCGCCGCCTCCATGCGCGGCTTCGGCGCCCGCGTACTCGTGACGGAAATCGACCCCATCTGCGCGCTTCAGGCCGCCATGGAAGGCTATCAGGTGGTCACCATGGAAGACGCCCTGCCCTACGGCGACATCTACGTCACCTGCACCGGCAACTGCGACGTCATCACCGGCGAACACATGATGGGCATGAAGGACGAAGCCATCGTGTGCAACATCGGTCACTTCGACAGCGAAATCCAGATGTCCTGGCTGGAATCCAACCCCGAATGCCGCAAGATGGAAATCAAGCCGCAGGTGGACAAGTGGTTCCTGCCTTCCGGCCGCTCCATCATCGTGCTCGCCGAAGGCCGCCTTGTGAACCTCGGCTGCGCCACGGGACATGCCAGCTTCGTCATGTCCAACTCCTTCACCAATCAGGTGCTGGCTCAGATGGATCTTGCCGCCAACGAACACGAAGCCCGCGTCTATACCCTGCCCAAGAAGCTCGACGAAGAAGTGGCAAGACTGCATCTCGCCCGCCTCGGCGCCAAGCTCTCCACGCTGACCCAGAAGCAGGCCGACTACATCGGCGTGCCTGTGGAAGGCCCCTTCAAGAACGACATGTACCGCTACTAATCCCCTCTTCCTGCTGAAGGAAAGCTGAGGAAACATGACGGGCTTCCGTGACCACGGAAGCCCGTTTTTCATTCCTTCGCAACCGCCGTGTCTCAACTGCAGCACCGCGCCGCCGCTCTTCGTCAGGCTTCAAGCCTGCCCGGCTCTCGGCAACACTCTTCGCTGCCTTATGGCGTTTCCACCATCACACCGAGGGCTCTTCCTTTACCGCCTGCGCCGTCTCCTGCCTTCTGCATGACGGCGGGCATAAAAAAACTGCGGAAGCATCAGCCTCCGCAGCCTCAATGCGTTTCACTCCGAACGTATCGGGCTCGGTCTTTATGCCTGCCGGGCGGGCAGCCCCAGTACGGCGCGGCAAAGCTCGACTTCCGCCTCATCCAGAGACTCCACAAGCTGAAGTCCTTCCACATACGGAGGATGGCAGAGTCCAAGCACTCTCTTGCCGAACTGCAGAGAAAGCGCGATCTCGGAAATCGTGCCGAGTCCGCCGCCGACGGCCACCACGGCCACGGCCGCCCGGGCGATAAGCGCATTGCGCGCAATGCCGATGCCCGTGGAAATCGGCACGGTGACGTAGGCATTGCCCTTCCGCCAGTCGTCCTCGGGCAGAAGGCCCACGGAAACGCCGTTGCCTTCCTTGACGCCGAGGCATACGGATTCCATGACGCCCTGACGACCGCCGCAAAGCACCGTCAGACCAAGGGCGGCAATGCGATGGCCGAGTTTGCGGGCCATGGCCCGTTCCTCATCGGAAGCCTCGCGCGGACCGATGACGGCCACCGGAGGTCTGAGGGGGGTGCCGGATTCCTTCTGCAGCCAGCAGACGGCTTCCTTTTCCGAAATCTGCCGACCTTCCTGAAGGGTATCGTCAGGCACCCATGTCATGGTGTCGGTATCCAGACGACTGTGTCCGTCATGAAGAACCTGACCGGTCAGATACAGCATAATCTCTCCTTTGGAACTAGGCTCTCTTGAGCCGCTGTTCCCTTCGCATGGCAATAACTTCCGCAACGCCCATGATCATGCTGCATGCTCCGAGAAGCACCAGCGAAATGGCGGCGGCCTGCGAAAAATTCGTACCTGTATCGGATATGCTGCTGTACAGAAGCAACGGCAGAATATTGACCTGGGAACCGACCAGCGCAAGGGCGGTACCGTAAGCGCCGAAGGCCACGGCTGCCACAAGGCAGAAGGAAACGCCTATGGTCGGCATGAGTTCCGGCAGAAGAACGTCGAAAAAGGCTCTGAGTCTGGTTGCGCCCATGGAGTTGGCCGCCACCAGCAGACTGCGGTCGAAGTTGGTCAGCGCAGGCAGAAGAAGCAGCACGACACGGGGAATCAGGTAGTAGCAGTAGGCAAGAGCAAGGCCTACCGGGCTGTACACAAGACCAGCCACCCAGTCGGGAGAAACGCCGACTTCGGCCAGAAGCAGCGTGATGAATCCGGCGCGACCGAAACAGAGAATGAAGCCGTAGGCGACGATCAGACCGGAAAACGTCAGGGGCAGCGAGATGCAGAACATGGCCAGCAGTCTGGCCTTTTCCTTCATGGTGGAAAGCCGCAGCGCAACGGGTACGCCGACAAGCACCGAAAGGAAGCCCGCCGTCAGAGCCAGGAGCGTGCTGCCCTTGAGGCCCTTGAGAAACAGCGGATCACTCCACAGCCCCAGAAACGCTTCGCCCTTGTCGAGAAAGGGCTCCACGAGAACGCTGCCGAGCGGCACCAGAAAAAACATCACCAGCACGGCAAAGGCCGGCAGGGCCAGCAGCAGTATCTTAATCGTCTTATTCATAGGTCACCTGCATATGTCCGCCCCGGAAAACCGGGGCGGACAGCGGGTTATTTACCGAGGACGAGTCTCGTCCAGTTTTCATCGATAAAGGTCTTCTGAGCGGAAGCCTTCACAATGTCCAGAGGCTGAACCTGAGGAGCGTCGGGCATGTAGGTGCGCATCTTTTCAGGAATCTGCACGGTGGGCACAGAAGGACGCACGAAGCCGTCCACAAACACGGCCTGTCCGGCCTCGGACATGACCCAGTTCAGCCAGAGCTTACCGGCATTGGGGTTGGGACCGTTCTTGACGAGGCTCATGGCATAGGGAGCAGCCACGCTGGCTTCCTTGGGAATGACCACCACGCAGTCATCACCCATGCCGTCGATGAGCTTGGCCTTCAGGCCGTCGCCTTCATAGGCGATCCAGATCGGAATTTCACCCTTGATGAACTTGGCGTAGGGCGTGGTGCCTTCCGTGCGCAGAACGTTGCCGTTCTTGTGCAGCTTGGCAAGGTATTCGATGCCGGGCAGCACGTTGTCCACGCTGCCGCCGTTGCCGTAGGCAGCGCCGAAGGTCAGCACCTGGCCCTGACCGGTGGAACGGGGATCAAGGTACACGATGCTGTTCTTGTATTCGGGCTTGAGCAGATCTTCCCAGGACTGGGGAACTTCCTTGACCAGCTTCTTGTTCACGAGGAAGGCCACCACGAGCTGATGCACGATGAACCAGTCGCCGTTCGCATCGCGATAGGCTTCGGGAAGCTTGTCGAAGTTGACGGGCTTATAGCCTTCGAGCACCTGCTTGGCCTTGGCGTCGATGGCGGAAGCGGCGAAGTAGTAGGCGGTGTCGGCCTGAGGACGACGACGGGTCTTGTCCAGAGCCACTACCGTGGCGCCGGAGCCGATGTCGTTGTACACGAGTTCCACGCCCTTGTAGCGGGCCTGAAACGCCTTGAACTGATTGGCCCAGTTGGCCCAGGTGGGACCGGTGTCGAAGGAGACCACCATGCCTTCCTTCAGCGCAGCTTCATAGAGCTGACGTTCGCCGGGATACAGCTCGGAGCCTTCAAAGGCCGCAGCCATGGAAGGAACCGCCAGAGCGGCAGCCACCACCATGCTTTTCAGAAAAACGGACATCTTCATCATACTCTCCTCTACGGGAAATGCCGCTTGCGCGACGTTTTCAGGTATCAGGCTTCCTCAAACGGCAGAAGCTGCACGACTTCGGGAGGAATGCCGACACGGGAGAACGAGTGTCTCCGGGCCGTTTCGCCCTGTATGCCGCAGTCGCCGACAGAGAAAATATAACGACGGACGGCGCCCAGGAACGAGTCGCTGGAAATGCCGCCGCTGAAGACATTGACCGACTGATCGGAGTCGGGAACGACTCTTTCCGGGCGAACAAGCACGGTCACCTTGTCGCCGCTTCTGTAGGAACCGGTGGAGCAGCGGAGTTCGCCGAAGGGCACGCGCACGGTATCGGTTCCCGAAACAACGCCGTCCCAGAGATTGGCATGACCGACAAAGGCCGCCACTCTGCGGTTTACCGGAGCGTCGTACATCTGCTGAGGCGTGGCGATCTGAATGAGGCGGCCCTGATGCATGAGCGCCACCTTGTCCGCCATGGAAAGAGCTTCTTCCTGGTCATGGGTCACGTGCAGGGCCGTGATGCCCTGTTCCTTCTGCAGACGACGGATCTCACGGCGAAGCTCCACGCGCAGATTGGCATCAAGCGCCGAAAGCGGTTCGTCGAGCAGCAGAATGTCGGGGCTGAAGCCCAGTGCGCGGGCCAGGGCCACACGCTGCTGCTGGCCGCCCGACATGGATCCGGGCAGACGATCGGCAAAGGCGGCAAGTCCCACGCGCTCCAGCATGTCCAGCGCCTTGCGTCTGCGTTCCGCCGCGGGCACTTTGCGGATCTTCAGCGGATAGGCCACGTTTTCCGCGCACGTCATGAGCGGGAAAAGAGCATAGGACTGGAACACCATACCCACATTGCGCAGTCGTGCAGGCACGCCGCAGACATCGCGGCCGTTGATGAGAATCCTGCCGCTGTCGGCCTGTTCAAAGCCGGCAACGAGCTTGAGCATGGTCGTCTTGCCTGAACCGCTGGAACCGATGACGGCAACGAGTTCACCGTCGCCAGCGGAGATATTGACATCATGAACGCCGATTCCCGACGAAGGATAGACGAAGGAGCAGTTTTCAATCACGATGCTCATGAGCTTTCTGATCGCCTCTTAGTGTTGCTTGGATTTTGAGGCCGAGCGGGCCGTCAGCGCGCTTCCGGCTGCACTGGCGCAGGCCAGCAGCAGAAGAACCATGGTGGTGGAGCAGGCAAAGCCGGTAGCACCGTAGAAAGACTGCAGCAGAACCACGGGATAGGTACGATTCAAAAATCCGGCGATGAGGTTCGTTATCTGGAACTCACCGATGGAAATGGCGGAAACCACCACCAGACCGGAAAAAATGCTGTGCTGGAGCGAAGGAAGAATGATGTGGAAGAAACGCTGTCCGAAGGTGGCGCCCAGCGATTCCGCGGCAAGTTCCAGCTTGTCCAGATGGAGATGACGGATATCAGCCACCAGCGTCTGAAACATATACGGCAGCGTGGAAACGACATGCGCCGCAATGATGAGCCATGTCGCGCCGAGATAGGGCATGGCGTCCGTGGAGAAGATGAGGATGTAGCCGAAGGCAAGCACGGCGGGCGGTGCCGCGATGGGCATGATCGCCAGGAAACGGCCGAAAAGTCCGGCAAACTTTCCCATGCTGCGGGTGAGTGCGTAGGCCAGCGGTACGGCCAGCGCCGTAACGATGACGCACGTGGATACGGCAACCTCAAGACTCACGATGAAGGCCCGGCGGAAACTGGGGTCATTCCATACATCCAGATACCAGCGGAAGGTAAAACCGGAGGGCAGGAACGAGTTTGTCCAGGTCTCGCCGAACGAGCCTACGAGCAGAAGCGCGATAGGCAGAAAGATGTACACGAGATAAGCGATGACGAGCATGTTCCCTCTGTGTCGAATGTGCCGGTGCGGAAATATCGGCGATTGATATGTCTTCGGGTAAAAATTCCTGTCAGGTATATACTCCTATTGTGTCAGTTCCGTGACAACAGGAAAAATTTTTCTTATCTTTTCGCCCCCGGCAGATGCCGAACACTCCGGAACGGGAGCATGCGTGATTGTATGCGAGCCATGACGCAAGCCTGAGAGATGCGCCTGCGCCCTGGATGCAAGACAGTATATCCTTAAATAGCAAAACGCCGCCCGCTCCACTCCGCCCCGTTCAGCCATGCGGGCAGTCTCCGGAACAACAAAGGGGCGCACCTCTGCGCACGGATTTTCCGCGCAGGCGCACCCCTGTAAAACCTGACAGGTTCGGGCTGAAATCAGAATTCGGTATAGCTTCCGCCGGTGAAGGGCATGCGCAGGGAAGGAAGAGTCCGCTCCAGAAGAACACCGTCGCGGTGCGGCGTATCGTATCCGTAGGTGGCCTGTATGCCCAGATAGACGAAGTGCACGGCCCGGTCCACCGCCACGGGAAGAGAATCGCCGAGAAGAAGGCTGCCCGTAAGCACGCTGGCAAAGGCATCGCCGGTGCCCGGATAGAACGCGTTCATGTGCGGCACTTCCACCTTCCAGAACCTCCGTCCGTCAAAAGCCACGGTAGCCATATTCTCCGCGCAGGAGGCCGGCGCGCTGGTGATGACCACTGCCGAAGGCCCCATGCCTGCAAGCGCGCGAAGCTGATCGCGCAGCCCCTGCTCGCTGATGTCCGGTCGATACGGTTCTCCGAGAAGGAAGGCCGCTTCCGTAAGATTGGGAGTGATGATGTCGGCCTGCCCCACAAGACGCCGCATGGCCTCCACCATTTCCGGCGTCTGCGTGGGATCCAGCCTGCCGTTGTCGCCCAGCACGGGATCCACCACGGCTATGCCGCCCGGCGCGCGGAACTCCCGGATGCATCGCCCGGCAAGCCCCGACTGATCCGGGCTGCCGAGAAAACCGGAATAGACCGCATCGAACTTCAGACCGAGCCGCGCCCAGTGATCCATCATGGGAGCCATCTGATCGGTGAGATCCAGAAAGGTGAAGTCGTCGACGCCGGAGGTCTGCGAGGAAAGAACCGCCGTGGGCAGAGGGCAGACCTGAATGCCCATGGTCGCAAGAATGGGAATGGCCACGGTCAGAGAAGCTCTGCCGAAACCGGAAAGATCGTGTATGGCCGCAACGCGGAGAACCGGGACGCCCTGCATGAGTGCTCCTTTTTGCCGCCGCAGGCGGCCTGTTTGTCGGGGCAGTCTATGCGCAAACGAAGGCTTTGTCATCCGCACGCAGCGCCGGCCGCACGGCCGAACATCCCAAAAAAATGAAAAAAAGCCCGTTTTAATGCTTGCCCGGAATCATCCGTCGGCATACACATAGGCCTTGCAGCGTCCCTCCTATGGGAAGCTTGAATCGCGCCCAGGCCTTTCCGACTTGACGGAAGAGGCAAGGCGCGCTATACCCGAATGTTCCAATCTCAGTAAGGAGACCGCGCGTCATGAAAAGAACGTATCAGCCCAGCAAGATCAGCAGAAAGCGTACCCACGGCTTCCGCGCCCGCATGAGCACCCCCAACGGTCGCGCCATTATCAGCCGCCGTCGTGCCAAGGGCCGCAAGAGCCTGTCCGCCTAACTCAGCGGTGCGCTTCCCGGCATTTTTCCTCATGTACGGAAAATCCGGGCAGACAATGCAAATGTTTCGGGCGCGGCGTTTCGCCACGCCCACATTTTGCGTTTAAAATCTGTCCAAGCGCAGCATGGATCGTCTTCCATGTCACTGACCTGGCCCAGAGAACGGCGCATCACCCGCCGGGCGGAATATACCGCCTGCTACAGCGGGGGAAAACGCCTGTTCACCAAATACTTCATTGTGTTCGCCCATCATTCCGGCAGCGCCGGGGTCGGGCGTCTTGGGCTTGCTGTCACAAAAAAATGCGGCAATGCCGTTGCCAGGAACCGCATCAAGCGTGTTCTTCGGTCCTTCTTCCGCCTGCATCAGCATGAGATGCCCTCTCTGGACATCGTCGTCACGCCCAAAAAGCATCTGCGCGCCGACAAGTTCAGCCTGAGTCTCGCGGAAAGCGAACTTCTGCCCCTGCTCGCCGAGCTCTCCTCGGCCGGAGATGAAGAAGTTTGCTCCTGCGAACCTTCCGGAGACGCTGCATGACTCTCGCCCAGCGGCTTCTCATTCTGCCCATCCGGTTCTACAAGCGCTGCATCTCGCCGCTTTACCCTCCCTGCTGCCGCTTCTATCCCTCCTGTTCCACCTACGCCATCCAGGCCATAGAGCGACACGGTCCGCTCAAGGGACTGTGGCTGGCCGTCAGGCGCATTCTGCGCTGCCATCCCGGCAATCCGGGAGGCTTCGATCCTGTGCCCCCCCTTTCAAACGATCATCTCTCTGCGCACGACGCAGACTCTCAGGAACGTCATGGATAACCGTCGCCTCATCATTTCCGTCGTCATCTGCATCGTTCTGCTGTTCGGCTGGCAGACCCTTTCCGAATATATGGGATGGATTCCCGCCCAGCCTCAGCCCGTGGCCACCGAGCAGCAGACTCAGGCCGAAGCCCAGCCTGCCGTTCCCACCGCTCCCGTGGTGCCCACCGCCAAGTTCGTGCCTTCCGAAGGCCGGGAAGTGCGTGTGGATACCCCCCTGTACGAAGCCGTGTTCCATTCCGGCGGCGGCGTTCTTCAGTCGTTCAAGCTGAAGAACTACAACGCCACCATCGAACCCGGTTCCCCGCTGTTCAACATGGTCTCCCCCGCCGCGGCCACCGTGGCTCCCATGGGCCTGCTCATCAACGGCCAGCCTTCCTGGAACATGGGTCAGTGGAGCTTCGACGGTTCCGACATCACGCTTGAAAACGGCGACGCCACGCTCACCTTCGTCGGCGAAATGAACGGCATCCGCATCAGCCGCGCCATCACCTTCCATGCCGACACCTATCTCATGGACGAAAAGGTCACGCTGACCGCCGCCGACGCCACGAACGCCGCCCGCGTGTCCTACAGCCTCGGCGCCACCGACCTCAGCGGCAAAAGCAACTACGACGCCATGAGCATGGCCTGGAACCTGAAGGGTTCTCTTGAACGCGACGTGGACGTGGAAGATCTCACCAATGAAGGCGTCATGAGCTCCGGCGAAATCCGCTGGGCCGGCCTTATGACCAACTATTTCCTCTCCGCCGTGCTGCCCGAAGCCGGTCAGAACACCGTGTTCAAGGGCCGCATCACCGACGGCGGCGTATGGCGTGCCGCGGTTGAACTGCAGGACGTGACCCTGAACGCCGGTCAGCCCTCCGAACTTCATACCGCCTGGTGGCTCGGCCCTAAGAGCCGCGATCTGCTCGACGCCGCTCCCAACGACCTCAAGTCGTCCATCGACATGGGCATCTTCTCCTTCCTGGCCGTTCCGCTGCTCAAGCTGCTCACCATCTTTGAAGGCTTCCTCGGCAACTGGGGTCTGGCCATCATCCTGCTGACCATCCTCATCAAGATCGTGTTCTGGCCTCTTTCCCGCAAGAGCTTCAAGTCCATGGAGCAGATGAAGAAGCTCCAGCCCATGATGAAGCAGCTGCAGGAAAAGTATAAGGATGACAAGGAAGCCCTCAGCCGCGAAATGATGCAGCTCTACAAGACCTACGGCGTGAACCCCATGGGCGGCTGCCTGCCCATCCTCATTCAGCTGCCCGTGTTCGTCGCCCTCTACCAGGCGCTGCTGAACTGCATCGAACTGCGCCATGCCGCCTTCATCACCTACCTGCCCGGCACCGACATGCTCTGGCTGGCCGACCTTTCCGTGAAGGACCCCTTCTACATCACCCCGCTCGTCATGGGTGCCACCATGTTCCTCCAGCAGTGGCTCAGCCCCGCCATGGGCGATCCGCAGCAGCGCAAGATCATGATGATCATGCCCGTGGTGTTCACGGTCATGTTCATCAACTTCCCCGCCGGTCTCGTGCTGTACTGGCTCTGCAACAACATTCTGTCCATCATCCAGCAGTCCTGGACCCTGCGCAAAACCAAGTAGCAGGGGAAAGACATGAGCGATTCCAAAGAATTCCTTGGAAAAACACTGGATGCCGCCATTGCGGAAGCCTGCTCCTACTATGATGTTCCCAGAGAAAAGCTGGAAATAGAAATCATTGAGGATGCCAAAACGGGCATTTTCGGCATAGTCGGCGCGCGTAAGGCAAAAATACGCGCAAGACTGGCCACCCTGCCCGACTTCATGCAGACGGGCGGCATTCAGGAAAAGCAGGAACGGCAGGAAGGCCGTCGCCGCGGTCGCAACGAGCGCCGCAGAGAAAAGGCGGAAGCTCAGGAAGGCCCGAAGGAAGAGCCGAAGGAACCCCGCAGGGAAGCAGCCAGAGAAGCCCGTCAGGAACGTGACAGGGAAGAGACTGCCGCTCCCGCGGAAAAGGTTCTTCCCGCCATCCGTACGGCAGGCGTGCCTGCGCTGACGCCCGAGAGCGTCGCCGTACAGGAACGCGTTGACGCTTCCGAAGAACATCAGGAACGCTCCGAAGAAACGGGCGACGAAGCCCCCAGAGGACGCCGCAACCGTCAGCCCCGCGGCAAGGACCGCAAGGATCCCGCACCCAAGGCCGACGATGCCGACGCGCTGGAAAGTTCTCTGCCCAGAATTCCGCTGGCCGAGCTCGATCAGGAACAGCTGGCGGGCGCCACGAAGAACATCATAAGCCGTCTCGTGGCCCCCATTCTGGATCTGGATCCGGCCAACGTGGATCTTTCTCTGGAAATCGGCGAGGACCGCATTCAGGTATCCGTCAAGAGCGAGGATACCGGTCTGCTCATCGGACGCGACGGCCAGAATCTCGCTGCCGTGCAGTATCTTGCCTCGCGCATGATCACGCGTGCCGTAGGCTCCCAGGTCCGCCTGCAGGTGGATGCCGGTGACTATCATGTGCGGCAGGATTCCCGCCTGCAGGAGCTGGCGCTGAACCTCGCCGAAAAGGTCAAGGCCACCGGCAAGGTGCAGACCACCCGGCCGCTCAGCGCCTACCAGAGAAGAGTCATTCATCTGGCCCTTCAGGACGATCCCGAAGTGCAGACCCGCAGTTCGGGAGAAGGGGCGCTCAAACACGTTGTCATTCTGAAACGCAAGGATTAACGTCAGTGCCCGGCAGACCCCCGTTTTGCCGGGCATTCTTTTCTGCCCGTCGGCCAGCCGTCTTCCGGCGCTGTCCGGCATCCGGATCCTTCCGCAGCGGCGCAGTCTTTCCTGCTCCGGAGAATCTTTCAGCCTTCAAAGGAGTCTCTGATGAACAAACCCTGCATCGGTCTCGCACCCGAGGGTGCCCCCATCATCGGTCTGCTTACGGTTCTTTCCCTCTGCTCCGCCATACTCGACTGGTGGCCCGTAACGCTGATCGCTCTGATCGCGCTGTGGTTTGCCGTCCACTTCTTCCGCGACCCCGAACGCGTCGTGCCGCAGGAAGCCGGTCTTGCCGTCAGCCCTGCCGACGGCCGCATCATCCGCATTGAGAGTCGTCTCGATCCCATGAGCGGGGAAAACAGACAGTGCATCTCCATCTTCATGAACATTTTCAGCGTGCACGTGAACCGCGTTCCCGTAACCGGAACGGTGACGGGCATCCGCTACAATCCCGGCAAGTTCTTCAATGCCGCCTGGGACAAGGCCTCCACCGACAACGAACAGTGCCTCTGGCAGATGCGTGACGAACAGGGGGACAGCTGGACCTTCGTGCAGATCGCCGGTCTCATCGCCCGCCGCATCGTGCCCCATGCCGAACAGGGCGACGAACTGAAAAGAGGTCAGCGCTTCGGCATGATACGATTCGGTTCCCGCGTTGACGTCTATCTGCCCGCCGACTATACTCCTGCCGTCGGTATCGGTGAAAACGTCTTTGCCGGTCAGACTGTTCTGGCCAAGAAGTCCGCTTCCGAAGAAGCGTAAGAGAGGCTCTCATGCGCGATCCCAACAAGCCCATTCCCCGCGGCGTCTATATTCTGCCGAACCTTTTCACTACGGCCAGCCTCTTCGCCGGCTTCTTCAGCATCATCCTCGCCTTCAACGATCAGTTTGATCTCGCGGCCTGGGCCATACTCGTCGGCGCGGCCATGGACGGACTCGACGGCAAGGTGGCGCGCCTCACCGGCACGGCCAGCCAGTTCGGCATTGAATACGACTCTCTGGCCGACGACGTCACCTTCGGTGTGGCTCCCGGCCTGCTGGCCTATGCCTGGCAGCTGCATGAGTTCGGCCGCCTCGGTCTGGCCGTGGCCTTCCTCTTCTGCGGCTGCGCCGCGCTCAGACTCGCCCGCTTCAACGTCGGCGTGTCCACCACCTCCAAGCGTTTCTTCGTCGGCCTGCCCAGCCCGGCCTGCGCCTGCGTTCTGGCCACGTTCGTGCTGTTCATGCCCTACTACCCCGATTTCCTCAAACCCGCTCTCCCGGTACTGACGCTGATCATCTCCGTCATCGTGCCGCTGCTCATGGTCAGCCGGGTACGCTACTTCTCCTTCAAGGAATTCGGCTTCATCAAGGCCCATCCCTTCCAGACCATGGTCGCCACGCTCATCGTGCTCAGCATGGTCTTCTCGCTGCCCCGTCTGTTCTGTTTCCTCATCCTGCTCGGATACGTCATTTCCGGCCCTGCGTATACCTATATTCTGCGTCGCAGAGGAAAGCAGCTTGATCCGGAAAGCGCCGACGCGGCAAAGGCGGCCGCAGCCGCTTCCGGCGAAAAGGCTGAATAACAATATTATGGATAAGCCCTGCGACGACCTCGCAGGGCTTTTTTATGCCTGTCGTCTTCCGGACCTCGCCACCTTTCATGGCTCAGAGAACCGACACCGCGCCTTTTCCGAAGCCCTCTCCAGTGACGGAGCTATATTCTCCGAAAACGAAGTCGAGCGGCGGTCTGAACGCCATAAAAACGCAGCTTATCTTCTTTCCTTCGTATCCCGGAACTGACCTGACGTCTCTCCCGCACTCTTGAGGTTATGCCGAAAGGATCTTGCTCAGCGACGGCCTCCAGAATGATCTTTTGCTTCTCTCCTCTCCGGGAGGCTCCCCGGCAGTCGCTGCGTCAAACGATAAGACTCATCCCCAACAACGTTCCGGTGGAGAGCTTTTCAGGCTGAACGAAGACCAAACCTTTCTCAAAGGCCCGGGCATCAAATTAAAAACAAAGGGCCGGAGTGCCCTGCACTCCGGCCCTTCCTCACTGAAACGTCTGCCCTACTCGTAGTTTTCCAGCAGAAACATGGGTTTGACGACAACGATCTCATCGTATTCCGTCTGGCTGACCTTGACGCTGGAATTGAGAGACTTCAGCACGACCTTCATGTCCTCGTAGGCCTCCGAAACAGTTTGGGAGCGGCCTTCACGGATGGAACGTATCATCCGGGCCAGCGTGGCGGGATGCGCATAACGGGCGGGCAGAGGAAAATCCGGAAAGTCGGCTATGTAGGAGGCCACATCCGCCCTCGCCTTTTCAAGATTCGCCGCAATGGCCCGGCTGTTGTTGCGTGCCGTGGGCAGCACGTTGGCCCCGGCAAAGAAGAACACCACGGCAAGACCGATGAGCGTGATATGAATACCGTAGTCGCCGGTACCGGAGAACCAGCTGTATGCGCCGTACAGGGACGCCAGAAGCGCAAGGCAGAAAATGGCCAGCGCTATCCACTTGTGCGTGGGATTGGTCAGCTGGTCCACACGCTTTGCCTTGCTGGTCACAGCCAGACGCGTCGTCAGATCAGGACGCTTTTCCAGAAAAGCCTTTGCCTGACGCAGCTGATCAAGACTGGCCTGCGCCGTGGCGGAGAGATCCTTTACGTATCTGGCCTCTTCCGCGATGCGCGCCTCTTCCAGTTTTCTGGCCGCAGCCTCGGACATGGTGGGAATATGAGGAAAACGCTGCCGGATCTCGGCAAGCATCATGTCCACATGGCTTTCATGCTTGAACGTGCACTGCACGCTTTCTCCCTTGTCGTACTCCACGACAAGATAGGGAATGGAGCCGAACACGCCCTTTCCGGTGAATGCCCCCCGGCTCATGGCCACGCGCTTGTACGCGCGCCGGACATTATCCACAGGAATATAGAAACGGCGATCAAGAAAGAGACTGTTCAGATACAGCGCCTTTTTTCCGACCCCGCAGGGACCGAAAATCATGCAGGACTTTCTGTCTTCCTTCAGTGTCTTGTCATCCAGTCCGACGCCGCCCAGCAGCGCGGGTTTGAAATACAGCATCAGCGACTCCCAGAAAGAAAGGTGTCGTTTCCGAACGATGCGGAACAGATAAAGAAAACGGGGCCGCCGGAAAGGCGGCCCCGGCATATTCCGGAACAGAAGCCGAAACGGCAGCTGCGGCCCGGGCGGAGCATGGCGGGAAAGGATGCTTTCTCACCATGCCCGCGAAAGTATTTCACCAGTGATCGGAAAACTCCGATGCACTACGCATGTCTGCGCGTCGCGCGAAGGAACAGCGCGAGGAACAGAACGGCAGCCAGAATGCCGAGCACGTACGCAGCGGCCACAGGCAGCTTCACGATGAGGCCGAGGCATTCGGGAGCCATGCAGAAGTAGGTGATGGACACGGCGCTCATGAAGGTGGCGGGCACAGCGGTGATCCAGTAGTTCTTCTTGTTGAGGAAGAGATACATGGAAGCGGCCCAGAGCACGATCATGGCCAGAGTCTGGTTGGTCCAGCTGAAGTAACGCCACACGATGGAGTAGTCGAGCTGGCTGATGAAGGCGCCGGCGCCGAGCAGCGGCACGCAGAAGATCAGACGGTTCTTGTAGCTGGTCTGCGTCACCTTGAACCAGTCGGCCAGCACCAGACGGGCGGAACGGAACGCCGTATCGCCGGAGGTGATGGGGCAGGCGATAACGCCGATCATGGCCAGACCGATGCCGATGCCGCCCATGGTCTTGCTGCACACGTCGTAGATGGCGGCGGACTGGCCGGAGCCGAGGCTGGCCAGCAGACCCGTGGTCTGACCGTTGGTGATTTCATAGATGGTGCAGCCGGCAGCGGCCCAGATGAGGGCGATGATGCCTTCGCACACCATGGCGCCGTAGAACACGAAGCGGCCCTGATGCTCGCTCTTCATGCAGCGGGCCATGAGCGGAGACTGCGTGGCATGGAAGCCGGAAATGGCGCCGCAGGCCACGGTGATGAACATGAAGGCCCAGATGGGCGTGCCCTTGGGATGCATGTTGGTGAAGTGATCCCAGATTTCAGGAATCTGGTACGCAGGATCAATGACGATGCCGGCACCAACGCCCACAGCCATGATGATCAGGCAGATACCGAAGAGCGGATAGACCTTGCCGATGATCTTGTCGATGGAAATGAAGGTGGCGATGAAGTAGTAGACCAGCACGATCGTCAGCCAGAAGGAGGTGCTCAGCAGAATGCCGGAAGCACCGGCTTCGCTGCAGAGCTTGACGATGAGGCCGGCCGGACCGACGGCGAACACGGTACCGACCATGACGAGCAGCACCACGGAGAACACGCGCATGACGGTCTTCATGGTGGAGCCGAGGTAGATACCCGTGATTTCGGAAACCGACGCGCCGTTGTTGCGCTCACTGGTCATGCCGGAGAAGAAGTCATGCACGGCACCGGCGAAAATGGTACCGAAGGTGATCCACAGGAAGACCACGGGGCCCCAGAGAGCACCCTGAAGGGCACCGAAGATGGGGCCGAGACCGGCAATGTTCAGAAGCTGGATCAGGAACAGCTTCCACTGCGGGAGCACTACATAGTCAACACCGTCGTTGATGACGACGGCAGGCGTTTCCCGATCATCAGGACCGAAGGTATTCTCTACTACCTTGCCGTAAGTAAAGTAACCGATGATCAGCAGCGCCAGGCACAGAAAGAAACTAATCATACAAACAACCTCTCATGTGACGGCGGCTTCGCTGCACCTTGGATGCAGGGAAACCGCCGTTGATTCTCCAAGGCAAGTAGTCCACCTGCAAAATTTATGCAAGGCGCAATCACGACCGGAAAGAGACGTTTTTGAGAAAAAAATCGCTAATCATGCCATTTCCATCATTTTATTTAAATGCTTTTTTCTGAGCCCTGATACAGCCGAAAAACCGCTTCTTCCAGCGTTTCTGCGTTCGGCACTTCAGTTCAGCAGAGAAAAGGCATGATCGGCGTCAGAGGTCTGTTTATTCAGGCCGGGCGGAACGACAGGCGCATCTGATGCCATGCCACGTCGCCGTGCGTGGAGGAGGACATCCCTTCATCCTCAAAGCCGAGAGCAGCATAGAAGGAAACAAGCTCATCCTTGCATGTCAGCACCACGCCGAGCCTGTCCTGTCTGCGTGCCTCCTCGGCAAACGCTTGCACCAGATGAGAGCCGTATCCTCTGCGCCGGTATTCCGGCAGCGTATTGAGGCCGAAAATCATCTGCCAGGCGCCGTCCGGACGATGAAGAGATGCGTCCGCATACATTTCATCCCGAAGATCGGCTTCGTCGGTCGCCATGCCGTCGATGAAGGCGACAAGCCGGTCGTCTTCAAAAAGCAGAAGAAAATGGTCGGCATATACGGCAAGCCTCTCCCGGAACTCCTCTTCCGAGGCCGCCTCCTTCACGGGAAAACAGCGTTTTTCCACCTCGGCTATTTCGGCAAGATCGTCCATGGTTGCACGGCGTATCAGCATGAATCCTCCATCAGATCACTATGTTTCAGGCAGGCGGCAGCACGGCTCCACTAGCCTGCGCACGGGGCTTCAAAGCGCTTGGCACATGACCGGCAGGACGCCGGAGGCTCCGCCGTCTGCACCGCTGCGCGGAAATCGGCATATTCCTTTTTGCCCCATATCGTCATGGGACTCTCGCCGGATACCTGCCCGAACACCGTTCTTCCCGGAATCTCCTCCGCAATGGGCACGTTCAGATACACGCAGGGAGAAATCTGTCCGTCGGCATCGACGTACATGGTTCTGTGCGCCCTCTCCCGGCAGCAGGGAGCCGGTTCCGCCGCGGGCAGGGAGGCATAGAAATCCCGCCCCGAAGCACGCACTCTGGCCCCTGTTTCCTCCAAAACCGCACGAGCAACCTCTATTTTCTCCCGCTCATGAGGAGCAAAGGCCTCGGAAGCCATCTCCGGCGAAGGGATGTAATCCATCGTGCTGATGACGGCCGCATGAACGCCCCACTCATCCATAAGGCGCGGCAGATCCCGTACCGCCTCCACATTGGAGGCAAGCATGAGATAGGCCAGATGAATTTCCAGATGCACGGCGTTTTTGGCCCTGCGCACCTTCTGCAGCATGCGGACGGCTTCCTCCACCCGTGAAAACGGCACGCCCGCCCGGGCGGCGTTGCTTTTCTCGTCGGTGCCGACGAGGGAAAACGCCACAATGTCCATGCCGCTCTCCACGATACGCTCCGCGAGCGCCTCATCCATGCGCAGCCCGCAGGTTGTGGTGGAAACGGCACAGCCTGCCCGGCGCGCCAGCGACACAAAATCCATGAAGTACGGGTTCAGAAAGGGTTCGCCCCAGCCCTGCAGATGCACTCTTGCCGTCCGGCAGAGGGCGGGCCAGAGCGCGGCAAAGGTCTCCGGCGACATGTGACGGCTTTTCCACACGTCGGAGCGCGTCGTATGCGGGCAGTAGGTACACCGGCCCATGCAGCAGGACGTGACCTCCACCTGCAGGCATTCCAGCTCCCGCGGTTGAAAAAGCTCCTTGAAATCCTGCCAGAAGCCCGGACCGCGGAAACGGGCAAACATGCGTTCAACATCGGCTGCCATGAGTCTCCTCCCGCTACACGGTCCAGCTCGTTTCCAGATGCGGCATGAACTCGAACGCTCCCCACTTCTTCTTGAAGAACGTAATGCCGCCGTCTATGCCCAGACCAAGATTGAGCACGGTCTGCCCTCTTTTTACGGCTTCATCGGCCAGCGCCTGCACCAGCGCGTCGCTGACGCCGGGCGGGCAGTCATCCTGCCGGAAGGCAAACATGTAGAACGCCGTACTCAGCGCGCTGTAGTCGCCCACGGCCAGCGCCAGAAGGCGACCCGAGGCGTTTCGTGCGGAAAAAAGCAGCGCATCCGGGCAGGACCGGACATACTGTCCCACCCTGCCGAAGATATGCCGCGTTCCCGGGGAAAGCGTGCGCACCTTCAGGTAATGATCCACCAGCGCGTCGTGATCCGCCCCCCATGACTCCACGCTTATCACGGCCTCCCGTTCGGCCCTGCGCAGCATGTTGCGCAACTTCTGTCCCGGCGTATGCGGCAGAGAGATGCACCACCAGGCATCCTTCTCCACCACGGCACGGGACGGCGCGGCCTCGGGCACAGCGGGGGCAAGAACCGTGATGCGTCGAAGATCCGGCATGGCGAGCGCGCAGGCCACGGCCTGCTCCAGCCGTTCCGCATAGGCCGCCGTATGAATACCGCAGGTGGAAAGTTCTTCCTGCGCAGGGAAAGCCACCAGCGTGCAGCTGTCTTCCGTGGTCCATGCCGCGAAGCCCTCGCAGGAACGCAGCGTTCGCCCGGACACCGCCCGCACGTAGGAGGGAATCTGTTCCGGCACCACGGCCCGGACCCCGAGATCGGCCAGCGCACGACCGGACTGCGGCCCGCGCACGGCGGAATGCCCTGTCGTATGCGGAGAAGCGCTCTCGCGGTCGAGCGCCTGAGAGCGCACGTTTTCCGGAGCCTTTTCCCACACGGGCGCATCGGGATTGCCCGGAAGCACGACCGAATCATCCCGGCTGATCCAGGCCATGAAACGATGCTTCAGCGTAGGCAGAACGCGGGTCAGGGTAAAACCGTCCTCGGCCAGCATGTGACGCAGATTGATCATGTGGGCGGCACCCACGAACACGGCCGTACCGCCGCGCTCGATATACGGCCTCATGCGCTCGCGGAAGCGCTGATCGCGCACGCTGATGATGGTTCCCGTGCGGGTCGGAAATTCCGCGCTCGTTCCCATCATGCCCATGAGATCCCCGGCAAGGTAGCGGAAACGGTTGCTCTTCATGAGCGTGGGCCAGAACGAACAGTCCTTCATGAACTTCACGATGCGCGGCATGGGCGCCGATTCCAGCGAGGCGATCTGTTCGGCAAGGCTTTCCATGCCCATGACCGACCGCCCCATGTCCAGCGCCAGATTCCAGACTTCAAGATCCACGGAGTTGGTCCAGCCGTTGCGCTCAAGATACGCCGTCCACAGCGAGAAAAACGCATACCACTGGCGACTTTCGGCCAGCACACTGCGCACGTCTATGGAGCGTTTCTTCTGCAGACCCGCAACTCTGGCCCAGAAGCCCTCGGGGCCGTACACCGTGCGTTCAAGGCGGCGTATCTCCTCCTCGGAAAGAAACTGCGACACGCGTGGCGCGTCAGGTTCCGGAGAGCGGCCTATGCGGGCCACTTCGTCCATGCTTTCCGAATCGATAGGCCCTTCCAGCAGTACCGTGTCCACATTCTCAAAAAGCCGCCGCAGGGAATGCTCGAAGGAGCAGCAGAAAAAGTGGGCGGATCCGCCTATCCATGAAGTGCGGCCGTTCTTGTCCAGACGCCAGAGCATGGCGCAGGGGCGCTGCTCAGGCAGCGTATCGAAAAATTTCCAGCGCGAAACTTCGCGTCCGCCGGTGGTCTTGCCCATGTTCATGGCCAGAAGTTCCGCCATGTCGAGCAGCGCGCTCTTTCCGCCGTAGGCCCCCGAAGCCTGCCACACGGCCAGCTGATAGGGAGCGTCGATGCGGCCGCCCCATTTGCGCTTGAAACGGGTGATGCCTTCATTCACGCCGAGGCCGAGAAGCACGGTTTCCTTTCCTTCGGCCCGGGCGCGTTCCAGCATTTCGGCAAAAAGCAGATCCGGCGCGTGCGGCACATAGTGCGTTTTGGAATGGGCGCCGAGCACATAGCTCACCTCGCGCGGCAGCGAATAGTCCAGAAGGAGGCAGGCGGCCAGCTGTCCTTCGGCGTCCCACGCGTTGAGCAGACGCAGATCGGCCCCGCCGCCGAGAGCGGACGCCGTTCCCGAATACAGCTGACGAATGCGCGGAGGCAGCGGAATCCTGCCCATGAACTCCGCCCAAAGCCTTCTGTGCTCCGGCGTGAACTCGCGCGTCTCATCCACCGTAAGGCGCTCCCGCGCGTGCCGAACCGGCCCCCGCAGCTTCGAGGGAACAGGAGCGGAAGCGGAAAGCACATAGTAGACATCACGGTCCTGCACATATTCCTTCAGCCTGTCCGGCATCTCGGGCGCAATGGCAAAGCAGTCCGAGGGCTTCACGCGCCGCACGGCCTCCTCAAGCGCGGCTTCGAAACGCCGCACCGAAAACTCTCCTTCCAAAGGATAGCCGATGGCCATGAGCCAGTCTTCATCCGCAACAAAGACATGGCTGTCCAGCTCAAAAGAACGACCGGTCGAAAGGGCCTCGAGAAGAGGCCTGGAATGTTCGGGAACGATGACTGGTGGCATGGAAACTCCTTGATCGGGCTTGTGACGAATATGCCATATCCCCCGCAGAGGGTAAAGAAGGCCGCGCCGAAATGCTTCTCCTCCGCCGATTGCCGGAGCAGGCATTCTGTTGTACGTTCCTTTGCATAACTTCTCCCGTACATAAACAACATCCGGCAGCTCATCATGACAAATATGCTTTCCATTCTCGCCATTCTCATCGGCGGAGGCTCTCTTGTCGGCCTGCTCTCGGGCCTGTTCGGCATCGGCGGCGCGCTCATCATCGTTCCTCTTCTCAACATTCTCTTCTCCCATATGGGCATGCCGGACTCTCTGGTGCAGCACCTCGCCGTAGGAACCGCGCCTTCCACCATGCTGGTCACCTCCTTCACCACCTTTCTTGCCCACACCAAAATGGGATCCATGCGCTGGGACACCTGGAGAATGATGCTGCCCGGCATCATCCTCGGCTCCATCGGCGGCGCCGTGCTGGCACGCATGATCGACGGCAGAACGCTGGAGATCCTTTTTGCGGTCATCATCTGCATCATGTCCGTGCAGATGCTCACCGGCTTCACGCCCCGTCCAAGGCCGATGGCCAAAAAACTCTATGTCCCGGTCAGCCTTTTCATCGGCATGCTGGCCAGTCTGACCGGCGTAGCTGGTTCTCTTCAGCTCATCGTCTTTCTCTCCTGGGCCGGCCATGAGTGGTGCGACTGCATAAGCACCTCCGCCGCGCTCACCCTGCCCATCACGCTTACCGCCACCATAAGCTACATGGTCGTCGGCTGGAACGCGCCCGGCCTGCCGGAATTCTCACTCGGCTATGTCTATGTTCCCGGAACGCTCTCCCTCATGATTCCCGGCGTCATCATGGCCGTCGTGGGCGCAAAGCTCGCCCACTGGTCGGGCCTGCCCACCGCACTCGTGAAAAAGTCCTTTGCCGTTTTCGGGCTGTTCGTCGGCTTCTCCATTCTGACGAAGACCCTCTGGGGCTGATCCTTCAAAAATCCCGCAGCATGAAAGTCAAACGTTTTCTCCGGTATCATAACCGGTTGATACACTTGCACTTCCTGCAAAGGGGTTCTACACTTTCCCCGAAAGATTTCCGAAGATTGCCTTTTTCCTTTCAACGACAGCGAGGTTCGTATGTTTGAAACCGTCGTACTGGGCAGACAATGCAGCGACAAGGAATTCCGGAAAACCGCTCCGGATCTGCGCATGAAGCTTTTTGAAGCGCAGAGGCAGTGCATTGAACGAAAAATTCCGCTGCTCATCACGATTGCCGGCATCGACGGATCCGGACGAGGCGAAGTCGTCAATCTGCTGTCGGAATGGATGGACGGCAAATACGTGCACAATCATGTGTTCTGGCTGGAAACGGACGAGGAAAAAGCCCGCCCGCAGGACTGGCGCTACTGGCGTCTGCTGCCTGCGGCAGGAACCGTGGGCGTATTCTTCGGCGGATGGTACGGGCCTGCCATGCGCAGATACTGCACGGGCGACATGAGCGAAATGGAATTCAACGCCCACATGACCCACTACAGCGGTCTGGAAGAAGCTCTGGCCGCCTCCGGCATGGCCATCGCCAAGATATGGCTCCATCTGGACAAAAAGGAGCACGCCGCCCGTCTGAAAAAAAGACTGGCCCACAAGGAAATCCTTCACTTCACGCCTTACGACAAGAAGGCTTCGGAAAACTATGAGGGGCTGGCCAGCGCAGCCGCCAAAGCCATCACGCTTACCGACCGCTCCTTTGCCCCGTGGACCATCGTGGACGCCGCCGATGCGAACTACCGCAATCTTGCCGTGGCAAGGGCCGTCATCGCCGCGGTGGATCGTGCCGTGGCCGAGCAGGAGGCCAGAGCCGCCCGTCTTGCGGAGCGGCGCAGCGCCGAGCAGGAAAACGTCATCTCCACGCTGGAAGCCATAGACCTGAGCGTCAAGGCCGATCCCGACAAGTACAAAAAGGAGCTGGCAGACCTGCAGAAGGAGATCCACGAGCTCACGTATCACGCCTACCGCAAGGGCATTTCAAGCACGCTGCTCTTTGAAGGATGGGACGCTGCGGGCAAGGGAGGCTGCATCCGCCGCCTCATGGCCGGCATCGACGCGCGCATAAGCCGTGCCATTCCCATAGGCGTTCCCACGGATGAAGAGCTGGCCCATCACTATCTGTGGCGTTTCTGGCGGCACATTCCCCGCGCCGGATTCATCACGGTGTATGACCGCTCCTGGTACGGACGCGTTCTTGTGGAGCGGGTGGAAGGCATCACTCCGGAAGAGGACTGGAGCCGCGCCTATTCGGAAATCAATCTTTTCGAGCGCCAGCTCACCGAAAACGGCAACGTGCTCATGAAGTTCTGGCTGCACATTTCCCCGGACGAGCAACTCCGCCGCTTCCGTGAAAGGGAACAGACGCCCTGGAAGCAGTACAAGATCACTCCCGACGACTGGCGCAATCGGGAAAAATGGCCTGCCTATGTCCGCGCCGCGGACGAAATGTTCGTGCGGACAAGCACGGAATATGCGCCCTGGCACATCATCGCCGCGGAGGATAAGAAGGCTGCTCGACTCGCCGTTCTGCGCACCTACCGGGATGCGCTGGACAAAGCTCTCAAAAATGTTACCGAAGGAAAAAAGAGCGCTCGCAGAAAAAACTGACGAAAAAAAAACGAAAATCCCGACACCGCAAGGATTCTCCGTCAGGCTTTCTCTTTCGGGCATGGCGGAGAATCCTTTTTTTTCGTCCCGAACATGACGAAAACGAAGAATTTTTCCTTTCTTTTTCTTGCTTCCCTTTCTATTAATGAGTAGGGTGCTCAGAACGCGTACTTTTTCCATGATTTTTATTAAGGAGGCGATGCATGGCTGAAATCCCTCACGACAAGATTCTGTTGCTGGATGAACTCAAAAAGCTTTTCCCGCAGATGAAGGAAATAGCCTCCGCTATTTTCGCAGAACCGGAACTGGGCTACCAGGAATTCAAATCATCCGCCCGTCTTGCCGATTTTCTTGAAGAAAACGGCTTCAAGGTGGAGCGCGGGCTGCTCGACATGCCCACGGCCTTCCATGCCGTCTACGGTTCCGGCGAAGGCCCGAATGTGGCTTTCCTTGCTGAGTTCGACGCCCTTCCCGGCCTCGGCCATGCCTGCGGACACAATCTTTTCGGCACCGCCTCCTGCGCTGCCGCCGTGGCTCTGGCCCGTCACCTTCCGGCAGGCACCGTTCATGTTTTCGGCACTCCGGCTGAAGAAGGCAACGTCAGAGATGCCGGCGGCAAGGTTCCCATGACCGAAGCCGGTCTCTTCGACAAGATGGACGCCGTCATCGCCGCCCATGCCGAAGGCCGCACCATTCTCAAGCAGCAGCTCATTTCCCGCGCCAACCTTGAAATGGACTTCAAGGGCAAGGCCGCCCATGCCGCCGGCGCTCCCGAAAAGGGCATCAATGCCATGGACGCCGCCGCTCTCGCCGTCATGGGCATCAACAGCCTGCGCCAGCACATGACGCATGACGTGCGCATCCACGGTCTGCTCACCGATACCGGCACCTCCATCAATACCATTCCCGAATTCGCCCGTCTGCGCTACGGCGTGCGTGCCCGCAAGCCCGAAACGCTCAACAATGCCATCGAACGCGTGGTCAACTGCGCCCGCTGCTGTGCCCAGGCCCTCGGATGCGAGTTCTCCTACCGCCACTCCGCGCGCCCCTACTACACCATGCGTCACAATATGCCCCTGCTGGACGCCTTTGCCGCCAACCTCGACCTGCTCGGGGAAAGCTACATCAGAGAAGTGCCCAGCAGCTACTCCACCGACATGGGCAACGTCAGCTTCAGGGCGCCTTCCATTCATCCCTACATTTCCATCGGCGGAGCCCACCTTGTCGGCCACACGCCTGCCTTTGCTGAAGCCAGCCATTCCGAAGGCGGCTTCAACGGCATGCTTCTGGCCGCCAATGCCATGTGCATGACCGGCTTCGACGTGCTTACGAACGAAGAGCTGCGCAAGAGCAGCCGCGAGGCCTTCGAAGCAACCGACCTCGACGACTAACCCTTTCCCCCGGTTTCCCTGCATCACGTCGCGGATCTTCCGCGCCGTGATGCTTTGCTTACAGCCCCCTACACCGCACTCTGTCCAAGGAGCTTCCGTTCATGGCCAAAGAACAAGTCGAAAACCTCTCCGGGATTCTCGGTTTCATCGAACGCGCCGGCAACAAGCTGCCGCATCCCGTCACCATATTCCTGATCCTCACGCTGGTCGTCATGGTGCTCTCCTACCTGTTTCAGGGCATCACCATGGTCGACCCCAAGGGTAAGACGCTTGCCGTGCAGAGCCTTGCTTCTGCCGACGGCCTAACGTGGTTCCTGAAAAGCTGTGTCGACAACTTCGTGAAGTTCAAGCCCCTCGGCCTCGTGCTCGTCATGATGCTCGGCCTCGGCGTTGCCGAAGAAGTGGGCCTGCTCTCTTCCGTGCTGCGCGCCTCCATTCTCAGCGCTCCCCGCAGCATGGTCACCGCCATCATCGCCTTCTGCGGCGTCATGGGCAACATGGCCTCCAGCGCCGCCTTCGTGGTGGTTCCTCCCCTCGGCGCCATGATCTTCAAGGGCCTCGGAAGAAATCCGCTGGCCGGCATGGCCACCGGTTTCGCCGGCTGCGCCGCCGGTCTGAACGCCAACATTCTCGTGGTGGGCACCGACGTGGGTCTGGCCGCCATCACGCAGCAGGCCGCTCAGATTATTGATCCTTCCATCACCGTGCATCCTGCCGTCAACTGGTACTTCATGGCGGCTTCCACCTTCGTCGTCACCGCGGTCATCGTGTTCCTCACGGAGAAGGTCGTGGAACCCAGACTCGAAGGCGTGGCCATGCATGAAGGCGCCATGGAAAGCGAAGACATGTCCCTCACCGAGGAAGAACGCCGCGGCCTGCGTGCCGCCCTCATCGGCGGCCTCATCTACATCGCCCTCGTGCTGCTGACGGTGGTTCCCGAAGACGGCATCCTGCGCAATCCCAAGACGCACGGCATCGTGCCCTCTCCCTTCCTCGACTCGCTGGTGCCCATCCTGCTCGGCTTCTTCCTTGCCGTTTCCATCCCCTACGGCGTGAGAACCAAGGTCATTCGCAACGATAAGGACGTGGTGCGCTTCATGAGCCGTTCCATGAAGGAATTCGCTCCCTTCATCGTGCTCTGCTTCGCCGCCGGTCAGTTCGTTTCCAGCTTCGCCTACACCAACCTGGATATGTATCTTTCCATCCAGGGCGCGGCGTTCCTCAACAATACCGGCTTCTCCGGCATTCCGCTGGTCGTGGCCTTCCTCATCCTCACCGCCTGCATCAACTTCTTCATCGGCAGCGCCATGGCCAAGTGGGCCCTTCTTGCTCCCATCTTCGTGCCCATGCTCATGCAGATGCAACTTTCCCCCTACTTCGTTCAGGCCGCCTACCGTGTGGCCGACTCCACCACCAACGCCATTTCTCCGCTTGAACCGTTCATGGCCTTCGTCATCGGCGTGGCACAGAAATATGCGAAAAACGCGGGACTCGGCACCATCATTTCCCTGATGCTGCCGTATGCTCTGGGCATCCTGTTCTTCTGGGGCCTCTTCCTCATCATCTGGATGCAGCTCGATCTGCCCCTCGGCCCCGGCGCGCCCGTCTTCCTGTAAGACCGGCCCCCCGCATCATCCTATTCCGTCCTAGGAGGACCTGTGGAATACTTCGACTTTGAAATCATGGGCCTGAAGCGCAAGCTCCCCTTCGTCAAGATCGGGGAAAATCTCGCGCTTGCCAGCTTCGTCGTGCTTTCCGACACCGAACTTATCCAGACCGTCGCCCCCGAGCTCATGAAGCGTCTGCCTGAAGTGGACGTTCTCATGACCGCCGAGGCGAAAGGCATCTGCCTGACCTACGAAATCAGCCGCCTCATGGGCATGAAGGACTTCGTGGTCGCCCGCAAGAGCCGCAAGCCCTACATGCAGAATGCCATTTCCCACTCCGTGTTTTCCGTGACCACGCAGAAGGAACAGACCCTCTGGCTCGACGGTTGCGAAGCGGAAAAGATCCGCGGCAAGCGCGTCGCCCTCATTGACGACGTCATCGCCACTGGCGAATCCATCGAGGCCATCGAGTCTCTTGCAAAGGCTGCAGGCGCCAACGTCGTGGCCCGTGCCGCCATTCTGGCCGAGCTGCAGTCCGTGTACCGCAAGGACATCATCTTCCTGAAGGAACATTATGTGTTCCGTCCCAATCCCGACGGAACCTATACGCCCATCGACAGACTCGACTAACCGAGAACGCCTGTCACAAGTTCGAAAGGCGGCCGCCTGTGCGACCGCCTTTTTTCAAACATTGATGCTCCGACACCCCGTCGTTTCCGTCCCATCCGGCGGAAGCCGCCTGCTGCGGAGAGCATCGAGACTTTCCGAAAAACAAGGAGCAGAATCGTATGGATAAGGATATGTCTCAGTCCTTCCCCATGGTCAGAGACGTCCCCTACATGGGCGTCATCTGGGTCGTTCACGAAGCTTCCAAGCTGGGCTTCTGGAACGGACATCCCGACTGGTGCAACCTCGGTCAGGGGCAGCCTGAAGTCGGCAACATGCCCGGCGCTCCGGAGCGCATCAGCCACATCGACATCGATCCCGCCGATCACGCCTACGGCCCCGTGGGCGGTACCGGCGAAGTGCGCGAAGCCATCGCCGACATGGTCAACAGAACCTATCGCCGCGGCAAGTCCAAGTACACGGCCGACAACGTCAGCTTTGCCTGCGGCGGTCGTCTTGCCCTGACCCGTCTCTACACCATTCTGGCCGACGGCGCCCGCATCGCCTACAAGAACCCCGACTACACCGCCTACGAAGACTATCTCTACAGCCTTCGCAACCGCTGCGTGCTTCTGCCCATCCGCGCCGCCGAAGAAGACGCCTTCTCCATTCCCGCCGCCACGCTGGAGAACTTCATCCATCAGGAACGCGCAAACGTCTTCGTGTTCTCCAACCCCTGCAACCCCACGGGCGAACTCATTTCCGGTGAAACTCTGGAAAGCTACGTAGCCACCGCCCGCAGAGAAAACTGCCTGCTCGGAAGCGACGAGTTCTACTCCCACTTCATCTACAATCAGGACGGCTCTCCTGCCGCCGGTCCCGTCTCCGCCGCCGAATTCGTGGAAGACGTGGACAAGGACCCGGTCGTCATCTTCGACGGTCTGACCAAGAGCCACCGCTATCCCGGCTGGAGAGCCGGCTGGGCCGTCGGTCCCAAGCACATCATCGAAATGCTGAACCGTGCCGCCAGCGCCGTGGACGGCGGTCCCTCCATGCTTGCCCAGCGCGCCACCCTCGCCGCGCTCGAACCTTCCCGCATGGAACAGGAAACCACCGCTCTGCGTGCGGAATTCGCCTACAAGCGCAAGCTCATGCTGGAAGGCCTCGCCGAAATCGGCATCCGCCCCGCGGCGGAACCTCGCGGCACCTTCTACATCTGGGCCAGCATCCGCGATCTTCCAGCACCTCTCAACGATGCCGACGCCTTCTTCCATGCCTGCCTCTCCCGCAAGGTCATGACCGTGCCCGGGCGCTTCTTCGACGTGCGTCCCTACAGAACCCGTCCGGCTGAAGAACCCTACCGCTCCTGGGTGCGCTTCTCCTACGGTCCTTCCCGCGACGTGGTCAAGACGGGCATCGAACGCATCGCCGCGCTCGTGCGTGAACACCGCTGATTCAAATCTGACGTTCTGCCCGGGACAACGCGGAACGCCTGAGCGTGCCGCCTTTCGAGGCAGATCTGTGCGGCAGTAAAAACTCTCGAAACGCCTTTGTCAGCGTCTCCTTCAAGAGCTTGGCCGCTCAACCGTGTCACCATAAAAAAGCCCCGGCATTCTCTGAAGCCGGGGCGTTTTTTATGGAGATCCTCATTCTGAGACTGACTCACGCTGGAAAGAACGCGAAGGAACAATTCACAGCGCTCCTGCCCGGAAAAACGCCGGAAAACGGCCCGCTTTCAGGCAGACAGAAAACATCCAGAAAAACAGCGCAGGCAACGCATCCCGCGCTGTTCTGAAGCTCCTTTCCGCCCCCCCTTCCACCCCGCAAGACGACTTGACGAGAGGTCGTTCAGACGATAGTTCCCTGAACGGCTCGCCAACCTTCAACCGTGTGCTTGAAAACCACGTAAAAAACAAGTCATGAAAAACACTACCGTATCTCTGTCCTTCATGCTGCTCGGCATCGTGTTCTGCGCCTGCCTCATCGCCTCCAATCTCCTGGAAACCAAGATCATTCAGCTCGGGCCTGTCACCATTACCGCAGGTTTTCTGGTCTTTCCCGTCTCCTACATCATCAACGACTGCATTGCCGAAGTCTGGGGCTTCCGCAAGGCCAGACTCATCATCTGGCTCGGGTTCCTCACCAACTTCTCCATGCTTGCGCTGTTCCAGCTTGCCGTTGCACTGCCTTCCGCGCCCTTCTGGGAAGGCGAGGCGGCCTTCCGCTTCGTCTTTGGTCTTGCGCCGAGAATCGCCGTCGCCAGCCTGCTCGCCTTTCTGCTCGGCTCCTTTCTCAACGCCTATGTCATGAGCAGAATGAAAATATCCAGCCAGGGAAAACACTTTTCGGCACGCGCCGTTGTTTCCACCCTCGCCGGCGAAAGTGCGGATTCCATGATCTTTTTTCCCCTCGCCTTCGGCGGACTGGTACCCGTGGAAGAACTGCTGAAGCTCATGGCCATTCAGATTTTTGCCAAGACGGCCTATGAAATCGTCGTTCTGCCGGTGACCATCCGGATAGTGAACGCGCTAAAGCAGCGGGAAAACATGGATGCCTACGATACGGATGTTTCGTATAATATACTGAAAATAAAAGATATCTAGCTGTCTCAGGGCGTTTAGCATCTGCTTACAGCATTCGCAGAAAGGCCAGAAGAAGTTTGGCGCCGTAAAACAGAATGATGAGCCCTGAAAGGATATTGATGCCTCTCAGTACTCCGGCATGAAACTTCCGCCTGAAAAAGGAAATCAAAAGCGTCAGCGACAGAAACCACAGCGTTGAAGCCGTCATGACGCCGAAAATGAACTGCGCCGCCCCTTTTCCGACAAGCGTGGCGTGAAAGGCCCCAAGCATCATCGTACCGTCGATGACGGCCTGCGGGTTGAACCACGTCACCACGCAGGCAAAGGAAATGGTCTTGAGCAGAGGCAAGGCCTGCCGCTCTCCCGATATCTCCGCGGGTTTGGCGCGCAGCAGGCCGAAGCCGATATGAAGCACCACAAGACTGCCGATAAGCAGAATGGCCTTCTGCAGCCAGATATGATGCTTCATCACCGCGCCTATCCACCAGAAGCAGGCAAGGGCCAGCGTCACGTCGAAGAAAATGACGATCAGCGCCGTCAGAAGGGCCTGCCGCCGTTCAAGCGACAGGGCCGAATTGATGACGAAAAGATTCTGCACGCCGATGGGAGCCACATAGGCGAATCCCATAAGCAGCCCCTGAAAAAACATACTCATGACGTATCCCGTATCCGACGGACGGTTCCTGATCCGCCGGAGCTTTGCTTTTATTTCTTGTGTTCCGCGACAGAGCAGCTTTCTCCCGCGTAGCCGTAGAACTGTCCATACGGAGGCATTTCTCCATCCGACGGACCCCATGCCGTACGCTTTTAGGTCATGTCCGGCTGAGACGGCAACAGGTCGCCCGAGACGGACACGTTATGTATCGGAAAGCGGAAACAAACTGCAGCAACGCGTTTTCCCCGGCGTCACAAGAAAAAAAGCATCATTTCCGCGCAGGAATCACTTGCCGGCTCTGGCCCGGGCAACGCTTGAGCGCGTAAGCAGACGGCTTTCCAGCACGGTATCGCCGTCGCAGCCGCTTATCTTGTTCGAGAGAAAATCCATGCACCACTCAGGCACGGGACGACGAAGAATCTCGGCAGGATCCATCGCCGCCTCTTCTTCCGACAGCTTTTCCATGTAAATGCGCGCGGCCGAGGGATAGATGATCTGATCTTCGGCCGAAGCAAGCACAATGCCGTTCAGCCAGGATACATCCTTTCCCGTATCCATGGGCTTGCACAGCAGCATGGAAACGAAATCCTCCTGTGCCTCGCCCTGCGCTTCCAGAATAAGCATGAGATTGTTTCTGGTCGGAAAAAGCTGCCCCGCATACTCTCTGTAATCGTCGTCCTGCAGCGACAGGCACCGGGCCACGATGAAGGGATGCTCCACCTTCTCGAAACGCACGAGCGAAGCATGAACGAATCCGAGATTGTTCAGCACCAGATTATAGGCCAGAAAGCTGCCTTTCAGCCGCTCGAAAAGCCTTGCGCTGTCGGATGAAGAAACGGAGTCGAAGGCCTTGAACCGCAAGCCCGAATTCTGCTGCGAATGAAAACGGGCAGCATAAACCTTGCGGTCTTCTTCCGAAATACCGTTGGCGCTGCAGATACGACGCATGAAGGCGTCGAGATCCAGATGGAAGTCCACAGGCTCGATGTTGGCGGCACGACAGAACTGACGCAGTTTGGAATAACTCGGAAGATTCTGTCCGGCTCTCCAGGCGTTGAGCGTGGTGATGGTCAGCTGCCCTCCGGCATCGAGCACTCTTTCCACAAGAACGCGGGGCGACAGCAACAGCAGGGAAAAGCGAATCTTTTCCACAAAGTTCTCAATATCCGTAATCCCGTATCTGGGCATTGTCGCCTCCGCTTGCGGGGACGCCGCACATCACTCCCCGTGCCTTTCAACATAGTTCAATGCTTGGAAGCGCGTCAACAGCAGCAGGAGGCTCAGAGCCGTCTTTTCATCATTTGTCTCTGAAAATCTGTCTGTACAGACTTTCAGAGACAAAACCTGTGTAAAACAAATAAAAAAATCTTGTTGAGGTATACAGGGGGATTACGTATTACTGGCATTAATGGAAAAAAACTCCGGCAGCGTAGTCCGGAGACGTTCTACCCCTTCAGCATGGAGAACAGCATGAAAACACTGCAATGCGATGTCGCCGTCGTCGGCGGCGGTCCGGCCGGTACCTTCGCGGCGGTCAAGGCCGCGGAAAACG